>CBDEUZ010000007.1:0-1980353 GCA_965243495.1 Dehalococcoidia bacterium | reverse complement strand
CATGGGAGGGCGCGATAGGTGGAACCATCGGCGCGGCAGTCGTGAGCGCCGCGTTCGCATGGTTCATCGACTTGGACGCCCTCCCGATTGCGTCCGCCATACTCCTCGGCGCAGGCCTCTCCGTGCTTGGCCAACTGGGAGATCTGGCCGAGTCCTGGCTCAAGCGAACGGCGAACGTCAAGGATTCCGGCCAACTCCTCCCCGGCCACGGCGGCATCCTCGACCGGCTCGATTCACTGCTGCCGATTCTCCCGGCTGTTCTTGTCTATGTGACCATCGTCACTACTATGGAATGACATGAACGAACCGCAGAAACGCATCGCCGTCCTTGGATCGACAGGCTCCATCGGCACGCAGACGTTGGATGTTGTCCGACGCAATGCCGACCGATTTCGCGTGGTCGCGCTTGCCGCAGGACATGACAGCGACGCCTTTCAGGCGCAGATGGCGGAGTTTCGTCCCGCTCTCTCGGCAACGGGCGACGCCGCCACGCCGGAAGGCCTCGCCCACATCGCGGGCAGCCCGGACGTGGACACCGTCGTCCTCGCCATACCCGGCCTCGCCGCCCTTGCCCCTGCCCTCGCTGCTATCAAGGAGGGCAAGACACTCGCCTTTGCCAGCAAGGAAATCCTCGTCGTCGCGGGCGAACTCGTGATGAGCGAGGTGGCCCGGACTGGTGCCGCGCTCCTGCCCGTTGACAGCGAGCACAGCGCCCTCTGGCAATGCCTGGCCGGTGAGCCGAAGGAAGCGATAAACCGCCTGATCCTCACCGCCTCAGGCGGCCCCTTCTATGCCCGGGACGACGCGGAGCTCGAATCCGTCACGCCCGAAGAAGCGCTGGCCCACCCCACGTGGCGCATGGGCCCCAAGGTCACCATCGACTCCGCCACCCTCATGAACAAGGCGCTTGAAGTCATAGAGGCGCGCTGGCTCTACGACGTCGACTACGACCGCATAGACGTCATGATTCATCGCCAAAGCATCAACCACTCGATGGTGGAGTTCACCAACGGCACGCTCAAGGCGCAGCTCTCTATGCCGGACATGCGCCTCCCCATCCAGTATGCGCTGGCATACCCGGAGCGCATTGAGCGCCCCTCAGATTGGCGAGAGCTGGACTACTCGATTGACCACACTTTCGAAGCACTGGAGCGTGGTCGATTCCCGTGTTTCTGGCTCGCCGTCGATGCTGCCCGAAGCGGTAAGACTTACCCCGCTGTCCTCAACGCTGCCGACGAAGTTGCCGTCGAGCTCTTCCTCTCCGGCGCAATCTCATTCACATCCATACCGTCCTTAATCATGATCGCGCTTGACGCCCACACGCCCGTGAACCGGCCAACCCTTGACGACCTTCTTGCCGCTGACACGTGGGCCCGCGACCACGTCCGGAACGCCGCCCTCTCAATGTCATTCCGAGCGTAGCCGAGGAATCAAATGTCCATCCTCATCACCATCGCCGCCTTTGTCGTCGTGCTGAGCTTCCTCGTGCTCATCCATGAACTCGGCCACTTCTGGGCAGCGCGCATACTCGGCATCCGCGTCCGGGAGCTCGGTATCGGCTTCCCGCCCCGCCTCAAGGGCATCTGGCGCAACGGCATTGTTTATTCCCTGAATTGGATCCCCGTCGGCGGATTCGTCCGCTTGGAGGGCGAAAGCGACCCCACCATTCCGGACGGTTACGCAGGCAAACCCGTCTGGGCGCGATTCACCGTGCTTGTGGCCGGCTCCGCCGTGAACATCCTGTTCGCGTGGTTCATCTTCAGCGCCCTCGCCTCCCTGCCCGTCGAGCGGCTCGTCGACAGCGAAATTGTGGTCCAGGATGTCGCCCCGGGCTCCCCCGCGGATGAGGCCAACCTCCGTGTGGGCGATGTCATCCGCGGCGTGGATGGCCAGGACGTGCTCACGCTCGGTCAACTCTCCGACCGCATCAACCGTGCGGACGGCGAAGAGATAGAGCTGCGCGTCCTGCGCGGGAGCGTTCCACTCGCCGTCTACCTTGCCCCGCGCGCCAATCCCCCGCCCGGCGAGGGCCCGATGGGCGTGTCGATTCGCCTACTCAACCCCGTCTTTGAGCGCCGCGCCGCCCCCGTCTGGCAGGCCCCGTGGAACGGCGTCGTGCTCATGGGCAACGTGATCACGGGCACTGCCACGGAAATCCGTCGCGCCATCAGCTCCTCCACCAACCCCGGCATCGCGGGCCCGGTGGGCATCGCGCAGGCGACGGGCGAAGCCGCGCAGCAAGGCCCCATTTCCCTGCTGATCATCGTCGCCCTGCTCAGCCTCAACCTGGGCATCCTGAACCTGCTGCCCATCCCTGCCCTCGACGGCGGCCGCATCCCGTTCCTCATCCTGGAAGTCGTCCGACGCGGACGACGCCTCTCACCGGAGCGCGAGAACGTCGTTCACCTCATCGGCTTCGTCTTCCTGCTCTCGATGGTCCTCTTCGTCACCGTCGGCATAGACCTCCCCCGCCTCCTCCAGGGAGACCCCATCCTCCCGTAACCGTCCGTCATTCCGAGCGTAGCCGAGGAATCCAAAGACTCATCTGGCAAGCATGCCGGAACGCGAACCGAGAGCCGGAACGCAGTTACCCGTTCACCCTGAGCCTGTCGAAGGGTGAGCCCAGTTCGTCATTCCCGCGAAAGCATGCCCCGTACTCCGATACGGGGCGGGAATCCAGTGCGACGCACAGCGCCGCCTCCCTTCGTCATTCCGGCGAAGGCCGGAATCCACCCCGTGGCCCGCAGGGCCACAACGCCTCCCCACATCCGAAGGCATGACGGGCAAGCTTGCGGTATCAAGATTTGTTGACCTGAGCAACCCAGTAGGCGATTACATAGAGGAGGACCGCGGGCCAAGGCGCAACGGCGATGGTAAGGATGAGTGCTCTTCCTGTAAAGCGACTGAATCCTCGCGTCATTTGTATCGCGACAACAATGCCGAAGAACATGGTGAGGACAATGGCAATCGCGAAGAGAACTGCCCACATCCCGTAGACATTCCCGAAGAACAGGAGCGGAATGTAGTAGTCATCGACTGAGAGAGTGCTGAAAGGGTATGCGTATTGGGTTAGGGACAACTCTATTATGGGCAACGTGACCGTACAGCCGCCAAGAAAGACGTGGAAAACGCACGCTGCCCATTGGATAACGATGGCAAGAATGACCCAACTGTTTGTCCGGTCGAGGTCTTTGGCATCAGGGTCTTTGTCGGAATCGTCGGGGTCTAACGGAACTCGAAACCTCTCAAACATTCAAGTGCCCTCCTGCGGCAAGGAACGGACTGCTTGTCTAGGGCAATCGGATGCTCCATATCGAGCCACAGGAGGACAGGAATCGTCCGTCCTTGCAACGCTCGATACGAAGCAAGATCACCCTAGACGTTGATGAGTATGGGATTCCGACGACAAATAGTCAAAGAGAGTTGAGTAGGATTACCTCGCTCAGCGTGGATACATACGGTGAGGAACTTAGGTAAAATAGTATATGTACTGAAATCCTCACGCTACCTGAGCGGCATGACGTGCTACCAACGAGCTTAGTGAGCGGAGAGGTGTGTTTATAGGGAAGTCATAGGCACAAGTCCTATCGCGTGGAGGTTTCAATGGCTCTAATTCCACCGGGTTATCTGAACACCGTGGTCGCTCTAGGTAGTCCTTCCAAAGAAGGAGCGATGCAATTCACTGCAACAGGTTTCTTATACGGTTATCCCACCGGGGAAACTAATGAGAATGGCGCAAAGATGTATCGGGTCTACCTAGTAACAAATCGCCATGTATTTGAGAAGGCGTCCAAGAGGGTAGACATTCTCCATGCCCGATTGAATAGGCCGGTAGGTGCGGATCCAAAGATTTATCGAATACCCTTGAAAAGCGCTGACGGCTCGGCCTCTTGGTTCGTTCATCCAAACCCTGACGCCGACGTGGCTGTCGTGCCAGTTAATCCAAGATTGTTGGAGACAGATGGGATCGAATTCAATTTCTTCGCCTCAGATGTCAACACTTTTACCCTTGACCGAGCCCGAGAGGTTCAAGTGAGCGAAGGAGACGGTGTATTTGTCTTGGGGTTCCCCTTAGGCGAGGCTGGGGAAGAACGTAACTATGCTGTGGTACGGCAGGGCATTATGGCGCGCGTTCAAGATTGGGTGAACGGTAACGCCAATCTTTTTCTGATTGATGCATTCATTTTCCCAGGCAACAGTGGTGGCCCGGTTATATTGAAGCCAGAGATCACCTCTGTTGGTGAAACGAAGCACAACACTAGCAGCGGACTAATAGGGATGGTCTCGTCGTATTTGCCTTACCAAGAAATTGCAGTAAGCCTGCAGACAGAACGGCCAAGAATGATATTCGAGGAAAACTCCGGCCTCGCCAAAGTAGTACCCCCAAATGTAATACAAGAGGCTGTGGAAGTTGCCTTCAACGGGCGTAATTCTACGGGAGAATCTGCCGCCGATTTGCAACAAGTGGGAAAGTGAATCCTTGGCAAGTCCCATAGCCCTTTCCTAACAACCCATCTCAACCACCCGCCAACCTACCACCCCTGTGGTATCTTGTAGGTAGAATTCAGTCGCCTTACCAGTAGGAGAAAAGACCATGCCGGAGCGACGTGTTTCTCGGCAAATCCACGTAGGCAACGTCCCCGTCGGAGGGGATGCCCCCATCGCCGTCCAGTCCATGACCAAGACGGACACGCGCGATGCCGAAGCCACCATCATGCAGACATATGAGGTTGCCGCCGCCGGGTGTGACATCATCCGCTGCGCCGTCCCCAACATGGACGCCGCCAAGGCCCTCAAGGAGATCTGCAGCCGCGCCCCCATCCCCGTCATCGCGGACATCCACTTCCATCACCTGCTCGCCCTTGAGGCCATCCGTAGCGGTGTCAGCGGCATCCGCCTGAACCCCGGCAACATCCGTGACGCTGACAAGGTTCGTGAGGTCGTCACGCTCGCCAAGGAATATGAGATTCCCATCCGCATCGGCGTCAACTTCGGCTCCCTGCCGCCCATCGGCGGCATCGGCAAAACCGGCGATTTCCATCGCCTCGCGGACGGCGTCAACAAGCTCGCCAAGGCCAGCCAGGAAGGCGAGGGCGAATACACCGTCGTCGACCACATGGTTGCGACCGCCCTGTGGGAAGTCGGAATCCTTGAAGAGATGGACTTCGACCAGATCAAGATCTCCGTCAAGGGATTCGATGTTCCGATGACCATCGAGGCTTACCAGCGCGTCGCCGAGCAGACTGACTATCCTCTGCACCTGGGCATTACGGAAGCGGGCACGCCGTCCAGCGGCTCGATCCGCAGCGCCGTCGGCCTTGGCCACCTCCTCTATGAAGGCATCGGCGACACCATCCGCGTCTCCCTCGCCGGCGACCCCGTGCGAGAGGTCGAGGCCGGATGGGACATCCTCAAGTCGCTCAACATGCGCAACAAGGGCGTCACGCTCATCGCCTGCCCGTCCTGCGGCCGCGCCGACGTTGACATCATCAAGTACTCCGAGATGGTGGATGAAGCGCTCAAGCAGGTGGACAAGCCCGTGCGCGTGGCCGTCATGGGCTGTGAGGTCAACGGCCCCGGCGAGGCCAAGGACGCCGACGTCGGAATCGCCGCAGGCAATGGCCGCGGCATCATCTTCCGCAAGGGCCAGAAGGTCCGCGTCGTTCCCGAGTCCGAGTTCGTCTCCGCCCTCATGGAAGAGATTGAGCAGATCGAACTCGACCCGGAAGCCGCCACCACCTAGCCCACCTCCCCGCGCCACCCTCCCCCAACTAGCGTGCCATTTGCGCGCGCTGTATCCTATTGCGAGTACAATTGCGGCGCGGCTGCGCTAACAATGCGCCCGTCGACATGATCATGGTGGGGAGGATGAGCCTGTGACAAACGGTTCAGACATGTCCAAAGAACAGTGGCTTGAAAGCGTCTATGGCCCTGCTGTCGCCCGCAACAAGGAACGGCAGGAGCGATTCGAGACCACCTCTGAAATCGAGATTGAGCCGCTCTATGACGCCAGTGACGTTTCAGACTCGGAATACGCCAGCAAGGTCGGCTACCCCGCCCGCTTCCCCTTCACCCGCGGCGTTCAGCCCACCATGTACCGTGGCCGACTCTGGACCATGCGCCAGTACGCCGGGTTCGCCTCCGCTGAGGAGACCAACCGCCGCTACCAGTACCTGCTTGAGCAGGGCCAGACCGGCCTCTCCATGGCGTTCGACCTTCCCACGCAGACCGGCTACGACTCCGATGCCCCCCTCGCCCTAGGTGAGGTCGGCAAGGTCGGCGTCCCTGTCTCCCACGTTGAGGACATGGCAATCGTTTTTGACAACATCGACCTCGCCAAGGTCTCAACGTCCATGACCATCAACGCCACCGCCAGCATCCTTCTCGCCTATTACATCGCCGTCGCGAGGCGTGAGGGCGTCCCCACCAAGGAGCTCCGCGGCACCGTCCAGAACGACATCCTCAAGGAGTACATTGCGCGGGGCACCTACATCTACCCCCCTGCCCCGTCCATGCGCCTCATCACGGACCTCTTTGAGTACTGCGCCACCGAGACCCCCGCGTGGAACACCATCTCCATCAGCGGCTACCACATGCGTGAGGCCGGTTGCACCGCCGCCCAGGAGATCGCTTTCACCATCGCCGACGCCATCGCCTATGTCGATGCCGCCATTGAGGCTGGTCTCAAGGTCGATGACTTCGGCCCGCAGCTCTCCTTCTTCTTCGTTGCCCAGTCCAACCTCCTTGAAGAGGTCGCCAAGTATCGCGCGGCGAGACGACTTTGGGCCAAGATCATGGTTGAGCGATTCGGCTCGGAGAACCCCCGCTCCCAGATGCTCCGATTCCACACGCAGACCGCAGGCGTTACGCTGACGGCCCAGCAGCCCGACAACAACGTCGTTCGCTCCACGCTGCAGGCCCTGGCCGCCGTCCTCGGCGGCACCCAGTCACTGCACGTCAACTCCAAGGACGAGGCGCTTGCCCTGCCCTCCGAGGACGCGGTGACCCTCTCACTTCGAACGCAGCAGGTGCTGGCATACGAGTCCGGCGTCACGGACACCGTCGACCCTCTCGCGGGCTCCTACTTTGTCGAGGCAATGACAGACAAATTGGAGGAAGAGGCCCGCGCCTACATTGAGCGCATCGACAAGGCGGGCGGTGCTGTCCGCGCTATTGAGAACGGTTTCCAGCAACAGGAGATCGGCGATGCGTCATACAAGTACCAGACGCAGGTCGAAAGTCGCGAGCGCACTGTCGTTGGCGTCAACTCCTTCACGTCCGGCGATGAAACTCCCATGGAAATCCTTCGCATCAACCCGGAGGAGACCAAGCGCCAGGTCGACCGCCTCAACCAGGTGCGCCGTGATCGTGACGTCCACAAGGCGCAGGCCGCTCTCGAGAACCTTGAGAAGGTCGCGAAGAGCAACGAAAACACCATGCCCGCCATCATCGATTGCGTTGAGGCCAGCGCCACAACCGGTGAGATCTGTGATGTTCTCCGAGGCGTCTTCGGCATGCACAAGGAGCTCCTTGTGGTCTAACACTCCTCATCATTCCGGTGCAACCGAGGAATCCAGAACGAAGCGAATCATCACAGACTAGTACCGCAAGAAAAGGAGACCAACCTTAGAGATGTTTACCAGCATCGACCACATCGGCGTCGTCGTTAGTGACCTGAAAGAAGCCACAGATGCGTTTGAGCGGGTCTTTGGGCTTAAGATCGCCGTCCAGGAACCCATCCCGGAGCGCGGCCTCATCGCCGCCCTTGTGCCCACCGCAGACGTGCGATTTGAGCTGATGGAGCCTACAGACCCGGAAAGCGCCGTGGGGCGTTTCATGGCGCGGCGCGGCGAGGGCATCCAGCATATCTGCTTTGAGGTTGAGGACATTCGGCAAGCTATTGCCACCCTGAAAGAGCGTGAGGTGCAGATTATCCAGGGCGAGCCGGAAACAGGTTTTGTGGGCGACGTTGAGTTCGTCCACCCCCGCGCCGCAAACGGCGTACTCACAGAAGTCGCTCAGATCACGCGCCGCACCCCAACTGAACACGATCTCAGCCTTCACCACATCACCATCGCCACCCCGGATCGGGAAGCTGCGGTGGCGAACTGGACGAAGAGCTTTGGTCTCACCCTCGACCGGACATCGGAGCGTGAGAATGCCGACATCATCGCCGGCTGGATGGGCGTAGGAAATGCCGAAGTTGAATTCGCGCAACCGACCTCAGACGAGGGTCCGCTGGCCAAGTTCATCAGCGAGCGCGGCCCCGGCGTCTTTGGCATCGTCCTTGAAAGCAGTGACGCCGCCGGCCTTGCGGAGCATGTGAAAGCGCAAGGCATCCGCGTCATTGAAGATCCGGAGGGAGACAGCATCATCCGCGTGATCCACCCCAAGGACTTCTTCGGCACCCTCATCATGATCAACCAACGCGACTAGTCAGCCTTAGAAAGGCATCCACGATGACAGACCAGAACGATCTTCTACTAAAGCGCTTTGACCAGGTCGGCCTCCTTGTGCGCGATATTGATGAAGCCGCCCAGAAGGTGGAGGACGTCCTTGGCCTGAGCGCCACTGTCAAACGGGATGCCTACGACGAGGGCTACCGCGCAGCGATTATTCCGCTGCGTGTTGGCCGTCTCTTGCTGCTTCAACCGACAACCGACGACAGCCCGCTTGCTAAGCAACTTGAAGAACGCGGCGAGGGCATGCACCATGTCAGCTTCCACGTTGAGGACGTAGAGCAGGCCACCGAGGAGATCAAGAGCCGCGGCGCCGAATTCATAGTCCATGAAGCCCAACAGGGAATCACCGGCAAGAACACCATCATCAGCCCCGCCAGCACCGGCGGCGTCCCCGTGGAGATCAAGGAAACCACCCTGTTCACCCCCGGCACGTCACGTGACATCGGCCTCCACCACGTCACCATCCGCACGGCTGACGTCGGCACGGCGTCGGCCACCTGGCAGCATCTGTTCCGGATGCCGCTCAAGCGCCGCGCTGTCTCTGAAGGGTTCGGAATGGACACCGCATGGCTCGACGCGGGTGATGCCGAGGTCGAGTTCGCGCAAGACCTGCGAGAGGACGGCCCCGTCGCCCGCGCCCTAAAGCTCATGGGCGAGGGCCTCCACGCAGTAGTCCTTGAAACTGACGACCCTGAGGCCGTCGAGGAGAGAGTCCGCGCGGCAGGCGTGCGTATCATCGTGGACGACGGCGAGCCCACCAACGTTCTCCGTGCTGTCCACCCTCTTGATTTTCTCGGTACTCTGGTATTGATAGCGCAGCGTGACGCGGCTCATGCGGGCATGAACCGCACGCAGCCCGCGGACAACGCGGCGCACTAAGGGCGGAACGGCACGTACCGAACGCCCCAGGGAGAGGAGTGATAGCAATGACTACAGCAACAGCCCCAGCGCGAGTTCTTATTGCCAAACCCGGCCTTGACGGCCACGACCGCGGCGCAAAGGTCGTCGCCAGAGCACTGCGCGACGCCGGCTTTGAAGTCATCTACACAGGCATTCGCCAGACACCTGAGATGATCGTCCAGGCCGCCGTGCAGGAGGATGTGGACGCCATCGGGCTCAGCATCCTCTCCGGCGCGCACCTTGATCTCCTCCCTGCCATCGTGAACGGCCTCCGCGAAAATGGTCTCGAGATACCCGTGTTCTCCGGCGGCATCATCCCAAAGGAAGACTATGACGCCCTCACAGACATGGGCATCGCGGGCATCTTCGGACCCGGCACCAGCCTCAAGGAAATCGTCGACTTCACGCGCGAAGTGACAGGCACCCCTGCCCCCGAACAGGACTGACCGGGCATCTCCTCCATCCGGCGAAAGCCGGAATCCATTACTGTCCCCTCTCCCACTGGAGAGGGGTTAAGGTGCAGGAGACGACTAACGCGGCAGTAGCAGCCTTTGCCGGAACGCGGACAGCTAAACCCAATAGGCCAACCAACACAGAGCAGGAAGTTGAGAAAACGCTGACAGCCGCCATCGCCGGAACGCGGCAAACCAACTTATAGGCCAACCAACCCAAATCGCGAAGTTCGAAAATGCTGATAAACGTCAGCGGCCTTATGCAGGAACCCATCGGCGCACGCCGATCATACGGCTTCATCGGTGAAGACGTGGGCAGCGCAATCGTCAACTGCCAGGCCGAACTCATGCGCACCGACGCCGGAATCCTCGTCTCCGCCACGTGCGACGCTGAGAATCAGCAGACGTGCTCCCTCTGTCTCAAGCCTTACCCCCACAAGCTCCAATTCTCGTTCGACGAGGAATTCTTTCCCGTCATCGATATCTCGACCGGCCACAAAATGCCGGAGCGCGACACGTTCGAGGACCTGCAGATCAACGAACAGCATCACCTTGACGTTGCTGATGCCGTCCGCCAGTACCTAATCATGCATGAACCGCAGAACCCTATCTGCAAGGCCGATTGCCTCGGCCTCTGCCCACAGTGCGGAGTCGACCGCAATACGGTATCCTGCAAATGTCCGCCCATACCCGCTCGCAGTGAGTGGGCCAAGTTGCAAGAGCTGTGGGCTGCCAAATCTGACGACGAAAAATAACCGAACATCAGCTAAGCTCTCAAAGCTGGAAAGGCCCTTAAAATATGCCTCCATTGCCTAAACGGCGACGCTCCCGCGCTCGCCAGAACAAGCGCATGGCGCACACCGCCCGCTCACGTATCCTCACTATCCAGTGCCCCTCATGCCCTAGCCAAATGATTCCCCATCGCGTCTGCCCAACCTGCGGCATGTACAACGGCAGGCAGGTCATCACACCTCGCCGCGCCGCCGAATAACCCGCTCGACGACAACTAATGGACCCGCCCCACTGCGCCCGGGGCAGGCCAACGTACCTAACGGAGAGGGCGCCAGCGCGAGGACAAAGGACACAGAGGGAGTAGCCGAAAATGACAGTCGCGTATCTCTTTCCAGGCCAGGGTGCCCAGGCAGTGGGCATGGGCAAGGATCTCTATGACGCCGTCCCTGCGGCAAAGGCCATCTTTGACGAAGCCGATCAGGCACTTGGGTTCTCACTCTCCCAGCTCTGCTTTGAAGGCCCCATGGAGGACCTCACGCAGACCATCAACACCCAGCCCGCCATTCTCACCGCATCCGTCGCCACGCTTGAAGCAGCGCGGGAAATACTTGGAGACAAGGGACTCACGCCATCCCACACCGCCGGCCACAGCCTGGGCGAGTATTCGTCCCTCGTCGCCGCCGGGTCGATGACGTTCAGCGACGCCGTCAAGCTCGTTCGTGAGCGCGGCCGCCTCATGCAGGCTGCGGGCGATGAACAGGAAGGCACCATGAGCGCCATCATCGGCATGGGGGAGGACGATCTAAGGGCAATCTGCGACGAGACCGGTGTGGACATGGCCAATTTGAATGCCGTGGGACAGATCGCAATCAGCGGCTCCGTCGCGGGGATTGAAGCGGCCGAGAAACTGGCAGAGGAGAGGGGCGCCCGGCGCGTCGTTCGTCTCAATGTCAGTGCCGCGTTCCATTCCTCGCTGATGGACCCGGCAGTCCCAGGGATGCGCACCGCCCTTGAAGGCGCGTCCATCTCCGCCCCCACCTTCCCGGTCGTCGGCAACGTCACCGCTCAGCCGCTCGAGACGGCAGACGAGGTTGTCGATGAGCTTGCCAGCCAGATCCGCAGCTCTGTGCAGTGGTTCCGTACCGTGGAATACCTCCGTGACAACGGCGTGACCACATTCATCGAGCTCGGACCCGGCAAGGTTCTCACCGGCCTCGTCAAGCGAGCCTTCGAAGAAGCGGAGACCATCAACGTCAGCAACCTGGAGGAGCTTGAGGCCCTCGAAGCCTGAGCGGCAGACGACCATGTCACCGGCCTCAGCGGACGCCGCCAACGACCCCCTTGTTGACGGCGACGTGGACTCTGTTGCCAACGCGGTGGTTAACACCGACGAGACCAACTCCAAAAAATTTATCGAATCGCGCCGCAGCGCCCGCGCCATCGCGCTCCAGGCCCTCTATGAGTGGGATGCCGTCAAGCACCTGCCCGCAGACTCAGTTGGCCGCATCGCCGACGATTTCATTGAGGACGCCGATCGCGAATCCGTCCTCTCCTACGCAGCCGCCCTTATCGCAGATGTCCAACAGGACGAGGAGCGCCTTGATCGCCTGATCCAGGAGCACGCCACCGCCTACCCGGTCAGCCAGCTTGCCGCCGTCGACCGCAACGCCTTGCGTCTCGCGCTGTCCGAGATAACGCATGAACGCGTGCCTGCGGCAATCGCTATCGATGAAGCCGTTGAACTTGCCCGCACATACGGCGCGGAATCGTCGGCGCGCTTCGTTCACGGCGTCTTGGGCGGCGTGCTTGCGGAACTCACGAATGCCCCCTAATGTGTAATCACAGGAAGTAATACTCAGCGCAGGGAGGGATTGTCACGTGGCTACCGTTGAAGAGAGGGTCAAAGAGGTCATCGTCGCGCAGCTTGGCGTCGAAGAGGAAAACGTCACCCCCGGAGCGTCATTCACTGAGGATCTCAACGTCGATTCGCTCGATATGGTTGAACTCGTGATGGCGTTCGAAGAGGAATTTGAGAAGAGCGCCGAATTCTCCATCTCGGACGAAGACGCGGAGAAGATTCTCACCGTCCAGGACGCGATCAACTACTTCAAGGATGAGGTTGGAATCGCTGACGAGTAGACCGGGGATCCACCGTAAGACCTTTGGGACGTGGTTCATGACGAGAGTCGAAGAACCCGTCCCAATCCCTAATGGCCATGGCGTCGCCAACGGCTGACGCCGCCGAGGCGCTCCGCGCCATCGCCGGTGAAATCGCGGTCTGCACGGAATGCCGACTCGCCCAGGGCCGCACGAACGCCGTCCCCGGTGAGGGTGCGCCCAACGCCGATGTCATGTTCATCGGTGAGGGGCCGGGCTACTACGAAGACCAGCAGGGACGCCCATTCGTCGGCGCAGCCGGAAAATTCCTTGATGAACTACTCGCCTCAATCGGCTGGTCGCGCAAGGATGTCTACATCACGAACACCGTCAAGTGCCGCCCGCCCGACAATCGTGACCCCCAGAATGACGAGCTGGACACCTGCGAGTCCCTCTACCTCCGCAGGCAGCTTGAGCTGGTCAATCCCACCCTGCTCGTTACCCTCGGCCGCTTCTCATTGACGCGCCTCTTTCCCCGCCAATCAATCTCCCGCGCCCGTGGCCAACTCCTCTACAAGGACGGCCTCGCCGTCTACCCCATCTACCACCCTGCCGCCGCCCTGCACCAGCAGCGACTGCGTGATGTCATCGTTGAGGATTTCAAAAACCTCCCCACCGCCCTTGAGACCGCCCGTCGCCGTCTCACCGGCGCAGTCGCGGACCAACAGGCAGCGTATAGCGCTGACGATTCCGGCCAAAGCGATAATGCCGGAGAGCAGCCAACCCTCTTCTAATGTCCACCGCCTCCTCCAACCTCCGCATCATCCCGCTCGGCGGGCTTGGTGAAATTGGCAAGAACATGATGGCCATCGAGTTCGGCGAGGACATCCTCATCATCGACTGCGGACTCATGTTCCCGGATGAGGCGCACCACGGCGTCGATATCATCCTGCCGGACGCCCAATATGTCATCGACCGTGCTGAGAACGTCGTCGGCGTCGTCATCACCCACGGCCATGAGGATCACATCGGCGGCCTGCCCCACATCCTCCCGGAACTCGGCGTACCCGTCTACGGCAGCGCCCTCACCATCGGCCTCGTCTCCGTCAAGCTCCGTGAGTCCCGCCGACTGCGCGGCGCAACCCTTGAAACTGTCGAACCGGGTGACACGTTCAGCCTCGGCGTGTTTGATGTCACCTTGTTCCGCGTCAACCACTCCATCCCGGATGCCACTGGCATCATCATTGACACCCCCGTCGGCACTATCATCCACACTGGCGATTTCAAGCTTGACCACACCCCCGTAGATGGCAAACCCACGGACTTTCATCGCCTGGCGCAGGCAGGAGAAGAGGGCGTCCTGCTGCTCATGTCTGATTCCACGTACGCCGACGTCTCCGGCTACACGCCGTCTGAGGCGGTTGTCGGAAAAGCCCTGCACCGTTTGATTGGAGAGGCGAATGGGCGAGTTATCGTCGCCAGCTTCGCCTCCCTCATCTCCCGCATCCAGCAGGTCGCGGATGCTGCGGCAGCGCACGGCCGCCGGCTCGCAGTCATCGGCCGCAGCATGGTCGACAATGTCCGCATCGCCACTGAGCTCGGCTATCTCCGCGTCCCGGACGGCCTGATGATTCCCGCCAACCAGATTGAGTCGAACCTTCCCGAAGAAACCGTGATTATGGCGACCGGCTCACAGGGCGAGCCGACATCCGCGTTGGCCCTCATGGCGCGCGGCGTCCATCAACAGGTCAGCATTCAGCCGGGCGACACCGTCATCATTTCCGCGAACCCAATACCGGGTAATGAAACACTCGTCGCGCAGACGATCGATAGCCTGTTCCGTTTGGGCGCGGACGTTCTTTACAGCCGGACGGAGGAGGTACATGTCCGCGGCCATGCCAGCCAGGAAGAGCTGAGGCTCATCTTGCGCCTGACCAAGCCGCGCTATTTCGTGCCGGTTCAGGGTGAATATCGGCATCTCGTTCACCATACCCGTCTCGCCGAATCCGTCGGCATCCCGGACGACAACATCTTTCTCTTGACCGACGGCGAGGTGCTCGAAATCGACGAAGCGGGTGATGCCCGGATCGCTGAGAATCTCGATCTGCGAGACAGGTTCGTCTCCGGCATCCACGTCGGCAGCGTTGATAACGAGGTCCTGCGCGAGCGTGCCGCCCTATCCCGTGACGGCATCGTCTCCGTCTCCCTGCCGATTGACTCCGAGACCTTTGACCTCGTGGGGGATCCGGTGATCTCGACGCTTGGATTCCTTGACCAGGAACGCGCCGATGACCTCTGTGCCGGCTTGGTGGAAATAGTGGAAGATGCCGTCGCCAAAGCCCAGGACACCGCAATCTCCAACCCCGCCTCGGGCCTGCGTGCCATAGAATCCGCCGTTCGAGAAGAACTCAACAACGTCATCTACAAAGACACCCGCCGCCGCCCCCGCCTTCTCATCCAGACAACGCCGCTCTAGAGCCCGTTCCTCTCCAGCACGTCATCGATTACGGACTCCACCAAGTGCCGGTTGGCATCAGTAATCTCGCCGCCGATCCGGCCATCGGCGAGCACCTCAGAGAACGAAGCTCCGCCCTCACCATAGGATGTCTCCAGAAATAGGATGATTGAGGCGAAGATCCCCGCGTCCTCGCTGTCCACGTCGTGAAGAAACTGCATGTCGAGCAGCACCTCGGCCAGCGGGTCAGAGAATATATCAAGCCAGGTCAGGACGAATTCCTCATGGGACGTCAGAGTGTCTTTCATCCAGTCCTTGACAATGAGTTTCTGGACCCAGGCATCATTCAAATGAACCGCCCACAGGATGTCTTTGACTGTCTGCTGCTCCAGGCCCGAGGATGCGTACACCACCGAGTTCCTTTCCTTGATTGCTGCCCCGTCAAATCCGTCTTGCACCCATCCATAGGATCGGATGATTTCCGTCTCATCCGGAGCAAAGGTGGATGCCGCATCCATTAGCGCGAGAGCCAGGTTCGTATGGTCCAGCACTACCCCTTCCATCTCATACTTCTCACGGATCAATCCCGTTGAATCCCTATCCGCCTTCGCGGCCAGAATCATGAAGTCCCACACCGTGCCGTTGAGGCTGTTTTGAACGCTGTTGAATGGCATCCGGGCTAGCCACGCAGCAGTCTCCGTGTCCAGGGACGCAAGCTCAACAACCCTTTCTACAAACTCCGTGCTCCTGCGGAGTTCATTCATATTGGCGGACACGGCGAAATAAATGTCCGGAGAAGCCGCATAAAGTTCAATCATGTCCCCAATCACGTAGAAGTCCTGGGGCCTCGGTTCCATATCTCCAAATACGCGGTTCAGCCACGTCGGATCCTGGGCTTCCATGTACGCGTAATAGACGTCAACTCTCTCGGCGCCATTCATCAGCCCACCGTCCGCGGCTAGAAGTTCCAGGAATGCATTGAACGGTTCGGCGCGTCCCTTCAACATGTAACCGAGACTGTCAAGGAGTATTCGATCATCGCTGTCGATGGAGTCGAGGAACGGCATGCCCAGGATCGTGATGGCCATTGATTCGCCATCGGTGAGGTCAGCTACTCGTCGTAAGAGATCGATTGCCTCGTTGACCCTGAAGAAACTCGAAGGTACATCTTCCGGGTTTAGCCAGGACTTCTGGATCAACGCCTCAAAAAGAAGTGGATAGTTCTCGGAGATTTCCAGAAGCAAGAGAACGAGGTGCCCTTTCGCTTCCCGGTCTGTCTCTTCATCCGTGTACCAGTTCAACTGCGAGACCGTGACCTCTCCATATGTCTGTGAAGGCGTCGGAGTTGGTGGTACGGGAGTAGCGGTTGGAATAACTGTCGGAGTAGGAGTGTGTGCCGGCGTTAGTGCCGAATTTGCTGTCGCCTGTTCAACAGTTGTTGAGGGCCCGGTGATATCGGCGGGCATCGTCGTGGCCACCTCTTCACCGCACCCCGCTGCTACTGTCGCTACAAATATGATCCAAACTACGGCAAACCCAACCCCCGGCATCGATCTCACTGCCTAGCTCCTTTGCTGGCTTCCATCGCTGCAGGGGGTGACGTTAATCATAGCTGTTGGGTAGGCACAGGAGTACAATCCGCTCATCCTGAACTTGTCAAAGGATGAGCGCCCCACCCACCCCAAACCTCGTACAATCACCTATAGAACTCGCGATGAGGGGACGGAGAAATGACGGGTACGAATAGCAACGGCAATTCCGGGAACGATCAGCAGGCCGCGCTCAGCCACCTGCGCATCGTCGAGTACGGCGATATTCCCGCCTCATATGCCGCACGATGGCTCGGCGACCTCGGTGCCGATGTCATCAAGGTCGAGCCTCCCGGAGGCGACCCCAACCGTCACATGCCCCCCTTCGCCGGCAACGTCCAGGACCCGGAGCGCAGTCTCACCTTCATCAACGCTAACCTCAACAAGCGCTCTATCGTCCTCGACATCATGAACTCCGAAACCGACCGCCAGACTTTCGTCGATCTCCTTGCAAGCGCAGATGCCCTGATTGAGGCCACTCATCCCGGCACCCTCGAATCCCTCGGTCTCACGCAGGAAGCCCTGCTTGAGCGCAACCCTTATCTCGTCACCACCTCCATGACCCCATTCGGCCAATGGGGCCCCTATTCCGACTACAAGGGCGGGCACGCCGTTATTGAGGCCCTCTCCGGATTCATGAGCGCGCAGGGCGATGACACGATGCCGCCCGTTGTCACGCCCGCCCACCAGACCTACCAGGTCGCATCTGTCCACGCCGCCTATCTCACGCTGGCCGGCATCCGCCACGCCCGCCTCACAGGCGCGGGTCAGCGCATCGATCTCTCCATCGCGGAGGCCACAACCTACATGGGCTCCAGCGCCATCGCCCGCTACACCCAGCGCAGTGAGATTGTTGAGCGCAACGGCGCCAAGCCACAGGGCGGCGCGTCCAACATCTTCCGCAGCCGGGACGGCCGCTACGTCTATCTCGCCATCTACATCCTCCCCCACTGGCATCTCCTGACGCGTGAGTGGATGGAGGACGCCGTCCTCTCCGAGCCCGAGTGGGACGACCAGGAATACCGCATGGCGAACGAGGACGTTATCAACGCCCTCTTCCAGTCGTTCATCGAGCAGTTCGACGCCGACGAGTTCGTCGAGGAGTGCCAGCGTCGCGGCCTGCCCTGCGCGCCCGTCAACACGCCCGGCGATTTCCTCACCAGTCCCCAACTCACCTACCGGCAGTGGATCCAGGAGCTTGAACACCCCGTCATCGGCAAATACCGTGCCCCCGGCTTCCTCTTCAAGATGTATGAGACGCCTATGCGCGCGTGGCGGCACTCCCCCAAGTTGGGACAGCATCAGCAGGAAATCCTGACCGAAGCGCAAAACGGACGGCAACCTATCGCCGCCTCCGCCTCTCGCAACGGCCACGCGCAGGACGACTCCATGCTTTCAGGTGTCCGGGTCGCCGACCTCACCCGATTCTTCGCTGGGCCCATCGGCACCATGTTCCTCGGCTTCTACGGCGCGGAGGTCATCAAGGTGGAGTCAGAGCTGCTTGTCGCCAACCGTGACGAGAACAGCCCCCTCTACCCGGACATGAATCGCAACAAGCTCAGCGCCACCATCGACCTGCGCCACGAGGACGGCAAGAAGCTCATGGACAGACTGCTCGAGGAGAGCGATGTCTTCGTTGACAATTTCTCTCCGCGCGTCATCGACCGCCTCGGCTTTGGGTGGGAGCACAACAGTGAGATCAACCCCGGCGTGGTCCAGATCACCGCGCCCGGCATGGGGTTGGACGGCCCCCTCACCTCATGGGTCACATGGGGCAACCAGCTTGTCGCCTACACCGGCCTCTGCTCCATGTGGGGATTCAAGGAATCCGAGATGGCCGCGCACGGCAAACTCGTTATCCCCGACTACCTCGGTGCGAGCCTGGTCGCTCTGTCCTCCATCGCCGCCCTTGAATACCGCGACCTCACCGGCAAGGGGCAGTTCATTGAACTCGCGCAGGTGGAGGCGCAGGGCGCGATCATGGGCCCTGCCATTCTGGATTCCACCGTCAACGGCCATGAATGGGAAGCGATGGGCTACGGCGAAATCCTCGGCAGCCACTATGCTCCCTACGGCGCATACCCCTGCAAGGGCGACGATGAATGGGTTGTAGTCTCCGTTGAGACCAATGAGGAATGGCAGGGATTCGTGAACGCGATGGGCTCGCCAACGTGGGCGCAGGACCCCATCTATTCCACGCATTCCGGTCGTATCGTCGCCAAAGACGAACTCGACGCCCAGATAGGCGAATGGACGAGCGGCTACACCAAGCGGCAGGTCATGCGAATCCTACAGAACAACGGCGTTCCGGCAGGAGCCAAGTACACCGGCGAGGACCTCTACTCAGACGTCCACTTCCGGCAGCGCGGCCACATCGTGGATGTCCATGAGCCGCCGTGGGGCGATCTCTCCCACCAGGGTCTCCCCGGCATTCCCTCCCTTGCGGAAGCCCACGGCGATGGCCCCCCGCCCTGGATCGGCGTCCACAACGACTACGTCTTCAAGACCCTGCTGGGCCTCACCGACGAAGACTACGCCGCCAACCAAGAATCCGGCGCAATCCGGTAACTGCGTTACGGCTTAAGATCGCGTCCCGGCTCTGTCTGCCCAACGACCAGGTTGCCGCGTTCCGGCGGGGTCCGTCATTTCCTTGCTTGACACGGGATTCCAGAACCTTCTCCGTTCGCCCTGAGCTTGTCGAAGGGGGCTCCCGAACGGGGAATCACCTATTCCATCATTCCAAGCGTCTTACTCTGTCATTCCGAGCGCAGCCGAGGAATCCAAAGCCTCAATACGTAACTCAAACCCGTAACGCCAAAGGGGGCATAATGCCCAAAATTCCCGAATAGTTATAAAACGTCATGTATATAAGCATGATAGTTACAGTAAAGTTATATCTGTTCTGTACGCTGGCTCCATAGCGTTGTAAAAGCGCATGTTTCGTCGCGCCCAAAGATGAGGCGCGTATGGGTGTCAGTGATGCGAGACGGTGACAAAGAACGGGTGTGGCCCAGCGTGTTGGCGGCGGTGGCTGTCGTCGGAGTGCTGCTGACGGCAATCGCATTGCTGTCCACAGGAACGATGCCCTCGCACGCAACGCTGGTTCTCGCCCAGGTGAGCGGTACCAAGGGAGGAGGATACAATCCCACCCCTACACCCGCCCCGCCGACAGCGACGCCCGTGCCCTACGTTCCCTTCCATCCGATCGATCCGGATCCCACACCCACACCCATCCCACCCCCGCCGACGGACACACCTGTCCCGCCGACAAATACCCCCGTTCCGCCAACGAATACACCTGTCCCGCCGACAAATACCCCCGTTCCGCCAACAAATACACCCGTCCCGCCGACGCCAACACCTTTGCCCACGCCACCTGCAGTAACAGGCGTCTCGGTAACGGCCGCGACACCATTGGGCACAATCAAAAGAGCTAATGTGCGGTGGACGTTCATGCCAGAAGCCTCCAGTTACCGGGTCGAGCGGCGAATTGGAAGCGGAGGTTCGTGGAGCAGCGTCCTGCCAATCATAGCCGAGGACCCTCCGCAAGGGCGAGCAGCAAGGACATGGGGCAACCTCTACCTGGCCAGTTGTGGCGGCACGAACTATTTCCGCGTGTCCGCGTATGGGGATGGGAGGACGTACAGATATGCCTATGGGCCGCCCTCTGCGATTGACTCCATCAGCACCACAACAATTGGATGCCTCGCGTTGCCCGATCCTGATGACAAGACGTTCCAGAAGGATCAGGCTATAACGGCGTACACTCTCCCGGCGGCAACCGGCGGAACCACGCCCTATACCTACAGCATTAGCGGCCTGCCCGACGGCCTGTCGTTCGACGCATCCACGCGCCAGGTCTCCGGCACGCCGACGGCGGCCGGGGGGAGCACAGTAACCTACACCGTCACGGACAGCGCCTCGCCCACTACTGCAACCGAATCCCAGACCTTCACCATTACAGTTAACACGCCACCAACACCCACGCCTACACCGTGCCCTGGAGCTTGCCTACCACCTCCGCCAACCGATACTCCGACGCCATCACCGGACGCTCCCGCGTCGCCTACAGTCTCGCAGCCTACGTCCTTCAATCACGGCGAGATTGTCTTTACGTGGTCTCCGGTTGACGGAGCGACAGGCTACGTTGTCGAACAGAAGGTAGTCAGAACAGGTTTGCCGGATCAGTGGATCGCCCTTCCATCTTCCGAACTGCCGGACGTCACAATAACCATAGCGGCGAGAGCAACCGTCGTCACCGCCACGATTAGCGGGCTGGAGCCTGGAGAGACAGTCATCCACCGTGTCAAGTCTCGAAACTCGCACGGGACTTCCGCCCCGTCGGACGAGGTATCGACTCTGGTGGAAGACGAACGGCCGGAGAAGCCAACCGGCCTAAATGCCAAAAGCATGATCGGTGGCAGGGGGATAAGTCTCAGTTGGCAGACCTCAGATGGAGCGACGAGCTATCAAGTGGCGATCTCATCGGCCGACACTACTCCGACGTTCACCAGCACTAAGAGAACCAGTGTCGATGTCACCGGGCTGTATCCGGGGACCGAGTACATCTTCAAAGTCATAGCCCACAATGATCACACCGACCCCGACGATGGAATTAAATCTGACCCCTATTCAGCAACTGCGCCGACCCCTACAGACATAGGCCATCAGGCAGATCACACTGCCAAGTACAAGATTGACGAGAATATGGGCAACGACCTTATTCGCAATGCCATACCAACGGCAGTTGCGACCTGGACGTCCGCACTCGAGAGCAGTTCACTGACCAAGGACTTGGGACTGCGAATCTGCGCCGAACAAGATTGTGACACCGATACTACTGACCGTTACACCATCACGATAAAGACCATCGGCCGCAGGGAGGGCTGTGGCCCCGGGGTCGCCTGTGTGCCAGTTTCCCCATTAAACGCGCACTTGGAAGACAGGGATATGTTGTTTGAAGAACCGCCGTGGGGAGTTTGGGAAGTCGATCCTGGCGCATGGGAACCTACACAGTTTATATGGACTGCGGATAAGGATTCGAATGGTGAACTGGTTGGTCTCAACAGGTCAACGCGCTACTTATATGCGGGCCACATCGTGCTGCACGAGTTCGGGCATACGCTGGGACTGCATGACTTCTATGCGGATCCCTCAATGGATCATCTGTCCGCCGTGATGAATGCGCGCCTCAAAGATAAGGACGCTGAGGTAACACCCGAGGACCTGGCTCAACTTAGGGCCATTTATATCCTCCATACGGCGCATTAGAGCATGGGAGGAACAAAATGATTCTGCGTACGATTGTCATTATTCCGTTGATCGCTCTTCTGCTCGGCTGCGGCCTTTTCACCCAAGACAACGGTTCAACGGAAACTCCGGTTACACCTATGGCGGGCTCGCAACCACTCTATGACGTGACGGGGGACACCTCAATTGAGGAGAAAATTGCCAATCATCCCGTGATTGTGAGGGCAACAATGACCTCGTTCTCGTCCGACATTATCAGTCGTGACGAGGAACACAGGGCCATCATGGAGTTCGGCCTCAACGTCAGTGAATATCTGAAAGGGTCCGGTTCTTCCAGTATCACGGCGGTGTGGTTTACCCAAGGCTATAGCACTCGTGAAGAGGCAGAGGCTTGGAAAGCGAGTATCCTCGCCGATCGGGACGCTCGATGGGATGATAGGGAAGCGATTATCTTCCTGTTCCCGGATATCTCCTTCGCCTCGGAGTTTGGGGACAGGTTCACAGACAAGTACAGTCTGGGAGTAAACTACTATGCCGATGATCGTTATAGCCTGCACAGTCTGAATAACAAGCGCTGGCTGCCCGCCACTGGGAGTAGGGGGAGCTCGAGTGCTAGTTCCGGCAGCAACAGTCAGGAATTCCTGTTGGATGTTCCACGTCAGGAAAGAGCCACCGGGGAAGGAGCCGCAGGGGCACAGGCAAGTTCTACCACCACGCCAACGATTGCCCTCAGCGCTCTGAAGACACGCATCAGCGAGGTGACGGCCGAGTTGAATGGAGGCGACGGATCGGAGGCGTACAAGGAATGCGTCAGGGCGAAGTACGAATTAGAACGCGTAAATCGATACTTCAAGGGGTTGGATGGCAGGATATTGCAGCTAGAGAAACCGCGATACAGCACGCTCGAATCCGGCCAGCCCGCCAACACCGTCCTGGATGAAAGACCGGGAGCGGGCCAGTATCCCAGTCAAACAGGAAGGACATGGTTTGAAGGGGACGCCGCTAAGTTATTCAGAGTTACGCAAGTCCTGGGGGATCCGTACGACATAGATGAAGACGGAAAACTGACGGCAGGTGTTGACGTGATCCGATACACCGAGAGTCTCACGACGGCGCGTCCCCTCCCGGCTGGTGCATACGAGGTGATCCGCAAGGAGGTGTGGACCAGTTTCCTGCCCTGCAACTATGCCCTAAGTCACGATTGGACAATTACCGTCATCGCCCCTGCTGGCACCCTCCATGAGGCCTTCTTTGATCCGGTCACCATCGGCACGACTGTCGGCGCGGATGCGTCGAACGGCGTTATTGACCCGGATGAGTTCACGGTCGGCAGCGATGACTATGAGATCGAGAGCATCGTGTGGGATGAGGACGATGATGAGGTCGTCCTGACCTTGGATGACCACGTCTCGTTGTCCGGGAAGACGCTGGACTTCATCAAGTTGGACGGCTCCATCGGCACCTCCCTGGACGTTTCGAACGCCACCGTCAATCAGACGGCCGCGACGTGGACATGGAGCCTCACGAGTGCGCCATGGGAAAACGGCGACACGTTGATGCTCCGCATCCGCAACACTTCAGGGACCCCGACACCGACAGCCACGCCTGTTCCCCCGACGGCCACGTCAGTGCCTGAGGGGGCGTTGCAGATCACGGTCGCGGCGGACAACACCAACCCCCCTGCCAATCAGCCCGTCAACCTGACGGCCACTGTGCAAAACGGCCCCGCGGGCCTTCAGCCGGCCTTCTACTGGGAGATAAGTTTTAGCGGCGTCTGGGGCAAACAGGGCAGCGGTTCAACTCTAAGATACCTGGGCAGTGCGGGAGAGACGGTGGGCTTCAGGGCGACTGTCACCTACCCCAACGGCGTTTCCCTGACCTCTGATGCCGTCTCGATCACCTGGCCATCCCCCGCCGGCACATAGAAGCAGGTCTACCCCGCTCTCCGCAGCTCCCCGTCCAAATGCCGCAGGTACTGGAAGGTGAAGATGCCCGTCTCGTGCGCGTCCGACCACAGAAACTGCACCGCATACCGCCCCACCTGCATCCAGTCCAGGGCGATCACATCTTCCGGCACGTCCTTCTCAAACACCACGCGCTGATTCGTCCCCTCCAGCACGCACATCGCGCACGGGCAATTCCCGCGCAGGAACCGATAGGGATAGTGGCTGCCGTGTCCGTCCTCCCACACGGCATGAATGCCGTCCGGCTCCAGCCGCAGCAGCGTGATCCCCGGAACGCGCTCCGGATTCTGTCGCACCGTCATGCGCTCAGTGTACGTCACGCCGTACAATTGACGCATCGAGTGAACGGCCCGAACAACGCGGGCACGGGGAGGGGAAAACGGTGACCACAGCAGAAAGGCCAATCGGAGAGCCGAGCATAACGGAGCTGCCGGAGCAGCGCATCGCCTACATCAACATGCGCGGCCCCTACGAGCAGTATCCGGAAGCAATTGGGAAGCTCCTCCTATGGATAGAATCCGTCGGCGCAGAGATTGTCGCGCCGCCCGGCGGCACCTACAAAGACGATCCCTCAACCACCCCGCCCGACCAACTTGATTGGGACGCATGGGCCCCCATCGCCCCTACAACTCCCGAGCAGGACAAGAACGCCGACGGCATCGGCGTCGTCAATGTCCCTGCCGGCCGCTACGCCAGTGTCCTGCACAAGGGTCCCTATGAAGGTATCCCCGCCTCGTACGGCCTGCTCTTCACATGGCTCGCCCAGCAGCAGATCCAGCCCGCCGCTCCGCCGATGGAGGTCTACCTCTCAGACCCTGCCGAGACTGCCGAGGCAGACCTCATCACGGAAGTCCGCGTCCTAATCATGTAGCTTCTCGCGGCCTCGTCCGCTCACCTTGAGCCCGTCGAAAAATCCCCGTTCGCCCTGAGCGTAGTCGAAGGGGGCTCCCGAACGGGGAAATGCCCCCTCCGTCATTCCCGGGAAAGCGGGAATCCAGTGCCGCCCACAGGGCGGCCTAAATGCCATCCTGAGCGCAACCGAGGAATCGAAACCGAACCGCGAACTTAAGCCGTAGCGCAGCTACCTAAGGCAGCGCCGGCGCCAAAGACGGCGATCTCCGATGCTGTGTCCCCTGCTCAAAGGCATACGCGTACGTGAGAAGCGTCGCCTCTGTCCACGGCGTGGAGAGCATCTCCAACCCGACCGGATGGCCGTCCACCGTATACCCCGCCGGCACAGTGATCGCGGGATAACCGCTCCATGCCGAGAGATGGCAATTGCTCCCCTCTTGGCGCTGCCCAATCGGCGCAGGCGGCAGGCTCAGCGTTGGATACACCAGGGCATCCAGGTTGTGCTCCGCTAATGCAGTCTGAACCGCCTCCTGCGTGAATTCCGTACTTTCCGCCAGAGCTTTCCGGTACTCCGGCGTGTCCATCCCTCCTGTCGGCGTGTACGGCAAGATGAGCGGCGCGCCTGAACCCATGTCCCGCAGCTCTTCATACGTCACCGGCGCAAGGTCGCCCAGCCCTTTCAAATACGCGTCAAGGGCGTCGCCATTCTCATAGAGCCAGCGCCCCCACGTATTGTTCCCCTGCGACACGATATCCTCCGCGTGCAGAATCTCAACCGGGTCGATAACTGTCGCCCCCAGCCGTTCCAGATCCGCGATCGCGGCATCCATCACTGCCGTGACCTTATCGGCCTCCGATTCCGTCCCGAAAAACGACCGGATCACCCCGAGCCGAACGCCTTGCAAACCCTCAGAACTCAACCCCTCCGTATAGGACGTGGGAACATGGCCTTCCGACTGTGCAGTAACCGGATCCCTGGAATCAGGCCCCGCAATCACTCCGAGGACGATGGCAGCGTCCCGAACAGTGCGCGTCATCGGCCCGACCGTATCGGATGTTGGCGCGTCAGGGAGTATCCCCGCGTTGCTGTTCAACCCATACGTGGGCCGAATGCCGACCAGTGACCCGTACGCCGACGGGTTTCTGATAGAGCCTCAAGTATCGGTGCCGATGCCGACCACCCCAAAGTTGGCCGCGATGCTCGCTCCCGAGCCTGCGCTCGACCCTGATGGATTCACGTTCGTGTCATACGCGTTGCGAGTCTGTCCGCCCAGGCCGCTCGCGCCGTTGATGCCCCGCGCCATCTCATCAAGATTCGACTTCGCCAGGATGATCGCCCCCGCATCGCGCATCCGAGCAACAATCGTCGCGTCATCCGGTGTGACCATCCCGTTCAGCGCCAGGTTGCCCCCCGTCGTAGGCATGCGGTCAGCCGTATGCATCAGGTCCTTGATGATAATGGGAATGCCATGCAGTGCCCCCCACTGGTTGCGAGGAAGGTTCCTGCTGTCGATCTCCTCGGCCAGCCGCAGCGCGTCCGGGTTGATGGAGATGATCGAATTGAACGCTGGACCCGACTTGTCATACGTGCTGATGCGCATGATGTAGGCCTTGACCAGTTCCCGGCAAGTGATGTCGCCCCTTTCCAGCGCGTCGTGAATGTCGGCAATCGTTGCCTCCATCACATCGAAGCTACCGGCATTCTGAGCATCCGTGCTCACAACAAAGCCCCTTCCCCCGTCATTCCCGCGAAAGCAGGAATCTAGTGCGGCGCTATGCGCCGCCTCCCTCTGTCATTCTGAGCGTAGTGAAGAATCTAAAGCCTCAAGAGATCGCCAAAGCCGGAACGCGGTTCGCAAACGATATAGGTCAGCAAGCCAGACCGCGAACTTAAGCCGTAGCGCAGCTACTAGTAGGTCACCGCCCCCCGTGACGCCGACGATACCAGCCGCGCGTACTTGGCCAGCGCGCCCGTCGAATGTTTGGGGGGTGGCGCCTGCCACCGCGCCCGCCGCTCGGCAAACTCGGCATTTGAAAGCTCAACGTTAATCTCGCGGCTCTCAACGTCCAGCACGATAATGTCGCCGTCTTCCAACAGACCCATCGGCCCGCCGGTCATCGCCTCCGGCGCAACGTGCCCCACGGCCAGTCCATGCGTGCCGCCGGAGAACCGCCCGTCCGTGAGCAGCGCAACCTTCTCGCCTAGCCCCTGCCCTGTGATAGCGGCCGTCACCGCAAGCATCTCCCGCATTCCCGGTCCGCCCTGCGGACCCTCATAGCGGATCACGACAACGTCGCCCTCAACAATCTCACGCGCCTGCACGGCGTCAAAGGCGTCTTCCTCGCGATCAAACACCCGCGCGGGCCCGCGATGGTGCCGGATAGGAGTCCCTGCAATCTTGATGACCGCGCCCTCCGGCGCGAGATTGCCCTTGAGAATCGCGATGCCGCCCGTCGGTCCGAGAGGCTCAGATGGCTCATGCAGGATGCCCGACCCGCCGCCCGGCTTCACCGGCTCCAACGTCTCGGCCAGGGTCTTGCCCGTCACCGTCAGGCAGTCGCCGTGCAGGTAGCCCGAGTCAAGCAGCCGCTTGAGCACGACAGGCACGCCGCCCGCTTTATCCAGGTCGGACATGACGTACTGCCCGCCCGGCTTCATATCAGTGATATAAGGCGTCTTGTCGCTGATCTCACCGAAGTCCTCGATATCAAGCTCAACGCCGGCCTCGTGCGCGATGGCCAGCAAGTGCAGTACGACGTTTGTCGACCCGCCCATTGCCATCGCCGCCGTGATGCCGTTCTCCAATGATTCTCGTGTGATGATGTCACGAGGACGTCGGTCGTCCCGCACCATGTTCACCACCTGCTCGCCGCTGCGGAACGCCAGTTGCTCACGCCGCGCATCAACCGCCGGTACGGACGCCCCGCCAGGCAGGCAGACGCCCATCGCCTCGAATACGGATGCCATCGTGTTCGCTGTGAACAGTCCGCCGCACGAACCCTCTCCCGGGCACGCGCACTCCTCCAACGCCGTCACCGCTTCTAGCGGAATCGTTCCTGCTGCATACGCGCCAACGGCCTCAAAGACATCGACAATCGTCACGTCCTGCCCCTCATAGTTGCCGGGCAGGATCGTGCCGCCATAGAGGAAGATCGATGGGATATTCGTCCGCGCCATCGCCATGACGGAGCCGGGCAGCGACTTGTCGCACCCCGCCAGCGTGACCATTCCATCTAGCGCCTCTGCCATCGCCACCAGTTCAAAGGAATCTGCGATAACATCGCGGCTCACCAGTGAAGCCTTCATGCCCTCATGCCCCATAGCGATGGCATCCGACACCGCAATCGCCGTGAACTCGATAGGTGTCCCGCCCGCCGCGCGAATGCCCTGCTTGACGTTCTCCGCCAGACGACCGAGCGACAGATTGCATGGCGTCACTTCATTGGCAGTGCTCGCCACGCCGATGAGCGGCTTCCGCAGGTCTTCCGGCGTGAACCCCATTGCGTAGAACATCGAGCGATGCGGCGCGCGCTCCACCCCATCCGTCACCTGCCATGAATTCGGCTTCGGCGCCGGTCCCTGTGTCATCGTTCCTCCCCCTTAGCGAATATCCCGTCCGTCTTCGCCGCCATGATGAAATCATTGACGTGCAGACCCCTAATCTTGTGTGTCCACCACCACACCGTCGCCCTGCCCCATTCCGTGGACAACAGGGGATGATGCCCCTCATCCTCCGCGATCTCAGCTACACGATTCGTGAATGCGAGTGCTCCGGCAAAATCCTTGAAACGATACACCCGCCGCAGCTTCAGAACACCACCATCATCCAGCAATTCCCACTCAGGTACCTGTGGCTTGAACGACGCGATCTGCTCCTCCGTCACCCGCGGCGAGTCCGCGCGGCACGCTACGCACTTCTGCCCCGTCAACTCAATTGCTTGCGCCATCACAGTTCCCCTTCATGGTTCTTCCTAGCCGGAACGCGGCAATCATACTCCTTCTTCTGTCCACACCGGAGCGCGAACCGAGAGCCGTAACACAGTTACCTGGGTTGTTGCATCAGTTGCAACGTATTCCCGTCAGGGTCCTTGAACGTCGCAACCCAACCGCCCCATGCCTCCTGCTCCGGCGGACGAATGAACTCCGCACCATTATCGACCATTCGCGCGTGGACGACATGGATATCGTCCACGCCCAGATTGATCATTATCCGAAACGGGTCGAGCGCCTCCTCTGTCCATATCTGGCTGTGTTTGCCGATATTCAGCCGCAGCCCCGGCCGCACGTCAAAAGTGATGAGTTCGCCGTGGTCGGAATGTTGCTCCAGGGCCACCACATCACGGTAGAAGGCCGCCATTTCCTGTAGCCGCGTCGTAAAGATATTCACCCCGATAATGTCCTGGATCAAATCCGACCTCTCATTCATGCCTAAATTCCCGAACGCGGCAATCATACTCCTTACTTGTTTCGGTGCCGGATCGCGAACCGCGAGCCGTAACGCAGTTACCGCGCTCCCTCCACAAATGCCTGCATGGCCCGCCCCGCCACACTGGCGAAGTTTGTCGAAATATACCGGAAACCCCGCTCCTGCCACTCCACGGCCTGCTCTGGAGTCCCAACAATCGTTCCCGCGACGAGGCCCGCGTCCATCACGGCCTTGCCCGCCTCCGCAATCACATTCACCACTCGCTCGTCCCGCGTCTGCCCTGGTATCCCCATAGACGATGACAGGTCCGTCGCCCCAAAGAACACAACGTCGATGCCCGGTACGCTGATGATGGCGTCTCGATTCACCAACGCCTCCATGGTCTCGATCTGCACGATGACCAGCATCTCGTCGTTTGCTGAAGCCGCGTATTCCGTCACCGACTCCCGCAGTCCGAATCCCGCGGCCCGCACTCCGGCCAACCCTCGCCTGCCATGAGGCGGATACAACGCAGCCGCCACGGCCCGCTGCGCGTCCGTCGGCCCATTTACCATCGGCATTTGCAGACCCTGCACACCGGTGTCGAGATACCTGAGGATATTCTGCAGTTCGTTGGTCGCAACACGTACGAGAGGCGTCGTCCCTGACGCCTCTGCTCCGCGCACCATATTCGCAACGGTCTCGGGAGATTGAGGCCCATGCTCTGCGTCGATGATGACGAAATCAAACCCCGCCCAGCCCAGAAGCTCCACCGCCTCCGGACTAGGCAGATTGCAGAACGACCCAACAACGGCCTCTCCACCCTTCAGCCGCCGCTTAACCGCATTACCCCGCGCCATTCAATCCCCCTTCCCGTCACAACCCAATTGTATAACTCCTACCATCCCGCGCCTCTATAATGGTGCAACAAGGATGTAGCCGAACCAGTGAGGAAGTCATCGTCATCCCTATGGCCCAGACGGCACGGAAATGATCATGAGGCGCTCGTAATGCTTCCACCAATTTTTGAAAATGCCGCCTTGTTATTGGTTTTGCTGTCATTCACCGCGCACGTTCTCATATTTTTCATAGGAATTATTGGCGGGATTGGGAATATTATCGGGAGGGAGGCCAGTCCGAAGATGGTTCGTATTGGCTATTGGATATGGTCTCTCGGCTTGGCCGGGTTATTGGTAGGATCTCTGTTAACTGGGTGGGTATTTTATGTGGAGGCCTTTGGCGTTGACGCCATTTTGGCTGTTGTCTTGGTCGTTCTGGTAGCGATATATGGAGCGCTGTGGTACTGGTTCAAGAGAAGTGCCTATCGGAAGGTACTCGATAGGGGGTCAGTCACACCTATGATTGTGGCGTCAATTGGAGGCCTAGTTCCTACTTGGTACGCGCTGACGTTACTATCACTGGTAATAATGGGACGTTACGCGGAATAGCTACGTTAGCGAGCCTCAATGAAATGGAGAGCTTTGAAGCCTTGTGACAAACAGACGAAACCATCCGGCTCGCGATTGACCGGTACAGAATGCGTGACGATCAAATTTGGAGCCTGACCCACTGCGCGAGTTTTCTAGCCGTCGAAGAGTTGGGAATCAACCAAGCGCCCCCATGTCATTCTGAGCGCAGCGAAGAATCTAGAATCTCCATTTGGTAGCCAAGTACCGTAACGCAGCTATTCGTCGCCCAGCTTCAGCAGCGCCAGGAACGCCTCTTGCGGCACCTCCACACGGCCCACTCGTTTCATCCGACGCTTCCCTTCCGCCTGCTTCTCAAGCAGCTTGCGCTTCCGCGTCACGTCGCCGCCGTAGCACTTGGCCAGCACGTTCTTGCGCAGCGCCCGAACCGTCTCGCGTGAGACGATCCGGCCCCCGATAGCTGCCTGAATCGGCACGTCAAACATCTGGCGCGGAATCGTCTCTCTCAACCGTGAAACCAGTGCTCGACCACGGTGATACGCCGCTTCACGCGGGTAGATCGCGCTCAGCGCGTCCACCGGCTCCTCGTTCACGAGAATGTCCAGCTTCACAAGGTTCGCCTCGCGCGGATCGATAATCTCGTAGTCCAGCGACGCATACCCCTGCGTGCGAGACTTCAACTGGTCAAAGAAATCAATCAGCATTTCGGCCAGCGGCATCTTGTAGCGCATCGAGACCCGCGCCTGCCCGCTCAAAGACCCCGCGCCCGACTGGATATACTCCATCTCCTCGTACTCGGCGCGCCGCTCGGACATCAACTCCATCACCGGCCCGACGACCTCGTTCGGGCACAGAATCGTCGCGCGGATCCACGGCTCGTACATCGTGTCGATCGTCGTCGCATTCGGCAGTTCGGCCGGGTTGTGAATCGTCAGCGTGGAACCGTCCGTTAGCAGAAGGTCGTACGCCACGCTCGGTGCAGTGATCAGGATCTCCAGCCCGTACTCCCGCTCAAGCCGCTCTTGGACAATCTCCATATGGAGCAGTCCGAGAAAACCGCATCGGAAACCGAACCCCAGCGCCATGCTGTTCTCCGGCTCATACGTGAGCGCCGCGTCGTTCAGTTGCAGTTTCGCCAACGCGTCCCGCAGCTCCCCGTACTCCGAGTCCCCTGCCGGATAAAGGCCCGCAAAGATCATCGGTTTCAGTGGGCGATACCCCGGCAGCGGCTCCGACGCCGGCCTTTCGGCCAGCGTAATCGTATCCCCTACCCGGCACTCCCGCACATCCTTCAAACCTGTGGCGATATATCCCACCTCACCCATCGAAAGTCCGTCACGTGTAGAGATCAGCCATGGCGTGAACACCCCAACGTCCAGCGGTTCAACATCCGTGCCGTTCGACATCAGCTGCAGGCGTGCCCCGGGCGTCACCGTCCCGTCATACACGCGCACATACGCCACCACGCCACGATATGGGTCGTACTTGGAATCAAAGACAAGAGCTCGCAGCGGCGCGTTGGGATTCCCATTCGGCGCCGGAATTCCATGCACGATGGACTCCAGCACCTCCTCCATCCCGACGCCCTCTTTCGCCGACGCCAGCACAACATCTTCACCGGGAATCGCCAGCATGTCCTCCAGCTCGGCCGTCACTTCGTCAGGGCGTGCCCCGGGAAGGTCGATCTTGTTCAGCACCGGCGAAAGGCTCAGCCCCAACTGCATAGACAACATCGCGTGCGCCAGCGTCTGCGCCTGTATCCCCTGCGACGCGTCCACCACCAGCAACGCGCCCTCGCATGCGGACAGACTTCGCGACACCTCATAGCTGAAATCCACGTGCCCGGGTGTGTCGATGAGATTCAGTTGATATGTGTTGCCGTCCTTCGCCTCGTACATCATCCGGACGGCCTGCGACTTTATCGTGATGCCCCGCTCACGCTCAAGATCCAGTTGGTCGAGTAGTTGGTCTTGCATCTCCCGCTGCGAGATCGTCCGCGTTCGTTCCAGCAAACGATCGGCAAGCGTCGACTTCCCATGATCGATATGGGCGATAATCGAAAAGTTGCGAATCAACTGAGGGTCGGTGCCAGCCATCCCCCGTATTATAAGGTCCTGGGTGATTCGCATATGGCCCCACCAGCCCCTTGACGTACAAGGCCGTACGGCTAATACTGTACGTACATAAACTTCCGTACAGGAGACATCATGGCAAGCCGTCTCGAAGTTCGTCTCGATGCTGAGTGTCGTTCGCATTTGGAAGAAATCGCCCGCGAACGAGGAGCCCTCATCTCCGAAGTCATCCGCAGCCTCATCGATGACGCCTATGAGCAACTTGATCGTAGCCGCCGCCTAAAGGCGGCGGAGCGCCTTGCGTCCTATGAGGTTGACGTTCCGGAGGACCCTCAGGAACTCTCCCGGATTCTGAGTGACGCCCACAACCCTCGCATTGTTTATTGATACCAACATCCCGATATACGCTGCGGGGCGAGAGCATCGTTTTAAGCGATTTTGCCAACGCATAATCTTGCTTGTCGCAGAGCATCATCAAGATTTCGTAACCAGTTCAGCGGTACTTCAGGAGATCATCCACTACTATTTGGCCTCTCGACGGTGGTCGGAAGGGCGTGGAATTCTTCGCGAATTTGTGGAAACGATGAGTGGCCGCATCGAGTCGGTTCATGCAGATGATGCCGTCTTGGCAGCACAACTGGCTAATCTGCATCCTGATGTAAATGCCCAAGACCTTGTTCACACTGCCGTTATGCGCCGCCTCGGCATAGCTCAAATCATTTCGGCTGACACCGACTATGATCGCATCGAAGGTGTCGAAAGGCTCGACCCCGCCAACCTGGATCAATGGAAAGCCACTTTGCAACTATGAACCTCTCAAACAGGCCCAACCCCGCCCCCCGCGTCCTCGTCCTCCAGCACGCCGACCCCGAACACCCCGGCCTCATCGCCGACGCCGTCCGCAACGTCGGCGGCACACTCGAGACCATACGCGGCGACCTAGGCCATAATGCCCCTGCATCATTGGACGGCTATTCGGGCCTCATCATCATGGGCGGCCCTCAGTCGGTTTATGAAGAGGACAAGTTCCCTTACCTCCGCGCCGAAAAACAACTGGCTCGCGAGGCCATCGGCAACAACGTCCCTCTTATCGGCGTCTGCCTTGGCTCACAGGTAATCGCCGACGTTCTCGGCTCAGAAGTGCACCCAAGCGGCGACGTTGAGATCGGCTGGAAGGGCGTAACGCGCTCTGCTGAGATCGCCAACCCCGTCCTCTCCGCCCTCCCGGAAACCTTCATTCCCCTCCACTGGCACGGTGATGTCTACGACCTGCCCAACGGCGCAACCCCCATCGGCTCTTCTGCAATGACTCCCGTCCAGGGCTTCACTTACGGCGAGACAACATTCGCCCCGCTCTTCCACCTTGAAATGACTGAGCAACAGATAATGGAAATGGCCGCTCTCTTCCCTGAAGACATCAAACGTGGCGGCCTGTCACCCGATACCTTGCTCGCCGAAACCCCCGCCCACACCGTCGCCATCAAACCCATCGCCACCGAGATCTTCACGCGCTGGGCCGGACTGCTCAGGTAGACGTCCGTCATTCCCGCGAAAGCGGGAATCCAGTGCGGCGCAGCGCCGTCTATGTTGTCCTGAGCGCAGCGAAGAATTTAACTCCATCATCCCCAACGGCATCTCGCAGTTCCGCGATGGTCTGCCCCAACACCGGGTGGACAACATCCGGTGCAATCTCCCCCAGCGGAACCAGCACGAAACCCCGCTCATGCATCCGGGGATGTGGAATCGTCAACCGCTCCGACTCCAGCACCACGTGCTCCCCGTCGTCATCCAGATACAAGAGGATGTCGATGTCCAGCGGCCGCGGTGCGTTCGTGAAACTTGGCGTTCGCCCCGCCCGCGACTCCATACCCTTAACGAACTCCAGCAACAACTCCGGTGACAGCTCAGTCTTCAAGATCACGCACCCATTAAGGAAAGCCGGTTGATCGACATATCCCAGCGGGTCCGTCTCATACAGCGACGAAACATCCACCATGTCCCCCGCCGTCCCTAACTCAGAAATAGCCTCCCGTAGCGTCGCCTCACGCTCCCCCAGGTTCCCACCTAACCCTAGATACGCAGTCGCCACTACACCTCCGTCATGCGCAGAAGCCTCATGTCATTCCGAGCGTAGCCGAGGAATCTAAAGTCGCCATTGTGCAACTAACCGCTGCACCAACAGCCCTCGTCATTCCCGCTTTCGCGGGAATCCAGTGCCGCCCTGGTGGGCGGCCTTCATACATGACGTCCAACTCGCGCTATAGAGTCCGCCATCCGCGCCACCCGCGCCATCTCTTTCACGTCATGCGCCCGCACCATGTCTGCCCCATTCGCGATCCCCAGCGCAACCGTCGCCGCCGTTCCCTCTACCCGTTCATCGACCGGCAGGTCCAAGACACGCCCAATTGTTGATTTCCGACTCGTCCCCAAAAGCAGCGGTAGCCTCAGTGCGGCTTTGATCTCTCCAAGTCGCCGTAGAACCTCCAGGTTGTGCGCCACCGTCTTGCCGAACCCGAACCCGGGGTCGACGATTATTCGATCTCGCTCAACGCCCCCCTCCGTCGCAACTGCTACGCTCCTCCGCAGACTCGCCACGATGTCTGGAATCAGCCGCGTATACCCCGGCTCCGGTTGGTTGTGCATCAAAATAAGCGGCGTGCCGTGCCTCGCTGCCACACCCGCTAGTTCAGCGCCCTTCTTCAAACCCCACACGTCATTGATGATCCGCGCTCCCGCCTCAATCGCCGCCTCCGCAACGGCAACCTTGTACGTATCAATGCTGATCGGAACATCACACACAGCGGCAATCCCTTTGATCACCGGCAGCACGCGCTCAAGTTCCTCCTCAGCGGAAAGCTCCTTATACCCGCTTGCCGTCTCGCCCGCCTCAACACTTGCCGAGTACCGAGGACGCGTCGACTGTCCCCCAACATCCAGAATGTCCGCGCCCTCCCCCACGAAACGGAGAGCCTGTGTGACGGCCGCGTCCACGTCCGTCACACCGTCCCCGGAAAACGATTCCGGCGAGACGTTCACGATCCCCATCACAAACGTCCGCCGCCCCCACTCAAACAAACCTTCCCCCAGCCCTTCCACGGCATTTCTGGCGCACTGCCGAATCCCAAGACCTACGCTCTGTCGAATTCCTGTTTGCTTATTCCAAGGTCGCGGCGGATTACGTGGACAGTACCCGTGGCCAGGTCTCGATTCGCATGTCTGGGAACGGTGGTTTCTCGATTATTCGCCGGATTCACCCAGATCTCGTGTGAACCACCCGCCTGCCTATGAAACTCACAACCCAATCGCCGAAGTTTTCTCGTCAGCTCCCGATAGGTCATACAGCAATTGATATTCTGCCTTGTCCGGTTTGGGACTGCGCTATCGATGAAGGCAGAGGCTTGCCTCGGTCTTTGTAGGACAGGATGAACTGTTCAGCGACGACTCCAAGTTCAGCCAGAGCGCCTTTAGCTGTGTCCGACCATGCGCGGCAGCCGGGAAGGTCCGGTATCTCGGCCATGTATAACCCGCCTTGTTCCTCAGAGGGCGAGTGAATGATGTAGTCGAGCTCATACAATTCCATATGATCTACCTTCCACTTGCCATTCTACGCTCTTCCCTACACCCCCCACTCCGCTCACCCTAAGCCTGTCGAAGGGTGAGTCTCTGCCTCCACTCGCCAAAGTCGGAACGCGGCCAGCCAACCACATAAGCCAATCAATCCTGATTGCGAGCCTTGGTTGTAGGCACTATCTACCCACTCTGTACGTACTAGACTGGCTCTGCTAGCATAAACCCCACGCTGAATTGGAATTCGGGGGTGGATTCACACAGCCCATGACCTCTCAGGAAAAGCCCGCTGACCTTGCTGAAGGCAGCGAAGAACCTCGTGCCGAGTCCGGCTCGATGGACGAAAAGCTCGAAGAGCTTGCCCAGCTCCATGAGGCTTCCCGTGCCGGTGGCGGAGCGGCAGCCGTTGAGCGGCAGCACGCGCGCAACAAACTCACCGCACATGAGCGAATCGAACGCCTCTTTGATCCGGATTCGTTTGTTGAGCTTGATGCCCTCGCCACTCACAACGTCCTTGAATTCGGCCTTGCCGGGCGACGCGTACCCGGCGACTCCGTAGTCACCGGGTACGGCACAATCGATGGCCGAACGGTCTTCATCTACGCCTTTGACTTCACCGTTCTCGGCGGCACACTCTCTCTCACCGCCGCCCGCAAAATCAATAAAGTGCAGGACATGGCCACTAAGACCGGCGCGCCCATCATCGGAATCATGGACTCCGGCGGCGCGCGCATCCAGGAGGGTGTGGACAGCCTAGCCGGTTACGGCAACGTCTTCGTTCGAAACGTCCTGGCTTCAGGCGTCGTCCCGCAGATTAGTCTCATCATGGGACCCTCCGCAGGCGGCGCGGTTTACAGTCCCGCCATCACGGATTTCATCATCATGGAGGAAGGCGTCGGGCAGATGTATATCACCGGCCCGGACGTCATCCGTGCTGTAACCGGGGAGGTTGTCACACATGAGCAGCTCGGCGGCGCGACACCGCACACTACTCAGAGTGGTGTCGCCCATTTCGCCGCCCCCGGCGAGGACGAATCCCTTGACCTCGCACGCCAGCTCCTGAGCTTCATGCCGTCCAACAATGAAGATGACCCACCGGAGTTCGCTTCAGACGATCCCCCCGACCGCCTCTGCCCTGAGCTCCGGGAAATGGTGCCGGTCAATCCAAACGAACCGTATGACGTGAGAGACGTTATCCAGTGCATTGTCGACCACGGCGAGTTCCTTGAGGTTCATGCTCGATGGGCCGGTAACATCGTCGTCGGTTTTGCGCGATTCAACGGGCGCTCGGTTGGAATCGTTTCCCAGCAGCCGATGGTTCTCGCCGGAACGCTGGACATCAACGCCGCTATCAAGGCCGCGCGTTTCGTCCGATTCTGTGACGCCTTCAACATCCCCATCGTCACCCTGACCGACGTTCCCGGCTACCTGCCTGGCGTCGAACAGGAGCACAACGGGATCATCATGCACGGCGCAAAGCTCCTCTATGCGTACGCAGAAGCCACCGTGCCCAAGGTCAGCGTCGTTACCCGCAAGTCCTATGGCGGCGCGTTCCTCGTCATGTCGTCACAGATGCTGCGCGGAGACATTGGCTACGCGTGGCCCGGCGCAGAGATGGCAGTTATGGGTTCCGAAGGCGCGGCGGACATCATCTTCCGCGACCGAATCCGCAGCGCGGAGAATCCCGATGAGGAGCGCCAGAAGGCAATCGCGGAATACAACTCGCAGTTCCTTAATCCCTATATCGCCGCAGCCCGCGGTTACATCGAAGATGTGATCGATCCTGCCGATACACGCAAGCTCATCATCCGCGCGCTTGATATGCTGCGCAATAAACGCGATACTATGCCACCGCGCAAGCACGGAAACATTCCCCTCTAGATGAGAGCGGCGCGGAACGAATTAGAGAACATATGACAACTAACGGCATAAGCCAGAGCCTGCGTGCCGCAATCATCGCGGCCATCGAAGCCTACGAACAGGACGAAACGCCCAGACACAACCTTGCGTCCTCATCCTCGGACGCGTGGCGGAATCGCGGTCGCCGCATGCTCATGAACATGCGCTACGCCTCTGGCAGAACCCTGCCCGCGCTGCCGTACCGCAAACGCCTCTCGTCTGATACCCGTGGGAGAACATCCTAATGACATCAAACGGCGCAAGTCCGTTCGCCGCCAACGCCGCCCCCGTCCGCATCGCGGACATCACGCTGCGTGACGGCCATCAGTCCATCCTCGCCACGCGCATGAGGACGCCGGACATCCTTGAAATCATCGGCATGTTGGATGATGTCGGCTTCCACGCCTTTGAGGTCTGGGGCGGCGCAACCTTTGACGTCATGACGCGATTCCTGAACGAGGATCCGTGGGAGCGAGTGCGACTCCTCAAGTCCGTCGCGCCCAAGACGCCGTTCATGATGCTGCTTCGCGGCCAGAATCTTGTCGGCTACCGCAACTACCCGGATGACGTCGTTCACGCATTCGTCGCACAAGCCGCGGAGGTGGGCGTCGATATCTTCCGCGTCTTTGATGCTCTCAATGACACCCGCAACTTTGAGACCGCCTTTGAAGCCATCGAGGCCAGCGGCAAGCATATCCAGGGAACTGTCTGCTACTCCGTTACGGAGCGCCACATGGGCGGCCCTGTCTTCACCCGTGATTACTTCGTCGATAAGGCGAAGGAGATCGAGAAGATGGGCGCGCACTCCCTCTGCGTGAAGGACATGGCTGCCCTGCTTGCTCCCTACGACGCCTATGACCTCATCAGCGCCCTCAAGGACGCCGTCTCAATCCCAATCCATCTTCACACCCACTACACGTCCGGCCTTGGCCAGATGACACAGCTCAAGGCCATCGAAGCCGGCGTGGATATCGTCGATACGGACCTTTCTCCCCTTGCGCTCCGCACCGCCCACCCGGCCACTGAGCCATTGGTCGTCGCGCTCGAGGGCACGCCGCGTGACCCCGGCCTTGATCTCAATAAGCTGATTGCCGCGAGCGACCGTCTTGAGCAGATCCTGCAAGAGAAGTACATGCACCTGCTCGATACCAAGAAATTCAGCATCATCGACACCAGTGTCCTGACACACCAGGTGCCGGGCGGAATGACCTCCAACCTCATGTCCCAGCTTGCGGAAGCCGATGCTCTCGACCGATTGCCTGAGGTGCTCGAAGAACTCCCGCAGACGCGCAAAGACCTCGGCTACCCGCCGTTGGTCACCCCCACAAGCCAAATAGTGGGTATTCAGGCCGTTCAGAACGTCTTATTTGGCCGATATGAGCTGGTCAGCCAGCAGGTCAAGGACTACGCCTACGGCCTTTACGGCCAACCGCCGCTCCCCATGGACAAGGCTGTCCAGAAGACCGCCCTCAAAGGCTACGAGCGCGGCTCTCGACCCACGAAGAAGCGCCCTGCCGATATTCTCGACCCTGAGATGGATGCCGCCCGCGAAGCGACAAAGGATGTCGCGAAAAACGATGGCGATGTCCTTATCTATGCCCTGTACCCGGTCACGGGTGAGCGATTCCTCCGCTGGAAGTACGGCCTTGAAGAGCCGCCGCCGGAGGTCAGCCCGGACTACCGTCCGCCTGCTGACGACGCCCCTGCGACCGGCACACCGCCCGCTGACCTCAGCGCGGCTGCCCGCACCTTCAACGTTCACGTTGGCACGGAACGATTCCAGGTCATTGTTGATCCTGCTGACGGCCAGGCGAATCCTCGCATTCGTCCCATGGCCCCCCGCCCTGGCGCGGTCCGAGCGGCTCAGCCGCCGCCGCCCGCCCCGGATACGCCTGCACCGTCAACACAGAACGCACCGGAAGGGGGCGCGCTGCTCACCTCGCCGATGCCGGGCCTCGTCATTCGCCATGAGGTTGAGGTAGGACAGGAAGTCAAGGCGGGCGATACCATCATCGTCATCGAGGCGATGAAGATGCAGAACATGCTCCCATCCCCTGTGGATGGGGTCATTCTCGAGCTGCCGCGTGCCGCCGGAGACCGTGTTGCGCGCGGCGATATCCTTGCTGTCATTGGCCCGCCGCAATAGTGGTGAGGATGACAAGGTTCATGACAAGCTCTGACACTATTGCGCACTTTCCCGCCACCGGGCACCGCAGATGATTGAGAGGGGGAGGATTGACAATGGCGTATGATGTCACGTTCATTCCGGGCGATGGGATTGGGCCTGAAGTCTCAGGCGCGATGCGACGTGTTATCGAAGCGACGGGCATCGAATTCAATTGGGATGTGCAGGAAGCCGGCGAGGCCGTCCTTGAACGCGAAGGAGAGCTGATCCCTGACCGCGTTCTCGACTCTATTCGCAAGAACGGGGTTGGCATCAAAGGCCCGCTCACGACACCTGTCGGCACAGGATTCCGCAGCGCCAACGTTGCACTTCGCAAGGCGTTGGATCTTTATGCCAACCTGCGGCCTTCGAAGAGCTACCCGGGTGTGCGCTCCCGGTACACGAACGTAGATATAGTCGTCGTTCGTGAAAACACCGAAGACCTCTACGCGGGCGTCGAGTTCGAGAAGGACGCCGAAGGCACGTCTGATGTCATTGAATTCCTCCGCAACGCATCCGGCCAGCCCATTCGTGATGACTCTGCTATCTCCATCAAACCCATCTCGGTTACCGGCAGTGAGCGCATTGTCAGATTCGCCTTCGAATACGCAAAGGCGAACGGCCGCAAGCTTGTGACAGCCGTCCACAAGGCCAACATTATGAAGTTCTCAGACGGCCTTTTCCTTGAGGTCGCCCAGAACGTTGCCAAGGACTATCCGGACATTGAGTTCAACGACCGCATCGTTGACAACCTCAGCATGCAGATGGTCTCCCGGCCGGAAGAGTATGACGTTCTCGTGCTGCCCAACCTGTACGGAGACATCGTCTCTGACCTCTGCGCCGGTTTGGTCGGCGGTCTCGGGCTCGCACCCGGCGGCAATATTGGCGAGAGCGGCGCTGTGTTTGAACCCGTCCATGGTTCCGCTCCACGATACACCGGCCAGAATCGCGTGAATCCAACAGCGACAATCCTCACCGGCGCGCTCATGCTCCGCCACCTCGGCGAGCAGGAAGCCGCCGAGCGAGTGGAGGGGGCAGTCGCGGAAGTCATACGTGAAGGCAAGGACGTCACGTACGACTTCAAGCCGGATCGTAATGATCCCTCTGCCGTCGGCACGCAGGAAATGGCGGACGCCATCATCGCGAAGATGCAGGCCGGCAAGCGCTCCTGAGCCAAACGCGATAACCAAAGCGAACTCCAAAGAACCGCAGGGGAAAGGACAATCATGCGCAAGAAGGTAACCGTTGTTGGCGGTGGAAATGTGGGCGCGACGGCGGCGCAGAGAATCGCGGAACGCGACTACGCCGATGTTGTGCTCGTTGACGTTGTCGAAGGGATGCCCCAGGGCAAAGCCCTTGATCTCGCCCAGAGCGGCCCGGTTCTCGGATACGATTCGGCCGTAACGGGCGCGAATTCCTATGAGACGACGGCCAACTCCGATATCGTCGTCATCACCGCCGGCATCGCGCGCCGACCTGGTATGACCCGCGATGATCTCCTCCGTACGAACATGGGCATCATGCGCAGCGTGGTCAGCGAGGTTGTTGCCAGTTCGCCCAATTCAATTCTCCTTGTCGTCTCTAATCCGCTCGACGCAATGGTCTACCACGCGCACAAGCTCTCTGGCTTTCCGAAGGAGCGCGTCGTTGGCATGGCGGGTGTCCTGGACACCGCCCGAATGCGAACCTTTATCGCGCAGGAACTGAACGTATCCGTTGAAGACGTAAATGCCTACGTGCTAGGCGGTCACGGCGACACCATGGTCCCTCTGGTGCGTTACACGACAGTTGGTGGAATCCCCCTTGAGAATTGGCTGCCGCAGGATCGCGTTGAGGCCATCGTGCAGCGCACACGCGATGGTGGTGGCGAGATCGTCAGCTTGCTCAAGACCGGTTCTGCCTACTACGCCCCTTCCGCGGCAGTCCTGCAGATGGTGGATTCGATACTGCTGGACAAGCGCCGCATCGTGCCCGCCGCCGCTTATCTCGAAGGAGAATATGGAGTAAACGGCGTCTTCATCGGCGTACCCGTAATCCTTGGCGCGAATGGCGTCGAAAAAGTCATCGAACTCGAACTCACCGACGAAGAGCAGACCGGATTCCAGAAGTCCGTTGATGCCGTCAACGAGCTCGTGGAGGCAATGGCCAACCTGGGCTAGAAGCTAGTGAGCAAGTAGCTCAGTAACTGCTGGCGGGTGAAGTGAGCGTTGACGGCGGATAAGAAGCGCGCTATATTGTTGCGAGTATGCCCCCTGGCCTCCCACCACTTCGAGTGGACAGGGAAGTAACAGGGTAATATGCATGCAAGAAGCCGGGTATTCCCGGCTTTTTGTTTCTGGTTGAGGTGAGGGGAAGGCATTTGGCTCGACTTGCGATATTGATTGACGGAGCATACTTGGAAACACTCGCTAGATCCGAATACGGATTGGGCGTCGATTACTCGAAATTGCCCGAGGCTGTTAGAGAAATAGTGGCAAAGGATTCTCTGGAGCCCCTTGATTTACTCCGTACCTACTACTACAACGCCCTGCCATACAAGAGTTCTCGACCCACAGCCGACGAGAATAAGAGGTTTTCGAGTGCCTCGAAGTTCCACGACTTTCTCAGACGTTTGCCGAAATTCGAAGTACGTCTAGGGTGGCTCGCCGCAAGATGGGATTCATCGGGTCACCGAACGTTTCAGCAGAAGCAGGTCGATATGCTCCTAGGGCTCGATATTGCTCTATTGAGCGCTAAGCAACAGGTTACACACATGGCACTTATATCAGGTGACAGTGACCTTACTCCGGCAGTGGATGTGGCTAGGAATGAAGGTGTGGTTGTCTGGCTCATCCACGGGCCAACAGGCAGAAAGAGCGGAGATAATACTGTCGCGCAGAGCCTACTCGACCTTGCTGATATGCGCTACGAGATCAGCCAGAACTTCATGGATCAGGTAAAGCGTTAAGTTAAACTGCTCTCGCCCTCAGTTCGCATATACGCCCCCCGTTCGTAGATCCGTGCTTCCCATAAACCAGCCGGGCGCTGATAGACCTTGTGCAGTCCCGCATTGTGCAGCGTCTCGTCAATGAGAGTTGGCGAGTGACTGTAGACGCGGAACTTCTTTCGGGTAATCGTGAGCATGACGTTGATCACCCTGATGCCGGCACGCATCCACAGGCTGCGACTCGGCATCGTCAGCGCGAGGTATTCACGAGAGTGGGCTCCGGACGCGGCCAGCAACTGCTGGACGGAGGGGTAGCATCAAATGGCGCGATCAAGCGTCACGATATCCGCTTCCGGAACGGAGGCCGCCAACTCCACAAAATCCCCTTGCCGCTCCTCTACCCTGTCTGTCAGATCCAGTTCTTCGGCAAGTTCTCGCGCAGCGGCAATATTCGTAGGTGAGGCATCCACGCCTGTTGCCCGCTCAGCCCCGGCCAGTAGCAGCTCCATGTGAAGCGCGCCGATCCCACAGCCAATGTCCAGCACGGATTTCCCCTCCAGCCCTCGCGCCTGAAGGAACTCAATCACCGCCAACGCGCGCTGCCCAAGTCCGTTCTTCCGGTACCCGGCCAACTGTCCGGAGGAGTACCCCTTGCCAAACTGTTCGCTCAGTGCGTTGACATTGACGGGCTCGTGGGAATCGCCGTTATTTTCGTCTCGCATAGACATAGGCTAAGTCTAGGCGAATTGCCTGTCCCGGTCTTAGCTCCGCCGAAACGCTACTATGGAGTCAACAACCGTACCGTCCCCTTTATCTGGGTAGGAGACCGAGAGATGACAAACGAACTCGTAGCAGAACTGGACGCCTTTGAAGGCCATGCCTATGCCGTCGCATTCACGCCGGACGGCAAGCGACTGCTTGTGGGCGGATTCGGCGGTCTCATCCGCGTGTACGACACAACGTCCTGGGCTGAAGTTGGCCAGCACGTCCATCACGAGAAAAGCACGAACTACATCTCTTTCGCCCCGGACAATGAGACGTTCGCCGTCTCCTCATCCGACCGTACGATCAGCATCTGGAAAGACGACGCAGACCCCATCATCCTCAAGGGTCACCGCAATACCGTCATGGGCATGTCATGGTCGGCGGACGGCAAGACCCTTGTCTCCGCCGCCACAGATGGAACGATACGACTCTGGTCTATGGAGACACCCGACGCCAAACCCACTACGCTGAAGCCTCCGTACCGCATCACTGCCGCCGTCGAGTTCTTGCCGGGTGACAAAACACTGATTTCCGCAGGCAGCGGAGATGAGGCTCTGGTCTGGTCACTCGAATCGCAGGAGGTTGTCGCCACACTGCCCGGTCACGGCCAATCAGCCCGACAAATGCAGCTAACCCAGGACGCCGCCAGGGTGATGACTCAGACCTTTGATGGCGCGATTAACTTCTGGTCAACGTCGGACTGGTCCCTCACGGATACCTACGACATCGGCTCAAAGGCTCCACGCTCAGTGAGACTCTCATCGGACGGCTCGCGACTGGCCGTCATGGAGGAGAAACGCGTTCGGGTTCTTGCCCTGCCCTCACTCGAAGGAGTGGCGGAGTTTCCTCTGCCAATCAAGGGGGTTCATCTCGGCGCGTTCACATCCGACGGCAACCTGCTTGCAGTGACCGCCGCAGACGGCAAAGCCCGCGTCTGGAATCTATCGAATTAATAAACCCCTCTCCTTGGGGGAGAGGGCCGGGCTGCGAGCTTCCCTTTCCCTTCACTGAGCCGGAACGCGGCACGGTCTAGCCACAAGCCCAACAAGCCGGATCGCGAACTTTGGCTGTAGGTACTGCCTACTTGCGCGGCATTCCCGAAAGCTCGATGAACGGCTCCGTCGAGACGATGTGCCGCTGAAGTCCCATATCCCGGACACTGAATCCCAGCGCCGTGCCAATCAGCTGCGGTAGATGCAGCACCGGCATATTGATGGGCTTGCCTGCGCTCTTTGCGGCCTTCGGCTGGAACTCGTCGAGATTCAGATGGCACAGCGGGCACGGCGTCACAAGCGCGTGCGCGCCCATGTCCTTCGCCTCCAGCGTGTGATTGCTCACCATCTTGAGGCCGTTGTCCTCGTTAATGGTCATGATCGGGAAGCCGCAACATCGCAGTTTGCCTTCGTAGTCGATCGGCTCCCCGCCAAGCGCCTCGATGATGTATTCCAGATACTGATCGCGATGCGCGTGCTCCTCATTCATGCCGAGCACATAGCGCGGCCGAAGTATGTAGCAGCCATAGAACGGCGCAATCTTGAGGCCATTGAGCGGCCGCACAACCATCTCCTTAAGGTTGCTCAGCCCCAGCTCTTCGACCACCGCCCACATCATGTGCGTCACGCGGACCGTGCCCTTGTATTCGAGGCCCTCTTCGGCGAGGTTCTCGTTGATCTTGGCCAGATATTCCGGCTTCTCGCGCAGCTTGTAGTTCACGCTGCTCATCACGCCCTGGCATGTGGAGCAAATCGTCAGCAGAGTATCCAGCCCCATCTGCTCTGCCAGTGCGAAATTGCGGGCGTTCAGAGTATCGACAAGTTCTTCGTTCCGCTCGCCCAGGACCCCTGCGCCCGTGCAGCTGGCCTGCTCAAGCTCAATGAGTTCCATACCGATCTTGTCGGCAACAGCTGTCGCGGCCGGATACAGTTCAGGCGTGCCCGCGCGGGACACGCAGCCGGGCCAAAAGGCGTAGCGCATTATTCTCTAGACCCCCAGCTTGTCGAATAGTCGGCCGATATTTTTGGCCGTGGCAATTTTCTTATGCATCAGCGGTGGCAGTCGGCGCTTGAACAGCCTGCGAATACCCATGGGCGCAAGCTCGATCCCCGCCCGGAAGAAGCCAAAGGTCTTCATCGCGAGGCCAAGCTCGTTCAGCCGTCCACTATGCTTCACACTAGACGCGAACGCGTCCACGTGACGTGCCCCGCGTGTATTCGTCAGCCCGGCCTCCATCGCCATCGCGCGAACGTCCATGATGCGCTCCATTGGTGCGACATCCTTCGGACACGCGGAGACGCACATGAAGCAGCGCGTGCAGTCCCACACGCCGTTCGGCTCCGTGTACAACTGGAGCCGCTCCTGCTTGTGCCCATCGCGCGGATCGCCCGCAAAGCGGAAAGCCTTTGCCAGAGCGGCAGGCCCAAGAAAGCCCTTGTCCACCTCGAGCACCGTGCAATCGGACACGCACGCACCACACATGATGCAGTTCATGGCGACGGCGAGCTCCATCATGGAGTCGTTGGAGACGAGATACTCCTTCTCAGGCACGGGACCTTCAGGCTGCAGGTACGGCTGCACTGCGTTGACCTTGTCCCAGAACATGTCCATGTTCACGACGAGGTCCTTGATGACGGGTTGATTCCCCATCGGCTCGACGGAGATAACGTCGCCCTCAAGCTCCTTGAGCTGGGAGACCATCGTCTTACAGGCGAGGCGCGACTTGCCGTTGATCTTCATCGCGCAGGAGCCGCAGATGGCGCTCCGGCAGGAGCAGCGCATGGATAGCGAGCCATCCTGCTCGTCACGAATCGCCAGCAAACCGTCGAGGACAGCGCCGTACTCCGGCAGGTCCACCTGGTATTCCTCGAAATGAGCCGCCTCGTCCGTCTCCGGATCGTATCGCTTGACCTTCAGAGTTACATCCATCAGTAGGACCTCACCTGTGGTTCCCATTTCGTCATCGTCACCGGCAGGTAATCCAGGACGGGATCGCCGTCCGCTCCGCGATGAACGATGGTGTGCTTCAGATACTCTTCGTCGTTGCGGTCCGGATAGTCTTCCCGTGCGTGAGCGCCACGGCTCTCCTTGCGGTTGATCGCGCTCACTGCGATGACCTCAGCCACGTCCAGCATGTAGCCCAACTCCAGCACGGAAAGCAGGTCTGTGTTGAACACCCGCCCCTTGTTCTGTACCGACACACTTGGGAATCGCCCCTTGATGTCGCGCACTGTGTTGAGCGTCTGTGTCATCCCTTCCTCGGTGCGGAACACAGCGATCCCGTCATTCATCGCGTTGCCCATTTCGAATCGGAGCGCTGAGGAGCGCAGGCCGTCCGACGGTCGGTCAAAGATCGCCTTTATGCCGGATTCCTCGTCCGCAAGCGCCGCGTCCTCGCTGATTGGCGCCCAATCAATCGAGTTGGCGTACTCGGTCGCCCCCGCGCCCGACCGTTTGCCGAAGACGATGGTGTCCAGCAGCGAATTTCCACCGAGCCGGTTCCCGCCGTGAACGCTAACGTTCGCGCACTCACCTGCAGCGAATAGTCCCTCGACGCCTGCCCAGCGCCCCTGCCCCGTCACGTCCCATGTACGGCCATCAACGTCCGTCTTGATGCCGCCCATGATGTAGTGGTGGCCGGGCTGGATAGGCACCGGCGCTTCAAGGATGTTCGTGTTTGCGTAGTCACGCGCCAGTTCATAGATCTGTGCGAGCTTGGTCATGATCAGGTCGCGTCCAAGATGTCGGAGGTCGAGCAGGACGCAGCCGTTGATGCCTCGTCCCTCCCGGATTTCCATCGTTTCAGCGCGGGATACCACGTCTCGCGAGGCAAGCTCCTTCATGTTCGGCGCGTATTTCTCCATGAAGCGCTCGCCTTCGGAATTCAACAGATAAGCGCCCTCACCGCGCGCGCCCTCCGTGATGAGCACGCCGTTTGCCTGCATCGTCGTTGGATGGTGCTGTACGGACTCCATGTCCATCAGCGTTGCGCCTGCCGTATAGGCCAGCGCCTGTCCGTCCGCCGTCACGACAAGGCCGTTCGTCGTCGGGTTATAGACCTGTCCGATGCCGCCCGTGGCGAGAACAATGGCCTTTGCTCGAAAGACCTCCACGCGTCCCGTGGGAATCTCCAGCGCGACGCACCCGGCAATCTTGTTGTCCTCAACGAGCAACTTTGTCACGAACCACTCGGAATAAGTGGTCAGGCCGCTCTTGAGAAGCTGTTCCCACATGACGTGGAGAAGAACTTGTCCCGTCTGGTCTGCGACAAAGCAGGTCCGATTAACGGAGGTGCCTCCAAACGCGCGGGCATCAATGGTGCCGTCGTCATTACGGTTGAAGATGACGCCCATGCGCTCAAGCGCGTAGATGTCGCCCGGCGCTTCTGAGCACAGGATTTCGATGGCGTCCTGGTCGCCGAGATAGTCGCTGCCCTTGACCGTGTCATAGGCGTGAGATTCCCAGGAATCGTTTTCGCTGACCGCCGCCTGCACGCCGCCCTGCGCGGCGGCTGAATGGCTCCGGGTTGGATAAATCTTGGAGATCATGGCGACGTCCACGCCCATCTCCTGTGCCTTCTGAGCGGCTCGCATGCCTGCAAGACCGCCGCCAATGATGATGACCTGGTGTTGGCGCATCGCCTCCCCGCTTGCCTCCAATTCCAGTGGAATAAGTGAATCTGAGTTTAGCATGGCGGAATCAGCGTACTCAACAGCCCACGGACGCCCCCGCAGAAGCGGGGAGTGTCATAGCATCTGTCTATGAATCAGGTGAAGATTCTCCATTCACTGGAGGAGCAACACGTCCGCTCGGCAATCGCCATCTTTTACGAGGCTTTCGCCGAGAAGTTCCACATAGGCTTCAACAATGCGGACCAGGTGTACCGCCTCTTCCATGATTCACTCAACCGTGACAATTGCATCGTTGCATTGCGTAGCGATGAGCTGCTTGGCATTCTCACATACCAGACCACGCAAGCAGAGTTCTTTCACCTGCTTTTCGGCGCGCTGATCGGCCGGTTCTGGCCATGGCGGGCATTGCGTATGGCATTGAACCTTGCCTTGCTCGATGAATCGGCAAAGCCTGACGAGTTCATCGTGTCTTCCATCTCCGTAAGCGAGCAGTCGCGCGGACTGGGTGTCGGAACCAGATTGATGAACGCGGCGGAAGAGCTTGCTAGGGAGAGTGGCAAGAACCTCATGTCTTTGGGTGTTGTTGGCCAGAACAAAGATGCCCGTCGTCTCTACGAAAGGCTCGGCTACGGCGTAACTGCAACCAGCCGCGGCCGCCTGATCCGCTGGGTGACAGGGGATGATGTCGTACACCGCATGGAGAAGCCTCTCTCGCCTCAGGAATAAGCGCCACGCGCGCGCCCTTCTCCACCCGCTTGCCACGCGCTACCATTGACTTATGCGTATGTCCCAAATGTTCGGCAAGACCCTGCGGGATGACCCGTCCGATGCTGACACTGCAGGCCACCGACTCCTCATTCGAGCCGGACTTGTCGCGCAGGTCGCCGCCGGTGTCTATTCCTATCTCCCCATGGCCCTGCGCTCAATGCGCAAGATTGAGACCATCATCCGTGAGGAGATGAACAATGCGGGCGCGCAGGAAGTCCTCATGCCCGTCATCCAGCCCGTCGAAATCTGGCAGCAGAGCGGACGCGAGGAGGTATTCGGCTCTACCCTCTTCCACCTGCAAGACCGCCGTGAACGCCTGATGGTTCTCGGCCCCACCCATGAGGAGGCCGTCACGGATCTCGCCCGCCGCCATGTCCGCAGCTACCGCGATCTACCCATCAACCTCTACCAGATCCAGACCAAGCTTCGTGACGAAGCGCGCCCACGCGCCGGCCTCATCCGCGTGCGCGAATTCCACATGAAAGACGCCTATTCATTTGACGCGGATCAGGCCGGCCTCGATGTCGCCTATTCCAGGATGGTGGAGGCGTACTGGAACATCTTTCGGCGCTGCGGGCTTGATGTGGTCGCAGTTGAGGCCGACAGTGGCGCTATGGGCGGCAGCGACTCTCAGGAATACATGCTCCTCGCGGACACCGGTGAGGATGAGCTGGTCAACTGCACTGGATGCAGCTACGCCGCGAATGTGGAGCGCGCGCTTTCCCGTTACGCCCCCGCTCCGGACACCGGGGAAGCGCTCGACCTTGAAACCGTTGACACGCCCAACATGACAACAATCGCCGAACTCGCCGAGTTTCTCGACATCGAGGAGAGCCAGACCCTCAAGGCAGTCTTCTATGTTCATAACGACGAGTTCATCTTCGTCGCCATTCGCGGCGACCTTGATGTAAACGAGGTGAAACTGGCAAACGCCCTGGGCGGCGGCGAACTACGGCTGGCAACTGATCAGGAGGTAACGGCGGCAGGCATCGTGGCCGGTTCCGCCTCGCCTGTTGGAATCACTGGCGTTCGGAGAGTTGGAGATGTTTCAGCCACGCAGGGCGCGAACTATGTGGCAGGTGCCAATGTCGCCCACAAGCACTTCAGGAATGTCAACTACGGACGCGATTTCGATCTTGATGACGTTGTTGACATAGCCAAGGCGGAAGAGGGGCACGGCTGCGTTCGCTGTGATGACGGCATGCTCAACTTCTCTCGCGGCATCGAGGTCGGCCATGTGTTCAAGCTCGGCACCAAATTCAGTGAGGCATTCACGGCGAATTACGTGACGCAGGACGGTGAGGAAAGACCCATGTTCATGGGCTGCTACGGCATCGGCGTCGGTCGTCTCCTCGGCGCGGCAATCGAGAGCAGCCACGACGACGACGGCATTATCTTTCCCGCGAGCATCGCGCCCTATGACGTTCATCTCGTATCGCTGAATCCCGGCGATGAGGAGATTTCCGGCGCCGCTGACGAACTCTACGGGCAGCTGAGATCCTCCGGTCTTGAAGTCCTCTACGACGACCGGGACGAATCTGCCGGAATCAAGTTCAGCGACGCCGATCTGCTCGGAATGCCACTGCGCGCCACCGTAAGTCGCAGATCCATGCGGGACGGGCGCAATGCTGAACTCAAACTTCGCAGCGGCGACCGTGACTCCGCGATTATCGTGTCGATCGAGAACGCCGCACAGGAGGCGCGCAATCTTCTGACTGAGTTGCCAAAGGAAATCTAGGGCTTCATCTTTGACGAGCGGTAAGACGCTCCATAAGATTGCCGGAGAAGCACAGTGAGGCGTCATGACGGCATCGTCTGAAACAGAGTCCCGAACCTCCCCGATGTGGGGGCTTGTGCAGCCCGCCGTTCTCCTGGTCTTATCAGAAGGACCGCAGCACGGGTATGCGCTCCTTGAGGCGCTCCAGTCTCGCGGCTACCTCCCGGGCAAGGCGGACGTGGGCAATCTTTACCGTGGTCTACGGCGGCTCGAGAAATCCGGGGCTGTTACATCTGAATGGGTGCGACAGAGCGGCCCCGGCCCCTCCCGCCGCACGTACCAGATCACGGATCAAGGTCGTCAACTGCTCTACCAGGAGGCTCTTGCCCTTGCCGATCGCGCCGGCGTGATAGCCAAACTCCTCAACGAATACCGACGCCTCTACCCCACCGGACCGGATGGGCGCTGAGCCGTATGGCCCAGCCGCCTCCGCCGTTTCGACTGCCAACCTCCGCTCACTCTGAGACTGGCGAAGGGCGATCAGGGAGAGCCGGCGACACTGGCCCTAAGAGCGAGTGAATACCGTGCCACTTAAGTTTCTCTTCTTTCCTTTACGCCTCATTCCGCGGCGGCTCATGCTGTTGCTGATTGTTCTTGTGATAGTCGCCGTGGCAATCCGCTACACTGCGCTGCGTCTTGCGGGGAGCCAACAGCCGGATCCCGCCATGCCAGAAGACCCTCGACCTCCCCAACCCTTGAGGCAGCCATCTCAAGTAGGACGGCAAGACAGCGAGTCGACGTTTGAATCGCGGTACGCGGTCCCGCAATCACGACCTCCCACGCCTCCCGTGCCGTGGACTGTACGGCAAGTCTTGATCTCAACAGCCGTAATTGCCATCGCATTCCTGGTGATCATAGGGAGCATCCTGGGTCTCGTTACAATCATCGACCTCAACAGGTGGGGTGAACACGTCGTCTTGCTTGGCGCAACCCTCGCCCTACAGGGAATCATGCTGCTCAGTGTCTGGCACTTTGCTATTCGGCCAATCGGAGGGCGCTGGGCATTGCTGGGGTTCCGCCGCGTCAAGCCAATCTCGACCACACTCATCGCCATTGCAGGCATTACCATCTGCCAGACGCTCGTCGTCGGCTACGTGCAATTGGTCAACTGGCTCGACATTGATTTTCTCGTGCCCGGGGACCCGTTCGAGTCCTGGGACATCGATGCCATATCATTCGCCATCATCGCGTTTTCTGCCGTCGTTATCGCTCCGCTGTTTGAGGAGATCTTCTTCCGCGGATTCATGTACCAGGCCTTCCGCAAGACAATGCGCCTCTGGCCCGCCGCCATCCTGACGTCATTCGTCTTTGGAATCGCCCACATCGACCCCGCCGTCATCATCCCCATTGCGCTTGTGGGTATGATTCTGTTGGGTATCTACCGATGGACCGGCAATCTTTGGAGCAGCATCATCACACACGCGGGCTATAACGCAATTGCAGTGACGGCACTGGCAGTGAAGACGTGGGGCGGATAGACCAGGCCTTTCGGCGCGCCCGTGAGGAGCGTCGCGCCGTCGTCGCTCCCTATTTCACCGTCGGCTATCCGGACGTGCCCGCCACGGTCGAAGGCGTTATCGCCGCCATCCGTGCCGGCGCAGACCTCATCGAGCTTGGCGTTCCGTTTAGCGATCCGTTAGCGGACGGCGCGACCATCCAGAAAAGCTCAACAGCCGCTCTCAACAACGATGTCACTCTCCAAAGCTGCCTGGAAGCAACCCGCCAGATCCGCGCCCACTTTGATGACACCGCCATCTTCTTGATGGGTTATTACAACCCTTTCCTACAATACGGAATCGAGAAGCTGGCCGACGATGCCGCCGCCGCAGGAATTGACGGCCTCATCGTGCCTGACCTGCCGCCTGAAGAGTCTGGTCCTCTGGACGACGTTATTGCCCGCCACGCCCTCGACCTGATCTACATGATTGCTCCGACAAGCCCGGACGAACGCATCGAGGCCATTGCGCAGCGCGCCCGCGGTTTCATCTATTGCGTGAGCCTTACAGGAGTCACCGGCGCGCGCGATGCCGTTTCCGCAGGCGTACCGACCCTTATCCAACGAGTACGCTCCCGTACGGATATCCCTCTCGCGCTTGGATTCGGCATTTCTCGTCCTGACCACGTCACATCCGTCGCGCCCATTGTGGACGGCGTCGTCATTGGCAGCGCTATGGTGAACCTCATGGGAGACACCCCCGCTGCGGAACGAACGCAAGTTGTGGAAAACTATGTGCGGAGCCTTGCGGACGCCGGACGCCGCCAAGACTCATAAATCTCGTTACATTCGGAGGACAAGAATGACTGCAGTTCGGGGCATCAGGGGAGCGACGACGGCCGATGCCGACACGCGAGAAGCCATCCTCGAAGCCACCGAGGAGCTCCTCCGGGAAATGTGCGCCGCCAACGACGTTGACCCTTCCGACATCGCATCGATCTTCTTCACCACCACCCGCGACATTACGGCAGAGTTCCCGCAGGTGGCAGCGCGTGTGGGAATGGGTTGGGAGCATATGGCTCTCGTAGGCGCTACCGAAATGAACATTGCCAACGATGCCGAGCGCTGCATCCGCGTCCTCATCCACCTCAATACCGACAAGCGGCAGGATGAGATGAAATTCGTATACCAGCGCGGCGCAATCAACCTGCGCGCCCGCGGCCGAACACACACCGACGAATCGTGACGCCCTTTCATGAAAGCCTTTGAGGAAATAGAACGAGCACGGACATCCTCCGGCTCCGTTCTCACAATCGGCACCTTTGACGGCGTCCATCGCGGGCATCGGCACATCATTTCTCGCGTGGCGCAGGAAGCGCGCGAGAACGGCCTGCAAGCGGGCGTGCTCACCTTCACAACCACACCCCGTGAGGTGTTTCAGCCTGACGCTCCGGTTTTCCATCTCTCAAGCCTTGATGAACGCACCAACCTGCTGAAAGATGCCGGCGTGGACTACGTCGTCCCCGTCACCTTTGATCGTGATCTAGCGGGCGTGGGCGCACGCGACTTTGCTCAGAAACTCGTTGATGTCCTGTCGATGCGCCGTCTTGTCGTCGGCCCCGACTTTGCGATGGGCCGTCGGCGTGAGGGAACGATACCCGTCCTCACTGAAATCGGTGAGGAACTCGGATTCACCGTGCTGCCGATGGCTGAGTTGCAGGACGGCGGCCAACGCATCGGCAGTTCCGTGATACGTCGCCTGCTCATCGAGGACGGCAACGTCGCAGCAGCCAATGACATGCTCGCCCGTCCTTACGGGCTCTCAGGGACCGTGCAAGAGGGGCACAAACGCGGAAAGGACCTCGGGTTCCCCACCGCGAACATCTCAGTCCCCGCACGCCGTGCCGTTCCCGCGGACGGCATTTACGTCACGCGAGCCCATCTGGGAGATCGTGTCCTTGAATCCGTCACAAACATCGGAGACAACCCGACATTCCACGATGAGGAGCGCATGATCGAGACCTGCATCCTCGACTTTGACGAAGATATTTACGGCCAGACAATCGGCGTTGAATTTCTGGAAAGACTGCGTGGGGAAGTCGAATTCACAACCGTTGACGCCCTCGTTGATCAAATGCACATCGATGTCCAAAAAACCCGCGCCTACTTCGCCCAAAACCCTTAGAGTTTTCCAACCACACCTTTCCGTCATTCTGGCCGTATGGCCAGAATCTGAAACACATTTCGCAAGCAAACCCCGTACCGCCGCTCTCCTCATTCCCCTATAATCTAGGTACGGACGGACAGCAGCAGCGCGTAAACACCGCCGCGTCCGTCACAGCAGCGCATTCCATCACTATAGGAGCATCTACGTGAACCTACGCACACCCGGCCCCACCCCCATCCCCCAGGACATTCTCAACTCCCTCTCAAACCCCATGATTGATCACCGAGGCCCCTTCTTCCGTGACATCTACGACCGCGTCAGCGCCAATCTCAAGGAGCTATTCGAAACACAAAACGATGTCCTCATGCTTACCTCCTCAGGCTCCGGCGGACTTGAGGCGGCCGTCGTCAACACCCTCTCGCCCGGAGAGCCAGTGCTTGCCGTGGAGATTGGCGCATTTGGCGTCCGACTCGGACGAATGGCGGAGACATTTGGCGCAGACGTCCGTTGGCAGCGCGTGGAATGGGGACAGGCCGCCACGCCGGAATCCGTCGCCGCGTCCCTTGATGCCAATCCGGACGTGACCTCCGTCCTCATCACCCACAATGAGACCTCTACCGGAGTCACCAACCCCATCGGAGAGATCGCCCAGGTCGTCAAGCAGCGCGACAAGTTGCTGATCGTGGATGCCGTCTCCAGCCTCGGCTCGCTCCCCTGCCCGGTGGACGAATGGGGCATTGATGTCGTCGTCACCGGCTCCCAAAAGGGGTGGATGGCCCCGCCCGGCCTCGCCATGGTCAGCCTCAGCCCGCGCGGATGGGACGCTGTCGAGAAATCCACCATGCCGAAGTTCTATTTCGACCTGAAGCAGGCGCGTGACTACGCCGCCCGCAGCCAAACACCATGGACACCCGCCATACCCATCTTCTACGCCCTCGACGCCTCACTCACCCAACTCCTTGATGGCGGCCTCTCTTCCATCCACGCCCGCCATCAGGCTGCAGGCGACCGCATCCGCGCCGGCGTCAAGGCGCTCGGCCTCTCCCTATTCCCCGAGGACGAGTCTTATGCCTCCAACACCGTCACCGCCATCAAGTGCCCGGATGGATTCGCCGTTGCGGACATCCGTAAAGCTGCCGCAGACATGGACGTCGTACTTGCGGGCGGACAGGCCCGGCTCTCGGACTCCATCTTCCGCATCGGCCACCTTGGCTACATGCCGGATGAGGAGCTTGATGAGGCGCTCGAAGTCCTTGGCAAGGCCTTGGAGCAGGTTGGATTCGCGCCGGCGGCGGCAACTGTATAAATGCCCATGCGCGTCCTAATCGCAGACCCCATCGCGCCGGACGGCGCGGAGATTCTCGGCCAGCGCGGAGTCGATGCTGAAACACGTATCGGCCTCAAAGAAGATGAGCTCATCGCCACCATCGCAGACTATGACGGCCTCATCGTCCGCAGTGAGACGAAAGTCACGCCCGGTGTGCTCGCCGCCGCCAAGAAACTCCAGGTCGTTGGCCGCGCCGGCGTGGGCTATGACAACATCGATATCGACGCCGCCACCGGCCACGGCGTCATCGTCGTAAACGCCCCTTCTTCCAACACCATCTCTGCCGCCGAGCACACGCTCGCGATGATGCTTTCCGTCGCCCGTCACGTCCCGCAGGCCCATTCGTCCCTCGCGGGCGGCGAATGGAACCGTCGAAAGTTCCTCGGAACGGAACTGCGCGGCAAGACGCTGGGCATCGTCGGACTTGGCCGCATCGGTTCCGAAGTCGCCCGACGTGCCGCCGCCTTTGAGATGCGCATCCTTGGCTACGACCCCTTCGTTGCCGAGGAACACGGACGCCATCTCGGCGCAGAAATCGTCACCCTCCCCACCCTCTTTGAACGATCGGACATCATCACGCTCCACACCCCTATGACGGATTCCACACGCCGCCTCATCGGTGAGCCTGAACTTTCCCAGATGAAGAACGGCGCGATTCTCATCAACTGCGCGCGCGGAGGTCTCGTTGACGAGGATGCTCTGCGTGCCGCCATTGAGGAGGGTCGAATCGGCGGCGCGGCGCTGGACGTGTTCATCACGGAACCGCCGGAGGACAGTCCCCTCTTTCAACACCCAAACGTCGTTGTAACTCCGCACCTGGGAGCATCTACTGAAGAGGCGCAATCCGATGTCGCCCGAGAAGTCGCTGAGCAGATGATCGACGTCTTTGAGGGACGGGCGCCCCGCTACGCGGTCAACGCCCCGCTTGTTCCTGCTGAGACTGCCGCCGAACTCGCTCCCTATGTGCCCTTGGCCCTCGTCGTGGGACGCCTGGCATCCCAGCTCGCGGACGGCCAGCCTGAGCGACTGTCTATCTCCTTCCATGGCGCGGTCGCCGAGCTGGCAACGGACATCCTCGCTGCAACAGTCCTCAGCGGCTTCCTGCAGACCGGCGTTGGCACACGGATCAACATCGTCAACGCCGGAACGGAAGCACAGAGGCGCGGCATTCACGTCCAACAGAGTAAGAACGCCGACCAGGCGCCCCCCTACACGAACCTCGTCAACCTTGACGTGCTGACCTCAACCGGAGAGACGACAGTCGGCGCGACCCTCACTGAGCGCGGCCAAACTGAAATTGTCCAGGTTAACGGCTACCAGGTCGGTATCATTCCAACCGGCGGCCATTGGATGATCATCAGGCACACGGATCGCCCCGGCATGTTGGGCAGAATCGGCACGGTCACCGGTGAGAACAACATCAACATCGCATCTCTTCACGTCAGCCGTGAGTCCATGCGCGGGCCCGCCCTCACTGTCGTCAACGTAGATGAGTCCCCTGAGGAACAGCACATCGACGCCATTCTCGGCATTGACGGTGTCGATGCCGTCCGTGTGGTGAACCTGTAAGCTCCTCGTTCACCCTGAGCTTGTCGAAGGGCCCCACTGTCATTCTGAACGGAGCGCGTTATCCTACTGTCATTCTGAATGGAGCGCACACACCCCTGTCATTCTGAGCGGAGCGTAGCGGAGTCGAAGAATCTTGAGTACGCGCAATCAAACTGAAGTGGCTCGCCAACAGGCCGAAGCTCTTCGCGACCTCATCCGCCGCCACGACCACCTCTACTACGTACTCGACAGCCCCGAGATCTCTGACGGTGAATACGACGGCCTGCTCCGTGAACTCCGCCGCCTTGAAGAGCAGCACCCCACCCTCATAACGCCGGACTCCCCCACACAGCGTGTCTCAGGCCAACCGTCAGAGCGATTTCAGACTGTCCGCCACCCCGTTCCTCTCCTCAGCCTCGGCAACGTCTTCAACGATGAGGAGCTTGAGGCGTGGGAGCGCCGGGCCATGAACCTCATTCCCGGCGAGGCCATCGATTACTACTGCGAACTGAAATATGACGGCCTGGCCGTCGCGCTCACGTATGAGGATGGCGTACTTGTCCGAGGCGCAACGCGCGGCACCGGCGTCGAAGGAGAGGATGTCACCGCCAACCTCCGTACCGTCCGCAGTATCCCCTTGCGTGTAAGTGGTGAGAACATTCCGGCCCGGTTTGAGGTGCGCGGCGAAATCCTCTTTCCCAATGACAAGTTTGAGGAACTGAACCAAGAACGCGAAGAGCGTGGCGAGCGTACATACGCCAACCCCCGCAACACCGCCGCCGGGTCTGTCCGGCAGCTCGACCCGCAGATAACCGCCTCCCGCCCGCTGGAACTATATGTCTACTCGCTGGGCTGGGCGGAGGGTGATTTTCCCGAAACCCAGTCTGCAACCCTCGAATGGCTCGGCCAATTGGGATTCAAGGTCAACCCCGAAAACCGAAAAGCCGCCACCCTTTCTGACGCTATACGGTTCTATCAGGACGCCCTTGAGCAGAGAGAGTCTCTCAACTACGGCACGGACGGCGTAGTCATTAAGGTCGACTCGTTCCGCATCCAGCGCCTTCTCGGCGTTGTAGGACGCGAGCCGCGCTGGTCAATCGCCTACAAGTATCCTGCGGAGCAGGCCACGACGCGGCTCAATGAGATCGGCATCAACGTCGGGCGCACCGGAGCGTTGAATCCCTATGCCGTCCTTGAACCCGTGCAGGTCAGCGGCGTGACCGTCAAGATGGCGACCCTCCACAACGAGGACTACATCCACGAACGAGATATCAGGATCGGCGACATCGTAACCGTGCAGCGCGCCGGTGAGGTCATCCCTCAGGTTCTCGGTCCGGTCGTTGAAGCCCGGACCGGTTCCGAAACGAAGTTCCTCATGCCGAAAATCTGCCCTGAGTGCGACGCACCGGTCGTTCGGCGCGAGGGTGAGGCCATCCATCGCTGTCTCGATCCCGCCTGCCCTGCTCAAAGCTACGAGCTCATCAAGCACTATGTGAGCCGCCCGGCCATGGACATCGACGGCGTCGGTGAATCTCTCGTCAAGCAGTTTCTGGAGGTTGGGCTGATCCGCGACTCGGCCGATCTCTATGCCCTGACCGTCGAGCAGCTTGCAGAACTTGAACGTATGGCTGAGAAATCCGCCCAGAACGCCATTGATGCCATTGTTCAATCAAAGGAACGCCCTCTTGGCAACGTGATCTTCGCGCTCGGTATCCGCCACGTCGGCGCGGAAACCGCCCGCATCCTCGCTGAGCGATACGGCGATATGAGCGCCCTTGCCGCCGCCACACAGGAAGAACTCACGGACATCTACACAATCGGCAGTGTTGTCGCGGAAAGCGTCTTCAACTGGTTCCGCGATGAGGAAAACGTGCGTCTCGTTGAAAAGCTCCGCGAGGCAGGGGTGAGGATGCGAGAAGAAGTTGTTCGCCCCGTCGGCGACCTCCCATGGACTGGGCAAGAGATCGTGTTGACCGGTCGCCTAACCGAATTGTCCCGCCCTCAGGCGGAGGAAATCGTGCGCAGCCTGGGCGGTAAGGCGGGGCGCAGCGTAACAAAGAAGACAACGCTCGTTGTCGCAGGTGCAGAGGCCGGTTCCAAGCTTGAAAAGGCTCAGCGTCTTGAAACACCCATCATTGATGAGGACGAATTCCTGCGACGCGTTGAAGAGGCGCGACTGTGACGGAGCTAGAACGCCCTACAGGTCCTCTCCTCGTTTTCGGTCTCAGGAACCCCACGGCGCGCTATGCAAACACCCGCCATAACGCGGGCGCGATGGCCGTCCAGCGGCTTGCCAAACGGCACGACATCGAGTTCCAGCAACGATCCAACGGCACCGTCGTTGGACGCGGCGAGCTCACTGGGCGCGATGTGCGCCTTATCCTGCCCGGCACATATATGAACGTCAGCGGTGACGCCGTTGGCCCGATGGTGCGCCGATTCGGCAAGCGGCTCAACTCGGTTCTCATCGTCATCGACGAGATGGATCTTCCGCTCGGAGTAGTAAGGCTCCGGCCCTATGGCAGCGCTGGTGGCCACAACGGCATGAAGTCCATCATCAACTCGCTGGGCTCTCAGGACTTTCCTCGACTCCGCATCGGCGTGGGCAGGCCAATTGATGCGGGCTCTGACCCTATCAGGCACGTGCTTTCACGCTTTCGGCCGGATGAGAAGAAGCCTCTCGACGCCGCGCTTGACCGAGCCGCGGATTGCATGGAACTGCTCATTAGAGACGGCATCGATGAGGCAATGAATGAATTCAACGGCAGGCAGGTCGAGTGACGCATGCTGCGTGGTTCCGGCGGCTAATCCCTTTCGGAATCCTTACGGTTCTTGTCTTTGCCACCGGGTGCGAGATGGACCCAACACCTGTTCCCAGCGCCACACCCACTCCGCAGACAACTGCTATACCGGGCCGTGACTCTGAATCATTTACAACGCCTCTCCCTGTCACCACGCCAACCGTGCTCCTTACGCCCGTATTCGATGGCCAGACTCTGACGTTTGACAACGTGCCCGAACCGACCCCGCTGAACATCTACACTCCTGCACGGCAATTCCTCCCAAACGCCGACCTCTCCCCGTCCATCGCTCCCCGTGACAGAGTTGGCGATGCAAGAACCTTCTTCGTGTACAACCTCCGGGAGAGTTCGCGCGTTGGCATCAATACCCGTCTCTGCGTGGCAACTGAAAGCCTGGACTTTTACCTGGACGAAGGCCTCGGTCTGACATGCGCCGTATTCACCGATGCTGTAACGCGCCGTATCGAGGAAAGAGTCCGCCCGACGGTCATCGCCAATTTCGCCGGTAACTCAACTACCGCGCAAAGGCTCAGGATCGCCATCGTGCATGCAGACCTGCCCGGTTTCGGCGGGTATTTCGATGCCTCCGACCTATACCCGACGGACATCAATCCCTACGCGAGCGGGCGTCATACCCTTTACCTCAACGCGGCGGGCAACAGAGCCGGAAATCCTCGAGACGAGACATACGACATTCTTGTCGCTCATGAACTTCAACACGCTATCCATCAACTCTCCGATCCGGACGAGTCAACGTGGGTGAACGAGGGGCTCTCTGTCCTTGCCGAAGATATTGTCCCCACCGTTGCGCGCGCCAAGTACTTTTTGAACGCCTGCCCTCCTACGCAGGTGATGGCGTGGCCGTCCACGCCCGGGGCGGCCTCCTGCAACTACGCTGGCGCTGGTCTCCTCATGCGCTATCTCCGTGACAAATATCCCGGCCCCGACGGCACTCTGCGGATGCTCGTCGCCCAACCCGCCAACGGCCTTCGTGGCATCGATTCTTATCTGTCGGCAATTGGCGCAGACGTAGACGTTCTGGAATTGATGGCCAATTGGGGCGCCGCGAATTACCTCGATGGCCGCTCCAACCGTGATTTCTACCGCGACTTCGACGCCGAAGCCGCTACTACGTCGCGGCTAAACCAAACCGGCGAACTCTCAAAATCCTTCACCCAGTTCGCCGCCGAATATGTCGCCCTCCCTCTCGAACCCGGCGTCTACCAAGTCAGCTTTAAGGGCGACACACCAACTCCTCTGTTGCCGGACATCCACAGCACGTCCGGTTCGTTCTGGCACGCCGGCAGCGAGGACTCGACAGTGTACAGCCTTACTCGTGAGTTTGACCTCCGCGATGCCACTCCTGCCGATGACGCAACCTTAACTCTCCTCCTCCGCTACGACACGGAAGAAAATTGGGACTACCTTTACGCAACCGTCTCTACGGACGGCGGCCAAACGTGGCAGGTCCTCAATTCTCCGTCCATGCAGGACACGTCGGATGTCGCCTTTGGCAGCGCGATGTTCGACGCGGGATTCAGTGGAACCAGCGGCAACACCACGCAAGCCCAATGGATTCTCGAGGAGCTTGATCTTTCGGGTTTTACCGGTGAACGAATCTTGTTCCGCCTGCTTTACCTCACCGATCAATCAATCAGCCTTGACGGTGTCTCTCTCGCCGGTGCATGGCTCCCTGCCGCCGATTACGGCTGGGCCGCCATCAACCACCCGGTACCGATACCCCTCGCCAACGCAACAACCAATGACCAACCCGACGGCGGCTGGACGCCCGACGGGTTCTTTTTCTCCAACAACCGCGTTCAACAGGACTACGCCGTCCGCCTTATGACCGTCAATGAAAATGGCGACGTTTTCATCGCCAGAGTTACGGTCATGGAAAATGCTTGGACAACCTTCAATTTCGATAACTCCGACGGCAGTCTCGCCCACGCCGCCTTCATGGTCATGCCCTTCGCCCCACAAACCCGCCAACCCGCCCACGCGACACTTACCATCCGCCCTATTACCGAATCGTGATAGCGTTAGTGAAAAAGGGAACAAACTCCAGATGGACAGAGCGAAACTGATAGCCGTCATAGGCGGCGCGGCCCCGCCCCCCTCGGCCCTCACAGCTGCGGAGGAAGTGGGCAAGCTGCTCGCAGAACGCGGAATGGGCGTCGTTTGCGGCGGTCTCTCCGGCGTCATGGAAGCCGTCTGCAAGGGCGCGTACAATGCGGGCGGTCTCACCGTCGGCCTCCTCCCCTCCTACCGCGAAGCGGACGCCAACCAATACGTTAAGGTCTCAATACCCACCGGCATCGGCTACGTCAGGAACTCGATGGTCGTGCGCGCAGGCCGTGCAGTCATCGCTATCGACGGCTCATACGGCACCCTGAATGAAATGTCTTTCGCCCTTGCGGAGGGTATCCCCGTTGTCGGCCTCGATAGTTGGGAGTTCTCTACCGGCGGAGTGCAGGACACCGGAGTCCACCGCGCAACCACCCCGCAAGAAGCCGTCGACATGGCAATCACTCTCGCAGAACAGAGAGGCGACGCATGAGTGCCATCGAGAGTATCCACGCCCGCGAAATCCTTGACTCCCGCGGCAACCCCACTCTCTCCGTCACCGTCACTCTTGCGAATGGCGTTCATGGTACAGCTGCCGTCCCATCCGGCGCGTCTACCGGCACATACGAGGCTGTTGAGCTTCGTGACGGCGACCCAGCTCGCTACGGTGGGCGCGGCGTTCTGCAGGCCGTCAACAACGCCAATACCTTCATCACAGATGCTGTCCACGGCATGGACGCCCGCGAACAGGCCGCCGTCGACCGCACAATGATCGACCTTGACGGCACGCCCAACAAGGCACGACTCGGCGCGAACGCGATTCTCGGCGTCTCCCTCGCCGTCGCTCATGCCGCCGCTGCCTCTGAAGGAGTCCCTCTCTATCGCTATCTCGGGGGCGATGATGCCGTCCGTTTGCCCGTCCCCTTCTTCAATATTCTGAACGGCGGCGCGCATGCGGCGGACTCAACTGACTTCCAGGAATTCATGGTCGCCCCGCTCGGCGCGCCCACGTTTGCGGAGGCTTTGCGGATGGGCTCTGAGATCTACCACCAACTCCGCGCCCTGCTCCGCGTGCAGGGGCACAACACCAACATTGGGGACGAGGGCGGCTTTGCTCCGTCTCTTGACTCCAACCGCGCCGCGCCGGATCTCATCGTGCAGGCAATGGAAAACGCGGGACTCAAACCCGGAGTAGACTGCCATCTTGCACTTGATGTCGCCGCAACAGAGCTCTATCAGGAAGGCGGCACCTACAATCTCGAGCGGGAAGGACGTGTCGCCACGGCTCAGCAGCTGAGTGAGGCGTACGGCGAGTGGGCAGATACCTACCCGCTCGTCAGCATCGAAGACGGACTTGGCGAAAGTGACTGGGATGGCTGGAGAACCCTGACCAGGTCTATTGGCGACCGAATGCAGCTTGTCGGGGATGATCTCTTCGTCACCAACCGCGAGTTCCTTGAGCGCGGCATCCGGGAAAACATAGCCAACGCCATTCTCATCAAGGTCAATCAGATCGGCACGCTCACCGAGACGCTGAACGTCATCGAGATCGCGCGACAAGCGGGCTATGCAGCCATGATTAGCCATCGCTCCGGCGAAACTGAGGACACGACGATTGCCGATCTTGCGGTCGCCACCGGCGCAGGCCAGATAAAGTCCGGCGCGCCCGCTCGCGGCGAGCGCACGGCCAAGTACAACCGGCTGCTTGCCATTGAGTACGAGCTTGGCGACAGGGCGCTGTACGGGGCAACCGACCTGCCGCGCGGCAGTGGTTAATACTGCGGAAAGGCAGCGATTCGCCTGCATCCTGTAGAATCAGCGAAGGGGTACGGGAAAGACACGGGGATTCGTAACGGAGGGGACATGACCACTCGCATTGGCATCAACGGCTTTGGCCGCATCGGGCGGCAGGTTCTCAAGGCAACGCTGGAACGACACCCTGAAGATCTTGAGGTCGTAGCGGTCAATGACCTGACTGATCCTGAGACCAACGCCCATCTCCTCAAGTACGACAGTACCTACGGCCGTTTCCCCGGTAAGGTCGAAGCCCTTGAAAACGGCCTTGCCATTGACGGCAAGGAGGTCAAGGTCGTCGCCGAGCGCGACCCCGCCCGCATCCCGTGGGGTGACCACGGCGTTGACATTGTGGTTGAGTCCACAGGCATCTTCACGGACGCCACCAAGGCCGCCGGTCACCTTGAGGGCGGCGCAAAGAAGGTCATCATCTCCGCCCCCGCCAAGAGCGAGGACCTCACTGTCGTTCTTGGCGTCAACGATGACACCTATGACCCCGGTACCCACCGCATCGTCTCTAACGCGTCCTGCACCACCAACTGCATCGCCCCCGTCGCCAAGGTCCTCCATGACCGCTTCAACGTCCGCAAGGGCCTCATGTCCACCATCCACTCCTACACCAACGACCAGAAAATCCTCGACCAGGTACATGACGACCTCCGCCGCTCTCGTGCAGCAGCAGCCAACATCGTCCCCACGTCCACAGGCGCAGCTCGCGCCGTCGGCCTTGCCCTGCCCGAACTGAATGGCCGCATTCACGGCCTCGCCTACCGCGTGCCCACTACAACCGTCTCCATCGTCGACTTCACGGCGGAGATCGACGGCGACGTGACAGCCGAAGAGGTCAACGACGCCTTCCGCGAAGCTGCGGCAACGTCCATGCAGGGGATTCTCGATGTCTCGGACGAGCCCTTGGTAAGTTCAGATTTTCGCGGAGACCCTCACAGCGCCATACTGGATTCGCTCTCGACCATTGTCATCGGGGGCAATATGGTGAAGGTGCTCGCGTGGTATGACAATGAATGGGGATACAGCTGCCGGGTCTCGGACCTGGCGCAATTCATGGCGAGCAAGGGACTCTAAAGCCTCAGCCCGCAGTGCAGATCGACGCGGGCGGCTGACAATAAGTCCCGCGTCGAACATTGCCTGATATCCGTCTCCGTCAACTCGCGCCCTATGCGGGGCTGATTGCGCTTGCGCTCAGCCTCCGCTGGTACGGCCTCGATTGGGGTGGTTATCACCCGGATGAGTGGCCCATTAGGGAGTTCGCGTCCGGGCTAGGAATGCCCGGCTCAGTCAGCGAGTTCTTCTCCGCCGAAAGCCCTCTCAATCCCGGCTGGTTCAACTACGGCACCCTTCCCCTGATCCTACTTGCCTCCATCGGCTGGATTGGGGATCAGCTCCGCGAGTTCGCCGGTTTCATCCCTTACCGTGAAGTCCTGTGGCGCGGCGCCACGGGCCTCGCGGACGCCCTGACCGTCATCCTCATCGTCCACATCGGCCGGGAATTGTACGGCCGCACGGCGGGCTTTCTTGCCGCCGCCCTCTACGCCCTTGCTGTTCTGCCCATCCAGCTCAGTCACTACTACGCCGTCGACCCCCTCATGACCGCCCTGCTCATGGGCAGCATGCTGGCATCCATACGATTCCTGCGGTCCCGCAACCCGCGCACCGGCTATCTTGCCGCCGCCCTCCTGGGACTCGCCATTTCCACAAAGGCAACCGCCCTCGTTTTTGCTATTCCTGTGGTCTTTGTCTGGCTGGTTTATCTGTGGGTCCCCATACGGAACAACACCAATGCCGATAGTGTCCGCGTTCCTCTGCGGCAGACAATACTGGCAGCTCTCATCGCCTTTGCGGCATTTGCGGTCGCCCAACCGTATGCCCTCATCGATTTCTCAACGTACCTGAACGACGTTCTAACGCAGGCCAACATGGCGAGCGGCGATTTCGAACTGCCCTTCACCATCCAATACGCAGAAACGACACCCTGGCTCTACCACGTCCGCAACCTCGTCATATGGGGACTTGGCATCCCGCTTGGTATGGCGGCGCTGGCAGGTACTATGCTCATCGCCTGGCGAGCCGCTCGTCAACGCAACATGGTTGAGGTCCTCTTCATTGCCGCCCTGCTCATCCCGTTCCTGTGGCTCGGAGCACAACAGGTCAAGTTCATGCGCTACTTGCTGCCGCTCTACCCTCTGCTCTGCATCGCGGCCGCCTTCGCCATCCTCTCCGGCATGGCCTATCTGGCGCGGTTCAGTAGAAGGGGAACGTGGATGGGGGCTTCGCTCGCAGGCATCGTCATCGTTCCGACTGCTTTCTTGGCCATCGCGTTCACAACAGTCTTTGGCGGCACACACCCCGTCGACCGCATGAGCTTGTGGATCACGGAAAACGTCCCACCCGGCTCCGTAATCACAACCGAAACATGGGATCAGCGCTTTCACGGCGAGCATCGATACGACATTGAATCCATTGAGGTCTATTGGCCCGATAACCGGCTCAAGGCCGAAGATTTAGCTGCTCAACTCGACCGCGCCGACTACATCTATATGTTTAGCAACCGTGGCTACGGTTCCGTCACTCGCTTGCCCGAGCGATTCCCCGTCATGCGCGCCTACTACGCTGCCCTCTTCGATGGGCAACTTGGCTTTGAGTTGGCGCGCGTAGAGGCCACGTACCCCTCTTTGCTCGGAGTCACCATCGCCGAAGATACAATCCGCTACCTAGGCTTTGTGCCTGCGTCACCCGATGTCATTCACGGCGGCGCAACGGGCCTGGTCATCGACCTAGGTATGGCCGACGAGAGCTTCACTGTCTATGAACGCCCCAAACCCATGCTCTTCCGTAAGGCGACCGCCCTTACGGAATCGGAATACACGCGGATTCTCTTGACCAGTCTGCCGCCACTTGGAAGTCGACTTGCTACGCCTGAATCTCCCTCACTGCTGATGAGTCCTGATCTGGCAGAAGCGCAGGACGAGGGCGGCGCGTGGACGGACATTATGCCCACCACAGGTCGCGGCTCAGGTATGGAGCTTGTGCTGTGGCTGCTGGCCCTGCAGGGCATCGCGCTGGCCGGATTCCCCCTCATGGCCCGGATATTCCGTCCACTGCCGGATAGTGGCTACCTGCTCGGCAAGGCGCTTTCACTGCTCATCGTCGCTTATCTTGCGTGGCTCGGCGCGGCGCTGCCGATCATCCCGTTCTCCCGCATGAGTGTGCTTGCCGCCATACTCACCCTCGCCGCCGCGTCCGCATTCGTCGCTTACAGATCACGACGGGAATTGCTGTCTCTCATTCAACTGCGATGGCGCTGGTTCCTCACCGCGGAAGCCCTATTCATGGCGGTCTTCTTGCTGCTTGTCATCTTGCGGTCCGCTAACCCGGACCTCTGGCACCCGTTCCGCGGCGGTGAGAAACCCATGGACGTTTCCTACCTCACTGCCGTCACCCGTTCGTCATTCATGCCGCCATATGATCCCTGGTTCGCGGGTGGCCATCTCAACTACTACTACTTCGGTCACTTCATCGTCGCGACACTCATCAAGCTCACCGGAACCGTGCCGGAATTCGCAGTCAATCTTGCAATCCCCACTTTCTGGACGATGACGTTCTGCGCCGCCTTTTCCATCGGCGTGAACCTTGCCGAAGCAACAATACGGCGACTTCGCACCCGCCCGTTCCCCGCCATAGGATCACTTAGCGTCGGGCTTCTCGCAGCCCTCATGGTTGCAATCGCAGGGAATCTCGACGGCCTTATTCAGCTGGCGGAGCGTATCGGCCCGGCGGCGTGGGACGCGATAACACTGTCGGGCTCAGGCAGCATCGGCAATTTCTTCATTGTTTCAGCCTCCGCCCTCGGTGGCGAGGGATTCGACTTCTGGCGTTCCAGCCGCATGGTCGCCATCCCCGGAACAATCAGCATCACGGAGTTCCCGTTCTTCTCCTACCTCTTCGCCGACCCGCACGCGCACATCTTTGCCATGCCGTTCGCGTTGGTGGCTGTCAGCCTTAGCCTTGCCGTTGCACTCGCGCTGTATGACCGGCGTCGCCTCATGTCCATCGCCCTGCCCTTTGGCGCTCTCGCTCTCACACTTGGCGCGTTGTTTGCGGCCCACTCATGGGACTACCCAACATTCCTGTTTATCGCCGTCGCCGCCATCGTAGTTGCCTTGCTCGCTCGGCGAACTGCCCCCAAGACAACCATCATCTTGACCTTCTTGGCGACTGCTCTCTTGGTCGGCGTCAGCTTTGCCCTCTTTGCCCCGTACCACGCGACCAATGCCACCTTCTATACAGAGATCGTTGCAAGCAATGAGCAGACTCCAATCCGCTCCTTGCTTGCCATCTTTGGTCTGCCCTTGCTAATCATCGTCGTTTCTCTCCGCCCGGCTGTATCAATCGCGCTCGGACTTCCCAGCGCGAGACTTCGCGAACTGCTGAGAGAATTCCGTCTCCGCACATGGCCGTCCGAAGACACAGGCACTGCATTCCTAACGCGCTTGGGTAGCACGGTCGGCGGCATCATCCTTGCAGCAGGATTCCTGACTCTTTTCATTACAGGTTTCGGCAACGCGGCAATTGCCGCCGCGCTTGCCGCAGTAACCCTGGCGCTGACGTTCTCGGCGCGTCTCCCTCTACCCGTGCGCCTGTCCTATGGCGCGGCTTCCCTCGCCTTTGGCCTCATCGCCGCCGTAGACATTCTCGCGATCCAGGACCATCTGGTGCGGATGAACACAATCTTCCGCGTGTACCTACAAGCGTGGCTGCTGCTCGCAATCTCGGCAGCATTCCTGCTGTGGTGGATGCTCAGGTCCGACGGCGCGCTGCGGATGCCAGGCGTCAGCCGCATCTACCGAATCTCGTTCTACGCGGTGCTGGCTATCGCTGTTCTCGGCGTGGCCATCTACCCGGTTCTTGGCACAAAGGCCCGCCTCGCCGACCGCATCGACACTAACATTCCCCTAACACTGGACGGCTCGGCGTACATGCAAGACGGGACCTATACCGATGTCGACGACACCGAGATCATCTTGCGTCATGAGCTGGACGCCCTCCTCTGGCTGCGGGAGAACGCTCAAGGGCTTCCTGTTGTTGCGGAGGCCGGTCTGCCAGACGTGCAGAACGACACTCCTTACTACCGCATTCAGTCTCGCGCTGCCATGTACGCTGGCCTGCCGATGATTGTCGGTTGGCCCTGGCACCAGAGACAGCAGCGTGGCATTGGCATTGCGGAGCCGGAAATCGACCGCAGGCAGGCGGACGTGCGAAACCTCTATATCTCCGGCTCCCCGACCGTTATCCAACGCATCCTGGATGAATACAAAGTCGGCTATGTTCTTGTCGGCCAGACAGAGCGGGCCTACTACCCCGAAGAAACCGTCGCCGTCCTTGAGCGGCATCCACGGCTCAGGCTTTCGTATGAGAATGAAGCAGCTCGCGTGTACGAGGTCTTCGAAAGCTGAGCCGGGTTGGTGTTTGGCAATTCGAGTGTTGATGCCCAATACTAACCACAGTTGTTTCGCTAGCGAGGTACTTGCTTGGCCGACGTCATTGCAATCATCCGGGATATAGTCATCATTGTCTGGGGTGTGCTTGGCATCCTGGTGTTTCTCGCCATCATCCTCGTCGCGTTGGCCATCCTCCGCTCTGTGAAGCCGATCCTTGAGAACGTTCGCGGAACCACAGGGGAGGTTCGCACTGCCACGCGCCTCGTCACCGACGCCATCATCCGTCCCGCCGTGCCCGTTATCAGTTTCTACACCGGTGTCCGCAAGGGTTTCAGTGTCCTTCGCCGATTCGGTCGCCGCGACCGGGGCTGACTACTCTCGCTATTGGGCAACACTCTGAAACTGCCCTATACTTATTTTGAGCAGCTTGGGCGCGGCATTGATACAACTGGGTGAAGGGGGGCAGCGCAATGGTTGAACAAAATGACAATGGCAATGCCCTGACATTCCTGTTGGGCATCGTCTCCGGTGTGATTCTTGGCGTCGTTCTCGGCGTGCTTTTCACGCCGCAGTCCGGTTCGGAATCACGGGCCGATATTCGCAGCCGAACGCTCGGCCTGCGTGAGCGGGCGCGTACTGTCGGGGAAACAGGGAATGATGCCCTTCGAGACGCCATCTCAGAGGGCCGTGATGCCGCAATGCGCGCCGGCCAGGAGATGCAAGACTGGATTCGGCATAACCGTGGCGACGGTTCGGCAACCTAAATTCTCGAACCGTTACTGGGCCTGAACTGAAAGCCCTCGCCTAATAGATGGGGCGCAGTTTCTCTCCCGAGTTGCCCTACTCAGGCGCGACGCCCGTCAACGCCTCTCTCAGTGCCGACTCCTGCTCCTCCCGCGTAACCGCTAGAACCACCTGCCCTGCCTGAAGCTGCAGTCCATTTGTCGGCATGCTCACCGTCTGATCTGGGCCTACAATCAGGATAATTTTGCTATCTCCGGGCAGTTGCAGAAAGCTGACCTCTTCTCCAAGCAGCGGCGAGTCTGCCGTCACTTCTACCTGGCACAACTCCTGTCCCGTCCCAGGCAGCGACAACACCTGCGTCAGCGGGCGTGACGGCATCTCCTGCACGATTTGCGACATGATCACGTCTGTAGAGTTCACGGTCGCGTCCACGCCAAGAATGCTGAATAGCTCCCTGTTCCGTGGATCATTGATGCGCGCGACTGTCCTCGGCACGCGGTAGCGTGCCTTGGCCACCTGGCAAGCGATGAGATTGTCCGCGTCATCACCTGTCACGGCCACGAATACGTCCGCCCTGCCAGTCCCCGCATCCTCCAGCACACTTACCTCGCAGCAGTCGCCCTGGTAGCTTGCGCTGCCGAGATCCTCGGCGATGACAGCGCAGCGGTGGGCGTCCTTCTCGATGCACAGGACTTCGTCCCCGTTGGCCAGCAAGGCTTGCGACAGCCCAAAACCAACTTTGCCCCCGCCTGCGACGATTACGTACATATCGTTATTCGCCCTCCGGCGCTTCGTCTGCCTCGTCAAAGATCATTTCCCGCATCAGGCCTGTCACGAACCGTGGCGAACTGAGCGTCTCAAGACCCAATTCCTGGAAAACATCTGCGCGGCTATCGTCATAGACCCGTGCGATTACGCGGGGCACTTTGAAAATGTGTTTTGCCACCTGCGCCGCCATCAGGTTCCGGTTATCCCCCTGCGTCACAGACACGAATACATCCGTGTTTTCTATTCCCGCTCGCTGCAGCGCCGCCGAGTCAAGTCCGTCCCCGATGATTGCATTCCCGCGAAATCGCGCCGTGAGACGCCGAAAAGCGTCCTGCCTAACATCCATGATTGTCACGTCATGGCCTTCGTCAGTCAGGCTGCGAGCCAATCCGGATCCTACTCGCCCGCAGCCCATAATCAGGAATCTCATTGTCGATGTATTCCTTTTCAACCTGCCTGGTCAGTGAACGCCGTTCTGATTGATGGGCGCGCGCAGAAGCCACAGTGCAGTTGGAACATGCTGCAGCACGTGGGCGGTGGCAGATCCCAGGCTGTAGTCGCCGTAGCGCCTCTCATGGTCGATGCCCATGATAACGAGGTCCGCGCCGCGTTCCACAACCTCCGTCACAATCGCCGGCCCGGCCTGCCGCGCCTGCAGCAGTTCCGTCGCCACGCTCGTCTTCTTGTGCGGCCAATGGTCCTCAATGTCCTTGAGGATGCGCTCACCATTCCGGACTTGGTCTGCCATTGGATCATCCAGCGGCACTGCCCGTGGCACCTCAATGATGTACAGAACGTGAACGCGGCCGGATGACTCCCGCGCCACCTCACCCGCTACTTTTAGGGCAGATTCATCCATCGACGATCCGACGAGCGGCACAAGAACCGTTTGCGCGACGGGTAGCTCACCTTTCCCGCCAAACAAACTCACGAATGGCCCGGCCCAGGAGTTCTTCATCACCGCCCCAGCTTACCCCTCAGCGCCAAGCGACCGGCCGCCTATCAAGTGCATATGGAGGTGCGGCACAGTCATGTGCGCGTCCGGGCCACAGTTGATTGCGAGGCGATATCCTGACTCGGAAATACCTTCAGAAGCTGCGAGTCGATTTGCAATATTCGTGAGAGTTCCCATGACCGGAAGCTGCGCTTCCGCGATTTCCCCAACGCTCGGGATGTGCTCGGTCGGAATGATCAGGATGTGGACGGGCGCGCGCGGGCTGATATCACGGATAGCAAACGCCTTGTCATCCTTATGCAGGAATTCGCTGGGTATCTCCCCGTCGCGAATCCGACAGAATATACAGTCGTCTGACTCTGTCACCGGCCGGCCTCCACGCCTACCCCGTCAGGCTGTACGTCGCCTCGGCCTCTGCCACACGTTCCTCTTTCTTGAGCTTGTCCAGGTGCGTGCGCACATTACCGGTCGCCGCGCGGCGCAAAGTCTTCTTCAGGTTCCGTGGATAGATGTCCTTGACCATCTCATCGACCTTTTCAATACCCTTTTCCAGCGAGGAAACCACCTGGTCTTCGCGCTCCTGTCGATGGGACATGTACCACGCGACAAGTCGACGACCCCGCGGCGGCGGTACCACACCGCCATGTGCCGGAGCGATCGTGTCCACGCGCAGCTTGGCCAACTTGCCGAGAGTCTTCATGTACTCGTACAGATCCTGAACGGACGAGGATGAGGAGCCCAGGATCGTGTCCCCTGTGAACAGTATCCGCTCAGCTGCAAAGTGAAAGCAGACATGGTCGATGGCGTGGCCCGGTGTGAACAACGCGCGCAGAGCGATTCCGCCCCCCGTTCGAACCATCTCCCGCGATTTAAGGGGAACAACCAGTTCATCCTGGTGCCCCAGAACGCTCCTCAGCTGCTTTGCCAGCTTCGGGTGGCAGCGGATGGGCGCTCCCGTCGCTTCCTGGATCCGATCGACGCCCCCGGTGTGGTCGCCGTGGCCGTGAGAAATGAGGATTGCCCCGATCTTCGGTGAGCCAAGCCCTTCCCAGTACTCAAGAATCTGTTTCGTCCAGGAACGATCATGCTCGCCGGTATCCAATATCAACATCTCCTCGGACGGATCACCGATGAAATAGATGGTGGTTCCGCCCGGATGCATGTAGTGCGTATCCGCGATGTGGCAGGCGTAAACGTGGTCACTGATCTGTGTCATTTCTACTCCTCACGACTGTCTGCTGCCCCATCCTCCCAGCTGGCAACGCGAACGACTGTAGCGCGAAGGAAGGCGGTGGTCAATGTCAGTCCCGTTCTTTCGCGTCAAACTGCTCAAGGTGCAGCTCTTCAAATTCCTTGTCCAGCCCTGCCAAGACAAGCACGTCACCTACGGATACCTTTTCAAACCTGTCCGGGTGAATCACGGCCTCATTACGATTGCGAATAATGAGCACCACGCTCAGTTCATTCGCTTGGCGAGGATGTACCAGGCCAAGTTCCTCGATGGTTCGCCCCGCCATGCCGTCATTGACCACCACCGTGCTGATTCCATAATCGCGCCCCAGCTCAAAGTAGTCTTGAACGCCCTTGAAAGACAGGCTATGGGCAAGTCGCTCGGCAGTATCAAGTTCCGGGAACACCACCCGATCCGCCCCCAACTGCCTGAGCGCGTTCCCATGCAGCTCATCACGGGCCCGGGCGACCACGTCCGTTGCGCCGAGCGTCTTCAGCAACACCGTGGTCAACAGACTGACCTGGATATCGCCGCCAACCGCGACGATCACAGATTCAGATTCCGGCACGCCCAGCTCGATAAGCGCTGCGCGGTCGCTCACGTCCGCGACCATCACGTGCTGAAGCAGCGCGGCCGATTCCCGCACCCGATTGGGATCCCTATCGATGGCAAGCACATCGACACCCTTCAACTGAAGGTCACGCGCAACCCGCTGACCAAACCGACCGAGTCCCAGAACAGCTACCTGACCGTTTGCCACGTCAGCACTCTCCGCCCAGTTGATCCCGTACTAGCCTATCCTAACTTCCGCCTCCGGGTACCGGAATCGCGCGTATCTTTCTCGATTAGCCAACTCCAGCGCAAGGAAGAACGGCGCGAAACGCCCCACGAACATCGACAGTATGATCACGCCCTTGCCAAAGTCCGACATTCCCGGAATCGTCCCCGTCGATAGCCCAACCAACCCGAAAGCGGACACCTCGTCAAACAGAATGCGTACGAAGTGCTCACCTTCCGTGAGGCTCAGCAGGAGCGCCGTCGAGTTCACCCAGACAAACGCAAAACTCGCAATTGTGATGGCGCGCCGCACCTGCGCGTCTGCTATCTCACGGCCAAAAATCGCTGCATGGGCAAGACCACGGATGCTCGACATTACGGACGTAAACATCACCATGAAGGCGTTAATCTTGATACCGCCCGTCATTGACCCCGCCGCCCCGCCGATCACCATCAACCAGATCAGCAGGAAAAGCGTGTGTTCGTATGTTGCGCTCACGGCAAAGGTACTGAACCCCGATGTTCGATTCCCCACCGCCATTACAAGGCTGTCCCAGATGCGATTGACTATAGGCTGCGATCCCAAGGTCTCGGGGTTGGACCACTCGGTGATCAGAATGCCGATGAAACCGGCGACCGCAACGCCCACCATGCCCGCGACTACGATCTTTGCGTCCAGTGGCAGTGTCAGCCACCGCCTGCGCCTAAAGATGATTATCAGGATGGCCGCGCCGGTCGCTCCGACAAATGAAAGGAGCGTGATTGGTCCTGCGACCAGGATTGAATAGCGGTACTCAAAAAGGCTCGGCGCACCGCCGGTAATGTCGAATCCCGCGTTGTGAAAAGCCGACACCGCATGGAAAACAGCAAACCAACTTGCCTCCCCCAGATGATGTCCTGCTACGACGAAACCCACTATCAGGACAATGAACCCTATGAGCTGGAGAATGATTGAAATGCGTATGACTTCCTTCGCCTCCTGGCTGACTCTCCCCAGCGCTCCACCCCCCAGCGTCGCGCGGAGCGACTGCCTGTCAGAGAGCGATGCTCCGCTTTCACGTCCAAAGATGATGATGGCAAGGCCGGCAACATAACCCAGTCCCCCAATCTCAATCAGGCCCAGGATGATGAGGTGGCCGTAGATCGACCAGTACGCGCCGGTCTCGACAACGATGAGGCCCGTGACGAATGAGGCGGATGTCGCCGTGAAGAGTGCTGTGACAAAGTCGGTCGCCGTACCGTCCGCGCTCGCCCATGGCATCAACAGCAGTGTCGTTCCAAGCGCAATAAGCAGGCCGAAGAAGAGTGTTATCCGTACGTACGGCGTGCCCAGGAATCGCGGAAGCCTCGGCGCATTCGGCCGGCTTATTGCGAGTCGACGAGATTGAGTGCCAACTGAGCGGCGCACAAGCCGCTCTCGGGGGCGCTGTCGATTATCGACGCCCATGGAAGACTAGCCGTCAGCTCTGGTGAAAACTATCACGCAACGATTGTACGCCCTGCCCGCAAGCCTGCCCCCACTCATCCTGAACTCGTCGCTAGGTTCCCGTTCGCCCTGAACATAGTCGAAGGGGGTTTCCGAACGGGGACCTAGCCCCACCCCATCTCATTCCGAGCGCAGCCGTGAAATCCAGCATCTTGATTCCTCAATCAACCCCGCACCAAAGAAAAGAGGCGCCCCTACGGGACGCCCCTTCATAGTCATATTCAGGAAGAGGCTAGCTCCTGAATCCGGGATCCTCGCCTTCTTCGATCATCGTCAGAGCGCGCTCTGCAACCTGCTTGAACACGTCATACGGCTGCGCGCCGACAAAGAAGAAACGCCCGATTACGTAGGCGGGAATCCCCGTGACGCCGATATTCAGCGCGTCCTGGTATTGCCGCTCAACCTCTTCTTTGTATGTGCGATCCTCAATGTGCTTGTGGAGTGTCGACCAATCAAGTCCCACTTCTTCCGCGATGGGCTTGAGGTTCTCCACTACGCCGAGATCAACACCGTCACCCCAATAGGCGCGGTACGCGGCCTCGTGGAACGCCTCACCCACTCCCGCCTGCTTGGCGGCCTCCGTCGCCTCCAACGCGAGCCGTGTGTACGGAACGCGTTCGGGCCTGTTCATCACAATCCCCGCCGCCTCGGCAGCCTGCTGCACAGGCGAGTTCGGATTGTTATACCGCTCTGGGCGAGCAATGCCCTCCGGCGGCAAATCAGGGCGCAGGAAGAACGCGCGATAATCAATCTCGACGTTGAAGTCCTGCTTCAGCTTATCGACCCGATCCTGGCCGATGTAGCACCACGGTCAAATGTAGTCGTACCAGACCGTGACCGGTAGAATCGTTCCCGCTGCAGTCGCCATATTTGACTCCCTTGCCCGGCGCGCGGCGTCCCTCGACTCCCCTACTATACGCGACTCATCATTGCCCTGTCGGCATTGCCTTAGGAACGCACATGCCATAGGATGAAATTAAGGCCACTTAACTAATGTGAAGGCCATCGGCTCTTGCCGAATAGCCGTGGGAGGAGTCCTGCAAAAGGACAATAATGGCACTGCGCAACATCAGGATGCGCCGGATACAGCCGCCCGAAACGCGGGAAAACTGCTAGTCCTGACTGCGATAGTCACATTGGTCGCGGTCGCTGGACGAGTGGCGGCGGATGCGGATCGCGAGACAATTCAGGAAACACTTGAAGCCATAGCGGACAACAGGTTCTTCTATGGTCTCAGCGGCGCAGGCCGACTTGCTTCCGGTGTCACCCTGGCGGCCGGAGCCTGGTATCTCTCAAGGACGTGGATCATTCGGGAGCGCCACGCGACTCCTATCGTCCCTGCCCTTTTCGCGGCTTCCGGCCTGCTCACTGCTATTTCCGGTCTTTCGGCCGTTCTCCTGGCCGCGACGCTGCCCGCGTCGGGTGAATCCGTGAATTCGATTTATGAAGCAATGGACGGACTGCATTGGCTCGCAGGAGTGGCAGGTTTCTCAGCCGCCGGATTGGCCCTCGTCGTTGCTTCTCCGTACCAGTTCAGGGTGGGAGGCAAGCTGCGAATCATTGCTCCTGTCTCAGCCGTCCTTGGCGGGACGATGCAGCTGATCTGGATTCAAGACCTTATTAGCGTTCATCAGTTAACCGGCTCGGCATTCTTCATTTGGCTTCTGCTGGTTGGTGTGATGCTCGCAACAGGCCGTGTCGAAGAACAGTATCGTGCCTTCGCACGCCTTAAGGCGCATTGAATAAGTTCACCTAAAGTAAATATAAATTTTACCTAAAGCTATATATAATGAATCTATTGATTGTAAAAACGAAAGTGCGCTGACGCTCATAAACCAGGAGGGACGAATGATTCACCAAGACATGGAAAAGGTTCTGAATGACCAGCTTAACGCTGAGTTGTACGCATCCCACCTTTATCTCTCAATGGCGGCATATTTTGAGTCGATCAATCTTCGCGGATTCGCCCATTGGATGCGATCCCAGGCGAGCGAAGAAAACGCCCATGCCTTGCGGTTCTTCGACTTCATCAACGACCGTGAGGGGCGTGTAACTATACAGTCCCTCGCCGAGCCGCCTTCTGACTTTGGCTCTTGCCTGGGCGCTATGGAAGCGTCGCTTGCGCATGAGCGCAAGGTGACAGGCATGATTGACAACCTGTACCGAACAGCCCAACAGCATTCGGATTATGCCTCTCACGTGTTCCTGGAGTGGTTCGTTGAAGAGCAGGTCGAAGAGGAGAAGGCCGCGCAAGACATCATCGACAGCCTGAACCTTATTGGCGACGATAAGGCTGGACTGTTCCTACTTGATAGCAAGTTGGGAGAGCGCAGCGCGGAATAGTCTCATTGCGGCCAGCCTATCGCGCCTGCCCCGCTATACAGGTACAATAGTCTTGCGGGAGTGTCGAGCAGTTTCTTCGGAAGACGTTCCCGCAGGGCAGGTTTGTCCACGGTCTAGGAATGGACAGGTGAAACTCAGTGACCACAGTTGACGAGACGATACAGGATGTTGCTCCTGAGTCTAATCAGGAACTCAAGAGCATCGCCAAGCAGGACTACAAGTACGGTTTTATCACCGAGGTGGACGCGGACACCGTACCGCCCGGCCTCACGGAAGACACCATCCGCCTCATCTCCTCCAAGAAGAATGAGCCGGAGTGGATGCTGGAATGGCGTCTAAAGGCCTTTCGCCACTGGGAGACCCTGCTGGAAAAGGAACAACTTCCTGATTGGGCGCACATCAAATACCCGCCCATCGATTTCCAGGACATGATCTACTACTCCGCCCCCAAGCAGAAGGAGCAGTTGAGCAGTCTTGATGAGGTCGACCCTGAAGTTCTCTCAACCTTTGAAAAGCTGGGGATTCCGCTCGAAGAGCAAAAGCGGCTGGCCGGCGTTGCCGTCGATGCCGTCTTTGACAGCGTTTCGGTCGCCACCACCTTTAAGGAGAAGCTCGCCGAACTCGGCATCATCTTCTCCTCCTTCTCAGAGGCCATCCAGGACCACCCGGATCTCGTTCGCAAGTACCTTGGCTCCGTGGTCCCCTACACCGACAACTTCTATGCGGCGCTGAACGCCGCCGTCTTCTCGGACGGCTCCTTCTGCTACATCCCAAAGGGTGTTCGCTGCCCCATGGAGCTCACCACGTATTTCCGCATCAATACAGAAAACAGCGGCCAATTCGAGCGCACGCTGATCGTCGCGGACGAGAGTTCTTACGTCAGCTACCTCGAGGGCTGCAGCGCCCCCATCCGTGACACCAACCAGCTCCATGCCGCCGTCGTCGAGCTTGTCGCGATGGACGATGCCGAGATCAAGTATTCAACGATTCAGAACTGGTACCCCGGCGACGAAAACGGCAACGGAGGCATCTACAACTTCGTTACCAAGCGCGGCAAGTGCCAGGGCGCGCGCTCCAAGATCTCTTGGACGCAGGTTGAGACCGGCTCTGCTATCACCTGGAAATATCCCAGCGTCCTTCTCCAGGGCGACGACTCCATTGGTGAGTTCTACTCAGTCGCGCTCGTCAAAGGAAGGCAGCAGGCAGACACAGGCTCCAAGATGACCCACATCGGCAAGCGCACCAAGAGCACCATCATCGCCAAAGGTGTGAGTGCCGGGCAGGCAGAGAACACCTATCGCGGCCTCGTCCGCGTCAACCCCGGCGCCGACGACGCATGGAACTTCACACAATGCGATTCCCTGCTGATTGGTGATCAGTGCGGCGCGCATACCACGCCATACGTCGAGGTCAAGAACAAGTCGGCCCATCTTGAGCATGAGGCTTTCACATCCCGCGTCAGCGAGGATCAACTCTTCTACTGCAACTCACGCGGCATCTCCGTTGAAAAGGCCCACTCCATGATCATCAACGGGTTCTGTGAGGAAGTCTTCAAGAAGCTGCCGTTTGAATTCGCTGTTGAGGCTACCCGCCTCCTCGAACTCAACCTTGAGGGCACCGTCGGCTAGATAGCCCGCTACAACGGTATTTCGGCAAGCGCTACATGACCACTGCAAACCCGCTCGAAACGTACCTCACGGATTTCGCAGACGCCGCGCGGGACTACCAGGCCGCGCGCGCTGGCCGAGACCCTGAATGGATCGCCGATATCCGTGCGGAAGCGCTGGACAGCTTCCGGGAACTCGGACTGCCTATCGCACGGCGTGGCAACGAAGAGTACAAATACACGGACATCCGCCCTCTCGTCCGACAGGGATTCTCACCGCTTCAGGCTATCGAACGTGACAGCGCCGCCGCAGCGCCGGACGTTGACCTTGATCAGCTCCGTGTCGGCCCATCGGAATGGCATCGGGTCGTCGTTGTCGATGGTCGATACGCGCCGGAGCTTTCTGCTTCAAACGGCTTGCCAAATGGAGTTGCCATTGGCAGTCTCGCTGAAGGCGTTCATTCAGCCAATGACACCGTCCGCGACCACTTGGCACGTCTTGCGGACCACACCGAACACGGCTTCACAGCCCTCAACACTGCCCTCGCTGCGGAAGGCGCGCTTGTCCTTATCCCACGCATGGCCGCAGTCGATCAACCCATCCAGGTCGTCTACGTCTCAACAGAGCAAACACAAGGGACGGCCTCCATGCCTCGAACTCTGGTCGTCGCCGGGGAGGACAGCTCCGCCGCAATCGTTGAGACGCATGTCTCCACGGCTGACGACGCACACCTCACCAACGCCGTCACGGAGATTGTCGTTGGAGCAGGTTCAAACATCTCTTACTGCAAGATCCAGCAGGAGAGCGAGGCCACCTACAACGTTTCAACCACACTGGTTGAGGTCAACGAAAACGCGAATTTCCGTTCAATGGCCATCGATGTCGGCGGACGCCTTACCCGCAACAACTTGACCATCATCATGGCCGGTGAGGGCGGCAACAGCGATGTGCGCGGCGCGTACGTTATCTCGCGTGATCAGCATGTGGACAATCAGGTCATCGTCGACCACGTCGTTGGTCATAACGATATGAACGAGATCTACAAAGGCATCCTTGATGGCCATGCCCGCTCCGTCTTTCACGGCAGCATCATCGTCCGCCCCAACGCCGCCAAAGTAAACGCGATGCAGGTGGACAAGAACCTGCTGCTGTCCAATGACGCGGAAGCGGACACCAAGCCTGCGTTCTGGATCTATTGCGATGACGTTCGCTGCGGACATGGCGCGGCCTGCGGCAACCTTGATGAGGACGCGATGTTCTACCTCAGAAGCCGCGGCATCGAAGAAGAAGAGGCACGGATGATGCTCATTCGAGCCTTTGTCTCCGAGGTTGTGGACGCTATTCAGGAGCCCTCCATTCACGATCATGTCGCCGCGCTCATCGCCACCAAACTGGACAATCTTTAGACAGGCATTTGTACTGTTGTGGATGATGTAGAGGGAACGGAAGCGTGCCCTCCCACGGGAGGGGTGGAGGTGCAATGACCACGGATTCCGCGCCGCTCCGCATAGCCGTTATCGGCTCAACCGGCTCGCTCGGCCAGATTGTTCTTTCCGTAGCCCGTTCCCTGGGTGAAAACGTCCGCATCGTGGGCCTCGCGGCAGGCTCCAATCTTGAACGCCTTGCCGAACAGATTCAGGAATACCGACCCACCCTGGCCGGTTTTGCGCGCGGACGATGGCGCGATGATGTGCCGGAGGGCGTGGAGTTCAAGTCCATTAACGACATTGTCTCCTCTCCCGAAGTTGATATGGCCGTCATTGCCAGTGTCGGACGAAACAGCCTTGAGGCCGCATGGACGGCCATTGACGCAGGGAAACGTGTTGCCATCGGCAACATTGACACGCTCTATATCGCCGGCGAACTGCTCACTCGCCGCGCCAAAGAGACCGGTGCGACCATCTTTCCCCTTGATGACGAACCCATCGGCGTCTGGCAGACGCTGTGGGGAGAAAGCGCCGAGTCTGTCCGGCAAGTCACCATGACCTCAACGTGGGGCACCGTGCAGGCGCGTCGGCTTCCCCGTCACGGCACCCAGATGCCAGCCGGGATGGAGGCGCCCAGGCCCGCCCGCGCAGTGGGACGAAAGCGTTCAATTGATGCCTCAACCCTCATGGTCAAGGCAACCCAGGTGGCGGTTGTCAACGCTCTCTATGACATCCCTCTGGAAAACATCAATGTCCTATTCCACCCTCAGGGCCTCGTCCGTGCGCTGACCGAGTTCAACGACGGATCGGTCAAGTCCGCTCTCTTCATCCCGGACATGCGCGTCCCTGTCCAGCTTTCCCTCGCATACCCAAACCGCTGGGCGAACGCGGAGATCAACCGTGTGGATCTACTCGCAGAGGGCCGCCTCTCGTTTGAGCCGCTGGAACACGAGCTTTTCCCCTGCTATCAGATCGCTATCGAGGCAGCACGGCAGGGCGACACGTATCCGGCAGTTGTAGCGGCAGCTAATGACGCCGCTATTGAGCTCTTCATCTCCCAGCAGATCGGCCTCACTGATATTCCAAAGATCATCGATCGCGCCGCGAACGCTCACCGCCCACAACCCCTTGATGATCGAGCAAGCATCATCGAGGCAATGGACTGGGCCAAGACATTTGTCGGCGGCCAGGTACAGGATTGATTGCCGAACCGCGGCCGCTTTCATTCAGCAACAATCGCGTCAACCAACACACCGGAGGACGAATGAAACCCTGGCGAGTGCTTACAGTTGCGCTCCTCGCCGTGGCAGTTATTGCGGCGTCCATCGCATGCGAAGACGAAGCAGGACCTGATCCTGCAACTGAGCCAGACCCTCCCACGGGCATCCCAACCGCCGTCACCAATCCCCCGACAGCCACGCCTGCTCGCCTTGCTCCAACCGAGACCCCTGTACCGACGCCGACGCACGCGCCCGATATCATCACGCCTACTCCTCAACCCGATGAGGAAGTGTTGACCATTCTCTACTGGCAGGCGCCAACATTGCCCTTCCCATACCAGGCGTCCGGGACCAAGGACCGGGACGCCGGGGCGATTATCCTCGAACCTCTCGCAGTCATTGATCCGGATGGCAACCTTGTGCCGCGCCTTGCCGTGGAGATTCCCTCACGTGAGAACGGCGGCATAACGGACGGCGGCCGCACCATCACATGGCGGCTGCGTGAGAATCTTACCTGGTCGGACGGTAGCCCGCTCACCGCCAATGATGTGGTTTTCACGTGGCGTTATTGCACAACCGCCGAGATTGGCTGCTTCTCACTCAATACGTTTGAGCGGTTTACCTCTGTAACCGCAATAAATGATCGGGAAGTTCTCATGACGCTCGATAGGGCTGATCCTCGGCCCGAGCTGCTTATGGCCGGCGCAGGCATCCCAATCATCAGTGAGGCCCAATTCGCGGACTGCCTCGCAGGGGACCCGCCCAACTGTGATGACGAACATCTTATGCCCATCGGGTCCGGCCCCTACCGCGTCGTCGAGACCATCCCAAATGAGCGTATCGTCTACGAGCGCAACCCCAACTATTGGGACGGCCGGCCTCATTTCGACCGCGTCGTCCTGATCGGCGGCGGTGATGCTGAGTCAAATGCGCAAGCCGCTCTTGTCGAAGGAACGGCGGACTACGCATGGAACCTGCAGGTCACGCCGGATCAGTTGGATGCCTGGCAGGAAGATGGTGTCGGGGAACTAGTTATTGCCTTTGCCAGTGACGTTGAGCGCATCGTCGTGAATCAGACCAATCCCTACCCTATCAATCCCGACGATGCCTCTGAATATCTCGATGGCGCAAACCACCACCCCGTCCTTACATTCACACCAATCCGGAAGGCCATGTCCATGGCCATCGACCGCCAACAGATCGCCGGTGAGCTCTATGGAACGGCCGGCGTGGCAACATGCAACCTCGTCACGGCGCCGTCGCGCTTCGTCTCTGACCGCAACGACGAATGCCTTGTTCAGGACATTGAGGGCGCAAAGGCCCTGCTCGACGAGAACGGCATCGTCGATTCGGACGGTGACGGCATCCGTGAATACAGCGGCGTGCCGCTCTCACTCACTTTCCAGACCACCGCCAACGCCGTTCGTGAGGGGACGTTCGCACTCATCCAGGGCTGGTGGGCTGAGATCGGAATTGAGAGCACGTTGATGACACATGACGCCAGTATCTTCTTTGGCGGCGACCCGGCTGAGCACACGGAGTCATACCGTCGCTTCATCGCAGACGTTCAGATGTATACAACCGGCTCCGGACTTGATCCCCAGGGCTACTTGTCCACTTACCGGTGCGACGATATCCAGTCACGCGACAACTTGTGGGCCGAAGACAACAACGCCCGCCTGTGCAGCCAAGCCTACGACTGGGTGTTCAGCCAACTGGAAGCTGCCGGAAGCGAAATGGAGCGCCAAGCAGCAATCCGCGCGCTCAACGATGCCATCGTACGCCCGGCATACGAGATCCCTCTCGTCCTCCGCGGCCTCGTCTCCGCAAAAGCAAACGGACTGCACGGCGTCCGGATGAACGCATGGGACAGTGAGCTCTGGAACATCGCGGAGTGGCATCGCTAGTCGACTGGCGGCGGCACCTCGGCAGGAATGCACTACTACGATCTCCACTCCCACTCCATCGCCTCCGACGATTCCCGCGCCACGGTGGAGCAATATCTCAAGTGGATTGGCACACTGAGAAAACGCGGCATGCAGGTGGACGGCATCGTTCTTACCGAACACCGTCAGTTCTCCCTTGATAAGGATTATTCGGCGTTGGCCCAGCAGTTCGGCATCACGGTTCTCAAGGGTGCCGAGCTGGATACGCGCCACGGGCACTTCTTGGTCTATGGAGTCTCAGAAAAACTCGCAGCGGAAGTCGACCCTTTGGACCTCAAGATGGACTCGCACTGGCTGATGGAGACTGCGGAGAAGCACGGCGGGATCGCCATTCCCGCCCACCCCGGGCGAGCTGGCATCGGCCTCGTCTCGTGGATAGCAGACGGCATAGAGTTTCCCCAGGTTTCGATTGTTGAGAGCCTGAACGGCGGAAACCGTCCCGAGGAGGCCGCGGCAGCCGAGAAATTGGTGGCTGAAAAAGGCTACTCTGGAATCGGTGGCAGTGATGCCCACTTTGTGAGCGCCATTGCACGCTGCCTGACTGCCATTGATGCACCGATCTCTTCTGAGTCGGAGCTTGTAGAGGTGCTAAGGTCCGGAGAATTCTCTGCTGTTAGGCTTGAAGAGACGCAGCAGTGAATTTATAGGGGAATAGGGAAAACGTATGACATCGAACGACGGTAACAGCGGAGATGCCGCTGCGCCGCAGATCACCTTCAACGAGGCCATCCTGCACGTGGAACAGATGACGGGGGTCATCGAGCTAACACAGGAGTTAGTCGACCGGTACATAGAACTGACCGGCATCCCAAAGATCGAGATCCGGGACGGTGAACGACAAGAAGCCCCCATGGCCATGCTCAATGTCTTCTTCACGCGCAACCAGGAACGAGGGGCAGATGTAAAGCTGGAGGGCGCAACAGTCGGGCTAAACGCCGGCCGCGCAATTGAACTCCACACCCCCATCTACGTTGGCGACAAGCTCACACGATATGCCGTTCTGCAAGACGTGTACTCCAAGACAGGTCGATCCGGAACGATGGCTTTCGAAGTCTGGGAAATCCTCTTTCGCAATGATGCGGGCGAGCTCATTGCCCGCGCACGCGACTCCATGGTATTCCGCGCGCCGGGCGTTCCTCCGGCCAGGGACGGGGAGGCGAAATCATGACGGAGATACAGGTTCACGCCGACATTGGTGACGAGGTCCCGCCCATCGAATGGACGCCGCACACCTCGTGGGTCAAGGACATGATGGCACTCTCCGGCTGGCTCAACGATAACGACACCGAGCGGGGATCCATGAGCGGCCTCAGTCGATTCACGGACGAGGAGACCGCCCGCAGCGAGGGATTCAACAGCATGATTGTGCCCGGCAACCTTGGCATGACTGCTATGGAAACAGCCCTCCAGCGCTGGCTGCCTAACGGACGCATTGAAAAACTTGATTGCGTTTTCCGTATGCCGGTCAACCAGGGCGAGACCTACACCGCCACCGGCGTCGTCACGGACCGCCATGACGAGCCTGATCGCGTCATCCTTGAGATTGACGTGTACCTGCTGCGTGCGGACAATCTGCGTCCTCAGGGCGGCACCGCAGTCGTTACTATCGCCACAGGATGAACAGGAATTAACTGACGATCCCCTGCCCTATGCAAAGCGGACCCAATAAGGAGGACCCAGGATGGCAATCTACTCAATAAACGGCAAAACGCCTCAGATTCACCCGACGGCATTCATCGCTCCGTCGGCGAGCATAATCGGCGATGTGGTGATCGGACCGAACGTCAGCATATGGTTCAATGCAACGTTGCGTGGCGATTCCGGCCGCATCACCGTTGGAGAGAACACCAACATCCAGGACGGCGCGGTACTCCATGAGGAAACGACCATCGGCGCGAACTGCGTTATCGCCCACATGACACTAGTCCACCACGTCAAGACCGGTGACAACGTCCTGATTGCCAACGGCGCGAAGTGCGTCGGCGCGCCCGGCCCGGCGGAAATCGAGATTGGCGAAGGCGCGATCGTCGGCGCAGGCTCTCTCGTCACACCCGGCACCAAGATCGAGCCGAACACCCTGGTGATGGGCAGCCCTGCCAAGCCCGCCCGCGAAGTGGATGAGCGTCTGCGTGGTGTCCAACAGGGCCCGCTGCAGGGCTACCTCAAGAGCAAGGACGACTACCTGGGAGACTCATTCCAACAGGTCGGCTAAGCCCACAAACATCCCTTTGTGACGCGCTTTTCATTCTGAGCGCCCACTCTGTCATTCCCGCGAAAGCGGGAATCTGAATCGCGCTGCGCACCCAAACCCCGAAACGCCAACCGGGGTCACTTCGGCGAATGCCGAAATCCATCGGGTTGTCCCCTACCTCCGAGGAAGAAAACTACGGTGAGGGTTCTTGCCTCGTCCGATACAGGTAATCCGTCACCGCCAGGACTGCGTTGTACAGATACGCGATGTACTCATGGAGCGGCAAATCGAGCGGCCTGATTTCCTCACGTCGATCCGCATACTCCTGCGCGCCAAGTGTTTCAAAGGTAGCCCGGACAACCAGCTCATAGATTTCCCCGTCCGGGCAAACAACGATAGGGCCACGGTCAGGCGACTCCATCTCCCGCGGCTCCACCTCAATCGCCTCAAGCGGCGAATCCGGAAACACGGCCGGAAAACGCTCAATCTGATCGATGGCGGCCAGCAGCGTCTCCCGCAGTTCCCCCACACTTCTTTGCAGAACGGAATCGCTGCGCGCCCGCAGCGTCAACGGATCGATCGATGGCGTCATCCCCTGCACTGTTCGCCCTCCCAAAAGCCCAAAGAATTGCTGACAAGAGTATACGCGCCCTACCCGCTACTCCCGTAGGCCATGGGCCCTCCTCCACTTGGTCTTCGCCTTTACTACCTTTCTCGGCGTGGCCTAACGGCGTATCATTGAATGGTCAGCAGCCTGGCGCGGCAACGTAGCTCAGCGGCAGAGCGGGCGCTTCATAAGCGCTAGGTCACAGGTTCGAATCCTGTCGTTGCCACCAGCCGCAAAAAACGCATGGGCGAGCAATCGTTTGCAGGGCAACTTGGAGCGATGATTGCCAAAGGTGTCCATCCGAGACGGCCGGTTGGCGAAGCAGATTGATATGGGGGCGGTTAGCTCAGCTGGTTAGAGCGCTTCCTTCACACGGAAGAGGTCACAGGTTCGAGTCCTGTATCGCCCACCATACAGGTCTGTATTGCGAAATTCTTCTGCGCTAAGCTCCTCCAGTCTTAGATTAGCAACCCGGGACTGACCAATTGGGCTATCGTCCGGCATCGGAACCGTGTAAGTGATCACTGCCCTGCCTGCCCTTACGGCGACACCTTTGACGAATGAGCGAATGAATGACCGCGTTTCCGTAATCTCACTCGTTCGAAGGAATTCCCCCATTTCCTTCGCGAATGCTGTGATGGTTTCAACGCGGTCGAGAATCCTGCGTCGTTCTGCCAAGCCAGCTCGTGCCTCGTCGACAGCGGCCTCTAACTGGGCCTGCCGCTCACGGTGTTGGCGGATCCGGGGCGCGACATCGGCAAGATCAAGTTCTGACGTCTCTAGCGCTTCGTAGAGGGCGTCCAATCGGCGACTGACCTCACCCAATTCGGCGTCTGTGCTATGTAGTTTCTCTCGCAATGCATGGGCTTGGCCGTCAATCTCCTCATCAAGAGTGATGGCCAAGTGGCGAATGTTCTGCTCGGTGAGGACATTGGTCCGTAGTTGTTCGATGATCAGCCGCTCAAAGTGTTTGGCGCTAAGCCGCGGCGTATCACAGGCCTGCGCTCCTTTTGTGAGCATCGTCTGGCACACGTAATACGTGTATTTGCCACTCTTCGCCTCCGACGCAGTCATGGAACTCCCGCACGTCGCACACGTCAGCAGACCGCTCAAAAGATAGGGGCTCGATGTGCGCCGAGGGTGCGTATGCTTGGGTGACCGGAAGTTGAGCATCTTCTTGATACGGCGAAACTCGTCCTGGGTGACGATTGCAGGGAAGGCGTTCTCGACACGCACCACTTCGCCTTCGTCCTGTGCTTTCGCACCCCAGATCAGTGTCCCGGTGTACACCTCGTTGGTGAGGATTGCGGTCAGTCGAGACTTGCGCCACTGCTTGCCCTTCGGTGAGCGAATCCCCTCGTCGTTTAGGGTCTTGACGATGTCCATCGGGGTCTTACCACTCAACGCCAGATCGAAGATGCGTCGTACGATTCCGTCATTGGGTGGGTCAAGTTCCAGCTTGGGCCGCATCTTGCCGTTGTCATCCACCTTCACCTTGCGATAGCCGATAGGCTTCTGAGGCGACACCCAATAGCCGCGGGTAGCAGCCTCTCTCAGGCCACGCATGACCTCTTGGCCCAAGTTTTCGGAGTAGAACTCATCCACGCTCTCGATAATGCCTTCCATCAGCTTGCCGAGAGGGCTTTCGTCAGCGTGCTCCGTGATTGAGACAACCCTGATTCCCCGCCGGCGCAGCAGGGACTTGTATGCGACTGCGTGTTCGCGCTTGCGGGTGAATCGTGAGAATTTCCATACGAGTATCTCCTTGAAAGGAGCATGTGCTCGCGTGGCATCATCAATCATCTGTCGGAACTGCGGCCTCTTTGAGTTTCGGCCGCTCTCGGCCTCATCGATGTACTCCCCCGCGATGACGTACCCATTTTTGGCCGCGTGGTCTCTTAGAGCTCTCAATTGCGCCGAGACGGACAGATCGACGTCCTGCCTATCGCTGGACACCCTTGCGTAGAGCGCAACGGGGGTATATGAATCGTCTTCCTGTGTTCTTGTGTCTGACTGTTTCTTCATGGTGGTCTCCACTTAGTTTGTTTGGCACGCTTGAGCTACATCAATACTTGTCATAAATGTACCAAAACAGTCAAGAGGTCTTGCGACAAGAGGCTAGGAAATCCGGCGGGTGGGCGTAGCCAGTCCTATGGCTGTTGGCGCATCTGAGGGGCGAGCTCCTCTGTATCTCATCCCGTCCATAGTTGCTGTTGCAATAGTTTGTCTAAGCAATTATTGTTGAGATGGTCTTACCTCCAGAAGCGGGCTTGGTAGAGGATCCCATGATAACGAGCAGACGATTCAAGATTGTGGGTCGCTTTCAGGCGATAGCCGTGGCGGCAGCTGTCCTGTTCCTCACGGCGGGCGTGCTGCTAGGTGTAGGTAATGTGTTCCGCGCTGATGCGCAAGTCTCGGGTCTTTCCGGGTCAGTCTCCGTAAGCGGCGCGTCATCGATAGCGGAGGGCAGTTCGTCCAATTACACGATCCGCGCATCGGGAATGGGGTCGATCTACTATTACTATCACGTCGAGATTCAGGCGACGGGGAACCTAGGCAGCAACTCAGCCTGTACCGGCACGACCTCCTGGAATTTGGTGCCGTCACGCTCGTCAGCTTCGAGAACCATTACCCTGTATGGGTGTTCCGCGGGCAGTGGAACCGTGGAGGCAGAGCTCATTTTCACGTCTCCCGATGGAGAAGGCACCTCCACTGTCGATACAGCGTCAAAGACCGTCACTATCGCCGCGCCGACGGCCACACCCGTACCACCCACAGCCACACCGACGCCAACTCCCACAGCCACACCCACACCAACGCCTACTCCCACACCCACACCCACACCGACGCCGACCGCTACGCCGACCGCCACACCCACTCCGACGGCCACTCCGCTGCCGTCACCACGTGCCCCTCGCAACGTAACAGTTACTCGACCTTCTACCGATGGTCCATCGTCCGTTCGGGTTAGCTGGAGCGCCGTTTCCAACGTCACGAAGTATCGCATTGAGCGCAGTACGGCGAGGAGCGGCACGTATTTCCTAGCCGAGACAATCACCAAGGATAGCAACGGCAACCTCGCCACATCGGACACGCTCGCTGCTGCTTGTGGCTCGACCGCTTTCTACTATCGTGTGGCCGCGCATGGCGACGGCCGGAGCACCGCCGCCAGATGGGGCCGATCTTCGACCGGGGTACGCGCGGATACCTGCCCACCCGCTCCCAACAATGTCATGGTATCGCGTAATTCTACTGAACTTGTGTCCCTCGTTTCGGTGCAATGGACCGGCGTTGAGGGCACGAAACTATCAAAGTACCGTGTTCAGCGAGGAACCTCGGCGACCGACGACTCGACATTCGACACTGCTCCCCAGCACTTCCCGCCGGATGAGGGCGCGACCGGCCAGGTTAGGTCCACAAACTATATAGCGCCCTGCGACGGGACGTATTATTTCCGCGTTGCCGTGTTCGGCGATGGGAAACAGAACGGGTATGACGCACACTGGAGTGAATACTCCTCCCCAGTTGTCGCGCCTGAATGCCCCGAACCGCCGGATCAAGTGGATGGGCTCACCGTGACATCAGGCCACAAAAGCCTGCGTGCATCATGGGACGCCCCGTCATCGGGCACTGCTCCGATACTACGGTACGAGGTACAGTACAAGACGACCACAGCTACTCTGTGGACGTTCGCAGGACAGGTTTCCACCACCAGCAAGGATCTTTCGGGTCTCACTAACGCGACCGCCTATCAGGTCCAGGTGCGTGCGTGCAACGTGGTCGGGTGCGGGGACTGGTCGGACTCGCTAAGCGGCACGCCGATGGTCTTGCAGGTCTCGGTTTCCGCAGATCCTGCGAGCCCGATCGTGGGGCAAACGGTAACCTTCTCCGCGACCATTTCCAATGCCCCCATCGGAGCATCCACCCCAACATACCAATGGCAGACAGGCGACCCCTGGAGCAATGTCGCCACGACCTCCACCTACCAGTCGCACTCCGCCGTGGAGACGTCTTTGAAAATCAGAGTGAAAATCTCCTATGGTTCAGACCCCACTGCGACATCGGCAGCCCTCACTGTCAGCTGGACGAATGAAGCACCCGTCTTCGGCAGCACATCCTATGCCTTCGACATCGCAGAAGATGCCGATTCAAACGCCGAGGTCGGAACGGTCGCAGCGAGCGATGCCGACGGACACACTGTGTTCTACGAGATTACTGACGATGATCTGGAAGAAACTTTCTCGATCGGATTGACCTCGGGGATCATTAGGATTGCGGGAGACCTCGACCACGAAACGACGCAGTCCTACTCGGTGGAGGTGGAGGCGGACGACACCCATGGTGGGACCACAACAGTCACTGTTACCGTCACGGTCACGAACGTCAATGAACCCCCCGTCTTCGGCGCTGAGGAATACGCCTTCTCTGTTAGCGAATCTGCATCACTCAATTCAGTCGTCGGAACCGTTACGGCAACGGACCCCGACACGAATGACTCTGTATCGTACTCGCTTAGTACCGGTACCGCTTCGACGACAAAGTTCAATGTTGACAGCTCTAACGGCCAGATCACCATCGGAGATAACCTGGACTACGAAACTGCTAGGTCTCACGAATTGACAATCAGAGCCAGCGATCTTAACGGCGAATCCGTTACTGCCGATGTTACTGTCACGGTCACGAACGTCAACGAAGTCTCTATCAGCGGACCCACAGGCTACGTCCTGGAGGGTGGCAGCGCTACCTTCACGGTCACGGCTGAACAGGCTGCTTCTGAACGAATTACAGTCTCTTACACGCTCGGCGGAACCGCGACGAGCGGCTCCGACTATACTTCAATCATCGCTCCATCTGTTAGTCTGCCCACAGGAGCCAATAGTCGGACCTTTAATGTCGGTACACTCCAAGATTCTAGTGCCGAGGTCGTCGAGTCAATCGTAGTTACACTTACGGGAATTTCTGGTGGAAACGCCGTCATCGACGCTAACAACAAGTCGGCCACCGTCGAGATTGCTGACCCGATAAGTGTTTCACGCATCGACGACGACGCCAGTGCGCCCCCGATAGACATCACGACGTCGCAGCAGACAGCTAAGGTCTTGCTCAAGCTATATGCCAACAGCGAAGGCCGCATGGACTTGAGAGACTACGTCAATCGCGCCTACGTAGTCGATGTCGAAGTCAAAAGCACTAGCAGTATATGGAGAACGGGAAACGTCCGGAGCGCCCACACTAAGGACGTGAGTTCCCACACTTATACGACAAATCTGCCGGGTTATGCGACAATTCGCTCAGATCAGGTAATGTGGGTCGAAGGGACCGGTTCGCCAAACGAACGATTTGTTCTGCTTGAAATCCAGAGTTCTACTAATACTAGGTACGTCAGTGCCTACAGGATCAGGATCGCGAAACCCGACTTCGTCGTCGTAAGCGCTCCCGCAATTGCGACTCCGACAGCTAGGCGGCTTCCATTGGACGAGGGGCACGCCACACTAACAGTCACCGTTCGCAATAGCCGAGAGACCTCAGCCGCCCCTAACAATATTAGTAGGCTCACTATTGGGTGCATTGCGTCCAATAACGTTGATGGAAGTCAATCATTTGTGTTCAGCGAATTGGGTGACTCCACAAGCTCAACATCATTCCCACGAAAAGATGAGACAGAATTCACTTTCTCAACTCCATGTGTGGGTGCCAGTCTTGATCAGAATGACACGGTTCAGGCGTATGCCTACGTAGCTACGAAAGATTGGGATCAAGATCAAGTACTGAGTTCAAACACCATAAACTGGCCCTTCGATGTGAATACGCTCTGGCACCCTCAAGAGAAGATTAGGGGCGGACTCCAGATTTTCACCGATCTCTGCACGCTCAGCTTCCCGCTGAAGATAAGAATGAGGACAGCTACAGCTTCTGGCACGCATGCGATGACAACCACGGGACATTGTGCCGATATCTCTGACACGTGGGAGCAGGGGGCTACCGGCGATACGAACGTATCGCTGGGCACGACCAAGAGTGCACTAAACCCGACCAATGGCGACTGTCAGATTCTCGACGCCAATAAAGTGCCTCAGGACGAGACCACTTGTCGCAGAGGTGACCAGACGTACGCAACAGGATACATCCCTCGACCAACTGCGACCCCGCCATCTGATGTTGAGTACTCCATCTTCAAACCTGCAGAGGAAAACGACCGGAACAAAGCCTATGGACTGTCGATACAACACTTCGACGAGCACGGTGCTGATCACTTCGACATAGTTGCCGCCAGGCCTCCTCATCAAGGTGAGATAGTGCATAAGGTGGGCAGGACAACAGGGTGGACCTCCGGAGCGATTTCGCCCTTTAGAACCATCGACCCCACGTGTCCGGGAAATGGTCTGGGAGACGATGATAATCGCGTCGTCGCAAGCTCAGGGAATTACTTCGTCGAGTGTTCGGTCTTAGCCAGATTCCAAGCGATGCCAGGCGATAGTGGCTCTCCGGTCTTTGTGACAAGACCCGGCACAACCAACGATGTTCTTCTCGTGGGGGTTCTCTTGGCAAAGGTTGGAGACAAAGGGAAGTTTGTTCCGATAGACCGGATATACGCGGAGTCGCTGCTGGCAGGCTACGACTGGCTCCCGGAGCAACTCCGACCTCTCCCCGTGTTGGACGACCCAATAGATACCTTTGAGTACCTGAATTTAAATATGAGTACATCGAAATTCGAAGCCAAGTTCGACAGGAAGGAGTTCAGCCAGATTACCGTGGACGTACCCAATAACAATCCGCAGGTAACCTATGAGCCATACATAACGTACAAGGCCGCCCTTTTCCGAAATGACGGGCAGAATAACACAGCCATTGTAACGACCTATGTCTCAAGAGAGGCTGTAGCGAACGATTCCACGAGACCCGGACCGATCGCCAGCTTCAACGTTTCGAGTATTCCGTCTGCTCAACGGAACGGCACGTTCACCGTCAAGGTGAGGATGTGTGTCACAGACAGCAGTACTACGCCCAGCACAGAGAAGTGCGGTGACTACGGCTCTGCGGGAGACCGCACGTTCACATTCGAACCGCCAACTCCGCAGAATCTCAGAAGAATCGGGGCAAGCGTGCACAGTGTCCAACTGGAATGGGACACGATATCCGGGGCAGAGTACGAGTTGGACTACAGGGCGCAAGGTGAGACAGCGTGGGAAGATGGCGGCGACGACCTTGCTAACGCTTCGGCCACGATTAACGATCTAACTTGCGGCACGAGCTATGAGTTCAAGGTGCGCGCGCAGGGAGATGGCACAACCTATAGCTTTATATGGGGAGAGTGGTCAGGCACCGTTACGATTGGTACAGCCGCATGCACCGCTCCACCCGCGCCGGAGAATCCGAGCGTATCATTGGCCGGCGGCACCTTTACGATCGGATGGAGCGCCGTCTCGGGAGCGGATCAATACCGACCTCAATTCCGCACAGGCGGTAACAATGGCTCCTGGACCGACTTAACGGACACGACCGCCACCAGCTCTACATTCAGTCCATCGGGCGGCCCGTCATGTGGAACCACTTACGAATTCCGTGTACAAGCTCACGGCGATGGGCAAAGCTACCTGTCTCAGTGGGGCGATACATCCACGTCCGTCTCTCATACGACTGCGGCGTGCAACGGGTCGCCTGTGTTTGACCAGGCTGCGTACACAGCCACGCTCGCCGAGAACACCGCAGCATGGAACTTGGTTGTAACTGTGTCCGCAACGGATCCGGACGGCGACACCCTAACCTACTCAATCAGCGCCGGGAACGGGGCTGGGAAATTCAACATCAGCAACGAATTCAACAAAAACAGGGCCATCATCATCACTTGGGGCGCTCTTGACTATGAGACAGCATCTTCGTATTCGTTGACTGTGAAGGCAAGCGACGGTCAGGGTGGCACGGGAACTGTGACCGTCACGATTACGATTACAGACGTCACGGAGTAGCCGTAAGATGTCGCACTCGGTACGAGCGTCCCGTGAGTGGTGAAGGAGGTTAGTCGTATGCCTAAGGATACGGTCGAACGCACCAAGGCACGACGCCTGACCTGGGTCGTATTTGCGCTACTGGGCACATTTGCTCTAGTGCTACTTGTAAATGGTATCGCCGCGGCACAGGCTCAACAGGAAGAGGTGGATGGCTGTTTCGGAGGAGCGTTGTCCGATGATCCTCTTCACTGCGAGGTCCTGGAGTGGGCGCACAACGAGGACGTCGCTGAAGTGGGCGGGGTCTATCGAGCAGGAACATCACTTTATATTTTTTGGAAGACTGACGATCCTGATGAGGCAGCCCTGCAGAAAATGCTGACCAAGGCTCAGCAGGTGGCCCGAAGGACGGGTGATTATGGATGCGTGTTGTCCCAGGGTCTGTGTGATGCGGGAGTGTTGGGCACTGACTCCGGCCAGTACTTCCTTCCAGTGCCTTCGGCGTATCAGAGCATCAAGTTCTGGCCCGGCGGAGCGGAGGCGCGACGCTCCTTCACCGGGTGGCGGGCGTTCGAGCAGTTCTGGCCTGAACCTGAGGAGGGTGCCGGCGGAGCGACGGGAACATCAGGCGACTTCGATATCTCGGAGGTCGATAGAACCAACTTCCCGACTCTCAGTGGAAACTGCAGCGGTCTCATTAATGACCCTGACATCGATAATGTGTGCTGGACTTGGGACCTAATCCCCAGCTTGGACATCGCAAACGTTACACGGAATACGAGCGATGGTAAGTTTTACTACTACGTGAAGGTCGGCTCTGGAGAGGAAGAGTTAACGAAGATTGCCGAAGCAAAGCGGGTACTGACGAATCGACAGCCGGATCTCTTTACCGAGGACAACTTGGTTGTGGTGCCCGTTCCACACGACTTCGAAGAGCTGTGGCGTTGGTCCCTGATACTCGATCGTTTCGCCAACAGTTCCGGTAACACCCTTGGCATCGACAAAGTTGACCTGGGCTTCAATTGGCTGGGAGGACTTGGCAAAGACAGAAAGCGTGTTTATCCCTTGGAAGATGCTCCCGACCTCACAGACTATATCGATGAGACCGGTGGTTTCACCGATGGATCCAGGACGAGGCTCATTATCCAAGTGCGCACGTATGAATTCGATAGGACCGTCGCTGCATTGCCCCGGCTACTGAAGCAATTGGGAATCCCCGAATCCGCAGTCGGACTGATCTACGAATCGCAAGACTCCTTCTATCAGGTGGCTTATCTCCTCTCTGAAACTAGTACGGATGGGCAGCCCGCCGAGAACGTAGACCCATCAGATTCCGGGACACAAGTTGATGACCAATTCGGGACGAACGCTGACCTAACGGAGGCCGGTGGAGACTCAGGCTTCGGTCCACCGTTTGGGTGGCTATGGACTGGGGCCGCGGGTGCTTTGGTAGCTGTGCTCGCCGGATTAGCGGGGCTAGCCTTTGTGAAGTCGCGCCGCGCTGCTCGCAGCATTCAGATCGACTGAATCGGGTCCGCTCAATCCACTGAGTGTCGACTATAGATGGCATATGGGATAGGCCTCCACCTTGTTCGGGGGTTATGGGGCAACCAGACTGCTCATTGACGTCAGGCTCACACCATCACCGCTAGAACAAATGCTGAGCGTTCGATGCTTCTTTCAAAACAGATGGAATATCGCTTCCTTACGGTGAGGCAGTTCTGAGAATCATCGGCTCTTCCAAGTACACAAGATTCGCCGGAGCGCTCCTAAGACTCGCGGGCATGCGTCTCGCCGGCTTTCTCAAGATGCCAAGAGCCGGCCTTGATTGGCACATCCCTGTACCGCAGTGGCGATGGACGCCAAAGTATGTGATGGCATGGGCTTCGCGCAGCAAGTCGGAGTTGGCCCTTGTGGCTGTGCTGACGCTCATAGCCGGAGCCCTGCGCATTTGGCGTGTCGCGGAGCTTCCACCACGTTTACATGGGGATGAGGCGCTGACTGGCCTGGATGCGCTACGGATCATCAAAGAAGGTTGGATAGGTCCTTACGTCGGAAGTGCCCTCGGGCAGCCTTCAGGGCCACTGTACTACTTTGCGCCGCTACTGGTATACGAGCAAGCAGGACCGCCGTCGAAGATGCTTCATACTCCAGTCGAGCAGCATAGGTGTATGCCTTTATGAGACATACGCCAGCACTCGCCTCCGGCTTCACCCTGGCCTCATCTGCCTCGGCGCTCCGCTGGACACTATCCGTCTTGGCAGTACTGCTATCTGGAATAGCCCAATACCTTATAGGCAGTGAATTTCCTTGGCTAGCTGCGGTTCCCTTAGGCATGGCGGTAGGATGCCTGTCGCACATATCGAGACGGCGGCGGGGCTTGGGCCAGGATACTGAGACAATCAGTGGCGCCCCGTCTCAGATGGCGGTTCAGGGCAAGCTGGATCTAACCGAGACACAATCGACTCACTGGTGGAGCATAAAGAGACGGCTGACCGAGCCTGCCCTTGGTGTAGGGGCGAGCCTCATTAGCGTCTTACTGATGTATGTCTCACTCCAAGGCTTCGACCAAGTAGGATCAACAACGTATGCGCTCGCCTGGTGGACGTACGGCTTTTCCGTCTGCCTCCTGGTTGTAGCGGCGCCTGCGCTTGAAGGTCGGTGGACGGAACTGGCGACGAGATTCAGACCGAATTCCAAGTTGACGATCAACATAGAATCTATGATTCCATGGCTGATTCTGGGAGCAATCCTAGTTCTTGCGACTGCTATCAGGCTATACAACTTGGAAGACATACCGGCTGGACTGTGGTTCGACGAAGCTGATAACTTGGCTCACGCCAGCAGGTACGCAGAGGATCCGGGGCGGATTCCGCCGTATGAACCTTCGACCAACCTTCCAACTTTATTCCTTCTCCCCATCGCCGGTCTCGTCAAACTAGTCGGAGTCGACGTCACAACTCCTAGGCTAGTTGCATCCGCTTTCGGGTTACTCGGCATTGTCGCGACTTTTCTGTTCGTGCGCCACGCTATGGGCGTCCGTGCAGGATTGATTGCAGCATTCTTTATCGCGGTGATGAGGTGGGATATAATCTGGAGCCGCATCGGGATGCATGGTATCACTGGGATACTCTTTGCTTCCCTGTCGGCGTGGCTTACGCTCAGAGCGATACGAACCGGGCGAGTCTCGGACTACATCTTCGCCGGAGCCTCGATGGGACTGGGGATGTGGTTCTATGCGCCCCTTCGAGTGTTTCCACTGGTGATTGCCTTACTTCTGCTGCATCACTTGATAGTGCGTCGACCAAGGGGTCGACGGTTCATTTACCATTCGGTGATCATGTTCGCTACGGCGCTGTTCGTGTCAGCTCCGATCGTGCTGGTCGCCACGAACGACCCGGAGATGTTCTTCGCTCGCGCTAGAACCACGTCCGTATTCCAGATATCTCCGATAGAGCACTGGGTCGACGACATCAGGACCAGCCTGATTCGTCATGGCCTAATGTTCAACCTAGAAGGTGACGCCAACGGACGCCACAATCTTCCCGGCGCTCCGATGCTGGACTTTTTCATGGGTTCGCTTTTCGCACTCGGGTTCTTCTTCGCCCTCACCCGCTGGCGAGATACCGCGCTGTTCTCCCTGCCGATCTGGGTATTGATCATGATACTTCCTGGAGTGTTTACCGTTCCTTGGGAATCGCCTCAGTCGTTACGCTCGATAGTGGTGATACCGGCTGTGGCGGGCTTGGCAGCATATGTGGTGGATCGAGTGTGGATGACCGGACGCGAGGCGCCGTGGATGAGTGTTCGGATAGCGACGATACCGCTCATGCTCGGCCTGCTCGGTATCATCGGATTCTCTAACATCAGCCTGTATTTCGGCCAACAGGCGAACGATCCGAGGGTCTACAGCGCGTTCTCGACAGAAGAAACCCTCATGACGGAGAGCCAGATTGAGCAGCGGGGTCGCGGGTACTCGCTCTGGGTATCACGCCAGTTTCTGTTCAGTCTCACTCACGATCTTCTCGCCCACCCCTCGTGGTTCGAGGTGATTAAGGCGCCTGAGACGATTCCACTCGATTCGTCCGAAGTGTGGCGCGGCGCGGCCTCCTATTTTGAACCGAGGGAAAGAGGATTCTGGGAAACGCTGCAGGTCTATTATCCTGATGGGGATTACAGGATCGAAACGCCGCCCGACGGAGAGGAGCCGCTCTTCTACACCGCGATCGTCAGCAGGGAGCAGTTGAGTGCCCGTCAGGGTCTTTCTGTTTCCTACATAAAGAACGAAGTTGAGATCAAGGGGCGACAGGAGACGGTATCAGAGTCGAGCTGGCATCCAGACGCGGGGCCGAGTGAATACCCGTACACCGTGAGGATGGCAGGAGCTCTTCATATACGCGATGAGGGAGAGTACCAGATCACGCTCGCAGGAAATGCACAGGCGGTCGTGGAGTTGGACGGAAGGATTATCGTTGACCAGGGGCGGACTGGGGTCAGATTCGTTCCGGCCATCGGTCTCCATCATCTAGCAATCACAAGCAGGATCACAAGCCCTGAAGAATTCATCCGGATCTTATGGACTACTCCTGTCGGCACGACGGAGGTTATCCCCTTCGGCAGGCTGTATCGGGATACCGTCCGTCCGGTTGGTCTTGTTGGACGGTTTTTTATGGGTGGAGACTCTTCTGGAATTCCCCACGTCGCCCACATTTCTCCAACCATGGATTTGTCGTACTTCGATCCTGTTATGCCTGAACCGTACTTCGCAACATGGGAGGGATTTCTGGACGTGCCCGTTTCCGGTCACTATCGATTTCGAGTGCGAGGCTTCGGTTCCGTTGAACTCTATTTGGACAATACAACGATTGCTCGAACACCCGGTGCGGACGGAATCGGCGAAGAGGGCGGGGTCTATCTGGATGAGGGGAGATATAGCATAAGAGTCGACTACAGACCGGAGATGCCTCCTTCGCGCTTGAGCATTGAGTGGGCTCCGCCCGACGATCCGTTCCATCCAATTCCAATTGACTCTATGACTCCGGAGCCGGGGCATATGCTGCGAATAGTCACTTGAACGGCTAGCACCCCCTATAGGTCAGCGTCTCTTACATGGCTGGAGCAGTCTGACTATGGACCAAACTAGGGAAGCTAGGTTTTCACTAGTCCGCTAACCGTGTCTCGCAGGCGTTCGTCCGTGAATCGTTCAAGGAAGGTGAGCAGGCGGACCGAGCATACGCCTACCCTGCCCTCATGATTATGTCCGGCGTGTCATTGGCGGGGGAGTTGACGAACGTCGAGACGGGGTAGGCTTCCATGGTTTCCGGTGGGTACGGTGTTAGGAGTTCGCCGAGCGCGACGGAATCTTGATTCGTCGGTTCTAGCCAAGCCGCCTCGTGTTCCGGCGGGAGGATGACAGGCATTCGGTCATGGATGGGGCGCATGAGATCGTTTGGCGTCGTGGTGACGATTGTGCAGGAGTCGATGGTCTCGCCTTCAGGGTCTCTCCAAGTCTCCCAGAGCCCGGCGAAGGCGAAGGGTTCTCCGGTCGTCATCAGAATGCGCATGGGCTGCCGAGCCTTGCCTTTACCCGTCCACTCATAGAAGCCGTCCGCGAGGATGAGACATCGGCGGCGGCGCAGCGCCGTCCGGAACATTGGCCTTTCCGCCAGGGTCTCCGCCCGCGCATTGATGGCCCTGTTGCCGATGGACATGTCCTTCGCCCACGAGGGAATCAGACCCCACCGCATGTATTCCCCTATGTTGTACCCGTCCTCCCAACGCACTGTGAGGACATCTTGTGTGGGCGAGATGTTGAAGCGGGGTGCATAGTCGGTGAGGGGATTCTCGAAGTCAAACCTCAGTTGCAGCTCGCTCAGGTCGCTGATCAGGCTGAATCGTCCACACATCTTTTTGAACTGACCGCCTTGGCGATACTCTCAACTTCTCGTTGAAACAGTCTATCGCGGCTCAGTGCCAGTCGTGAGCGTCCGGCATGGGGACATCGGTATTGATGGCGCGGATCTCGGAGGCAATGATGTTCGTCGTGCCATCCCAACGGGAGACGACACCGCGAACCATGATGACACGATTGCGGAGGGCGCGGCGGGAGCGGGCGAACACGTCCTTCCAGAGAATGAGTTGAACGTCGCCGCACTCGTCCTCGATGGTGACAAAGACCGTGCCGTCTTTTCCACGAGGATGCTGCCGTGCGATGGGCCACCCGGCCACAAGCACCTCCCGCTCATCGGGCACGTCGTACACATCGGACGTACGGAGGGCGCGGTCATTCAGCGTGGGGCGCACGAACTCCATGACGTGGCCGCGCGGGTAGATGCCCATGACGCGATACTCGCCGACCATCTTCTCGTATTCCGAAAAGTCATCGAATTGAGGAATGGCGTGGGCGGTGGACGCGGCGAGGGTGCGCTGGCCGCTCCTAAGCGGACGGTTGGCCAGGCCGATGTCCCATAGGGCATGCCTGCGATTGGATGCCACGTCATCGAACGCGCCCGCCATGACAAGCGATACTGCGGCCTGCTGCTTGATGCCCGTCCTGCTCACAAGGTCGGCGGGGCTGCCGTATCGGCCTCTTGCCTCTCGCTCCTCCACGATGGCGCGCGCCGCCGCTGCCCCAACATCTTTAATGAGGCCGAGTCCGAGACGCACCGCACCGTCCTCCGGCACACACAGGATCTGGCTGCGGTTCACGCAGGGGTTGAGGAACGGAACACCGAAGCGCCGCGCGTCCTGTTTGAGGGTTTCCATCGGGTAGAAGCCCATCGGCTGGTTGTTGGTGAGGGTCACGAAGAACTCCAGCGGGTGGTAGCGCTTGAGCCACGCGGCCTGGTAGGCGGTGATGGCAAAGGCGTGGCTGTGGCTCTCGGGAAACATGTAGTGGCCGTTGACCTTGCCGAAGATTTTTTCCGCGATGTCGTCCGGCACACCATTGCGCCTCGCGCCTTCGAGGAATCGCTGCCAGTGCATGGCGATCAGGGCGGAATTGTTGGAGCGGCCAAAGGCGCGGCGTATCTCGTCCGCCTCCGCAGTAGTTACGCCGGCAACGTCCGCCAACAACTGCACGACCTGTTCCTGCCAGACGATGATGCCGTAGCCGCGTTCCAGCGCACGTTTCTCCAGCGGATGATCATAGTCCCACGGAGCGCCATGCCGGTAGCGCTCAACGAACTGGCTGACGGAACTGCCCTGCACTCCCACGCCGGGGCGGATGAGCGCGACCTGGTAGGCGAGGTCAAGGAGATTACGTGAGCGGAGGCGTTGGGCCATCTTGAGCTGCGCTGGTGATTGGAGCAGGAAGACGCCCTTGGCATGACCCTCATTGATCATGTCGTAGACGTTGTTGTCGTCCGGCTCCACGCGGCTGAGGTCGGGACGACTGCCCGTCCGCTGTTCGACAAAGTCGAGCGCCTGCTCCAACTGGTCGAGGACGGGCAGCGAGAGCAGGTCGATCTTGGCGACGTTGGCGTCGGCGATGGTGTCCTTGTTCCAGTCGATGATGTAACGTCCCGCAATCGCGCCCTCACGGATGGGCGTCATCTCCGAGATGGGCGAACTGCTGAGGATCATGCCGCCGACGTGCTGGCCGAGGCTGCGCGGGGCGTCCATGAGTTGGGGGGCGAGTTCAATCAGCTCGCGCCAGCCCTGCGATTCAACACGATCCTTATAGGCAGGGAGGCGCAGCATCTCTTCTTTGAGGTCATCGGCGTGGTGGGAGTGCAGTTGCTTGGAGAGGAGGGTGAGGTCCTCTTTGGGGAGGCCAAGCGCCTTGCCGATGTCCTGGATGATGCCCTTGACGGAGTAGGTGCTGATCGCGCCGGTGAGCGCCGCGTAGTCCGGGCCGTACCGCTGGTGGACGCGGTTTATCAACTCGTCTCGCAGTCCACGCGGGAAATCGAGGTCGATGTCCGGCAGCATGGACATATCCTCAGAGATGAAACGCTCCAGCGTCAGGTCCCACTTGATCGGGTCGATGTGGCTGATACCAATGAGATAGCCGACGAGCAGCGCGACGGATGAGCCGCGCCCTCTGCCCGGCGGTCTCTCTTCTAACGGAATCTCCGGCGGGGTCAGCTCCCGCTCCTCCATAATCTGCTGTGCCAACAGCACGATGTCCCGATAGAGCAGCAGGAAACCCGCGATGCCGTGCCGTTTGATGAGGGCAAACTCTTCATCAAGCCGCTCCTGGACACGCTGCGAGATGCCGCCGTAGCGCCGCATGGCCGCCTCAAAGCAGAGGCGTTGCAGGTAGCTGTCCGTTGTGTAACCCGCAGGCACATCCGGCTCCGGCAGTTCGTAATTGATGCTGTCGGCCAGGTTGAAGTCGCACTGCTCGGCAACGCGGCGCGTTGTGTTGATGATTCCCGGGTACTCCCGCTCAAAGAGGCGCGCCATCGCCTTAGCGGATTTCAGGTGGAAATGATGATTGGGGCGAATATGCGGGAGGGCCTGGTCGATGGTGGTGTTGTGCTTGGCGGCGACAAGGGCGTGTTGAAGGCGGTACCGCTCCGGCGCGTGGTAATGGACATCGTTGGTGGGGACGAGACAGGCACTCGCGTCCCTAGCAAGGCGAGCAAGCTCGCGGTTCCGCGTCGTATCGCCGCGAATGAAGTTCTGCTGCAACTCCATAAAGACGGAATCCGAGCCGAACCAGTCCATGTAGTCACGCAGGAGTTTTTGGGCATCGTCATGCCGTCTTTCCAATACAAGGCGTGAGAGGTGACCGTCGCGTCCGCCGGCAATGAGCACAACCCCCTCGGCGTGGTCCGGCAGATGGGCGAAATCAAGGCGCGGCTCACGACGGTCAACGGCGTTGGCGAGCGTGAACAGCCTTGAGATGTTGGCGTAGCCCCGCTTGTTCTTTGCTAGCAGTGTGATGCGGGAGCCGTCGCAGAGGGTTAGTTCGCCGCCCGCGATCGGCTTAATCTCAAGGCTCTTGGCAAGTCGTGCGAATTCCAGCGCGCCACAGAGATTCGTGTCGGTCAGCGCGAGCGAGTCGTAGCCGTACTCCTTCGCCCGCGCCAGCAGTTCATGGACGTGCGACGCTCCCTCCCCGAAGGAGTAGAAACTCTTTGCGTGCAGCTCAATGTATGGGGATGTCATGGCGTGGCAGTTCTTAGGGCACGTGCTGGTACCAGCAGTCGTCGCGCCGGTCCCGAAACAGGATCAGCTCGGGGCCATCTTCCCGGCTGACACGGTAGTAGGTCCTGGTGAGGGGGTGCGGCAGCCACCACAGATCGAAGCTCCACCGATCCTCAATGTGTACGACCCTGTGCCATTTCTTACCCAGTTGAACGGCCAACGGCTGACGGTTCGGGCCTTCCCGCACGGATAGAGCAGTCGGTGTGGCGAGAGGTGTGGCGTCGTCGCCGGTGGAGGAATCAATGGGGACGCGGAGGGCGCGCATCTCCGGCGCGGGGTGCCATGGCGCGACGTCCAGGACCTGGTAAAGGCCGTTCCCACCTTTAAGGTGGTCGGGTAGTCCTCTGCCGATTTCCAGCAGCCGCTCATGCCGGTCACGCCGGTGGTCGCGCAGCAGCCCCATCTGCACTCCCGCATCGCCGCTCAAATCGGTCAGTGTCACGATGATCTCCTCGACGGGCGCAAGCGGGTGGTCCTGCTCCATCTGTGGGGCGATGAGTTCCACCGCACGTTCCCATGAACCGGCGGGCTGCTTGAACCGCAGCGTCCGCTCCCACACGGGGGCGTTGAGCAACAGGCAGTGGAGAGTGACGGCTCCGGCGTAGCGGCCACGCATTCGCGGCGCGGCGTATGCGCGTTTGAGGAGGGTATCCACGGTGACGGTGACGAGCTGGAGGGAGCTCGACGCGAACGGAAGGGACATGCGCTCCGAGACGGATTCCTCGTAGGCGAGCGGAATGAGAGGACTGTCGTCGATGCCTCTTGAGAGCCGCCACGCGGTGCCCCCCTCCGCGCCGAACTGATCCACGAGCGCGGCCTCCGGCATCGTCGCCACATCGCCCAGAGTCCGCAGGCCGAATCGACGCAGACCGAAACGGGTTTCCTCCTTTATCTGCAAGAGATCAACGGAGCGCGGGGACAGGAATTCTACTGCGTCCATCGGGACAGTGGTGACACCGAGCGGGGCGCTCATTGTGGCGGCGACAAAGGCGGGGAACTTGCCCTCGCCGACACCGATGCGGGCTTGCAGGTAGTTCGGAATCGCCTCATGCAGCGCGGCGATGAGCGCGTCTTCTCCACCGTACATCTCGTCCAGCCCGGCCACCCGCACATAGACAGTTCCCAGATCCGCGTCCTCAACCTGGTCGCTGACCTGTTGCAGCGCAGTGAGCGTCTGTCGAAACTCGCTGCGATACGTCGGCTCGTCTGCTTCCAAAATCAGGGTGTCGGCCTGCTGCGAGAGCGCCTGTTCCGGCGTCATGCCGATGCTGATGCGCGAGGCCGCGGGCGAGTAGTCGACGACGATTGGCTTCTTCTGGCCACGCGCGACAATCACGGCTGGCCGGTCTGCCAAATCCGGCCGTCGCCGCATCTCGATCTTCGCCCTCAGATGCGTGATGAGCACACACGCAATCCGCATCGTTTCCCCCACCGAACGATTGGTAAGAGGCAGAGTAAAAGAACGTGCGTTCTTGTGTCAAGGATATCGCTCGGTGTGATGATCTGCTACCTGTTAGCAAGCAAGTGTCACACCGCCGCAAGCAATCCAGGCTGCTCAGAATCTGTGCGCCTCTCAACACTTGTCTCCGAACACATTTTTGCTTAGGCTATCCCAATCAGTACATGTGTTCTGTTCTATTCTTGGGCACAGGCCTCAATACCGACAAGCCGAAAGGAGGCGCCGCGATGCGAAAGACAGGACTCGGCGAAGGTCCCGAACTGACGTCGGAGCAACAAGAGATTCTGGACGATGGCCTTCGCATCCTGGCTCGCATGATCGCCCGGCGCTTCATCCAGGACTCAAACGCCACGGATGCCAGTACCGCCGAGTCACCCGACGTGGAAAGTCAGCTCGGAGCAGGAGACGGGGGTGACAAGTGAGCTCCCAAGTCAGCCACAACAGGCGCGTACGCATCAAGATCGCTGCCGTCTACGCGCAGCTTGATCGGCTCCACATGTCTCAGAGCGACCTTGCCCGCAAGGCGGGCCTGACGACCGGTTATGTTTCCCAGGTCATCAGCGGCAAGCGTACCCCTTCCCCTGCCGTCAGGCAGAGAATTCAGGACGCGCTTGGCGTCGATGAATTCGATGAGCTCTTTGAACTGGAGGTGCCACATGGCGCGTAGGGCCGAACCGCCGGCAGACCTTATCATCGCCGACCCGGAGATTCCCGACGACTTTCGCAAGCGTCTGGAGATCTTCAAGGAGGGCACGGGGCTGACATGGGAGGGCTTTGCCCGATGCGTAGGAGTTGCCGAGAGGCAGGTACAGCGCTGGCGACGCGGGTCCGAGCCGAGCGGCGGAAGCATGCTGGGATTGCTGAAGGTGGCGGCGCGGAGAAAAGGCGGGCTTGGCCTCTTTCTCGGCGAACTTGTGACAGACGAAAAGAACAATGCCGCCGCCGGCAGTCCCGTTTCTCAATCAGGTCGCTCTGGCCGCGCTGTCTCAGTATCGCAGATACCCCTTCCGACCGGTCGGCGGACCGAGAAAGGGGTGTGACCTCAATGAAGTCGAACCTAGAAGCGGAGTCTCAGCCCGATTTCCCGACGCGATTCCGAATTTTCAAGAAGTTGACGGGACTATCGACCCGACAGATAGCCGAGCAAATCGACGCCCCGGTCGACGTTCTCAAGCATTGGGAGCGGGGCGGGCTGCCCCGTGGCATGGCCCTCCTCAGATTGATGGTTCTCGCCAATCGCACGCAGGACGGCATGGACACGCTCTTCCCTCTACTGGCCGCCGACATCCGCAAGCTCGACGCTCGGCGATAGCGCCATGCTTGACCCTCGTCAGGGAGGTTCGTCTTCGCTCGTTACATTTCCTGACGACTTCAAGGATCGCCTCGTGCGGTTCAAGGAGGCATCGGGCCTGTCGTGGAAGACCTTGGCAAAGGAACTCGGCGTCAAACCACACCGTCTACGCGAATGGCGTCGCGGCGTCACGCCCAACACCCCGCACTACATCCAGCTTCTCGGACTAGCAGAGGGGCTGGGGCTGGGTGACGTGTTGGCGGGATTACCACCTCGCACATAACCTGATAGATCGCTGGCCTCAGTCGTCTACGTCTGTGAGGAAGGAGACACTTTATGCCGCGGGCCGTGGCAAAGGGAGGCAACGGCGACGGCAACAACCCAAACTATCCGAGCACGAAGGCTAACCCCTCCCGTGGCGGAAGTGGCAACGAGCCAAAGCGCTAGAAGACTAGGGCCTCCCGCGCTCACTGAACACTAAGGCCTCCTGGGCTCTATCTAGGCACATCTCAATTTACTCTATTGCATGATTACGTTCTTGAGATTGGGGCCCTTAGCGGCCTGGTCATCAGCTCCTTCGTCAATGTAGGCCTTCATTACATGCTTATAACTCTCACTCAATAGTTCTTTGGTAAAGGCATCCAAACTGATGTCGGCCACTGCTTGCGCGGTGACCGTTCCAGAATCGAGAACCTTCAGAGTTGCGTACATTGCTAGATAGAATCTCAGGTTCGTCCGATCCCCGGGTGAGATATTGTGTATAGATCTCCGAAGCTCTGCGTCCACTAAGCGCATGATTTCTGCGCAATTGAAGTACATGTTGATCGGATAGTCCTGAGTGAACACCCGCTCGTAGTCTGAATCGTTCTTGAGTAGAGTTGATGGGCGTGCCCTAGCCGTATCTGGTCTACCCAATAAGATCGCCATTACTGCCTGCCCGAGATTAGAAATGCCTACTATAGCATTGCGTGGTTTTCCTTGATTTGAGTAGTAGTTCTTTCGACGATCATAGTACAGGCCACGCTGCAGGAAGTAGGTCTCTATGTCTCTTTGAATCTCATCAGTTGCACGCAATGACGCAAGGGGAACTGCGGTCTGGCTGTTGGTTGCTCTGATTATACGGTCTCTACTCTCTTCTTGATCCGGCACCATTATCCTAACCAGCAGTCGGCGACCCTCTTCAGCATCAGAATTACGTTGGAAATAGTCGGCTATTTCTACAGATGTCTGTAGGCCATTTACAATCATCGGCTCCCGAATAACCAACTTGTCTCCACTATAAGACGCGTCACTTGCGACTATCGAGACGCCGTTGTTGAGCCACCAGAAGTCTTCGCTGCTGCCACCATCCAAGGTGGTCCTTATTGCTGTATTGACCTGTGTATTTCCTTGGTAGTCCCTTACATTCGCCTCAAACAGGCGTCGGCGTAGTCTCCCTTCATCGTCCACGAGAAAGTGACGGAAGTCTTCCAGCCGCACCAAGCAAACAAAGCCCACTCGATTGCCCTTGGAGATTGGATTGCCATCAACCTCTAAGGTAAATGTATGGCTGGGTTGCTGCCGCGCCAACTGGAGTAAGTCTCTAGCCCCAGACAAACGAACAACTATCTGCGACCCGTCCATATAGCCTGCGATCATTTCCTTTAGCATGTTAGCTTTGCGTTCGACCGACCTGCTTGGAGCCTCACCTTTGCAGGCATATATGAATGTGATTGTGACCTCCGGAAAAGAGCCGATGAGGTCTTCGTAGACCTTCCGAAACCTCGCCATTGCGTCGGTTAATGCTGGGTTGTAGGTATCATCTGGAGGGGGCTCGGTTCCAAAATCAAATAGGTCCTTGCTTGCCGCAATCAGACGTTCTATCGGAGTTTCACGGAATGCCCCACTGTTCTTGCTCTGAATGACATAGAGATCAATCGTTACACCCCGCTTTAGCTTCTCGTATGTAGAGTCCTCCTGTACTAGGTCACCGTTTACAAGTGTGTAAAGCGCATCAATTCCGCCATCACCACTGCCATCCACAATGCCAGATTCAATTTCATTGTATGAGAGGTCGTATTCCTTCAAGATTTGTTGAGCGACAAAGAACCCAAAGAATCTATCTTCGTCGTAATCTGGATCGACACTTTCTTGAAGCTGCTGCAACAGGTCATCGAGGAGAATCTGACTGTTCGTTGACACCCGGGGGCTCCTTCCGTTGATCTAACTCGAGGAGTCTTAATAGTGTCGTCACCTCGACAGGATCGTTAGTTCTGAGACCATATCCAGCGTAACAGCCCCATTCGCCTTAGCCAAGCATTCTCGGCATTGTTCTTGATTCCCATGTTCGGAGCAGGGTTCAGGTGATGTGGTTAGCCTTTCTCAGGGGTGCGAAAGCAAGTCTTCAAAGCAAACTGCTTCAATGGGAATCGTCACTCTTGTGCCTGAAATCTCTTGCTTAACTATCTTGCTGAAATGCGCCGCCGTTACCTCATCCTCCACGACTATGAGAACCTCCGGCGTGAAGCCGTGGTCATCACGGGGCCGGTCGGTGGAGTAGTAACGGATGTAGGGCGCCAGCCGCTCCCGCATGGTGCTTGGTCGGATGGCTCGGCGTTCCAATTCCAAGAAGAACGCCTTCACCTCCCTGCCCCTCCGCATCATCACGAATGCATCGGGATTGATGGCCCGCACAGCCCCCTGGTAACCGAAATAACGCGAGGCCCGGTGTGGTGGGTCGAGCTGGACGATCTCCCAGCCTTCGTTGCGTGCCCGCTCAGCCGTGTCCGCCAGGAACCGATGCACGGCGTCCGTGTGCTCGCTGTTTCTGAGCAGTTGCCGAACGCGCCTACCGGAGACGTTCTCCCATTCAAACGGCAGCGCCGGATCGACGGGCATGACACTCCACCGCTGGCGGGCTGCACCGACCGATGACCTATCTCGCCTCGCCACGACGCCCAGACCCGCATTGCTGAGCGCGACACGGCGACCGTCGAGGTGGATTTGTCGGACGGCCTTGGCAGCCTTGAGCCGTCCCATGACCTGTGATAGACGCGATGGCGAGACTCCCATCAGCCGCCTCAAGTTGATGTACTTGATGCCCGGCCAGTCGCCAATGAGGTCCAGAGCTCGCTTGTCCGCCGGATGAAGGGCGGCGGGCAGATGTCGCGGATGTATGCGGTCGAGAGACAGGTCGATGTTCAGGTCGTCAGGAGGATTCACCTTCATAAGTGGGGCCTCAGTGGGAAGAGAGCCGTAACTGGAGACCTGTCGAAGCGCCGCCTCCATGTCGATCCTTGCATTGCCGGCCGGCATCTGCCAGCTACGGTCATCGGGCCCTGCGAAGACTGCCTCCGACTCTATGCCCACGAACGTTGGCACCCGTTCGGTGTACATCATTCGGCGGGTGTGTCTCCGTCTGATTTCGTCCTGCGTGAGCACGATTAGCCCGCCGGGCATCAACCCGTGGCGCAACCTGCCCAGCCTCTTGGCAAACGGGCTGCGGTCGCTCATCTGACCCTGCCGGATGATGCCGATCGTCCTGCCGTCGCCCAACGTGATCGACGCGTCCAGATCGGATGCCCGATACCACCTCATTCGTGCAGGCGGGAACCAATCTGCAATCAACACGGCCACGCGGTAGATGGCGGCGACGGCATCTAGCCGCTCCATGAGAAGGTTTTGCCACTGCGCCGAGACCGGGTACTGGTGAAGGACTGCTTTGATGGGCTTACCGACCAGCCTTGACAGTTCCTCGACGCCCGCCGCCGTCAGGTAATAGCGCTCGGTTCGAGACAGCAGCTCCGTCGCGTGCGGGACCGCGCCAATCAGCCCAAAGTCCTCCAGCCTGTCTACCGCCCGGTAGGTCGCGGAGTTCGACCACCCCGACATGGGCGCAAGTTCCCCGCGCCCGAAGAACGGCGTTTCCGCCAGCTGTCTGAGAATGGTCGCCGCCGATCCCGTCAACTTCATGTCAAGTCCTCCCCGGCGTTCTCTTGGTCCGCCCTTTGCTTCGCCCGCCGTTCGGCCTGCCGGTCCCGGCGCGCCTGTCCCGCGTCCGAGTCCTCGTTCTCCTGTGCTGCGTCCGCCGTGTGCTGGTCAGTCTTCACCTGGCCGCCGGCCGCTCTCTGGTACTCCTCTATGAGCCGTTCGATGTTGGCGTCGTTGCCGGCAAGAAACATGTGTGGCGTCGTGTAGGCCGCGGACGCGGCATGAATGCGTTCGGCAACATCGGGACTCCCCGCTTCGGGCTTGCGCACCACCATCGAAAAGGTCGGCAGCCGTTCGTTTCCGACGGTTGCCCGCACATAGCAGTGGTGGACCGGAAGCGTCATCACGTCCTCGATGGAGACGCGATCCGAGCCGAGTTCGACCATGAGTTGACGGGCGTCTTCGCCCGCGATCTGGAACACGACCAGACACCCGATGTTGGCCATCAGGCTGTAGCGCATCGTCTCCGAGAGGGTGTCGAGCTTGGACAGGCTCTGGGTGGCCAGGATGAAGTTGGCCCCGAACTTTCCCAGCTCCGACAGCATGGATTCGTAGTCGACGCCGGGCATCGTCTGCATCTCGTCCACGACGACGAGGACGCCGCGCCGTTCGTCGGGGGAATACTCGCCCTGCTCGCGGATCACGGCGTCCACCAGGTTCATCATCGATGCGCCCACGAGGGCGGACACATCGCGCCCGACCACGCCCTGCGCCGTTGATATGAGGAGGACGTCGCCGTCCAGGATGGTCTGACGCACATCGATCGTGGAGCGTGATTGACCGAGTATCGCGCTCGCCTTCCCGGAGGTCGCGTAGTAGGAGAGCCGTGTCTGGACAGGCGCGATAGCCTCGGACTGATACTGTTTGTGCCAGCTGCTGAACTCCCGCCCCCACCATCGAAGGAGGGGGATATCCTTCACCTCGCCGATCACATTGCCTCGGAACGGGTTGGGGTCCGGGGCTATGAGGTTGAGTCCGTCCAGGATCGTGTACTGCTCATCCGGGTCACGCTTCTTGTTGGCCTCGTGGAGAGTCTTGACTATCTGTTCGAGGATTGACTGCATACGCGGTCCCCACTGATCCCACAGCCCCTTGGCGATCCGCACGACCGAATCGGCCGTCCGGTCGCGATCCGTGAAGATGCGCGTATCCAGCAGATTGATGCCGGGAGCGCCGTACGAGTCAGCGAGGTCGATGAGCTTGACCCGGTCGATAAGCGACTCCGGCACCTGTTCGAGCAGAGCCGACACGAGGTCGGCATGGGGATCGATGACGACGATGGCGTCGTCGTTGCGACCGGCTGCCTTCTCCGCCATCTGATGGGTGACGGCGTGTTGCATCAACGTGGACTTGCCCATACGTGTGCGGGCGACATACAGGTGGTGGCGGTGCAGCAGGTCACTGGGGAAATGGATGGAGTCCGCCTCCGCAGTCGCCTGGTTTCCGACGTGCGCCCCGGCGGTCAGTGCATCTCCGTAGGGAACCAGGATTTTCGCCCCCGCCCTGTCCACCTGTGGCGCTTCATCCTTGGAACCAAGCGGATGCCAGAGGCTGGCCACCTCGCGAACGCCAAGCACGCTCCGGTTTGAGAACATGCCGCCACGCAGCTCAAGGCCGAATTCCTGCGGGGCGAGCTCAAGCTTGCCAGCATCGAACTTCGCCCCGGAGGCGTTGTCGTATTGGCGGTACGCGGTCGTCACCTGTGAGAGGATTTCCCCTGCGCGACGCCGCCCATCCTTCTCGGGGACGATGGCCACGAGTTGAATCTCCGCCCGGAACGCGACCCTCGACACCTTCTCCAACACAATCTGGGTGTTGGGGATACGGGGTTTCTCGCGCTTGAGCCGCGTCCACACGATTGCGGCCGTGAGCCCCCCAAGCACTGCTCCGCCCGCAAGTGCAATCGCCTTCACGACATCGCCGTCCTGCCAGTACTGCCACGTACGCAGCCCGACGAAGGCGCCCCCGGCCAACAACATGAGACGGATAATCTCCCCAGGGTTGACCTGCGACTCGTGGGATGAAGGGCGCGACACGAGTCGAGGCGTCTCCGCCTCCACCTGATACGCCGTCGACCAGTCGGGGCCGAGCGATTGCAGCACGAGCCGGGCGACCACTCTCTCCTCCGGGCGCACTGCCGACAAAGCTCCGATCAGCGCGAGCATCGGGTCGGATCCCTCGTCGAGGAGGTCGTCGTCCCGAAAAACGCGCAGCGGTACATACTCCGGGCCCTTCACCTTGAGCGATGACATCCACGCCTCTTCGCCTTGGCCTAGGACCAGCGGATCATCCTCGTCATCGACGCCGCTGACCCGCGCCTGCGGATAGTGAACGCCCACTTGGCCCCGCACAGTTTGCGAATCGACGCAGCGCACAAGGAGCTGCACGCCGCTGGAGTTCCCCACAAGCTCAAGTGAAAACGGCTCGGGCACGGCGATGGATTGGAGCATGTTCTCGACGCCGAGCATCGTTCGCTCCCCCACGCGCGGCGGGGTAATCGACAGGAGAACGGGCTCTTGCCTTTTGTTCGCTCCGAAGAGTTTCTTGACGGGAGAAAACGGATTCATGCGCGGCCTCCCCTCTGTTCTTCGGCGGCGATCCTGCTCCGACCGGGCCGCCACTCGATGACGTCCGTCTCTTCCTTCGTCGCCTCGATGCGGATCGGGAAACGGCCGCCTCTTGCCAACAGGAGGCCGTCCCCACGCGGGCAGGAGATCAGCCAGTTCTGCAGGTCTGGGGGAAGGTCGAATGCTTCGCCGACGGTGCGGATGGCCGCCGCATCCTGTTGGAGCAGGAGCTTGAAGGCGGCGTTCTGGAGCAGTGCCCTACCCGAGTGGCCGGTGATAGCACGGGAGGTGTCCTCGGACAACAGGTCCTGGACGTCCTGCGTGATGAACTGCAGGCCGAGCCGGTGCTTGCGGGCGCGTTTCGCCATGCTGACCATGAATGCCGCGCCCTCAGGGTGCTGCATGATCGACCACACCTCGTCGACCACAAGCAGACGCGGTTTCGGATTCTCCGCCGCCGCCGTCCACACCGTCTCGGTACAGACCATCGCGGCGGCGGGGCGGAGTTCGGGTTCGAGAAGCCGCAGATCGAAGACGGTGACGGGAGCCTCGTTCGTCAGGAGGTCCTCGCCCTCGTCAGTCAGGAGGTGTCGGAGGCTGCCCGTCGAGAACGGCCTCAGCAGCTTGTCCAGCACGCCGTCGCCGTGCTCCTTCAGGTGCTCGTAGAAATCCCGGAACCCCGTCCGCTCCCGCGGTTCCATGTAATAGGCGGCCAACGCGTGATCGAGAGCGGCGCGCCTCTCCGCGCCCAGCGGCTCGCCAATCATCACCTCGATCAGCCGTCTGAGGCTGCCGATGCGGAGAAGCAATTCCTCGCTGTCCGAACGGTCGATCACGAAGGGGTTCATGCCCTGTCCCGGCACTCCCGGCGACAGGACGCGGCCTCCGGCCGCCCGCGCCATGTCCGCGTACTCGCCCTCCGGATCGATCACATAGGCGGTCACACCGCGGCAGATGCCACGAAGGACGCCGAGCTTGGTAGCGAACGACTTGCCGCTGCCGGAGCGTGCAAGAACGGCGGTGTTCGCGTTCAGGTGCGTGCCGTCGAAGGGGTCATAGACGATGGGCGACGACGACCGGAGGTCGAGGCCGTACAGCGTGCCGCTGCGGGTGTCGAGGTCCGGCGGCGAGAAGGGGAACAGTCGCGCCAGTGAGGACGTGTCCAGTGTTCGCCACACTCCGACGGCGTTCAGTCCAATGGGTAGGGAGGACAAGAGTCCCTCGCGCTGCCGGTACGCGAGCGTATCGAGATTGCCAAGCGTTGACGCAAAGTGCGCCCGCACACCCTGCGCCATCTCCTTGAGTTCGGTGGCGTCATGGGCATGGAGCGTGATGGACAGCGAGGCATGAAAGAGCCGTTCCCTGCCCCGCTGAACGTCGTCGCGAAGGCGGCGCACGTCTTCCAGGGCTATCTCGGCCTCCGGCGACATGCTCTTGCCGCGACGGAGCGAGAGGGATTGCGCCGACTCGAATCGCACCTTCTGCCACTCAAGTGTCCGCGACGCCTGATCGGCGGGAATCGGTCCGAGGTGAATGGACACGTCCATCCTCGCCCCGGACACCATCAGCGCCTGCAGGAATCCGGGAATCAGGGCGCGTGGCCATTTGCCCAGGTGCAGGGACCTGACAAGTGCGCTTCCGATACGAATCTCCCTCCGCCGAATCTCGACCTCAAGAGGCTCATCGTCGCCAACGTCCCTCGGTGAGCCGCCCGCTGCCGATGCGACGATCAGCATCCTCAGCTGCCGACCCGTTACAGACTTCACAGCCAATCCGGAGCGGATCATCAGACCGCGCAAGTCGTCGATTCGGTCGAATTCGCAGACGGCGTAGAAACGTCGGTCGACCACTCCCTCACGACTCTCAAGGTCGGAGAGAAGTCCGCGCAGGGAGTCGGCGGCTGCGGCCGTCTGCGGCGGCAGGCTGTCGGGCTGTTCACCGCTCAACTGCTCCCGCAGGCGGCTGAATTCCGGGGAGTGTTGCCGGATCAGGAGCTGCACCGGGAAGTCCATGGCGTTGAGCGCCCCCGCGAACGAGCCCAACTTGGATTCCTCCAGCTCAAGCCCGAGCGCCTCCAGAACTCCGAGCTTCACGCCGTCGCTCCGCACCGGCCCGTCCTCGTCGACGTGGGACAGCATGAAGAATCCGGCGAGTGGGCTCGCCTCATGCTCGGCGCCCGGGTGGGGATTCGTGGCCTCGTTCCGATTCAGGAATCTCTTCAACTCGCTATTCCCCCTTCATGTCATGGGATGGGAACGATTCCGGTGATAAGGATCCGGCTGACGATCTTGGCCGAGAGGACGAGGACCAGACCGCCCAGGGCGAGGAAGACGGCTGCCCGGGCCCTGCCCGTCTCCCTGTCCTCGACCCCCTCCGCCATCAGGACGAATCCCGCCCACACGACGGCGAACACCGCGAGACCCGCCGCCGCGTAGACCATGCCCGTCAGGATCTGGTCGAAGGCGTCGAGCATCGACCGTTGTTCGGGCGTAATCGCTCCCAGGGACAACAGCCCGGAAGCGGCGATCAGCCCGAGGGCGGCGAACCGTGTTACCACGGCCACTTCCAGCCGACACGCTTGAAGAGTTGTTCCAGAACGCCGCTGCCTTCGCGTATCTGTTCCGCCGCCTCCGGCGTCGGCTCGGGTTCCGGGACTTCCAGCACCGCATACGAATCGTCAGCCCACAGGCTGGCTGCGATCTCGATGGTCTCGTCGCGTGTTCGCGTGGCGGGATCGCGGTCTACGATCTCCGCAGTGACATAGGAGGCATAGGTCACCGGAACGCTCGTTGTCTTCTCAATCGTCCTGGCCGGAATGGACAGGCGAACGGTGATCCAGTGGCGCTCCTCAGTCCCGTCCTCGCAGAGCGTGGTGACTCTTTCGGAGACGTTTCTGCTGATTCCGGGGCGCAGGACGGAGACAACGTGCGCTTGATGCACGGTCCGTTCGGGAACGGCCTTCATATCGACCAGCGGCGGCATGGGGACACGCAGCGTTCCGCGCATGTCCACCTCGATTGCGATGTCGTGGAGCCCCGCGCCGGCTTCAGCGGGAAGTCTGAAGGATGTGTCACCGTCGACAACGAGAGGCACATCGACTTGCTGGCTGCCGAGTCTCACCGAGGCGCGGCCGGTCACGTGCGTGACCTGAGCCTCCCTCACCGTCAAGACTTCGACGGTCTCCGTTCCGGAGACGATCGCCACCTCAAGCGTCTCCATGACCTGATGCTCGCAGTTGGTGGAGACGGTGCCGCTCACAGTAGTCCGTGACAGGGTGAGGGACGTCACTTCAGAGTCGCAGAGCTCCCCATCCGCGAACGGCAGCGGGTATTGGAGCTGGTCGGCGGTCAGGCTGAATGCCCCCGCCTGTCCCAGCGAATCGACCCACGAGAAGGTGAACGACGGTTTCTCGCCATCCAGGGGCATGTCGAATGACGCCGTCTCGCCCTCGTCCAGGGACGCTAGCCCCGCGAAGCGGAGAGCGTTTCCGTTTTCGCCACCGTATGCGCGGGCCCGCACGCTGATGTCCGTGGCGGCCCGCACTGTGGCATTCATCCGCTCTTGGGTAACCGTGATCTCCTCGACATAGAGGCGCCTGCCGAGCACCGGCGGTGGCAGTTCGAGGTCGATCTCCGAGAAGCCGTAACCGCCCCCGTCGTCTTCGCCCTGCGCCGTCACCGCCTGTGGAATGACGACGGCCACGGCCAGGAGAATCATCACACCCACCGCCACCCACCTGCGGCGACCAAAGGGCATTCTTCCCGATCGTTTGTCTCTCCTTGATCGCTTGGGGCCCTTGCCTTTGCCCCTCTCGGTGGAGTCGGGTTGGCCGTTGGGGCCGTCTCCGTTTCGGCGGTCACGCCTGTTACCCAGTCGCCGAATCCGGCGGCGGCCCTTCTCCAACATCTTGTCCAGCAATCCCGGATCGGCCTCGACGGTCATCACCGGAGCGGGATGCAACAGATCTCCCGTCTGACCCTCGAACCGGCGCGGTCCGAGCCAGTACTTCAGCAGGTCGGCCGCCACCAGGGGCAGACGCCTCCCGCCGATCTGCCCCACGACGACCGCGGCGCCGATCACGCCGAAGACCACAGCCAATCCGATGCGCAGTCCCGTCGGACCGGGCGCGTAATTGAAGACTCCGTACCCCACGGCGGCCACTGCGATCAGCGATACCACCTGCGGGAAAGTCAGCCACAACAGCACCTTGTCCTCGGCCTGCACGTGGGTCGGTACCTCGTGTTCTCTCATATTGTCCTCCAGTGCAAGTCGCCCTACGAGGTCGGAGTGGGCGTGGGCGTTCCGGGGTCGGGCAGGTCGATGTCGACCGCCGGGTCGACGACGGCGTTCATGACCACGTCGACGATGCCGAAGGCCACCATCGCCAGCACGATGCCCGCGACGGCGGTCATCATCGCGCTCTTGCCGCGCTCCATCTGGCTCGGAGCTCCACTCGCCGTCAGGTATTGGTATGCGCCGAAAATGAAGTACGCCACTCCCACGACGCCGACCAGGCCGAGCATGATGCCCACAAGATTTGAGATTGTCTGTGTCAACTGTTCCATCGGTTCCCTCCACTTCCTTCTTCTCTGTTGATTGCTTTGCTCCACGTCATGTGCCCACGTCGCCAGCCTCTCTTGTTGGACGCATTGGTCGGATTCGCTCAATTCCTCGTCGGTCACTCATCGGCGCTCCTGAATGTCCCTCCCTCGATGGACGACGCTCCACCCACCGCCGAGCGGATGCTGCTGCCCAGCGCCGACACGCCGCCCCCGACGGCCAGCGCCCCCGCCGCAATGCCCGCCGGTCCTCCCGCGCTTCCGGCGATGAGGCCAATGGCCCGGCTCGAACGGACGATGGAACTCGGCAGCGACATGCCGAAGTAGAGGGTTCTCAGCCAGGCGTCGAACGTCCCGCCATTCCCCAGCAGCGACGGGATCCGACCCGCGAGATAGATGAAGGCCATCGATAGCAACAACTTCCAGATGAGGTCCTGTACGGCCTCGAACGCGGCGATGGCCGCGAACTGGTTGAGAAACCCGAACCCCAGTGCCAGGGCGATCAGCTGAACGGCCTGCTGGAAGACTGTCAGCATGAAGTTCCTCAGCCACTGCCGCCCCCATCCCGCCGTGTGCGGCAGGATCCACAACCCGAGCGCGATGGGAGCCAGCGCCAGCAGGACGTCGATCAGCGCAATGCGCAGGATCATCTGCACGAGGACGTACAGCACGAAGAAGGCGTAGAGAAGGTACAGCACCGCCATGAGCAGGCTCATGCCGACGCTGCCCGCATTGATCGCTTGCAGGAGCGTGTTCAACCCGGATCGGAGGAAGTCTCCCCCGGTCACACCCATCTGCGCCGCGATGAAGCCTGAGACGGCATCGGCCACGTCAATCACAAGGGCACACCACCACAGGAGCTCGCCGCGCCGACAAGGCCGAGCACGAGTCGGGGAACCATCTCCCGCCAGCCGGCACGACCTCCGCCGACGTGCTCCTGCACGATCAGGGTCAGCCCGATCCATCCGAGGATCACGACGAGCGCCCCGGATGTGACGGCCCAAACAACGCGCCACGCCTGCCCGACGAGAGGGTGGAGGTAGGTCAGTTCCGGCGGAGTGCCGGTCAGGATGTCACTCATACGGCGTTAACTCCTACCGGCACTCCACCGCGTCCACGCCCGTCGCCCTCTCGACGACGCCGCAGAGCGCGCCGTGAACGCCCTCGATGATCCACCGCGCCACCGCCCGAGCCCATCGGTCCGGGCTCAGTGCTCCGAGCACGCGGTCCCAGAGCGAGTCCGACTGATACACGGGGATGACGACGTGGAACGTGTACACATCCGCCCCAACTGCCTGTCGAGTGATGAGCGCGAGCACGTATGGCTCGTCGGAGTCGAGTTCGGGTTGCTCGTCGAGCACCGGGTAGTCGAACGTGTACTCCCAGCCATTGCGGTGTCTCCGTTCCCCGCCCCGCACCTGGTACACGGCGCCGATCCACGAGCCGTCGTCGGCGTCACGGATGCCGTAATGCAGCAGCGGAATCTGTCGGTTGAAGACCGGACGGGCCGTGAAACTGCCGTCGTCGTCCCGCTCGACGGTCTCGTCATGGTCGCTCACCAGCTCGGTCTCGGCGGGCGGAGCCTGAGCGACGACGTCCGCCACGGACGTTAGCGCCGCCAGGACAGTCATTGTGGCCAGCAGGCTCAATCGTGCCCAGCGGAGGTATCGACTCCGAATTCTGTCCGTCACTGACGCCTCCTTGGTGCTCGCTCGAATCACATGGAATCGAGTGTGCGAACGCGGAGACCGTCAGGTAATGGCCTGCAGGGGGAGGCTCGTCAACGAGCCCCTCCTTCCAGGACATGGTGTGAAGAATCAGCTTCGGGCAGTCTGGGGGCTGTACAGGGATTAAGGGTGTTGACCATCGATGACTGCAGTGGTGTTTATCGCGCCGTGATGCGGTAGATGGGATAAGCAAGCTAGCCACAGCAAGAATCTCGGGTTTGGGGCTGATTCCTACGGTGGCGAGCATCGGTCGTATCTGAGGCGGTCGTCGTGCCCGGGACGGACATTCGGTGCCGGGTACATCGGCCAGGAACAAAAGGAACATTTTGTTGGAGGTGAGCATGGAGCGGACCGACGAGAGATTTCTGATGCAGGACGAGCCGACCGGAGACCTGCATGAATTGAGGCTCATGGCCTTGTTGCGGGAGCTGGTGGGCGAACATGGATTGCGCGGGGCTGCGCGTCATCTGGAGATCGATCACCGGACAATCGCCGGGTGCATGCATCAGGGAGTACTGACTCCCACGGCCAGACGAGCGCTTGAGAGGGCCCTGCATCTGGGCATGGGCTCGGCATTCGAGGAATTGACGGGGAGGGTCTCCGCACTGGAAGCCCGAGCCGAGGCAAGCGACGGTCGGTTACGGATCTTGTCGAAGGCTGTCGAACAGGGGCAAACGGAATCGAAGGCGTCTCAGGAGTCGTTACTCAAGATGGTGCGGGCGACCGCTCGGCAGGTGGACAAGCTGGAGTCGCTTGCGAAGCACGCATCCAGGTCCCAGGCAGAGGGTGACGCTGTCAAGAAGACGTCTTCCGCCAAGGCCGCCGGCGCGAACGAGTCTCAACCGACGACGAAGTGGTTTCCCCGGCGGACGTATCCCCAACTCGTGACCACAGAGCCGGCGGAGGACGACGAGTACGTGTACAAGGAGGCGTGGCCGGTTATTCAGGAGTGGCGGGAAGTGTCCAACGGCCACAAGTTCAAGGGCAATACCTTGACGTGGATGAAGCGGCATGAGCGATTGCTGGAGCTGGAGCGCCGGCTGCTCGATGAGTTCCAGTTGACCCTGCCGCCCGCGAGAAGCCCTATCGACAAGGAATGGCGGAGGAAGCGTCTGCGCTGGATTGAAGATGATCTCCGGAGCATACGCGGGCGGATCGTGCGACGGCTGATGCTCCGTTGGGTCCGGCGGATCCTGACAGTCGGACTGTGGCGGAAGTGAGGGTGATTGTCGCTGTGCAAGCAGCCGTGAAAGGCGTGAGAAATCATCGCAAGAATATCGGGCGGTTCTGCCCCAAAACCCTTGCCTCCCGGGCGTTGCGCGTGAAGAATGGCTGAGTTGTCAGGCTTTTCCAGCGTTTCTTGCCTCAGAAACTTGGAGGGTTGTTCCACGACCCTGACCGTCCGAAAGGGATTGAGCTCAGTTCTCCCCCAGGTCGGCTCGAACGGAACAATCGCCCCCCGCGGCGAGAGAGTCAGTGCCGGGTCGAGACCTCGTTTCCCCGTCGCTGTCTCGCGAACACGGGATCGTGCAGGTAGGTTGCGCAAGCAGCCTCACATCTCATACATCGGCCGAAACGCCACGAGCGATTCGGCTGATTCGACTTGCCCGCGAAAGCCGCGCGATTCGTAGCTAGGCGGGCCCTTCACACATCGCCGGTCTCGGCTCTCGCCGCAGGCCGGCGTTTCCATTTCGGGCGGCAGCGCACGCGCGTCTCCATTTGGTGGCGTCGGCAACTGCGTCCACTGAATCCCCATGAACCCGCGTGACGGCACGGCATCCGGCCGGCGGCGGGCTTTTGCATCCCACCACCAAATCGTACTTGGCCTGCGCCCGGATGCTGGCGTGGGCCGCAACCCAAAGGAGGCGCACATGCGCATCATATTGATCCCCGTGAATGCACTCAGGCTGCTGGTTCGGCACCGGTGCCTGCTGCTCATCGCCGCAGTCGCGGCGCTATTCATCTTGCCGTTCGCCCTGTCGAGAGACCCCGAGATCTGCGTTCTGAACGCAATCGGGCTCGCCTACGTCCTGTTCCAGTTCAGGCGCTTCGCCATGGGCTGGGCGGTCGGCAAGGCCGCGGGGGCGGCGCAGCGACGCGCGGCGGAACGCGCGCACAAGAACGAGGCACGGAAGGGAGATCGAGATGACGACGGCAATCGCAGTTGAGGCAATCGAGGAGAGGTCAATGGCGGCCCTGGAGCCGCTGGTGGATCGGGTGATCGCGGCAATCTTCGGCGGCCGCAACGCCGGCACCGAGCGCCTCAGCATCGGCAAGGCGGTGCATGAGGCACGAAGGCTGCGGCGCGAGGGAAGGCTGGACGACGCGCTGCTGACGTTGGCCGACGCCGACGCGGGCTACGCCGCGCTGGAGCAGAAGCGGTGGCTCTACAACGAGTGGCTTGACCTCGTCCGCCGCCGCTACGGACGGCGGCAGGTCCACGTCTACACGCAGGGCGACGGGCGCGCCGCCGCCCTGGAACAGGTCGGCCGCGGCGACCTCGCGGTGGTCGCCGTGCTCGGCATGAAGTGGCGGCATGGCAAGGTCGTCTCCCGCCGGAGCCTCAGGGGGCTGCGGGACCTGCGCGGGAGGCCGGCGTGAGCACCGCCGCCCGCGTCGACTTCGCCGCAGTGAAGGCGCGTCATCCCCTCGCCACAGTCGTGGAATCCGCCGGCGTGAAGCTGCGCGGAACGGGCCGCGTCCGGCAGGGCGTCTGCCCATTCCATGACGAAGGTGAGGGCAGCTTCACGGTCTACGGCGACTCGCAGCGCTGGTACTGTTTCGGCTGCGGCGAGGGCGGCGACGTCATCGACTTCATCCAGCGGACGGAGTCGATGACGCTCAGCGGTGCGCTGCGGTTGCTTGGCAGCGGTGGCGGGACCATCACGGCAATGCCGTCAGCCTCGCAGAAGCCGGAGGTCAGCGAGCCGCCGCCGGCCCGTGACTCTGCAGTCATGACGGCGGCGGCACGGTTCTACGCGAGAGAACTGCGGCGCAGCCGGGCCGCCCTGGAGTACCTCACAGGGCGCGGCCTCAGGATCGAAACGGCGTCCCGTCTCGGTCTCGGCTATGCGCCGGGAGCAGGGTTGCGCGAGACCCTGCTGATCGCGGGGTTCGACGGCACGCGCGTCGCGCACTCGGAGCTGTTCACGGAACGCGGAGCGGAACGGTTCGCGGGGATGATCGTCATCCCCGACATGGCGGACGGCCGCGTGCACTGGCTCGGCGGACGGGCTGTGACGCACGGCGCGCGCCCCCGCTTTCAGGCGGTGCCGGGCCCCAAACCGGTTCTCGGCCTCGGGCGAGTCCCGCGCTCGGCGCAATGGGTCATCGTCACGGAGGGCGTCTTCGACTGTTTGACGCTGACCCACTGGGGGCTGCCCGCCTGCGCCGCCCTGGGCACCCAGGGCATGGAACGCATCGCGCAGGCGGTCTTGCGGTTCGCCAACGTGTTCGTCGCCTTCGACAGGGACGACGCGGGCGAGGCCGCCGCCGAACGACTCACCGCCCTGCTCGGCCGGCGTTCGGCTGTCGTCAGGCTTCCCCGTGACTTCCTCGACGTTGCCGAAATCGCCACAGCGCCCGACGGTCGCGCCGCCTTCATCGCCCGGTTGGCCGAGGCGGCGCGGGACAGGAGAAGGGAAGGATAGCCGACACGAACGACGGGGCCGAGCGTCCCGCACACGGGCCGACTGACGGCTCGCTCACCTATAGGACAAACAGGGAGAGAATCATGGTCAGCACCAACGGTAACGGCCAGACGAACGGCGCGAAACCCACGGCCATCGCGCCCGTGAACGCACATGACGCCATCCTGTGGGACGGTATCCCACCGGGCATCGCGCAGGAGCTGGACACGCCCATCGACCCCGCCCTCGTCTCACAGCGGAAGGGGCGCGGCGGCAAGACCTTCTCGTACATTGAGGGGCACACAGCCATCGACGAGGCGAACCGCGTCTTCGGATACGGCGGGTGGGGCTATGAGCTCGCAGGCGAGGTGACGCTGCGGGAGATCGAAAATGTAGACAAGCAGACCGGCGAGATCCGCCGCGTCCAAGTCTACACAGCCCCCGTAAGGGTCACCGTACTGGGAGCGCCGCCCCGCGTGGACATCGGCTTCCACGCCGTTGTGGAGGAGAATGCCGAGGGTCATGAGACAGCCAGCAAGGGCGCTGTCACCGACGGCGTCAAGCGGGCCCTGCGTTCCTTCGGGGCCCGGTTCGGAAACGCGCTCTACGGAGATCCGCAGACGGGCATCGTCGAGGTGACGAAGCAACCGCCCGTCGAGCCCGATGGCGAGATGCAGAAGCTGCGGGCACGCCTGCTCGAACTCGGCGAGAAGCAGGGCTTCGACGCCGAACAGGTGGAGGCCGCGGTTAAGGCCCGCAGCGGCAGGACCGTTGATCAGCTCACGCACGAGGAGCTGTCGGAACTGGTCGCGGCGGCGGCGAGGAAGCTGAACGAGTCGATACAGCAGGAGCCGCCGTCGGACGCCTAGACTCGCAGCCCACAACAGCACGGCGGGGCTGTCCCGAATCGGGGCCGCCCCGCCGCTTCCTTTGACGATAGCCGTAGTGACCCGTGACCAGAGAGAGAGGATCTCTGCAATGTACATCGCTGAACCCATCGGAACTAGGCCCTTCCGTTGCCGCTACTGCGACGGCCTACTCCCACTCAACACCTACTTCATCGCTGTGCACGTTTCGGCATGCCGCGATGGTCATTCTCCTGAGTGCATTACCCCGCTCCCCCATCGGTGGGAAGACGCCGACGAATGCGTGAGTATGTGGAATGACCGCGGCGAGGATGCACAGTGCGACCAGTGTGAGAACGTCGGCATCGAGGAGTGCATCAACTTCACGTGCTCAAACATCCTTTGTACCGAGTGCTTCATTGAGCACGGCGGAATCTGCTACGCGTGCCGTTGAAAGGAAGGAGACGCCATGACCCAACAGACACGCTTACGCCCTCGGAGCCTGAGCGGCCTGACGACGGTGCTCACCACCGCACGCGGCAACCTCTACCTCACGGTTTCGGTCGATCAAAGCGGCCAGCCCTTCGAGGTCTTCGGGCAGATCGGGAAGGCCGGCGCATTCGAGAAGGGGGTTACAGAGATGGCCTGCCGCCTTGTTTCGCTCCACCTGAGACGGGGAACTCCCGTCGCGGAGATCGTCGCGCAGTGCGAGGGCATCCAGGAGATGCAGCCCTGGGCGAACGAGTTGCCCAACGGTTCGAGCGGCTGGGTGCTCGGCATCTCCGACGCCATCGCCCACGTTCTGCGGCCATTCGCGGAAGGCAACGGCGCCGATGCGCAGCAGGCTGCATAGCCTGGTCACTCATCCCTACAGGAGAAAGCCGATGACAACGACAATTCAGAAACAGACGAGGGACGCGGGCCCGTACTCGCGGCCCGCCGCGCAATTCACGGAAGACGGCGTGTTGGAGGTCCGCGCATCGGCGGCGAGCGATTGCCGCCGCGCCCTCTGGTACGCCGCGACGGGACACCCCGTCACAAACCCGCCAACCGACGAATCACTCACGGTCATGGAGGCGGGAACCGCGCTCGAACCCGTCGTCCTCCGGGCGATGGAGCGTGCAGGATGGGAGATCCATCCCACCGACCGCGACAACCCGCCTCGGGTCGCCGTCCCTATCGGCCCCACCCTGCGGGCGACGGGACATCCGGACGCCACGGGCGTCATGCCCATCTTCGGGGGCGAGGCGGTCATCGAGGTCAAGACCCGCAACCCCGACGCCTTCAAGCGCTGGCAGATGCTCGGTGCTGAACGCTCCCATCCGAACGCGGTCGCGCAGGCGGCCGTCTACACGCTCGGCACCTACGGCGAGGTGCGCGACGCCGTCATCGCCTGCATGGACACGGGCTCACGAACGTGGGACTACGAGGTCATCCCCGCCGAGCGGCTTGAGAAGGCGATGCAGGACGCATCCGAGCGGCTTGGGCAACTGTCCGCCCATCACACGCTGGTCGGGCCGGACCCAGATGCCCTGCCCGACCGCGACTTCGCCGCGGAGTCGTGGCAGTGCCGCAGCTGTCCGTTCCTGGCGGAATGTCAGCCCGAGGCGACCGAGACAAGCGCCACTGAAGAAGAAGACCGTGAGGTCGAGGAGGTGAACTACGAGGAGGCAAGGCAGGCGGTCGCGGACTACCTGTCGGCGCAGGACGCGGTGCGCGGGTCGGAGCAGGCCAAGCGCGCGGCGCTGAACACGCTCAAAGCGTGGATGAGAAACCGGGATTCCGGCAAGGCGGAGATCGACGGTCACACCGTCAGCCTCGTGCAGTCGCGGCGCTACACCGCCGACCACAGGAAGCTCAACGCCCTGCTGGATCCCGAGATTCGCGCGCAGATCGTGACGGAGCAGACCTCCGAGTACGTCCGCGTCAGCTAGCCGTCCTCGAAGCAGGGGGCGCAACTCGGGACTGTTCCCAAGACGGGAGCGGCCTCGCTCTTCCTTAAAGGAGGCGCACCAAGCGCCAATGACATCGCATTGCGAGAAGGAGTTAAGAATGTCACGCACGATCAACCGAGTCGAACTGCTGGGCCGTGTTGGAGCCGAGCCGGAGATGCGCTACACGCCCAACGGCACCGCCGTCACGCATCTCAGGGTGGCCACCGACCGCTCCCGCCAGAACGGCGAGACAGAGACCGACTGGCACACCGTCACGGTGTGGGACAAGCTCGGCGAGGCTGTGAACCAGTACGTCGAGAAGGGCCAGCGCATCTACGTCGCGGGCCGGCTCGCCCAGAACTCCTACGAGGCGAAGGATGGGACTCGCCGCTACGCGACCGAGATCTACGCCGCCGAGGTGGTCTTCCTCGATGGCGGCGGCAACGGCTCTTCCAACCACGAGTCCCCGGAGTATGGGGACGAGGTGGAGCCGGGCAGCTCGCCCTTCTAGACGCATAGACCACACGGCGCTCGGTTCGGGCCGAACGCGATACGGGGCCGACTCCCCCTAGCGGGAGCGGCCCCGCTTTCATTTGACGATACACGAATTCGGAGGCACGCCCCATGCCACGCAAACGCGCACTGGAGCCGTCCGAGCTGATCGACGCGCTCCGCGCCAATATGCAGCTCCTCGCCGAACTCTCGGTCAGATACGAGGTGGGCACGAAGACTGCCACTCAGAACAACTCCAGGGTCATCATCTCCAGCCCCGCCGACGTGCACGCGGTGCTGCGGGATGAGATGGCCGACCTCGCGCAGGAACAACTGCGAGTCCTGCTCCTCGATAGGAAGAACCACCTGGTGGGGCGGCGTGTCATCTACCAGGGCACGGTCAGCGAATGCAGGGTCAGGCCCGCCGAGGTGATTCGCCCCGCCGTTGTGGACGGCCTGCCAAACGTCATCGTCGTCCATAACCATCCCTCCGGGGACCCGACGCCGAGCCCCGACGACGTCAGGACAACGAGGGACCTCAACGACGCCTGCAAGCTGCTGGGCATCGACCTCCTCGACCACGTCGTCATCGGCGGCGATCACTTCGCGAGCCTCAAGGACCTCGGCCACATCAGCGACTGAGGCGTCACGCGGGCATGGACCCCGCGCAGGACAATCCCCTCCCTGAAGGAAAGGACACCCCAATGACCGTTCAACCTGCAATGATCGACGCCGAGTCGCTCTACACCGTCAATGCGGGCGGCTTCTCGGCCACGGCTGACGCCTTCGCCCGCGATTCGCAGGACAGCACGCTCTGGTTCCTGTCGATGGTCGGCTCCCAGACAGCCCTGAAGGCCATCTGGGCATCCATGCTCAAGCAGCCGCCCGAGCCCGCCCACCTCATTCAGGGGGCCGACGGCATGGCCGTCTCCGGCGGCTACCAGCGCTGTGTCATCCCCCACTCCACCATCGGTACGTGGACGACGAAGATCCAGAGACTCCCGTCCTCGGGCGGCTGGCATGCGCTCGTCTTCACCCGCATGGCCGAGTACGCCTTCGAGCGCGACGAATTCCTCCTGCTCGCCGGGTCCGAGGACGCCGCCCCCGCCCTGCACCATCGCTTCCTAGATCGGCGCAGCTCCCTGCCGCTTCACCGCAACTGGGCCGATTGGCTCTGGAAACGCGGGCAGAGGAGGAAGGAGATCGTCAAGCTCGATTCCGAGGGCATCGTCGCCTACCGGTGCTCTCCCGATTCCGAGGCTCTGAGGGAAGACCTTTCGATGGCCGTCGGCATGGGCGGGCTCACCCTCCCGGACGAGGGGAAGGCCGATGGATAAGACGCTCAAGAAGGCGCGACGGGCCAGCGTCAAGCGCCGCCAGAAGAACGTCCGCGCATGGAAGAGATTCGCCCTCGACGGCGGCATCTGCCCCTACTGCGGACACGATGGCGGCTCCCACCTGACCGTCGCGATCCAGCCCCACTTCTACCGGCCAGCCACTCAGGATGAATCGGGAGACGGACGGGTGACGCTCTACACGCACCGCATCGGCGCGGACCGGGTGATCCTCGTCAGGCGCATCGCCGTCGCCCGCGACGCGGACATCGTAACGGCCTACTGCACGACCTGCGCCAACCGGCTCAGGACGAGCCAGGCACTCTGTTTCCAGCAGACCCACGGTGTCGGCGAGGTCGTCGGCATCAACGATACGCACACGGACTAGAGAGGAGATACTCATGCGACTTGCTGGACAGGCCAAGGGCGGTTTCTACCCCACGCCGGACCGGGTGGTCAACATGATCGCCACTCTCATGCGCCCGCCCTACGGCTACGTCAATGCAGCCAAGGCCACCATCCGCGCCCTCGATCCCTGTTGCGGAGCGGGCGACGCGCTTGGCAAGCTGACCGACCGGCTACGTGAGGCCGGCAACACGACCATCGAAACCTACGGCGTCGAGCTCCACAAGGACCGCGCCGAGGAGGCCGCAGAACTGCTCGACCATGTGCTCCCGGCGGACACCTTCCAGACGTCCATCGCCAATGGGGCCTTCGGGCTGCTGTTCCTCAATCCTCCGTACGATTGGGAGCAGGACGACAAGAAGCGTGTCGAACACGCCTTCCTCACCCATTGCACCCGGTACCTCATCGACGGCGGCGTGCTGGTCTTCATCGTTCCGCGCCAGCGCCTAGCGATCTCGGCACGGTTCCTGTCGACGCACTACACCCGAGTCCGCTGCTGGGCGTTCCCTGATCCGGAGCGCGATGCGTTCGACCAGGTCGTGCTGATGGCCATCCGCCGCGCCGAACCCAGCCCTGACGGGTACACCGAGGCGCAGATCAGGGAATGGGCCGAGGGTGAGCCGGAGACACTCAGGCTGTCCCAATACGCCGTATTCACTCCGCCGCTGACGACTGCGGGAGACATCCTCTTCACGCGGCGGACGGTCGATCCCGTTGAGGCTGCGGCTGAGGCGCGACGCGCGGGACTGTGGACGAACCCGCAGATCACGGACGCCCTCTGGCCTGCGACGGAGGACCGCACCCGCCCGCTCATGCCGCTCCGGCGCGGTCACATTGCCATGCTCGTGGCGGCGGGATTCCTCGACAACCTCCAGCTCGAGGCGGAAGGTCGCCGCATCCTCGTCAAGGGACGCACGTCGAAGGAGATGGTCCTCGTGGACGACACGCCGGAGAAGGAGGTGTTCCGCGAGAGGATCAAGACGACCGTCGTCGCGCTCGGCCTCGACGACGGCGAGATCATGGACATCGCCGCCTAGTCTGCCTCTCGGACAGGCCGCGTCACGGGGTCCCGTCACCTTCCCCCACAAGGCGACGGGACCTCGCCGATTCACCATAGCACCAAGAAGAAAGGAAGGACGCCCATGAACCTCGGCGAATTCATCGACACCTACAGGGACGCCATCGCGCAGCGCGTCGTCGAGTCCTACCCGCCCCTCTACCGGCCGTCCGAAGCCGACGCCGTCCCCCTGCCCCAACTGCTCCGCACCCCGCTCGGCGCACAGGCGGACGCGATCCGGGGAGCGGCGCTCTCGCTCAGGGCCAATCAGGGCACTGCCGTCGTCGGCGAGATGGGCACGGGCAAGACGTTCATCGCGACGGCCGCCGCACACGCCGCCGGTTTCCGGCGCATCTTCGTCCTCGCCCCGCCCCACCTCACCGTGAAGTGGAAGAGGGAGGTCGAGCAGACGATCCCGAACGCCACGGCCGTCATCGTCAGCTCCATCACGGACCTCGAAAGCCTCCGCCATGCAGTCACCCTCGGCCCGCTGTTCGCCGTCATGTCCCGCGAGCGCGCCAAGCTCTCCTATCGGTGGCAGCCCGCCGTGGTGAACCGGTGGGCGGCTTCCGGTGGACGGCTGATCCGGCTGGAGGAGACGTTGGAGCCGTTCCGCGTCCCCACATGCCCCGACTGCGCGGCGCAGATCGTGGACGCCGACGGAGTGCCCCTTTCGCATGGGGATCTCGCCCGCCGCAAGCGGAAGTGCCCCGAATGTGGCGGCCCGCTCTGGCAGGCTGACAACTCCGGGCCGCGCCGCTACCCGCTCGCGGACTACGTCAAGAACCACATGCGTGGGTTCTTCGACCTGCTCATCGGCGACGAGGTCCACGAGTACAAGGGACGAGGCTCGGCACAGGGCATCGCGGCGGGCGTTCTCGCGGACGCCTGCGGACGGTCACTCACACTCACCGGCACACTGCTCGGCGGGTACTCTTCCACACTGTTCCACCTGCTGTACCGGTTCAGCCCCGCCATTCGGACGGAATTCGGGAGGTCCGAGGAGGGGCGATGGGTCAACCGGTACGGATTCGTCGAGCACACCATCGGCAAGGACGACGACCGCTCGACGGAGGACGGACGCAGCAGCCGTCGCCGCAAGTACCGCAAGACGGTGAAGGAGCGCCCCGGCCTCGCGCCGTCCGCGCTCTTCCACCTGATCGGCAACTCGGTCTTCCTGCGGCTGTCCGACGTGGCGTCCGGGCTGCCCGACTACGAGGAACAGGTCATGCTGACGGCGATGGACCACGACGCCGACGCGACGGGCTTCTCCCAGAAGTCGGCCTACGAGAAGCTGTTCGAGAAGCTGCGGCATGCGATGGTCAAGGCTCTGGCCGACGGCTCGCGTCGGCTGCTTTCCATCTACCTGCAGTCGCTCCTCGCCTACCCCGACGGGTGCACGCGCGGCGAGACGGTGTTCGATCCCGACTCCGGCGAGCCGTTGATCCAGGTCCCGCCGCTGTCCGAGGACCGCGTCTACCCGAAGGAGAAGGCCCTGCTCGATCTGGTCGCGGCGGAGAGGCTGGCGGGACGGCGCGTCCTCGTCTACGCGACGCACACGGGAACCCGTGACATCACGGGCCGCATGGACGACATGCTCACGCGGCACGGGTTCAGGGTCGCCGTCATGAAGGCCGACGCGGTCGCGCCGGAGAAACGCGAGGCGTGGGTTGCGGACAAGGTCAAGAAGGGCGTGGATGTCATCATCTGCCACCCGCGCCTCGTCCAGACCGGCCTCGACCTCGTGGACTTCCCGACCATCGTCTGGTACGAGACCGATTACTCGGTGTACACCATGCGGCAGGCGTCACGGCGGTCATGGCGGATCGGCCAGACGCGGCCTGTGAAGGTCATCTTCATGGCCTATCGGAGCACCCTGCAGGCCGATGCCCTGAAGCTGGTGGCGCAGAAGCTGCAGAGCTCGCTGGCGGTGGAGGGAGAACTCCCCGAGGACGGGTTGGCGGCATACGGTGACGACGGCGACGACCTCATGCTCGCCCTGGCCCGCAAGCTGGTCAACGGCGAGGAGGACGACGCGGCTGACACGGTGGAGGCCGCCTTCGCCCAGGCACGAGCAGTAGAATCCGAGTCGGAATCCTACCTCGTCGACGATGGCTGGCAGGCGTCGGAGCCCGTCACACCCTCCATCGTGGAGATCCATCCGGCGACAGAGACCGACCACCCGCTCCAAGCCGCCGCCAACGCGGAGCACGATGGAGACGAGCCACAACGGTCGCTCTTCTCCTGGGCGGAGTTCATGGCCGAGCCTGTCCAGTCGAAGCGACGCAACGGGAAGCCCCAGCCAGCAAGCCTCTCGATGTTCGAGTGGGCGCTGCAGCAGGAGACGGTCGGCGCAGGGCGCTAGGCCGCCAGAACTTGTGGGAGAGGCCGTCGCGCACGTGGCGGCGCCCTCCCCGCACGACAAATCACGAATCGGCAACGCCGAGAGGAGAAGACCAATGGCACGCGTGTTTGTGTACGACGACAGAGAGTTCCCGGACCCCGACCCCGAGATGACCGTCGACCAGGTGAAGGGAACGCTCGCCGATTTCTACGGCGAAATCGCAAACGCCTCGGTGAAGGAGACGAAACGGGGCGACGACACCATCTACGAGTTCCAGCGGCGGGTGGGCACCAAGGGGTGCTCCACCCGGTAAGGAGGGCATCCGATGGACACCCGCACCTTTGCCGGGCTGCTGGCGGCGACCCCGCCAACCGCACTGCGCATCATCGAGCTCACGGCGGAGCTCACACGACCCGACGGCTCCCTCGACCTGGACGCCGCGGCCGCACGGCAGAAGGATGTCGACACGGCCTCTGCCCAGGCACAGCACTACGCCTCGACCACGGGGAGGCTCAAGGAGGCGCTGCGGTGGCATCTGCGGCCCCGGCGCTCCTGAGCGGACTCGCCCAATCGCTCCTGCGGCGTCCGCCGTCGCTGCGGGAGCTGGTGACAATCATCGGGTACGCCGAGGACTACGCATGGTTCGCAGGGCTGGTGCGACGCCTCTTTCCCGATGAGGCGGAGGAGGCGCTCTCGGCCCCCGATGCGCGCGCCAGGGTGGAGCGGTTCGCCCGGCTCGTCGGTGAGAAGCACTTCCCTCTGTACATGCCGGCGATCGAGTTCTGGGCCGAAGCCGACGATGAGCCACCCTGGAGTTGGATGCGGAGGGGCATCCCCTTCGACCTGATGGGCTTCGGCTACGAGGATATCCACGAGCTGTGGAATGGCTACCGGGAGGGCATCTCGGCCCTGTTGCTACTGGTCGAACCCCCAGAGTCCTTCTACGTGGATTCCGACGAGATACGGACGGCCTGGCTGGAATCGGCGGCCCAGTGTATCCCGCAAGAGACCCTGGAGCAGATTCCCGAGGGAGGCATACCCGTCGAGTCACTCGCCGAGGCGGTGAAGGATACCCGTTTCGCGGGGGCGGCGCAGGCCGCCTCATGGGTCTTCTCCGGGACCGGCAACTTCTTCCTCGACCACAACTACGAGGATGGCTCGTTTGACGGCTTCGCCGACCCATGGGAGGACGAGGTCATCGCCGTCGGCACGGAGGAGTGGCGGGAGGCCAGAACGCTGATGGACTCGGTGTGCTCGCTGGCCGACTGGCTGGAGGAGGACCTTCCCGGCCATTTCACCGAGATGCTGGACGTCGTCCTGCCCCGTATCCCGGAACAACCAGATGAACAGGAGGAGAGCGACCATGACGACTGACGCGGAAAAGACCGAGTGGTCCCTGCCGGGATCGACGGACATGCCCAGGGACAGGCTGAACCTCCAGCTGGAGGTGTACGACGAGATCCTGCTGCTAAGGGGCTTCGAAGGCGACTCGACCTGGGTCAAGACGGTCTCGGCGGACGAGATCGCGAACGTCTTCATCCAACACCTGGGGTTCTCGTCGGGCCTGCTGCCCAAGGACGCCCTCTGGTGGAATCAGGGCGAGACCGGTCAGATAGTAGCCCTCTGGAGACCACCACAGGTCTGGCCGGTGGCCCTGCAACGAGAGGCGTTCAAGCCCCCCGCACGGCTTAGGCTTCCCATGCCGGGACTGGTCTTCGTCTGCTCGCCGGGCCGTGCGCCGTGGGTCTACGCCGCCCTGGAGCGGCCCACAGACGCTGAGCAGAAACTCTACCGGATCCCTGCCTTCAACGTGTTCTCGGACGGGCGGGCTTGTCCCGGAAGCCACAAGTTCCCGGATGACGTCGGGCAGATACCGGAATCCTTCTTCCAGTCCTACTTCTCAGGCACAGGGGACTCCCGCAACCGCTCCAAGAAGCACCCCGACAACCTGCACGCGCTATGGGAAGAGCTGGATGGACAGACCGAATACCCGATTGAGGACCTCGTTGCCCAGTGCACGGTGGCCCAGGCTATCGCGGCCTCCCAGGGGAGACGTGGCTATGGCTATCGCTGAGGCCGGTCTCGGACCCGTCGGCTACCTCGTCAATCGCAAGGACGGGCTGGCAGGTGTCCAGGGCATCGGATTCGACTACGTTCTCGGGGCGGGCGGCCTCTACGTCCAGTCCGAGAGCGCTCACCTGACGGCGCGGGTGCTCGCCGCACCCTGCACGGTGCGTGGCTTGGCATCCGTCACCGAGAAGGTGGAGCTTGCCCATGGCGCAATCCCGGTTCGGCTGTTCGAGGCGGGACTGAGATGGTTCAAGGACGACCCGGACACGGAACGGTTCTTCGCCGTGCGGTGGGACGGGCGCACCTATCGGCTCGTCGTGCCCCCGCAGCTCGGGACTGCAACGTCCCTCGCATACGCACCGCCGGCCGGGGTGGTCGCGGAGTTCCACTCCCACGGACGCTCGGGCTCCTTCTTCTCGGCCACCGACGATCGGGACGAGCAGGGTTTCCGCGTGTACGGCGTCGCCGGACGCCTAGATAGCGACCGACCCGAGGTGAGCTTACGGGTCGGCGTCTACGGCCACTTCGCCCCGCTGGATTGGCCGCAAGTCTTCGATGGTCCTCCTGCCGGCCTCCGACTGGTGGGCGAAGAGCCGGACACGAACAATTCAATCGAAGGAGGTGACTGAATTGGCCTACTACCTAGACAACGCCTTCCTGCTGAATAACCCCTGGATCACGGTGGTCGGCTGTGGGGGGACCGGCGGTTTCGTCGCCGAGGGCCTCTGCCGCCTCTTCCAGGGGCGAGAGGCCACCATCGTCCTGGTCGACCACGACCGGGTGGAGCCCCACAACCTGCTCCGCCAGAACTTCTACCCCGGCGATGTGGGCGGCTTCAAGAGCCAGGTCCTCGCTGACCGGCTGGCCAGAGACTACGGGCGACCGGTCGGTTACTCCGTGTACCCGTTCCGGGAGTACAACGAAAGCTCCGACGGGCATGGGTACCCCGGCCTCATCGACATCGGTGAGAGCCTTGTCATCGGCTGCGCCGACAACGCCGCCGCACGACGGGCGATGGCCGAGTGCCTGCCGGGGCACCCGGCCCGCTGGCTCATCGACGCGGGCAACGACACCAACTGGGGCCAGGTTCTCGTCGGAAACGTTTCGGGCCGCGTGGACTGGGAGCAGCCCGCCTTCGAGGGCGAGACTTGCTACCTGGCACCGGCGCCTACCATCCAGCGTCCTGACCTGCTGACGGCTGTGTCGACCTGGCCGCCGGACGTGGACTGCGCGGCGGCACTCGACCTCACCGACCAAGACCCCACTATCAACCAGATGATGGCGTCGCTGGTGCTACAGGTTGTCCGCCGCATGGTGGCGGGCACCTGCCCCTTCATGGCCCTCTACCTGGACATGGATCTGGGAACGGTCACACCGACCTACGTCACGCCGGAGGCGGTGGAGCGGTCGGTGGGGACGTACGTCGAGTGACCGGCGCAACTGAACGCACAAGCAGCAAGAAGAGGGAGAGACCGATGACCGACAAGGATAACGGAACCACCACGACGATGTGGCAGGACAACCACAGCAGTTCGCGCAAGCACAAGTTGATGACGAAGGAGATCGGGGAGACCATCCCTGACCTCTACGCCAATGAGAACGTCGAGAACACCGACGACGTGATGGCACGCGCCAAGCTGTTCTGCCCGTACAACGGCTGGCACTGGTACATCACCGAATGGAACGCACAGACAGGCGAGTGCTTCGGCCTTGTGCAGGGCTTCGAGGAGGAGTGGGGGTACTTCGACCTGACCGAATTGGCGCAGGCAACGGTGCTCGGCGGCGTACCCGCCATCGAACGCGACCTCTACTGGGAGTCGCAGACCATCGGCGAGATCAGAAGGGAGTCGTCGGGGTTGGCGGCCTAGTCACCTGCTGAGGGAAGCACGGCCGAAGCAATTGGAAGAAAGGAGAAGACCATGCCAGACGAGAAGGGAACCGAAGAAGTCCGCCCAGACGCGCCTAGCGCGGACGACGCTCTTTTCGGCGACGCGACTGACAAGACGGCCGACACGAAAGCTGCACCCATCGACGAGCAGGACGCCGGCATGAATTCGGAACAGGACACACATCGCGCTGCCGACACCGAGGACAAGCCCGACGCCGTGGCGGAGGCGGACGTAGTGGAGGAGCTGAGGGTCGTCGTCTCCATCAAGGGAGGGAGGGCCGTCATTGGGGTGCAGCAGCCCTCGTCAGACCCTCACATCGAGACGTTCGACGACGATGACCTGCCCGCACTTGCGCAGGAGGTCGTGGCGGTGACGGAGAGGGCGAAGGAAAAGTGGGAGGAAACCTTGAAACATCCCGCCTACGTGAAGCCCGATCCACCGGCCCGGCGTCGCAACCGGCGACAGCAGGGCGCGGCGCAGGAGGCGATCGTCGAGACGGAAACCGAACAGACTCAGCAGCAGACGCTTAGCCTCTTCTAGGAATGCACGACAACAAATACCCTGACTAGGGGAGGGGCACCAAGACGGGTGCCCCTCCCCTGCGAGGCTATATATGCGGACTTATTCTCTTTTTTGGTAGACAGAGGCCTCGCACACAAGAGTGCAAGGCCTTCAGCGTTCGGTCCTCTGTTGAGCCGTTGCTTGTGGCGAAGGACCTGGGTCTTGCCGTCGTTGCCCAATCCACCGAGCGATCTTAGAATGGCATAAAGTTTCTTGAGTCGCGGGGGCGTGAGACGCAATGGCTAGGAAGAGGACCTTCAAGTACCACCTAAAGTCTGGGCTCAAAATCCTTCACCGAGGAATCACAGACAATTTGGGGCGACGGCAATCGGAACACCGACGTAAGTACCCAGGTGCCACTATCGTACAGATTGGTCGCCGAACAACCAGAAAGGCAGCCTTGCAGTGGGAACGTGCCGGAGGACGCCGACCCTATCGGAAGTCAAGATAGCCAGAATTCACCTATGACCACCCTCAACATCAGCAATTTCATTTGGGGCATCGCGGACGATGTGCTCCGAGATGTCTACGTCCGCGGTAAGTATCGGGACGTCATCCTGCCGATGACAGTGATTCGCCGTTTGGATGCCGTGCTGGAACCAACCAGGGACGAGGTGCTAAAGGCCAAGAAACGTCTTGATGAGGCTGGCATCGTGAATCAGGATGGACCTCTGCGTAACGCTTCGGGTCAAGCCTTCTACAACACTTCAGAGATTAGGCTGCGTGACCTGACATCTAGGGGGAGGAGCCAACAGCTTCAAGCCGATTTCGAAGCATACTTGGACGGCTTCTCACCCAACGTCAGAGAAGTTCTGGAGAAATTCGAGTTCCGCAACCAGATTCCCCGGCTAATTCAGACTGACAGCCTAGGGTACTTGCTAGAGAAGTTCCTCGACAGGTCGATCAACCTCAGACCTGAGCCAGTACTTAATGAAGACGGCTCCATCCGTTTGGAAGGTTTGGACAACCACAGCATGGGGACGATCTTTGAAGAGCTCATACGCCGTTTCAATGAAGACAACAATGAAGAGGCGGGTGAGCACTTCACCCCCAGAGACGTCGTACAGCTTATGGCTCGACTTGTATTCGAGCCGGTCGCTGACCAGATCAAGCCGAGCACCTACCTCGTCTATGACGGCGCCTGTGGAACAGGCGGCATGCTGACCGTTGCCGAACAAACGCTAATGCAGCTCGCCGAGGAACAAGGCAAGGAAGTCTCCATTCACCTGTACGGTCAGGAGGTCAACTCCGAGACGTACGCCATCACCAAAGCCGATCTAATCCTCAAGGGCGAGGGGGGAGAAGCCGACAACATTCAGTTCGGGTCGACCCTTGCAGCAGATGCGTTTCCCCGGCGCGAGTTCGACTTCATGCTCTCGAATCCGCCGTACGGCAAGAGCTGGAAGTCGGATCTAGAGAGGATGGGTGGCAAGGACGGCCTCCTAGACCCGCGGTTCCTTGTCGAACATGGCGGAGAAGCCGACTTTTCTCTAGTTACTCGATCAAGCGATGGACAATTGATGTTCCTCGCGAACATGCTCAGCAAGATGAAGCAGGACACTGAAATGGGCAGCCGTATCGCTGAAGTTCACAACGGCAGTTCGCTCTTCACCGGTGATGCTGGGCAGGGCGAGAGCAACATCCGGCGATGGATCATTGAGAATGACTGGCTGGAGGCTATCGTCGCGCTCCCACTCAACATGTTCTACAACACCGGCATTGCCACGTACATCTGGATTCTGTCCAACCGGAAGCCTGATCAGCGACGTGGAAAGGTGCAGCTTATTGACACGACCCCGTGGTATCAGTCGCTGCGCCGAAATCTGGGAAGCAAGAACTCCGAGCTCTCCGGAGACGACATCAGGCGCATATGTGACGCTTTTCTCGTTTTTGAAGAGACGGAACAGTCCCGCATCTTCCCCAACGAGACATTCGGCTACTGGAAAGTCACCGTTGAAAGGCCCGTCCGCATCGACGGCATAGAGCCGGACCGGGCGTACTCCGCCAAGGAACTAAAGGAAATCAGGGAGAACAACACGACTTCCGAGTCCGCGCACCCTGTCATCAGGAAAATCCATCGCTCCGGCACATCACCCGATCCACTGCACGGTCTTTACTCAAGGGAAATCGACGGCAAACATGTAGTAGTCGAGTACCACGCGGATAGCGAGTTGCGGGATACGGAACAGGTTCCCCTATCGGAAGATGGTGGAATTGACGTGTTCATTGAGCGCGAAGTTCTGCCCTACGCTCCAGACGCTTGGTATGACTTGGACAAGGTCAAGGTCGGGTACGAGATCAGCTTCAATCGCTACTTCTACAGGCCTGAACCGTTGCGATCCCTGGAGGATATTCGAACTGACATACTGGCGCTAGAACGAGACACAGAGGGACTGCTCGAAGAGATTGTGGGCACAACCACTACCCCATGAACCTGCCCGGACTTCTCCAGAACTTTCACCTTGACAAGGTACGACTGAACCTGAAGATGGTTCAGGCCGAATTGACCTTCAAGGACATCGACAAGGACGCGGCATGGGACCTGTACGTGGAACTCCTGACGAGAACCGCCACGCAGCCCCTCCCGCAGGAATCGGGCGATGAGGCGGCGGCTCTAGAGAGCGTTTACTCAATCTTTCAGGCCACCCGGAGCATCCTGAGAGAACATGGGCGCGGATCAATCCAGTTCAGCAAGGTAGCCGTGCCCGTCCTCAATCAAATGATCCGACCATTCACTGCCAAGTGGCATCGAGAGAGCGAGGCAGGCGCATTTGGCCACGACGCCAAACGACAGGAGTTCCGGCTGGAATTGGCGGCTCTACAGGAGGATCTGAGGAATTACAACGCGCTCCTAGCACACATTGCCGATGTTGAAGACTTGACAGCCATTGACCGGGAGGTTGGTGACAAGTGATCAGTCAGACTCCAAGGCACCGAGTTTTCGTTAGCTTTCACCATGAGGATGAAGTCTACAAGAACATCTTCGTCCAAATGATGGGGGAGGATTTCGTTGACGAGTCAGTCAAAGATGGCGACATCGACCCGAGATTGCACCCTGAAACGATCCGCCAGAAGATTCGCGACGAATACATCAGAGACGCTAGCGTAACTGTCGTCTTGATAGGTCCATGCACATGGCAACGGAGGCACGTTGACTGGGAGATTGGGGCATCCTTAAGGCACACGCAGCCTAGTCCTAGGTGCGGGCTCTTGGGAATATTGCTGCCTAATCACCCCGATTCCTCAAGGAATGCATACGACCGGCGATTGGTGCCACCGAGATTCGCGGTCAATGCGGATGGGGATGATCCTTTTGCCCAAATGTACAAGTGGTCGAACAATTCAGTGCAAGTCCGCGAGTGGATTGACGTTGCTTTTCAGCGGAGAGGCGGGAATCCTCCTAACAATCGGCGAGTTCAATTCCGCAGAAACAGGCGAGGGGATTGCTCTGCGGGATGGCAGAGTTAGCCGAACTCCAATCCAAGTGTTTAGTTGATGAATGATCCACACGTAGAGTCCCTGCACTACCTTGTTATTCACGGGGACACAGTCAACTATGACAGAGCCGAGTTGCTTGAGTTCGAAACCACGACTTTTCGCCTACAAGTCGCAGGCAAGAACGTGACCGTTTGGCCGAAGGGTCACTTTGCCGATGAAGGAAATGCTCGGACGACAATTGAACCCTTCTTGCGGAGATGGGAGTTTGACTCCGCCGTCAGGAGTGGCGCAGATGAATTCACACTGACATTTGAGCATGCCAGTGTAGTTGATCGTAGTCCAACTCCTGGTGCATTGGCAGCGCAGGCAAGACCCGTCAATTGGAACTTCAACCTAAGTGCCGCCCGCGGGGTAGTTGGTCGCGCTCGTTATCCGAAACGCCCATCGGGGCCCCTTACGGACCCGAATGACCCTGACGCTCAATCAATGCTCCAGCGCTTAGAAGGACATCGAAGCGACAAAGAGCCGCTAGGTCAGATGGCATATTTCTGTGTGACGGTTCTTGAGATTGCTGCCGGATTTGCTGCTGGGAATGCCGGGGCATCGGCAAGCCAACAGCGCACGCTTGCCGCCAAGTATTACTCCATCTCCAAGACCATGATCACCAGCGTCGCTAAACTGTCGACCGAGAAAGGTGGCGCTACAGCTAGAAAGGCCAACGGGACAACTCTAGAATATACTGCTGACGAGAAAGCCTTCCTTTTGCACGCTGTGCAGGCTTTCATTCTTAGGGCAGCAGAAAAGGCCGGGAACCCCACTGCGATTCTTCCCAAAATCACTAAGAACGACTTACCTTACCGGCCATGAACACCCCACTCCACCCCTACCCCGCTTACGTCCCTTCCTGTGTCCAGTGGCTTGGTGATGTGCCCAAGCACTGGAATGTTGCCCAGCTTGGGAGGATTGGCGTGTTCTTCAAAGGCTCAGGGGGAACCAAGGATGACGAGGTTCCCGAGGGGGTACCGTGCGTCCGATATGGAGACCTCTATACTTCGCACAAGCACTTTATCAGCCAGACTCGTAGCTTTGTCGCTCCAGAGATAGCTGGTAGCTATACGCCAATCCACCGAGGAGACGTACTCTTCCCTCAATCGGGAGAGACTATTGAAGAGATTGGCAAGTCCGCAGTGAACCTAATAGACGGTCCGGCTGTCTGCGGCGGAGACGTGATCGTGTTCCGACCAACGGTGCCAGCCGAACCCAGGTTTATGGGGTACGCCTTGGACTGCCCTCCAGCCCAGACGCAGAAATCTATGATGGGGCGTGGCATTACGATCATGCACATCTACAGCGGCCAACTGAAGTACCTTCGGATGCCCGTCCCGCCCCTTTCCGAACAACGTGCAATCGTCCGCTATCTAGATCAAGTCGATGCCCGGATCCGACGACTGATCGACGCTAAGCACCGGGTCATCTCGCTACTGGAAGAGGAGCGGCAGGCCGTCATCAACCAAGCGGTTACGCGGGGGCTTGATGCGAACGTCCCGCTTAAGCCATCCGGCGTAGATTGGCTCGGTGATATTCCGGCGCATTGGGAGACTGTTCCGAACAAGTCAGTGATGGAGTTCAAAAGGGTAATCGTTGGTCAGGACTTTACCAACTACGAGTTATTGTCGCTGACGAAACAGGGGGTAGTTCCCCGTGACCTCACCAACCCTACAGGGAAGTTTCCAGAGAGTTTCGAGAGTTACCAGATCGTGGAACCTGGGGACTTGATCTTCTGCTTGTTCGATATAGATGAGACTCCGCGGACCGTCGGTATCGCAGAACAAGAAGGCATGGTTACAGGGGCCTACACTAGATTTTCCTGCACCAGCGATGTAACTAGGAAGTTCATATATCTCGTGTACTTGTCCCTAGACGACAAGAAGGCGCTTAAGCCACTCTATACGGGACTGCGTAAAGTCATAACGAAGGCGTCATTCTTGGGTGCCAAAACACCCCTTCCATCTCTCGCCGAACAACAGGCCATTATCGAACATGTTGACCAGGAATGGTCCCGTATTGACTCCGCCGTCACTGTGGCTCGCAGTCAAATTCAGTTACTAGAGGAGTACCGAACTCGTCTGATTGAGGACGTGGTGACTGGTAAACTTGACGTACGCGAAGCTGCGGCTCAGTTGCCGGGGATCCCCTCCTTGAACGAGGCCGACGATAAACTAGGAGTACCGCGCTAGACTCTCAGCCCTATCGTGACTACACTTCTACAGCGGAAACAAGGGACTCCCGTTGAACTGGGAATGGGACGAGAACAAGAACAAGGCAAACCTTCGGGATCACGGCATCGAATTCGAGACCGCCATCCTCGTGTTCGAGGATCCGCTCATGATCAGCGTCCCAGACCCACATCCAGTCGAAGAAAGATGGCGGACCATGGGAATGGTGGGCACTGCCTTCATAATGGTGGTGCATACGACACCAGAAGTTGATCCTGTGACAGGAGAGGAAAGAGGACGAATCATAACCGCGCGCAGAATGACTGGACTTGAGAGAGAACGGTATGAAGAGGGAAATGTCTGACCTCACCCCCAAGCAGAGGGAACAGATTCAGGCACTAGCGAATCTTCCTGACGACCAGATTGATCTGTCTGAAGTGCCGGAAACTGTCGACTGGTCAAACGCCAAGCGTGGCGCGTTCTATAACCCGGGTCGAAGACATGTTGGTCGGGCGGTTGGATCAACGACGGACATCTCTGAGAAGGGCCTTGAATCTCTCATCGTGGAGAACTTGACTGACGATGCTGTTGAGGACTCCGACACGGAAGAGGTTCGTGAGCGCCCATCCAGCTATGGCGCAGGGTGGGCGCAGGGAGACCGAGACGATTATGACAGGGAATTCTGCGTCGATACGGCCCAGCTGACGTCGTTCCTCACAGCAACTCAGCCTTATGTGGCAGAGTCGCTGAGCATTACCCAGGACACCCCCGAGCGCAACCGATTCTTGTCTCGACTGCAGGCTGAAATCTCAAAGCGAGGCACCGTCGACGTTCTCCGAAGAGGAATCAAGCACGGCCCTCATTCTGTCGACCTGTTTTATGGAACGCCATCGCCGGGCAATGACCGCGCGCGGACTTTCCATGACCAAAACAGATTCACCGTAACGCGCCAACTTCGCTACAGCCTAGACAACACACAGTTGGCGCTTGACCTCTGCATATTCATCAACGGCCTTCCAATCGCAACGTTCGAGCTGAAGAACAGCCTGACCAAGCAGACCGTTGCGGACGCTGTTGAGCAATACAAGCGCGACAGAAACCCGCGGGAGACGCTCTTTGAAGTGGGCCGATGCCTCGCTCACTTCGCCGTAGACGACAATGAGGTCGAGTTCTGCACTCAACTCGCCGGTCAGCAGTCCTGGTTCCTGCCATTCAATTTGGGATGGAATGACGGTGCGGGAAATCCACCCAATCCTAACGGGCTCAAGACGGATTACCTGTGGAAGCGGGTGTTGACCCGGCAAAGCCTCACCAACATCATCGAGAATTATGCCCTGCTCGTTGATTCAGAAGATCAACCGAAGAGTCGCAAGCAACGCAGGCAAATATGGCCCCGCTACCACCAGTTGGACGTGGTGCGCCGCCTATTAGCTGACGTGGCTGCCAATGGCGTGAACCGGCGGTACTTGATTCAACACTCTGCCGGCAGCGGCAAGTCGAACTCAATCGCTTGGCTGGCCCACCAGTTGATTGGCCTAGAAAAGGACCAGAAGAAGATACTTGATTCGGTCATCGTGGTTACGGATCGCCGCATCCTTGACCGGCAGATTCGCGACACAATCAGGCAGTTTGCTCAGGTTAGGTCGGTCGTGGGTCAGGCGCGCACCTCCAAAGAGTTGAAGGCTCTGCTGGAGGGCGGCAAGCGCATCGTCATCTCCACAGTTCAGAAATTTCCCCTCATCATTGACGCCATCGGGGACGAGCACAGAAGTCGTAACTTTGGAATCATCATTGATGAAGCGCATTCGAGCCAGGGCGGTCGGACGGCGGCGTCAATGTCTATGGCGCTAGGCGAAGCAGGGGCTTCTGAGGAAGAAGAGACCTTCGAAGACAAGATCAACCGCGTCATGGAGTCGAGGAAGCTCCTGACGAACGCCAGCTACTTTGCCTTCACCGCAACACCGAAGAACAAGACGTTGGAGATCTTCGGTACACCGGAGCACGAAGCGGACAAAGTCAAGCATGTTCCCTTCCACTCCTACACGATGAAGCAGGCTATTGAGGAAAAGTTCATCGTCGATGTATTGAAGAACTACACGCCCATCAATAGCTATTACCGCCTATTCAAAACCGTGGACGCGGACCCGCAATACGATACCAAGAAGGCCGCCGCCAAACTCCGTCGCTATGTGGAGAATAACAATCACGCGATCCGACTGAAATCGGAGATCATGGTCGACCACTTCAATGAGCAGGTGTTGGGCTTGCGAAAGATTGGCGGGCAGGCCCGGGCTATGGTCGTGACTGGTAGCATCAATCGAGCCATTAGCTATTACCGCCAGATTCAGGGTTACCTTCAGGAGCGAAATAGTCCGTACCGTGCCATAGTCGCCTTCTCGGGGGAGCATGAATACGACGGTAAGAACGTCTCAGAGTCTTCCTTGAATGGATTCCCATCCGGCTCAATTGCAGAGAAGATTCAAGAGGACCCTTACCGCTTCCTGGTCTGCGCCGACAAGTTCCAGACAGGATATGACGAGCCGCTACTGCACACGATGTACGTGGACAAGGTCCTATCCGGCATCAAGGCAGTTCAGACGCTTTCCCGTCTCAATCGGTCGCACCCCAAGAAGTACGACGCCTTCGTGCTGGACTTTACCAATGACGTGGACACGATTCGGGATGCCTTCTCTGACTACTACCGGACTACGATTCTCTCCGATGAGACCGACCCCAACAGGCTCCACGATCTCAAGGCCGGCTTGGACGGGTATCAGGTGTACGACGATTCAACTGTGGAGTCGCTAGCACGACAGTTTTATGCTGGCGCTGGTCGCGAACTGCTCGACCCGGTTCTCGATGACTGTGTGCAGATATATCGGCACGAATTGGACGAAGACGCTCAGGTGGACTTCAAAGGGAAGGCCAAGGGTTTCCTAAGGGGTTACGCTTTCCTGGGAACAATACTCCCCTACGCCAATGCTGAATGGGAGAAGTTTTCCACCTTCCTTGAATTGCTCGTACCGAAGTTGCCTGCACCCATTGAGAACGACCTATCCAGGGGCATCCTTGAGACCATTGACATGGATAGTTACCGGATTGAGAAACAGGCTGTCCAGAGCATCAGCCTAGATGACAATGATGCAGAAATCGATCCGGTGACTGCGGGCGGAGGAGGCCAGAAACCCGAGCCGGAAATCGACCTCCTTTCCAACATCCTCCGAGAGTTCAATGACTTGTTTGGCAACATTGATTGGAAAGACAAGGACAGAATCGAGAGGGTTATCAGCCAAGAACTGCCGGACCAGATTGCCCAGGATCCTGCGTACCGCAACGCTATGCAGAATTCCGACGAACAGAATGCGCGCATCGAGAGCGACAAGGCTGCGGAACGGGTAATCACAGACTTGGCCATCGACGACACGGAGCTCCTAAAACAGTTCAGTGACAGCGAGGACTTCAGGCGCCACCTCCTCAACTGGATGTTCACGTTGACATACGGTACTACTAAGGATGGGGAAAGCCCAACAAGAGGCAATTAGGCCCTAATGACAGCACACCAACCAACTTCCCACCTCAGCCTCCAAGAGACTTTGGGGAATGAAGTAGGATCTTTCGTCCTCTCCAATATCTCCCCTCGCGCATTCAGCCGACAAGAAGTGACCGATTCAATCTGCAGGTGAAACGGCCGAGAATCACTTGATGAGGCACCGTCGCCCCAAACATTACCGTTGGGTCACGCTGAGGCACAAATCACAATAATCCGAGGATTTCGGAGGGCGATTTCCATTTGGCAATGCTGGCTCGCTGCGGAGAGAATCAACCCGGACTGGGGCGGAGTCGTTAGCGACTTGTCGTATTTGTGGGGCTCCTAGCGTCGCCAATGCGCCATTGGGACCATCAAAAGCCAGACTGATGGCACTTAAGCGTTGTCCGTATTCGATTGATGCACCTACTGTGTCGAAGGTTATGGCATCCGCGGACATTAGAAGACTTGCAATCAATCCTGCTGAAAGCCAGTCACCAGCACCGGCTGTATCTCGGATGCACGTCTGACTTGGTGCGGGGCGTTCCCTCCACGCACCCCATCTCCGTGGTGATCGAACACGAAACCGCACTCCTCTTTGCCCAAGGGTCTCGATGATGAGCTTGGTCGATGCACCGCTGGTCGGTTGCCACGTACCCATACGGTTACTCGGTTGCTGGGATACCTTAACTATGTCGCTCAGCTCTGCCGCGCGATCGGCAAAGCCGCCTCGCGGAATTGTATTTGGCTCAAACACTACAAGCAGCCCTGCCTCCCGTGCCGCCTCCGCGAGGCGTACCGTGGCCGAGGTGGCGCGGTCAAAGAAGAATCCATCGAATCTATCAATGACCTTCGCTTCGACCTCTGCCCTTCGCCTAGAAACAACAGCGGCCTTCGGAAGACGTGTTCCGCACGCTGGGCACTGGAATCGAAATTCGTGAGTTCCCATTCTGCTGTTGCGCACTAGCTCAACAATTCCGGGAGTATGCATGCTAGCCTCCCGTTCGATTCGAGCAGTATTGACTCCTGCGGCAACAAGACTTTCCAGCAAGCGCTGACCACGGAGATCATCCCCAATCCGTGCAAGGATCGAGACATCCAGACCAAGGGCAGATCCAAAGACTGCTACATTTCCGCAAGTCCCGCCTGCTGCGTGCCAGAAGTCACCTGTGGCGAGATCTCTGATGATGAGATCGAGAGTCACGTAACCAGCAGTAAGAAGTCTCGGTCGCTGCCCGCTATTTGGCAACATAGGCCTCGCCAGTCAACCATATCTCAAACAACTCGCTGACCTCCATTTCGAGCTCCTTCCGTTCAAAGTCGTACCCGGTCGGTTCGACGTGGACTACTGCCAGTTTGTGCTCGTATGCAGCTAATAGAACGCCAAGCGACAGCAATTTGCTTGAGTGTGCCGACACAACAGTTCTCGCAGTGCCGAGAAACGATAAGGATTGAGCATATTCAGTTGCAAGTTCTCCTAATTGCCTGTAGATGTTGAATGGATCTCTCTCATCAGCGTAAATGAAGCCTCGCCTGTCGACTTGCCAAGAATCGAAGAGTAGCGAATGGTATTCCGAGACTAGTTTGTCTCCACGACGGGCGTTGAGCGACGGAAAAGGCAGGAACGGTTTAACCTCCCTTGGATCGAGCATGTCGTGAATCTTCCTCAATTCGGCATGCTGCCTTTCGCCGAGTACGGGAGCCCAGATGACAATTGGTTCAGCTTCGGCCGTTAGTCCTCCGCGACCACGAAAAGGATTGATGTACTCTGCGTAGTCGCCACCCTCGGCCAGGATGCGTTCATCAAGTTCAGGGTTCTCGCACACAATGCAATGGAGATTGAAGGCTGTGCCCTTTTCGTTGTACATCGCGTCATATGCAGAGATTAGTGTGCCTAGCAGCGGGAAAGCGACGCTTATCGGCAACGCGGTGATGTCGACGATTACGTCCGTAAAGCCTGCGAGCCAGGTTCGGTCGGCGAACTGCCTCCGTACCTGAGTTGATCCGACAAGTCGTCCTCTCGTATCTCGAACCACGATCTCTTTGAGCCTGAACAGAGCACCGGGAAACAAGAGGCGCATTGCTTCCTCGTTGTTTGCAGCGTCCTGACTACGGGGCCGACCAGGACTGTCCTGTGGATTGATTAATCGAAGGAGTAAAAACTCCGCAATGGGAAATGAGGCGTTGGCAATAGCACTTGGTCCTGCCGTTGTGCGGGGATCGAAACCACGCCCGGCGATGATGAGGCCCCGGCGACTCGCATCGGGGCCGCTGGCCAATTCGCGCCAGAAAGTGCCAAACTCGGCACCACCTTGCAGAAATCCGGGATCCCATCTAGCCACGCTCAAAGCGGTTGTTCCGTCTCGAGTCGAGGTTGAGGTGATGGCTCTCCACCTACCCATTCAAGTAGGCGGGAGAGCCTCTGCGGCTTATATCCCCCGAATCCGAGCGGCAGATTGTACGCGGGGCACACGAGTCGATTTAGATATAGGACCACGCGGTCTTCATCACTCTGACGTGATGTGATTCGTGGCAACAAAACATTGTGGGCTATTGCTGAACCCAGAGCATTCAACAGGCGCGAGGCGGAGCTGCCTAAGTGCTGAGCCTCCCCAATAAGGACATCACGATCAGAGAGCTGCAATGAAATGCCAGTGACACCTGGCGCTATCGGAACGTTCGGTCGCACAGATTCTTCATTGCAGAGTTTGGCAATTGCAGCAATCAAGCTGTAGACGTCTCCCCCGTACGGCAAGCTCGTCCGAATATCAGTAACGTAGGCACGCGATTGCTCCACAATAAGACGGTGCTGCTCGGATGGTGCCAACTCACGCTTGACCCTTTGGCCTCGGTTTCTGCTGTTGAGTAACCGATCGAACAAGGCTGCAGACAAAGAGAGAAACTGATCAACGTTTGTCGAAGCTAGTTGTGTAATTCTCTTTGTTCCATAAAAGTAAGGTAGATTGTTCCGGGATGCGATAAACATGGTTGCCGGTTCAATTGTATTGGAACCAGCTTTGCTGACTTCCACTGGCGCGAGGGCTCCAAAGTTGAATTCTCCCTGCGTCTTCCGAATCCGTCTCTCCATGAGGATCTGGAGTTGGCTCCAGCGTACGGCCTGGTCGAAGGATCCCTCTTGCTCGGCTTCGGCTGCTGTGGCCGCGAGCCAGTCCTCATAGAGGTGACCATGTGGCCGCGCCAGATCATAAGCACGGCTTCGTTCCGCGGTGGCGACGGAAGCGAGTCTCTCCCGCCCGAGTTCGGTCTCAAGTGAATTTGGGAGGCACGCGGCAAATGAGGAGAAATCTCTTTGAGCCCGTCGTACACGCCGGTTGCCAATATCAATCAACCATTTCTCGATGTCTGAGTGCTCCAGTTGCTCGAATCGAACAGGGCTAAAGTGTTCGCGGTTCTTACTAACTGCCTCTGAGACTAGTCTTGGAGGGTCGAGAGCGCGTAGGCGCATTGCCATCCAGCCCGCTAGGGCGATGCGGTCATGGCGCTCCAGTTCGTCTTTCAAGAATTCACGTTGCGAAGTGTCAAGCATATGAGCGTCGTCGAACATGATCAACGTGTGCTTGGTGGCTTCCTGCTGGTCAATTAGGAGGCGATGCGTATTGAGCAGCTGGAAGACATCTACAAAATTGAGATCCTCGGGAGATGATGGTGGACGTGGTTCAAAACTATTCAGCGAATCTACAATGCGTTGTTCGGTTACACGGGCGCGGTCAAACAATTCCCTCCCGGTGACAACATTCACATCAGGGCGACCGAGAACTGCATCGTCTCGTGGCTCAAACCGCACGATATCGACATCAGCCGGATACATGCGGCCAACGAGTTGCAGTGCAGCTCGGATGGTCAGTAGCGCGAGGCGCGAATGCAAGAGCGCCCTGAATAGTGCCAAATGCGCAGGCCCTTCAAGAGTGAAATCCATTATCCGACTGTAATCGTCTTTGCAATTGACCAGGACCCCGAGCAACTGCACACCATTCGCGTCCAATGCGTTAATTTCCGTGAGTTTCCGAATCAGACCAGCGTACTCCGCTTGCCCACGCATGTTCTCGATGCTCCTCAGAACTGTGGGCGTAAAGAGTCGCAACAGAGTAGACTTGCCGCTGCCCGGTGCTCCCTCGATCGGGAGGAAGCGGTTCCAACTCCCATCCTCTGGTAGTAGGTCAAGAACAGCCTGACTGAAGAGATTCAGAAACTGGTCATCTGACTCTGACTGTTCAGCCATGCGGAGATAGAATGGATTGCGCGAGGCTGGCATTATTCATCCCCCAGTCGCCCATGATGGCGCTCGAAGCGGGGGAAGAGTGCCCGGGTCTTTTTCGTTTCCCAGAGCAAGTAAACTGAATTGTTGGGCGTGTTGTGGGAAAGCACAAGCGGCAAGCCGCACTCAAAGAACCCGTGCAGTACTTTTCCTTTGTGCTCATCTTCCACCGAACAGTCGTAATTCTGGTGCAATAGTTTGTCGAATTGCTGATCGGTCTCATCCATTGGACCATCGTCGCTGTGCGTGAGCCGCGCATCATCATCGAGGGTCATCACAGCGATTACCTCTGGGACGTCGTTTTTCGGCCAAGGCGCCGCGGGGTATTCTGCAATTAGCGACTGCAGATGCTCTACTGCCTACTTCGTCGCTAGATACAGTGCGATAAGTATCTTAGGACAACTATCGGTCATCAGTTTTGGCAATGTGTGTTCGGCGAATCGGAATAGCCTTCCATCGAGATTCGCGTCCTTGTCACGGCGAAGGATCGTTGTCCCGCTGCCGGCGAAGTCATCAACCAGAACTATGTACTGAATCCCAGCTTCATTATCTCCGCTATCAGCCTGTACCTCCGAGCGCATTTTGCCTGCACGTTGCTCAGACAATTCGTAATTGCTGGCAAACTGCTCATTGGAAAGGCCTTGGCTGCTCCTCCGAAGTTCGTCAATCCGTGCGCCGTCGCTCATTCCCAAGAAGATAGTCGCACGCCTGGCAGCCGCGAATTCTGCACTAGTCTCTACCGCAGCGACTGCATGCGCTGGAAGGTTGAGTTCATGGGCCACCCGACGCCGCAGAGCAGCGGGTATTCTATCGCGTGCCAAGAGTCCTACGAGCTGCCGCATCTCTAAGTCGGAGATAAAAATCAATCGCCTTTGAACATACCGGAGGGCGGTGATTCGTTCAGCTTGGTCAAACTGTGCTAACCAGAGCGCTAGGGATTCAATGAACTGTCGGCCCGGCGCGTACTGCTGGTAATCATCGTATTTGTACGATGCGAGGCTGCGGAGAATTCCTAGTTGATCTGCGAAGTCGTCCTCAACCGTTTCACCAATGACTTCTCGCAAAAGATCGTCGGCGAGATCGGGATTCATCTTGTTAGCCGCCTGTGCCGCCTATCAGACTAGGCGTATCGAGTCTAAACATCTCTCCATCTTTCTTTAGGGCACGAAGGTACTTGAGGGTCAGCGCCGGGCCGGCGATGCCAGGAGTGCCCAGGTTCCAACACGTTTCCATGCTGCTAGACACACGATCGACGCTCAGCGAAAGCCCAGTATTCAGCAATTCGAAGTCGTTGCCTCCTGCGGCACCCTGATCACCTATCCGGAGAACACAACCGGGTCGCTTCAAGTTAAGGGAGTCGACTACAGCCATCTTCGATGTGCCTAGTGGGACAATGTCGACTGAATGGTACGAATTGAGAACCGAGACATCTTCAATCCCTGCCAGCTGCTCTTTGACGACGGTTCGCAGTGTGTGAGAATCAGTGCCGTCTTGCAGCCGAAGTGAGATCTGGTGAGCACGTACAACCATCTCGAACTCGAACATCGCTGCGAGCGGGCGGACGCGCGACACGGCGGCGGCTAGAGACTGTGGGATTACTTCCTCCCGATCCGGAGTGTTCTCAGACAACTCAACTACTTTAGCGCCATTATAGAGCCCGACTATCACCCTGTTCCAGTACTGCGGATGCAGCGATTCACGGAGACTTGTATGCACGGACTTGCCGCGACCACTCGCGACTCCGAGCATGACTCCCTCCATGAGCAGACGATTTAGTTCTTCAGAGATGGCAGGCTCGAGGGGCTCCAATCGACGGGTTGGTGCACACAAAGTTCCGTCGTAATCGACGACTAAGCCGCTGAATGCGGTTCGTTGCAGCTTCTCCACGAAGACACTAAGGGCGCTGGTGAGGTCATTGCGCTTGGACGAAGGGCCCAAGTTCAGAGCTTGTCGCTTCCTTGCGATTGGCAGAGCTTCTTGTGATTTCACAGCTCGGGCCGTACGAGCTCTGAATAGGCGTCGCCCAAAATCTGGGACAACTGGACGCCCAGGATCGATTCCCCTCGCCTCCGCAACCTGTCCTGCGAAATCCATGACTGCGCGGACCAGTTCTATTGTGGCTGCTGGGCCTTCTTTCGCCGAAATCACCCGAATCACATCAGTCTCCTTAGGGAGAAATCGCAACATCCTTGCTGCATCACGCGTACTGGACTCCGTCTCAAACGACACGATGCCGGTATCTGCCGCATGGAGTGACAACCAATTGTGACGCCCGTGAGCAAAATTCCGAGGATCAGTTACTGTGACGTTGGCAAGTGCAGCTTCAGAGAACCGCGATTCGAGGTCAAGGGCTGCTGGCACCGCCCAACCTTGAGCTAAGGCGACCAAAGTTCGATTACCCAGTACAGCTCCGGGCCCCTTGACTGAGGGACGTGCTGTCGTAAGACCACTTTCCTCTTCTACCGCTAGCCCTGCAACTGGAGACAGTGCACGATACAGGAGTACCATTGTCGCTATTAGTGAGTTCGTTGCGAGGAATCCATCTCTTCCACCTGGGACAGTGAATGCGTGCGTTGTCGCACCATAGCGCGTCAAAATCTGACTCAGTGGTGATTCAATGCGGGTGGTAACAGCCGAAACCGGATCGTAGCCTAGCCCTAACAACGTTTCTGCTGCTCGCAGTATGTCGACATTGGTCCCGCGTGCACTCAAGAGTAACACTCCTGTATCGCGCAGTGGTGAGCGAGAGATGGCCTCCACCGGGGTCGCAGCGCGGGCTAGACGGCCTGTGGCTGCTTCATAAAGTAGCGCGGCAAAGGCCGCAGCCGTGAAAGACCCGCCCGAGCCAATGGCAACGAGATTGTGCGCACCTAATTGGCGGTGCAGTGCTCCTCTGAGCGTGGTGATATCTTGGCTAAGCGCCCATTCTATGGTCGCCGAAATTCTCCCCAATTCACCCTGGTATGACCGCCCCATATAAAGACCTCAGCCATAAGTCTGATGCCCAGACTCCGGAAGCGCGTTTGACCACTATAATACCGAACGCAATCGACCCCGCTTGCGGCAGTATTCTGAGGTTACCGAGTTCGAATCGACGTCACCTTCAGATCGTCGCGAGGAGGCTTTACTCAGGTCACCAAGGAAGGGAGCGAGCATTGTAAGTTGCACTCAAGAGCACGGTCGGGATCTTCGGACGCACAGATTTTTTGCGTCAGCAACGAAACCGTATGCTCCCCGAAGTGCCCAGACTTGGAGCCTCACGGACTGAGCAAGATTCCTGGTGATGGAAGACTGTGGCATTATTGAAGCGCTGGCCTACGGTCAAGACTTCGAAAAGGCGGGATTCGTCGCGCCGAGGAGAATCGGCGAGCAAACCTGACGCATGAAGTTCCAGGCCCTACACCTCACCACTCCACGACCAACTCAAACACGCGCTCAGTTCGCAGTATTGACCCGTATCGCCCATCCGCCTTTTTGACGGAATTCCGAATCGTCCCCAGAATACCGTTTCACAGACTGCGAGGCGGCATTGGGCTGTTGCTGGCACCATCTTCGCCATAGGGCTCAGCAGACTATGTGACGCTGCGTGTGGCGCCCCAATTGGCTAACTGTTACTCGGGATCCCCCACCAAGAGCACACCTGGGACGGAATCTTGGAGGAAGGGTTGCCGAGTGACTGCGGTCTGACCCCACTATGAGTGTTGTCACTCCATGCACAAGGGCTTGACCTGTTGCGGGAGCAGTACCAACCGATTAGGTTGTTGGGGCGCTTGATAACCCTGCTTTCAGACCAGCAACTGCGTCGTAAACTCACCGTTGACAAGGAGGCGATCAGCTACAACCCCATTTGGATAGCGCAATAGTGGGATCGGTAACCATGGAGGAATTTCGGACTAAGAGGAAGCTGGCATGAATTCAAACGAGCGCATCAAGGTACTGGTGGTTGACGACCACTCCATCGTTAGAGAGGGACTGAAATACGTCCTTGAGCAGTCTGGGGAATTCGAGGTTGTGGGCCAGGCGGGGGATGGCGAGGAGGCAGTCAGAGTGGCCGCCGAGGTGTCTCCAGACCTAGTGGTGATGGACGTCATGATGCCAAAGAAGGACGGAGTCGAAGCCTGCCGCGATATCATCGAGTCCGCACCTGAGACGCGCGTCGTCATGCTGACGGTCGCGAACGAGGAAACCGCGGTGTTGGAGGCGGTGGCAGCCGGTGCAACCGGGTATCTTCAGAAGGAAACCGACAGAGAGCGGCTTCTTTCGACGTTGCGAGGCGTATTCCGCGGAGAGCTTCGATTGCCTGCTGAGCTTGTGCGAGGCGTGGTCGCAGCGGTCAGTAGTGTCTCAAAAGCAGGAGATGCCGCGGACTCCGCCGGGCTGACTGCGAGGGAGAGGGAGATACTCGTCTCCTTTGCCGGGGGCATGACGTACGCCCGGATAGCGGAGCAGAGGGGCATCAGGCCGGTGACTGTGCGGAACGCCATCTACGGCATCCAACAGAAGTTGGACGTCACCTCCATGCAGGGTCTGGTGCTGTGGGCCGCTCGGAACGGGCTCCTGGATGACTATAGCCCGGAGAGTTGAGGATATGCACTCGGGGAATCAGCATGGTTCGGAAATGGAGATGGCTCAGGGATCCCACTATAGCCGGGCTGTCCACCTAATCGTGTCGGTGGCAAGTATCGTTGGCATGATGCGTCGGGAGCGCAATGACAGCGACCCGGACGGGTTGAGATTCCTTGCGCGGAGTTTCGTCTGGGCGCGCTGGTTCATCCTCGTATTCGGTCTTATGCTGTGGCTGTACCGGCCTGCAGATTGGCCGGAAACTTATGCGCTGTATGTGCCAGCAATATTGCTGTTCGTAGGGCTCAACGGATACACGCACTATCGTCTGGCGACGAATAAGGCCGTAACAAGGGGATGGATTCTCCTGAATGCGACGCTGGATGTCTTCATACTTTCGGGCGCCGTGGCAGCAACCGGAGGATTCGCTCACCCTTACCTGCACTTGCTGTACTATCCTCAGCTTGCCGGGTACGCGGTAGTTCTCACGTCCTTTCGACTCACAATGGCCTGCACGACCTTTGTGGCCGTTGTATATCTGGTGATCAGCCTGACCATTGGGGAGAGCATCGATTCTGCGGTGGCGGAGGAGAGGACGCTAGTCGCCCGGATTCTCGTCATGTATACGGTGGCGGCAATTGTCAACATCATCGCCAACTTCGAGCGAGTGAGGTGGAGGCAGGCCGTCGAGCGCGAGCGCGAGTTGCAGCGTGAGCGGGTCGAGTTCTCCCAGACGATTCACGACACCACAGCACAATCTGCGTACATGGTCGGGCTTGGCATCGACACCGCCAAGGCCCAGGCCGGGGACAACAACCCGGAGCTGGCCGCCACCCTCGAGGCGACCTCCCGGCTGTCCCGCTCCGCCATCTGGGAGCTGAGGCACCCCATCAATATGGGTGCCATTTATGAGGGTCGTGCGTTGAGTTCCGCACTCAAGTCTCACGCCGCCAGTTTCACTAACGTCACGTCTGTACCCTGCGAGTTGACGCAGAGCGGAGTCGAGCCGTCCTTTCCCACCGAGACTAGGGGCCTGCTTTTCTCGATCACCCACAACGCGCTCACCAATACCTACCGCCATGCCCGGGCAACCAGGGTGGCTATCCACCTGGCGTGTGAGGAGGATGAGGTGCGGCTTTCGGTGCTAGATAACGGAATTGGACTTCCCAGCGACTATGCACAACGTGGTCACGGCTTTGCGAACATGGACAGGGACGCGCAGCGATTGGGAGGGCGTCTTTTCGTTGAAGAGAGAGGCGCTATGGGCGGCGCGACCGTGACGTGTGTGATTCCGCGCGGGCGCGACGTAGCCATTCCACGGTAACGGCTCGCAGAGGTATTGGAGGCCACGCTCCTGTGCTCTACCGGCGCGGCGCGAATTGACTGAATCAGGCATTCGGCGCGGCGGGAACATTCACTGCCCCATATAGGGCAAATGCCCTAAGCATGCAGGGCATTTGGTACTTGTTTGCTACCAAATCTCGTCCTTATGGTAGTCAGGCTACTGAGGAGCCGTCCAATAGAGATGAAGGTAACTTCCTGTGAACAAGACCGCTAGACACTTGATCCCAACCATGCTTGCTCTGCCGGTCGTTCTACTGACCCTTGCCTTCGTCGCCTGTGGGGGCAACGGAGAGACCCAAGAGGAGGTCCCCACGTCGGTGGCCGCTGGTGAACCATCTTCCGCAACCTCGTCTACGGCCGACAATTCCGATGGCACTCCTAAAGCGGACTCTAGCGCAGCGACACCGGTGGCCGAGTTGCCAGCCATTTCGGGTGTGTCCCTTGACGAGTACCTGATGGCAGTTTGCGGCGGTCAGGAAGAATTGGCTGCCTGGGAAGAAGATGTCTCCCTCAGAGAGCTTTCATCAGGTTTGGAACAACACATCGGGATAATTGAATCACTGGAGCCTCCTGCTGAAGTTTCTGGCTGGCATGACGCTGGACTGGCGTTTCAGAGAGCCTTCAAAAGAACCGTGGATGACTACCTGGAAGACCCGGGCAATCAGTCAGAAGATGAATTCCTCTTCTCGATGTTTTTCACCCTGGCGTCCGCTTTCGAACCCATTGAACAGGCGATTGCAGGCATGGATCCGGAAACGCGGTCCCGGATGGCTGAAGCCGGATGCATTGACGAGGAAACATCGGAATCTATCCCTGTCGAAATCCAGCGAGAGGACATATCCGTGGGAGGTAGCTTATCGGGCACGCTGGACGAGCCTGATGAGATCGGCTACTTCCAGTTCCAAGCGGACAGAGGACAGAAGTACGTGATAGAAGTGAGCTGGGAAGGCATCCCTGAGATCTGGTTGCTGATCAAAGACCCACCTGACCCGGTGGTAGAATCGATTTTTCGCTGGGACTCGGAGAGCTCACCCTTGAGCAGCAGATGGGCGGCGCCTGAGTCTGGCACATTCCATATTGAGGTTGGGGCATACGAAGGCACGGGCTCATACAACATCTCGATTTCCATAGACATCAGCCCGGCCATGCCATCCGGAGTGAACGCCACGTGGGAAGGTTCAACCGTCAGGGTCAGTTGGGAACCGGTGGAGGGCGCGGATTACTACAACGTCTACCATGACGATGGGGGCATCAATGTGTATTGCAAAGTCGACAGCAGGGGCGATGCCAGCTTCTGTAGGGAGCTAGCCACGGAAGTGGCCTCGACCAGCTATGTCGACACCGACCCAAGCAGAAGAGAGAATCACTATTGGGTTGCTGCCTGCAACAGTAGCGGTTGCTCAGAAATCGACTCTGAGGACCCTGCAAGCCCGTAGGACGTCTAACGTAGTCGGTCAACAGAAGATTCCATCTCCGCCATCAGGAGGAGAGGGAGCATGAAAAGTAGAGTAGTCGCCGGAGTGCTGGGAATCTTCCTGGGTGCCCTCGGGGTCCACAAGTTCTAGTTGGGATATACGGGAGCGGGCATCGTACACCTCGTGCTGACTGTCCTCGTCGTTGCCGTCTCTATCAGTGCGATCGCCGGCCTGGTCGAGGGTATCCTCTACCTGACGAAGACGGACGAGGGCTTCCACAACATCTATGTGGCGAATATGTGGCGAACCGGAGAACCTGGTTCTAGCCGCCTCGATGAGAGAGCCAGTTGGTGCTAGCACCTTGTTGAGCCTGAGACTGCCCATACAACCTTGCCGCCGAATCGACAAGCTCTGCCTACCATTCCTGATGGCAGTGTCTTCCTCCCTCTTGATCCTTGTCGGTTGTGAAGACAGCACGAAGCTCTCAGAGCCGACTGTAGGTGGGAGGGATGCTGCCCGGATGTCTCTAGAGGAATACGCCTCACTATGCGCCCAATACGCCGACGATGAGATTCCTGAAGGGACGACCAACGGTGAGGTCTCCGAGGCGTTGGCTCGGTCGATCGAGCTCATGGAATCCGTCAACCCACCACCCGAAGTCGCCGACTATCACAATGAGACACTGTCATACGGAAAGGCCTTGAAGGGGTTAGTTGATTCACAGCCCAAGGATGAACAACCCAATCTCTTGGCTTTCGTCGTCCTTGTCCCGCAAGGACTGGCGGTCGAAGACGCCATGAACAACCTCGACCCGGAGGTCCGCAGGATGTTGGCCGCCGCCGGCTGCGCCCAGGATGTCGAATCTGTGGCCGAGGGCGATGGACCGTTGACCATGACCTTCGCCGTCCAAGGGTCGACGAATCGCATCGATTGGACGGCCGTGGCCGGTGCTGAGTTCTACAAGGTCTACTACGGCAACCTTGAGGACTGTTACGCCAATCGCGATGGTGTGCCTTCAGGTTGCAAGGAACTGGCCTCAAGCGTAGTTGGTACGACATATGTTCATGAGGAACCACACCGTGACCTCAACTACTACTGGGTGTCAGCCTGCGACGCGGGGGGATGTTCCTTCATCTATAGCGGGCGATCGGCCAAGTTTGCCGGTGGTAGGCCGGCATCGCCCACCAACCTCCGATTTGAGCGACAAGAGTCGCGAGTCATCGTCAAGTGGGATATCTCCGAGGGTGCTACGCACTACAAGGTCTATTTCGACGGCCACAGTCGAATGCGATGCTCAATCTCCCGCATCGGAATCACCCTCGGATGTGAAGAGCTCGATGACAACGTCACTCAACCCAGCCATATACATACTGAGCCCGGCGGTGAAGGGAATCACTACTGGGTCGTCGCTTGCAACCGAGGAGGCTGCTCCGAGATTGACTCTGACAACCCAGCCACCGCATAGAATCGGCCGCGGCGACCATTTCACCGTACGGTTCGCGACCTGCCTAATCACTGGATGCGCTGCCTAGGATCGCCGCCTAAGCCGCAACCGAACTGTGAGGGAACCCAGCCGACGTGCTAGACAACGGAGTGAAGTTGGTCTGGACTGGCATTGCTATCGCTCTGCTGGTAGCGGCTTGGTCGTGCACCGTCCCTGCTCCGGAGCCCGAGCAGTCGCTCGCGCCGCTGCCTACCCTTGAGGCTACTCCGGAATGGTCGCCCGCATTCCCCCCTCGAAACCTGTACGTGGTTGACAGGACCGAAGACTCCCTGTCGGTCGTTTGGAACAGCGCTACCCTCGCGACCCAGTACGACGTGCAACGTAGCGACTCCAAGGATGGGGAGTATGCCATCGTGGCGACCGAGGTGACCGCTCTCGCCCTTGTGGACGACGGGCTACGGCCTGATAGCATCTACTACTACGTGGTAAGGGCGTGCAACCACCTTGGATGTACAGACTATTCCGACAACCCGGTGGCCGGCATCACGGAGTCTGATACCGATGTCGATGTCCCGTCAATCCCAAAGGATGTTGAAGTCGTCAGAAAGAAGGTTGAGGTCTTCCCCGACCGCGACGAGGTGACCTGGACCGCGGTGGAAGGAGCAACCTACTACGAGGTGTACAGAGCGGGGAATAGGCTGACTGCGGTAAGCGCGCCGTTGACTGTCAGCTCACACACAGACCTGGGCCACTCCTCTGACCTCTCATTTGGCACCTACTACCAGGTTCATGCGTGCAACAAGGCCGGCTGCTCACCATTATCGCAGTAGTATCTCCATCGATGCGCAGATTGGTACGCCTTGACTTGGCGTCACCAGCGGCAATATAGCCGGTAATATTCCCTCCACCCCCTCGTTCCCTGCCTCGTCCTCGCTATAATGGCGCAACGGGGTGGCCCATATAGTCACTGTCAGCAGCAGTCAGGGAGAGTCACGTCATGGCAAGGGTGCGAGCAAGGTACGGCAAGGGCGTGCTGACGCCTCTGGAACCCCTCGACCTGGAAGAGGGTAAAGAGGTGGTTGTATCCGTCGAAAGTGCACCGGTTTCCGACAAGGCAGATGAGAGCAAGTCATCGGATGCAACGGCTGACGCATCCGCGCACTCAGCGGGACTTCTCGGCCTGGTCGAAAGGATCGAGAGGTTACGCGAATCTTATCCGCCGGACTTGTGGGAGGACGTCCCGACTGATAGCGCCAAGAACTTTAAGCACTACCTCTATGGTCACCCAAAGGTGGAGGATTAGTGCCCGCTGTCTTCGCGTATACAGGATACTGGATCGCCCTCATGCGCTCCGGTGATGAGTTGCACGAACGCGCGGCTGCGGCCGCTGCGACGCTAGACTCCACTGAGGTGGTGACAACTCAGATGGTGTTAGCGGAGGCACTCAACGATACGTCACGCCTGGGCGAATCCCGTCGCGCATTTGCCGTCGAGATGATCAGGCAGATACAATACAATCCCTCGGTGGAAGTCATTTCTCAAACCGATGAGCAATTCTGGGCCGCTGTCGAACGATATGAAGCTCGCGCCGACCAGACGTGGAGCCTCACGGACTGCGCAAGCTTCTTGGTGATGGAGGAGCGTGGCATCACTGAAGCTCTGGCCTACGATCAAGACTTCGAACAGGCGGGATTCGTCGCGCTGCTGAGAGACGGTGAGCAAACCTGACGCAGGGATTTCCAGCCCCTATCCCTCACCATTGCACCACCAGTTCGAACACGCGCTGAGTTCGCAATATTGACCCGTATCGCCCATACCCGACCTGACAGAATCAAGAACCTTCACCATCAGAATCATGCCGGCCCGTATCGCCGACCACTGATCGCCAGGTTGTCGACAGTCGCGCGCGCCTTGTATTCCCTAGTTGGACGGGCAGGTAATCTCCTTGACGTAGACGCTGTAGGTCCCCGTCAAACCCTCTCCTTCCACGCCAATCACGTAGTCGCCTTCTCCGCCAGATTTGACGCGCACCTTGATGAGCGAGTTGTTGCCCGGACCGCTGTCGTCGTCACAGTAGTAGTTGCAGGTCAGCTTGTAGTCACTCGGTTGGTCGGACGGGCTCACCATGTTGCATACCTTGTCGGCCCGGTTCAGGAGCACGAAATTTGACGGATTGATGTAGGTTTCGTTGAAGTACGCCTCATCTCGCTCGTCAGCAGGGATGCCGACGTACGCCAGCGTGTTAGGGTCGTAGAACCGCTTGTGGTAGTAGTCGTAGAAATTCATCACCTTGAGCTTCGGATCCGTCAGCGTTCCGCCGTCGTGTGCCGAATCTGAATGCTGGCCTCGTCCCTGGATGGAATAGCACTTGCCGGCTTCAAACGTTGCCATGAACCAATCACTGTCTCCGGAGTCCTCGATGTTGCCCGTCATGGCTGCTGTGTCGCCAATCTTGATGCGTCCGCTGTTCCATTGGCTTGTGAAATCTCCGAACGCCTGCTCAGACGTGATTTCAGACGCCTTCACCGTGTAGGTGCCCGTGTTGCTGCCATCGGAGATGACCTTGATCATGTATGTGTCGTTAGTTGTCGCGACAACCTCGAACTCGGAGCGCGCGCCCAGGTCCGGCCCGCCAGCCTTATTGACGACGTTGTTGATGGTCGTATCGCTAGGAGTCTTTGTCCCAAACCCGTTGAGACGTTCGAAAGCGGTTCCAACGCCGTTCTGCAGCGTTCGCAACATGAGCTCAAGCTCGCCGTTGTAGGTGCCGCCATTCGCGTGGTCTCGAGGGCCGTTGCCCAGCACATCGATCCGGTAGCGCTTCCCTGCTTCAAGATTGATTTTGAATGCGTCAGTATCGCTGGCTCCCAGGTTGCCCGTCGCTCCGCCGTCCCCGACAATCACCCAGCCCGTAGTCGTGTTATCGGCGGGGAGGTCCTGGCCCGAACCCTCGGAGACGCTCGCGGACGGCGATTGTTGTTGCTGCAGCAGATAGATCGGCGTTTCGGTGGGCGGGCCAATGATTGTGAGTGTTGTGACGCTTGTGGTCGCGGCACTGGTCACCCTCTCCGAGTACCCGTCTTCGTCCGTGAAGCTGACCTCAACCTTAATGGTCTTCCCCTGGTCGTCGTCGGTGAGGGTATAGGTCTGTCCGATGGCATCCGTGATGTTCGTGTCCAAGCTGCCGTCGATGCGTATCCATTGGTATGTGTACGTCACGCCCGTCAACCCATTGGCGTCACTGATCCCGGATGTGTTCGCGGTCAGCGTCTCTCCTACATAGACTGCCCCAACGATTATCGGCAGGCCGTTGGCCGCCTGGTTGGCAGGCCGGGCTATGGATCCCGTTGCCGCGCTGGTCAGACTCTCGGAGTACCCGTCGTCATCGGTAAAGCTGACCTCTACCTTGATGGTCTTGCCCTGGTCATCGTCGGTTAGCGTGTAGGTCTGCCCGGTCGCCCCGGAGATGTCTTCGTCTGAGTTGCCGTCGTTGCGTATCCATTGATAGGCATAACTCACACCGGTCAGACCATTGGCGTCGCTGATTCCTGAGGTGTCCGCAGTCAGTGTCTCCCCGACCTGCTCTGTGCCCGTGATGGATGGCAGGCCGGTGGGGGCTTCGTTGACAGGGGTTGGCACTGGGGTGGTGGTGACCGGAGTGGGGGCCGCCGGTGTGGTTGCTCTTGCGACTTTGGACCACTCACTCAACTCGTCACCGTTGCGAGCCTTCACTCGGTAGCGGTACCGCGTCTCCGGCTCCACGGTCGTGTCCGTATAGGTCGTGCCGGAGCTGCCCGTGTCATTCTCAATGACTTCGAATACGCGCTGAGCATGGACTGCCACGTCGCGCCTGAGGATCTGGTAGCCCGTGATACTGGAATCGCCCGGGTCAGTCCACGTGATAGTGACTGAGTTGTGGGCGAGGGAGTCTACCGTGGGGCGGGACGGCGCCGCCGGGGCATCACTTTGCTGTGCGAAAGCCGACTGAGACCCGGCCAACATAAACGCCACGCCAAGTGTGATTATGGCCAGCTTAAGGTCAAGTCTCGGTAGAATGCTCACTTCATCCCTCGCGTTTCTTCAGATTCCCCCGTCCGTCCTCGGCATCGGCTTCGATTCGAAGTTTCACTTTTCGGCCGCCACCCACCTAACGGGATTGTCGACGGTCATAATTCTACAGGGATGGTGTAAGATTCCCGTTAGCTTTTGAGCGAATTTCGACTAATTGCCATGAAGTTTCTATAAAGTAGAAGTAATCGCGCCCGTCAAACCCAAGTCCGGGACCTGACAGACCAGGTACGGCATAGTTCCTCAACCACGACGAACACCTCGTAGCTCTGGCCGATTTCAACTCAACTACGAGTAGGAAAGTTCGCGGTATTGACCTATGTCGCCCACCCAGGAACGGTACCGGGCAGGCCAGGCTTCACAGTTCGCTGCCTACTCACCTTTCGGCATCCGGTATCCCACGCGGGGTTCGGTGAAGATGCGGGTGGGAGCTTCCCCGCCGGCGCCCAGCTTGCGGCGGAGCTTGTTCACGATGGTGCGCATGGGCCGCACGTCCCCATCGCCCTTCTCGCCCCAGACTCGAGTCAGAAGGAGCTCATAAGTTACCACCTGCCCTGCATTGGCCGAGAGCTCGGCCAGCACCCCATACTCGGTCGGCGTGAGATGAACGGGACTCTCGGCAACGGTCACCCTGCGCTCGGCGTAGTCGACGGTCAGGTCGCCCAGCACGTAGGGCTCCGAAGGCTCTGCGGCCGCCCGCCTACGCAAGGCCGCCCTGATTCTCGCCGCGAGCTCCGTCGGGGAGAATGGCTTAACGACGTAATCGGTGGCCCCCATGTCGAAGGCCCTGGCGATGAGTTCCTCTCGTCCGTACGCGGACAGGAAGATGACCGGTACGTCGGCCACATCCAGGATGTCCTTCATCAGTTCGATGCCGTCCGCTCCTGGGAGCATCAGATCCAGCAGCACAAGCTCCGGCTTATCCTCTTCTACCAAGCGGAGCGCCTCCTCCGGATCTCCGGTCAAGATCGGTGCATAGCCCGATTTAGCAAGAGTGTCGCGGACGTAGCGTAAATCGTTGGGATCATCGTCAACCGCCAGAACGCGTAGCCGCTCTTCACTCCCTTGATCGCGCCGCGTCGAAGTCGGCGGAGGTCCGTCTACCATCCTCGCACCCTCGACCATGGGCAGGGTGAAGGTGAAACGTGCGCCCATCCCGGGCCCGTCGCTTTCGGCCCAGATACGCCCCCCGTGCGCTTCCACAATGCCCTTGCAGATAGCCAGACCCAGCCCTGTATCTCCCCCCTGCTCCTCGGACTGCGCCCCGTAGAACTTGCGGAACAGATGCGGCAAGCTCTCCGCCGGAATGCCGCGCCCCTCGTCGACCACAGAGAACGCAACATGAACACCATCCCTCACGGCGGTCACTCTGATGGCCGCCGACTCCGGGGAGTTGCGTGCCGCGTTGGACAGCAGGTTGCCCAGCACTTGGACAATGCGCCGACGGTCCGCCATCACCATGGGCAAATCCAGCTCGACGTCGATTGCGAGGTTGTTCCTACCCCATGCGCTGGCGAAGGCGCTGCGTGCCCTGTCCATCAATACGGCGACCTCGGCAGGTTCCGGATCAACCGGCAGCGTGCCCGTCTCGATGCGGGCCACATCCAGCAGGTCTGCAACCAGGGCATTCATGTGTTCGGCCTGGTCACTGATGATTCGGACGAACTGGCGCATCACGGCAGGATCGAGATCCGCCCCTGCATCCATAATCGTGGAGACCGAGCCTTTGATTGAAGTCAGAGGAGTCCTCAACTCGTGGCTCACCATCGCCAGGAACTCCGCCCGCATCCGCTCCAACTCTTCAATGTCAGCCATGTCCTGCAGAGTGACGACCACCGATTCCACCGTGCCGTCATCAGAGCGGATGGGAGTGGCATTGAGCAACACTGTGATGCTGCGCCCATCGGGGACGTGCATGACGATCTCTTCAGCTCGAACCGTCTCCCCAATGCTTAGAAGCTCCGCCATCGGGAACTCTTGCAACGAGACCTCCCGTCCGTCGGCCCGCCTGAACGTCATCTCTTCTAAAAGTTGCTCCGGCGACTGATCGGCATTCCGCAGGCTGTCGACGATCCTCTGGGCTTCCTGGTTGAAGGACTTTGGGTCTCCCGTCAGAGCATCCAACACGACCACTCCAACGGGAGAGGTATCTATGAGGGTCTCCAGGTCGGCCCTGGCCAGTCGCTCCTCCCGGTGTCTACGAGCGTTGGCGATGGCCATCCCCGCCTGGGAGGCGAACAAGACCAGGGTGTCCTCGTCCTCCTGGGTAAACTCTCTGCCGTCAAGGCCATGAGCCAGATAAATGGTGCCTACACCAACGCCTTGGTGGCGTATCGGGGCTATCAGCACGGAAGTCGCAGGCACCGTGGGCAGGAATCTGGGCATGCCCAGCGCGTTCAGGTAGCCTGTTATGTCCGCAACCCGCAGCGGCTCCTCCAGTCCACTGAGATACTCGAAGAATCCTATTCCTTCCGGCATATCGAAGAGCCCCTGGTGCTCTTCCCGGGTCAAACCGGAGACGAAGAAGCTGGGGTGTCCAACAGATTCGCCCGGGATGGTGATCGCGCCATAACGCGAAGCCGTCAGCGCCCGTGCTCCATCCACAACGCGTTGCAGGACAGCATCGCTGTCGAGATCCTCAGTGATGTGGAGGCTGGCTTCGCTCAGCTTGGAGAGGCGCTCCCGAAGCTCCATCACCTCTCGCATCAACCCATCTTGTTGAGTCAACTCGTCACCTCTTAATAGGTCTCCGGAGATCCTAGGGAGTCCCGTCCTAACAGGACACAGCAATTCACGTCTGTACAGGCAATTATGCAGTATTTTTGCGGATGGTTACAAGAAGTGATGAATGGTCAATCAAATAGTTACAGGATAGTTATATTCAGGTGGTATAGTACTCCACGGTCAGGTTCGTAGTGCATGTTGGGAGGCATCCCACTTGGCCCTTGTACAACGAAAACTGTGCCGACACAGCGTCACGTCCGGTGGCTACCGCGCGGGGAGCCTTTTCGCGATTGCTGTGCCGTTGCACTCCATAGGTTCCACCTGTATCCAGACCCGCTTTGGGTCTGCGGCGGCCTTCGCCCCCAACACGAGGGCTGACAGCGTGAGAATGGAGCATTAGTCCCTAACCCCTCTCTCGGCATTCACCTACATTTTTGCGCTTGGAAAAGCGCCGGTTGCACCCACTTGAAAAGAAAGGATGGTCGACCTGTGCCATGCGAGTTATGAACAGATTGAGCGTTGGAATAGCGATGGCCGTTGTTGCTTTCGACAGCGCGCCGAACAACAAGAGAATCGTTGGCCTGGTTCTCGCGGTCGCCCTCCTGGGCGCCGCCAGCATTGGGCTGGCCGTCTCCCTGAATGAACTGAGCGGGACGCGGGGACAACTCAACGCCGCCACGCTCGATCTCACTGAGAACGAGGCTGCGCTTGAGGTGGAGCGGGCAACGAGCATCTCACTGGGAAATGAGCGCGATTCGCTTTCTTCGGCCGTACGTGAGACCGGGCAGCAACTCGAGGATTCTGAAGCCGCGCTAAAGAGAGAACGCGCGGAACGCGCCGGCCTGGAAGATACCCGTAATGATCTGAAAGCCGAGAACACGCGATATTCGCTGGTCGTCTCCCGGGGGGACCAGGAGCGTGAGCGGCTGCAAGTCACCGTTGATTCGTTGTCGCGAAAGTTGGCGGACGTCCAGGGCCGATACGACACCCTCTTTGCCGACCATCGGGATCTGTCAGAGACGGCCGATACGCTCACGGTGGACGTCGCTTTCTACAGGCTTGCTCATGAGAGCTATGCGCGGCTTGAGGAGCGTTCGAGCGCCGAGCATGAGTACAGCGAGCTGGCGATTTCCCTGTGCGGAAGCGTTGAGGCGGTTTCAAACTGCCCGACCGATCAGGACGGCCTCAACCGGCTTGAGGCCGCTTATGCCCGCTACACGGAGGCTCATGAGGCGGCGCTTGCCGCCTACAACGCGTACTCGACGGCTTACCAGGAAAGGAGGGGCAGCTGATGACCAGGCGTGGACGATTTTCCTTTGGTCTTGTTATAACGATTGTCTTGCTGGCATCGCTGATCCTGACAGCCGCCTCAGTCCTGGCCCAGCCTAAGCTTCCCGATCCGGGCAATCCGGGGCCTTTGCTGCCGCCGCCTGTTCTGTCGACCGCCACTCCGGCTCCGGTTCCGGAAGAGGAGGACGAGGACCAGGATGAGGATGGCGATGAGGATGAGGATGACGATCCGGAGGAGCCTGCGGTTACTGCCACTCCAACGCCACGCGCAACGACGACACAAGGCGCGTCTCCTACCACGACAAGAAACGCTCCAACTCCGCGTAAAAATCGGCGGGGGCCGTGCACCCTCTGGACAACCTCTTCAAGCAACCATGGTGGAAGCTTCCCGGCCCTCTCAACACCAGCAGGAACGGTAGCTGCCAGAACTGTTGGTTATCTATTGGGTTCGAATTTCTTAGTCAACTACGGTGACGGGCCCTTTACGTTATCAGCCGCAAAGAACTGCACATCGGTATTGGAACGATACTTGACCCATGGCGTCAGCAGCATCAGCGACTGCCCTAGCGATGGCTACGGGCCTTGGCGATCAGCCGGCACGTACTGTGTGAGAGAGATTCCATCTGGGTTCTGGGCGTAGCGAACAGGGGCGGCCTGCTCAGCCCGATTGTGAGCATGCAGGCGAGTTCACGGGCCCGCATGATTGGACACCAGGAGACGCAATCCTGCCAAGTTCCCTGAATAGTTACAAGAAGTCATAGAAAACTGGCACCATAGTTACGGAACGGTTATATGTTGGTGGTATAGTACCACTCAGTTGGTTCGCAGTAGCAATGTCGGGAGGTGTCTCTCTTGGCCCTTGTCCTGCGAGAGCTTTTGCCTCCAACAACGTCAAATCCGGCGGCAATCGCCCTGGCTGAGATGTCCCCCAATCGCTGCGCCTTCGTGCGCCCAACGTATACCCGTTTCCACACCCGCTTTTTAGCCCCCGCATCCCGACACGGGGGCTGACCAGGTTATCCGCTAAGACCCATGCCGCACCATGGGGTGAATGAGAAAGAGTACCCCCAATAGCACACGAAGCATCATCAACCCCTGATTACACGATGGGCTTCACCCCGGAGTTCATCGCATCTATGCGGCGCTTCACAGTGCGGAGGCACGGCGCCTATATCCTTCCCTATCTGAGGCCCGGCCTGCGGGTTCTCGATTTCGGCTGTGGACCGGGCACCATATCCATGGGTTTGGCCCGGGCCGTCGCTCCCGCTGAGATGCATGGTGTCGACATGGAGCAGTCGCAGATCGACATGGCGAGGTTGTTGGCGGAGGCTGAAGGATACACAAACGCGATTTTCCACGTTGGAGACGTGACTGCCCTCGAATTCGAAGATAACTACTTCGATGTCGCCCATTGCCATAACGTTCTGATGCATGTTCCAGACACCGAGGCCGTGCTCGCCGAGGTTCTACGAGTCCTGAAACCCGGCGGCATCATCGGCTGCAGCGAAATGATCTGCGGAGCGAGCTTCGCTTATCCCGATTTCGGCGTCACCAGGAGAGCATGGGACATGTTCGAAGACCTACTGGCGGCCGACGACGGCCATCCTCAGATGGGCAGAGAGCTAAAGGGCCGGCTTCTTGAATCCGGATTCGCCAACGCCAGTATGAGTGCCATCTTTGATGTCTTCAGTTCGCCTGATGAAGTCGAGTTCATCTATCGCCTGATTCGGCAGTGGTTCCTGTCGCCGGAAGTCACGGAGAAGGCGATCACATACGGGGTAGCCACCAGGAAGCTCTGCGATGATATAGCTGTCGCCTATGACAGGTGGCGGGAGGATCCCGGCGCGTTCCTCGCCGTGGGATATGGCGAAGCCATTGCCAACAAACCGCTGGCCTGACTAACGAAAGGTTGGCGATCCGCCCCGGAATCGGGCGGCATCCTCCTGCTTATTCAGAGGATTGCATGGCCGCATGATTGGCGGCAATTCTTTCAACGACGGACGCGAATAGGCTCAATTCATCCGCGTTGATGTTCTCTGTCAGCTTGGCGTCAAAAGCTTGGAGAAGCTCCTGGAGCGTCGACGTCAATTCAACTCCCTGATCGGAGAGCCGCAGCATGACGACACGCCGGTCATCGCGCCGGCGGTGCCTGCGGAGCAGGCCCTTGTCAACCAGTCCTGTCACGGTGCGGCTTGTACGGGATGTGTCGACAGGCAGTATCCCTGCTAACTCCGTCATGGTGGCCTCACCCCGGGCCAGGCATATGCGCAAGGCGGTGAACTCCAACGGGCTGATGTTATAGGGTTCCAACTCGATCGCGGCGCCTCTCAGAACCGCGTTCATCAGGCTGGTCACCTGGATTCCCAAGCCCACAGGCCGCGCTCTCCTAGAGGAGTCATTGCCATCATGGGGTTGGCTCTGGTCGTTCGTCATACGGTTATCCGTATATAAGCCTACACTACTCGCTGGTGAAATATCGAGCTGACTACAGTATAGAACATCGACCGCTCTTACTCATCGCCAGGGTTTCCAAATTTCTCCAATATTTGCTCTTGACAATCATTCTGATAGACATTTATTGTGATTGCAACCTTTGTAGAGCACAGCTGCTCTGGGGGAATCCAAGGTTGACAGATACGGACACCAATAGATGGAGAGACCCGGCCCTCGGGGAGGGTCGAGTCTCTCGCAGCATGGCTCCTATGCGGCCGACTCTGACCTCGAATCCGCATACGGAACTCTCGCCAAGCGCAGTTTACTCCTGTCGCGTTTGGCCATTCAACTCTCTGCCGCGCGGCGCGCCTGCCCTTCCGGCGCGCCCCGGCATACCCTACGGCCCCGTCCCAACGCGAGGAGTAGACGCGCGTGCCGGCTGACGTTTACACATATCGCCTAAGGCTCATCGTTCTCAGCGTGGCCCTCGCCACGCTGCTCATCGTCGCTGCGGCATCACTACCCGGACTCTCCGTTGCCGCCCAGGGGACGGATCCTCAGCCGACTCCGGAACCTCCTCCTGCGGCTGCGCCCACTCCCGAGCCGACGCCTGAACCCACACCAGAGCCAACGCCCGAAGCCACACCCGAACCGGCTCCTGAGCCCACACCTGAACCCACACCCGAAACCACTCCCGAGGCCACACCTGAACCCACACCCGAAACCACTCCCGAGGCCACACCTGAGCCCACACCCGAAACCACTCCCGAGGCCACACCTGAACCCACTCCCGAACCGACTCCTGAGCCCACACCCGAAACCACTCCCGAGGCCACACCTGAACCCACACCCGAAACCACTCCCGAACCGACTCCTGAGCCCACACCCGAAACCACTCCCGAACCGACTCCTGAGCCAACGCCCGAAGCCACGCCTCAACCCGAGACAGAAGAATCTGCCCAGGCTATCGAGCCGACTGCCCCGCAGACGGCCAGGCAAGTGCAGGGAAAGGCAAATCTGCTGCCCACGCCCCCAAACCTATCGGCCACCCGCAAGCAGTTTACTGGACAATCGGCTCCGGCCCTCGACGTGTCGTGGGGTGCTCCGGTGCACGACCAGACAATCCTCGGATATCTGCTGCGGTACGGCGCAAAGGGGGAGGGCTGGGTCACGCCGTATCTGGGGTTCGACAGCGACACCACCAGCACGACCCTGTCCAACCTGAAACCCGGTACGGAATACCAAGTGCAGGTGCGGGTAAAGTACGCGGTCGACGGGTTTAGCGAATGGAGCTACTTCAATGTCACCACCAACAGTCCGCCTCAGACAACCACGGGTTACTACTATGTTAATGAGCATGTCGTAGGCGTAACCTACAGAGGCCAGAATCCTCTGAGTGGTTTTTTTGCGGACCCTGACGGGGACACGCTGACCTACTCGACCTCGGCGGAGCATCCGGGCGTCGCACATTACACTGTCACCACTGAGACTTGCCCCAACTGCGTCGGCACTGGGAAGAGGATCGAACTCCAACTCCGCAACCCGGCAACGACAACGCTTACCTACGGGGCGTATGACGGGTACGGGGGCTACGTGTCCCGGTCATACACCGTTACCGGCACACAGAGCGTCACGCGTTCCATCCCGGAGAACTCCGCCGCGGGCACGTTGGTCGGGGACCCGGTGACTGGGACGCAGCATGGCAGCGTGGCGCTTACCTACACGCTGACGGGTGATGCGTCGAGAGCCTTCGAGATCCACCGGCTCACAGGGCAGATCAAACTGAAGCAGGGCGCGCCGCTGGACTATGAAAAGAAGGACTCTTACACGGGCCAGGTGAAATGGACTGTGCAGAGCCAGCAAGCCGTTGCCAACCTCACCATCAACATCATCGACGTCACGCCCGGGAAGCCCAGTGCGCCCGAGGTGACCCGCAAGGCGTTCGACAACCCGCCGAGCTCACCGGGGCTGGACGTGACGTGGACGGCGCCCGACGCCAACGGTACGACCATCCACAGATACAAGGCACAGTACCGGATTAAGGCCGCCGAGGGTGAAGAAGCCGCTGGGTGGACGGCTTATAGCGGCACCGTGGACGCGACCGCCAGGACGCTTAGCCTGACGGGCCTGAATTACGGCACCAACTACGAATTCCAGGTGCGCGCCGTCAGCGACGACGAGGGCGCAGGCCCGTGGTCGGACGCCGGGGAGGGCCTGACCAACCGCCAGCCGAATCCAACCGCGCTATCCATCGCTGCGACGACGATCCCGTGGGGAGAGACCAGAACGTACGACCTTGCGGGCACCGACGGGAACTACTTCGAGGACGTGGACGGCGACACGTTGACCTACTGGGCGGAATCTCCCTATCCCGGCATCATTGGCGTCAGCGTTCAGGGCTCCGTGTTGTCCATAACCGCTCTCAACCCCGGCAGCTATAGCATCTTGTACGGGGCAAAGGACCCCTACGGCGGTCAGACTTCTCGGTTAGTGCAAAAAATCACCGCCTCGGGGAACGTCACCCTGGAGGTGTCGGAGAACGCTGCCGCCGGAACGAAGGTGGGCGCGCCGATAACTGCCACCCCCTACAACGATGAATATATTTCCTACGGGTTCGATGGCGAGGCAGCGAACTCAGGGAAATTCGTCATCGACTACGAAACCGGCCAGATTAGCGTGGCAGAAGGTGCGACGCTGGACCACGAGGCTAAGAGCTCTTACACCGCCCGCGTGCATTGGGTGATGTACGGAGACCAGTTCCCCTCCGCCAGTGTCACGATCAATGTGACCGACGTGGGGGCGGGGAAGCCCGGCACGCCGACGGTGACACGCACGACGTTCACTGAGCCATCCAACCCGGCTCTGGACGTGACCTGGATCGCTGCTACCGCCAATGGCGGCGCGACCATCACCGGCTACCAGGCGCAGTACCGCGTGAAGGCGGCTGAAGATGAGACCCCCAATGAATGGACAGCCTACACCGGCACGCTGTCAGCCACGGCGGCAACGCTCAACTTGCCGGATCTGGAGGCTGGTGCAGCTTACGAGGCACAGGTACGAGGGGTAAGCAGCGAGGATGGCGCCGGCCCCTGGTCAGATATCGGGGAGGGCACGACGAACACGCCGCCCAACGCGACCAGTACACCCTTCAACGGCGGCACGTTTCCTGTCGGAAGCATCGCTGATTACAGAGAGACGGGCCAGGGAGCGCTGGGGGTATTCTTCGCAGACGCCGATGACGACACACTGACCTATTCGGCTTCGGCGCAGCACCCCGCCCTGCTTGAAGTCAGCCTGTCCGGCGCAGCCGGGGAGGCCCATCTGAGAGTGACCCTCCTCAACCAGGGTTCCTCGAAAGTCTCCTACACGGCCACCGACCCGTACGGAGGTTCCGTCACCCGCACCGTGACTATCGGCATCACCGCGAAGACGAGTCGGAGCATCGCTGAGAACTCTACCGCAGGAACGAATGTGGGAGATCCGGTAACCGGCACACCCTACAACGGCGAGGCACTGACTTACTCACTAACCGGCAAGGCGGCGGACTCGGGTCTGTTCGCTATCGATTCGGCCACGGGGCAGATCAGTGTGAAGCAAGGCGCAACGCTGGACTATGAGTCGGAAGATGGTTCCTACCGGGAAACCGAAACATTCAATGGCCAGGTGATCGCCAAGTTCTACCGGGGCGAGGTGCATTACACGGTGGATGACCTCGACGCAGTCATCACTCTTAGCATCAAAGTCACAGACGTGGACTCCCCCTCGCCCGCCGCGCCGGCGCTGACGCGCACGACATTCAGCGGGGAGTCAGCCCCGGCGCTGGACGTAACCTGGACGGCTGCTCCCGCAGCCAACGGCCTAACCATTACGGGTTACGAAGCACAGTACCGCAAGAAGGTTGCTGAGGGTGAAGAGGCCAACGCGTGGACGCTCTACAAGTACGATGACCCCGAAAACCCCGGCACCCATATTAGCAAGCTGTCCGCATCAACTCTAAGCATTAACCTGCCGGGCCTGGAAGCGGGCGCGACATACGAAGCGCAGGTGCGGACAGTCACCACTGAAGAGAGCGCAGGTCCTTGGTCGGACATTGGGGAGGGCACGGCCAACCGCTCGCCGATCGGCTACGGGTCGGGCCCTTACGTTGAGCAGCACCCCGGCAAGTACGGTTACCAAACCCGGTGGACAAACTTTCTCGACCGTGATGAGAACGGAGGGATCTTCTCCGATCCCGATGGCGACACCCTCTCGTATACATGGGCGTCGGAGAACACTACCGTGGTCCATGGATGGTTCCAGGCCGAAGAGGGAAACCGGAGGTTCTTCAGCTATCTCCGACACCCTGTCACGGAGTATGTGAGGGTAACCGTAACGGCCAGAGACGGTTATGGAGGCACCGCCCTGTGGATCTTCCATTTCAAGGGCGCACGGAGCGAGACCTGGTACGTCAACGAGAACTCGAGTGCCAGGACCGTCGTGGGAAGGCTGTTCGGCCGCAACCCCAAGAGGCCACAGGCCGACGCAAATTCCCTCTCGCTGACCGGGTTCCCGGACGGACTCTTTACAGTCGACGCAGATCGCACGGGCCAGGTCAGGGTAGCCCAGGGTGCCAGTCTGGACTTCGAGACCAAGAGCTCCTATACCGGCAAGATGGAGTACACGGCGGGAGGCGCCGCCGCAGTTGTGAACATAACCATCCATGTGGTGGACCGCGAGGCTGGCAAGCCCGGCAAGCCGGCGGTGACGCGCACCCAGTTCAGCGAGCAGTCGAACCCGGCGCTGGACGCGACGTGGACTGCCGCGCCCGCTAATGGCACGACCATCACGGGCTATGAGGCGCAGTACCGGAAGAAGGTTGCGCAGGGTGAAGAAGCCGCCGCGTGGACGAACTACACCATCGAAGGCTCCGACGGCAACCAGACCAAGACACTGCCCGCATCGACGCGTACCATCAACCTGCCAAACCTTGAGGCAGGCGCGACCTATGAAGTCCAGGTACGGGCACTGACCAAGCTGGAGGGTGAGGGCCCCTGGTCGGACATCGGGGAAGGCACGGCCAACACTCCGCCCATCACATCGGGCGCAGACCTCACCGACGCTATTCTCGTCGTGGGCGTCGCCACGATCTATGACATCAGCGGCAAATTCACAGACGCCGACAATGACACGCTCACCTACTCAGCCTCAGCCGCTCAGGCAGGCGTGCTCACCCCCACAATCACGGGCGATGATTCCGACACGCTAACGGTTACCGCACTCAACCCTGCCGCGTCTGTGGTCACCTACGGCGTTAGCGACGGGTACGGCGGGTACGTCTCGCGCAGCGTGATGATCACCGGACAGGTGAGCGCGACCCGGGGCGTGGCCGAGAATGCCGCAGCGGGTACGGCGGTTGGCGCTCCGGTGACGGGAACGCCTTACCCCGGAGAAAAGCTGGGCTACACGCTGACGGGAGAGGCGGCGACATCCGGCGCTTTCGAGATCGACTCTTCCACCGGCCAGATTAGCGTCAAGGCAGGCGCAACCCTCGATTACGAGACCACGAGCTCCTACACGGGCACGGTGGGATACACCGTGCAGGGCCAAACGGCCACCGTCAGCCTCACCATCAACGTAACTGACCTCGAAGCCGGCAAGCCCGGCACTCCGACTCTCACCCGCACGCAGTTCACCGAGCAGTCGAATCCGGCACTGGACGCGGCATGGACAGCCGCCTCCACCAACAGCACGACGATCACCGGCTACGAGGCCCGGTACCGCAAGAAGGCCGGGCAGGGTGAAGACCCCGCCGAATGGACGGACTACACCGGCACTTTGTCCGCGACGACAACCACGCTCAACCTTCCCAATCTTGAAGCAGGCGCGACCTATGAAGTTCAGGTACGAGCCGTTACCAGGCTGGAGGGTGAGGGCCCCTGGTCGGACATCGGGGAAGGTACGGCCAACACTCCGCCCACCACCAACGGCGCTGGGTTTGCTGACAGCAGCATCGCCGTCAACACCGCCACGGACTATGCCATCAGTGACAAATTCACAGACGCCGACAATGACACCCTGACCTATTCAGCCTCAGCCGCTCAGGCAGGCGTGCTCACAGTCGCCATAACCGTAGACAACTCCAACACGCTAACGGTTACCGCCGTCAATCCCGCCGCGTCCGTCGTCACCTACGCCGTCAGCGACGGCTACGGCGGGTACGTTTCGCGCAACGTGACGATTACCGGCCAGAGAAGCGAAACACTAAACATCGCCGAGAACTCCGCCGCAGGCACCGAAGTGGGTACTCCAATCACCGGCACGCCCTACGACGACGGCGATGATCAGACCGATGACGCGCTGACCTACACGCTAACTGGCGACGCAGTGAACGCGTTCGTCATCGACTCCGCGACAGGCCAGATCAGCGTCAAGGCAGGCGCAACGCTGAACTTCGAAACCAAGACGTCCTACGAAGGCGCGGTCGAGTACACCGTACAGGGCCAGACAGCCTCAGTAAGCCTCACCATCAACCTGAACGACCTTGAGGCAGGCGCGCCCGGCGCACTAACGCTCACTCGCACTACATTCAGCGAGCCGACGGATCCGGCGTTGGACGTAGTGTGGGCGGCAGCCCTTGCCAACGGTACAACCATCACCGGCTACGAAGTTCAGTATCGCAAGAAGGCGACACCTCCAGCTTCATGGACGCTCTACAAATACGATGACCCAAACAACCCTGGTGCCAAGATCAGCAATCTGTCGGCATCAACGCGCGTCATCACCCTGCCAGACCTGGACGCAGGCGCAACCTACGAAGCCCAGATACGCGCGCTGACCAGCAAGGAGGGCGAAGGGCCGTGGTCGGACACCGGCGAGGGCACGGCCAACACTCCGCCGACCACCACTGACACAGGCCTTGCCAACGCGACAATTCCCCTCGCCACCGCCACGGACTATGACATCAGTGACAAGTTCACAGACGCCGACAACGACACCCTGACCTACTCAGTCTCATCCGCCCATCCGGGCGTGGTTACAGCCGCGATAACGGGCAACGAATCGGACACCCTGACGGTAACCGCCATCAATCCCGCCGCGACAACCGTCACCTACAGCGCGCTTGATCCATACGGCGGGTACGTCTTCCGCACTGTGACCATCACCGGCCAGAGGAGCGAAACCCTAAGCATCGCCGAGAACGCCGCCGCGGGCACAGAAGTGGGCGCTCCAATCACCGGCACGCCGTACAACGGTGAGGCACTCACATACTCGCTAACAGGTGATGCGGCTAACGCCTTTGTGATCAATTCTTCAACCGGCCAGATCAGCGTCAAAGCAGGCGCAACCCTCGACTACGAGACCACGCCCTCCTACGCAGGCGCGGCCCAGTACACCGTGCAGGGCCAGACAGCCAAGGTCAGCCTCACCATCAACATAACGGACCTGAGCGCGCCGGCACGGCCTGACACGCCCACGCTGGGCAATTCGTCAACTGATCCCACCACCATTCTGGATGTGAGCTGGACAGCCCCGGACACAGAGGACAACGTGCCCGTCACCGGCTACGAGGTGCAGTACCGCGTTAAGGCTGCCGAGGGTGAGACTCCCGTCGCCTGGACACTCTATAAATACGACGATCCCGGCAACCCCGGCACCCAGATCAGCCTTTTGCCCGCGTCGACGACAAGCATCAACCTGACCGGCTTGGGAAAGAACACAGGCTACGAAGTACGGGTGCAAGCATATAACGTCGAGGGTGGCAGTGAATGGTCGCCGGCCGGTGAGGGCGCCACCAACGCCGATAACCGCAGCCCCCAATTCTCCAGGCAGGCCGAGAGCCGCGAGGTGACGGAGAACTCTCCCGCCGGAACCAAAGTAGGAAAGCCGATAATCGCCAACGATCAGGAAGGCCATGAGCTGACCTACAGATTGAAGACGGAATCTTCAATCTTCACTATGGACGCCGAGACAGGGCAGCTCACTGTGGCTGAGGGCGCATCCTTGGACTACGAGTCCGAGAAGACGTACAGGCTGGTCGTTGAGGTTAGTGACGGCCTTAGTGTCATCGGCACCCCGGAAAATGGCCACACAATCGATGCCACAGTCACGGTGCAGATTAGCGTGACGAATGTAAGCGAGCCTCCGCCCAAGCCTGCCGCACCCTCGGTAGCCCGTCCCCAAAGCTCCCCCTCATCTGCATTGAACGTCACCTGGAGCGCGTCGGATATGACAGGCAAGCCGGCCATAACTTCCTACGCCATTTCATACAGGAAGAAGGGTGAGACTGATTGGACGCAGCGCCCCCTCAGCGGCCTACAAACCCGCACTACTCTCACTGGATTGGATCCTGCCACGACGTATGAGGTCTCGATACAAGCCGTGAACAACGACGGCTCCAGCCCATGGTCAACTGCGGGTGAAGGCTCAACTGCCACATCCAGTTCACCCACACCACCCGGGCCAACACCCACTCCCGTGCCACCATCGACTCCGCAACCGACACCGGAGTCAACACCTGTTCCCACGCCGGAATCGACACCGGAGCCCACGCCCATCTCCACACCGGAGCCCACGCCTACCACCACACCGGAACCGACGCCTACCACCACACCGGAGCCCACGCCTACCACTACACCGGAGCCTGTGTTCAGTTCCAACTCTGCGCCGATACGCGATCCCTCACTTGCCTCAACACTCAACTCCACTCCTTCTCCGACACCCGATCCAACGATTGGCTCGACACCGGAACCCACGCCGACTTCCAGCTCTGTGCCAACAAGTGAGCCAACGGGCGCAACTCCTACACCAACGGCGGAACCGACCATAGAGCCGACGTCGGAGCCAACGACCACGCCGACGCCGGAACCAACCCCGGAGCCCACGCCGGAGCACCGGATAACAACGACGACCACGCTGACAGACAAGCGGGACGCAACGGCGCCGGACTCTATGGTTAATCAGATATCTGACCTTACCGGCCCCTTGGCTGAGGTTTACAGTCAGGGGGCGCCAAATATTCCGAGCGTGGCTCCTGTAAGGAATGCTCGTGCGCCGCCTTGACCTTGATACTCATCCGGGAGAGTCCGGACGCCCGTCGGACATGATAGGCCAGCATTCACAGGAACTGGCCTTGTTTTTATTTTTCTAGGAATACAGCACCCTCACCAAGCAGGTGAGGCTTCACTGTTATTACCCGCCGGCTTGTGCCGAAGGCTAACAGAGGGCTATCACTACTTCGGCCCCGTTGCTGCGGGTCTTCGCAATTGGATTTATGTACCAAGATTGTGTAGGATTCCGTTGGCGGGCATCGCCGGTTCCGGATGTCGCAGCGGGGTGTCGAGAAGATTGACACTTCGCACAGTGAAGCTGAAGGAGGACTAGTAGGCATGGAAGGCATCTTCTTCTTGTTGATAGGGGCGGCAATCTTTTCTCAGTCTTGGTATGTACTCGGCTTGTATTCCGAAGGGCGGACCACAGGTGTGCTCATCTCGGTACTTGGCCTACTAACCCTCGGTACCTTCATGTTCAGCACAACGATAACGCCGACGCTGATTTCAGGCGAAGGCTCGACAGAGTTGCTGACCGCACTTACCGCCCTCATCGTCCTCTGGGCTATCTATGCTGTTGCAGTCGGGAGTCACGGCATCTGGGATCTCGACACCCGGGCCATCGGCTTCTACAGCGCCTTCCTGTCCATAGCGTCCCTGGCGGTATTCCTCATTTTCGCAGTGTCGATGGCTGACGGCGGAGTGTTCGAGCACTCTCTGGACATATGGCTCTCCATGTCGCTCGTGCCCTTCCTGCTCACCATCATCTCCGGGCTTGTGTTCTTCTACATGGCCTTTGAGTACCAGGTGCTGAGACTGGTGACGGGCTGGTTCCTGCTCTTCGGCGGTGCAGTCATCGGGCTTGTCGGGCTCTGGGCCCTCGCATCGGTCGTCACATAGACTGAAACCGGCCTGAGGCCGGCTGGCACGCAGGGAATCACCATAGGCGAGTCGCCAGGGGACATTGCCCCATGGCACTGTGAGGAATTTATGACAGGTGAACTTACCGTCGAAGCCATCATTTCCGAGGCCGAAAGCGAAGCCACTAGGTACTCTTGGGAAGGGACCTTCAAGGACTACCTCGGCATTGTCTTGGAAGACCCTTCGAAGAGCCGCCTTTCGCACGCCTACATCTATGACGCCATTGTGGCGAAGGGTTCGGAGGTTACGCCTGACGGTGACCGCGTATACGATCTGTTCAAGGATGAGATATTCGGTCTGGAGGACCCGCTGGACCGCATCGTTCAGTACTTTGCTGCCTCTGCTCAGCGATTCGAAGTGCGCAAACGCATCCTGTTGCTGCTTGGCCCCCCGGCTAGCGGGAAATCCACCGTTACTGAGCTCATCAAGCGTGCCATGGAGGCCTACTCCAGGAGCGATGACGGTATCGTTTACGCTATCAAAGGGTGTCCGATGCAGTGCGACCCCTTACAGCTGATACCTGAGAATCTCAGGCCCCAGCTCCGCAAAGAACGTGGCATCTACGTAGAGGGCGAGGTTTGTCCGCGATGCCGTTACATTGTCAATTCCAAGTATCAGGGCCGCTACGCGGAAGTGCCTGTAGAGCGCGTGACGTTTTCTGAGCGAGGGGCGGTCGGCATAGGCTATTTCATGGCCAATAACCCTAACCCCTCAGACTCCCTGCTCGTCGGCAGTGTCAACACCGATCAACTCGAGGGCGATCGGCTTGAGGTTGCGGGTAAGGCATTCCGGCTTGACGGAGAGCTCAATGTCGCCAACCGCGGCATGATTGAGATGGTCGAAATGTTCAAGGCTGACAGGCATCTGCTGACCACACTCCTGAGCCTCGCGCAGGAGCAGACCATCAAGATGGAACGGTTCGGCTCTGTCTACGCCGACGAGGTTATAGTCGGTCATTCTAATCAGGGCGACTTCGAAGACTTCTCCAGGGACAAGAGTTCCGAAGCTCTCAAGGATCGCATCATTGCGGTGAACATCCCCTATAACCTAAAGGTGACGGAAGAGGTCAAGATTTATCAAAAGATGATGACATCGAGCCTCATGGGGGACGCGTGCATTGCCCCGTTAACTTTGAAAGTAGCAAGTGCGTTCTCCGTGTTGGCACGACTGGATCCGCCTGATCGCCACGGGATGTCTATGTTGGACAAACTAAGGCTCTACGATGGTGACGCTGTCCCCAACTTCACTCGGCAGGATGCTCGTGAGATGCAGCGCCAACACCCGAAGGAAGGCATGTCCGGGATCTCACCCAGATACGTGATGAACCGCATTGGGGCGGCAGCGAGCGAGCCGAATGTCCAATGCGTCAGCCCCCTGGGTGCGCTGAGCAGCCTCTGGGAAGGCCTGGATGAGAACGTCAGCTTCGAGGCCGACATCGCGACACGGATCGCGCTTATAACTGACGCGGTCAAGGTCTACGACGACTTGGCCGTGCGAGATGTACAGATGGCTAGCCAGGAAGGCTTCGAGGCAAGGGCTAGAGAAATGCTTGACCGCTATCTCACTGACGTCCGCGCGTACCTGGAGGACATCTCCAGGGATGACTATCGACCCACCCGCGCCGATGCCGAACGGGAGCGCGACATGCGGCAAATAGAGCGTGTCCACGGAATCACTGATCGGAGCAAGGAAGCATTTCGGCGTGAGATAAGCGCAGCAGTGGCTGCTTGGGAGAGCAGCGGCAAGACCTTCGAATACGACTCCGAGCCTCGTCTCAAGGAAGCGATCGAGAAGCGACTCCTTATCTCGCGGGACGCTCTCAACAAGAGCCTGACTCGGCCCCGCTTCTCCAGGCAACGTGCCGAATGGACGCAGCGTTGGAGGAATATCACGTCCAGGCTGGTCAATTCCTATGGCTATTGCGGTTCGTGTGCTGACGACGTGGTCAGATACGTCAACCACATCCTGAAGGGCCGGCCGGCCATCAAGACCCCTAAGAACGAGGGCGTTGAGTGGCTGTGGGAGAGGAATCCCAAGAGGTGATTGAGTAGGTAGCAGTCCCCCCAGTCACGTCAGGCGGACACAGGATGGCTCTATGCCCATCCGGAGCTCAAAGACAGTTCTGGCTACCATACAACTCAGGCCCACCGCCATTGTCCTGAACGTCTCCGGGCACTCTGAATCCGGCAGATGCCTATTTCTTAACTACTTGAAGCGACGCTGACGGGGAGCGCCCGATGACCGAACGTGGCCGGGTTCGATTCGGTAACACAACCATTGACTACGCGGTGCGCCGCAGCGCGCGACGACGCAAGACAGTGCAGATTAGTGTTGTCGATGGCGACGTAATTGTCGCCGCGCCCCGGCGAACTCCGATGCGCGAACTGGAGGCCATTGTCCTTGATCGCGCGCCGTGGATCTTCCGCCAGTTGGAAGACGATGCCCGGAAACCCGCTCCCATCCGGTTCGTCTCCGGCGAGACTCTACCTTACCTGGGCCGAGACGCACCCCTTGCCGTTTCTTTCTCCCATGATTCGGAAACGACTGTCAGATTCAGCCGCGGGCGATTCCACGTTTCAGTCTCCGCCAACCTCGACGACGAACAGCGAACGGACGCCATTCGCACAGCCATCACCGCTTGGTATCGGGATCGAGCTTCTCAGCAACTCCCTGAACTCGTCAGACGCTGGCTGCCCAGCCTCGGCGGGAGCCCCTCTAAAATCCTCATCAGGAATCAGAAGCAGCGTTGGGGCAGTTGCTCAGCAGACGGCACACTCCGATTCAACTGGCGCGTCATGATGCTCAAATCTGCACTGATTGAGTACATCGTCGTGCACGAACTCGCGCACCTCACGCACCAGAACCACTCCCGTGATTACTGGGCTCACGTCTCCGCCGCTATGCCGGATGCAAAACAGCGGCGGAAGGCCTTGCGAGATGCCGGCCGGAAATTGCCGACGCTCTAGGCTAAGTCGAACGAGGGTTTCGAGGCTGCTCACCCTTCGACAGGCTCAGGGTGAGCATGATGCCCCCTACACTTCAGTCTTAAGCGCCTCCAGCGCCTGACGCACGATCGACCGCCGAAGGTCCTTCTCCTCCTCGGCGTCAAGCTCGGCGTCGCCCAGAGGGTACACAATCCCCTTCCCCTGGATAACACGGTTGGAGCCGACCATCTTGGCCACCGGCGTCACCGCCGTCACCTGCGCCACAGGGATCCCCGCCTTCTCGAGTTCCGTCGCGATCGCAGCGCCGCTGCGAGTGCTCGTCCCTCAAGTTGACGTCAGGATAACGGCATCAACTCCGGCATTCTTGAGATTCTCCGCAATCTCCTGGCCAATCCGTCGGCTGTTCGCAATTGGGTTTGCCAGGCCGGTCATGGACAGGAACTGTTCATAGACCTTGCCAACCTCACCAGCCTTCTCAAGCTCCTTGAGAACGTCAACTGGAACCAACCGGTCCGGGTCGTTCAGCACATGGCGGTTGTCATACCCGCGGTGATAGACCTCGTAGTCCTCAGCCTCGAGGTTATCAACGGTTGCGATGTCATACGATCCCCAGATCGTGGATGCGATGGCCGGCATGTTGTCCGGGTTCCCTGCCGGAACGAGTCCGCCGTCCGTCACGATGGCCACCGTTGCGTTGCTCAGGTCAGGCACTGCGGGCGGCGCGGGAATCGGCTCGAACCCCGTCTGCGTCAACTCCGTCTCGTACGGCTGCCCCTGCGTCTTGGCGACAATCATGTTCGCCAGGCGTACTGCCGCCGTCTCCTCCACAATCTCGTCCCGCATGATGCCGCGCGGGATATAGCCCCACTCGGCCGGCCTCCCCACGTCTTCGCCGGAGGCGGTAACCTTTGCAATGGCGGCCATCATGGTCAACACGTCTCTCATCTGGGCGACATTCTCGCCGGAATCAACAATGTACAGTTCCTGCCGGTACAGATCGACGCCCGGGTTCTCAACACCCATGCCTGTCACAACGGGAATGCCAAGCTCCGCCTGAACAGCCGCGCACAGCGCGCCCGCTGCAACACCGTAACGCCCGGCCACGAAGCACGGCCCCGCCACGAACAGTTCAGCACCGGACTCGCGCACTTCATTCACAACGAGTTCCATGACGCTTTCGAGGTTCTCGGCGGCGTAGTTGTCACCGCAGATGATCGTCTTGACGACTGTTGAATCGTCTCCAAGCACCTGCTCCAGCAGGCGTCCGGGACCGACAGCCTCAGCGCGAACTTCCGGCCCGACACCGGCCTGCTCCTCGCCGCCCAGTCCGCCAAAGAACTGGTTCAGATAATGAACGACTTTCATCTCCGGCCTCCTCTGCTCCTCGACCTGAACTCGCCGCCCCTGCGGCTCAGTAGACCACCGCACGCACGACTGACGCGCCCTGCTGATTGGTCACGCCGCACAGCGCCTGTGCTGGGATCTGCGTCATCTGCGCAAGCGCCTGCGCAACGGCTGGCGAACCGGCAATCACACGCTCCACAGGTTCCACGTCCCAGGCAATGTCGCCGCCCCCGCCGTACACAATCGCGTCCACTTCGGGGTAGTTGAACAGCATTGCGGACTCCGCCCGCCGGTCACCGGACGAGTCGGACACCTGCACAACGGTTTTCATTCCCAGCGCCTCACAGATGCGGGCTGTTTCACCCATATCCACGTGCGGCGCGCCGCCGCCATACTTGGTCAACACAACACCGTCAGCGTTCAGGTTCCACTTGGCCTGGTGCGCGGCGAGCAAACAGTTCCTGTTCCGATCAGCTTCGAGAGAGGCCGCGACCGTTGCTACAGTTCCCACAAAGTTGATCTCGCCGGCCTGGTGCCGCCGGTACAGCTCCTGGATGATCGAATGATTCTGATAGAAGTACGTCTCCACGCGCATCACCCAGTACGAGCAGACAACCGCGCCGTCCAGCCACTCATTCGGATGCATTGTGACGGGAATCATTCCTTCTGTATTGCTGCCATACAGGATGCGCTCATCCTCCTCCACCACCATCTGGTGCCCATGTATTTGCCCGATATAGGCGATGCGCGGCAGACCTTCTCGGTCCGTGGAGGGCCCATCAAGTTCAAATTCTTCGGTGGAGTCGGGGTCTTGACCGATTCCGGCGCTCCCGAGAAAGACCGTCGCCCGTGCGGATGCCAGGCGAAGCGCGTTCAACTCCACGTGACGCGGCGTTCCGGGAATCATGTGCGGAACAATCACAACATGATGCAGGTTTCCATAAGGTGAATTGGCTGCCGCCTCACCGTGCATCTCCATCATCTTGGACGCGATGCCCGGTTCCTGTTGAGCATCCACTACCGTAAGCGCCGTGCCGCGCAGCACATGTGTCGTGCCCTGCCCCGCCATGGCCATCGGTCCCAGTAGACCGGGGAAATCACTGCCTGTGCCCGGCTCCTTGGCTCGCGGCTCGAGTATGTCGAACACGACGCCAATTCGGCACGGCTCACCGGGATTCGCAACCTCAATGTCAACACTCTCAATACGACGATCCTCAAGGATGGCTTCCCGAAGCTCATCCGCGTCGACCGTCAGGGTTTCACCCTCAAGTGACGTTCCGGAACCCAATTTCGCGTCACTCACCTCATGGATTGCGAGAGTGAGTTTCATCCCAATCCTCCCCTGTGATGTGGGCGCCCAAATCGCCCTCTCACGTTGACACACATTAGGCGGCGTTGCTAGCCTCTGTCAACGACATAATATGGTGAACCTGCCCTCGGGAGAACCTGTTTGCGGGGCGTGTCCACCGTCAAAAAGGGAGTCCCCATGAGCCACCCCGTCGTCAGGGATATCAGGTTCTTTCTCGCCCACACACCGGGCCTCGTCAGGCACGGGTCAAAGCCTACAAGAGAGATCCACGCCAACCACGGCGTTTGGCAGGACATTCAAGGCAGTCTCCGCTCTTTCGATGAAGCAGCCGCATACGCCCCGCACCAGGTCCTGCTCGGCAACATGAAGCCGGACCATCTCAACACCGCCGCCGCGCCGTGGTACGAGAACATGCTGGCTGAGTACTCAACCGGCGGCCCGCACGGCGAACTCGTCAACGAAGATCAATTTCACGGCCTGCTCAAGGCCGCCGACGAGTTCGATCTCGTCCTTCTTGAAGAGGGTTACGCCGCCCGCGTCGCCACTGAACTTCGCAGCCATCCGCGCGTCACCGACGAAGAGATCGAGCGCATCCAGGGCGTCCCCTACTCTCGCATTGAAGAGAGGCTGTCATCCCGTGAAGGCGCGATTCCTCTTCTGACGCGCGACGGCGAGACTATCGGCCTCGTCCAGACCGACTATGTGGATGATGCCTCTCTCGCCCCGGACATCCTCCTTGAAAACCTTGCCGTCAAGGCCACCGCAACCATGGCCCTCCGATCCGTCCTAGCCGAATCCGGCACGGACCCGGCAAGCCTTCAATACGTCATCGGCTCCGGCGAGGAGGCCATTGGTGACCGCTACAATCGCGGCGGCGGCAACCTCGGCAAGGCCGTTGCTGAGGCCGCTGAGTGCGTCAACTCAACCGGCGCGGATGTCAAGGCATTCTGCTGCGCGCCCGTTCACGCGATGGTGGTCGGCGGGAGCCTCGTACAGTCCGGCGTCTTTCCTGAGGTGGCCATCGTGGGCGGCTGCTCGCTCGCCAAACTCGGCATGAAGTACCGGGGCCATCTCGCCAAGGAAATCCCCGTGATGGAGGATATTCTTGCCGGATTCGCCGTCCTCATGGGCCCCGACGACGGCACAAGCCCCATACTCCGGCTCGACAGCGTGGGTCGCCATAGCGTCGGCGCAGGTTCCGTGCAGCAGGCCATTGTCGAGGCGCTTGTTTCCGATCCGCTGGATCGGCTCGGCCTGCAATTTGAGGACATCGCCAAGTACGCCACGGAGATGCACAACCCAGAGATCACGGACACGGCCGGCAGCGGCAACGTCCCTCGCACCAACTACCGCCTCATCGCCGCCCTTGCCGCACAACGCGGCCAGATTCCAAAGGGATCCGAATCCCGCGACAAGTTCGTGGAAGAACACGGCATGCCCGGCTTCTCACCCACGCAGGGCCACGTCGCCTCCGCAATGCCGTTCATGGCGCACGCGCTCGATGACCTGCGCGCGGGCGACTACCAATACTCGATGTTCCTTGCGAAGGGCAGTCTCTTCCTCGGACGCATGACCCATATGTCCGACGGCGAGTCGTTCATCATGGAGGCGAATCCAGGCACGGGATAAACCTCTCGTAATTGGCGTATTATGTGCACTAGCGGGGACGAACCCGCCGCGCGGTAGAGGGAGAAGGTGACATGGATCTTGCGGGAAAGCGAGTGATTATCGTCGGAGAGCGGGACGGTGTGCCCGGCCCGGCGATCGAGGCCTGCGTGCGCAGTGCCGGCGCTGAGCCGGTGATGGTGCAAACGCAGTGCTTTGTTTGAACCGCCGCCGGAGCACTTGACCTTGAAGGTCAGGAAGGAATCAAGGCAACGGTCGATACGCACGGCGCCGATGACATGGTCGTTCTCCTCGGCTCGCCCACACCGGAGAGCGCAGAGGTCTATGCGCGCACCGTGACGGAGGGCGATCCCTCCTGGGTGGGCCCGTTGGCGGGCATCGCGCTCGGCCTCCCTGTCTTCCATGTCCTGGAAGAAGAGGTCAAGAGCCAGTTTGACGCCGCCGTCTACCAGGAACAGGTCGAAATCATGGAATCCGTCCTTGACACGGATGACATCATCGCCGCTATGAAGAACGTCCGCGAAGCCGTCGGCGTCTAAACCCATCTAGTCCCCTCTCCCTGAGGCAGAGGGCTAGGGTGAGGGGGGAACCACAAAGGAGCAAACAATGGCAACACAGACCAAGACCATCGTCCTCTACACCAAGAAGGAGAACTGCCCCGACTGCGAAGTCGCCAAGCGGTTCCTCGCCGACCACGACATCGGCTACGAGTCAAAGGACGTTGTCGAGAACCGCGAATACATGCTTGAGCTCGTCCAGAACTACCGCAGCATGTCAGTCCCAACCCTTGTCGTCGACGGCCAGGCCGTCATCGGCTTCAAAAAGGACGAATACGAGGAACTGCTGGGCATCTGAATCTCGACTCCCGAGACTGTAAGTAGAGGGGCGCCTGGTGAGGCGCCCCTTTTGCATTCGGGAAAGGCGAGCAGGTCCTGAGAGCCTGTAAGCCGGGTTCTGTCTCCGATCCGCGTCACCGCAAACCGGTCGATGGCCATCCATCTGGGCGTCGACTTGCGCCGACGCTCAAGCAGCCTACCCGAGGACGGGGTGGGCGGTCCCCTGCCCGTCTTTCGACGCGCGTCCTTCTATTTGGCCTTGCTCCAGGTGGGGTTTGGCCGCTGCCGCGTCACCGCGAGGTCAGCCGGGCGCTCTTACCGCCCGTTTTCACCCTTGCCTGTGCCTGACGACGAATCGTCAGGCCATCGGCGGTATCGTCTCTGTGCCACTATCCGTCACCCCGCAGCTTCTCACCGCGAAGCGCCTGGGCGTTACCCAGCACCCTGCCCATGGAGCCCGGACTTTCCTCCCAGACCGCCGTAGCAGCCTGCGCGGCCATCCGGCTCCCGGCCCTGCTCGCCGACGCCAAATATAGTGGCCTATGCCGCCGACGGCAAATCAGCAGCCGCACCTGTCATTGGTGCGCTCCATCCGTCATTCCCGCGAACGCGGAAATCTGAAGCTTATCCCACCAAGCACACTCGTCATTCTGGCCGCACGGCCAGAATCTGAATTGTGGAATGCAACCAATCTCCGTAACGCAGTTCGGGCATGTCATTCTGAGCGCAGCGAAGAATCCAAAAACTCAATTAGCAGCTAAGGCCGGAACCGTAAGACCTCTGGAGCTACTTGAGTGATATTCAGCACCCTACCATTGGTGGGCATGGGATGAAGACGGCAAGCGCGTAGAGGATTAGGGCGAAGGGCATCGCGAGGGCTCCAGCCATGACCACAGCTACCACGCCGATCCCCGCTGGTGCCCCATAGTTTCTTTTCACTGCTAGTACGCCGAGTACCGAAGCCCAAGTAAGGAGAGCTGGGACCATTATCGGATAGCCCAACACAATCAATGCATTCTCTTGTCGCATAGCCCACTCATACAGTAGACCCAACGGCAGGATAATGATGCTGAAGCAGCCGATGAACGCGAAAGCAGCCAATAAACCTAAGTAGTTGCCCTTCCCTCCAGTCAATCTAACGGTTCCATGAGCTATCCCGGTCATAAGGTGGACTAGTCCGATAGTTACGATGCCACTGAGTAGGGCAACTTCAAATCCTGAAATGGCTTCATTGTAGGGCGACCCAATTCCCATAACTGGTAGCCCGAAAGGAATACCAAGCACTATCGCTAAATGAGTCATGGTGAGAAGCAATAGAGCTAGGAAAACAGGCTTTGCCTGAACGATTTTCTGAATGGTGACATCTGGTTTGAAAAAAATGCCGAAGTACAGACCAGTCACGATGCCGCCTCTCATTAATCACCGCATACAGAGCACTTTACAAGCTTGGCAACTCCCCCGCCAAAAACGCCCCTAGCACCTCATCCGATACATCCGGAGGCACATCAGCCCGCAAGCGACCTCGCCCGATGCCGTCGCACAGGATCCACCGTGTCCGCCCTGCAGCAACCTTCTTGTCGACGGCCAACGCGGCTTGGATGTCGGATAATTCCAGTCCCGGTGGCGCGGTTGTAGGCAGACCATACGCATTCAGCAGATCGATCTGCCGCTGACGCTCGTCTGCCGTAATCGACCCTACCCTCTCGGCCAGATGCGCCGCAAAACTCGTCCCGATTGCGACAGCCTCTCCGTGCAAGATGCCGGTGTACTCAAGCGCGTTCTCAACTGCGTGACCGAGCGTATGCCCAAGATTCAGCCGCGCCCGTAATCCTGTCATCTCTCGTTCATCCATGGAAACGACGCGCCCCTTGATGGCGGAGCAACGCAGCACGGCATGCGCCCGCATGGCCTCGTCGCCTGACAGAATCGCCTCTGCATTGGTCTCCAGAAACTCGAAGAGCTCCGCGTCGAAAATAGTGCCCGTCTTGATGACTTCGGCCCATCCAGCGGTTAGCTGACGCGACTCCAGAGTACCTAGAGTTCGCGTGTCAGACAGCACGAGTCGCGGCTGATAGAACGCGCCGACAAGGTTCTTGCCAGACGGCAGATCGATGGCCACCTTCCCGCCGATAGAGGCGTCAACCATGCCAAGCAAGGTTGTCGGGATCTGCACGAATGCAACCCCTCGTAGATAGGTCGCGGCCACATAGCCCGCCAGATCACCCACGACGCCGCCGCCAAGCGCGACAACCACGTCGCGTCTCTCAATCCGGTTGGCGCTCAATTCCGCAAGCAGGTCGCCGGCCTGCGCCATGTTCTTTGATGTCTCGCCTTCAGGAACCTCCAGAAGCAGCGGATTGAACCCTGCTTCATTCAGGCTGCCAAGCGCCGTTTCTCGCCATTGCCCGGGTATGCCGCTGTCCGTGATCACACACGCCCTGCCCGACAAACCGAGCTCGCTCATGCGATGCCCAAGCGTCTCCAGCGCTCCCGGCCCAACAACGATCGGGTACGTCGCCGTCTCCGTCCTCACCGTGAAAGCGACATCACTGTCCTCGTTATCATCAGCGGCAGTTTCGAGTAACTGCCCCGCAGCCAGCCGGTCCCAGCCCTTTTCGGCTCCTTGTTGTGCCGCGGCGGCCACCTCATCCATCGCCAGACTATCCGTGTTGACCGTCCAATCCGTAATGGCATACGCGGTCTGCCGGCTGGACTTCAACGCCGCAATCCGCCCCAAAGGGTCACCGGACGCAAGCAGCGGTCGCTCGGTGGCATCCGCCTCATCCGCCTTCATCCGAGCGAGAATTGCCCATGGTTGAGCTTCAAGACACACCACCGCGCCCGTGCGCTGCATGACGGCACGGTTCTCGGGGTCAAGAACGATGCCGCCCCCAGTCGCAACGACCATGTTTGGCCACTGAGACACTTCCCGCAGTACTTCTGATTCAAGCTCCCGGAAGACGGCCTCCCCATCAGTGGCGAAAATCTCGGGAATGGACTTACCGGCGCGCGATTCGACGAGTTCGTCGATATCGGCGAAATCGATGTGCAGATTGACGGAAATCTGCCTCGCGACAGTGGACTTTCCCGTATAGGAAAACCCAATCAGATAGATATTGCGGCGTGGTGCGGACACACGAGAACCCTAGACCGTTGATGCGGGCGCGTGGCTGGGCCCCGCCGTTTCCATATATGCGCGCACGTTGCGCACCGTCTCATCGCGATGGTCGCCGCCGAACTTCTCAAGAACGGCGTCTGCCAGCGCGATACAGACCATCGCCTCGCCAATCACCGCGCATGTCGGCACGAAAGTGATGTCGCTGCGTTCATAATGCGCCCTGTCCACCTTGCCGCCCGTGCGCAGATCCACTGTCTCCAGTGCGTTCATGATTGTCGCGATAGGCTTCACCATCGCCCGCACCACAACCGGCTCACCCGTCGTCATGCCACCCTCAAGCCCGCCGGAGTTGTTCGACCGCCGCGGCCACGGGCGCACCCACGATCCGTCGGGATTCCTGTCCCACTCGTCGATGGGCTTCACCACGTCGTGCACCGTTGAGCCGCGCATAGCCGCCTGGTCAAAACCCGCCCCGAACTCCACCCCTTTGACGGCATTGATGCTCATCACGGCAGCAGCCAACCGCGTGCTCAGCTTGCGATCCCACTGAATATGCGAGCCCAAGCCAATTGGGGCGCCGGTGGCAATGACCTCGAACACACCCCCTAGACTGTCTCCGTCCTGTCGCGCGGCATCGATAGCCTCGATCATGGCCTCTGTTGCCACCGGATCCGCACATCTAACCGGAGATTCCTCCAACTGCACCCAGTCGATGGCTTCCTGAGGTGCGGCCACCACGCCCCCAAGGCCGACAACGTGGCTGTGCACCTCAATGCCAATCTCTTCAAGGAACCGGCGTGCCACCGCTCCTGCCGCCACACGTGCCGCGCTCTCCCGCGCGCTTGAACGCTCAAGGATATTCCGCGCGTCATCGTGCGAGTACTTGGTGATCCCCGGCGTGTCGGCATGACCCGGCCGCAGCTTGGTGATCGGCTCGTAGGGGACATCCGACGGCTCGATAGACATCTCATCCACCCACGGAACGCCGTCCGGCCCCGTGCCCGTCGAGAAATCGCGATTCTCAACGAACATGGCAATCGGACCACCGAGTGTCAGCCCATGCCGTACACCCGACGAGATTCGGGCGCGATCCGTCTCGATCTGCTGGCGGGCGCCACGACCATATCCGCGTTGGCGACGCGCCAGGTCCTGCCGAATATAGTCCTCGGACAGGGAAACACCCGCCGGTACACCTTCAACGATTGTCGTCAGGCCCGGCCCGTGTGACTCTCCTGCCGTCAAGAATCGAAATTGTCCCATCGAGTGTCAGCAGCTCCCGTCTGCGTGGTTCATTGTGCCCACTATTCAGATTACATCAGAGCCTTCAGGGCCGCCGCGTACATGATGTCTTCAGGCGGCTCCTGGTCTGTCCAGAACTCGAAAGACGCCGCCCCCTGGTAAACCAGCATCCCGATCCCGCCCAGCACAAACGCCCCTCTTTCACGAGACAGTGCTAGAAGCGGTGTTTCTCGCGGATTGTAAACGAGGTCGCACACGAGAACGCCACGCTGGAGCAAGTCTTCAACCGGCGGGGTGCCGTTCGGATCAGGCCCGCCTGCCATGCCCATAGACGTGCAATTCACAATCAGGTCAATTCCATCGCTGCCGGAGATGTCCTCAAAGCCGCCGCCCCGCGTTTCCGTCGCAGTCGCCTCGGACACGTCATCGGCCAATTCCGCCGCCCTGTCCGGCGTCCGATTAACGATGACCAGCTCCGAAACGCCTTCCCACGCGAGGCCGAAGGCAACTGCCCGCGCCGCGCCTCCGGCCCCGACTATCAGCGCCCTTTTTCGTGCAGCAGTGAAACGCGCCTCCTGCTCCAGCGATCGGGTGAAACCGCCCGCATCCGTATTTGCACCGATCAAAAAACCCTCGCGATTGATGATGGTGTTGACCGCGCCGATGGACTCTGCAACTGGCAGGATCTCGTCCAGCAGCGGCATGACAGCCTGCTTATGCGGCACCGTCACATTAGCGCCTAGCACGTCGTCGGCCCGCAGGGACTCAACACGCGCGGCCAGTTCATCCGCCGGGGTCGCCCACGTCTCGTAACGGGCGTCGATTTCAAGTTCGTCGAATGCCGCCTGCTGGAACGCGGGCGAAATGGAGTGACCAAGGGGATAGCCGATGATCCCAACGCGTGACGTCATGACGCCCCGCTCCGAATCCTCTGCTCATCAAGGTACGCCTGAAGAATCACCGCCGCGGCAACCGAATCCGGCGGGCTTGAGGTGCCGCCCGCATCCCGCATGGCTCGCTCTGCAGAAACGGTAGACAGTCGCTCATCCCTGCCCTCAATGGGCACGGACAGCTCGCGTTCACAGGCGCGACGAATCCCCTCCGCCCACTGCGCCATTTCACCCATGCGGCCATCCATCGTTCGGGGAATGCCGACAATCACCCGTTCTGCCTCATACTCCGCGACAACTCCTCTCAGCTGCTCAACAAATGTCGGCGCGTTCGCTCCCGGCAGCAGGTCAAGCGGTTGGGCGATGGTCTGTGTCGGATCGGACACGGCAACGCCACTTCTGGCCTTGCCCAGATCCAGCGCAATGATTCGTCCACTCATGCCACAAGGATAGCCCACCCGATCACCCTGAGCCCCCCATCCGGTCACCCTGAGCTTGTCGAAGGGTCATCCTGAGCGTGGCACCCCAATTGCCATATCTCCCCTCGACTCGCTAAGCTCGAAGAAAGGGGGAACTATGCCAGACACGTACATGGTCGCGGGTGCCGCATCAGGCGTCGGGATGCACGTCACCCGCAAACTGTTGGAGCGAGGCGAGAACGTGCGCGCATTCGTCAAGAACGGGCGCAAGCTTCGTGAAATCTTTGGAACACCGGACAACCTCGGTATTTTTGTTGGTGATATTGCCGACCACGCCGCCGCTTTCGAGGCAGCGGAGGGAGCGCACTACGTCATTTCAACCGTCGGCGCAAAGTTCCCGGATGGCGACCCGGAAAAGGTGGACTACCAAGGCGTCCATACACTCGTTAATGCCGCCGCGGAACACGGCCACATTCGTCAATTCGTGCTCGTGTCTTCCATTGGAGTCACGCAAAGCGACCACGACCTTAACACCCGCTTCAAGAACGTCCTGCGCTGGAAGATGTTCGGCGAGAACTACTTGCGGGGCAGCGGCCTTTCATACGCCATCGTCCGCCCCGGCGGGCTGTCAGACGATGCGGGCGGCACGAAATCCATTGAGGTTGGTCAGGGAGACACGCTCCACGGATCCATCAGTCGCGAAACCGTCGCCAATGTCTGCATCGCTATCTGCGACGCGGCAGAGCACGTGGTCCGCGAGGTGACGTTCGAGGTCATAGAAGGTGACGGCCCGCCTCCTGCCGACCTTGACAACATCTTCGACAACCTCAAGCGTGACTGAGCCATATGGACCTTGACCTCAACGGCCGCAGTGTCCTCGTCACCGGAGGCAGCGGCGGCATCGGTTCGATTGTCGCTGAACAGTTTGCCCAAGAAGGCGCGGACGTGACGATTTCCGCGCGTAACGGGGAGCGTCTGAAGCAAACCAAGACGGAGATAGCGTCACGCGCAGGCGTGGACGTTCGTATCGCGGAGATGGATGTCACTGACGCCGAATCCGTTGCGTCTGCCGTCCAATCTGTGCTCGACGCAACTGGCCGAATCGACGCTGTTATCAGTTCGGCGGTCGATGTCGTCGGCGCGCTCCCTGGCACACCCTCTGAGCTGGATGTGACCTCTCTGGGCAACGCCATTGACGTCAAGGTTCTCGGCATCCTGCGGCTCGCGCAGGCCGTCGTCCCTCACATGAAGTCATCCGGCTACGGACGGATCATCGGCGTGGGCGGCGCTTCATCGCGCCAGATCGGCTCTGCCAGCGCGAGCGTACGCAATTCCGCCCTTGCCGCGCTTTGCAAGAACATGGCCACGGAACTCGGTCCGCACGGCATCACCGTCAACGTCATTCATCCCGGCGCGGTCCTCACAGAACGAAACCGCCCCAGAGTGGAGGCGGAGATGGAGCGCAACGGCGGAACGTTTGAGGATGCCGAGGCGCGCATGGCGTCTGCTATCCCTGTGGGCAGGATGATTCATCCGGAGGACATCGGCTCTCTCGCCATGCTTCTCGCATCCTCCGCCGGCGGCGCCATCACCGGCCAGACCATCGCCGTCGACGGCGGCTCCACCACCGCCATCACGTACTGAGACAGGTCTAAAGCGCAGCCGTCCTTGACATCCCGCCTGTAACTGACTAGTCTGATAACCAGTCAGTTACCTCAACTCCAGACCCGGAGGCCATCATGAGCGAGGGTGATCAAACGAACAAGTGGCAACTACAAGAAGCAAAGGCTCGCTTTAGCGCGCTAGTGGAAGACACGCTTGAGAACGGCCCGCAGATCGTAACGAAGCGCGGTATTGAAGCCGTGGTCGTCGTTCCGTATGACCAGTGGCTCCATCTAGAACAATCTCGAAAACCACGAAACCTCAAGGAATGGCTCTTGGCGCCGGAGCCGCGCTTCGATTTGCCCATTCCACCTCGCCGAAGGTACAGGCGCCGTCCTCCACCATCATTCTCATAGCCGTATCTCGTGTTTCTCCTCGACACGAATATCATCTCGGAACTACGGCGACAGCGCCCGAATCGTTCCGTCGTGAGGTGGATTGAGGGTGTGCCGGCGGCACAACTCTACATCTCAGCAGTCACCATTGGCGAAATTCAGGACGGCATCGAACAGATCCGGGAGCGAGAGGTCTATAAGGCAGCGGAAATTGAATCGTGGCTTAATGACGTGCAAGCAACGTACAGCGTCCTACCCGTCGATGCGGACGCGTTTAGGGAGTGGGCGAGGCTGATGCAGAAACAATCCCGCGCACTGTTGGAAGACGCCCTCATCGCCGCCACCGCCATCGTGAATTCCCTGACTGTCGTCACACGCAACGTTCGCGACTTCCAACAGCTGGGCGTCCCGGTCCTTAATCCGTTTGACCAACCAGCCTGACTGCCCTACCCCATCACAATACCTGGCACCGCCGCGATCGCCTCATCGAGCTTGGAGGCGTCACGCCCGCCCGCGCTCGCAAAATCCTTGCGGCCGCCGCCACCACCGCCAACAATTGCCGCCGTCTCTTTGACGATTCGTCCGGCATCATATGAGCCGCCACGCTCAACGATGTCCGCGCTGATCGCGCACACAAGCGATGGCCTCCCACCAACGTCTGCTCCAAGCACAACGATTCCTGATCCCAGCAGGGCGCGGGTTCTGTCCGCAACATCCCGCAGCAGGTCGGCGGAAGCGATATCTTCCACCCGAGCGGCGAGCAATGTGACCGGCGGTTCGCCCATCTCCACCGCCTGTGGAAGCAGCGATTCTATTTGCGACCGCGCTCTATCTCGTTCAAGTTCCTCCGCGCGCCGACGCAGCCTTTCCGATTCCGCCATCTGGTCCGCAATCCGCATCTCAATCTCTTCCACCGGCACCGTCAACTGCCGTGACAGGCGCTCAAGCACGGACATGCGATCACGCAGGAGTTGGTCCGCGTTCGAACCCGCCACCGCCTCCACGCGCCGCATCCCCGCGCCGATGGAACTCTCGCCAACAACGTAGATAAATCCCACCTCGCCAGTCGCATGAACGTGCGTGCCGCCGCACAGCTCGTGGCTGAACGGTCCGCCGTCATCCTCATCATCGATGGAAACCGTGCGCACCTCGCTGCCATACCGGTCACCAAAGAAGGCGAGCGCCCCGGACGCCAGCGCGTCCTGGATCGGCTGCACCTCTGATTGCACCGCGATGTTGCGGATCACCCGTGCGTTGACCGCATGTGTGATCGCCGCAATCTCGTGCTCGTTCAGAGACGCCGTGTGCGAGAAATCGAACCTCAGATGGTCCGGTGAGACATACGACCCCGCCTGCCGTACGTGCCCGCCCAACGTGGAGCGCAGCGCCGCGTGCAGCAGGTGTGTCGCCGTATGATGGCGGGTCGCCTGCGCCCGCGCGGCCGGATCAACCTCAAGCGTCACCGCGTCACCAACGCTCAGTGTCCCCTCCTCAACCACGCCGATATGAACAACAAAATCAGGCCGCTCTCCAACGGGTCGCTGCGTGTCCGTTATCCGCGCGAGGCCGGAAGGCCCCCGGATCACACCGATATCGCCCACTTGCCCGCCGCCCTCCGCGTAGAACGGCGTCCGCGCCGTCACAACCTCCACCTGTTGATTCTGTGACGCCAACTCCGTCACTCCCCCGCCGACAATTAGGCCGGTGACATTACTCTCATCGCGCGCAACCTCATAACCCGTAAACTCCGTCGCCAAGCTTGACAGCAACCGATACGCCTCCGACCCTTCATCTCCGCCGCCGAACGAAGTGGCCGCCCTGCCCCGGGTCCGCTGCGCTTCCATCTCTCGCTGAAAGCCTTCGTGGTCGACGCTCATCTGACGGTCAAGGGCAATCTCCTCAGCAAGTTCCACGGGAAAACCGTAGGTGTCGTACAGACGGAAGAGGGCATCGCCCGGCACCATGGACTCGCCATCCGACTCCATCCATGCCATCACCTCATCAAGCAACGCCGTCCCCACGGACAGTGTCCTCTGGAACTGCTCCTCCTCGCGTGTCACCGTCTGCACAATGTGATCGAGAGCGTCATTCAGCGCGGGATACGCCGGGGCCATCAGCGGAACCACGGCCTCCGTGATGATCCGCCCCAGGAACGGCTCATTCACGCCCAGGCTCTGTGCGAACCGAATCCCTCGCCGCAGCATCCGACGCAGTACATACCCGCGTCCCTCATTCCCTGGCGTCACACCGTCCATGATCAGGAACGCGCCCGACCGCGCATGTTCTGCCATCACTCGCAGCGCCCGATCAGTCTCCGCATCTTTACCGTATTCAGTACCGGCAATTGAAACGGCGGATGCAATGAGTGGCTGGAACAAGTCTGTTGAATAGATGTTGTCGGCGCGCTGGATGATTGCCGCCAGACGCTCCAGCCCCATGCCGGTGTCGATGTTCTTCTGCTCAAGAGGCGTCCGCGCGCCGTCCTCAGCCTGGTCGAACTCCATGAACACCAGGTTCCAGATCTCAACAAACCGGCCGCATTCGCAGTTCGGGCCGCAGGGTTCTTGATCGCACTGCGCTCCCGGACCCAAGTCGTAGTGAATTTCGGAGCATGGTCCGCACGGCCCGCTGTTGCCCGCCGGTCCCCACCAGTTATCGGACACGCCGAAACGCTGAATCCGCTCCGCAGGTACGCCTGTCTGCTCCCACAATGCGGCCGCCTCATCGTCATCTGTGTAGACCGTCGCCCACAATCGATCTGCATCAAGTCCAAGGTGCTCAGTGCACAGCTCCCATGCGTGCTCAATCGCGCCCTGCTTGAAGTAGTCGCCAAACGAGAAGTTGCCCAGCATCTCGAAGAACGTCAGGTGCGTCGTATCCCCAACCTCTCCGATATCCGTCGTCCGAAACGACTTCTGCACCGTCGTCAAGCGTACATTCGGCGGCTCGGACTGCCCCAGAAAATACGGCTTGAACTGCACCATGCCGGCGGTAGTGAACAGCAGTGTTGGGTCATCCTGCGGCACAAGCGACGACGACGGCATGCGACTGTGCCCCTTGGACTCAAAGAAGCTGAGGAATAGCTCCCGCAACTCCGGGCCGGTTCGATACTGTGGCACTTCAGACGTCATAGCGGCAGGCAAAACTCCATGAGTGTGTGTACGCATCTCATTGTAGCCGAGCAAAGCCGCGCGGCGGCGCGCCCTATACTCAATCCATGAACTACTCTCAGGCCGTCGCATGGCTGCTCGGTATGACCAATTTTGAGCGCCCCGTTGCGCCCTCAGAACCAACGGATTCCGAGACCTTGGACGTGCCAATCGCCACTCGCCGCTGGAATCTCGAGCGCGTCCATGAACTCCTGAATCGCCTCGATAACCCGCACATCGGCCCCGTCACACTGCACGTCGCGGGCACGAAAGGCAAGGGCAGCACGTGCGCCCTCCTCGCGGCTGCTCTAACCACCTCGGGCTACCGCACCGGCCTGTTCACCTCTCCCCATCTCCACACCATCCGGGAACGCATCGCCGTCAATGGCTATCCCTGCTCCGAGCAGGATTTCATCGACGCCGTGAGTGTTGTCAGACCCGCAGTTGACGCCGTAAACGCCGACGGTTCATTTGGCAGCATCACAACCTTCGAGGCGCTGACAGCCATAGCGTTTGTTGTCTTTCGAGCGCAGAACATTGAAATGCAGGTCATCGAGGTCGGACTTGGCGGCCGCCTTGATTCCACCAACGTTGTCGAACCCGCAGTCACCGGCATCACATCCATCAGCCTCGACCACGAGGCGTTTCTCGGCTCGACAATCCGCGAAATCGCAACCGAAAAAGCTGGCATCATCAAGCCCGGAATCCCCGTTGTTTCCGCCCCGCAGGAATCCGACGCCGCCGATGTCATCATCAGTCGCAGCGACGAGCTTGGCGCTCCGCTGACACTGCTCCGCCGCGACATCTTTTGGCGGCTTGAAAAGGCCACGCTATCCGGTCAGGATTTCGCCATGTGGGGTCAGATCGCTGACCGCCCAATTGAGCACCAACTCCGCACGAGTCTCCTCGGCGAGCATCAGCTTGAGAACGCCTCGCTCGCAATGGCCATGCTGGAACACCTGCGTGATCTCCACTACCCCGTTCCCTACGATGACACCTACACCGGATTCAGCGGCGTCACGTGGCCCGGCCGCATGGAGATTCTCAGCGAGTCTCCACTGATTGTGGCTGATGGCGCGCACAACCCCTACTCGGCAGAGCGGCTGGCTGAGACAATACGTGAAACATTTCCGGGGCGCGAGGTGCAGTTGGTGCTCGGCGCGGCATCGGACAAGGATGTGAGCGGCATTGCTCGCGAAATCGGTGCAGTCGCATCTGGCGCTTTCGCGACGAGTTCCCGTAGTCCCCGATCCATGTCCCCGGATGACATAGCAGATACACTATGGGAGGCGGGAGTCCCCGTGCGGCCGGAGAATACAGTCGCGGCGGCCATTGAACGGGCAAAATTGGAGGGAGGCCCCTCCGCGCTCATTCTCGTTACGGGCTCATTGTTCGTCGTGGCTGAAGCGCGGGAGCATGTGCTCGGCGTCAAGCCGGACGAATCCGCCTACTAGAGACGGGCAACCCGACAATGGGCGACGGAGGAAGGAGTAGCAGGAATGGCACAGGATCGAACCCCGGATCAGCGAGTTGTCGTCACGGGTATGGGCGCACTGACGCCACTCGGCAACTCGATCGATGAATACTGGAACGGTCTTGTTTCAGGAACAAGCGGGATCAACTATATCGAAAGCTTCGACGCGACCGAGTTTCCTTGTGTCGTCGCCGGCGAGGTTCGCAATTTCGACGCGAGTGAGTACATGCCTGCCAAGCAGGTGCGCCGACTCGCTCGTTTCTCGCAACTCGCAGTGGCAGCATCCCATCAGGCCATAGATGACGCCGGCATCGACCTCGAAACTGCAGATGTTGAACGCATCGGCGTCCTCCTCGGCAACGGCATTGGCAGCTACCCGGACACAGAGGAGCAGAGCAAGATCTTCTATGAGCGCGGATGGAGCAAGGTCAGCCCCATCTATATGTCCAAGATGCTCCCGAACATGGCCGCTGCAAACGTCGCAATGGCACTCGGACTCGTGGGTTACAACAACACTGTTATCACCGCATGCGCCGCGGGCACGCAGGCCATCGGTGACGCCGCGGACATGATCCGCGCCGGGCGCGCTGACGTCATCATTTCCGGTGGCTCTGAGTCCTCCATCTGCGCGCAGGGCCTCGCCGCATTCTGTGCAATGCGCGCCCTCTCGCAGCGCAAGGATGACCCGCATGGCGCGTCACGTCCCTTTGACACGGATCGGGACGGTTTCGTTCCGACGGAGGCCGCAGGCATCCTCGTCCTTGAATCCCTCTCGCACGCGCAGGAACGGGGCGCGACCATCTACGCCGAGGTCGCAGGGTACGGAGCGTCCAATGACGCCTTCGATTTCGTGCAGCCTCGAGACGACGGCGCGGGCGCGGCCCGAACAATGAGATGGGCGCTGGACAACGCAGGTATCGACCCCTCAGAGGTCAGCTACATCAACGCCCACGGGACATCCACCCCGCTCGGTGACGCTGCGGAAACCACTGCCATCAAGGCCGTATTCGGCGACCACGCCTACCAGATTCCGGTCAGCTCAACCAAGTCCATGATCGGACACGCGCTTGGCGCAGCCGGAGGCGTTGAGGCCATCGCCGTCGTCAAATCCATCCAGACCGGCACCCTCCACCCGACCATCAACCTGAACACACCGGATCCGTCTTGTGATCTCGACTACGTCCCCAATGAGGCGAGGGACGCCGATGTTCGCGTCGCACTCTCGAATAGCTTTGGCTTCGGCGGTCAAAACGCCTGCGTCGTCTTCACGAAGTTTGAATAGTGGTCTAGTTTCGGGAACGCAAAAGAGGCGGGGCGCTTGCCCCGCCTCTTTGCTTGGAGAGAAAGGTAGTACCTGGCCCCATGACTACCGTTGAAGAACGCCTCAGCAAGCTTGAAGGTTTATACGAGCAGATGATACGACGGTTAGATGATTTAGTCCTTGTCGTCCAGGGCATAGACCGAAAGGTTGATGACCTTCGTTCTGACATGGACAACAAGATTGACCGTCTCGGTCACCGTGTTTACCTAATTGGCGCAGCCCTTTGGGCAACGCTTGCGGCTGGCCTATTCGCCATTGCCGCTGGGTTCATCAGCTAAACGCTGAGCCCAGCTAAACCCGCAGGGTCGTTGTTAGTTCCGCGCCTCGTTCAGCAGCTTCCGCAGAACTGAGTGAAGAATCCCGCCGTTGCGGTAGTAATCCGCTTCCACCTGCGTATCGATCCGCACCGTCGCCGCGAACGTAGTCTCTGAACCGTCCTCGCGCCGCACGGTAACATCGATGTCCTGCCCCGGCTCGATACCCCCATCGAGGCTGCCGATCGTCACCGTTTCACGGCCCGTGATGCCGTAGGTCGCCGCGTTCTCACCCTCGTGGAACTGGAGCGGCAGCACGCCCATCCCCACGAGATTTGAACGGTGAATGCGCTCGAAGGATTCCGCAATCGCCGCCCTAACGCCAAGCAGGTACGGCCCCTTGGCCGCCCAATCGCGACTTGAGCCGGAGCCGTACTCCTTGCCGCCAAAGATGACCGTCGGCACGCCCTCCTGCTGGTAGCGCATCGCTGCATCGTAGATGGGCATCTGCTCGTTTTCAGGCAGTTTCAAAGTGAACCCACCCTCCACGTCGTCAAGCATCTGGTTCTTGATGCGAATGTTGGCAAACGTCCCGCGCATCAGGATTTCATGGTTGCCGCGACGCGAGCCGTATGAGTTGAAGTCTGCTTGCAGCACGTCCCGCCCCTGCAGGAACTGCCCTGCCGGACTGCGTGCGGCGATGTTGCCCGCGGGGGAAATGTGATCCGTCGTCACGGAATCACCCAGCACCGCAAGCACCCGCGCATCCCTAATAACGGGCAGTGGCGGCGGGTCGAGTGGGAAATCCTTAAAGAACGGGGGTTCCTGCAGATACGTGGAATCCAGCTCCCACTCGTAGAGTTCGCCACTCGGCGCTTCTAGCTCGCGCCACTGATCGTCGCCGTCGAAGATCGCGCCGTACTGCTGCTCAAACATATCCGGGCTGACATTGTTCGAGATAGCCTGCTGAATATCGTGCTGCGACGGCCAGATGTCACGCAGGAAAACGTCGCGCCCATTCGGGTCAGTTCCCAGCGACTCGGACGTGAAATCGATGTCCATCCGCCCCGCCAGCGCATACGCCACAACAAGCATCGGCGACGCCAGGTAATTCGCCTTGACGTGCGGATTCACCCTGCCCTCAAAGTTCCGGTTCCCGGACAGCACGGCAGCTGCGACGAGATCGCTGTCCTCAATGGCATTGGCGATGTCCTCCGGGAGCGGCCCTGAGTTGCCGATGCACGTCGTGCAGCCGAAACCCACCGTGTGGAATCGCTGTGCTTCCATGAACGGCACAAGCCCCGCCGCCTCAAGATAGTCCGTCACAACCTTTGACCCAGGCGCCATCGATGTCTTCACCCACGGCTTGGTCGTGATTCCTGCCGTGACCGCGTTCTTGGCCAGAAGCCCGGCCCCAATCATCACCGACGGGTTGGACGTATTCGTGCATGACGTGATTGCCGCAATGACGACGGAGCCGTGCTGAAGCTGGAAAGCCTCAACACCATGCCCAACTACCGCAGTCTTCTCGGCCTCCTCACCGCTCAGCCCGAAGCCCCGCTCCGCGGGAGATAGCGTCAAGTGCTCTTGGAAGCTCGACTTCACGCTGCCAAGTTCCACACGGTCCTGTGGCCGCTTGGGCCCCGCCAACGACGGCACGATAGTGCCCAGATCAAGCTCCAGCGTGTCTGAATAAATAGGATCGGGCGTATCGTCCGTCCTGAACAGCCCCTGCGCCTTGGCGTATTTCTCAACCAGGTCAATCAGCTCAGGGCTTCTGCCCGACAGCCTCAGATATGCAAGCGTCTCGTCGTCGATGGGGAAATAGCCCATTGTCGCGCCGTATTCCGGCGACATATTCGCAATTGTCGCGCGATCGGCAACCGGTAGCCCGGTCAGACCCGACCCGTAGAACTCAACAAAATCCCCGACCACCCCGTGTGCCCGCAGCATCTCCGTCACGGTCAGCACAAGATCGGTCGCCGTCGCCCCCTCCGGCAAACTGCCGGACAGCTTGAACCCCACAACGCGTGGCGCAAGCATGTAATACGGCTGGTCGAGCATCACGGCCTCGGCCTCGATGCCGCCGACTCCCCAGCCCAGCACCCCAAGCCCGTTGATCATCGTGGTGTGGGAGTCCGTCCCCACCAGAGAGTCCGGGAACGCGACGCGCTCCCCATCCTCCTCCTTCGTCATGACCACGTTGCCCAGGTATTCTAGGTTCACCTGGTGGACGATACCCGCACCCGGCGGCACGACACGGAAATTGTCAATCGAGCCTTGCGCCCACTTGAGCAGCTTGTAACGCTCCCCGTTCCGCTCATACTCCTTCTCGACGTTCCCCGAGAGCGCATACGCCGTGCCAAAGAAGTCCACCTGCACCGAGTGGTCGATAACAAGGTCAACCGGCACCACAGGATTGATGACGGACGGGTCAGCCCCGGCTCGATCCATCGCGCTCCGCAGTGCCGCCAAATCAACGACCGCCGGCACACCCGTGAAATCCTGAAGAATCACACGCGCCAGCTTGAGTGGCACCGTAATCTCCCCCGGCTCCGCCTGCCATCCCGCCAGCGCCCGAACATCCTCCTCCAAAACGTCGTATCCGTTCACGTTCCGCAGCAGGCTCTCCAGCATCACCTTGATAGAGAACGGAAGCCGTGAAACCTGTCCGACGCCCTGCTCCTCCAGCGAAGTGATGTCGTAGTACGTCACCGGACCGGAATTGGTCTCCAGTGTTCGCCGCGCCGAGAAAACATCCTCGTTAGTCATCGAAGGCTATCCTGTCGCCATCTATCCGCTTCACAAGCCGCGCCATAGTGTATCAGACTGGCGCCTTCTTCCCCTCACCCGTCATTCTGGCCGCAGGGCAGAATCTGATGCGTATTGACGAGGCCAATCGCCATGAGCTCTCATCCCTAAACTTTCCCACGAAACCGTCTAATACCCCCGCGCAGGCGGGAGGGGCACACGCCGCCCACAGGGCGGCCACCCCTCCCCGTCATTCCCATCACCCTCTCGTCATTCCCGTGCTTGACACGGGAATCCAGTGCGGCGCGCCAGCGCCGCCTACCCGTTCACCCGAGCCTGTCGAAGGGTGAACCCTAATAACCCCGCTCATGGTCATACACGTTCACTAACGCCCGTCCAATCAAATAACGTCTTAGGTTCTCCAAAAAGATCTCCACAACTCGCTCATCCCGGTCCGCCGACCCCGCCCCCGAATGCCCGGTAATCAGCACGTTCTCCATGTCCCAAAGCGGACTGTCATCCGGCAGAGGCTCCGTCGCGAACACATCCAGGTACGCCCCTGCGAGACCTCTCGACTCCAATGCCCCGATCAGCGCGCCCTCATCCACAAGGTCGCCCCGGGCCACGTTGATGAACCGCGCCCCTTCTTTCATTGAGCCAAATTCGGACGCGCCAATCATCCCCACCGTTTCTGGTGTTCGTGGAGCGCACAAGACAACGTAGTCACTGGAAGCAAGCGCCTCTGCCAACCCGTCTCGACCCAGCACACGCTCGAACGGCCCCACATCCGACCTTCCCGTCGGAGCAGCCCGCCTAACTCCAATAACCCGCATCCCCATCGCCCGACAGCGTTCCGCTATGGCAGTCCCAATCTTGCCTGCGCCGATAACACAGACGACCTTTCCCTCAATATCCTCAGGCGTATAGCGCAGCCACTCACGCCTGCCCTGTCGACGCACGGCCTGCGGAAACCCTTTTGCCAACGCGATGATCGCTCCCAGCACAGTTTCGCTCAACGGCCTCGCATGGACCCCGGACGAGCTCGAAATAACAACACCCGCATCCAACAGCCCCGGTGAGCGGTCAATATAGTCGATACCTGCCGCCTGCGAATGGATCCACTTCAAGCTGGGCATCGACTCCGGCACGCCGGGCGGCAGCCGCAGTGTCAACAACACTTCCGCCTCAGGAACCAGCGGCAGCAAAGGTTCGGGAAACGGCGGCCACAGCTGCGTCGGCGCAGGCAGTGACGGGATCTCCCGATTCAACAACCGAACACGCGAGTCCGCAGCGGCAATCCGCTCCAACAACGTATCCGCCATCGCCCATCCCGCCAGGATGGGAATCTGATTGCTCCGCCCCTCGCCACTCATACCCGCATCCTACAACCAATCCCCTTCGTCATTCCCGCGAAAGCGGGAATCCAGAGCGGCGCGCCAGCGCCGCTCTGCCCGTTCGCCCTGAGCCTGTCGAAGGGGGCTCCCGAACGCGGTCCCGCTGCCTCCCCCTGTCATTCCGAGCGAAGCCGAGGAATCTAAAATCTGAATGAGCCGCCTCAGCCGGAACGCGGCAAGCCAACTCCATACATAATTCAATCCCGATCGCGAGCTATGGCCGTAGGCACCGCCTATCTTTGAAACGCTTTCCCGTATGCGATATGCTTATGGACGCTATAAGCAAAGCTGATAACGTGCGGTGGGGACCCTATTTAACCATGCAGGACGCGACCACGGACAAGGCAACGGCCGACGCTCCAACCTTCGCAGTGGAATGGGACGCGGGCCACATGGGCTGCGGCGAAGTCCTCATACAACTCAAGCTCCGCTTCCGCTCCTTGCAGACCGGCGAGCTTTTCCGACTCATCTCCCATGACATCGCCGCCCCACTTGAAATCCCCGCGTGGTGCCGCGTCACCAATCGCCAGCTCCGCCACGCCGAGCACCCCGAGTACTGGATCGAACAGAAATAGTAGGCGGACAAACCGCCGCAGGAGGAAATCAACACATGTCAGATAGGGTTTGTATCAGTCTCACGCACGCCGCCGATGATCCCGATCGCACGACGGTCGCGTTCGTCCTCGCCAACGCCGCGCTCGGCTCCGAGAAGGAGACGGTCGTCTTCCTTAGCACGGAGGGCGTCCGCGTCTCGCAGCAGGGCTACTCGGACGACATTAATGAGGAGGGGTTCGCTCCCCTCTCGCAGTTGATGGGCAACTTCGTGGAGGGCGGCGGACGGATCCTCGTCTGCGCCCCCTGCTTCAACAAGCGCGGCCTGGATCCCGCCAAGCTCATTGACGGCGCAATTGTCGTCGGCGGCGCAACCCTCATCGAGTTCATCTCGGACGGCGTGCCGGTCATCTCGTACTAGCCGGGGCGCCTTATTCCGACGTGTCGATTAGGTAACGATCATGGACGCGACCGCGCAGCACACGCACACGCCGGACACCACGCTCGACGGCGGCAGCCTTGACTGTGGCGGCGGCCTCCTGCTGCTCATCCGCCGCGCCATCGATCCTCTTCCTCCTGGCGGCCTCCTCGAAATACTGTCCACGGAGCCAACTGTCGAATTTGAACTCCCCGCATGGAGCCGCATGACCGGCAACGAACTCGTTTCGTGGACCAAAGCAAGTGACCAATGGAGCTTCCTCGTCAGTAAGGGCCCGCTCGCTAGCAGGCCCCCCCAATCCCGTCATTCCCGCGAAAGCGGGAATCTGGATCACATTGCGCCAACCAACCTCCGTAACGCCACTCCCCTCATTTCGGCCAACCCCCTCCGCCCAGCCGTAGAAGTCTCCATCCCCACGTCCCTCCCCGACCCGTCACCCGCCCCCGCCGTTGCCCCTCTCTCCGTCATGGGTATCGGCAGTTGGCCGCGCCCCTCGTGGATGCTCCGCGCAATTCACGACCACATTGAAGGCCGCATGGGCGATGAGGATTTCGCCGAGACGGCCAACGATGCCGTCCGCCTAAGCGCTCAGGCCCAACTGCGCGCGGGCGTCGGCGTCCTCACGGACGGCGAGCAGCGCCGCGACAACTACGTCAGCTTTGTCGGCGGCCTCCTGGACAACTCCCAGCTCATCCCGCTCACGGACCTCGCCGCCATGGTGGACGACTCCGAGGAGTTCGAGCGGGAGCTTGCCGCCCTTGACGTTCCTGCCTCCAGCGTCCGCCACCCGGTCGTCTATGGCCGCCTTGGACGCAGCGCCGCCCTGGCAGTCCACGAGCTCGAGTTCGCCAAAGGCTTGGCGGACGGCCTGCCGGTCAAGGTCGCGCTCCCCGGCCCCTATCTCCTCACCCGCACCATGTGGCTGGACTGCCTCCGTGAGAGTCCCTACACCACCCGTGAAGAACTGGCCGAAGATGTCGTGCGCGTCCTCCGCGAGGAGGCGCATTACCTGCTCGCCGCCGGCGCGTCCATCGTCCAGTTCGATGAGCCCGTGCTGACCGAGGTCGTGCACGGCTCGTCGCGCGCCCGCCGCAGCTTCATGTGCGGCGCGCTCAGTGAGCGATACGACACCGCCACCGATCTCGGTTTCGCGCAGGATCTGCTGCAGCAGGTCACGCGCGGCCTCCCCCGCGAACGCCTCGCCATGCACGTCTGCCGCGGCAACTGGACCTCTGACGAAAGCGCCGCCCTCAGCGGTGACTACGCCCCTCTCATCGACCTGCTCTCCACCATCGATGTCGGCACACTGTTCCTTGAGCTGAGCACGGAACGCGCCGGAGAGATCGACGTTCTCGCCGGACTCCCTGATGACAAGTGCATCGGCGTCGGCATCGTCAATCCCAAGTCGCCGCACGTTGAAGACGCCGACCTGCTCGATTCCCGCATCCGCCGCGCCATCGACGTCTTTGGCGCCCACCGCGTCCTCCTCACCCCCGACTGCGGCTTTGCCACCTTCGCCGACAACCCCGTCTCCTCCGCCGCCATCGCCGAAGCCAAACTCCAGGCCATCGTCGCCGCCCGCGATCGCATCACCTCAACGGTATGACAGCCCAACCCCAAACCCTCGCACTCCCCCTCTATATCCACATCCCCTTCTGCCGCTTCAAGTGCTTCTACTGCGACTTCAACACCTATGCCGGCATTGAGAAACTCATCCCCGACTACGTCTCCGCCCTGACCACGGAGATTCGGCGATGGGGCGAGGCGCTGAGACACAACAACATCCGGGCCTCGAGTGAAACCATCTTCTTCGGTGGCGGCACCCCGTCCTTGCTGACACCGGCGCAGGTCGAAGAGATACTCGCCGCCATTGGCAGCTCCTTCCCCCGCCTCCGCAGCGCTGAGATCTCCATGGAGGTCAACCCGGAGAGCGTCACGCGTGAGTTCGTTCGTGACTTCATGTCCCTCGGCGTCAACCGCTTCAGCATGGGCGCCCAGAGCTTTGACAACACGGAACTGCAGATGCTCGGACGCCTTCATGACTCAGGCGGAGTCGAACGTGCCATGAACGCCCTCCGAGCAGGCGGCGCGGACAACGTCAACCTCGACCTCATGTATGGCTTGCCCCGTCAGACCCTAAAGACGTGGGAGTCGAGCCTCACAGGTGCGTTGGCCCTCGCCCCCGAGCACCTCTCCCTCTATGCCCTCACCGTTGAGGAAGCAACCCCGTTCCACGGATGGGTGGAGTCCGGGCGCCTACCGATGCCCGACCCCGATCTCGCCGCCGATATGTATGAGATGGCCGAGCAGCGCACGGCCGAAGCGGGGCTGGAACAGTACGAAATATCCAACTGGGCACAGCCCGACCGCGAATGCCGCCACAATCTCGCCTATTGGCATAACGTTCCGTTCCTCGGCTTCGGCCCCGGCGCGCATTCCCATCTGTTCGGCGCGCGATTCTCCGTCATGCGCCAGCCCCGAGGCTACATCGACCGCATGGCGCAGTTAGCGGAAACCCCCGTCACGGAATCGATCGCGCTCCCGCCGATCGAAGGTCCCATAAGCAACGTCGATGAAATCAACCACATCGCGCCCATCGACTCCGTTGACCCCTACACCGAATCCATGCGCCGCGCCGAAACACTGGTGCTTGGCCTCCGGCTCAACCGCGGCGTCGTGGAGGAAGACTACCAAGAACGATTCGGCGTACTCCCCTCAGAAACCTACCCCGAAGCAATCGAAGCCTCAATCACAGACGGCCTCCTCGAACGGACCACACCGTCATTCCCGCGAAAGCGGGAATCCAGTGCGGCGCACAGCGCCGCCTCACATCACTATGAGCGCAGCGACAAAATTCTCCGCCTAACCCCCAGAGGCCGCCTCCTCTCCAACGAAGTCTTCGTCCGCATCATGCAAAACGCCTGAGGTCGTCGAAAGGTCCCCGTTCGCCCTGAGCCTGTCGAAGGGGGCTCCCGAACGGGGGACCTAATCCCACCCCCCTTCGTCATTCCCGCGAAAGCGGGAATCCAGTGCGGCGCGCAGCGCCGCCCCCCATGTCATTCAGGCATAGACCGAAAGCTGCAGGCGTAATGCTACCATTATGCTATCATTATGACATTACATTTGGGAAAGAGGTTGATATGCCTGATCTGGCCCTGCGAGGCATCCCGGAAGACGTCCATAGGGAACTCCGGGCGGCTGCGAACCGCAACCATCGAAGCCTGAACGGAGAGATACTCTCACGGCTGGCCGCGTCGGTTCACAGCGAGACGGTGGATATACAGGCGCTTCTGCAAAGAATACGCCTCAGGCGCGAGGGCATTGGCCATATCGATTTAAGTGACGACAACCTGCGCGAGTTGAGGAACACAGGCCGGCCATGATTGTCGTTGATACAAACGTCATGACCAACCTTGTGGTGGATGGAGAGAACGCGGTTGATTCAGCGGCGTTGTTGGCACGGGACTCAGAGTGGGCGGCGCCTGGCATCCTGATCAGTGAGTTGCGCAACGTCCTGCTGGGCTTTGTGCGGAGGGAAGAGCTGACTCCTGACCAGGCCAAGGCCATGTGCGATGATGCGTCGTTAGTGCTGGGAGGCCGCATCATCAGCGTGAGTGGCTCCCGGGTGATAGACACTGCCCTGGAGTGCGAGCTAACTGCGTACGATGCAGAATTTGTTGTACTCGCCAGGACGCTGGGCGTCCCGCTGGCCACGTCGGACCGGGCGATCCTGGCCGGCGCCCCCGACATTGCAGCACACCCAACCTCATTCTCTCTGCCCTGATCCCGCCGAAAGCTACCCCGTTCGCCCTGAGCCTGTCGAAGGGGGATCCCGAACGGGGTACCAGCCCCACCCCATGTCATTCTGAGCGGAGCGGAGTCGAAGAATCTAAAATCTCCATTCCACCGCCAAACCCCGTAACGCTCATCCCGTCATCCCCCCGCCCCCTCGAATCCCCCGCGAAGGCGGGGGCCCACGCCGCTTTAAGCATCCCCATCCTGGCCACCGTTGGTGAGATTATCCACAACTCCCTTGACGATGATGCCGAGGAGAGTGAGGAGGGTTCCTAGGGCTCCGGCGAGAGCCGTGAGAATCACACCCTTGACGTAAGCGTCGCCATTAGGGTCTTGGAAATCTCCGGCAATGTCGAGAAGCGCCCAGACAAGGCCCCCTACGCCAACAGATAAGGCGAAGAACATGAATGCGGCAAAGAGCCGCCGCTGCGTCTGCTGTTTCATATGAGTCCTCATCCTACCCTTTCGCTGTGCCCAACCACCCCGCTCCTCGCTTCGCCACGCCGTGCCATGCCACGATGTTCCTCGCCTCGCCATGCCGCACATTGCCGTGCCAAGCTTTGCCGTGCCCTGCCCTGCCTCGATGGTCCTCGCCGCGCCAAGCCGTGCCCTTCCCAGCCGTGCTGCGCCGTACCCAGCCGCGCCTTGAAGATTCCCTGCCTAGCCTTGCCTAGCGACGCGGGGCCTTGCATCGCCCCACCCCGCCCGGACTCGCCAAGCCATACCACGAATTGCCGCGCCTCGCCTCGATGGCCCTCACCGGGCCACGCCGAACCACACCATGCAATACCCCGCCTAGTCACGCGATGCCAAGCATTGCCTTGCCTCGATATTCCATGCCCCGCCCTGCCTGGCCATACCGAGCCCCACTCAGCCCCACCTTGCGCCGCCATACCTTGCCTGAGTGCGCCAAGCCGTGCCGTGAAGATTCGATACGCTACTAAGCTGCGTCTGGCCGTGCAGTAATCTCGGCAGTAGTAAACCTGCCATAGGTTCCACTCTTGGATGGGCGCCAGTCTCCAAGGCCAATTCGACGCCCAGCAATATCAAACCAGCTGAGCAGTTTTTCTTGGTCAACCAATTCTTCGTCGCAATCGAGAACGATTTCTACGCTCCACGGCGGATCGAACTTCGCCCTTGTTCTCACAATCTTGTTTCGCTGTACAACAACAACGCTCTGAAACTGTGTGCTGTCCATTAGCTGGTCAAGCGTCTCACCGTAACGATCAACATCGTAGGTGAAAGTCGTCTCAAGAACGACCAAGCCTTCGCGTACAGCCGGGCCTTCTCTGCTCTTCCGTGCCGCCTGTTCTAGGCAAGCTCTGATGGCTTGGGCCGGGACCGTGACCGTATCCCTTTCGCGCCAGAGGCTGTTGAGGGTTTCGAGCTGTTGGAGCCTGGCGTTGTCGGATTCTGTTCTGTTTGTGCCACGCTTGCTGGTGATGGCATCGATTTCTTTGGTAACGGCGTTGCCGGGTATGAGCCCGTCGCTGGAGTGTTGGATGAGAGCCGTTTCACCCTCGATTCGGACATCGTAAAGCATTGGTCAATTGCCTCCTCGAAGACTTGTTTGAATTGCCAAATGTCGCCCTCAAACCGCCTGATCGCAGTCACGACGGAATGACAAACTGAACACAGCCACGTTAGGTCATTCGATACCTCCGTTCCCACCAATGGATAGCGATAGTGATGAGCTTCGACACCCGGGCGTTGCCCACATGCCTGGCAAAGACCCTTGCTACGCGCGTGAGCCTCTGCACGGGCCCTAAGGTAAGCCTCAGTCTTATAGCGATTCGGTTTCTTAGCGGCCAAAGGTTTGTTCCTTCCCTTTTGTCTGGGCACTCTTGCGCTTTCCCACCACCCGCCATGCGTACGCCTTACTGCAAGGCTGCGATCAGAGACTAGCACAAGAGTACTTATGCAACAACAACCTGTTCAAAATGCAATCATTCCACGGGAAATCACGAAACCCACATTCCGCCACCACCCTCCTCCTTCCGAACCCCCGCGCAGGCGCGAGCAAACGCGGCGTCTACTGCCACCTCCCCCGTGCTAAACCCCTTCCTCCCCGCCTATACTGCTTGCACACGCCCCAACGCAGCAGGAAAGCACATGCACGTCATCGGCACAGCCGGACACGTCGACCACGGTAAATCGACTCTCATCCACGCGCTGACCAGCATCGATCCGGATCGCCTCCGTGAGGAGAAGGAGCGCGGCATGACCATCGATCTCGGCTTCGCGTGGCTCCGTCTGCCCTCCGGCGAGGAGATCGGCATCGTCGATGTCCCCGGCCATGAGCGATTCATCAAAAACATGCTCGCCGGCGTCGGCGGCATCGACCTTGCCTTGCTCGTCATCGCCGCCGATGAGGGCGTTATGCCGCAGACCCGAGAGCACCTGGATATCCTCGACCTCCTCCGCGTTGAGCGCGGCATCGCCGTCATTACCAAATCCGATCTCGTTGAACCGGACTTTCTTGAGCTTGTCCGCGAAGAAGTCGCCGAGACCCTGTCCTCCACTACCCTCGCGGGCGCTCCCGTTGTTGCCGTCTCATCCCAGACCGGTGACGGCCTCCAGGATTTGATTGAACTCCTGGACTCTCAGCTGCAGGAAACCCCGCAGCGCCCCGACCGGGGACGCCCTCGCCTGCCAATCGACCGCGCATTCGCCATCTCGGGTTTCGGAACCGTCGTAACCGGTACGCTTATCGACGGCTCGATCTCCGTCGGCTCAGAGCTTGAAATCGTTCCCGGTCGACGCAGCGTCCGCGTGCGAGGCCTCCAGTCCCACAAACAGGCCGAGACGAGCGCTGAGCGCGGCTCCCGTACCGCGGTCAACCTCACCGGTGTTGACGTCGATGAGGTATCACGCGGTCAGGTCCTCACCACGCGTGGATGGCTCAAGACAACCGGCGCGGCGGACGGCTATATCCGAATGGCCGCCAACGCCCCCGGCCCCCTCCGCCACAACATGCAGGTCACCGTCCACTGGCTCGCCGCCGAATCCCTGGCCCGGGTCCGCCTACTTGATTCCGACCGCCTTCGCTCCGGCGACTCCGGATGGGTCCAAATGGTGCTGGAAACTCCCCTGCCGCTGATCAAAGGCGACTCGTTCATCGTGCGCTCCAACGTTGGCACGCTGGGCGGCGGGGAGATCATCGAGACTGATGCCCGCCGCCACAAGCGCAACGACCCGAACCTGATCGCCCGCCTTGAGGCCCTTAGCGCGCCCGACCCCTCGGAGGTCATCCTTCGAACCCTGGATTCCGGCGGCCCACTGGCCGTCGCCGAGCTGGCGCGCCGCTCAGCCCTCTCGGATCAAGACACTCGCGACCACGTCGCCCGGTTGCAAGACGAAAGCCGCATCATTGTCGTCGGCGAGGGCGCGAACCGACTCCTCTACTCACGGGGCGGATGGAACACCCTCACGTCCGCCGCCCTGGGTCAGCTGGCTGCCTACCACAAGTCGTTTCCCCTCCGCCGAGGCGCGTCACGAGAAGACCTCCGCAGCCGACTCCGGGCGCAGCCCGACAATTTCCCCAAAATCCTTGCCCTCATGCAGACCGAGAGCATTTTGATCGACGAGGGCGCAACCGTCCGCCTGCCGGATCACTCACCCGCCCTTAAAGCACCCGAACGCGCCGTTGCGGACGCTTTTGTTGCCCAACTTCGTGAAAAAGGTAACAATCCACCAACAGGGGTAGTAATCGATCCTGAGCTATTGGGATTCTTGACAGATGCGGGGGAGGTAGTCCCCATCGGAGAGGGTATCGTCTACGACGCCGAGGCCTACCAGAACATCACCGCCCAGGTCATCGAGTACATTCAAATCAACGGTAAAATTACTGTCTCTGAAGCGCGTGATTTACTAGGTAGCAGCAGAAAATACATACTGCCGCTATTGCAGAGTATGGATTCTCGACGCCTAACCCGTCGTATTGGCGACGATCGGGTTCTCGCTTAGGTGCTTTATGCCTATTGATCGTCTACAACTCTCGCGGCAAGTCGGCGAGCTTGCGGAATATCTAGATACTCAACAGGGCGAATTCAGTCGCCGTCTCAATTCTGCTATTCAAGCTGCACATACCTACTCCAAACCGAACGCCTTTAGCCAATTGAACGACAAACTCGAATCCCAACGAAGTGTTTACTCATGGCTGGTTCCCGGAGTGACTGAGCCACTTACAACTAGTCATACTCCTCTTGCCCCGCCGCGCGACTATATCGTTCTGGCAGTTGATGGTTCCCAGATTGAGATTGACAGGGATTCGCCATTTGACGCCTATCTGATAAACACTGGTCGGGTATTCATTCGCTACGGACAATCACCGGATGCCGTAATCGAAAGCCAGGCTCAGACATACTACAAGCAAGAAGATCTGGAACTTGGAGGACGCCGCCGTCCCGGTCGCGAACATGTTATCGGCTCATCTGTAATTGCTGCCCGCCGAGACACTGCTGAAGTTAGCGCCCTTGCAGACATGGCAGAACAACTGCCGGAAAACGTTCCTGCTATCGGTCTTCTCGACGGCTCTCTAACACAATGGCGTATCTCTGAAGCAGATAACATTGCCGACCCGGACGTTCGCAGCCAATATCTCGACGCTCTATCCCGCCTGCAGGAGGTTTCCAAACAGCGAGAATTCGTAGTCGCTTCCTACATCTCCCGCCCGCGCGCCCGTGAAGTAGTCAACGCCCTAAGAATTGCAATCTGCCCATTTGATACTCCAAATTGCAGCTCATATTGCCGTGACAAGGCTGAAGGAGAACGACCATGCGATGAGGTCGCTCGTGTCCGTGATCGAGACATCTTCGAAGAACTACTCGATAATGTAGGAGACCGTTCGGGAGTTTTGCGAAGTACGGCTGATGAAATTGCAGGATACGGGGGGCACCTCCCACACTTCTTCTATATTGCAGCTAGCGAAGAGCTCGCCCGAGTTGAATTTCCCCAATGGTCCCTAAATCGCATAGACCTCTTGCACACTCTCCTGTGCGACCAAATCCAACTCGGAGACGATTATCCACTTGCATTGGCAGAGGCCCATGAGGAAGCCGTCGTTCGAGCCGATGATCGTGAATTATTCAGACAATTGCTCAACAACGAAGCAATGAATCGCTCCGCGCCAAATCGAATTTCCGCAAAGTCAGCAGCCAAGCGTCAACGTTCGCTATGATTTCGTCATGACAGGCGACATTTCTGAGCGAAACATGGACGACGGCGTGCAACTTGGCCGCATCGGGGAGGTCATTGAGGCCAACACCGGCGGTTTCGTGGCGGAGGCTCAACTGCTCCACACACCTCCCGCCCTCGGCTCAGTCGCCGTTATCCGTGAATCGGGTATTGATATCCTTGCCGTTGTGTCATCAGCGGAAACGACTCCCCGGGACGCGGGCCGACGGCCAACGGCACGCGGCGCAGATTATGAATCCGAGGATGAATTTTACGACCGACACCCCGAGATTTCACGCCTTATTCGCACCACATTTTCTGCCGTTATCGTCGCGCACCGTGCTGAGGATCGACTGTACGCCTACCTGCCACCACGCCCTCCACGGCTGCACGCATTCGTTTACCCGGGCGGCGTGCAGGACATCACTGACCTTGCGAGCGACCCCCTAACGCTACAGAACATTGCCGCAGCACGGTTGGACGCGACAAACGAGTTTCTGCCCGCCGCCATCCGGACGCTGGCAAGCGTTCAGGGCTCCACACAGGCACAAGAGGATTACCTGCGTGAGACGGGCCGCCGCCTCGTTCACTTCATGCGGGACGATATGCGCGCTCTCCAAACCGTCCTCGCCAAGATCCGCCCTTCTCCATCAGGAGAGCAAGCAGTTGCCTCTTCCAGGAGAGAGAGTTAGGACGCGGGAAGAATATGGATATCTCACACATCCGCACCGTTCTAGAAATCATCAAATATGGCAGCTTTTCAGAAGCAGCAGCCGCACTCAACATCAGCCAGCCTGCTGTCAGCCTCCACGTACAGCGCCTCGAACGGGAACTTGGCGCGCGGCTGTTGGATCGGGGAGGTCCCCGAGCGCGCCTCACTCCACACGGCGAGGCTTTTCTTCGTCACGCAGAGCGCATTGCCGCTGCTCACACGGAGATGCGAGAGGACATCGCTCGCCTTGCACACGACCTCACCGGGGCCCTGCGCCTCGCTGCAAGCACGATCCCTGGCGAGTTCTTGCTCCCCAGCCTTTTGGCCGATTTCACGGCTCTTCATCCGAACGTCACTGCAGCTCTTACCGTGAGCGACACGGAAGCGGTAATAAGCGAGCTGGAGAGCGGCACAAGCGACGTGGGCTTCACCGGCGCCCCGTCCCGCCGATCCACACTGACTCAAGAGCCAATTTATAAGGACACACTCGTTCTTGTCGTACCGGCCAACCACCAATTTGCTAGCAGATCCTCGGTTGCCGTCGACGAACTGAGTGCTCAAAGGTTCATTGCCCGCGAGCCAGGCTCCGGCACGATGGCATCAATCCAGCGCATTCTCGCCGACTCCGGCGTTGAAGCACACCAGTGGATGCCCACAGCTGTCCTGGGATCTACGCAGGCCGTCATCAATGGAGTGGAGGCCGGCATGGGCGTGTCATTCGTTTCCGCCCTCGCTGCACGACATGCCGAGAGGGCCGGAACAATCGCTACTGTGTCGCTGGACGGCGTGACGTTGGAGAGAGACTTGTTCATGGTGTACCAGCAAGACCACATCACAACGCGTCTGCTCGAAGAGTTCACTGACTATACGCGCGCATGGCTCGCCAATGCCGACGCGCACATCTCCGGCGGTATTGAAACGACATGACATCCAACGGACACATAGGAAGCACGGGAGAACGCGAGGTTGGTGTTGTCATCAGCGGCTCGCTCAGCCAAGGCGTGCAGGTCAGGCTGTCACGTACACGGTCCGTTGAGGACATCGCAGTCGGGGCGTACGTCTCCATTGACGGACAGTTCAACCGCTCATTCGGCATGATCACAGACATCAGGCTGGAATCTATTGACAGATCGGTTGAGACAATCGTCCCTGATTTGGACGACCCGTTCGTTTCGGACGTCCTGGAAGGAACTGCCTACTACGGCATCGTAGACGTGCTACCTACTCTGATCATCGACCCGGCAACCGGCGAATCGCGGCCCGTGCGAACAGTTCCTCGTCATTTCTCTCGTGCTGTTGACGCAAATATGGAGGACATCAGAAGCGTTTTCGGCGAAGAGGATGAAACCCATCTGGGAATAGGCCAACCGCTTGCCATGGAAAACGTTGACATCGTTCTCGACCTTAAGAAAGTTGCCGAGCGCTCCGTCGGTGTTTTTGGCAAGTCCGGCACCGGAAAGACATTCCTCGTGAGGCAACTGCTTGCAGGACTTGTGAAGTCCAGAGAGGCCGGTGTTCTCGTCTTTGACATGCACAACGAGTACGGCTGGGCAGGCACGGACCGTGAGCGCGCACGGCAGGTCAAGGGGCTCAAACAGCTCTTTGGAAGCCGCATCGTCGTACTCACCCTGGACAAGGCGGCGTCGGATCGACGGGGCGTTCCCACGGATGGTGAGATTCGGATAGGCCATGGCGAAATCGAGCCGGAGGATATCGAAGCGCTCTCCGAGGCGTTGGGACTGACTGACGCGGGGCGCCAACTGCCCTACCGCCTCCACCGCAAATATGGCAACAGATGGTTCACTGAATTTCTCGCTTTGGACGGCAACGCTATGTCCGAACTACGAAATGAGATTGGCGAGCACGAGGGCACGATGCAGGCTCTTCAACGCCGACTCCGCGCATTCGAACGATTCGGTTTCATCACAAAGGACTCCGGAAGCGGCTCAGTGCGGAGTATCGTGGACTATCTGCAGAAAGGAATGTCCGTCGTCCTGGAGTTTGGACAGTACGGTCGGCACGAACTCGCGTATATGCTTGCAGCCAATCTTCTGACACGCCGAATCCATGAGCAATACGTCAGCCGCTCCGAGCGGACCCTGGGCGAGGCCGGTGAGGAGCCGGCGCCTCTTGTCATCGCCATCGAGGAGTCCCACAAGTTCCTGAGCCGCAGCGTTGCAAGCCAGGCAATATTTGGGACGATAGCGCGCGAAGACCGCAAGCACGGCGTCACGCTCCTTGTGGTGGATCAGCGCCCCAGCAGTATCCATGACGAGGTTCTCTCACAGATCGGCACGAAGCTGGTTTGCCTGTTGGACAGCGAGCGCGACATCGAAGCGATCCTAGCCGGTATGTCTGAACGTGCCAAGCTGCGCAACGTCCTCGCCCGCTTGGAGAGTCGGCAGCAGGCACTGCTGATGGGCGACGCGCTTCCGATGCCGGTTGTCGTCCAGACACGAGAGTATGGTTCAGCGGAATCCTACGCCGCGTTCTCCGTTACGGATGCCATCGAATCATCCGCCGCCTTTGCTCAGGAACGCGACGAGCTATTCAATTAGCATGAAGCAAGAGGAATTGGATTCGGGAGTTGGGAAATGATTGAAGCAGGCAGCCTTAGCATCGACTTTGGGGCCATCAATTGGCTGGCGGTTGTGGCCGCGACCATCTTTGCGATGGCTTTCGGGATGTTGTATTACATGCCGTTCGCAGTTGGAAACGCATGGATGGACGCGCTTGGAATCACAGTTGAAGATATCAACGCGCGCGAGGGACATCTACGAGCTTTCGCAGTGGCCATAATCGGCGCTCTCCTCAGTGTCACCACCATCGCCGTCCTTGTTCAACTCACCGGTGCGGACACCTTTGTCGGTGGACTTGTGATTGGAGCGCTCGCCGCAGTCGGCCTTGTTCTTGCACCGATGGCCACCGGGTACATCTTTGAGGGACGTCCGCTCAAGCTGTACATCATCAACGCGGCTGAGAATTCTATATCCCTTATTGTCATTGCTCTCATCCTTACCCTCTGGCAATAGGCAATCGACGAATCGCGGCGCGTGAACGCCATAATGGTTTCATGCGCCGCCTTGAGTTTGACCTCACCCCACTGCCCCCTTACCGCCTCGATCTGACTGCATGGGCGCTCAAGCGTCGTGAGGACAACACGTGGGATCGCTGGGACTCAGGCAACGGAACGTACAGCCGCCTGATCATTCACGATGGCAGACCAATTGACGTTTCTGTGTCGCAGACAGGGCCAATTGACACTCCCCTGCTTCGTGTCAGTGTCACTGTGGATGTAGAATCCACAGAAATCACAGATGACGCCATTCGAGGGGCAGTTGAGCCGGTTCTGCACGGCCTCTTGGGAACAGATGTTGATCTGTCGAAATTCCACCGCATGGCATCAATTGACGCCACGCTTTCCCCTTTGGCGACCAAGCTGACGGGCTTGAAGCCTCCGCGCTATTCCACCTTATTTGAAGCGCTAACTAACGCGATCACTTGCCAACAAATCACTCTGACTGCGGGACTCCGGATTCTTGGGCGGCTTGCAAACACGTGCGGCGCGCGTATGGAGGATTCGGTGTCTTTTCCTCTCCCGGAAAATGTGGCGCAGTTGTCTGCGCAGGACCTCATTGATCTTGGATACAGCCGCCAGAAGGCCCGTGCAATGGTTGAGCTCTCAGCGCTAGCAGTTCAGGGCGAGTTGGAGCATTCAATCATCAATGGCCTAAACGATGACGAAGCTGTCGAGAGGTTGCGTCAGTTGTACGGTGTGGGACGATGGTCTGCCGAATATGCCCTGCTTCGCGGGGACGGCCGCCTGAGCATCTTTCCAGGCGATGACGTGGGCGTGCGCAAACACCTGGAACAATGGCTGAAGCTTGATCATCGTCTCAATTACGACGACGTAAGCCATATTCTAGAGACGTGGCAGCCATTTGGTGGCATGATTTATCTACACCTCCTTACTGCATCCCTAGTGGATTCGGGTCGTGTTACGGGAAACGAGGCAATAGAGGCTAATTGATGCCCCCCCCTGTGCGTACTCTCGTGCTTCGGGAATCGACGGAGATCATCGCTCCGCCGGAGTCTGTTCGCGCAGTCTTTGACGATCTGGAATCCTGGCCGGAATGGAATAGCGTATGTCGGGATGCGGCCTGGATGAGTGGTTTGCCGTGGGCAATCGGCTCCGGATTTCACATGACGCTCCGCATGGCGCGCTGGCCTGTAGGGTTCAGCGTCTTCGTCACAGAGTTTGGCCAGGATGCTGTGACGTGGGAATCAACAGTGTTATCCGTTACGGGAACACGGCGATTTACATTTGAAGAACACGGTGGTGGTTCTACAACACACGTTACAGATCAAAAGACTTTTCACAGCCCCTATCTGCCAGTGCGTATCTTCTATCCCCGGCCCATTATTCAAGCCATGTCACGTGGCTGGCTGGCATCTCTCAAGCGGCAGTCTGAATTAGCACATGTGGAGCGTAGCTGATGGCACTAGAAGTCAAGCATTTCAATCGGATCGCAGCCCCGCCGGAGAAGGTGTGGGAACAGTTTGCCGATGTCATGGGGTGGCCAAGCTGGATCCCCACTTTTCGCGGCGCGAGCTGGGTCGAAGGTGAGGCCTGGACAGACGGAGCGCGGTTGCGCATGGCAATGGGCTTCGGGCCGGCAACTCTGGGCGTTGATGTCACAATCGTGAACGTTGACCTGCCTCACAGCATTGCATGGACAGGCCGACGTTTCGGCGTTACAAGCATCCACACCTGGACGTTTACACCCGATCGAGACGGCACGATCATGACATCTGAGGAAGTCTTTGATGGACCCGCCCCTCAGCTGCTTGGCGTCACCGGACTGCGACCGATGATCAGCCGCATCACAGAATCCTGGATGGACAGTCTCCAGAAGAAAGTGGAGGGGACACCGGACACCACGGACTCCTGACTTCTCCTTCTTCCTGCCATATGGACGCGGCGCGGCGCATTCACTACGATTGATTTGGCCGCATGAATAGCATGGCCATAGAACACATCAACCATTGGGGAGGACGAACAAAATGGCACGTACAGACACACAGGCACTGATCGACCGACTGGCTTCCAGCTACGCAGCGCTCGCAGAAGCCGCAGTGAAGCTGAGCAATGAAGACCTCGACAAGGAAATCCCCGGATATGGTGGCCGGCCCACTCCCGTTCGTAATCTTCTCTATGGGGCAGCCAACCACACCCGCGAGCACGTGAATCACATCAACAAGATTCTGGATGTTACGGGCCATTCTGGACAGAGCGAGGCTCTCGCCATTCTGGAGCAGGGTGCGCAGGCCTTCGGAGCGCTTAATGGAGCCCTTTTGCGCGTTGATGACGACGATCTTGCGCGCTCACACGAAGATCAATCCGTCAAGGATGTCCTGGAACATGTTGCTGGCTCACTCGACAGTTTTGTCAATTTCGTCAGCGAAGGCACAAAGGCATAGATGACAATACGTTCCCGTTATGACCGATTGGTGATTCACACCCGAAAGGGCTGGCGACAATGAGCGATTACGTCAGCTACATGGAGGAGCACGGCCACGAGCAGTTGATGGTGTTCGGGGATGCCTCCACCGGCCTCCGCGGTGCAATCGCCATACATGACACCACGCTCGGCCCCGCGCTGGGCGGCCTTCGCATCTGGCCGCACGCCACGGAGCAGGACTCCATCATGGACGTGCTGCGGCTATCCGAGGCTATGACGCTGAAATCCGCAGCGGCCGGCCTTGATCTTGGCGGTGGCAAGGCAATCATCATGCGCAACGCTGCTCGGGACAAGACAGAGGCCCTCCTCCGTTCTTTCGGAACCAAGGTGGACTCTCTCAACGGGAAGTACATCACCACGGAGGATGTCGGCACGACGACGGCAGATATGCAGTGGGTGGCACGGGAGACAAACTATGTCACCGGCCTCCCCCCTGAATCCGGTGGCAGCGGCGACCCGTCTCCCATGACATCGTACGGTCTCTACCAGGGTCTGCTGGCCACTGCCCAATACCTCTGGGGTTCGGATGATCTCAGTGGAATGCGCGTGGTCCTCATGGGCCTGGGAAAGGTCGGAAACTATCTCCTGCCCTATCTCAAAGGAGAGGGTGCCGTCATCTACGGAACGGACATTGACCAGGATCGAGTGGAGCGGGCGCAGAACCAATTTGGCCTCGTCCCCATCAGCCCGGATGAAGTATTCAACTACGAGTGCGACATCTTTGTACCGTGCGCGCTCGGCGGAATACTGAACGATGAGACGGTTCCACAGTTGCGGTGCAAGGCTGTCTGTGGCGGGGCGAACAATCAGCTTCTTGAGCCGCGCCACGCTGACGACCTTGCCGCGCGGGACATACTCTATGCGCCTGATTACATCGTCAACGCAGGCGGCGTCATCAACGTGTTCCATGAGATTGGGCGCAGCTACAGTGCCGAGGAGGCGCGCCGCAAGACGGGGCAGATCTACAACACCTTGACAACCGTCTACGGAAACGCAAAGGCGGAGAGTATCTCCACAGATGAGGCGGCGCGGCGCATCGCCCTCGACCGCATTGATTCAGTGCGCAAGATACGCCGAGCTCGCTGATTTCCGGTTCGCTCCACTCTCTCTGTTACGATGGGAGTGAAAGCTGAACCGGAGGCCCCACTGCATGGAAATCCTGTCGCGTCCCGGCAGGCCCACTCTGATTCTTGCAATCACGCTTACGCTTGCGGCCGTCGCATACATCGGGTGGAAAGTTAGCGAGTCGCCCGATCAAGCCCTGCAATTCACCATCAACGGCCTGAATGTGGGCGCAGTGTATGCCCTCCTCGCACTCGGATTCACGCTTGTCTACAGCACGGTGTGGTTCTTTGACCTCTACTATGGCGCGGCGGCGGCAATCGGGGCGTACGCTGTCTTCTATCTCAGGGCCGGACAAGCAACGGACACTGCCTACGACCCTGCAAATATCGGCCTGAACATCGTGCTCGGCGTCATTGTTGCCGGAGTCATCGCGTGGGCGCTACACACTGCATTCTTCGAACGGTTGCGGGACCGTTACTCTACCCCGTTTGTCCGGGCAGCGTATCTCTTGATTGCGATTGGCGCCGGCGGCTATACAACGATCCTGCTCCAGAACCCCGACGATCTCCATCAAACCGCCGCCCCACTGATAGCACTCATCACCACCGCCACGATTGGGGTGGCTCTTTATTGGGCACTGGGTCGATTAGTCTCCAGTTCAGCTGCATCCGGCCGATGGGTAACTATTTTGAGCGCCGCGATTGGACTTGTTGTCGGGGCAGCGGCAGCTATCATACTCGCCTCAACTCCGGAGTCGCGCCTCTACATCAGTTGGCTTATTTCCTGTTTACTTGCAGGAGCGATAAGCCTTGCGCTCTACCGTGGGTTGTATGCCTTCATTCTCATCCGGGCTCGCTCAACCCTGATCATGCTTGTTGCGACACTTGGGGTATTGCTGACCATCACAGCAATTCTTGTCATGACGTTCTCCAACACAACACACCCGTTGCCTGCTTCGTTCGGCAATAATTTGTTGACACTGGGCGGTGCCACATTCAAAGCATTTGCACTGTTCGCCATAGGCTGTGCAATCGTTGGGTTTATCTTGCTGTGGTTCCTCATCCACAAGTCACCGCTCGGCAAAATCATCCGCGCCATCGGTGACGATGAACAGGTCGCGCGCATTGTCGGTATCAACACAACGGCGATAGTTGCGATCGTCTTTTTTATTGGAGCGATGTATGCGGCGTTCGCCGGAATACTTACGGGTCAGGACATCGCGATACAGCCCCGGATGGGCCTGGAACTCCTGTTGAAGGGTTGGATTGCATCGGTGGTTGGCGGCATTGGCAATCTCTACGGAGCGATTCTTGGCGGGTTCCTATTGGGCGTCGTAGAGCAGTTCGGCATCTGGGACATCCCCGGAGAGTGGCAGGACGGCGTCGCTCTCGTCCTCCTCATTCTGTTCCTATCCTTCTGGCCAAGAGGAATCATACCGAGGCGTTAGGAACGACGATGCAGATACGTCAGCAGGAATTCTCGCAGGGCCTTTCACGTCTGCCGCAGACGCTCTTGTTCTCCTTGCGCAACCACCTGGAAATCTGGGCAACCGTCATTGTGGTGCTGGCGGCAGCGTCGTTCATGCTGACACGCGGCACAGGGTTCTCCATCACCCTGATGACGGTTTTCGCCATCTGGGCAATGTTGGCCGTCAGCCTGAACCTCGTTCTCGGCTACACAGGCCTGCTCTCTGTCGGCCACGTGGGCTTTTATGGCATCGGCGCTTACACGGTCGCTGTATTGACGGCCAACCCACGACAAGAGCTTTTGGAGGGAGAGATCATTCAAATCTTCGCGTGGCCGTTTTTTGCCGCGCTGCCCGTGGCAGTCGTGCTGTGTGGAGTGGTCGCTTTTGTTGTTGGCGTGGCGTTCAGCCGGTTCCGTGACGATGTTTACGTTCTCGTGTCGTTCGGATTCGCCATTATCGCCTACAACGTATTCGTCAACTGGCAATGGGTGACGCGAGGGCCTTTCGGCATTCACCAGATTCCGAAGCCCGTTATCTTCGGATACACCGTCAACGACGATCTTGAGTTTCTGTTGCTCACGCTGGCATTCCTCGCCATCATCGTCGGCATATCGTGGCTCATCGTGACGTCCTCATTCGGCCGAGTGCTCAAGGCCGTGCGAGAGGACGAAGATGCCATTGAGGTGTTCGGCTACCGTTCATCCCGCTACAAGCTGGCCATCTGGGTGATTTCCGCGATGATGGCCGGGTTAGCAGGGGCAATGCTCGCTACGTACACCTCTTTTGTGGACCCCAACTCCTTCATCCTACTTGAATCGATTCTGCTTGTTGCCATCGTGATCCTTGGGGGGCTTGCCAGCATCTGGGGATCACTACTCGGCGCGTTGGCCTTCGTGCTTCTTGAGGAGGGAGTGCGCTTTGTACCGTTTCTGCCGCCGGAGCACGTGGGCCAGGTACGGCAGATCATACTCGGAACACTGCTGGTATTACTGATGTTGTTCAGGCCGCAAGGAGTCGCAGGACGGTTCAAGCTATGACGACAAGTGAAAGACACTCAATCGAGAGTTCTTTCGTCCTTCAGACACTCGACATTGAGAAGCACTTTGGCGGCATCAGTGCGGTCGACCGGCTGTCGATAAGCATTCCGCGCGGTCTCATCACGGCCATTATCGGCCCCAACGGTTCCGGCAAGTCCACTCTGATCAACGTCCTCAGCGGAACTCTTCCTCTTGACGGTGGGATGGTTGTTGTCGGACCAAAGCGCCTTCGAGTGATCAGGCCATACGACTCTCCCAACATTGGACTGACCCGAACATTCCAGGACGTGCGACTCTTCGAGCAGATAAGTGTGTTGGACAACTTATACGTGGTAATGACGGAGAGATCGCCCATACTTTCGCTCTTCCAGAGAGCTCGCAAGGAACACAGGGAGCGTGCAGAAAGAATCCTGCACGTTGTGGGCTTGTGGGAAAAGCGCAACGACTTGGCTGAAGAACTGTCATACGGTCAACGAAAGCTCTTGGAGGTAGGCCGCCTCATGGCGATGAACACGCAGATCTACCTCTTTGACGAACCTTTCGCCGGGCTTGCTCTTCACATGATTGAGGTCGTCAAGGGTGTTATTCGGGAACTGCAGGAATACGACAGGACGATTATCTTCGTGTCTCACAACATGGGCATTGTGCGCGAGCTCTCCGACTATCTCATCGTCATGGACAGCGGGCGACTCCTGGCACGCGGACAGCCCGACCGCGTTCTGAACGATCCGGCGGTCATTGAAGCGTATCTGGGCAACTGAGGGCGGTGAAGCGAACATGACGGCACAGAGTCAACCCGAGAGAGTAGCGGAGCATGCAGGTGCTTCGCCGTTGCTCGAATTGAGTGACGTGTCCGTGCACTATGGCGCGGTCATCGCCCTTGACCACGTTTCGGTGCAGATTCACCCCGGTGAAGTCGTTGCGCTCATGGGACCCAACGGGGCGGGTAAGTCCACTATTCTCAAGGCCGTCATGGGAATGGCGCCTGTCTCAACGGGACTGATCCGATGGCACAACGATGTCCTGGATTCACCAACGCATGAGATCGTCAAGCGCGGCATCTCCCTGGTTCCGCAGGGCCGCCGTGTCTTCACACATCTAAACGTGGAGGAGAATCTGGAACTTGGTGGAATGCACGTCCACGATAATGCGGAGCGAAACAGACGACTCGATGCCGTCATGGATTTCTTTCCCATCCTGCGCGAAAAGCGGCGCGATCCGGCAAGCGCCATGTCCGGCGGGCAGCAGCAGATGCTCGCGCTGGGACGCGGCCTTATGTCATCGCCGGAGATTCTGCTGCTGGATGAGCCGACGCTCGGTCTCGCGCCCATCATCGTCTCGGAAGTATTTCAGAGGGTCACGGAAATAAGCAGGACATTCGGCACAACGATCGTGCTCGTGGAGCACAACATCAGGGGCGCTCTAAATATCGTTGACCGCGGCTACATTCTGGACAAGGCACGTGTGGCCTTTGAGGGCACTCCTACTGAAATCGAAGAGTCGGATATCCTCACGCAGGTCTTCCTAGGACGAGAAGACGACGAAGAATAGCTGCCGAATCCCGTTGGCGCAGCGTCGTCGTGACCTCGCCCTAACGCCGTCGCTCCCACCTGAAGAATCGCACGGCCAGCAGGACGCTCACGATCAGCCATCCAGTCATAACCGCCAGGCTTATTGGCTCGAACCCGGAGCCGGTGCTAAATGGATGGAACGATTCATGCATGGCCGTCGCAAAGTGGCGCACCGGAAAGATGTCCGCGAACCTGGTCAGCCACGCCGGGGCATCGTCCATCGGAATAAAGACATCGGAAATGAACAGCAGAGGCAGAATGCTCGCATTCACAATCGCGGGTGCGGCGTCCGCATTCGGAATGAGATTTGCCACTGCCACACCCAGGGCGCAGAAAGTTGCTGCGCCAACAATGCATGTCACGATGAACGCGGCCATGCGCGAGGTTGGTAGATCCACGTCATAGACCACAACGCCGGCAGCCAAAACAATGATGACAAGCAGAATAGCGACCGACACGGAATGGATCACATAGCCCGCAATCAACGACCCCGGCGGCAGCGGCGTGCCGCGAATCCGCTTGAGGAGGCCGTTGTCGCGGCTAAAGGCAAGGGTCATCGCGATGTTGTTGTAACAGGCACCCACTAATGCGAAGACGACGATGCCCGGAACATAGAACGTCGATAAACTTGCTCTGCCGCCCTCGAACTGGACTTCGTTGCTGCCGAACAGCAGATTGAAGATAACCAGGAACATAAGCGGGAACACAATGGTGAAGAAAGCCGCAGCGGGATTTCGCCAAAAGGCCGTGTTCTGATAGCGTGCCTGCCTCAGAGCGAGGGCGATGGTTCTCATTTCCCATTCCCTTCGTCGCCCGCGTGCCCTCGCGTCACATCGAGGAATGTATCCTCCAACGACGGTCTGGTAACAGTTAGTTCCTCAAGCTCGGCACTCTGGTCAGTTGCCCAGGATGTCAGCTGATGCAAGGTGATCGTTGGCGTTGTCGTGCGGATTTCATAGACCCCTGCCCCATTGGCCGCCTGCGCTCCAAAATCATCTGGCAGAGCGGAGACATTTTCGTTCAGCCGAAATCGAATCAGGGTGGAGCTGTTGGCTCCTGCAATTTCTTGTGGCGAGCCCTCAACCACAACGCGGCCCTCGACCATGATCCCTACCCGGTCCGCCAGGTACTCGGCTTCTTCCATGTAGTGCGTCGTAAGCAGGATTGTCTTGCCGAGTTCTTGGAGGTTCTTCACCATGTCCCAGGCGCCGCGGCGAGCCGACGGGTCAAAGCCGGTCGTCGGCTCATCGAGAAATAGCAGCTCAGGGTTTCCGGCCAGCCCAACGGCTACGTCAAGCCGCCTCTGCTGGCCGCCCGAGAGTTTGCCGACGCGAATGCGGGCCTGTTCGGTCAGGCCGGTCACTTCAAGAACCACGTCAAGTGGCAACGGGTCGGGATAATAGCCGCGAAAAAGGTTCACCGTTTCCGAAACGGACAGATACTGATCAACACTCGTCGTCTGCAGGACAATGCCTATACGTTCGCGAAATTCTCTCACACCTCGCGCAGGATCATGTCCCAGAACCGCAACTGTTCCTGCGCTTCGGTCCCTGTGGCCTTCAAGAATCTCGACCGTCGTCGTCTTACCTGCCCCGTTCGGCCCAAGCAGGGCATACACTTCTCCAGTCTCGACACGCAGGTCAACACCTTTAACGGCTTCAAAGCTGCCGTACGACTTTCGGAGACCCATAACTTCGATGGCGGGATGGGATAGAGTCCGTCCGGTCAATCAACACCTCCGCGGTCGTCTAGTGCCGTCGGAAAGTGATGCGTTGAAGAACAATGCCGGCGGAAAGCGCAACCGTCACGTCCAATAGTAGCGCAATCAGCAGACGCGAAATTTGCCACGCCTGAGGTTCAGTTGAGACAACTGGTGCCGGTTGTGACTGAGGCAGTGCAGCGAAGGAATCATAGACAAACGATACGGTGCGCTTTCGGGTATTGTTTGAAACCGTATTCTGCGCCTGTTGGGCAATCGCGGGCTTCGGGAAATGCCGGGGCTCGGCACTGGCAGGATTCTCTGTTTCAGCCCTAGATTCGGTCACTAGCGCCACGTACTGCCCTGGTAATCTCACCTGTGCCATCAGGATTGACGAGCCGTCTGCCGGTTCTCTCAGGCTTGCGTGTACATATCCCCACTCTCGCTCATCGTCCTGCCTCATCATCATCTTGACCGAGTCGTGGCCGATTTCTACATGCCCATTCTCTCCTTCGGAGCCCTCCGTTTCGTGCTGCCTTCTCAAGACGATCTCGAGCAGCACTGGCCGATTGAGGGATTCCTGCGCCAAAGGTTCACCCGCCACGTCAAAGAACTCCACCGAGACACACATACATCTCAACAGTGGGGCTGCCCCGTTTAGGGGAACGCATGCGGCCTCATCCTGTGTCAGGCGAACCTGGTATGGAACTGCGAGTGTGCCCGCTGGGGCAATCAGCCGGGCATGACCGGTCTGATCCTGAACCTCTGATCTGCCGAAGAGCGGTGTTTGCACCGCGCGAGGTACGGGCACAAATACAGGCTCTACGTGTTTGAAATGTACGGGTGGCCGGTTAAGAGTGTTGCGTGTGGAGGCAGACTCCGCGGTGTTTCCATCAAGGGGTGGCGAATCACTTGAAGTCTCATCACTTTGCACGGGTGTTGATTCCTCGGCATCATTCGCAGATTCCGGGTTGCGTGTAGATGAATCCTCTACATCGCGGTCTGGCGCAGGTTTTGGCGCTTTCATTACGGCAATACGGACTTCAATCTGAGACTCCAACTCCCCATCCATTGCGGCGACGCGGAGTGTATAGACACGCCGCGCGTCTCGCGGTGAAAAATCGGGCGCAGCCATGATTTGCCCAGACTTTGAATCGACGATGAAGGCTCCCTGATCTGATTGACTAACAATCCTGAAATGGACAGATTTTCCCTCCGGATCTATCACTGAGAGCGCGGCCTCCACATGACTTCCACCGCGAACGCCGGCCATCACCGTCCTCCGCAACTGCCCAGGTTCATGTCCTACAGGATTACCACACGAATCCACGATGAGTTGGGCTTCGTTAAAAACCGGCGGTTCGTCAACATCCTTGATGATTACGGTGAGATCGAGGTGATCGTCCGCTTTGAATTCTCTCTCAGCATCCCCAAGGTCGTCGCGTCCATCGGAGACGGACACACGCAGCTGAAATGGCTTTCGCGAGGTCTCGAAATCCAGGAGTGTGCCGGGGCCCAGTGTCACATAGCCGGTGGGTGGATGAATCACGAATGTCTGTGCATCGGGTCCTGACAGTGCATAAGTTAGGGAGTCTCCATCCTCGTCTGCTCTTGTGTCCGGGTCGACTCCAATCCCTCGATAAAGGGTATAGGCGCCCGGGCATGAATTCTCTGGAATCTCAGTGACGATCGCCCTAGACGGGAAGCGAGGCCTGTCATTCGCATCTGTGACCTCGACAACCACATCCAGACCACTTTCATTACCATCGTCATCCACAACAATCCGAAGTAGGTAGGCGTTGTCGGCGTCCGCATCGAGAGGGTTTTCAAAGTTGGGAGACTCCATAAAAGCCAGCTTGCCTTGATTGTCGATCACAAAATGAGCCATATCAGTACCGACAATCTCCCAGCCGATCGGATTATCGTCTCGTCCATCAGGGTCAACAAGGGTGTACTTTGCTACAGCGTCTGTGCCGTTCTCTATGTATGTGACGGACACAGGCCCTGTGATTGAAGCTGCCTCGTTGACGTTAGTAACGGTGACTTCAACATCCAGTTTGATGGTGAGATTCCCGTCCGACGCAGTGACCGTCACCTCGTACAAGTTGTCCTTGTTGGCATCATTTGGATTTTCATAGTCCGGCGGCGAATTGAAAGACAACTCCCCCGTCTCGCTGATCGAGAATCGCGGCGCATCAGTTCCTTCAATGCCCCACGTAATTCCATCTCCATCCGGATCCTTGGCGGAGTACACGGCTACGGTTGTTATGTTGTTTTCCGTGTAGCTGGCAGTGGCGGGACCAGTGATAATTGCAGCCTCGTTGATGTTAGTGACGGTGATTTCGACATCCAATTCGACGGTGAGGTTTCCGTCCGATGCGGTGACCGTCACCTCGTACAAGTTGTCCTTGTTGCCGTCGCTCGGATTTTCATAGTCCGGTGGCGAGTTGAACTTCAACTCCCCTGCTACACTCATCTGAAACCGTGCTGAGTCTTTTCCTGTAGCGTCCCACGTGACTCCGGCACCATTCGGGTTAGTAGCCGTGTAAGTTGACACAGATGCTGTGCCGTTCTCGGGGTAGTTGATGGTCGTTGAGCCCTCAATCAACATGGCCTCGTTGATGTTAGTGACGGTGATTTCGACATCCAGTTTGGCAGTGAGGTTCCCATCCGACGCGGTGACCGTCACCTCATGGATGTTGTCCTTGTTGCCGTCGCTCGGATCTTCATAGTCTGGTGGCGAGTTGAACGACAATTCCCCTGCTGTACTCATCTGAAACCGTGCCGCGTCTGTCCCTTCAATGCCCCACGTAATTCCGTCTGCCTCCGGATCCGTGGCAGAGTACACGGCTACGGTTGTGGTGCTGTTTTCCGTGTAGCTGGCAGTGGCGTGGCCAGTGATGATTGCGGCCTCGTTGACGTCGGTGACGGTGACTGCAACATCCAGCTCGGTGGAGAGGTCCCCGTCCGACGCCTTCACCGTCACTTCATACACGTTGTCTTTGTTCACATCACGCAGCTCCTCATAGTCCGGTGAGGAGTTGAAAGACAACTCTCCCATCTCGCTAATCGCGAATCGTGCCGCGTCAGTTCCTTCAATCCCCCACGTTATTCCGTCATCCTCCGGATCAGTTGCTGTGTACGTTGACACAGCCGCTGTGCCATTCTCCACGTACCTGACAGTGGCAGGGCCGATAATGCTGATAGTTTCAGCGACATCCGTGACGGTAACTTCAACATCCAATTCGACGGTGAGGTTTCCGTCCGATGCGGTGACCGTCACTTCATACACGTTGTCTTTGTTCACATCACGCGGCTCCTCGTAGTCCGGTGAGGAGTTGAAAGACAATTCCCCCGTCTCGCTGATCGAGAATCGTGCCGCGTCAATTCCTTCAATGCCCCACGTAATTCCATCGCCATCCAGATCAATGGCAGCGTAGGTTGCGACAGACGCCGTGCCATTCTCCGTGTAACTGACAGTGGCAGGGCCGGTAATGCCGATAGCTTCATCGACATCCGTGACGGTGACTTCAATATCCAGTTCGGAGGTGAGGTTCCCGTCCGATGCGGTGACCGTCACCTCATACATGTTGTCCTTGTTCGCATCACGCGCCTTCTCATAGTCCGGTGAGGAGTTGAAAGACAACTCCCCCGTCTCGCTAATCGAGAATCGTGCCGCGTCAGTTCCTTCAATCCCCCACGTTATTCCGTCATCCTCCGGATCAGTTGCTGTGTACGTTGACACAGCCGCTGTGCCATTCTCCACGTACCTGACAGTGGCAGGGCCGGTAATGCTGATAGTTTCAGCGACATCGGTGACGGTAACTTCAACATCCAATTCGACGGTGAGGTTTCCGTCCGATGCGGTAACCGTCACCTCATAGACGTTGTCCTTGTTCGCATCACGCGCCTTCTCATAGTCCGGTGAGGAGTTGAAAGACAACTCTCCCATCTCGCTAATCGCGAATCGTGCGGCGTCTGCTCCTGTAGTGTCCCACGTGACTCCGGCACCATTCGGGTCAGTAGCCGCGTAGGTTGACACAGCCGCTGTGCCATTCTCCACGTACCTGACAGTGGTAGGGCCGGTAATGCTGATAGTTTCAGCGACATCCGTGACGGTAACTTTAACATCCAATTCGACGGTGAGGTTTCCGTCCGATGCGGTAACCGTCACCTCATAGACGTTGTCCTTGTTCGCATCACGCGCCTTCTCATAGTCCGGCGAGGAGTTGAAAGACAACTCTCCCATCTCACTAATCGAGAATCGTGCCGCGTCCGGTCCTTCAATGCTCCAAGTAATCCCATCATCATCCGGGTCCGTGGCTGTGTACGTTGCCACTGATGTTGTGCCGCTCTCGGGGTAGGTGATGGACGCGGAGCCTTCGATCGAGGCAGCTTCGTTGATGTTGATGACGGTGACTTCAATATCGAGTTCGGTGGAGAGGTTCCCGTCCGACGCCCAGACCGTCACTTCATACACGTTGTCCTTGTTGGCATCACCCGGATCCTCGTAGTCCGGCGGTGTATTAAACATCAATTCGCCGGCTGCACTCATCTGAAATCGCGCTGCGTCGGTCCCTCCAACACCCCAAGTAATTCCATCATCATCCGGGTCCGTGGCTGTGTACGTTGCCACAGACGCCGTGCCATTCTCTGCGTAGATGACAATGGTGGAGCCGCTGATTTCTGGTGGAGCATTTGAAACTCTTGCTGTAATCGTCACCGTGATGGACGCTGTTGCCCCCGCTTCATCTGTCGCAGTAACAATCACGGTATAGCCGGCTTTCGTTTCTGAATCAGGCAGCGCTTGCGCCCCAACCGTGATCTGCCCGCTTGAATCGTTGACCTCAAAGTAAGATGAATCCTCTCCTGAGAGGGCGTAGGTAAGGTCGTCATCATCACTGTCCGTTGCTGAGACCGGGTCGCCAACATCCGTTCCGACAGGCGCCTCCTCCGGAACCGTCAGAATGATGGACGCTGATTCGAATTGCGGCTCAGCGTTTCTGCCAACTGCGGCGCTGATTTCTGAAGCTGAAGCCTTTACTTCGAAGTCGTCTTCGTACGAAACCGTCGCGCGCAGGATGTAGCCCTCATCATCCTCCACTGGTGTATACGAACTCCGGGTCGCTCCATCAATTCGCTCGAATTCATCGCTGGCGTTCATGGCTCGATGCCATCTCCATCGGATGCGCCCGGTAACGCCATCCTGATCTGAAACCGTCGCGGTGTACGGCACTCCAACAGATGGCCTGGCAGACAAAAATGTAACGATTCCTGGATCATCCGCATCGGTCAGGCCTATCTGCACAGGGAGAGAATCACTGAGGCCGCCCTGATCCACTACAAAAACGGTAAGACTCAGAACACCCGACACCTCGTAGTCGAGCACCGCACCGGGACGGACCCGAATCTGTCCCTCGGCATCAATATGGAAGATGTCTTCATCTTCTCCTCCAACTGAGAACGTCCTTGAGTCGCCGTCGTCAGGATCGATAACCACGAGCGCGCCGCCCACGCGCCGATTGGGGGATACGTTTTCTTCTACAGAGAATTCCGCGCTTTCGAGTTCAAAAGCCGGTGCCTCATTGACATCTGTCACCCTGACCATCACTTCAAGCGAGACATGCGTCGATCCGACGGCAGCCGACAACTCGATTTCATATTCGTTGTCGCGGTTTCCGTCATTCGGCCGTTCAAAGTTCTTGGCCACGCTAAAACGCAAGACGCCGGAATTATCTATGGACAGCCTTCTGGCGTCAGTGCCATCAATTGACCAGGAGATTGCTGAGTCGGACGCAGCGTTAGTCACCTCATACGTGGCGACGGCGGCAGTGCTGTTCTCAGGAAATTCGACGGTTTTGGGGCCTTCGATAGCAGGGGATTGCTTTGCATCCACGGACTGCGCTGAAGCAACTTTAGCGGGAACAATGTCCGGGACCGTACTTGAAATCAAACTGGCCACGGCCAGCAGGGACGCTCCTATTACGAAATTCGCAATTGCCCGCGTGAATTGCCTGATCCCGAAAACCACTCGCGACGCGCCAGCCTGCCAACCCAACATGGCGACTAAACCACATTGGTCCCCATTCCCCAACTCGACTTCGCAGGGCGACTATCAAGTCATTAGATCCGATACAACCGCGCCACAATGCCATCCCATATGTACCATGCAGAAGGCTTGAAAGTCTATATGTTGTGCGTAGGGAGGCGGCGCATAGATTTCCGCTGCCGATCTGTTTCCTCACTTTGGAGGTAAGCGCAGTATGCAAGTCATATCATTGCCCGAGCATGGGGCTCCAACAGGGCTTCCTCATATCTCTCCGGCGGCACTCGAACAATCAGGTCGTCCTGAATCACGCCGCAAGCCATACTCCCCTCCACCATGAATTCAACACCACCGGACACCTCGCGCATCTCCCACAATACCGATGACACATTTGTGGCAGTCACACTCTCTACGAGTTATTCACTGTATGGCATGGGTTGTTTTCCTCCAATCTCACGCCTAAACAGGTTCGCATGCCAGGGCGTTTCACACTTCAATGTCTTGATGCATTTGTGTTGGCGCGTGGGCTACAATGAGGTGAGAAGCAGCGCACTGAAGACAGACACAATAGGGCTATGGGGAATAAGACAACGATAGCGGTTCGTTTACTGCCGTCGTTGAGAGTAGGGGGAAGACATGCCGCTACGTTTTGCTGAAGAAATTATCCTGCTCCTCTTGAATGATGACGACGGCCGATTCGCCCGCGTGCCAAGCTGGTCCATGGATTATGCCCTTGCCGGGGCCGTCTTGATGGATCTTGCATTGGAGAATCGCATCGACACTGACCTTGAGCGTTTGGTTCTGGTAGATTCCTCGCCACTCGGTGATTCACTGTTGGACCCGACGTTGGCGGACATAGCCGCGGGTGAAGAACGGAACGCGCGCTATTGGGTTGAGCATACAGCCAACCGCGCAGCTGAGATCCGCGAGGAAGCGCTGAATCGCCTAGTAGATGGAGGCATTCTGGAACGCAAAGATGACCGCTTTCTCTGGGTTTTCCAGTCGCGCCGTTATCCCATGGTTGACGGCAAGGAAGAGCGTGAGGTGCGCCTGCGCCTGATGAGTATCCTTTTCAGCGATGAGATTCCCGACCCACGAGACATCGTCTTGCTGAGCCTGACGGACGCCTGCGGCATCTTGCGCGGCATGTTGTCGCGCCGCGAGTTGAATAGCGCCGCAGAACGTATCGAGCAGGTACGCAAGCTCGACCTTGTCGGACAGGCGACCACGCAGGCGATCATGGACATTGAGCAATTCGTCGCTACATCCGTGCAGCGGCATATTTACTAGGGATACCTTGTCGTAGGGTCACTACCTAAAACAAGACCCCACTCCTCAAGAACGCCAGACCAGCAAGCATCTCTTGAGGGTCCGGAAGGGCACTGGGAAGATGCTCTAGCCGTCTCGAATATCCTCGGCAGCCCTCATCAGGAGGTGCATGTTCTCGTCGGTGATTTCACCCCCGATCAAGCGGTGATTGATCAGGTCATCGAAATCGACCCTTGCGTATGATCCTATGTGCCTGAATCCGATGAGAACTTCAATGTCTTCCCGGGTTATTGCATCCAAAAATTGCATCTCAGACAATTGCGGCGAGATATTCAATGACACTCTGTGAATCAGGTACCACATGGCCTGCTTTTCTTCAGTGCTCAACTCGTCCCTCATCCATTCTTTTGCGAAGAGGCTCTCTCCCAGGGCAAGGAGCGGAGATGTGTGATGTGAACCCAGGAGCATCAGCATTTGCCCAAACGCATAGGTGTCGGAGAAGTATCCCTTTTCTAACAAATTATGCCCCGGGGGCAAGGTGGCGGCATTTGGATGCTTTTCTATTGATGTCCCATTTCTAACCCAATCGAATTGCATGAAAGTGGCGAAGTACTCTGGATCTACCGTCTCCATTGCAGCAAGAATAACTTCGTCCATGTCGAAGTCTGTTATACCCCCCTGCTCTTCATACTCATCAAGAATCGCATGGAGAGCATCGGTATCCTGCTCCGCCAAGTCAGTTAGGTACGTCCACGTCGCTTCAGTCAATGAATACCACGAAGGCGCAAATGGCATCGCCGCCAGCCGCAAGGCGGCGCTTTCATCATGATATGCAACGGCCCCAGCCCAGTGAGGTGTATGCAGAGACATTCCGAAGTCAACATCGTGGTCTGTGAGAACCCAAAACACATCCGGATATTGAACGGCCAGTTGAGCCAGGTTTCGGGCAACTCCGGATCCCCATAGCTCATCCTGCGGGGTGTTGACTATCCTTTCTGACGCCTCGGGATCGACTGCGTCTATGTAAGGAAGGTAGAGGTGTTCCCCGTAGTGCTCATCAGTAATGCCTCCCTGAAGGTTCATGTAGTCAAGGAATAGGCCAAAATCATCACTGCCCTTCTCAGCTAACTCCAACAGGACTCTCATCCTTAGCAAGTTGTGTGAATAACCGATCTCCATGCCATCGAGGAATGGCATCTCAATCAGCTTCATAGCCGACGCCCCACTCTCCTCCAGCTCCGATATGTCAATCAGAAACTCAGCCGCTTCCGGGGCCAACCCATTGACTGTCCCGTCGCCTCCGTCCAGCCATTCCTTTTCCAGTACAGCTACAAATAGTGATGGGTAATCAACCGACATCACACAAAGACTATCGAACAGGCTTTGGGAGCGAGTCGACATCCCTCCGTCGGGCCAGTACCAACTAAATTGGCCGATGACATCCAGGTTCATCTGCTTGAGCGTCGGGGTTGGGGTTGGTGCCGGGGTGAAAGTCGGTGTTGGGATTGGTGTGACCGTTGGCTGCGGTGTGGACGTGGGTGGCGCCGCCGGAGGTACAGACGTTGGCGTTGGAGGGGGGGGAGTAGCAGTAGCTTGTTGATTTGTCGCTGGCGTTTCTATTCCAGAGGTCGGCGCGGGGGAGTCAGAGACTTGGGTTGGAATCGGAGTCGGGTCAATCTGAGTACACGAGAGCAGAAGAGGTAAAGCCATGAGAACGGCCACGACTATGAATACATTTAGAGTCCTGCAATCAGCCAAACTTCACCCCCAATCATCTCTACGAGCGGTCGTAGGGTGTAGCGGGCAGACCGCATTCGAATCTATCGAATCAGTATCCGGCTGCTGTTCATTCTACCTTCGTCTCGCCACCCTTTGCACTAACCAACCGTATACTCGGACGAGCCCGCGGCCGGCCCTATCAGGCTCAGCGCCAACGCGCCGGTGTGGGGATCGCGGTGAATCACTGATTCGACCCCGTACGCGCTGCTGATATTCTCGGCAGTCAGAACGTCTTCCGGTGTTCCTTCTGCGACCGCCCTGCCCTTGCTGAGCAGGATCAGGAAATCGCAATGACGAGCCGCCATGTTGAGGTCATGCACGGCCGCGATAGCCGTCGCGCCATCCAAGGCCCATTGCCGAATGAGGCCAAGCACACGCAGCTGGTGAAGGATATCCAGGTTGGAGGTCGGTTCATCTAACAGCAAGACACGCGGCTGCTGTGCAAGGGCGCGTGCGATAAAGACACGCTGGCGCTCACCGCCGGACAGCGTTTCGAGCGTGCGATCTGCGAATTGCTCCGTATCGGTCAGCCGCATGGCCTGCCGGGCAATATTCTCGTCGGATGCGCCCTCGATTTGGAACCGTCCCATATGCGGATACCTGCCCATAAGTACAAGTTCAAGGCACGTGAACCCGTGTGCCATCGGCGCAACCTGGGGCACAAGTGCGATGGCTCGAGCTCTCTCACGAGAAGGCATGTCCCCAAACCTGCGGCCATCAAGGTAAGGTTCCCCTTCAGATGGCTCAATGACCCCGGCGAGTGCGCGCAAGAGTGTTGATTTGCCCGCTCCGTTCGGGCCAATCACCCCCACCAACTCACCCTGCCCCACGCGAAGGCTGACGTTATCCAGCAATTTCTTGCCTTGGATCGTATACGTCAAGCCTTCCACTGACAGCGAGGCTGCGCGCACCGCCGTGGTCATCATCCCCCCTCTATCCTGCGACACTGAAGGTCTCAGCCGGAGGCTCGGAAAAATCATCCGGCCACAGGATCCGGGCAAGATCTTCAGCTCCCCTGATGTTCCAGTACGACAGCGTCGTGAAGTGTTTGCTTTCGACGACATGAACACGGTTATCTAGAATTGCTGGGATTTCTTGCAGAGCCTGATCAGTTAGCAGGCGTTCCCTGAACTCTTCCGCGCCAAACGCGATGGGCTGGGCGATGATGATGATGTCCGGATTCATAGCAATTACGCCTTCCAGACTCGTCGTTTGATTGCCCTCGACTCCCTGATCCGCCGCTGCGTTGGCTCCACCGGCTGCCTCAATCACAGACCCTTCGGTCGAATTCGCTCCCGCTACCCAGAGATCGTCCGAGTAACTGGTCAACGCCAGGACACGTGGCTTGTTTTGCTTCCCGGCCGTCACAACGATGAGTCCCTCGTATCGATCACGCACTTCGTCTGCGAACTCCAAAGCACGCGCCTCTTCACCAAGGATGTAGCCCAGCAAGAGGATGTTATTGATACGCGCCTCCGCGTCGTGATCCAACTGCGTCTGAATGACCGGAATCCCGACACGAGTCAACGCCTCGACACCATCTGCGGAGAAGAATGGGCTTGTCACAATGACGTCCGGATTCTGGGCAATTATGGTCTCGGGGTCCCGCGTGATTTCCGGCTTGCCTTGCACTAGAGAGGCCACATTTGAGTACGTCTCGTTCTTGGTCGAAGCGCCAACAGCAACAAGCCGAGTGAGGGGTGCAATAGCGAGCACCATCTCATCATGACCTACTGACGCGGCAATGATGCGCTGCGGTTTGGCAGGAATCTCAACGATCCCGTTCAAGCCTTCAACCTGTCTGGGCCAACTAAGGTTGGTGGGATCAATGATGCCGGGGACACCGGTTAACTGGCCGACCAGCGGCGGCGGCGCCGGCGTGGGTGTTGGTGTCGGATGAGGCGTCGACGTGGGCTCCGGGATTTGGGTGGGTGCGATGACATCGACTGTTGGGGCTGTATCTGGCGTCGTTCCCCTCTCCCCCGCCGGCCCTGTGGAATCACACGCAAACGCTAGAGCCATCAATATGGCAAGCACACCAAGGACAACGATTCTGGCCGAGATTCCCTTCACTTTTCTATCTCCTTTCTCTTTCCTCACGTTTGGATATTTCTGTTCACGGCTCAGAGCGAGTACCCTCGCCCTCTGTTCTGAATGAGCAGCAGAATGAAGAACGGCGCTCCGACGAATGCCGTCAGGATTCCGACTCGCAACTCAGCCGGCTGAATAATCGTCCTTGCCACCGTGTCAGCAAGAATCACGAACACCGCTCCGCCCAGCGCACTCATGGGAATGAGCACACGGTTGTCCGGCCCCAACAAGAGCCTGAGCACGTGCGGAGTTACGAGGCCAACGAACGCAATGGTTCCACTGACAGCAACGGCCACGCCGGTCACCATCGCTCCGACCGCCAGGAGCAGCAGACGCACCGGAACGACATTCACGCCGAGCGAGCGGGCTTCATCGTCACCAAGCATCAGCAGGTTCAGGTCTCGGGCCATCACCATGGCAATGCCAATCCCCGCGATAATCGGCAGCAGGGACATCAAAACGTGCTCCCATGCGCGTGAGTCCAGACCGCCTGCCAGCCAGAAGAGAATCTCGCGGAGAGCGCCATTGTCTGGAAGCAGGATGACAATCGCAGATACGATCGCACCAAGAAACGCGTTCACCGCGATGCCGGCCAGCAGCAGTGTGGCCATCGAAAAGTGTCCGCTGACCGTTGAGATACCGTAGACAACGAGTGTGGCTATCATCGCTCCTGAGAACGCGGTGAGAGGCAAAGCCATAAAGAAGAGTCCGGCCGCGCCTGTCGCGATCGCAATGACTGCGCCAAGCGCTCCACCCGCGGATACGCCAATAATGCCGGGGTCGGCCAGGGGGTTGCGGAAGAGCCCTTGCATGGTCGCGCCGGCCACGCCGAGTCCCATACCAACAGCTGCGCCTACAATAATGCGCGGTAGGCGGATCTGTTGTATCACCAACTCGTGGGTTCGGGACACGTCACCAACTTCAACGCCAAGGAATCCAACGAGGGTTGAGGCCACGCTGCGCACCGGGATGCTGACGGGGCCGACGCTCAATGAGATGAGAACGATGAGAAGAATGGCGAGTGCAAGGGTCAACGCGCCGATAGCGAGGCGCGTGAGGACGCCTGACCGGCGATATGTCCCCCATGCCGGGATTCCGGCAGTTCGCAACAAAACAACCCTCCGGCTGCTCCGCTGGAGGGTTGACGCTCGCGCTGATGGGGCTTTTGGCCCGGTCGGCTGAGGGACCCTCTCTATAGCGGAGAGAGTTCACCTTCCGTCCAGGCAGGTCTCCTGGCTTGCGGGTATCGATCTTGCGCCGGGCCCTTCCCATCGCATCTGCGACAGTGGGCAACTCGGCCATCAAACCCCGCTTACAGTGGCGCTACCGCGGCGGCTTTTCACCGCCTTCCCTATTCTCCCGGGTACGGGCACCTGAACGGGCAGTGTCTATCTGCTCTTCAGCCGAAGCCTATCGCACCGTCTTTCGCGGTGTCAAACCGTGAAACTCCGGTTTAGAGCGTTGCGACTAACCTCGGAGTTAGCCTCCGGCGCCCATTACCGCTTCAGCAAAGATCGCCTGAGACTCCGGAGACAGGCAAGCCGTGACCGGTGACGCAGCGGCGGCCTCAGGAGTGAGCATTTCGGCGGTAAATGGAGTTTGAAGGAGCAAGTTGTAGGCGTCCAAGCCGCCAACTGCCGCCTGGATGCAGTCAACTTCCTCCAGTGGGAGCAAGCGCATGATATCGGCGCCAAGCACGGACGGCATTGATGGGTCCGCGGTGGGGATGGGAGTAGGCGTTGCTGTGGGCACGGCAGTCGGTGTAGGCGTTGGCGCCGCCTCACATGCGACGAGAACACCCAGAACTAGTGCCAATGAGGCGATCAACACAACAGGTCGGGCAAAAGTTGCAAGCAAGGACCTTACGTTCGCTAGTGTCAGCATATCCGCCTCCCAGGCAATTGTTTTTGCACGGTCATAATAGCATCGTTGCCGATTTTGTTAATCCTTCTGCTTTCCTGCTGTGTAACAGATAGGGGCAGCACGGTGAGCCGCCCCTATCCTGTCATGTTACGTTTTTCACGAAGTTGGATTGGAACACCGCCTTTTGGGTCCACAATCCTCGTTTCCTGCTCCTTTTCTCACTAAGAAGACGAGAAGCGCGCCGCCTCCTCGGAGCCGCCGGTGGCATCGCCTTCGCTGTAGGAGTGCGCACCCGTGCCCGCGAGTCCTCCGCCCTGCACGATGAGGTATTCGTCGCGGATCGGACGACCCTCGAACCAGCACTCCAGGATCTCCCGGACGCCGGCAGCATAGCGTGCCTGCGCGGAGAGGGACGTGCCGGACGTGTGCGGGGTCAGGGCGTGGTTCGGCATGGTGCGCCACGGGTGGTCGTTGGGGGCCGGCTGCGGGAACCACACGTCGCCGGCGTAGCCCGCGAGCTGTCCGCTCTCCAATGCTCGGGCGACGGCATCGCGGTCGCAGATCTTGCCGCGAGCGGTGTTGACGAGGTAGGAGCCGCGGCGCATCTTGCCGATGAGCTCATCGTTGAACATGTGCTCCGTCTCCGGGTGGAGGGGGCAATGGATGCTGACAACATCGCAGGCCGCGACGAGCGATTCCGGAGAGTCATGGAACGTCACACCAAGCTCCTCTTCGACCTCGGGCGGGAGGCGGTGGCGGTCCGTGTAGTGGAGGTTCACGTCGAAGGGCTTCATCCGCTTGAGGACGGCGAGGCCGATTCGACCCGCAGCGACGACGCCGACGTCCATGCCCTCGATGTCATAAGAGCGCGAGACGGCATCCGCGATGTTCCAGCCACCGCGCACGACCCATCCGTACTGCGGCAGATAGTCGCGCACGAGCGCCAGCATCTGCATGACGGCGTGCTCCGCGACGCTGATGCTGTTGCACCAGGTGACCTCCGCGACGGTGATGTCCCGGTTGATGGCCGACTGCAGATCGACGTGATCGGAGCCGATGCCGGCGGTGATGGCGAGCTTGAGGTTGGGGGCCTTGGCGATCCTCTCCGCCGTCAGGTACGCGGGCCAGAACGGCTGGGATATGACCACGTCCGCATCGACGATCTCCCGTTCGAACACGGAGTCCGCGGCGTCCTTGTCAGACGTCACGACAAACTGATGGCCCTGTGACGTGACGAAGCTCTCAAGCCCCAGGCCGCCGGACACGGAGCCCAGCAGCTGGCCGGGTGTGAAGTCGATGGCCGTCGGAGACGGCATGGACTGGCCGTCCGGGTATTGGCTCAGCGTCGGGATTCCATCCCGGGCGTATTGGGGCGGAAAGCCCTGCACGGGATCGTCATAGAGAACACAAAGAACCTTCTGCGCGGCGCCGTTCGTCATCACTCACCTCCCCGGTCCCCACCGGAATTTTTGTCATCGTTGTACACCAATGCGTACGCGGTAATGTCCGCGTTCGTACTGTACCGCTAGAGATGGAGGAGTCGCAATTTATTTTCCCGATTCGCGTTCAGGCGCGGGCGTATAGTCACCGATTTAGATTCCTCGGCTGCGCTCGGAATGACAGAGGGGGCCACCCTGTGAGCGGTTAGGTCCCCGTTCGGGAGCCCCCTTCGACAAGCCCAGGGCGAACGGGGTAACTGCGTTACGGCTTAAGTTCGCGATCCAGCGCGGGCGGCCTTTGCGTTCGGTGTGCCGCGTTCCGGCTTTCGTAGTCAAGGGACGGCCCTTCGAGAGGTTCAGTGTGAGTGGGGGTGTATCCTTACTTACTGTGGACATTACTAACGATACGCGTTACTATCGTCTTCAGTGAATCGCTTTCGGAATGTTGACGCTGAACGTCTCTTTGCCGGAGAAACGGTTCGGCAACTGCCGCCAGACATTCAGCGGCGGGCGCGAATGAGACTACAGCGCGTGGTCGCGTCGAGGGCGCTCATCGACCTTCGTGTCCCCCCATCACACAGACTTGAAGCCTTGCGAGGAGACCGACAGGGACAGTACAGCATCCGGATTAATGACCAGTGGCGGGTGTGCTTTGTCTGGACTGATCAAGGCGCCATGGAGATCGAGATCACGGACTATCACTGAGGAGGAAAACGATGACTACTTCAGAGCCTATCCACCCTGGTGAGCACTTGGCGGAAATCCTAGCCGAGTTGGGGATAACCCAGTACCGACTTGCCAAGACGATTGGGGTCGCGCAGATACGTATCCACGACATTGTGCACGGCCGCAGGTCTATCACGGCTGACACGGCGCTGCGAATCGGGCAGGCGCTGGGAATGACACCGGATTTCTGGCTAAACCTTCAGCGCATGTACGATCTGGATGTGGCGCGTCGCAGCACGGACCTCAGCGGAATCGAGCAGCTTGTGGAGGTGTAAGAGGGTCACCCTTTGACACACTCAGGGTGAGCAGGGGTGGCGGCGGTGATGGGCATTCACGTTCCAATGTATCCAGTTAACCCCACGAAAACGGTAGCGACCAGTAGAATCACTGCCCAGACTGTAAGCCAAACAAAAGGAATGAGGTATTCGTTCCTTGGTGGGGTCAGTTTAGACGCGGATGCAACGACGCCTGCTGCCCTATAGCTTCGCCAGAGATTCCTGAAGGATAAAACGTAGGTGAGGGTACTCAAGGGTACGATGACGCCGAATACCACAATACTCAACACGATTGGAACCAATGAATGCCATCGGCGATAACCCAACAAATCCAGGTCGAAGACATGAGCAATGGGTGGCAACATGAGTTGTGTTGCCGCCGAAACTATCAGAAACAGCCACGTAATGTAGAGCAATGCGAAAAAGGGCATAACCAATGCTGCAGGTAACCGCCGTCCTAGAATCAGGCTGGAGAACAGATACACCCATGGCAAGAGACCAGAAGCCGAACAACGTGCCGCCGCACCAGCGTACAGGCCGACATCAAGGTTACGGAGGCGTGCAATAGGCGCGCATAGAGCCACTCCCGGCAGGGTCCAGAGTAGGCCGATTAGTCCAAGAACTGCGCCTCCGAATGCTACCGTGACTGGGAGTATGATTAGGAATTCTTCCATTCAGTCACTCCGTCCCTACAGGCCGTTGACCTAAGGGTATCACTCACGGTAGAGGTGCTCCCGCATGATGGGGAGGTTATCACCGAAGTAAAGTTTGTTTTTCCAGTCAGTGGTCATGGGGTTAATTGTAAGAGGATGGGGTCTAAACCAGAACCGTTACAAGATTCACCATTGTTGTCACTGCAAGGACTGCCAGCGCGAACCAGTTCTCGCGCATCCACGCCTTTTTGGGGGATTCCATTCGGCGCAAGTGACGGTTACCTTCCTTACTCAGACCAGACAAGACAACCGATCGCATACCACTTAGGTCGTTCGCTTGACCGTACACATAGTCCTTATCCAAGCAATATCGTACGACGTTGAACAGACTTCCTTCGTGCGGAGGTTTATTGTCTTGGCGTGGGATGTGTTTCGCAAGCCAGTCCATCCACTCCATGTGCTCTTCAGAAGTGGTAGGATCAGATGCCTTCCACAATTGTGGAGGGGCATTGCCGCTATTACTCCTCGAGACCACAGCAGTTACAGGCCCCAACTCTTTCACTGCCCTCAGCAAGTTACGCTCATCGATCATTGTTACCCCCGAGCTGCATCACCGTACCGCGCCAATTCCTAGAACTATTGTACTCTACGCAACCCCAGTTTCATATCGGAATGACATGGAGGCCGCCTTATCGGGCGGCACTGGATTCCCGCTTTCGCGGGAATGACGAGGGGGGTTAGGCGCCCGTTCGGGAACCCCCTTCGACAGGCTCAGGGCGAACGGGGATTTCGCGGGGATGAGGGGTTGGCGTTAAGGGGTGGAGGCCCAGCGGGCGAGGGCTTTGTCGGGGGAGGTTATTTCGTTCACTGAGGTGTAGTAGTAGTCTCGCCAACCGTTTTTGGGGAGTCCGGTGAAGAGCATGAGGTTCAGCGGGTATTGATCGCTTTCGCTGGCGCGGCGGAAATCGTCGCGGAACAGGAAGGTGGGTTTCTTGAGCGCGATGGCCATGCCCAGTTCGATCATGACGCCCTCGTCCGGCGGGACGCCGTTGACGATGGCAAAGGTGGCGTCGCTCTCAACCACGTCGCTGTAGTCCAGTTGCCCCACCTGGTATGCCCATCCCTCTTGGGAGAAGTCGACCTGATTGTTGCGTGAGAAGGGCTCCCAGACCTCCAGGCCCAGTTCTTCCAGGGCGGCGACTATCGGCGGGAGGAGGAGGGCCCGCTGTTGTTCAGAGAAGCCGTACGGGTTTGCGAGGTAGATGGTCTTTGTCATGTCCGAAGTTTAGCAGGGGGTAGCTGGGTTACGGGGTTAGGTTCGCAATCCGGCTCTGTCGGCCATTGTATTTGGTGTGCCGCGTTCCGGCTTTGGCAGTCTATTGAGGCTTTGGATTCTTCGCTGCGCTCGGAATGACCTGGGAGGCGGCGCGGAGCGCCGCACTGGATTCCCGTTTTCACGGGAATGACGAGTGGGGGGGGTGGCGTTACGGGGTTGGGCTGCGTAATACGATTCAGATTCTGGCCTTGCGGCCAGAATGATGGGTTTGGGGGCCGGAATGACGTGGGGCGTTGACCGAATGGGGTGGCGCGCGGATACTGAGTTTCGAGGTCATGCTAGGCGGGGAGCCAGCGGTGCCCTGTACTCGCAATCCGCTCTAGCGAGGCTGAATTCCCTCTTGAGGGCTGTGGTCCGAATGACGCGAGGCGCTCAAACGATGTTGATGTTCGGGTCCCGTGCGACGAAGGTGTCTGAACCTCGCCAGGTCCGGAAGGAAGCAACGATAAGGAATGTCCTTCGGGCGCCGCGGGAGCGCCTGGGCTGAGTCGCGTGGTCGTTTTGCTCACTTGGTATCCAGTTCGAGAGGGGGTGCATGGCCTCTTTTCTTTTTGCTCTCGGCGTGGCCCTCCCTTCTTGGGGGGCGGCCCCCGTTCGGGAACCCCCTTCGACAAGCTCAGGGCGACCGGAGGGTTATGACGACACGGCGTGGGCGGTCTGAACGGCCTCGGTTGAATAAGGGGCTTGGGCAGCATCTGCTGGTCAGCGAAGGTGTGCTGGACGGGATTGTTGAGGCGGCGGAGTTGTCGGGCGACGATCTCGTGGTGGAGGTTGGGCCCGGGACGGGGTTGCTGACGCGCCGGCTGCTCGAAAACGCGGGGCATGTCGTCGCTGTGGAGATCGACGCGGACATGGTCGAACAGGCGCGCGTGATGCTATCCGAACACCAAAATCTAACGCTCATTCACGGCGACATTCGAGAGCAGTCACCCGAGGAGTTGACCGGCGGGAAACCCTATGTTGTCGTCGCAAATCTGCCCTACTATGTCGCTTCTCCGACCCTTCGACTGTTCCTTGAGTCCGGCCACCCGCCGCAGCGGATGGTGGTGATGGTCCAGCGCGAGGTGGCGCAGCAGATGACGGCGCCGCCGGGCAAGGCGAGCCTGTTGACTATCGCCACACAGGTGTACGCGGATGCGCGAATAGTCAGGCGTGTTAAGCCGGGGAGTTTTGTGCCCTCGCCGGGGGTGGAGTCGGCCGTCGTTCGGTTGGACGTGCTGCCGGAGCCACGCGTTTCCGATGACCAGCAGCCGCAATTCTTCGGTGTGACGCGCGCGGGGTTCAGCGCGCCGCGTAAGCAGCTGCGGAATTCGCTGGCCGGGGGGCTTGGCACAGAGGCGCAGTTTGTGGACGCGGCGCTGGCGGCAATCGGGATCGATGGGCGGCGGCGGGCGGAGACGCTGACCATCGACGAGTGGGCGCCAATCGCGATGGTGATGCAGCGTTTTCTGGCCATGAACCAAGGCGAACAGTCATGATCCACGTTACGGCGAACGCGAAGCTGAACCTGAGCCTTGAGGTGATAGGGCGGCGTGATGACGGGTTCCACGAGCTTGTGTCCGTGATGCAGGCCATCGATCTGTCGGATGAACTGGTTGCGCTGCCTGCGACGGACGGATCGCTCAGCCTTGAGTGCAACGACCCTGCCCTGTTGGAAAGCGACGAGAACACGGTGTTGACGGCGGCGCGGCTCCTGAGGGAGTCGCTCGGTATCGAGCAGGGGGCTCGGCTGTTGCTGCGGAAGTCGATTCCCGTTGCGGCGGGGCTTGGCGGAGGGAGCGCAGACGGGGCGGCGGCGCTGGTGGCGCTTTCACTGTTGTGGGACGTGCCGGTGCGGCGCGAGCGGCTGCTGGAGATTGGGGCGGCGGTGGGATCCGATGTGCCGTTCTTTCTGGGGGAGTCGGGGACGGCGTTGGTGGAGGGGCGGGGGGAGACGATTACCGCCCTGCCCTCGATGCCGGCGGCGTGGGCGGTGATCCTTGTGCCGGAGGTGCCGGTACCTTCGCCGAAGACGCGGGTGTTGTTTCGGATGCTGGATGAGTCGTTGTATGGGGATGGTGAGCGGACGCGGGGGCTGAGGGGATTGATTGAATCCGGCTCGCCCCTGCCCTCCGTTCTGCCCAACGTGGCGGCGGTCAATACGTTCAATGACGTCGCGGATCGGGCGTTTCCGGGTATTGGGCGGTTTCGGGAGGCGCTGGTTCAGGCGGTCCCGGGTGAGGCGAATGTGAGTCTTTCGGGGGCGGGGCCTTCGTTGTATGCGGTGTTGGGGACGCAGGAGGAGGCGGAGGGCGTGGCGGCGACGCTGACGGAGCAGGGGCTGATGCCGATTGTGGCGGGGATGGCGGAGCGGCCGCTTATTGTTCTTGAACGATAAGGTTCGCCCTTCGACAGGCTCAGGGTGAGCGGGCTGCGCAATTGAGATTTTAGATTCCTCGACTGTGCTCGGAATGACATGAGGCCGCCCTGCGGGCGCCACTGGATTCCCGCTTTCGCGGGAATGACGAAGGGGGTTAGTTCCCCGTTCGGGAGCCCCCTTCGACAGGCTCAGGGCGAACGGATAACTGCGTTACGGCTAGAGTTCGCGACTCTCTTTGTGTAAAGAAGAAGTAGTCTTGCCGCGTTCCGGCATGTTTGCCAAATGAGTCTTTAGATTCCTCGACTGCGCTCGGAATGACATGAGGCCGCCCTGCGGGCGGCACTGGATTCCCGCTTTCGCGGGAATGACGAACCCAATCCCGATGAGTTCCGGCTTTCGCCGGTATGAGGGAGGAACTAGGTTGCGACCTGGGCGATTTTCTGGCGTTCTTCTGATTCGGAGTCGGATTGCCATTTGGGCGGGGCGGCGAACCAGAGGGAGACGGAGCCGATGACGAGGAGGGCCGCAATCACGTAGAAGGCAATCGTGTAGGAGCCTGTTACGTCAAACGCGTAGCCGGTCAGCGGGGGGCCGATGAGGGCGGTGGGGAGGATAAGGAGGCTGAGCAGGCCAAAAATCGAGGCGAAGGCTCGTATCCCAAAGGTCTCCAGCGGCAGGAGTGTCATGAGCGATCCCATGCCGCCAAAGGCAACGCCGAATATCGGAACAAATACGAGCCACACGTATATCGATGTGCCCCCGTTGATGAGCACGACTAATCCAAACGCCTGCAAAAACAGGCTGGCGACGAAGACCTTGCGGGCGGCGATGATGTCCGATAGCCAGCCGAGCAGCACCTTGCCCACCATGCCAAAGACGGCCAGAACGCTCAGTACCCATGCGGCGTTGGTAGAGCTCATGCCCTCGGCCTCAAGGTGGGGGATTATCTGCGTGAGGACGGACTGATACGGGATCGTCGCCAGCAACAGCCCGCCAGTCATGAGGAGGAAGGCCCTGGTGCGGATCGCGTCGCGAACGGCCATGCCCTCCTCGAGCACGACGTCAACCGAGGCTTCGGTTCTCAGCGGTCTGTCCGCCGGGCGCCGCGGGGCGTCTCTGATGGTGAGGGCGATGAGCGGTATCAGCAGCGCAATCGCCACGCCGAAGATGAAATACGTCTCGCGCCAGTCCGTGAGGTCGATGAGGGTGCGTGTCTGGGCGGAGAAGATGAACCCGCCGAAGTTGGCGCCCATGGCGGTGATGCCGACGGCGCGGCCACGCGCTTCCGTGAACCAGATGCCGATGAGCTTGCCGACGGGGAGCATGATTGCGCCGGGCATCCCCGCGTACATGAGGATGTTGAGGACGTAGAACTCCCAGAGCTCTGTCATCCAGGGGCGCGGCAGGAAGCTGATCGCGAGGATCAGATACGAGAACATCATCACCCGCGATGAGCCGAAGCGGTCCAGGATGGGGCCGGCGACGGGTGCGAGGAGGCCGGTCATCGCGAAGAACGAGAGGGAGACGTTAATCTCGGCGCGCGTCCAGCCGAATTCCTCTTCCAGCGGGGCCACGAAGACGCCGTAGGAATACTGGAGCATGCCGACGGTCAGGGTGAAGCACGTGAACAGGACGCCGGCGATGACCCAGCCGTAATGGGGCTGATATTTCACTAGTTTTGCGCCCCTATGCCCACGTAGTCGGACGGCGTGTTTGGGCGTGTCCAGATTGCCATTTGGTCGCGTAGGTAGAACAAAAGTAAGGGTTGGAACCCCCGGAGGGTCGTATGAGCCATGCCCCAATGGTATCCCAGCGGCCGAGACCGCCGCCACGCGCTCGGCCGGTTCGCAGTGCTCCAACCGTTATCCTCGATGCTACGATTGTGGCATCGTCCTTTTTGGGGGCCCGTAGCTCAGTGGCAGAGCAGTCGGCTCATAACCGATCGGTCGCAGGTTCGATCCCTGCCGGGCCCATGCTTGCCGATGAGAGACGCCTGTCACCCATATCATTGGTACTGGAATGGTGACGACCTGTGTAGTACGGAATTGGTATGGAGAATTGACCCGCTAGGCTACTTTGGAGCGCAGTAACGTCATGGACAGCAACGGGGAAACCACCGAACGCGGTCTGTTCTGGTTGAGGGAGAACGACAAGAAGAGACTGTGGGGAACGCTGTACATCAGCGAGCAGAGAGGAATCACGCTGGAGACTTTTGGCTCATTGATTAATCCTGACGAATTGCGCACACAGACCATAGTTGGACGCATTAGGGCGGGGCAACAACTGGTAACGCTCATAGACTGCTTCGCAGTCAACACTCAAGACGGGTTTCCGTGGGGTGACGGGGAGCCGGACTGGTCATACCAAACTTGCATAGCGAATAGACTAGTGGATGGGATTGGATTCCAGGCTGGAGAAGAGATAGCCTTCGAACGGGCGGCCATCGGCATATCCACGTTGCCGAAGTGGGTTAACCCTGATTTGGTGAAGTCCGAATTTCTGCAGAGCGAAAGTGGATTCGTACGGCTGAACATTTCTATAGAGGACAGGCCGACCGAAACTACAACAGTGACATATCGAGAGCAGGAGCTAAGGATTTCACTCTTGTTCCAGCCGAAGCAGCAGACTTCAAGTCGCATAGGTGGCTCCAGAATATTGGTCGAGGATCACTGCTATCTCACTCTTGAGAGAACTGACGGCAGCCAGATGCTCTTGGAGAGCATCCTCTCGGTAGCTGGAATTGTGTTGGATCTTCTGAGTATTTGCTGTAACGAGATGTCGACGATTACCAGTTTGGATGTTCATTTCACCAGGGGCGATGCAATCCCAGCCAAGTTGTACGTCCCAACGAAGGGATTTGGTACCGAAACAGACAAGGGATATCCGCGCCCGGCCTTGAGCTATGCCGATATCGGAGGGATCGAAGCAGTAGCCCGATGGTTCAAATTGAAGGAACGATATGGCGAACCAGCTGCGATTCTGACATCAGATTGGTACGGCGGGACAGCATACCCGGAAGATAGCTTTTCTAGGATGTACACCGCTGTGGAGGGACTGCTTTCTCGGAAGAAGCATCGCAAGAGTGCCAAGATGAATGCCATCGAACTGTCAGACTTTGTGGAGGAAGCAGTTTCGGATTCTCCATACATCGGAATCGGGGCCATTGGCGAATGGGCAGAGAGAGTCAAGGCTGTTAGAGATCAAAAGATAGACCATTCTGACCCCTCAAGCACCATAGAGGCTGATTGGCGCTCGATGCATGTCATGACAAATATCCTATATGTGGCCGGAGTGTCGTTCCTGCTTAAGGAAATGGGCCTGGATGATGAACAGGTCAAGGAGTACATCATGTGGTGTTCCCACTCCCTTCTGTTGAAAGAGTAGTAGCAGAGACCTGAGAAGCATCGGCGAGAATAGCCGCAGGCTTGGCACGTCTAGGCCATGCTTGGCAAGAAATGTGAGACTTTAGATTCCTCGGCTGCGCTCGGAATGACATGCGGGGAGGCCGCCCGGTGGGCGGCACTGGATTCCCGCCCCGTATCGGGGTACGGGACATGCTTTCGCGGGAATGACATGGGAGGGGGAATCGTTCCCCGTTCGGGAGCCCTTTCGACAAGCTCAGGGCGAGCGGGGGGCCGCCCTGCGGGCGGCACTGGATTCCCGTGTAAAGCACGGGAATGACGATGAGTGTTAGATCCCCGTTCGGGAGCCTCCTTCGACGGGCTTGAGGTGAGCGGGCGATGCCACCCCCATCCTGGCCCTCCCCCGTCGAGGGGGAGGGAAGGTCCCCGTTCGGGAGCCCCCTTCGACGGGCTCAGGGCGAACGGGGGTCTTTCGGCTTCGCGGGATGACGATGGTGGCTAGGTCCCCGTTCGGGAGCCCTTTCGACAAGCTCAGGGCGAACGGGGGTCTTTCGGCGGTTCAGGGTGAGCGGAAAGGCTTTCGTCCAGCTCAGGATGAGCGGGGGTAGCTGCGCTACGGCTCTCGGTTCGCAATTCAGTCTTGGTGGGCTCACCAGACTTGGTATAATCAGGCGCTTGCCGTGTATCGCATGGGGAGGGGGCGCAGACGATCTATGACGTATGAAGCTGAACAACCGCAAGAGATAGATGTTATGGCGCAGCATGGCCGTCTGCGCTGCATCGTGCAGGGGGAAGGGCCGCCGCTGCTGTTCCTGCACGGGGCGCTTGGGACCGGCCGCGCCCACTTTCGGGGACAGATAAACGAGTTCGCCTCGGACTACCGGGTGATCGTGCCGAATTTCCTGGGCCACGGCGGATCGGACCCTCGTGAATCGTTCGACGATTTCTACGAGAGGGACACTGAGGACATTGCGGCCCTGATTGAAACCCTGGAGCTGCCGCCCGTCCATCTGTGCGGGTTCAGCGACGGCGCTATCGTGGCGATGATGGTTGCCGGCGACCATCCCGATCGACTGCGGTCGCTGACGCTGATCTCCGGGCAGGCGGTTCTAGACGAACAGACGATGGAGACGACGCGGCAGCTGTCACCCGCCAGCAACCTGCCGGATGGCTTTCAGCAAGCCCTCGCCCGCAGCCACGGTTCCCCTTATTGGGAAGGGATGGTCGACGACTACGTGGCGAGCGCGGAGCGCATCTATCAGACCGAGCCCCGCATCGTCGGCGACCGGCTGGATACTATCACCTGCCCAACGCTGATCGTGCAGGGGGAGGATGACGATTGGGCTGGGGCCAGGCATGCCCGTATGCTCCGGGATTCCATCCGTGGGGCGGAGCTTGACCTGTTGCCGGGCGTGGGCCACGAGGCGCACAGGGAGGATCCTGAGGCCTTTAACAGCCGTCTGCAGGGGTTTTTGGCGTCGCTGGAGGAGTGACGGATGGAAGGTAACTGCGTTACGGCTCTCGGTTCGCGTTCCAGCCCTGTCTCAGATGAGGTAGGATTGCCGCGTTCGGACTTTGGCGGCCTATTGAGGCTTTGGATTCTTCGCTGGGCTCAGAATGACATGGGGGGCCGCCCGGTGGGCCGCACTGGATTCCCGCTTTCGCGGGAATGACGATGCTTGCAGTCTCAGCCTGGACTATTGCCAGAGGTCCGGATCGGGGCGGTTCATGAGTCCGAAGCCGAGGTATGCGTACCAGATGACGAGCAGCACGTAGGAGCTCCGGGCCAGGGCGATAAAGGTGTCACGGGCATTGTTGTCAAGGACGGCTACCACGAAGAAGACCATCACGGCCAGGCTGACAACGGTGGCCAGCAGGGAGATTATCCGGTTGAAGTCGTCTCTCGTGGAGAGGCCCAAGGCGAAAATGAAGCCGCCAAAACCAAGCACGATTCCGCCGGCGTAGACGAGAGCGGAGCTGACGTGGAAGACGGGGACAGTTTCGCTAATCTGCTCAGCGGTCTGGGCATCGGCCAGAATGAAGTCCAAGCCGCCAGATAGAATCCAGCCGGCCAGTCCGACGAAGATCATGAAGAAGCCCATCTGAACAAGGGCCTTGCCGTTGCCCTGCAGGGTTACGTTTCGCATTAAGGCATAGAGGCCCGAGAGGATCAGGAGCAGGCCAAGGATTATCCCAATGTTGGTTACATTGGTCAGGGTCTCGTTGGCGCTTTTGGCGGTTATGGAGCCAACAGCGTCTCCTACTTCGGCGCTGTCTATCAGTAGTCCACCCGGCTCTACGAGAAAGAAGATGAAGGCGATTATTGGCCCGAAGATGAGGGACAGGCCCGCCAGCCGGTTCACGGATATTGTACCCATCGTTGAATCTCCTTTACGTGTTGTGATGGTAAGGAGCCATCCGGGTTCAACTCTTCGCACCCTGCATCGTGATACCAAAGTTGTGGAATTGCAATAGGGTAACTGCGTTACGGCTCTCGGTTCGCGCTCCAGCACTGGCGGCCGTTGCGTTTGGTATGCCGCGTTCCGGCTTTTGCGGGGATGACGGGTAACTGCGTTACGGCTCTCGGTTCGCGCTTCAGCACTGGCGGCTGTTGCGTTTGGTGTGCCGCGTTCCGGCTTTTGCGAGGATGACGGGTAACTGCGTTACGGCTCTCGGTTCGCGTTCCTGCACGGGCGGCCGTGGGGGTTGGTGTGCCGCGTTCCGGCTTTTGCGAGGATGACGGGTAACTACGTTACGGCTCTCGGTTCGCGCTCCAGCACGGGCGGTCGTTGTGTTTGGTATGCCGCGTTCCGGCTTTTACGAGGATGACGGGTGAGGTTGGCGTCAATGGGTCTGGCGGCGAAATGAGATCAAGATTCCCGCTTTCGCGGGAATGACGGTGAGGGTCGTGCGGGTTAGGCGGCATAATTGAGTCTTTGGATTCTTCGCTGCGCTCGGAATGACATACGGAGGAGGTTCTATGACCATTTCACAAGACCTGCAGGCAGAGTACGCGGAGGCGTGGGCGAACCTGGAAGAGGCCAAGCGGAGGATGGTCGAGGTGAGCCGTCGTATCGGGCCGGAGCGGGTCGAGGACTATGAGCTGCAGGGGCGCGAGGGCGGCGTGCGGTTGTCCGAGATGTTCGGCGACAAGCAGGACCTTATCCTGATCCACAACATGGGGTCGGAGTGCCCGTACTGCACGATGTGGGCCGACGAGTTCAACGGCGTCCTACGGCACCTGAAGGACCGGGCGGCGTTCGTGGTGGTATCTCCCAACAGCGTGGACGTGCAGCAGTCGGTGCGGGACAAGCGGGGGTGGACGTTCGGGATGTACTCGGCTAAGGGCACATCGTTCATCAAGGACATGGGTTTCGAGTCGGACGGGGTCTCATACAACTCCAACGCGATGCCGGGGGTGTCTACTTTTCGCAAGAATGCAGACGGGACGATCGACCGGATCGCGAAGGATTTCTTTGGTCCGGGAGACCTGTACTGCGGCGTCTGGCACCTTTTCGATCTGCTGGCGGACGGCGTGGGCGGCTGGGAGGCGAAGCTGGAGTATTAGGGTAGCTGCGCTACGGCTTAAGTTCGCGGTCCGGCCTTGTCAGTAGAAGAAGTCGGCTTGCCGCGTTCCAGCATGCTTACCGGAGGAGTCTTTGGATTCCTCGGCTGCGCTCGGAATGACAGTGGGGGCTTTCCCCGTTCGGGAGCCTCCTTCGACAAGCTCAGGGCGAACGGGTAGCTGCGCTACGGCTTAAGTTCGCGGTCGTGCTTTGTGTTACATAGATATAGGATCGCCGCGTTCAGGCTTTGGCGGCCTATTGAGGCTTTGGATTCTTCGTTGCGCTCAGAATGACAAGTTGGAAGCGAGACTGGAAGGGCGTTCGCGGCCGGCTAGAAGAGCGCTTCAAGGTTCTCTTGTAGGTTTCGCCACCACTCCCGGTCCTCTCCACGGTCCGGTATGAAGTGGACTGCGTATGAACCGTCGTTTTCCACTCTGAGCCATCCGGCGAGGGTTATCATGCGGCCTTCAGGGATTGGTGCGAGATCGCCCGACGGATCGAGTACGGTAACACGCTGGACATATTCTCCCCGGTCCATTTCAATCCCCAGCTCACCGACATCCTTGTGTACAATCGTGCCTCTGACCTGCACACATTGATCCCTGACCAAGTCACTGAGCGTTACGATCTGTGCAGACGTGAGGATGGGGGGAGAGTCCAGAGGGCACGGTTTCTCGCGGGGCGAAACCACGTCGAGGCTTAACAAGATGAGCAGGATCAGCGCCCCTGTGACCAGCAGGCCAACCAGCCACATGAGACACCCACAGCCGCAGCCGCGGCCTGTCTTCTCTTCAACAGCTCCCCTTTGGCCGTATACCTGATATTGAGTCGATGGCGCTTCCGGTATGGATGCCGGAGGGATGGGCTGGGGTTCCATCTCACGAGTGATTGCTTCAAATCCGGTTTGGGTTTCCCGGTCGGCGGGTTCTTCAAAATCCAGTGGCAGCGGTCCGAGGGCCTCGAGTTCCAGCTCGTAGCCGTGCTGGGCAGCCGCTTTCGCAGCATCGTCGGAGCGCCCGTTCAGATACCACTCCGGCGCGTGCATGAAGGCGTGATACGCCGCATTGAGATCGGCGGGCGGCAGACTGGATGCACTGCCGGACCCGAACCAGGAGGGAGCCGGGGCCGAGACATTGAGCCACGACTGGGCTTCATTGAATGCGACTGCGTAGGGCAGCATGGGATCCGACTGGTCTCGGGAAATCGCCGATCCGGTTGCGATTAGAGTCTCTTCCCATGCCAGCCATCGACCAATCTCTGCTGTCCCGGCCGGTGTTGGCTTCAGCATCCCCGTGCGCACATCCGGCGCCATGACCAGATAGACAAATCCAATGAATGCGCCAATCAGGGCGTTCGCCCACCACTGATCCAGCCAGAGAGCCGCCCAAAGCCCGCTGCCAACACCCATCAGGACACCGGCCAGCATTCCCCATTCGGCTGCGTCTGCCTGTTTCTCACGCCTGACTCGCACCGGATTGCCATGGAAAAAGTCGCGTCGCCGCAGGTAGGCCCCTACCCGGTCGCCGATATCATCGTTGTGCTCCTCTATAGCTTCACTAAGCGCATCAACCGTTGTGGGGCGCGGAGGAAGGCTGTCGCATATCGTTTTCTCCCAGTCATATTCCACCAGGCCCTGTCGTGACAGCCGGTAGAGGAAGCCGACTCTTGTGGAGACAATGTCTATCCGGAGCGTGCCGCGCTGTGCCATCTCGATGATGGAGGCCAGTATGGTTGGGCTCCAAATCATGTGGCCTCGCAGAGCAGATACTGCCGCGGCGGGCATTGAACCGGCCGGCGGGGTTCCCAGATACTGTGAACTTGCCTCCGGGGGTTTCCACTTGGGCCACAGCCACAGCACGATGACGAGCAACTGGGCCAGGACGACGCCTATGGTGCGGAAACCCCAGAACGCCCGCTGCTTCCAGTCCATCTCCTGGAAGTCAGGAAAACCGCTTTCGGCGATTACACCGCCCGGGTCAAGCGCGAAGAGGATGCCGACAGCGACAAGAGCCGCCACCGCCGTCAGCAAACTAAAGATGACGCACCTACCTTATCGGCCGGGAGTGCTTACGAGTTTCGGCCGAACAATCAATCGTCATTCATACTACTATCAAGTGGGGAGGGAGCCGAAACCGGAGTACCGGGGTATGCTCTCGCGAAAATGACGGATAGGGAGTTTTGTGATAGACGATAGTATTGTGCCGCCGAGGCCGACTCCCTACTCCTATTGGGTAATACCGCACCGGCTGCTGGTCGGCGAGTACCCAGGCCCTCTGATAGTAGTCCGCAGTCCGAAGCGGACCGTCCGAACAATCATGGACGCCGTTCTTGCGTTCGTAGTTAAAGGTCGCAGGGGTCTCAAAGGCAATCGGCGAAAGCTTCGCTCCTTGATCGAAGCGGGCACTACCCTGTTCCTCGATCTGACGGAGGAGGGGGAGCTGCCTTCTTACGAAGGCCTTCTGCGTGAAGAGGCGCAAAAGCTGGGCGCATCGGTGGAGTACCGACGGGTGCCCGTGAGGGACCAGACGCCGGCTACCGGGAATCAGATGGCGGACGTCCTCGATGCCATTGACCGGGTTGTGGACTCCGGAGGAACAGTCTATGTCCACTGCATGCGTGGGATAGGACGGACCGGGTCGGTGGTCGGCTGCTACCTGGTGCGCCATGGCATGACGGGCGAGCAGGCCCTTGACGAGATTCGGAGCTTGAGGAAGGGACTTTTGAACACCTGGGCGAGGTCGCCTGAGACGGATGCGCAAAGGCGAATGGTGCTCGAGTGGGAAGAGTAATCATTGTTGGCGGGGGATTCGCCGGGCTCAGTGCCGCATACACGCTCATAAGACGGGGCATCACTCCCCTGCTGCTGGAATCTGAGGACCACGTGGGAGGACGCGGGAGCGGGGAGTGGGTGGACGGGTTCTCAGTGGACATGGGGGCGTTCGTGTTCACGTCCACGTATGACACGGCGTTCCGCATCTGCGAGGAGTTGGGGATGCCGCTGGTGCCTTCGCAGATGAAGTTCGGCCACTATCGTGGCGGGCGTTGGGTTACGACGACGCCGGATCAGTCGCTCTGGAATTTCTTGAGACACCTGCGCACGGCCGCCGCGATGGGTTTTCTTTCACCTTCAGGAATGCGGGCGGGTTTCAAGGTGATGCGGGAGATCCGTCAGCAGGCGGACTACATGAGTTTCGCCAGCGACAGCCCCATCGCCGAGATTGACGATGACGAGAGCTTCGGGGAGTACCTTGAACGTCTGCGGGTGCCGGACAAGCTGGCGCTGTCGCTGCGGGGGCCGCTGGAGATGGTGTTGGGGGATCCGTTGCCAGCGGGTCAGGCGCTGATGCGGGCGTACATCGGAGAAACGATGCTCAGCGACGGCAGGGTCTACATGCCGGAACGAGGAATCGGGTCGTTGAGCGCGGCGCTTGGCGATTTCTGCGCCGATGCGATTCGTGTATCGACGCCTGTTGAGAGGATCGTGGTTGCGGACGGGAGAGTCACCGGTGTTGTTGTAGACGGTGAGACTATCGAAGCGGACGCGGTCATCAGCGCTGTGCCGGGCACGAAGGCTTCGGATCTCATTCCCGACCTGCCAGCGGAGACTCACCGCGCGCTCAGCAATGTCAGCTATTCGACAGGGTGTCGGGTGGTGATTGGGCTGGATCAGTCGCCGCTGCCTAGCGGATGGCATGGCGCGCTGTTCCCGGAGGATGACGACACGCCGCTTCTGTTGAATCGAACCGCATTTCTGCCTGACTGCGCGCCCGCGGGCAAGAGTATCCTCGACCTGCTCATCGGGAGAGAGCGTGCCAAGGAGTTGATTCCGCTCGATGACGATGAGATCAAACGGCGAATGCTGGGTGCGGCTCGGTCGAAAGCACCTCAAGGTTCCGCCCTACCCGACGATGACGAGGGGTTGTTCTTCCGCGTGTACCGCTGGGAGGAGGCGCTGTGCATGGGGGAGCCCGGGATGTTGGCCGCAATGGCGGAGATACCGGGGCAGCTGGCGGGGCGCATCGACAACCTTTTCCTAGCGGGGGACTACATGAGCGTGCCGTCGGTCAACGGGGCGCTTTCCAGTGGCCACAGCGCGGCGACCAAGGTTGCGGACTTGATGGGTAGCTACGCTACGGCGTAGGCAGTGCCTACAGCCATAGCTCGCAATCAGTGTCGATTTGTGCCCAGGGTTGGTATGCTACGGTCCGGCTTTGGCGGCCTCTTGAAGCGTTAGATTCCTCGACTGCGCTCGGAATGACGGGGGCGGGCCGCGTCCCTAAAGGAGCCAGTTGGCCAGGTAACCGGCCAGGCACGCGCCGGCCAGCGCAAGTAGGACGTACACGACGAAGACCCGCGGGCGCACGATCGAAACGACCGCAGCAGCGGCATAGAAGCTGACCGCCGCGCCCGAGATCATGAGGGCTAGTGCGGAGCCAAATCCCATGCCCATATCCATCAGCCCTCTCACCAAGGGCAGCGCTGCATAGCCATCCAGATACATGGGTGCGCCGACGAGAACGGCGAATGGAACCGATGCGCCGGCTTCGCTGCCGAAGAGCGACATGATCCATGTATCAGGGACCAATTGCCGCAGGAAGACCTCCAGCACCAGCGCAAGCGCCAACCATTGGATGATCGGCCGGGCGCTGCCCCAGACCGCAGGCCAGAAACGGGCGTCCTCTTCTTCGCACTCGTATTGCGCCAGAACCTCAGGTCTCATCAACGTGTGGCCTGCGGCGCGGTAGCCGGGCAGCATCGCGGTCACCCCGCCCGCGAGCAGGCCGATGCCAAAGGCGCTCACGGCCTTCGCAACGGCAAAGGGGACGCCAATGATGCCGGCGGTAACGAGGAACATGCTTGGGTCGGTCACCGGAGAGGCCAGCCAGAACGCCATGACAGGGGGGATTGTGATGCCGCGTCGCAAGAGGGTGACAATCAGGGGCAGCACGGCCAGGCCGCAGACCGGAGTAACAGCCCCGACGAAGCTTGCGATGACCACCGTCCGTACGGATCCGCCCTTGAGCCATGCCAATGCCCGGTCGGCCCAATGGCCGGCCGTCAGCGCGCCTGCGAGAAGCGCAGCGACCACAACCACCGGCAGCAACGACAGCAGGCCGCGTCCGACGTCTCTCAGCATGTCGGTGTTGGCCTCCGGCAGCAAAGAGCCTGTCAGCAGGAGCAGTATTGTCGCTGACCAGATCAACACCTCCATGCTTGGGCGAGGGCGTTGAAACGGAATGACGGTGGAGAGGGACATGCGCGAATGATAGCAATTCAGCGTCGGATGAAACTCAGCTGTCTCAGCGAAGGCCACCCGGGGACAAATGGAGATTTTAGATTCCTCGACTGCGCTCGGAATGACATAGGGGAGGCCGCCCTGTGGGCGGCACTGGATTCCCGCTTTCGCGGGAATGACGAGGAGTGGTTGGCCGTTCCCTGTTCGGGAGCCCCCTTCGACTACGCTCAGGGCGAACAGAGGAGAGGCACCCCCTCACCCTAACCCTCTCCCTCAGGGAGAGGGGATTTTGAGGCCGTCCTGTGGGCGGCACTGGATTCCCGCTTTCGCGGGAATGACTATGGGTCAAGTCCCTGTTCAGGAGCTCCCTTCGACTACGCTCAGGGCGAACGGGGAGGGGTGGGGCTATCTACGGGCGGCGGTCATTGTTTCGATGACTTCTTTGCGGTAGCAGTCGAGGGCGGCGGATTCGGGCAGGCTGTCCTGCGTGAACCAGTCGATCTCGCTGTGTTCTTCCGGGGCGGCGTTGGTGGGTTCGCCGTCCCACGCTGAGACGGCGAATACGATGATGTCGGCGGGTTCGACGGGGTCGAGGACTGTGCCCAATTCCTGGTAACGCTCAACGTCGATGCCAAGTTCCTCTTGAGCCTCGCGGCGCAGCGCATCTTCCGGTGTTTCGTCGCCTTCGATGTGCCCTCCGGGCAGGTCCCAGAGATCAGGGTAGACCTTCCGCTGTGGCAGCCTCTTCACGAGCAGAACCTTGTCGTCCCTGATCAGCACTGCCGAAATGCACCGTGCTCGGGGGGGATCGTCGCTCGAATTGGAGTTCACTTTTTCTGTTGAGCCTTTTCTCAGCGTTCACTCTTCAAGTGGCACTATAGTAGGGCATCACAAATGTAGACCCAAGCGGCGGGGACAAGTGAACGACAGGCAGGGCGACTCTCCTGAACACTCCCGCGGCGCGATTTACCGCGTCGGGGGCTTACGCGCGCCCGTCCAGAGTTTTATTCACACGGAAGAAGTTGGCGCGCTTATCCTGCTGGCTGCTGCGGCGGCTGCCATTATCTGGGCCAACTCACCGTGGTCGGATTCGTATTTCGACTTCTGGCATACCTATATAACGTTCGAGACTCCCATCATCTCGCTCCACGAAGATCTGGGGCACCTGGTCAACGATGGCTTGATGGCTATTTTCTTCTTTGTGGTGGGGCTGGAAATCAAGCGCGAGCTGCTGCACGGGGAGCTGTCCAGCGTCAGGAAGGCTTCACTGCCCGTGCTCGCTGCGATTGGCGGAATGGTTGTGCCGGCGCTCACCTATCTGGTGTTCAACCCCTCGGGCAACGCGGCTGTTGGCTGGGGTATACCCATGGCGACGGACATCGCGTTTGCAATCGGTGTGCTGGCGTTGTTGGGGCGACGAATCCCGGTGGAGCTGCGGGTGTTTCTGCTGGGGTTGGCGGTGGTCGACGATCTAGGCGCTATCGCGGTCATTGCCCTCTTCTATACGGACACAATCGCGTGGTCGAGTCTCGGGATCTCACTGGCTATTCTCGCGGCAGTGGCGGTGGGCGTCCGCCTTGGGATTCGTTCCATGGTCTTCTACATCGTCCTGGGCGTCTCCATGTGGTATTTCTTCCTGGAATCCGGAGTGCATGCGACTTTGGCGGGTGTGCTTCTTGCGGCGGTTGTTCCTGCCAAGGCGGCGCGGGGCCGCGATGAATACGCCACTGCTCTGGATGATCTCCTGCACGACTATCGCCTTGCGATGTCCAATGGGGACGAAGAGCATGCGGAAATCGTCCTTGAGGAAATCGAGAAACTCAGCCGAAGCACGGAGTCGCCGCTGGAGAGCCTGGAGCACATGATTCATCCGTGGGTGAGCCTCGCCATTCTGCCGCTGTTCGCGCTGGCGAATGCGGGGATCACGATAACGGGGGACACGTTGTCCGATGCGGCCGGGAGCAGCATTACGATCGGCATCGCGGCGGGACTGCTCGCGGGCAAGGCACTAGGCATCTTCGGGATTACGTGGCTTGCCATTCGCTTTGGCGTCGGTCAGCTGCCTGCGGGGGTGACGAAGATGCACGTGCTGGGTGTGGGGTTTTTGGCGGGCATCGGTTTCACGGTGGCGATCTTCATATCCGGCATCGCCTTTGACGACCCTGCCCTTGTCGATCAGGCAAAGATGGGGATATTCGTGGCGTCGGTGGCAGCAGCCGTCATCGGGTACGGTATCTTGCGTCTGACCGGCAAGAAAGACGTGATATATACTTAGGTCATCTTGAGAAGGAAGGAGGTGGTTTGGCGCATGTCTTTACCTAGACAGCCAGAGCTTATTTCAACGGACGAGGTGAGCAAAGGCTAACCCAGCGCCAGGCGCCATGACGTTGACCTTGGCGACTGGGAGAAGGGGGCTCGGCTTCGGCTGAGCCCCCTTGTTTTATGTCTGTGAATGAGGAGGGTGAGTGAGCGAACGACAAGACGGGATCAGCAAGGCGGTGATCGTGGCGGGAGGGCGTGGTACTCGCTTCCTGCCGGCGACCCTTGCCATCCCGAAGGAGATCCTGCCGATCTTCGACCGTCCCATGCTCTTCTATGCGCTTGAGGAGGCGGCGAAATCAGGTTTGACCGAAGTTGTCCTGATCAGCGCGCCCGGCAAGGCGGTGATGGAGAACTATGTGACGTTGCGTGGCGAGGCGCTGGCCAAAGCACTGGGGGGGCACCCGAGCGCGCCGGCCGTTCAACGCCTCATGGACTCGCTGTCCGTGACCATCGTCCACCAGAACGAGCCGCTCGGTCTCGGCCACGCCATCCTGCAGGCAGCGGATGCGGTGGAGGACGAACCGTTTGCCGTCATGCTGCCCGACGATATTGTCGACGCAGAGACGCCGGTTCTCGCGCAGATGCTGGCCGCATATCACCAACATCCCGGGATTCACGTGGGAGTTGAGCGTGTGCCGGGCGATGCCATCTCTGCGTACGGCGTCGTCGCCGTTGAACCGGTGGATGGCGGGGACGAGCGCGTTCATCGAGTGACGGGCATGGTTGAGAAGCCGGACCCGCCCGACGCGCCCTCCGATCTTGGAATTGTTGGGCGGTATATCTTTCCGGGGGCCATATTTGACGCGATACGACGGACGCCTCCCGGCGCGAAGGACGAAATCCAGATCACGGATGCGATGGAGATTCTACGTCGGGAGGGCACACCTGCGTTCGCATTCACCTTTGACGGCGTGCGTTATGACGCGGGCAATCCGCTGGGGCATCTTCGGGCGGCGGCGTCATTCGCGCTTTCACGACCCGACGTTTCGGAACAGGCGCGCGCAATCCTTGAGGAGGCGCTTTCCCAAGACACTTCCAGTTCGCCTTGAGCGTGGATTGGCGTTAGGGGATTGGGTGGGGGAATTAAGATTTTAGATTCCTCGACTGCGCTGCGCTCCGCTCGGAATGACATAGGGAGCGCCCTAAGGGCGGCGTGGCCCTCCGGCTACACGGGAGATTCGGAAAGGGCGCGGGGAGACGGCGCTGCGCGCCGTACTGGATTCCCGCTTTCGCGGGAATGACGAAAGGGCTTTCAGCAAGGTCAGGGTGAACGATGTAACACCCACGTCCTAACTCCCTCCATTAAGGGAGAGGGGATACCAAAGATTGGACGTGGTTTTGAAATTAGTCTAAGATAGTGGCGCTATGGCTGAGTCAACTGCCACTCGGCGTGCGCCCAGGCGAACGAGTGTAGCCGACGTTAAGACTGACACCGTCGGCCACAGTTCCTCCAAGCTGCGCACCTTCGTCATCCTTGTATTTTTGGGCATCGTCGTCGGTTCAATCGCGGTCGCTTTATGGCAGCCTGCAGAACTGACTGAGCGGTTTGCCACGGCGTGGACGTTTGCTGGGCCATGGCTGATCATTGCGCCCACGCTCCTGGTAGCAACGTATATTGCTCTTCGTGTTTTTGGCCCTAAGAACGCGCGCGTTTGGCGCTGGGCGGGGGCAGCACTGCTCAGCGCGGGGGCTGCTCTGACCGCCCTGCATTATTTTGAGGTGACGGAGATACAAGGCATCTCCATTGAAAGCAGTTTCTCCGGCTTTCTTGCCAGCTTCACAGATCTCCAGGTAATCGGCATCTTTGCCGCACTGACGCTCGTTACGCTCATTCTTCTTTCACCAATTGGGGCGTTCAGGGCTGCGCGAGCATCAGGGCGCGCGGGTCGCACAGCAGGTGTGGCAAGCGCGAGCGCTGCGGCTGCCAGCGGCGCAGCCGCGAAGCGCAGAGTGCAAGAGGTTCGCGCAGCGCGCACGTACGCGAGTGACGAGGAATCCACCTCCGAATTCGATGAGGCTCCAATTCCGCGCACGCGGATCGTCGTGCCCGAGCCTGCGCGCGCCACAGTGAGGCCACGGTATCCGGAGCCGGTCGGCGTTGTCCGTGACCAACAGAAACGAGTGCAACAGGAAATAGAGTCGGCCAGGGGTGAAGAGACAGCGCAAGAGCAGCGTCCCCGCATCGTCATGCCCGGCGTCCCCAGCAACAAGGATGTGGATGACGCTACACAAGAATCTCGTGCAGAGTACGTCCGCTCTGAGGGAGCCGGGGCTGCCGAAGAATCTACCAACCAAGAGGTTGCGACGGCAGTGGAGGAGACTCCTCTGATCATCCCGCCGCCCGGCCTCAGCAGCAACGTCGGTGACAACCACAAGGATGAGTTCACGCCCCATTCTGACGTGAATGGTGAAGGGTTCGGCATGAATCCGGACGAAGTCGATGAGATGGGGCAGAGGGACCCGCTGGCGTTCACCGACCATGACGTGGATGACGAGGACGATGCCTGGGATCTCGATAAGCACATTGAAACACTCATCGAAGGGCCAGCAGATGAGCCCATCGGGAATATGGAAGATATCGACGAACTAGATTCAGAGGAAGATGCACTGCCATTGGTGGTAAACGAATTTGAGTCCACGGAAGACAGCATTGACCTGATGGACAGTGAGGACGTTGAGGCGGAGGCAGAAGACGAGGAGCCCACGGAGCCGGAGGCAGTAGGGATAAAGGAGGATGAGGAGGCGGTTGCCGCTATCAGCCGCAGCGACCAGGAGTTGCTGGACTCCCTCGATCCGTTTGCGGGTCTGCCAAAGGTGGCGTGGAAGTTCCCCTCGTTCAAGCTATTTGACGAGCAGCCGCCAACAGAAGTCGACACCGAATCCCACATGGAAACGGCAGAGGCCATCCAGGAAACCTTGCAGGAGTACGGCATTGAGGTTGAGGTGACAGAAGTTCGCCCCGGCCCGACGGTCACGCTCTATGGAGTGCGGCCCGGGTGGGATAGGCGTTACAGAACCGTCCGCGAGCGGAACGAGGACGGTCAGATAGTCGCCCGGCGCCAGGAAGTGGGACGAACACGCGTCAAGGTAGATGCGATCTCCAAGCTCGATGACGACCTCGCGCTCCAACTCAAGGCTGCAAGCGTGCGTATCGAAACCATCCAGGGCACGAATCTGGTAGGGGTTGAGGTGCCAAACGCCACGGCGGAGACCGTCTATATGCGCCCGCAGATGGAGAGTGACGCCTACCGCAAGGCGCATAACAAGAGCATGCTGTCGTTCCCGCTGGGCAAGGGCAGCGGCGGCGAGCCGGTGGTTGCAGACCTCGCCCGTATGCCCCACCTGCTGGTGGCCGGTTCAACCGGCAGCGGAAAGAGCGTCTTTATCAACAGCCTGATTACAAGCCTCATCTCACGCGCAACGCCGGACGAGCTCCGCTTTGTGATGATCGATCCAAAGCGTGTTGAGTTGACCATCTATAACGGCATTCCCCATCTCATCACGCCCGTCATCGTCGACACGCAGAAGGTCGTCAACGCCTTGCAGTGGATGATGCAACAGATGGAAGACCGGCTTGAACAGCTGGCACAGGAAGGCGCGCGTGATATCGCCTCCTACAACGACAAGGTTGAGAAGAGCAGGCACATGCCCTATCTCGTCCTCATCGTTGATGAGTTGGCGGATCTGATGATGACATCCGGCAAGGCTGTGGAAACCGGCCTCGTCCGGCTGGCTCAGATGGGACGAGCAACGGGTATCCACCTTGTCGTTGCAACCCAACGCCCGTCCGTCAACGTCATCACCGGCCTCATCAAGGCCAACTTCCCAACGCGGATCAGCTTCATGGTGACGTCGTTAGTCGATTCACGGACGATCCTGGACGGTGCAGGCGCAGAGAAGCTGCTGGGACGCGGCGATATGCTCTACCTGCCGCAAGACGCCTCGCGCCCTATTCGCATCCAGAGCGCGTTTATTTCGTCGCATGAATCGGATGCCGTTGTTGATGCATGGCGTGCCCAATCCAAGGGCTACATGCCGCCCGAGTTGCCCGATCTGGTTCAACCGGAGGACATCGGCCTGCAATCGCGGGGCCGGAATGGCAGCACGGACGATACGAACGGAAACGGGTCCAGGCGCAACGGCTCAGGTGAGGACGACATCATGGAGCAGGCGCGCGAACTGGCTGACATCTATAACGGCAAGGTCTCTACCTCGCTGCTTCAGAGGCGGTTGGGCATCGGTTATCCACGCGCTGCGCGGCTACGTGACCGGCTTGTGGAAGAGGGCGCGGCGGGAGCCGAGATCCCCAACGCTCCGGCGGAGACAGGGGGTCGCGGAATCAGGCGTACCCGTGAAGCGGCCGCGGCCGTCCAAGAAGACGACGGCGACGAGTAAACGCTCCCCTACCCTGCTTGTCTGAGGGCAGGGAACCAAACTCCTTCGAATTCGCTAAGCGTATCGATACGCGGTATGCTGGTCTTCATGATAAGGTCGTTTCGCCACCGTGGTCTGAGACGACTCTATGAGTGAGACGATTCGAGCAGCATAGGTGCTAACATTCTCAGTCGTGTTACGACGGCGCTGGCGGACCTCGATAGTGCCAACGCATTGGGCGACATTGATCTGCCAGGATACAGGTTGCACCGCCTTAGAGGTGACCGCGCCGGTTTGTGGAGCATGGCGATATCAGGCAACTGGCGGATCACATTTCGGTTTGATGATGGTGATGTGTTTGACATCGACCTGGTTGACTATCACTAGAAAGGGGGAGAAGCGTGGCAATGAAAAACCCGCCGCATCCAGGGCGCAGTATCAGGGAGAATTGTCTTGAGCCGCTTGGCCTGAGCGTCACCGAGGCGGCGGAGGTTCTCGGTGTTGCCCGACACACGCTATCGCGCGTTCTGAACGGTCACGCCGCGATCTCACCCGAGATGGCCATTCGCCTTGAAAAGGCCGGCTGGTCCAACGCCGATTTTTGGCTGCGTCGACAAACCTCATACGACTTGGCTCAAGCTCGCAAAACCGAAAGCCGTATAAAGGTCGAGCGCTATAAACCGCAGTCCACGCCGTCAGTGGCGAGCACTCCTTGACTCAGACCTCTCCTTGATAGGAAGGCGTTATGGGGTTTGGTTGCACTTCGAGTTCCAGATTCCCGCTTTCGCGGGAATGACGGAGGTAGCTTCCGCCCGCGTGGGTCGTTAGGACGCGATCTGCGCCGCCGGTGTTACTTCCTTGACCCGGCTGATCATGCCCTCGGCGATCTCCCGATAACGCTTCTGCGCCTTCTTGTGCTTGATGACCGCAAGGTCAGAACCAATATCGCTGAAGTCGCGCGACAGCTCGAGCCGTCCCAGGAACGGCACATCGAGATCTCCGGCCAGGTGCTCGCCCCCGCCCTTGCCAAAGATGTCGCCCGACATGTTCTCGACCACGCCGAGGATGTCAATGTTCATCTTCTTGATCATGTTGATGGAGCGCTTGGCATCAAGGACGGCGAGGTCCTGTGGAGTGGTCACCACGACGAATCCGTGCAGTTGAAGTGTCTGCATGATGGTCAGCGGCGCGTCAGACGTGCCGGGCGGCAGGTCGACGACCAGGTATTCAAGATCGCCCCACTCAGTCAGTTCAAGGAACTGGTTGATGGCGTTCGTGACCATCGGCCCGCGCCAGATGATGGCCTCGTCCTCGTTTTCCTGGAACGACGCCATGGAGATGGTTTTCACGCCGGCGCGCTGAGGGGGATGGAGAACCCCATCCACGTAGCGTGGACGCTCCGTCACACCCAGCAGCTTGTCGGCGTTCGGGCAGTCGATGTCAGCATCAAGCAGCCCGACAGAATGCCCCATCTGCGACAGCGCAACGGCGAGGTTGACGGCGACTGTCGTCTTACCGACTCCGCCTTTGCCGCTGTAAACAGCAACGCGATACTGGATCTGATTAAGGTGTTCAGCAATCTTCTTGCGGCGCTCCCATGTCTTCATCATGGAGCCAAGGCGCGCGCGGGCCTGATCATTCATTCCGGGCTGGGTCACTTGTCTTCCCCTCTCCGTGCTATACGGCGACGCGCATGTATTCGCCGTGCCGCCACCCTGTTCATTCTAGCGGGTTAAGTTCAACGGTTTAGGAACGGTGGACGCCGGGCGCGTCTCAGTTGGGTATCAGTTCGAGTATCTGCGCGGCGTCTTCCGGGTTTGATGATGCCGCGACCTGTATATCGCCCTGTCTGACCTGCGCGAGTACGACTGCGCCCTCACCTTCGTAGCGATAATAGCGGCCTGTTCGAGATTCGACCCTGTCCAGTCCGGCTCGCAGCGCCCCGACGTTGAACCCCCACGAAACGAGGGGAGCCGGAACTCCGGTCTGGGCAATAGCGAGCCCGGTGAGGCCATGGGCCGCCAATTCCTCGGGGTTCGTATTCACGCTTAGTTCGGGGAGAGAGTCACCGTAAACTGCAAAGATGGCATTGTCCAATTGGAGCCTATCAAGCATCTCACCGAACTGGGTGAGGTCGACGATGCCCTGCCCTGCCAGCCATTCAAGAATCTCGTTCATGCGCTCAGGAGGAACCTGCGTGAATCCCGCGGCGAGTACAGGTTTGGGGGGGGCTTGTGGCAGTTTAAGTGCATTGCGCCACGCTCCTGTTTCGACCAGCTGCTCATCGGAGACGAACCTGCTGCCATTCAGGGTGTTGCGCATAGACCAGACCTGTCTCTGATCGCCGATAACAACCTCCGCGTCACGCCCATTTCTGTTGGCCCATGTCGGCACGCCTGCATCAATGCGTGAGAGCACCTCTCGTGCCGAAATTGCATCGACCTCGCTGCCAAATGAGAAGCGAATGGTTGTGGTTATTGCTCTCTCATCGGTGTCAGCCGGACTCAGCCAGAGGGAGATCGAGCGGGCTTCTGCCTGCCAGGGGATAGTTGAGCCGTCCCGTTGCTTAAGGTTCATACTGATGTTGATCGTCGAATCGTCACCGGGCGATTTCACAAAGAGGTAGCCACCAAGGGGCACGTCAGGAACTCGTTCACCAAAGCCCTCAGGAACGCCGGGCTCGCCATCGCCGGACAGACGCTCAACGCATCCCGTGAGAGCGATAGCACTGACGGCCAAGAGCGTCGCCGGCAGCAGCCCGCCGAGTCCGAAAAGTAAGCGCAGCGCAGACATGACTCACTCGATCATCAGCCGCCGCAGTTCAACCATCTGGTCTCTCAGCGCAGCGGCCTTTTCGAACTCCAGGTTGCGGGCGGCCTGCTTCATCTGCTTCTCAAGCTCACGCACGGCAGATGCGACGTTCTCCGTTGAAATCTCACTGGGAACGGTCTCGTAGACAGCGCGAGATTCCGCGACCTGCCTCACACGCTCCGTGATGTCATGAACAGCCTTTTGGATGCCCTGCGGCACGATATCGTGATCCGTGTTGTAGTCCTCTTGCAGGTCGCGGCGCCGATAGGTTTCCTCGATGGCGTTCCGCATGGAATCCGTCACCCGGTCGGCGTACATGATCACGTGGCCGTTGACGTGGCGGGCTGCCCGTCCGACAGTCTGGATAAGTGACGTGCCGGAACGGAGGTACCCTTCCTTATCGGCATCAAGGATAGCGACAAGGCTGACCTCCGGCAGATCTAAACCTTCGCGCAGGAGGTTGATGCCCACGATAACGTCATAGACGCCTAGTCGAAGGTCGCGGAGTATCTCGCTGCGATCCAGCGTCTTCACGTCCGCGTGGATGTAATGGGTCTTGACGCCCATTTCCTGCAGATAGTCGGCAAGCTGCTCGGCCATTCGCTTTGTCAACGTGGTGACGAGTGCACGCTCGCCACGGTCCACCCGCTCCTTGATCTGGGCGAGCAAGTCATCAACCTGCCCACGCGTGGGTTTGACCTCCACTGTCGGATCAAGAAGGCCCGTCGGTCGAATAACCTGTTCAACCAAGTTATTGCTGACCTCGTGCTCATAGGGGCCGGGGGTGGCGGACACGAAGACGATCTGACTAAAGAGCTGCTCAAACTCCGTGTAGTTGAGAGGGCGGTTATCCAGTGCGGACGGCAGCCGGAAGCCGTAATCGACCAGAACCTGCTTGCGGGCGACATCGCCGTGGAACATGCCTCGCAGTTGGGGGATAGTCATGTGCGACTCATCGATGAAGATGAGGTAGTCCTTGGGGAAGTAGTCGAGCAGAGTCCACGGTCGGCTGCCCGCCTCGCGCCTCTGGAGGTGGCGTGAGTAGTTCTCAACGCCGGCGCAGTAGCCTGCTTCCCGAAGCATCTCAAGGTCGTAGCGGGTGCGCTGTTCAAGGCGCTGCGCCTCAACCAGTTTTCCCTGCTCCCGGAACCATGAGACGCGCTCGTGCAACTCCTCTTTAATATCAATGATGGCGCCGCGCAGCTTCTCTTCGCCCGTTACCCAGTGCTTGGCTGGGTAGATGGCCACCTTTGAGCGTTCGCCCAGGAGCTGACCTGTCGTCGTATCGACGGTGACGATTCGCTCAATCTCATCGCCAAAGAACTCGATGCGGACGGCGGTCTCTTCATACGCGGGCTGGAGCTCAATGGTGTCACCGTTGACGCGGAATCGGCCTCGTGTGAAATCAAAGTCGTTTCGCGCGTACTGCATATCAATGAGGCGGCGGATGACATCGTCGCGCCGGTGTCGTGATCCTTTTTCAAGCATGAGGATGAAAGCGGCGTACTCATCCGGCGCGCCAAGTCCATAGATGCAAGAGACGGAGGCGACGATGACGACATCACGGCGCACCCACAAGGCCTTGGTGGCAGCGTGGCGCAGCCGATCAATTTCGTCGTTGATCTGTGCGTCCTTTTCGATGTACGTGTCTGAACGTGGAACGTACGCCTCAGGCTGGTAGTAGTCGTAATAGGAGACGAAGTACTCGACAGCGTTGTTAGGGAAGAAGTCGCGGAACTCCATCGCCAACTGCGCGGCGAGGGTCTTGTTGTGAGCGATGACAAGAGAGGGGCGTTGGGCCTGGGCAATAATGTTTGCCATGGTGAAGGTCTTGCCACTGCCTGTGACGCCCTTGAGCGTCTGATAGCGACGACCGTCCCCAAGACCATCCACAATAGTGCCGACAGCGTCGGGCTGATCGCCCATCATGCCGAATGGCGAGACAAGCTCAAACTGTCGATCTGTCGCCGGATATTCTGCAATCGCCATCAACTGGTCCTGACTAAGGGCTCCCACGTTCGCCCAACACCCTAGTATAACGAGGGTTTGCGTTGCGAGTCGCGTAAACTCTACGTTTTGTCGGATTGTTCGTTCAGCGCCCGCAGGAACTCTGCGGACGTTACGAACTCCACGCCGCCATACCCCCACATCCGGAGCACTTCCCTATCCGCCGTCACAAGATAACGCGCATTGCCAGCGTGTGCAGCCTCGACCAGCCGCCGGTCTCCCGCATCCTTTAATGTCAACTCTTCCAGAACAGGCGCCTCGACGAGTATCGATTTCTCTCTCAGTTCCGCCAGCAGTTCATCCCGTTCTTCTCTGCTGGTAAGTCTTTCGATCCACCTGGCTCCGACGACCATCTCCGCCTCCCGCAATGTCTCCTGAGAGGCCACGTGCTCAAATCCACCGGCGCGCCACAGATCCAGTATGCGACTCGCAGAGCCGCCACGCCGCGCAAGCGCTCCCACAAGAAGGTTGGTATCGATGATCGCCCTCACCTGAACTCCATGCGTGGAGGGATTGCCGCTCCACCGAGGATTACTCCTCTATAGATACCGATCGGGTCGCTGAGCCACGAAGCGGGTGATGGCCCAACGCACCATAAGCAATGGCGTGATGATGGCGGCGATGATCGGGCCGCGTCCGACGTCCGGTAGCTGCGGATCAACCGTTGTTGCAGCGTAGATGCTGACGACTATGAGGATGACTTCCATCAGCAGTTCCCGGTTGCCGGGGCGCTTCAGGAGGCCGGCGTTCCAGAACGAGATCTCACGCAATGCGGCCGGCAAGCTGATGCCGATGGCGACTGCGATCAAAATCCACGCGATGATCGTGATCTCGGGCAGCAGAAGGCCAATGACGTGAAGGTTGAGGAGAACGGCCATGAGACCGATGACGGCCCACCAGGGGTTGGATGTGGCCACTCCGTATCGGCCGCCGGTATAGAGCACCCAGGCGCAGAGTACGCTGATCAGCGCCAAGACGATGAAGAAGCTCTCAAGCATGTCTCTAAGTTCCGCTCCCACTCAAGCTGGCCAATGCCAGGCGGACCCGTTCATCAAGTGGAGGCGTTTCCTCCGACTCCGGGTTTACAACGGCTGAGACGGCCAAACGAATCTCCTGCGCGGTATAGCCCAACGATTGCAAGACGGCGGTTAGTTCGGCGTCGAGGATAGTGGGAGCGCGGGTTGGGCCGGCGGTCAGACCGGCGAGATCCAGCTCATCCAGCTTGCCCTTCAATTCCACGATGACGCGCGAGGCGCTGCGCTTGCCCACTCCGGGCGCGCGCGCCAATGCGCCGGCATCTCCCTGCTCTATCGCCTCCACCAGGTCTGCGGGCGACAGCACCGAGAGGATTACCAATCCAAGACGCGGTCCGATGCCGGAGACACCGAGGAGTGCCCCAAACGCGGCTTTTTCCTCAGCGCTACGGAATCCGTAGAGAGTGATGCTCTCGTCACGGACCATCAGATGGGTAAAGAGGCGGACTGGCGCGCCAATGGGGCCAAGGCCGGACAGGGCTGACGATGGAACCTGGGCGCGGACGCTGACGCCACCAATGGCAACATCAACCCAGTCCTCGCCGCGCGCCTCAAGGATGCCCTGAATACTGGAGATCATCGTTCACAGCGTACCAGAGGGGGAGACGAGAAGGGCTATTCGGTTGAGAGCATCGGACGGACTCGGTCAACGAACTCCGAAACCTCATTGAGGCTATCCCTAACTTCATCGTTATCCAGGACACCTTCATAGAAGTTGAAGTGGAGATGACCTGCGGTCTGAAATAAGGCCATAAGGTCATCGATGCCGGACTCGGTCCTCAGATGCCGAACGACGGCATAGAGCTCGACGTGGCCGCCATGCTCGAGGCCCTGTTCTTCAGCAACAGCTTTGACGATCTGGGCGGCTGCGCCCCAGCCCTTCTCGGACGCTTGATGAAGGTCGCCCCGCCCGAGTTCTTCATAGGCTTGCCTCAGAAAGATTTGGCTCTGAGCCGCGTATCGATTCGCTACAACCATGCGTCTATGGTACACGTGGATCTGCCGCACTGGAGACCTCGTTCGTCAGTATAATTGTTCTAGTACTCCATCGGTAAGAGGGGCTCATGCGTATTTCCAAGCGTGGACAGATAACGATTCCGAAAGAACTCCGAGAGCAATTCGGGCTGCACCGCAATGTGGAGATCAGAATTACTCCAATTGAGGGCGGCTTGCTAATCAGCAAGCGCCTTGCTGCGCGTCACCCTGTCGACCGAGTGGTGGGGGTACTGGATGGTACAGACTTGAAAGTCGATGAGTACATCGCCGCGATTCGCGGCGTTTAGGTCTGAGGTAGGCGAAAGATACGGGATTCCGGGATACCTGCCGCCGCCATTTGTTCGCGCGCAAGATCAACTATCTCCTTGGCTGGCGAGATAATGAGATATGGGGCTTGAGCCACATACACAAAGCCCGCAATCCCTGCCGTGGCCAACTCCACGAGCTTCATTGCACGCTCTTGCTCAAGTGGAATACTCCTGTTCCTTGATTGGTCATAGCTGATCGTGAGTAGGTGGGGACGCCTAAGGGCCTCCTCAGCCAGCTCGGTCAAGCAAATGAGTTTTGGCGTGAACGGATTGGCAGCCATAGGAAGGCTGACCCCCGTTGTGGGGTCGAAGAATGTGTGATGGTCATGGCTCCCAACCGACAAGACGCTGGTTCGGTTCGCTGCCACAAGTACGTCTATATTGCTCAACTGTGCGCCCACAATCTGCTGGTATCTGTCAATGTCCTCCTGGGGCCAAGGTCCCTCGAACATTGGCACAACTCTCCACTCCTCGATTGGAGCGAGCATTTCCATGAGTGGCCGCTTCGCTAAGTCATTAGTGTCGCCCAGGTGACTTACATGCATTCTTTAGGTCTCATCGCGCCGACCCATATCCGCTATCTGATGGGTTCCGGCTTTCGTCGGAATGAGGGGATCGACTTACCTTGGTAGGCCGAGGCCGCGCCAGGCGATGATGTTTGCACCGAGGGCTATGCCGCCTCCGCCGCCAGACTCGTTTTGAGAGAGCATGTAATGCGTGCCGTAGATGCCGTTGCCGGGCGCGCGCGGTTCAGGCTTGTGAAGCCCAATGTAGGGTCCCAGCGCCCGCGCGAAGGTGGGCCAAAGCCAGTACTTCGACGTGTGCAGGACGCGCCAGCCGGACATAGCTCCCTCGGCTTGCGGCACCTCACCCGCCGCCTGCATCGCTGCGACACGGTACGCCAGCATCCGATCGATCTCCAACGTGACGCGGAGGTCAGCTAACTGATGCCGTGTGACGCCATTATTCAGTATGGGCTCACCGTTGAACTTCAAGTCGCGCGCCATGGCAATGAAGCGATCAAATACGCCTATCTGACGCGCCGCGTTGTCAATGCCCGTCCGCTCGAAGTTGAGCGTCGTCATAGCCGCATACCAACCGCGGTTCATTTCGCCGATCAGATAACGCTTCGGAACGCGGACCTCATCCATGAAGACTTCATTCCATCGACGGGTGCCGAAGAAATCGTACAGAGGGCGCAGTGTGATGCCGGGCATCATCTTTCCGTCATCATCTGTCAGCTGCATTGCCAGGTACGTGATGCCGCGATGCTTTGGCGCGTTTGGATCAGTGCGGACGAGGATGTGATACCAGTTGGAGAAATGCGAGCCGGAGGACCAAATCTTCTGGCCGGTCACGACGATGTCGTCGCCGTCCTCTACTCCTCGCGTCTGCAGGCTGGCAAGATCAGTACCTGCATTCGGTTCGCTGTAGCCCTGCGCCCAATCGATATCCGCGGTGGCCATCTTTGGGAGGAATTGCTCTTTGAGCCAGTCGGAGCCATGGAACATGATGGCGCCGGTGATGTTGGCGCTCGGCGTGCCCGGAGGAGCGCCCGCGTACCCGAGTTCCTCCATGTAAACGAATTGATTGTCAAACGGGGCATTCGCGCCGCCGAATTCCTCAGGCCAATGCATCGTGTACCAGCCTTTATCGACCAGCTTCTTGATGAATTCGTGGTCGTTTTGGCGAGACTCGGCACTTGCGAAGTCAATTGAGCGGACGTTGATGGAGTGGGCGTCAAACTCCTTGGTATCCCAGTTCTCCCTGAGGAAATCGCGAACCTCGTCGCGAAACTCCTCACCCTCAGGCGACAGTCTGAAGTCCATGAATCTTCCCCCCTCACCCTAACCCTCTCCCTGCTGGAGAGGGGATTCTGGATTCCCGCCCCGTATCGTAGTACGGGACATGCTTTCGCGGGAATGACGGGCGCGTACTCTCTTGTGTCAGCGTAGCAGATTGGCCGCCTGTGACTGAATGGATGAGGATTGCACCGCGTCACACATGGCGACAGCGAGCGCATCCGTGGCGTCTGCCGGGACCTTGCCTTCGGGCATAGTTATTTGCAGCCTGAGCAGCCGATCGACGTCCTGCTTGGTGGCCCGGCCGTGACCGGCGACGGTGCTTTTCACCTGGGCGGGGGCGTATTGGCGGACGGGGATACCGTGTTCCGCGGCGATGACGAGCGCGACGCCACGCGCTTCTCCCACTGAAAAGGCGGCCTTGACGTTTCGTCCGACGAATGGGCTTTCAATAGCAATTGAGTCAGGACTTAGCCGCCCTACAACCTCCAAAAGCTGTTCCCGAAGGTGCAAGAGCCGTATCTCTAACGGATCGTCTCGTTTGAGGCGAACGACACCGCACTCCACGAATGAATGGGGGCTGCCATCGTCTTTCGTATCGAGCACGCCGTAGCCGGCGACATGGGTTCCGGGGTCGATGCCGAGGACGCGAGCCATCACGGGCCGTCCTGTAACGCGAGCCTAGACGGCCGCTGCGTCTTCCAGGACTTCCGCGGGGAAATTCGCGTTGGTGTAGACCTGTTGAACGTCATCGAGCTCATCGAGGCGCTCCAACAGGCGGAGATTCTGTTTGGCCGCCGACACTTCAAGGTCAACCTGTGTCTTTGGGCGCATGGTGATTTCCGCCTGGACGACCTTTGCGCCCTGCTCGGCCATCGCCGCGCGAACTGCTTCAAGCTGACCCGGAGCCGTGTAGACTTCCAACTGGCCGCTGTAGGGATCGCCCACGTCCTCCGCACCTGCGTCAATGGCGGACAACGCCACCTCTTCAAGCTCGTTGTCAGAACCTTCAACGACGATTGTGCCGGTGTTATCGAAGATCCAGTTGACGCTTCCGACCTCGCCGATGTTGCCGCCCTGCCGGCTGAAGGTGGAGCGGACTTCATTTGACGTTCGGTTACGGTTATCCGTCAGGGTATGCACGAGGACCGCAGCCCCACCCGCGCCGTAGCCCTCGTACCAGATCTCCTCCAGCGAATCGCCATTGTCACCGCCGGCGATCTTCTTGAGGGTGCGGTCGATGTTGTCGTTGGGCATGCCTGAGTCTTTGGCACGCTGAACGGCGAGACGCAAGCGCGGATTGAACTCAGGATTGACGCCGCCGTCCCTGGCTGCGGTGGAGATCTCACGAGATAGCTTGGTGAACAGCTTGGCGCGCTTGGCGTCATTAGCGCCTTTCTGCCGTTGGATCGTCGACCAATGAGAGTGTCCAGACATGACTTTATTCTACGTCATACAGAATTGAACGGTGTCAAGCGCGTCGCTTTGCAGGGGGTAGTGGAAGAGGCCGTACGTCGGACTAGCGCCGTCTCCTGCGTCTGCGGCGTCGTTGCTGCGGTTGTTGGTCCTCTATTTGCTCCGGCTCCGCGGAAGGTATCAGCCCCTCTACGGGTTTCACGCGGATGAGGCTTTTCTCAAGGTCAATGGTGACGACCTCGTCAGTATTCGGGATAAGCGTTTCCGGTCGGCCTTCCGCCCGGACAATGAGCACGTCATTCACGCCGGTCTCGATAATGTCTTCAACAGTCCCAATTGATTCGCCGTCAGTCTCAGTGACGACTGGCAGGCCAATGAGCTGGAATCGGTAGTAGGAGCCGTCCGGCAGCGGGATGACGTCTTCTTCCCGGATATCAAGCGTTGCGCCGCGGGGAATTGTTTCGGCTTTCGTGCGGGAGCGAACCTCTTCGAGCTGCACGATGAGGCGGTCCATGCCGCTGACACGGGCGCTTGCAACGGTTACAGGCTCCTCCGTGAGGAAGAGCCTGCTACCGGGTTCAAACCGTTGAGGAAAGTCCGTCAGGACTTCTACCTTAAGTTCGCCCTTTACGCCGAAAGGGCCACTGATGCGACCTACTGCTATGTAGGGTGATGGGGTAAAGCGTCGATCCACAGGCTTGACGACTCTAGACGATCTCCAAACTGGCTCTCACGCCACGCCTGATCGCGGCAATTCTCAGCACCGTGCGGATGGCTTCAGCAACGCGGCCCCCACGGCCGATCACCTTGCCCTTGTCACCTTCCGCGACAACAAGGCTAATCAGGATCCGGCCGTCTTCAGCGACGCTCTCGGTCACGCGAACTGCGTCCTTGTCTTCGACAATGCTCATAGCGATAAATTCAACAAGCTCCTTCACGATCACGTCCCAACTGCCATTGCTGGCACATTTTTCATGCTGACGCGATTATCCCCTGGCGTCGAAAGAGTTTAGTGACTGCTTCGCTTGGTTGAGCGCCCCTACTCAACCATTCCCGCGCTTTATCGTGGTCGACGTGGAGAGAATCAGGGCCGGTGCGCGGGTCGTAATGCCCTATGATCTCAACAAACGCTCCGTCCCGCGGAGCCCGTTGATCGGCCACCACGACACGATAGTGCGGTTGCTTACGGAAGCCCTTTCGAGTAAGGCGAATTCGGAGCATGTGTTCCTTTTACCTTTGCTGTAGCACGATGGATGGGGGTTGGAATTTATCGTTGCGACATTACTACACCACAGTATAGCCCCATAGGGCAAATGTCCGCCTATGGGGGCTCAAAAACGGTGTGCCCGGCGCACCGGACACGGGATAGCAGTAAACGTTTCACACTGGCGCAATTAGCATCATCGTTGACGGAACTTTCACGTCTTAATACGATTGTTCTACCACGCTCTTGCTCGATTAGCGCGGCAGGTGTGTTTCAGCCAGCATAGGGGTACCGTTGACTGCGCACGATTCCATCTTTGATGAACAGGGAAACTCACGGCGCGGACGATTCAACGTCCGTTTGCTTATTGGCGCCGGCGTTGTTGCTCTTGTCGTTGCATATCTAATCTTTCTCTCACTCGACGCGACAACCGCCGCCTACATGAACGTGGACGAATTGGCTGCTGCACCGGACATCACGGATGATCGCCGACTGAGAATAGGCGGAACGGTGACCGCGGGTTCCATCGTCCGTGGCGATGACCTCATCTACGAATTTGAGGTACATGGAGAAGAGGCCACGATTCCCGTCGTTTACCAGGGAGCACCGCCGGATATTTTTGGCGATAACGCAGTGGTCTTCGTTGAGGGGTACTATACCCCCGGCGGCACATTCACTGCCGATGTCCTGTTGACCCGCCACCCGGACACGATGGAGCCCCTGCCCAGCGGCGCGACGGCTCCCGACTACGAACCGACATACGGCTAGGCAGTTTACACCCCACGATGCAGCTTTCAGACGCCGGTTACATCGCGCTGATTCTCGCGCTTGGCGCTGCACTGTACGGCAGCGCCGCGTCTGTGCTGGGAGCGCGTTTGTCCATCGCTCCACTGACTGCGAGCGGGCGAAATGCCATCTACGTTGTGGCTTTATTGCTTGTTATGACGGCGTCCATCCTCGTGTATTCCTTTGTCACGCAGGACTTTGGCCTGCGCTATGTGACGCTCCACTCCAGCACCACAATGCCGTGGTATTACATCCTGTCAGCCTTTTACGCCGGCCAAGAGGGTTCCCTGCTCTATTGGTCGACGCTGTTGGCCGTTTTCGGAAGCGTGATGATATACGTCATGCGCAGGCGATACCCGGCGCTGATGGGCTACGCGAACGCCGTTATCCTTGCAAATCTGTCCTTCTTCCTTATCGTGCTGGTTTTCTTTGCCAATCCCATGGCGCGGCTCCCCGCCACAATGCCGGACGGGGTGGGACTGAATCCCCTGCTCCAGGACCCGGGAATGCTGGTACATCCTCCCATGCTGTTGGCCGGATACATGAGTTGGACGCTTCCTTTCGCGATTGGAATCGCCGCGCTAGCGACAGGCCGGGTAGGCGTGGAGTGGACGCGCGCCCTGCGGACGCCAACTCTGATTGCCTGGAGTATTCAGACGGCCGGACTCATTCTCGGGGGGTGGTGGGCCTACCACGTGCTGGGATGGGGCGGTTACTGGGGATGGGATCCGGTGGAGAACGTCGCGCTGCTGCCATGGCTCACGGGCACTGCATTCTTGCATTCGGTCATGGTTGTGGAGCGGCGCGGCAAGCTCAAGGTATGGACGCTGAGCCTCGTTTTCGCCACCTACCTGCTGGCCATTTTCGGGACGTTCATCGTGCGCAGCGGCATCCTCAGCTCCGTCCACAATTTTGCGGAATCGGACGTTGGCGGCCTATTCCTTGGATACTTTGTGGGAGCAATGATCCTCCCACTTGTTCTTCTCTTCTGGCGGCTGCCTCGAATCCGAGACGAGGAGGGGTTCGAGGCTGTTCTGTCACGAGAGTCCGGTTTTCTCTTCAACAATGTGCTGTTGTTCAGCATCGCCTTCGCCACGTTCTGGGGCACCGTTTATCCGATGGTGTCCGAGGCCCTCGGCAATCAGCGACTGACAGTGAGCGCGCCGTTCTATCTCAAGGTGAACGGCCCGTTGTTTCTCGCCCTGATCTTGCTGATGGGCGTGGGTCCGCTGCTGGCATGGCGGAAGTCGACCGGTCAGGGCCTGTGGAGACATCTCCGCATTTCAGTTGCAGTCGGCGTGGTAACGGTATTGCTGCTTGCGCCGCTGCTGCGAGACGTCATCACACCGATGGCTTTCGGCGCCTGCGCGTTTGTGCTGGCGACGGTAGCCCAGGAATACGCGCGGGGCATTCGTATACGGCGAAACACAACGCGGGAGTCATACCCGGCGGCGGTTACGGGCCTCGTTTCCCGGGATCGACGTCGCTACGGCGGCTATCTCGTTCACGTTGCCATCGTCGTGCTTGGCATTGGCCTCATTGCCTCGACGGCGTTTCAGTCCGCGACGGAGGTCAATCTGCTACGCGGAGAGTCGGTGACCATTGACGACTACACAATCACGTATGCTGGCACGGCGTCCATCCAGGAGCCGAACCGACAGGTATTCAGTTCACAGTTGATCGTTGAAGAGGACGGGACGGCTGTGGGACAGCTCTTCCCCAAGACGCAGATATATCCCAATTTTGAGACGCAGCCGACAAACCGCGTCGCGGTTCTCTCCACATGGCGACATGACCTCTATGTTTTCCAGGCGGGATTCGACGATGAGTCGGCCACTTTCGCCATCTTCATCAACCCACTGATGACCCTCGTCTGGTTGGGGAGTTCGATGATCTTCCTGGCGCTGCTCATCACTGCGTGGCCGGGGCGCGTACCTGCCTTGCGGCCCGTTTGGGAGCCGGTGGGTTCTGCGGGAGCTGCCGCTCCGCGGCGATCCTGAGCGGAGACCGGCACGGATCGTTATGACTCACTCAAGATCACGCCGAATATTCTCATATGGCGGAATCGCTGTCCTGACCACGACGCTGGGACTCTTGCTTCTGCTGAGCTTGCCCTCAGGAGTTCACGCTCAAGACACGGACTCGGGCGAGTTCTCACGACAAGAACTTGAACTGACGGCGCTCTCGCCACAGGCTCGCGCCATTGCCAACAAGCTACAGTGCCCTATCTGCGACGGGCAGGCCATCACGGAGTCGAATGCCACCATCGCCCGGCAGATGCGTGTGCGTGTGCAGCAACTGGTCGATGCTGGCACGAGCGAGGACGAAATTCTCGACTTTTTCGTTGAGCGGTATGGGCCCGAGGTTCTGCGGGAGCCGCGCCCCGAAGGCATCGGATGGGGCGTCTGGCTGGCACCGCCCATCATTGCGCTCTTTGGACTCTTAATCGTTCTCTTTGGCATCCGTGGCGGCCGCAGTCCACGCCCGCAGTCACAGGCGGCACGACCTACCCCTCCCTCCGCGGCAGACGACGACGAGATCGTTGCACGCGAAATCGGGCGCATTACGAGAGACACGAATTGAGACGCGGGTGGATCTAGTTCCCGTCGGACTAACCCTGCTTGCCGTCGTTGTGACGGTTGTGGGAATAGCGTTTCCTCTTATTCGAGCGCGTGGCACGGATGACGGGACAGCCGCAGCGGACGAACTCTCCGATCTTGGCCGCATGCGGGAGGCACGCAACGAAGCACTGACGGCCATCATGGACCTGGATGACGAATTGGAGCGCGGCAACGTTTCCGAGGGGGAACACCGTACTGCAAGGATTCTATTGGTGCGCCGCGCCGCCGCTTTGATCCGCGAAATAGAGGGACGGGAACTCATCCTTGATGAGGAGATCGAACGGGCGGTGCAATTGAGTCGGGAACGGCGGCAGGAATGAAGAGATGGCTGACCCGATGGATTCCTGCTCTCGCAGGAATGACGGTAGGGGCGATGGCCGTGCTGTTGGCGTTGGGGACATCTGTTGTCGCACAGGAAACCGGCCAGCAGACACCCACTTCGGGCGCGCCAATCACCCTTGACACTGTAGTCAGGAACGGCACGGCGGGGGCGACCGTGCCGGAGGGTCTGATCGTCACGCTGCAGGTGTTTGACCTTGAGAACAATGAACTGCAGCGGCTTGAGGGGGAGGTAGACGGGAGCGGAGGTGTCGCATTCGACGGAGTGATCGGCCACGAGGAGGTCAGCTACACACTCTCTGCGGCCTATAACGACATCCGGTTTTTCAGCGACGCATTTATCTCCACGATTGATCGCGATGGACCGATTCACCTCACGATCTTCGAGCCCACGTCCGATCCGTCCGTGATTCGCATCACCGGGGACAGTTCCGCCATCACGCCACCTGAAGGGGATTCCGGCGTACTGCGCATCCTGCAAGTAACCACCTTCGAGAACACGAGTGACCGCGCCTATGTGGGCAATGATCCTCTCAATACGCGCTTGACGGTTCGGCTGCCCTTGCCCGTTATGGCGTTCGATCTTGAGTCCGTTCACAGCCCCGGCAGCCTCGTGCTCGCGCCGGACAGCCGGGACGTGTATTCCATCATTCCCCTTATGCCGGGCATCGAGGAGTACATCGTCACGTACGGCATCCTCTACACAACTGACGTGTTCGCCTGGAGCAAGGATTATCCCTACCCCACTGAAATTGCCCGCCTGCTGGTTCCCAAGGACATCTCGTTCCGCCCCGGCTCCGAATGGGTGCAGATGCAGGACTCAGAGGTGTCCGGCGTGACGTATGCTCGCTATGAAATGAGGTCGATACTCGCAGGCGAGAATCTCAGCGGCGCGGTTGCGGATCTCCCGCCTAGCGCCGGCTCGCGCAGCCGCAGCCTTGAGCAGACGCTGCGAGACGTAGCGCTTGGCGTTGTTGCGGTCGCGCTCATCATGGCATCAGGTTTCGCACTGTGGTGGGGGCGAATCCGGAACCGAAAAGACGGGCCAGGAGATTCCGTGGCCGATCAAGAGTCGCTCCAAGCGCAAACGGATGCTGCCATCGCGGAGTTGGCACGACTGGAGGATGCCCGCGATGCAGGGGACATCTCGGAGGACGAGTATGCGGAGTCCTCCGCGCCTCATCGCAAACTCCTGCGCCAAATACTTGAGGGGAAACGGACGCAATGACCACGGTCCGCCTCGGTTCATCGTCCCAGGCCATCGTGCAGTGCGCGGGGCTTGAGAAGTCGTATGGGCAGCGCCCGGCGATTCGGAATCTGGATCTGACGATCAATGTTGGCGAGCGTATCGCCCTGTTCGGGGACAACGGAGCGGGAAAGTCCACGTTGCTGCAACTCATCTCTGGTCTTTTGCGCCCGAGCAGCGGGGGAATTCGGGTATTCGGAGGGCAGCCTTGGGGGAGTGACGGCGCGCGCGCCCGAGCCCGAATTGGGGCCCTCAGTCACCAGACCCACCTGTATGAGGAGCTGTCCGCACGGGAAAATCTTGCTTTGTACGGCAAGCTCTATGGCGTGACGGACCCCCGAGCACGGGCAGACGAGCTCATTGCGGAGTTTGGCCTGACGGGGCGGCGTGTGGACCCGGTACGAACGTTATCCCGCGGCATGACACAACGAGTAGCCCTCATGCGCGCGCTGATCCATCATCCGGCGCTGCTGCTGCTGGACGAACCAGAGACAGGTCTGGATGCCACGTCACGGGAAATGCTTGCCCGACACATTACCGAGCAGGAGACGGGCGTGACGGTCGTGGTGGCGACGCATAACGTCGAGATGGGGGTCTCCCTAACGACCCGAGACATTGTGCTCCGAGACGGGGCGATCATCCATGACTCCGCGTCGCTCGGTGAGCACGCAACGGATGCCGACCGTCGACGTGACGAAGTGACCCGCCTATTAAGTTCGAGGGCACGTTGAGTCAGGTTGTTATGAGCAGCCTCCAACAAGCCTCGCCTCCCGGCTATCTGGGCCAAATTCGGATTCTGCTGGTCAAGGAACTCACTGTCGAGTTCAGATCACGCGAGACTGCCATCCCGATGGCCGTGTTCGCCGCCGCGGCGCTTATTGCTTTTCAATTCTCGTTTGACCTGCGCGGCGGCACGCTGAATCTCGTTGCGCCCGGTGTGCTGTGGGTGGCAATCATCTTTGCGAGCCTATTGGCCCTAGGACGCTCTTTTTCGCGGGAGGTGGAACGCGGCTCTCTGGACGGTTTGCTTGCGAGTCCTATCGATCCGGGAGCGCTCTACCTGGCAAAGGTGGCCGCCAACGTCATCCTGCTGCTGGTGCTGGAGGCCGTCATCATTCCCCTGGCCGCGATCTTTTTCAACCTGCAGCTTTTTCAGCCGGTTTTGCTGCTGACGCTGCTGCTTGGCAACATCGGAATCGCGAGTGTGGGGACGATCCTGTCTGCCATCAGCGCGCGGTCCCGGGCGCGTGAAGCGCTGCTGCCAATCATGCTGCTGCCCCTGCTTGTGCCGGTCATCATCGGGGCCGTGCGCGCAACGGCACTCTCCATCGACAACGGACCGTGGGACGACATTCAACCCTGGCTGGCCATCCTGGCGGCATACGACCTTGTTTTCCTCTTCGTGTCCTCGCTCCTCTTCTATGTTACGGTTGAGAAGTGAGCCTCACCGGTCGACGATTCACAGTTACTGACGCCATTGGCATAGCCGCTTTTCTGGCGATGCTCATTGCCCTTTACTTAGCCATTGTCGAGTCGCCGATTGAGCGCGTGCAGGGCATCCACCAGAAGATTTTCTACATCCATGTGCCGACAGCACTCGTGGGTTACATAGCATTCGGCGGCGTCGCCTTCGCCAGCATCATGTATGTCTGGAAGCGGACAGACCACTGGGACCGGGTTGCTCTCGCGTCGGCGGAGTTGGGGGTTCTCTTTACGACACTCATGCTGGCAACGGGTTCAATCTGGGGGCGGCCGGTGTGGGGCGCGTGGTGGGACTGGTCGGACGCGCGGCTGGTCACCTCGCTGGTCATGTGGCTGGTCTACGTGGCCTACCTGATGTTCCGCTCACTCGGTGAGAGCGGCCCGGGGACATACCGCTCAGCGGCGGTTATCGGCATCCTGGGCTTTGTCAGTGTGCCGCTCTCGTATTTTTCCATCTGGCTATGGACAAACATCCTGCATCCCGTGCCAACACTGCAATCGTCCACAGACAGGCCGGAAGGCTCGATATTGGTTCCATTCCTGTTCGGGATGCTGGCATTCACGCTCTTGTACGTTTACCTCATGTCCTTCCGCATGGGTGTTGAGGAATCACAGCGTGAACTGAACGAGCTGCGGGCAGCGCACGAGGTCTCTTAGGGGGGACGGCAAGACGTGGAGAACGAATTCGGCGACTTCAGTCCAATCTTTGTTTTCGTGGCCTACGCCGCGGTGTGGATCGTGTTTTTCGCCTACCTGTATTACGTGGCGCGGAGGCAGTCGGACATTCGCTCCCAGATCGACGCGCTGAAGGAGTCTACGGAGAGTGAGGAAAGGAGCGGTGGGACCGATCAGTCAGATTCCGGCGCACAATAGCCGGGTTGGTCTGCCTATAATGGCAGTGTTGGAGAGTGGATATGGCAACTGTCGATGATGTTTACGACCGCCTTGCGCGGCTTGAGGAGTCCCAGAAGAGCCTCGCAACCAAGGAAGACTTGGCTCGTATGGAGAGCCGCTTGGCGTGGAAACTCAATGGCGCCCTGATCGCCATCATGGTCGCGCTAATCGGGTTGATGGGCGTGCTGATTTTCCAGCAGCTCTAGGCCGCCCGGGTACAGTCAGACTATCTGGTCGATCATTACTGCGAGGAATAGCAGGGCCAGATATAACAGAGAGAACTTGTAGAGGCGGAGGGCGGCGGCGCGATCCTTTTCCCGGAGCAGGCGGAGGGCGTAATAGGTAAACATTGCGCCTACAGCCATCGCCCCCAAGAGATATAGTTCACTCAGGCGCGACGTGGACAGGTACAGCAGCAGCGCGAGGATATTAACAAGGATCGTATAGAGAAATATCGCCACGCGTGTGCTTTCCTCCCCCAGGATCACGGGCAGCATCGGTACACTCGCACGTTCATAGTCATCCTTGATCATTAGGGCCAACGCCCAGAAGTGCGGCGGCGTCCAGAAGAAGATCATCAGGAACAGGTAGACCGCCGGCAGAGCCACTTCTCCAGTCACGCCAGCCCATCCGACAACCGGCGGCACAGAGCCTGCCGCACCGCCGATCACGATATTTTGCACTGTCGTGTTCTTCAACCACAGCGTGTAAACGAACACATAGAACAACGACCCGCTGATGGCCAATGAGGCGGCCAGCACATTCGCGCCTGCCGCAAGGACGGCAAATGCCAGCACGTTGAGGATTATGCCGTATGCGATTGCCTGCCCCCGTGTGACCCGCCCACTTGCGACAGGCCTGTGTCGCGTTCGGTACATCGATGCATCTATCCCGCCCTCAAGGCCGTGATTGATTGCTCCCGCGCCACCGGACGCGAAAGCGCCACCCAATAGGACCGCAACTGCCACCGTCGCGTTCGGAAGCCCCTGGGCGGCAAGAACCATTCCCCCCAGGGCCGTCAGCAGCAGCAGCACCATGACGCGCGGCTTCGTCAACCAGAAGTAGTCGGACGCAACCATTCTCAGCGTGGATGTCTGCGCGATGTCAGCGCCTCCGGCGGGAGCGGGTGGCATCTGAGTCTGTCGGTCTGTTGCGTCGTCTCCGGCCGCCCTGGCCCGAGCCCGTGAAGCGAGAATCACCAGCAGGACGGCGGCGGCCCACGTCAGCGAGGCAAGCGTGATGTGCGCGACACGCGCGGCATGGTCGAACTCCGTCCACGGCACCAGCGCGCCGACGATGATCTGCACGCCGAGCAGGTGAAGCGTGGCCTGTCCTACCCGGCTGATCATCCGGTCATTCTTCTTCTGACGCCATGAGAGGAATGCGACGTAGCCGGTGGTCAGGGTTCCGATGACAACCATGTAGCGATGCCCCATGTGGATATTGGGGTCGAACCCGCTCGGCATTATTGCGCCGTCGCACAGCGGCCATGCAGAGAATCCGCTGCCGCAGGCAAGCGTCGCTTCTTCGGCAACCACGTAGGATCCGGAGAGGATCATCACCAACGTCATCACGGCGGCAATGACAGCCCAGATGTAAAGTTTGCGGGCATCCCGGAGTGAGATGCCCTGCCCCTCTGTGGGCGACGCCTGAGCGGGCGCGGCGGCCATCATGGTCACAATGAGCAAGGCGAGGATGGCTTCGGCAAGAAATAGGTGCAGGGTGACGATTGGCGGGGGCAGTTCAGTGATGACGGCCACACCGCCCAGTCCCGCCTGCGTCAGCATGACGACCAGTGTCATCGCGGCAGGGACGAGCGCGCGCCGGGTTGGCTGCTCGTTGGCGCGTGACGCCAGAAACGCCACAACGAACATCGCTGCCACCAGCAGTCCAACAATGGCCGCGGTCAGCCTGTGGGAGTACTCGATGAGGACGTGGTACTCAAACGGCGGGATGATGCTGCCGTGGCACAGCGGCCAGTCCGGGCAGGCGAGGCCGGAACCCGTGACACGCACGAAGCTGCCGAGGCTGATGAGGAAGACCGTTGTGATTGCCGCCGCCAGCGCTAGCCCCAGCAGAGTCTTGCGGTAGCGCAACTCGGCGCTTTGAGACGTGTTGGACATCACGTGGTCGCCGGTCTGTGGGGGGCGTGATTTGGCGAGTTCTTATAGAGCGCGGCACGCGAGCGGCGCGTGTCTTCCTCATCACGTTGCACGGCAACGATGAACAGGCCGGCAATTGCGAGGAAGTATGGAGCGATGCCGCCGACCCACATGATGAGTCCGCCGATCTGCTGATCAGTCACAGCGTCGATGCCCCACAGCGGCTCCTGGCCGATGTATGGCTCATACCATGGCGCGGCTGCGAATGTCAGCATCGCGGCCAGGGGGAACGTCAGAGACAACGCCATAACGACCACGACGAGTCTGCCCAGATATGGAACTTTGCCCCGAATAGGGGTTGGATCGATGATGGCCCACCAGAAGATTGTCGCGGCAGTGATGAAGCTGGCGTGCTGGCCAATGTGGGCGAAGTCGTTGGTGACGGCGGCGGCATAGGCTCCCGGGACGTGCCATGACCAGATAACACCCACGAAGACCGCCAAGCCAACAAGGGGGTGGATGAGGATGTGAAAGATGTAGCGCACCTGGGGAGATCTCGCGAGCTTGATGACGGTTAGGCGGCGGATTCCGTACCCCATGCCGCGCGCGACGGGCAGAACCGGCGCGCCGAGTAGAATCAGCGGCACAGCGACATGGGTGAGTAGCATGTGTTGGGTCATGTGAAAGGCGAAGAGTCGACCACCGAGCGTGTCGATTGGCGAGATGAGCGCAAAGAGGAGTAGCAGCAGACCGGCGGCAAATGACGCGGCGCGCCAGTTGGTGACCACACGAACCTTGAGCGGATTCAGGCTGCGGAGTCCCCTGATATAAGCGATCCCAATGAGACCGACGAAGAATAGCGTCAGCGGCTCCCACGACCACGCCAGCAGGTAGTCACCAAGGTCATTCATGACGCAATCCTACGCCTTTTTCGGCGCGTTGCGGATGCAGGGGCGCTCTGAATGTGCCAAACCAATTGAGCCGCCGACTATCGGCGTCGTCAGACTACTATTCGGAATCGGCGTTGTTGTCGTCCTTCGCAAGGGACGCCAGAAAAGCGAAGCCCAAAAGGAAGACGAGGGCAAGCCCAAGCGCGACAGGGACGGAGTAGTAGACCTTCTCGCCGGCCAGCTTGACGTAGTCATGCGGGATGACGGCGTAGAGGAGAAGACCGATGCCAACAATCAGCGCGATGGTGACGATGAGGGCGACAACCGGCAACATGATCGGCACGATCAGCCGATCCATCACGTTGCTCGTTCCACCGTTTTCGTCGTTGTGCGCCATTTCCGCTCCGCTATTCTCGTGTCCCTGTATTCGTGCTCAGTCTTTACGTGGCAGGCAGGGTGAAGTTCTCGAAGAGTGCCACGAGCGCCAACAATACTGCTATCGCCAGGAAGAGGCCACCCAAGAAGAGGGCCTGGTAGAGTTTCGCGTCGAACTTGAGGTGCATGAACCAGCCAACGACAAACGCGAACTTGACGGCAGACAGAGCCAGCAGTGATGAGATCAGAATGACAGAGGGCACCTCGACGATAACGATGGCCACTTCGATGATCGTGATGATCGAGAGGATAATCGCGACGTTGACGTAGGTACGCGGAGTCGGGTGATCTTCCGTGTGCCCCTGTTGTTCTGCTGTCGCCATGTTTCCGTTCCTCGCTTTGCGCGTCTCTCTGGTCCGCCCTATGACGGGATGAGGTACACCACCGTAAAGATGACAATCCAGACGATATCAACGAAGTGCCAGTAGAGTCCCACAAGTTCTACGGTCAGGTCGTGTTTGGGCTTTAGGCGTCCCATGTAGGACGCGCCAACAAGGGTCAGCAGCATGAACACGCCGATCGCCACGTGCGTCCCGTGGAAACCGGTCAGCACGAAGAAGCTTGTACCAAAGACGCTATTGGTGATGGTCAGCCCTTGATCAACGAAGACGTTGAATTCGTAGAACTGACCGCCGAGGAAGACAGCGCCCTGCAGGGCCGTCGCGAGCAACCAAAGACGCGCCTGCCTTGAGTTGCCGCGCTGGAGGGCCGCAAGGGCCAGCACCATCGTCAGCGAGCTCATCAGAAGGACGAATGCGCTGACGGAGGTGTACGGGATGTCAAAGATTTCCGGTCCGGGGCCGGTCGGCACGTTGCTCCGGTAGACCATGTAGGTAGAGATCAGAGCGCCGAAGAACAGGCAGTCAGACGCAAGGAAGACCCACATGAGGATCTTCCGATGGTCAAGGCCCGTTGTTGTGTAGTGGGCCTCAGCCTGTCCCATTGTCGCGTCGTGTGCCACGTGCGATTTCCTTTAGTGCTTCCCTGTCAGTTTCGTTTTCAGTCCGTCGGCTCAAATATCCAGCCGTACGAACCCCAGAGCAAGAGGATCAGTCCTACAGCGCCTGCGGCATAGCCAGCCACCGCAGAGGCCTGATAGAGCAACAGTGTGACGCCGAGTAGGCCGATACCAATCGCGACGATTAAGGGGAAATAGGACGGGCTTGGCATGTGGATGTCATGGTGCTCGTCTGCTTCATCGGCGCCACCGGCGGGAACGGGCCTCGGAGCGGCGTGCTCCTCATCCGGGTACTTCTGCTCCCAGAGGGCGTCACGGCCATGGACGACGGGAATCTCAGCGAAGTTGTAGTGCGGCGGCGGGGACGACATCGCCCATTCAAGCGTGCGGGCGTCCCACGGATCATTGCCAGCCACTTCGCCGCTGCGGGCGCTGCGGAGAGCGTTCCAGACGAACAGACCGATTCCCGCAATCATGAACAGCACGCTGAGCGACGCTACAAGGTTCCAGACGTCCCATCCCATCGCTTCGGGGTACGTGAAGTTCCGCCGCGGCATGCCAACGAGGCCCAGGTAGTGCATCGGACCAAACGTCATATTCATGCCGATCATAACGAGCCAGAAGCTCCACTTGCCCTGGTAGTCGCTCATCATGCGGCCAGTCATCTTCGGGAACCAGTAGAAAATTCCGCCCAGGATGGCCATGATCGAGCCTCCGAAGAGGACGTAATGAAGGTGGGCAACGATGTAATACGTGTCCGTCTGCTGCAGGTCTGACGGAGCGGCTGCGTGTGTCATGCCGCTGAGTCCGCCGATGGTGAACAGCGCAATGAAGCCGAGCGCGAAATACATCGGCGTCTTGAGCTGTATGTTCCCACCCCATATCGTGGCTAACCAGTTGAACACCTTCACACCGGTGGGGATGGCAATGGCCATTGTCGTTGTCGCGAAAACAGCGTCCGGCACAGGGCCTAGACCGGCGGCGAACATGTGGTGCGCCCACACGGACCATCCGAGGAATGCGATGGTCAGGCCGGAGAAGACGACGACCGGGAAGCCAAAGAGCGGCTTGCGGGAGAAGGTCGGTAGAATCTCGGAGATGATTCCCATGGCCGGCAGTATGAGGATGTATACCTCGGGATGGCCGAAGACCCAGAACAAGTGCTGCCAGAGGAGCACATCGCCGCCGCGCTCGAAGACGAAGAAGTTGGTGCCAAAGAAGCGGTCGAAACCCAACTCAACCAAGCCGATGGTAATGACGGGCATGGCCAGAGCCAGCAGGAAGGACGTGATGAACGCCATCCACGTGAAGATCGGCATCCGCATGAGGGACATGCCGGGCGCGCGTAGATTGATGATGGTCACGATGAAGTTGAACGCGCCGAGCAGTGAGGATGTTCCCAGCACCAACAGGCCGAGGACATAGAAGTCCATGCCGTTGGTGGGCGAGAAGGTGGTGTTAGTCAGGTTGGCATACGCGAACCAGCCGGCTGCGGGGGCCGTCATGGTGAACCAGCCAAGATTCAGGATGATTGCGCCAAACAGGAACACCCAGTAGCTGAGGGCGTTCAGGCGTGGGAATGCGACGTCACGCGCACCGATTTGAAGCGGGACGATCCAGTTAAAGAAGGCGACGCTGAGCGGCATGATTGCCAGGAAGATCATGGTCAGCGCGTGCATTGTAAATAGCTGGCTAAACACGTTGGCGCTGATGATGGACGAATCAGGCACTGCCAGCTGCAACCGCATGAGGCTGGCTTCAATTCCTCCAACGAGGAAGAAGAAGAACGCCGTGACAAGATAGAGCGTGCCGATCCTCTTGTGATCGATCGTCGTGAGCCAGCTCCAGATACCGGTTGTCCCGGTGGGTCTCTCGAGTAAGCCCCCTAGCATAGCCATCGTCATCTACTCCTTCAGCCGGCCGCCCGCTACTTCAGGCTCTCCAGGAAGAATACGAGATCATCAAGCTGTTGGTCAGTCAGATTAAGGTCCGGCATCTCCGTGCCGGGCTTCACGTCCGGCGCATTGTTGAGCCACCGCTTGAGGTTTTCAGCCGACGGATCGCGCTGCATGAAGTCCGGATCAGTGGGTACGTCCTCAAAGAAAGCGCCCATGTTCATATCCGCCGGGCCCTTATGCAGTGTGTTCGCCGCGATGGTGACGCGGGAACCGAAGTGGGAGAGGTTGGGTCCGGTCACACCGATGGCCAACTCGTACTCGTCTTCGGTTGCGCCCTCAATGGTGTGGCAGCCGCGGCAGGCATTCTCCTGGAAGACGACCCAGCCCGCGTCCATTGCAGCCGTCCTGCTCACGGCCGGTTGGCGCTCATTCTCTGCCCACGCTTCGTAGTCGGCGGGCTCACGAGCAAAAGCGACGGTACGCATCAGGGCGTGTGAATCTCCACAGAATTCCTTGCACTGCCCTGCGTACACGCCTGTTTCCGTCGCGTTCAGCCACATGCGGTTGACGCGGCCGGGCACGACATCACGGCTGCCGGCCAGGCGCGGAACGGAGAAACTGTGAATGACGTCATTTGAGGACAACTTGAGCTTGATGACGGTATCGACGGGGATGTGCAATTCATTGGCGGTGATGAAATCAAGGTCGCCGTTTTCATCAAGGTAGCGATACTCCCACCACCATTGGTGGCCAACGACCTCGATGGTCATGGAGGGATCATCGGCGTATTCAGACGGTGGATCATATGTAGCGCCGATGCCTGCAACCGTCGGAATGGTGATAGCGATGACAATCAGAGACGGGGCAATCGTCCAGCCAATCTCAAGAGGAGTGTTGCCATGAGTCTGGGATGGGATGTCGTTTTCCCTTCCCCGCCTGGCTCGGAACTTGAGCACCGCGATAGTGAGGAAGCCCTGAACGCCGATAAAAATGATGACGGCAATCCAGAAGATGAAGACGAAGAGATCTTGTTGAGTCTGGGCTACGTCACCCGCCGGGTTGAGCGTGCTCTGCGGCAACGCCAACTGGCAGCCCGAGAGGAGAACAACGGCCATGAAAACCGTCAGTACTCCAAGTAGTTGAGTCCTTTTCCCCATTCGGATGAGCCTGATCAGCACCACACCTCGGCAATTGGTTTGAGCACGACTTTCGCGCCTTGCAGCACTGGGTTGAAAACCGTTGCCACAACATTGCGAGTCTATCTGTCTGCTCGAATTTGTGTCAAGCGTCACAAGCGGGATCACAGGTATGAAATCCCTGGATTCTCCACTACATTCAGGATGAGGAGCGGGGAGCTTATAATAGTCGCATGGACGTTCGAGTAAGATTGTTTGCGGTACTGCGAGAAGCGGTGGGCGCTTCGGAAATCACTGTTGAACTTCCGGAGGGCGAGCCCGTCTCACGCCTGCTCGGGGAGGCGCAGCGGCAGCATCCTGCGCTGGTGAACCGTTGCGACGGAGTTGTTGTCGCTATCAACCAGGAGTATGTCGATCAATCAACCACCATCTCCGCAGGCGATGAGGTTGCCTTGATTCCGCCTGTGAGCGGAGGAGCCGTCTCTGAGGCCGAAACGGTGCAGGTTGGCGTGACTCCTGACCCACTTGACTCGATGAGGATCGCGGAGTCTCTCAAAGCTTCATCCGATGGGGCGGTTCTTACGTTTGAGGGAATCGTGCGGGACAACAACCTGGGACGTCACGTGCTGTTTCTTGAATACGAGGCATACCCGGAGATGGCTGAGAGCGTGCTGAGGAAGATTGGGCGTGAAACGCTTGAGGACTTCGACATTGGCAGCATCGCTTTATGGCATCGGACAGGAAGGCTTGAGATTGGAGAGACATCGCTTGTTGTGGCGGTGGCCTCGCCGCATCGCCGCGCAGCCTTTGACGCGTGCAGAGAGGCCGTGGAGAAAGTGAAGGCGCTGGTGCCGGTTTGGAAACGCGAGGTCTGGGACGGCGGCTCCGAGTGGCTACGGGGAGCCGGATAGATTCTCGTCCTCCTTATCATCACCCGCCCTATACAGAACTGAGGCGACTTCCCGAATGCGGGACAGACTGGCAGATGCATAGTCAGTGGCCTCATACCGCTGAATCTGCTGTTCTTTAACGTTCAGTTTTTCAGCAAGATCCTTTTGACTTAAGCCTCGGGCAATACGAGCCTTTATCAGGACATCCGGCAACTGCGAGACAAGGTTGAGTTGAGCGGGCTCGAAGTTGCCCTTTTGCAGGGACTCATATTCCCGGAGCTGATCCTCCAGGTCTGACAACTGACTGCGGATGGCATCTTCCTGCGCCTTGGCAATAGTGGGGTGGAGTGGCGTGGGCTTCCGCTTTAGGTTTGCAAGCGTCTTACTAAAGCCCTCTACCTGTGTCTTTGTGATTCTGTATTGCCGCTCATTCTTAATCATTCCAGACCTCCCAAATGTATGGCCACAATTCCTTTGCGCTTGCCTGTTTCCCTATCTGTCTGAAAGAAATCCAAGAAAGACCAACCACCCAAATTGGCGATAGTGGCGGATGGAAACAGCTCTCCCATGTACCTCGCCTTCTGCGCTGCCCGTTCCCTATCAAATGTCAGAAGCACCGGATCAAGCGCTTCCGGATCAACGCCGGTTTCATCCCAGCAGGCATCAAAATCATTGGGCTCCTCTTTCGCAGTGACGAAACTCCCGTTGAGCCAAACGGTTCTGCATCCGGCCGCCTTGAGGTTCTGGAGTGCGGCCCAAAGTCCCACCAACAACATCCGCCGGCGCGTGTTGTGGCCATAGCGCTCCACCAGTTCTTCCCAACTGCTCCAATGAACCCCCTGTGGCAAGAGGCCGCCTTCATCAAACTCCGGTATCACAACACAACAATATTATTGTGTTGATGGAAGGATGTCAAGGACGGATGCGGCGGCAACTCTCTCTAAACGAGGTTCTTGGTCATAGACACGTGTTCAATGCCGGCTTCCATGAATTTTTCGCCCTGTTCTGTATAACCGGCCTGAGCATAGAAGTCCTTGACGTAGGTCTGGGCGTGGAGCAGGGCCTGCACAAAGCCGCGTTCCTGAGCGGCGCGTTCTAACACCGCCAGAATCCTGTCCCCGATTCCATGCCGCCTGAGATCCTGCCGGACTGCCATGCGGCCAATACGGCATGTTTCCTCACCCTCGTCCGTTAGCAGGCGACCCGTGCCAACAACTTCGCCCTCTTTAAGGGCTACGGCATGGACGGCGTTCTCATCGCGTCCGTCCCACTCTTCTTCGGCATCCACATTCTGCTCATCGATGAAGACGATGCGGCGGAGTGCAAAGATCGCCTCCATGTCGTCTGATTCAGCGATACGGACCACCACATCCGCCTGATTGTCCACATCAGCCCCCTGCCCCATCTGATCCGCGTTGATAATCTCACGGGCAGCCTGCATGAGCACCACTCGACGCTCAGTGGCAACTGATGATTTGTCCAAGTAGAGGCCGAGAGCCTGCTCAGGTTCAAGCGTTTCAATTGCCATGCCCCGGTCAAGGCGAGTCCTCGCTCTGTCCGGCGCGTCTTCCTGCACCGTGACTCCCGAAACGACATGCGCACCGGCCTGCCTCAGCGCGTTTCGAATGCGGATGCGGTCTATATCGCCCGTGAGTTCGGCGGGAGCCTCGATTTCCACACGGGCTACGGCATCACTCACGTCTACGGCGGCAAGACGATTGGCAATTGATCCCATGACATCCTGCTCGCCTGCGCGGACAGCAAACTTGATTGTCTTGAATGGGCGAGTCCACACGGGGTGGAACGACCACGCAGCGGCTCGACGGCCGGGGGGCAGCCCGGGATCTATATCCACGACACAGAAACCCTTGTCGTCATTCTCTTCAGAGAAATCGACTCGATGAAGGCTTCCGGGATAGACGACGGGCGGGGCGTTTGCGACCAGTTGATGGCGATGGATGTGGCCCAGCGCGGCATAGTCAATAGGGTGAGCCTGAAAAGCGCTCGGCAGCAGCAGGTAGTCGTTGCCCATCATCATGCTGCGTTCGTGACCCACGGTGGCCGTGGTGGCGGTTGCGTGTGCGGACAGAATGGACGGCACGTTAGGGTCAAGTTCTCCGGCCATGCGGGTAATCTCATTGCTGAGGAAACTCTGCATCCATTCGTTGACCTCAGCGGCACTCTTGCCATGAAGTTCGGCACGCGCGGCGGCGGCACTGCGGCGCAGCCACGGGACGGCAACGATCTGGACGGGTCCGGATGCTGTCTCAATGCGATGAACTGCCGGGCGAGACGCAACCGTGACGTTATCGACTTCAAGAGCATCAAAGATGTCCAGCGCAGTCGCCCTGCCTTCGGTATTGGGCACGTCATGGTTGCCGGTGAGGAGAAAGACGGGGACACCGGCAAGGGCGAGTCGGCTGATGCGGCGGGCGAACTCCCGCTGGTGAGTTTGGGAGGGGTCCCGGGAGCGGTAGGCATCGCCGGAAAAGACAACGAGATCGGCGCGCGGTTCAGTCAGGGTGAAATCGACGAGTTCATCCAAGGCGCGGAGAGAATCAACGAGGCGGGACGGCATTCCCGTATACGTGGCGGCACGATTGACACCCGGGGCGAACGACTCCGGCAGCGCGTTAAGTTCGTCAGAGGTGACTGGGCGGCTGTGGGTCTCAACACCGATGTGGGAATCGGCAAAGTGGATGATTCGCATGGGTAGCGGGGAAATGGCCGTTGCGGCGCAGTATCGCCCTATCCTGTCAGACGGTCCTCAAGCAGGGCTCCAAGCTCAGCGATGGGCACACGCACCTGCTCCATCGTGTCGCGATCACGGACGGTGACAGCATCGTCTTCCTCAACGGTCTGGAAGTCGATGGTGACGCAATACGGCGTGCCGATCTCGTCCTGTCGGCGGTAGCGGCGACCGATGGATTGGGAATCGTCATAATCTGTCATCCAGCGTCGACGGACGATGTCATAGACCTCCCTCGCCTTTGGCACGAGCTTCTCGTTGCGGGAGAGAGGGAGGACAGCGATCTTATACGGAGCAAGATCATGGTGCAGCTTGAGCACTGTGCGACTCTCCCCGTTCACCTCTTCTTCCGTGTAGCCGTCAACGAGGAATGCGAGGAGGCAGCGATCGACGCCGCTGGCAGGTTCGACAACGTGAGGTATGAACCTCTCCTGTCGTTCGTCGTCGAAGTACTCCAGCTTGCGCCCGGAACTGTCCTGGTGCTGGCGGAGGTCAAAGTCGCCTCGGTAGGCGATGCCCTCCAACTCCGACCAGCCGATGGGGAAGAGGTACTCAATGTCGTAGACGGCGGCGGCGTAGTGGGCCAGCTCATCCTGCTCGTGCTGACGAAAGCGCAGCCGCTCCGGGTTGATACCAAGATCCGTGTACCACCGCATCCGCTCATTCCGCCAGTACTCGAGGGAAGCAAAGCCTTCCTCCGGTCGGACGAAATATTCCATCTCCATTTGTTCAAATTCACGGGTACGGAATATAAAGTTTCCTGTTGTAATTTCATTTCGGAATGATTTTCCGGTTTGCGCAATTCCAAACGGGATTTTCTTGCGTGTGGCCGTCCGCACGTTCTCGAAATTCGTGAAGATGCCCTGCGCGGTCTCCGGGCGGAGGAACGCGACCGCCGCGTCTTCTTCCACCGGTCCAAGGAAGGTCTTAAACATGAGGTTGAACTGCCGCGGTTCTGTGAATTCACCTACAACTCCGCAGTCCGGGCACTTGTCTTTCTCGATGTGGTCGGCACGATAGCGTCGGTGACAAGTGCGGCACTCTATGAGCGGGTCCGTGAATCCCGCGACATGGCCGCTTGCCTCCCAGACGAGGGGGCTTTGGATGATGGCGCTATCGAGGCCAACCACGTCATTGCGCTCCTGTACCATCGCGCGCCACCACGCATCCCGCACGTTGCGCTTGAGCTCCACACCGAGCGGGCCATAATCCCACGATGAACCGATGCCGCCGTAGATTTCGCTGGCTGGGAACACGAATCCACGCCGCTTGGCGAGCGACACAATCGTATTCATATCAGTCAGCGTCGGCTCGATGGTCACGTGACGAGGCCTCCAACGGAATCCGGACAATATTGCGCGGTGGGCGGCGCTGGGAATGCCAACGACGCTCAGCTATTAAGGATACAGGAGGGACGGGGGAGAAAGGAGGAAACGGGCAGTCAGTTGCTCAACACAGGCTGAGTAATTCCATACCGCTCCGCCGCCAACGTGACGGTCTCCTGAATCAGGTCGACGGGGATCACCGTGGCAAGTCCGGAGTTCTCCTGGACGATTAGCCGGGGCTTTCCGGTCTGCTCACTCAGAGCGACATCTACGTACGGCTGATAGGCAGCCACAACTCCAATCAGCTTGGGGTCCGGACGCGTTTGGCCATACGAGAACATTGTTGGCTTCAGGATGACCGGGCCTCCGCTATTTCCCGGGAAGACAAAGGAATCTATGAGGAATTCCTTGGAACGCCGTTCATAACAATCCTGGATCCGGGCAATCACTCCCTGGCGTACGATCGCGTAGTTGCGTTCAGCGCCGGCCAGTCCTAGTGGAAAGCCAAGCACGAATACTTCGTCTCCCTCGGAGACAGAACCGTCTCTCATGGAGTCCAGACGTTCCGTCTGGCCATTACCTGTGAAGAATGCAACCTTTACGTCCTTTAGAGTCTCCCCGAGGGAGTCTATGAGCAGAACGGCAACATCTACTTCCGGGTCGGGATGGAAGATCCAGTGATCGTTGGGTCCACCATCATTCGGGGGCAACGGCAGGATCCTGGGGGCGGCCCCGGCGAGGGCATTGAAGCGAATCTGTGGGCTGCGTATTCCCGTTACGACATGCCGATTCGTTACAAGGTAAACGTAGTATCGGCCCTGATTTCCCGACGGCTGCCCGTACAAGAAGCCGGATGCGGCGTACCGTATGTTTCCTTCGTTGTCAGGCGTGCCGAGCGCCACGACTTTGTCCATGAATGCGGGCGGAATCAAGGACATCTTTGCTTCTCCTCAACAAACCGCGGCGGGTATTTCTACTATCAATTATGGCAAGGGGTAGCAAGAGTCTGCGCGAGTGAGGGCTCACCCTTCGACAAGCTCAGGCTGAGCGGGTAGCTGCGCTACGGCTTAACTTCGTGGTCTTGCTTTGTCTGAAGAAGAAGTAGACAGGCCGCGTTCCAGCATGCTTGCCAGATGAGTCTTTAGGTTCTTCGCTGCGCTCAGAATGACATTGGAGGGCTCGGAGTGACAGTGTGGGCGCTCAGGATGAGCCGTGGGGTTAGTCCAGGCCGCGCTTGTCGAGGATCTTGTCGACTTCGCCTTCACGGGCCTGGCCGATCATCTCCTTGACGCGGTCAGGCATCTCGATCCCCGCCTCGTCCATGCGTTTCTCCGCCCAGCGGCCGATGTTTGACGGGTCGCGCCAATAGTCGTAGCCGGGGGCATCGGGATCACCGGAGGCCTCATGACGGGAGGCGGTTGAGCGGACGTAGGCGGCGCGTGACATGACCTTCTCGGTTTCGGTGGAGCCGCAGTGGGCACATTCCTGGTTCGTGGGCAGTTCCTTTGGCATGACCTTATAGAAGATGCTGGAGCGCTTATCGCAGTCCTTGCAGGTGTATTCATATATGGGCATCGTGCCACCGCCCTCTCTACCGAGCCCTCGTAACGCCCTTAATCGTACCCGTCATCGAAATAGTCGTCATCCATCCCATCGTAATCGTCATCGCTTGGCGCATCATCGAAGGCGGAGAGGCGATCATAGTCGCGGTAGAGGTCCTGCCGGGAGCGAACGACAGCGACGCGCGAGATCTTGCGTCTCAGGGTTCCGTTGTCGCAGTGGGGGCACGTAGGCTCGCCGATGGGCGCGGAGACGGAGCGCGTGAAGACACTCGTGTCTCGCCCGCATTCCTCGCAGTTGAATTCGTAGATTGGCATGGCTCGGTCAGTCTAACAGAGGGGAGTGAGGGGTTGTGGGGTCAGTTGGCGCCCTCAACGGCGTTCTTGTGCCAGGTAAGCCGCATGAGCCTGCCCCGCCGGTCAAAGACGACGGCGACCAGATCGATGCGCGTGTGCTCCGGCAGGTCTTCATCTTCGTGTTCCTGCCGATACATCTCAATGAGACGGGCAAGTCGATCGGCCTTGGCAGGAGTAACGGACTCCTCCGGAGTGCCAACGTTGGGCGTGGAGCGACTTCGCACTTCGACGGCCACAAGCGTCCCGTCGATAACGCCGACGATATCGAGTTCTCCGGCACGGTAGCGGACGTTTTCGGCCAGAGTGTGAAAACCCTCGGATTCAAGACGGCGTAGGGCAAGGCTTTGGGCGTGCAACCCACGTCTGGAACGATTGGTTGGGCCCGTCTGTCGATCTTTGTTCTGCACGGTTTAGTCCTATCCGCATCCCTTATACTAAGGTGGCCATTGATCCGTATTCAGCAGGAGGAGATATTGGGCGAAGATTTTACCCATTCGGCTGTGATTCTCGCCATGCAATTGGGCATTATCCTTGTAGCCGCCAAACTTGCGGGCGAGTTCACTGAGCGCATTCTGCGACAGCCAGCGGTCATTGGCGAGTTGGTAGCGGGCATCATCATCGGCACTGTGGCGATACACGGGTTCGAACCGCTCGGCTTCGAACGCCTTGGCATTTTCGAGCCACTTTTTGAATCACCCGAGGAAGGCGCGGTCATTCCCGTCCCCAAGACTCTTTTTGTGTTTGGGCAGGTGGCGGCCATCATCCTCTTGCTTGAAACCGGTCTGAATACGGATCTCAAGGCATTCCTCCGATTTGTTCCACAGGCAAGCCTCGTGGCGATCGGCGGCGTGGTTGCGCCATTCGCATTGGGAGCATACTCAACAGTCCTTTTCGGATTCGCCGACTCTATCATCTCGGCGCCTGCCCTGTTTGTGGGCACTATCATGACCGCGACCTCCGTCGGCATCACGGCCCGCGTGCTGGACGATTTACGACGTTTGGATTCGCCGGAGGGTGTGACAATCCTCGGCGCGGCTGTCGTGGACGACGTGCTTGGAATCCTCATCTTGACGGTTGTTGTGGGCGTGACGGCGGGTGAGTCCATTGGGGCGGCCACTGAGGCGGCTTCGTTCGAGTGGACAGAGGTGGCAGTTGTTGGCGCCAAGGCAATTGGCTTCTGGCTGGTGCTGACAGTCGGTGGAATATTGGGCGCGAAGTACATTGTCCGCGCGATCAACAGTGTTCGTGTTGAGGGTGCTGCGATTGCTATTTTCTTCGGCATCGGGCTGTTTGCAGCGGCATTAGCGGAGATGTTCGGCCTGGCGATGATCATCGGCGCGTACTCAGTGGGTCTGGCATTGTCCCAGACGGAGCTCCGCCAACAACTGCATCAGCCTTTGAACGGCCTCTACCACGCGATGGTGCCCGTGTTCTTCGTGGTGATGGGAACGATGGTGAACATGGAAGCGATGGTGGATGCCCTGGGATTCGGATTGATCGTCGTCGTGCTGGCCATTATCGGCAAGGTTGCGGGGTCCGGTATTCCGGCCCTGGCAGCAGGATTCAGCCGTATCGGAGCATGGCGCGTGGGGGTGGGAATGGCGCCACGCGGCGAGGTGGGGCTGATAGTAGCCGGCATTGGCGTATCAGAAGGGTTGATTGGCCAAGACCTTTTTGGCGTGGCGATCCTAATGACAATTGCGACGACGCTTATCGCGCCCGCCGTGTTGGTGCCCGCGTTCCGCAACAACGCTCCCGGTCTACGCAGAGACCAGCCGACCGAAACACACAGCTAACAGATTAACCCCTACCGATTGCATTACGGCCAATCGGGTGAGCAGCGTAAAGCCGCAAGGGCCTACTGCAGCTGGGTCCTCCTCACATGCTCAGACGTTCAGTAGCGGAGAGTATGATGGTGTGGCATCTGCAGGATGAATCGTGCCCCTGTAGCTCAGCGGATAGAGCACCAGCCTCCGGAGCTGGTGGCCCGGGTTCGAGTCCCGGCAGGGGTATTTTTTGCTTCGGTTGATTATGTGTTGGGGCATAGGCGAAATCCGTTTGCCTCCTTTCCTGAGTGGAGCTCCAGTAATTCGTATATCGCTTTGAAACTGCAGTAGTTGCCACCTGCAGAAACTCGCGGAGTTACTGTGAAGGCGCCATACCGGCGTGGCCTTAAAGTTCGAGTACTCTTCCTGACGCAGACTGCCTGCTTAGCTTTCTAACCACCCGTACTCGTATACTTTTGCGAAACGGGGCTCCAGATCCCCGACCCGAGACGTGGCAGTATGCCCACTCACCGGAAAACAGCCGGCATGTCGGCAGCGAGGGCAAGCATGGAGATATTGCAGGCGAGGCTGCGTTTGGCGCGCGGCGTTGGGCTGCTGTTAATGCTGGCTTTGTCCGTGGCCGGTTTCATGTTGCTGATCAACATCCTTGCTGACCCCGTCTCGACTGCGCCTGCAGACCCCCTCGCCGAACGACCGACGGAAGGCGACTCTCTTCAACTGCCCAGCAGTTCCTCTCTCTTTCCGATTGCGATCGCCGCCGTCGCTATTGTCATCGCAATCGTCACCCTGGTTTCGATAACGCGCTCCAATCCAGCGTCCGCGCGCTCGATCGAGCCCGGCGACGGTTCTCCGCGGCCGGGACGCGGTCGGGTTCCTCCACTAGCCATCGGGCTTGTTCTTGCTCTCCTTATAGCAGGGGCAGGGCTTTACCTCGCCTTTGCTGAATCATCGCCACTCCTTCAGGCGGGAGCAGACCAGCAGCCCGGGACAATCGACGGGAACACTGACGGTCACCGGATGGACAGAAACTGGATTGCGCCCATCGGCGTGGTCATTCTTGCGGCGTTTTTCTTCTCCGTTGTACTGATCGGGTTCCTGAAGCCTCGCCTCCTCTTTGTAACTCTGGGCACATGGCTGGCACTCAGCCTCAGCTTCGGTTTCTTCACATCCTCTTCCCTTGCGGGACTTACCCTCTTTACCCCAGCCATCTCGGTTCCAGTTTCGGGCGCGTTTGCCAGCCAGGTTGAGCAACACCGAACGATCGACTTGCCCAAGGACGAACGGACTCCCGGCCAGGAGAGAGCTCAAAACGGTGATGGTTCCACGCCCGGTGACCTTAATGAAACGGATTCATCGATGGACGAGGTCAGCTCGAACGTCGGTGAAGACATCGATGATGGTCAGGCCGGCCAAAGCGCGGACGCCTCTGAGGGTGTACTGATCCACAAATTGCAGTCATCTCCGGATCCCGCTGAGCGCGCTGATGCTGCTGAGGGATTGGCGGACTACCACAGTGACGAGTCACTCGGCGCCCTTTCTCTGGCCGGACTGGCGGATCCCAGCCTGCGGGTTCGGGAAGCAGCCCTGGACAGCATCATCGAGTGGTCGTTTGAGGATCTTATTGAGATTCTCAATAACCATCCGAACGATACCATCCGTCAGGCAGCAGCCGCCGCGCTGGGTCGACTGAACGACCCTCGAGCTGTCGAACCGCTCGCCACTGCACTGCTAACAGATGAAGCTGCTGACGTTCGGCAGGAATCCGCTACAGCCCTTCGCAAACTCGGCGATGCAGATGCTGTGAGTTCCCTCATCCAGGCACTTTTGCAGGACGAAGATTCATCCGTCAGGGCAGAGGCGGCTTCCGCGCTCGGCGCCCTGGAGGATGAACGTGCCGTACAGGCGTTGCTCGAAACTCTGCAGGACGATGCCTCAGCGCTCGCGCGGGAGGCGGGTGCAACGGCGCTGGGGCGCATACGCGGCTCCAACGCTTTGGCCGAACTCGACGCTGCACGGCTGGATGACTTATCGGCGAATGTGCGAAGGGAGGCTGGCACGGCCCTGCGAAGTTACAGGGTCAACGAGTTGATTGACGCGCTGCACAACGCGCCGGAGGCTGACGACCGCGCAGTCGCCGCAAGACTGCTCGGTGAAGGGAGAAACCCAACAGCGATACCGGAACTCATCCTGGCCCTCAGCGACCCGGAAGAGATTGTTCGCGAGGCGACGCTTTTGGCGCTGAGCCAATTCGGCAATGTGCAGACGCTGGAGAACGGGAATGCCCTCTTATCTCATGGTGGCGGAGACTACATGATTCCGGGTACAACAACCAGGCAATCATCCGGCCTTCCCCACGTACCCGTGTTCAGATTCAAGAACCAGGCCAGCCTGGATTTCCTTCGCACCGCCGTCGGCGACGTTTACACCGGCGACGGCTGGTTAGATGCCAACACTAAGGCGTTACGCTATGCGACCCTTGCACCCATTGAGCAGATCGACGCGTCCGGCAGCCCCCTCACCCGGATCTCATCCATGCGGGGATACACCGTGTATTACCAGGCAGTAGCCGGTGAGGTCTACCTTCCCGGCGGTATTCTCCCAATTGGGTATATCCCGCGTACTGCAAACTTGGACGGGATATATCGACCCGGCAGCTCGACCTTCCTTCCGAGGGAAAGGCGAAGTTATGCCACAGTAAATGTGACACCGGCGGTCTATGAAGACTCGGTTCTTCAACCTGCCGTTCCGGAGCAAGGCTTGAGCATCGTTCTGCCGGATTCCGTCCCGAACCGTGTTCGCGATTTGGCTGCACGTATTGCCGCAGGCCACACGTCGGCATACGCCAAAGCCAAGGCGATTGAGCGATACCTGGCGACCACCTATACGTATCGGCTTGCAGACGAGGATACCGTTCCCATTCCAAGGGGACACGATCCTGTTGACTGGTTCCTGTTTGAGAGTCGTGAGGGAACGTGCGGACAATTCAGTAGCGCCTTTGTGGTGCTCGCACAGTCAATCGGCCTCCCTGCTCGCGTGGTTTCCGGCTTCGCGATCAACACAACCACAGATGAACAGATCGTTTTTGCCGATCAGGCCCATCAGAGGGCTGAGATCGCGTTCGATGGACTGGGATGGATTCCCTTTGAGCCAACCGCATCAGGACAAGGCCCGCCAGACCGAGCATCCCAATACCTTGCATCAGGGGAATCGTCTCCGCGCTCCGAACAGGCGGAACTTCAGCGTTTGGCGGAACAACTGTCCAGCGATGATCCCGAGAAAGCACAGGACGCCCAGCGCGCTCTTGAGGAGCAAGGTGCGAGCGTCCAGACCCTGGAGAATGGGAGCCGGGTGGTAGGACTTGGCGGTTTTACTCTGGCCACGCCTCCAGGCACGACGGCGGATCAATCCGATGGCTTATTGCAGTTTCCAGTCTTCACGGTCACAGGAGCACAGGAAACCGGATATCTGCCAACGGCAACCGGCGACATTTATACCGGCGGTGGATGGCGTCAACTGGACCCGGTGACACTTTCCTATAGCAGATCTGAATCCGTTCCCGATCTGGTTCGCGATTCGTTCGAGGACGGCCGAGAACCGTGGAGCAATCTTCCAGAGTCTCGAATAGAACCGATTCTCCTGGCTCCTGACGAAAGAGACTTTGACAACGACACAAGCATCAGGCTACGTGTTGCGCCTATTGACGGTTCCGGAAGAATCCCCGCAGGAGTGGTGCCGGTTTCACGACACCTCAACCACATAAGACTTGACGGTTCATACCGGCCCTTCAGCGGCACCTTTGAGATGGATGAGCCGGTGCTGGGCTACGAGTGGTGGTCAATACTCCCGCGCCCGAGTGAAAGAGACCTCAACAGAGCGCGCTCTGTCGGAGACCCAACATACACCCAGTTGCCGGATGACCTCGATCCACGCATACATGCCCTCGCCGAGCGCATCACGTCAGGCCATCGGACGCCATATGCCAAGGCCCGCGCCATTGAGAGGTACCTCAAGAACAACTACAAATACGTGCTGGGCAAAGACTCAACCAAACCTCGGCGCCCAGCAGGGTTTGACGCGGTCGAGTGGTTCCTCTTTGAGACCAGGGAAGGGACGTGCGGTCAGTTCAGCAGCGCGTTTACCGTCCTGGCACGATCGGCGGGTCTGGCGGCACGAGTCGTGTCCGGCTGGATGATTACGGCTACCCCCAATACACAGACGGTCTACTCAGATCAAGGTCACCAATGGGCTGAAGTCGCCTTTGAAGGCATCGGCTGGATCACATTTGAGGCGACTGCGTCAGGTGGAGCGCCAACGCGAGTCCAATCTGATGGGCCACCTGAGAGGGCGTTCGAGATAGTCATCGAGACCGGTCCGACAGTTTCCGGCACCGTCACGAACATCACATCGTGGCCGCGAGAAATCGAGCGTGGCAGACCATTCATCGTCGGTGGCACCGTGCGAACCGACCGTGGGCGATTCGTCAGCGACATGGAAGTCGAAATCTTCATCAATGAGGTCAAGGCTTTCGGCGGACTCAAAGTCGGTTCAGGAACGGTCAAGAACGGTCGTTACACCATTGAAGTTGAGATTCCGCCGTCCCTGGAGCGCGGCAATTACCAGCTCATCGCACACGCAATCGAGAATGAGAACTACTACGAATCGTGGAGTGATCCGGATATTGCCGTTATTTCGCAGAGCGGCCTGGTGTTCTCCGGTCCCCAGGAGGTAAACGTCGGCACGGAGGCCGTTTTCCGTGGACGGGTGACGGAGGATAGCGGGAGGGGCGTACCCGGCATACCGGTGTCCATCATTATTGATGGCCGCTCGCTCTCTCAACGCACCACCGGAGATGACGGCAATTTCAGTTTCTCCAACACGTTCCTTCAAACCGGTAATCACTGGGCGGAGGTCAGGTTCAACGACACTGATTTCCTCAAGGCCAACTCTGCGCGAATCAACCTGGAAGTCGTTATGCCCACCGTACTGTCTCTTGACGTGGAGCCGCGCGTGCTGGTGGGCTCAACGTTCAATATCGGCGGGATGCTCCTGGACTCCCGAAACCAGCCTCTGGGAGGTCGTCACGTCGCCATTTCCATCGATGGAGGCGAACCTATTTGGACAACTGCCGGAGCCGACGGGCGCTTCCAGGCGGAGTACACGTTTGAGGCATCCGGGGAGTCCACCATAGAGGCTGCCTTTACCGAGAATCGACCATTGTTAGGTTCGCGCGCCGCTGCCACCATAGGAGTCCTCAATGAAAGTGTTCTCACGTTTGCGGGACCAATTGAAGTCTTGACCGGAGAGACGGCGACTTTCTTCGGCCAGGTCCACTCACCAACCCTCGAAGTACTGGAACCGCTTGACATCGAAATCCTGGATGGCGAAGGCACTGGCATCCTCACAATAGCGACCGGGCCGGACGGGACATTCTCATACGAATCTCCGCCCATCACAGAAACGGGCCCGCGCACTTTGACTGCGAGGCTTGCCGAGCAACACTCCCTCACCTCAAGCGCGGCGAGCGCGACCTACTCAGTCCTACATGGAACGATTCTTGAGGTCGATGGCCCGGTCATCGCCATTGTCGGCGAAGAGATCGTGATGACCGGTTCATTGCGACGTAGTGATGGGCAGCCCATCACCGAAGCGCCGGTTCAGATCGGCTCGGAGGCAGCTCTCACGGGCGACGACGGCGCGTTCAGTTACGCTATTGCACTCCCGTCCTCACTTGAAGGAAGCGCAGTGGAAGAACTGCTGGGAGTCCCGTACGGATTTGCCGGCTCTGAACACCTTGCGTCCGCCGAGGGCAGCCATTATATCGTTGTCGGTATACCGCGCCTTACGGTGGAGCGTCTCGCTCCGGTCGCCCGTGGAGATGTTGCTGAGATTCGCGGGGCAGCCTTCGCGGGAACCCGGCCAATGCCGAACGCCCCCGTCTCACTGACCTCTGCCCTGCAGGACACAACCGGCCCGACGGGTGAATTCCTGATTAGTTACCCCGTGCCGCCGGATTCCCCACTTGGGTCTCACACCTTAATCGCGTCTCTCGATGGGCTGGGCGTAAACATCCCAATCACACTTGATATCCGCTCGTCCACTCACGTTGTAGCAACACCGTTGGACGACATTCGGCCCGGGCGCGTGGCAAAGGTTCAGGCGGCTCTATACGACGATTCCGGCGCAGGAATACCAAATGCCCCACTCCGTACAAGCACCGGCCTAAGCCTCACGACTGATGAGTTCGGCATTGCCTTGTTTGAAGTTGCTGTTCCGGATTCTGAGAATCTGCGCTCACTGCCAATCACATTTACGTACTCCGGCAGCGACGCCAACATGCCCCTCAACTATTTCCTTGCCTTGCCTGTCACTCCGAGCTCCTTCAATTGGCTGCTCTTTGTCGGTTTCCCTCTCCTGCTGCTTGCCCTGGCCGGTTTGGGCTTCAGCGCGTATCGACTGCGTCTGGCGGGTGTCCCCATCACTGTGCTGGATCCACGTCGCCCTCTGCCCTCGTGGGGCACGCAAGTCGTGACCGTCCCGGCTCCTGTCCTGAGCGAACGTGACAGTGATGACGCGGATCAACCGCGGGAGCCTGTTGAAACACGCATGACGATTGAACTTGGTGGCTCTGCTGCTGAGACTCCCGGCGTTTACGGTATCTCAGAGGAGATTGTTATCATCGGCCGTCTCTATGGCAATGGTGATGCCCCGCTAACGGGCATGACGATCAAACTCACCGTCGCCGATCGCGAACCTATTGAATTGGTGACAGACGACAATGGTGAATTCCATCACCTTCTTATGGTGGACGAATTCGGCGAGTTCGCCCTTTTTGCGAGTTTCATGGGAACTCCTGACTATTTGTGGTCAGAGGCGTACGCGTCATTCCGCATTGTTGATTTTCGCGAGGAAATGGTTCGACTCTTCGGCGAATTCGTTGATTGGGCGTCACACCTGGAACCGGACATTTCCGGGCAATCGCCGCGGGAAATTGAAGACATCCTCGTTACAGCGGGAATCCCCGTTAATCAACGCGCTCTGGATGAAGTGATAACACGCTTCGAGGAGGCAGACTACAGCGAGCACGAAATCCTGCGCCGGCATTATGAGGCCATGTACAAGGCGTGGCGGATAGTGGTCGGAGACTAGGACGTGTCCACCTCCGGATTACGCATTTCCCTACCCTTAGCGCTCCTGGTCCTTTTTGGGCTGGCCACTCTGCTGCTCCTGCTGGCCGGTCGGGATATAAGTTCTTTCATCCTATGGCTTGGGGCCGCTGCCATAAGCCTCGCCCTGTCACACATCGTGCCAATTCTTGGTGAGCGTTTCGCCTTTCGTATACAGCCGCATGGCGCGGTGGCAGACCGGGACACCAGGCCAATTGTCGGGACCATCCTCCGGCATGGCCCTGTAATGGGAGGGGTCTTCCTTCGTGGAGTCTCCGTGGCCCTGCTCTCTTCGACTGTTTTTGCCGGAATCACAAGCATGTCCGATTCAGTGTCACTGCAATGGGGGCCGTTATCCGGCGAAGACATCGCGCTCTTCTTCCGCGTGTTCGACTCGCTGGCCTGGTGGTCATTTGGCGCGCTGGCGGCGCTCTCCATCGTAGAGGCCGCAAAGATTGCCAAGCCCATCCTCAACGAGACGATGCCCTATCCCTCGGCGCGACTTCTTGCGCTTGGCATAGCACATATTCTGCTGGCCACAGACGGGATATTCGATTCATTCCTGGGAATCCCGGCCTGGTTCCTCCTTCCGATTGTCATGGCGATGATTGTGCCCGGGTATCTTGCCCGCCCGTTTCGACACTTCGCATCCACGGCGCAATCGAGGCATATGCAATGGGCTTCACGTCTTGGAGTCGCTCTGACGAGCGGGCATCCGCCTGCCCTCGTTCTCTTCCCTGCTGTCATCCTTGCGTCGATCACGCTTGATGCAGTGGACACTGTCCGTTACGCGGATTTTCTTGAATCGGTGCCGCTCACCGACATCATGCATGCGGTCAACAGCTGGGCGCTTGTGCTCTTTGGCCCCATTGTTGCCGTACGATTGGCCGCAACCCTCCGGCCAGAGATAGGCGACATTTTCCCATCGCCGGTCGTGTACCTGGCAATCCTTGTTCTTGCCCTGGCAATATTCTCCGAACAGGGATTCCTTGCCGGCAACTACGAGTACCCGGCTGCAGGCCTGATGGCCAGTGTCATCTGGGCGCTTCTTCTGCTGTACATGGCGCGTATGTTGAAGAGAATCGCCGTCATTGACACGACAAGGCGCATAAGTGAGATAGTTTCAACCTTTGCATCGTGGGGCGCCGCCGTCATGGTCGCAGTCGGTTTGAGCCTGCCTCTCTTTGCTCTGCTTTCTGACTTGCCCGTCGTGAATGCGCTGTTTCTGGACTATGTCGAGACGGAGGAAATCGGCCGACTCTATCAGCCGTACTTTGCGGGAATTCACTCGATACGACACTTGATCGCCGTCCTGTTCTTCGTTGTGGTTCTCGCGTGGAATCTCCCGGAATCAGCATTCTCTGTTGCACGTTTCAAGGCTAGCCCAATGGCCATCGCGTTCGGGTTTGGCATAGCCGGCTGCCTGTCATGGCTGCTTGGGCTGGGCCTCAATGATCTCGGTTACGGCTACACAATTGCAGGAACTGTCGTCGGAACAGGTTTCCTTACACTTGCAGCCACGCAGATGGCCTCCCAGCTTGCCGAGAACTCCAACTCCGTCTTTGCCGACGCTATCAAATGGTTGGCGGCGTCACGCATCAGAGCGTTTATACCCGGGGCGTCTATCGCGCTTTACATCTTGCTACTGCGTCCTCTCATATATGACACGCTTGCTCTTGCCGCCGCCTATGAATGGCTCGCCATTCTCGCAGCCGCCGCAGCCGGCGCCCTGCGCCTACGAAATCGCCTGCAAACGGAAATCACAACCGTCGAAACAGGATCGATCCCCTCTGTTGTTTGGGCCAGGCATGTGCAGACCCTTGAGGCACGCCCGGATTCTCGGGCTTTGTCTGCATCCACGTTCCAACGACAATACGTGGACAACGCTGACTGGAGCCGCATTTGGCCGTACATAATGGGCCTGCTATGCCGGCAGGGCGTATCGGGCGACTCCGTGCAGGCCGCGATCGCACCGCTTCGCCAAGGCCTCAATATGTCGCCACGGCGTCGCGGCAGCAGGGCTGCGCGACGCCGGCGGGAGGAAGCCTTGCAGGAATCACTCCGCATTACAGACGAGGTATTGGCGAATCCCAACGATAAACTCTTCGCCACGCCAAATGATCAGCATCTTGATAGGTCCATTCAGGCGTTCATCGAACAAGGAGACAATCCCGACGCGACAGCCGCCGCGATCGTTGCGGCGTATGAGAGAAGGGGAGCGCGCATCAATCATGCCGTCGGGATGGCCTTCCATCTTGTCAATGAAACGGAAACACCATCGCGACTCTTTGGGGTTCCGTTCGTAGGGGGCCGCAGGACTCGCAATGCTTCCGAGAAGCGCGAACGACTGGCAAATGCACTTATGGGGCACTTGTCCGGTGAGCGCGATTTCCTTTCACTCCCTGTTGCACTTGTTGCCAACCAGGCCCCTCTCCACCGGAATCAGGCCGACGCACTCAGCGGCTCTAACATGCGAGCAATCATTGATGCCGGTCAAAGTGTGGAGATTCTGTCGGAGGGCAGTGCCACAGTGCAGGTGTGGGCATCTAACAACATTCGGGGCTACGTCGCGCGGGCCAATCTTATTCGCCTCCCAATACTCCCGGCAGATGAAGCCGTTTTACGGTCTGAGTACGGAGTAGCCGAAGCAATCATCGAAGATGATGTAATGGATGACGAGATTCAGCAAGCAGATTTCGACAACAGCAGCAATAAGCTGGACGAAAAGGGTGAGACAACTACATGAATGAGCAACGACTCGAAGAGGTGCGGCTCACCTGCGAGGATATTATCGACCGTGTTGCGGCTGTCTTTGTCGGCAACCGGCTGTTGCTCCGCAAGCTGCTCGCCGCCGCACTCGCCAACGGCCACGTGTTGTTTGAGGACTACCCTGGGCTTGGCAAAACGCTGCTGGCGAAGGTGTTCTCGCGCTCCATCGGCAGCGACACCAAGCGCGTGCAGTTCACGCCGGACCTGCTCCCTTCGGACATCCTCGGAGTCAATGTCTGGCGACCAAACGAGAACAAGTTTGAACTGGTGCAAGGCCCTGTCTTCACAGATGTCCTGCTCGCGGATGAAATCAATCGCGCCCCACCCAAGACGCAGGCCGCACTGCTGGAAGCCATGGAGGAGCGGCAGGTCACAATTGATGGCGCGACGATGGGCCTCGGCGGTCTTTTCATCGTGCTGGCGACACAGAACCCTATTGAGCAGGAGGGAACCTACCCATTACCGGAAGCGCAGTTGGATCGTTTCCTTTTCAAGATGGGCACCGGCTATCCTGCCAATCGCGACCTGGAAAACGATGTCCTCCGGCGTCGAATTGAATGGCAGAAGGATGACCCTACCGACGATCTCGAACCGGCCATTTCTCTTGAGGGTTTCCTTGAGCTGCAGGACCTTGTCGAAACAGCTGTGTATGTCGACAGCGTCATCCTGGACTACATCTCACAGCTGGTCCGCCTGACGCGCGAACACCCCCGCGTCGCTGTTGGCGTTAGTCCTCGAGGCTCTCTTGCCCTGCTGCGTGTCTCCCGCAGCATCGCATTGATTCATGGCCGCGACTTTGTGGTTCCGGACGACGTAAAAATGGTCGTCAATGATGTCCTCGCCCACCGAATCATCCTCAACATCGAGGACACACTGGAGGGCGTGAGACCGGAGACAATTATCGAGGATGTTCTCGAAGAGGTACCGGTTCCAACGGAGTTGGGAAGGCGCCCCACGCAACCATGATTACTCCCGCCCTGCTCTCATGGACCTGGCTAAGCTTATTGCTGCTCATCGGCGGGCTGCTGCTCGGTAATGTCATCCTATTAACCGGGGCCGTCTTTCTCTTTGCCGCCATCCTCACGGCGGCCACACTCCGCCCCCCGGACAACATCACCGTCGAACGTTCTCTACCTCGTGTGATCTGCTGGGTGGGAGATTCGTTAGAAGTCCACAGGCGCGTCACGATTCGCGATGGCATCGGCCCAGTTCGTGTTCTCGACACCTTGCCGGATGATGCTGCGGTGGTCGACGGTAGCAACTTTCGCATCGTCTGGAAATGGAGCGGTGAGCAGACCATCGATCTTTCGTATCGCATCGCTTTCCCAAAACGCGGCGAATATAGCATCCCTGAAACGGTCTGGGAGTCACAGGCGCCCCTCGGAACCGGACGTGGCAAGTCGGGGAGCGCAGGCCCGCCCCTGGAGCTTCTTGTCGCTCCGCGCAACACCGACATCAACAGACTCAACTCAGTGCGAGCAATGACGCGTAGGTCCCAGACTGGCGAGAACATCGCGCTCATCGGAGCCTCCGGTGAGGACTTCCGCGAGTTGCGCCCCTACCAGCCGGGCGACCCGGTCAAGAGCATCAATTGGAAAGCGACATCCCGTATCAGTGGCAGTTCAAATCCATTGGTCAATGAACTGGAAACGGAAGGTCGCAAGGCGGTCTGGATTTTCTTTGATATCGCTGACTACATGAATGTTGGCACGTCTATGTCCAGCCCGATGGAGAACACTATCGAAGCAGCCGGGACTCTTGCCCAGTACTACATCTCACAGGGCGCGACGCTTGGCGCGTACGCCTACAACACACAGGCAGGCGGTGAGCTGCTCTCACCCGATACGGGTCAGAAGCAGTTCCGCCGGCTCACTCGGCTATTCGCAGGTTTGCAGCCCGGCCCGCCAAACCAGGATCTCTTGCTCTCTGTCGAGTGGTGTAAATCGTTCGTATTCAGGCTGCAGCCGCACGTGTTTATCATCACGCGCCTTGACGCCCACTACCCTCGCCCCGGGGAAAGCGGCGAATCGATGGATCGAATGACGACTGCAGTCAAGCGTCTGACCGCCCTGCGCGCCCGTTCCCACAGACAAAGCCGTGTACGAGTCATTCACGTTAATCCGGATCCAGATCTGGCCACCGCGCTGCATAACATCTCCGAGTGGGAATCACGCGTACTAATCTCAGAAGTTCGCAAGGCAGGGGCAGCCGTTATGGATTGGCATCCGTCGCGTGAGCGATTCGTCACGAACCTTGTTCGCCACATGGATACATATCAATGAGGTTCCTCGGAGCGACAGTGCCGGAACGACTCTCACGCATGGAACTCTTTCTGCTTGGCGCCCTGACATCCATCGCGCTTGTCGTCGCCATTCGTTCGATCGAGAATGCCGTCCCCGGCGAGACAATGTGGCCCTCACTCTTCCTGGAGCAAGCTCGACCTTTCATCTCTATTAGAACGCTCATCGTTGTCGCTGCTGTGATTGGCTTCTACATAGTGATGCGTAAACGCGGCCTTTCCCACAGAGCTTTTTGGCTGGTTACGTTCACAATCATCGCTGTCCATCTGACCGCCATCTGGGCGCACAATCAGCTAGATTGGCATCAGTTGTTCGGCAGAATCGCAGTGTTCGCAGATGCTGAACCACTGCTCCTAACTGCCTCTCTCTTTCTTATTAGCCTGGCAGGCCTGATCCTGCTTCATCGAATCATGCAGCTGCGAAACCTGGCCGATGTCCTTACCGCCCACGGCGTCGGTGATATTGAACGAGACGGCATCCTCATCAATGAATTGGTAAGCACGATGATTACACTTGCATTTGCTCTCATCGTGTCAATCCTGACCGTTCTTATCGGAGCCATGGTCGGCAACATTGACGGCCTCACCCAGAGAGTGCCCTGGGCGGTGAGTGTTGTTGGCATCAGCGCCGTTCTCTTGTTCGCAGGATTCCTTGTGCTCTTCTATAGAACCCTCAGCGGAGGCGAAACAGCGGCACACGACCACCTACCGGTAAACCCACCTACCCCCTCCCATCCGGATTCACGATGATGGCAAAAGTTCGCAATACAGTATTGTCAGGGGTATTTCTTGCTCCGCTTTGGGTCTTTGTTGAGCGGGACATTCTCATCAACAGTAGCTATAAACTGACTAGCCGGGGATGCCTTCAGAGGGTTCTAAAGGACTATCTCGTCAATCAATCCACCCACATGCACTAGAAGTTACGGAGAAAAGATGAAAGCAAGTCTGAGATCAGGATTTATCTTTGGATTCATCGTGCTGTCGTTGGCAGTGATTATCGCCTGCGACGCAGATGCGCCAACTCCAGCAACAACATCTGACCGCATTCTGTCTCCTCCCTCAATAACTGTCCTCGCTCCATCACCCACAGCCACTTCCGTTCCCACAGCTGCTCCGACTCCGGAGCCCACCGCCACGCCTGAGCCGAGCGTTCCTCTCGCGCTCGATCCACTGGTTGTCCAAGGCACTCTTTCAAACGGGCTCACGTACTACATCAGGCACAACGAGGAGCCGCAAGGCAGGGCCGAGATTTCCCTTGCCGTGAAGGCCGGCTCGGTCCTTGAGACGGACGACCAGCGGGGGCTGGCCCACTTCGTCGAGCACATGGCCTTCAACGGCACCGAGCGCTTCGCAAAGCAGGAGATCGTCGAGTACCTCGAGTCCATCGGCAGCGCGTTCGGCCACGATCTGAACGCCCGAACCGGCTTCGACGACACCCTGTACTTCCTGGAGATTCCCACCGATGACCCCGAGATAACCGAGAGAGCGTTCCAGATACTCAGCGATTGGGCCTTCTCGATTGCCTTCGACCCCGAAGAAGTCGAGCTCGAGCGCGGCGTGGTCCTGGAGGAGTGGCGTCTCTCTCAGGGCTTCAACTCGCGCCTCCAACAGGACCTGCTCAACCTCCTCTTCGGCGACTCCCTCTATGCCAGTCGCGCCCCTATCGGCCTCACTGAGGTCATTGAGAACGCTCCGGTGGAAGCCCTGCGAGCCTACTACGAGCGATGGTACAGACCCAACCTGATGGCAGTCGTCGCCGTAGGCGACTTTGACGTTGAGGAGATTGAAGCCAAGATCACACAGCACTTCGCCCCTCCACCCGAGGGCGAGGCAAACCAGGAGCGCGCCACTATAGGGGCCCCGACCGACAGGCCAAGCATTGATGTTCCCGGTCATCAGACGCCGCGCATCGAGGTCTTTACAGACCCCGAGTCACCCGCTACACAGTTCATTCTCATCCGCAAGCTCGCCCCCGAAACGGGACAGGATCTGGCCGCGTTCCGGCGCCAGGTGGTGGAAGATCTCGCGTTCAGGATGCTTAACGCGCGACTGTCCGAGCGCGGCCAGTCCGCGGAACCGCCGTACATCACCGCCAGCGCCGGACGCTCCCCGTACGTATATACGCTGGACATCGCCACGTTCTCGGCCTGGGTCGAGACGGACGGCGTTGAGGCCGGCCTCGCGGCCATGCTCGAGGAGATTCAGCGTGCTCACCAGCACGGCTTCACCGAAGGCGAGCTGGAGCGGGAAAAGAGCAACCTGCTCAGTTCGGTCGAGAGCCGGTACAAGCAGCGGGACCAGACTCCCTCCACCGCCCTCGCCAGCAAGTACACTGACCACTTCTTCAGCGGGAAGCCGGTCCCAGGCATCGAGGCCGAGTGGGAGTTGCACCAGGAGTTGCTGCCGCAGATCACTCTGGACGAGTTTGCGGACGTAGCGCAGTCCTGGGCGCAGACTGAGAACCTGGCCCTGCTGGTGGTACGCCCCGAAGAGACCGACATCGCCGGTGTCGATGACGTGCTCGGCACAGCGCTGCTGACTCAACTCCAGACGGCCCAGGCCTTGACGGTGGAACGCTACGCCGACGACCTCGGTGATGTCCCGTTGCTGGCCAATCTGCCGGAGCCGGGAACTATCACCGCCGAGGAGCAGATCGAGGCCATCGACGCCGTGCAGTGGACGCTGTCCAACGGCATCACGGTGATCGCCAAGCAAACCGACTTCCGCGACGACGAGGTGCTGTTCAGGGCTTTCAGCCCCGGTGGACACTCGCTCGTAACCGACGAGGAACACCAGTCCGCCATTTACGCTGCCCAGCTTATCGTCGGCAGTGGTGTGGGCCCACACGACAAAGTGACCCTGGACAAACTGCTGGCCGGCAAGAGGGTTGCAGTGACTCCGTACATCAGTGAGCTGTTTGAGGGCTTCAGCGGCAACGCCTCTCCCGAGGACTTGGAGACTCTGTTCCAGCTCATCACGCTGTACGCCACTGAGCATCGGCTCGACCCGGACTTCTTCACGAGGTACAAGGCCCGGCTGCATAGCACCGCCGAGTTCCGTGCCGCCGACCCGGACTCGGTCTACTTCGACTACATAAACACCGCTCTCAGCCAGGGCCATCACCGCGGGCGGCCCCTCTCCCTCGAGGTGCTGGAGGAGCTGGACATGGAAACGGCCGAGGCCGTGTACTCTGACCGCTTCGCCGATCTTGGCGATGCGACGTTCGTCTTCGTTGGCGCCTTTGATTGGGACACCCTGAGGTCTTTGACAGAGAACTACCTGGCCGCCCTGCCCTCCGCCGGACGTGTCGAGCAGTGGCGAGACGTCGGGCTCGACCCCCCCGCAGGCGTGGTGGATGAAGTGGTTCGCAGCGGCCTCGAGCAGCGCAGCAGGACGATTCTCCTGTACGCCGGAGACCTGGAATGGAGCCGCCAGGAGGCGCTCACCATCGACGTGGCCGGCGAGATTCTCGGTACCCGGCTGCGCGAGCGAGTGCGCGAGGCGCTCGGCGGCACCTACAGCATCAACGTCAATACCGCCGGCACCCAGACCCTCCCGGATCCCGAGTACCAAATCTACGTTCTCTTCGGCAGCGACCCCGACCGCGTTGAGGAGCTCCGTGACGAGGTATTCGACCAGATAGACTGGCTGCAGATGGGCGGCGAGCAGAAATACCTGGACACTGTCAAGGAGCAGTTGCGAACCGCGCGACAAGAGGATCTTCGGGAGAACGGGTTCTGGCTCACCGAGATACAGATCGCGGCGCAGAGAGGTGAGTCATTTGCGGAGATTGTTGGGTTCGAAGACAGGCTGGAGACGCTGACTCTGGAAGACGTTGTCGCCGCAGCCGAGCTTTACCTCACGCCTGAAAGCTATGTGCGGATCGTGCTGTTCCCGGTGGAATAGAAGAGGCGAGCCCTGCATCGGTACCAGTTACAGCCGTACAATGAGACGCGATAGAGGTCCGGAGGAGCTCCAGGTACATGACCAGAGACGAATCACCCCAGGGCACCAGCGCAGTTCAGGGAGAATACCTGATCCGCATCTACACGACCGTTCGGGAAGGATCGAGGGTCGTTGGTTCGCGCCTCGCTGAACGATTGGGCGTGTCCGCGTCAGCGGTCACCCAGGCATTCCAGAGGATAGAGCGCCAGGGCCTTGCAGTGATCGACCAGAGTGCCGGGATTCAGCTGACGCCTGAGGGGAGGAGCATCGCCGAGTCCATCATTCGCCGACACTACCTCATCGAAAGGCTGCTGGTTGATAGCCTGGGGTACAACTGGGCCGACGCAGACGATGAAGCGGAGCACATGGAGCACACGCTGTCATCGAAGCTGGAGGAGCATCTCTACGAGTCCCTCGGGCATCCGACGACCTGCCCTCACGGCAACCCGTTTCCCGGCTCAGCTGATGAGGAGCGGCTCCTGGGCGCCCGCAAGATGACCGACACGAGTGTCGGCGAGACGATTGTCGTCTGGCGGATCACGGAGGAAGGTGAAGACGATACGGAGCTACTCCACTTCGTCCATGACAATGGCGTTACGCCCAATAACGAGGTGGTGGTGGAAGAGCTTGATCTGAGAGCCGGCCACATCAGGCTCAACGTTGGCGGGAACCACGTCACCATTCCCACCCGATGGGCGCAACATATCCGCGTCTCCGGGCCCGTTTCCTGATAGCAAGCCGGTATTCTCGTCGCCGCTTGTCCGGGCCCTGGTGATATGCCAGACTCCCACCATGCCGAATTTGCCTCACGCAGATGTGGTTGGGAGCCTGATAAGGCCACGGGAGTTGCTTACTGCACGCGAGGACGTGGCGACGGGACGAATCACACCCTCAGAGTTCAAGCGCGTTGAGGATGCCGCCGTCGACAGCGCAGTAGCTGCCCAGGAGGACGCGGGTTTCAAGGTTCTCACGGACGGCGAAATGCGGCGGTTGTCGTTCCAGAGTCAGATGCCCGAGGCGGTGGAAGGCTTCGGCGAGTTCGATATTGACGCGTTCCTCTGGGGTGATTGGCGTGGCGATGAGCGGGTGGGAGACGCGGCCAAAGAGCGTCCAGCAACTCTTGGTGTCGTTGGCAAGCTACGGCGAAAGCGTCACCTATCTGCAGAGGAGTTTACCTATCTCCGGGGCCACACAACGCGCATACCGAAGGTGACGCTGCCGAGCCCCAGCCTGTTCGCCAATTTCTGGTCGCCGAGCAAATCAGTCGAGGCGTATCCCACGCTTGATGCGTTTCTGAGTGACGTCGCGCAGATCATCCGTGAGGAGATCGAAGAGTTAATCAGGCTTGGCGCAACGTATATCCAGCTCGACGCCCCGCACTACCCGCTGATCCTCGATCCGACATGGGCAGCCTTCTATGAGTCGCAAGGCCGGAGCGGGGAGGACTGGATTGCTCAGGGAATCGAGCTGGACAACGCAGTGATGGACGGTTTCACCGAGGCGTTGTTCGCGTTCCATCTGTGTCGAGGCAACCAGGGCAGCCGTTGGCTAGCCGAAGGTGGTTACGACCGTATCGTCGAGCCGGTACTCCAGCGTGTCAACGCGCATCGGCTGATGCTGGAATACGACGATGAGCGCTCGGGCTCATTCGAGCCTTTACGCGGCGTGCCCGATGACAAGACTGTGGCGCTTGGATTGGTAACGACCAAGTCGCCACGCGCCGAGACACCATCGGAGCTTGCGGACAGGATTACCGAGGCCTCACACCACTTCCCGCACGAGCAACTGGCCATCAGTCCACAATGCGGGTTCGGCACGTCTATCGTCGGCAATCGCCTCACCATTGAAGAGCAGAACACAAAGCTCCGGGTTGTAGCCGAGACGGCTCAAAACGTCTGGGGGTAAGGACCGGTCCCCCGTTCAACCTTCTACAAGCTCAGGGTGAACGGTGAGTCAGCAGGTCGCGTACCCGGGCTCTTGCGGCGTCCATGTCGGGAACAATCAGTCCCTCCGGCATGGCGGCGCGCAGGCCAAAGGCATCAAGGGTTTCCGTGACCGGTTTTGTCAGTCCCGCGATGACAAGGCGACCCGGCCGGCGAACAGTTGCGATCCTGATCAGGTCCGCTATTGCCACGGCAGCGGAATCGTCAATGAATATCGTTCGGGACATATCAAAGATGACGACCTGATGGCCAAGGATGTCTGAACGGACTATGCGGCTGACCTCACGCGCTGAGGCCACCGTCACACGGTCAGGGAAAATAACGATGCCAGCGCGCGCCTCAAACGGGTCTGCCTCATCGTCGTCAAGCAACACACTGTCAAGAATCGGAGTGGAGATGAGGATCTCGGTTTCCATTTTCTCGCGCCGCCGCGCGCCGGTCAGGGCTGAGACGACGACGCCTGCCACCACCGCAAGAGTGATGTCCACAAAGAGCACGAGGAAACAGGTCAGGGCCATCACAATTGTATAGTCCGCAGGGACGCGATGCAGGCGCTTGATGAACCGCCAATCGATGATGTTCCAGCCGTTGATGGCCAAAATGCCTGCAAGAACAGCGAGGGGGATACGTTCCGCTATCGGTCCGAGAAAGAGGATGACCGAGATGAGAAGGGCGGAAACGGTCAGCCCCGCCACCTGTGTGCGTCCTCCACTGAATGCGTTGACAAACGAGCCGGGGGTCACCCCGCCCGGTAGACCACCGATGAGCCCGGCAGCCACATTACCGATGCCCTGCGCTCCCAATTCCTGATTGGGCTTGTGCTGCGTCCCGGTGATTGTGTCCAGGGGAAGGGCGGCGATGAGCGTCGATAGAGAACTCAACAAGGCCATGGCGAAGGCAGGCTGCAGGAGCCGGATAACTGCATCAAGGGAGAACGCTGGCAACTCCGGCGTAGGCAACCCTTGCGGAATAGTGCCAATGGTCGGCGCGCCCGCAAAGAACAGAACTCCCACGACTGTTCCGCAAACGAGTACAGCGAATTGAGACGGGGCAATCTTTAAGAGTCTTCCACGCCACGCCACTCCCAACACCACACAGAAGATAGCAACGGCAAGGGCCTCCAGGTTGGCGTCTCGCGCCGCATCAGGAAATGCACGGATGCTGTCCAAAGCGCTGCCAGCCGGCGATGCACCCAAGCCAAGCAGAATCTGCTTGATGATTAGTAGGATTCCAAAGGCCGTGACGAATCCAGCGATCAGAGAGTATGGAATGTATGAGACATATCGCCCAACCCGGAGAGCGCCAAAGCCCATCTGGATAAGGCCGGCGAGAATGGCCGCTACAGCGGCCTCTGCAAGGCTGTTGGCGTACTGGGAGACGACGGCAGCCATCGTCAGCGTGACAAGGATGTTCGGACCGGAAATCAGACCACGCGTTCCTCCGAAGAACGCCGCAAAGAAACTGACGGCGGCGGCTCCGTACAAGCCTGCAACGGGGCCAAGGCCGGAGATAATGCCGTAGCCAACCGAAGCCGGGAGAACGATGCTACCGGCGGTTAGCCCACCGAAAACGTCTCCGCGCAGTTGGCCCCAGCTGTACGAGGGCCGAACCGGGAGTTTATCGAGTGCTATTTGAACGATTGACATGATCCTGAGAAAGGGTCTCACTTGCGCCTCTATGATAGATAAATCGGGCTGTGACGTATTGGCAGTTACAAAGCGGCTATCTATAGTGGACACAGGCTTGCGGCCCAAGAACGTGCTTACTGAAACATGCGGGGGCTCATGGCAGGATATAACTCCCATACGGACGAACCCATCGCTATCATCGGCATGGCATGCCGATTTCCCGGGGCTGACGGCTACGATGCCTATTGGCGGCTATTGGCATCGGGCACCATGGTGCGAACAGAGGGGAGAATCGGCGAAGGGCCGGGCCGGATGGGCGAGTTCCTTGAGATGCCCTCCACGCAGAACGACACTATCCACTACGGCGCATTCATCGACGATATCGACAAGTTCGATGCCGAATTCTTCCGAATCGCGCCAATAGAGGCGCAGCTGCTGGACCCGCAGCAGCGGCTTATGCTGGAAACAAGTTGGCGCGCCCTCGAAGACGCGGGGATCGATCCGGATAGCCTCAAGGGAACCCGCACAGGTGTCTATGGGGGCATTGCCAACAACGAGTACAGGTACTCGGCCGTCGCGTCAATTGAACTGGATGATCCCGCCACCAGTCTCTATGCGGCCAGCGGGAGTACCCTTAACACCGCTATTGGGCGTGTTTCCTACACGCTTGGCCTTGAGGGGCCTGCCATAGCTATCGACACGGCTTGCTCGTCGTCTCTCGTTGCCACGCACCAAGCAGTTGCGGGCCTTCAACGCGGGGAGTCGGATCTTGCGCTGGCCGGAGGCGTCAACGCGATGCTTTCCGCGAGGGTCATGTTCCTGCGAAGACAGGCCGGGATGCTTTCACCCAACGGGATATGTCGCACGTTCGACGAGGCGGCGGACGGCTATCTACGCGGGGAAGGCTGCGGGATCATCGTGCTCAAGCGTCTGAGCGAAGCAGAACGGGACGGCAACCGCATCTGGGGAATCATTCGCGGCTCCGCAATCAACCAGGACGGGGCAAGCCAGGGCCTTACCGTGCCGAGCGCTTCCGCCCAGGAAAACGTCATCCGTGATGCGCTGGCCTCAGCGCGGCTTACCCCTGTGGACGTGGACTACTTGGAGGCGCACGGAACGGCCACACCGGTTGGTGACCCCCCGGAGTTACAAGCCGCGGCAGCCGCATATGGCAGTGGACGTCCGGCGGACCAACCGATGATTATCGGGTCCGTCAAGACGAACTTCGGGCACCTTGAACCTGCATCAGGCGTTGCGGGAATCATGAAGGTTGTGCTGGGAATGCGGCGCGGCATCATCCCCAAGCACCTCAATTTCGAGAATCCCTCTACGGCAATTGACTGGGAGACGGCCAATCTGCGCGTGCCGACCAAGGCGATGGACTGGCCGCAAGTCGACGGCAGGCCCCCGCGAGCTGCCGTCAGCGGTTTCGGATGGTCCGGCACGAATGCCCACGTCATCATTGAAGGCTACGGCTCGCCCGGCACACCATCCCTTTCAGCCGGAACAACCATGTGGCCTCTGGGCGCTCCCAAGGAAGTTGAATCCCGGACTCCTCCGGACTCTGATGGCGTCAGCCCACGTCAGACGCGAGTACTGCCGCTATCTGCCAGGTCACCCGAGGCTCTGAGCGAACTCGTAGGTCGCTATCTTGATCGGCTGAGCGAGACGTCCGGCGGGCCATCTCCGGATACCCTCGCGTCCGACCCCGCCCTCTCGGATTTGACGTGGACGACAAGTATCGGACGGAGTCATTTCCGTTATCGCTCAGGTGTTGTGTACAAGGACGCGGGTTCACTGCGCACCGGGTTGGAGCAACTGGCAGAGAAGAGCTCTCAGAACCCAACAACAGCTCCGTCAAAGATTGCTTTCGTCTATACGGGCCAGGGCAGCCAGTGGCCGGGCATGGCCCAGACGCTCTACGAGACTGAGCCGGTAGCGCGAGAAGTCCTTGATCGTTGTGAAGCAGTTATGCAGAGCGCGCGGGGCGAATCGTTGCTTGATGTGATTTTCGGGCGCTCCGGCAATCTTGATGACTCGGCCTGGGCGCAGCCGGCAACGTACGCAGTTGAGTGCATGCTGACCGCCCTATGGGAAAGCATTGGCGTTACACCGTCCGTCGTTGCGGGACACAGTCTCGGCGAGTTCGCTGCCGCGCAGGCTGCCGGCGTTTATTCGCTTGAAGAAGGTATGCGCCTCGTCACTGCACGTGGAACAATCATGAGCCCGATGGCCGAGGGCGCCGCGATGGCGGCTATCTTCGCGCCGCAAGACGCCATACAGCAAGCGATTGAAGAGCAGCATGCTGTTTCAGGCGACGATCGGCTGTGCATAGGCCTCGACCACGGCATCAACCAGGTAATCAGCGGCCCCGCCAACGACGTAAATGCTGTTGCCCAGAAGTTCGAGGAGCAGGAGGTTCGCGTCAGGCTTCTGCCGCCGAGCGCAGCATTTCACAGCGCAATGTTGGAGCCGGTACTGGATCAACTGAAGAACGTAGCCTCTGACATCATCCGTGAGCCGCAAAAGCCCAACGTCACGCTCATATGTGACTTCACGGGAAAGCCTCTTGCGGACGATGTTCGAATCGATTCCGACTACTGGATCCGCCATTCGCGGCAAAGGGTTCTTTTCCGGAACTCCATGGAGTCGCTAGCCGAATTGGGTGTGGATTGTGTCATTGAATTGGGCCCGGCTACAACCCTAAGTCCCATGATTACTCTGCTCTGGCCGCAAGGCGCGCCCGTCAAAGACCCGCCGATGTTTTCAAGCCTGGAAAGACCTCCTTATGATGAAACCGAGCCGCCGACAGACCTCACCCGCGGCTTTGTGACCGCCGTTTCAAACGCGTATAGCGCCGGCATCCCTATTGATTTCACCGGCCTCTTTGCGGGCGAGTCACGCCGACGGGTCATAGCTCCCGGCTACCCCTTCCAGCGTTACCGCCATTGGATCGACCTGACTGCGCAACCAAAGGCAGCAGCAGGACATCCGTTACTGGGAATTCGCCATGATTCCCCACGCGGCGAGGTGACCTTTGAAAGCCGTCCGTCGCCCTCCGCTCCGGCGTGGCTGAGCGACCATCGCGTCTTCGGGCGGGTCATCGCGCCGGGAGCGATGTACGCCTCAATGGCCTTGACGGCCGCGCGGGCCGATTACGACGGAATTGTCGCCCTTGATGACACGCAGATACAGACTGCTATGGTCTTTGCCGATGCCCAGGACAGCGACGCTTCAGAGCCCGCTGAACGTACCGTTCAAGTGATCATGGATTCCAAGAACGGACCGGACGGTCGAGGCTTCGAAATCTACAGCACGTCCGACACCCAAAGTAACTGGACGCTCCACTCCAAGGGCTCAGCGCTCGAACAGCGTGGGCTGCCAGACGACGTGACGGCCATATCGCCGAACGAATTGCGGGACGGTCTGCGCCAAATCGACATTGCGGAGTTCTATCGCGCCAAGGAGGAAATACGAATCGATTTCGGCCCGCTGTTCCGCGTTGTAACGGGACTGTGGGCAGGAAACGCCACATCGTTTGGAGAAGTCACTCTTCCTGACGAGCTCGCTCGCAACGGACTTGATTTCCATCCGGTTCTTCTCGATGGCTGCGTGCAGGTCGCGTCCGCCGCACGAATAGACGATGATTCCGCCGGAACGGCCACGTATTTGCCCTTTGCGTGGGAGCGACTGTGGATGAGCGGCCCGTTGCCGTCCCGCGTCCTGTGCCACGCCGCTATGCGCGAAAGAGCCTCCGACGTCGTAACGGACAACCGACGCGGTGCGCCCGAAGTATTCGCCATGGACGTGACTATCTATAGCCCTGACGGTGAGCCGCTTGGCGGAATCATCGGCTTGACGATCAAGCGAGCCACTCGCGAGGCGCTGTTCTCAGCGGACGAGGGCCTGTCAAACCTGCTCTACGATGTCATTTGGGAAGACCGGCCCCTGCTCCCACTGCAGCCTGCAGATTTCCTCGCGGAGCCTTCAGCAATTCAGGCCGCTACGCCGACGTTCAAAGAGTATCTCTCACGCGAAGGTGTGGGCTGGGACGAGCGCGTCAGTCTTCTGGCCGATCTTGAACGACTTTCCTGGTCGTTCGCGCTAACCGCCGTCCGCAATCTAGGTTGTCATTCCGCTGCAGGAAGCGTAATCGACCCGGAGACGTTGAGCGCCGAACTGGATATCACGGGGGATCGCGCCAGGCTGTTCAGGCGAATCTTTGAACTTCTTGCGCGGGCGGGAGTCATGCGGGAAACGGCGGGCGGCTTCCATGTTTTGGTCGGACCGAATGACCCGTTGCCGACGGAATTGCCTCCTGATCCGGACGCATTCGCCGCGGATATGCTGGAGCGCTACCCTCATGGATCGATTGAAATTGCTCTTTGCCAGCGGACTGCGGCGGAGTTACCCGGCATCCTGCAAAGAGAGACAGATCCTCTGACTGTGCTGTTCGGGAGCGGCTACCCAACACCCGGCGATCTATTCAACACCTCCCCCGCAACCCACGCGGCCAATACCATGCTGGGCGATGCCGTCGCGGCTCTCATCAAGGATCTGCCTGACGGGCGAATGCTTCGGATTGTGGAGATAGGAGCGGGGACAGGATCAGGCACGGCATCCGTCTTGCCTCAACTCCCTGCCGGACGCTTCGACTACGCATACACAGACATTTCCGCCGGGTTTTTCGCGGAGGGTGAGGCGCGGTTCGGAACCGCCGACGGCGCGATAGACTACAGGCCTCTCGATATTGAAAAGGATCCGGTCGAACAGGGCTTTGACTCACATGGATATGACCTCGTCATCGCCGCAAATGTCCTGCACGACACGATTTCCCTCAATGAGACTCTACGCAACTGCATGAGCCTCCTGGCGCCATCCGGCCACCTGGTTGCGCTGGAGGCTCTCGAGGGGATGGGCTGGCAAGACGTGACGTTCGGCGCGCTGGAGGGGTGGTGGCGCTTTGACGACCAGTACCGAACCAATCATGGAATCGTCGGCCCAGATGTGTGGACGCAGGCGCTAACGGACACGGGATTTGAAGACCCGCAGGTTCTCGGACTCGGTTCAGGCGATTCTTCCGAAACCCCCGACCGTTCCGTTTTCCTTGCCAGAGCGCCCGCCGAAATCATCGAGAAGCCCGGCGGATGGGTTATTGCCGCAGATGACGGCGGCATCGCCGAGGAGTTGGCGACCAAACTGGCAGAACGAAATCAGGTGGTGACGCTCGCAGACGTCGACTCGTTGAATCGCGAGTCGTGGCGCGCGCTGTTCGAAGGATTGCCACAGGATGTTCCTTTGCGGGGTGTCGTTCATCTCATTGCGGCAAGTGGTCACGGTTCGGACGCGACGACCGACGAATTGTCCGCGGACGTTCGGCAAGCAGGTGGCTCCGCCCTCGCGATGGTCCAGGGGCTGTTGGACACGGACGTGACGCCGTCAGCCGGCACGTGGATCATCACGCGCGGGGCGCAGTCCATCGGACGCGAGCCGCTCATCGAGCCGGCAGGGGCAGCCCTCTGGGGGTTCGGTAAGTCCCTGATCCGTGAAATCCCCGCCCTGCAGGCGAGAATGATCGACCTCGATGATGACAGAGCGCGGGGCGCCGAACTCGTTGACGAACTACTTCGTCCGGACGCGGAGAATCACGTCGTCTGGCGCAGGGGCTACAGGCAGGCTGCTCGGCTCGTCCGCGGCAACAACGTTTCTGATCGGCTCTCGCTCCCGGAGACTCCCGACTGGCGGCTGGTTCCGGACGAGACGGGCGATCTTGGAGATGTTCATGTTGAGGACGTGGCGGAGCGCACAATCGACCCGGATGAAGTCCTCGTCAACGTTGACGCTTCAACCCTTAACTTCCGCGACGTGATGATCGGTCTTGGAGTGGAGGAGGCTGACAACTTCGGCCTTGATCTTGTTGGGCGCGTGCTCGACATCGGAGCGGACGTTTCCTCAGTTGGAGTCGGCGATCATGTGCTTGGCCTGGCATTTGACGCGCTCGCGCCGCAGACGGTGACGAAGGCGGCCCTTGTGACCAAGGCACCGGACGGTTCAACGACAACTGAATTGGCAACAATGCCGACAGCATACGTGACTGTGGCGCTCTCTTTCGAAGCCTCTCGCCTGAAAGCCGGAGAACGCGTGTTGATTCATGCCGGCGCGGGCGGCGTTGGCACTGCCGCCATTGAGATGGCCCGCGCCGCAGGAGCAGAGATATTCACCACTGCAAGCAGCCGTAAACAGGCATACCTTCAGTCGCTTGGCGTTGACCACATCTATGACAGCCGTAGCACGGCGTTCGGTCAGCAGATTCTCGAGGATACGGGCGGCGTCGGCGTTGACGTCGTGCTGAACAGCCTGACGGGAGAGGGCTTTATCGACGCAAGTCTTTCATGTCTGGCCCAGGGCGGCCGATTCATCGAATTGTCGCGTGAGGACATCCTGACGGAAGACGAAATGGCCGAAGCGCGGCCTGACGTGGACTATCACATCATCACGTTGGATGAGTTCAAGACACGTAAGCCAGAGATTGCGGGCTCAGCTCTTGTTGACGTGGTGAAGAAAATAAGCATCGGTGATCTCCCGCCACTCCCACATACTCGGTGGTCTATTGCCGAGGGGCCGGCGGCCATGAAGTTCATGCGGGACGCGCGGCATATCGGCAAGATTGTAATCGCCAACTCTCCACTGCAGACCGGCAGCCTGCGCGGCGACAGGACGTACCTGGTGACGGGCGGGCTTGGCGGCATCGGCACGGCGGTAGCGCGCTGGCTCGCGGACAAGGGCGCGGGCGCAATCGTGCTCAACGGACGGCGTGAACCCGATCCGGAGGCACAGGAAATCATCGACGAGCTACGCGAGGCAGGCGTTACCGTGCAGGTGGAACTCGCCGACGTGACTGATGGCACGGCGATTGATGCCATGCTCGAGCGGATCGATGCCTCGCTCCCACCGCTGGCAGGCATTATCCACAGCGTCGGTGTGCTCTCGGACGCTTCAGTAGCCAACCAGACGTGGGAATCATTTGAACAAGTGCTTTCTCCCAAGGTACTCGGCGCATGGCAATTGCATCGTGCAACGCTGAACCGTGATCTGGACATGTTCATCCTGTTCTCCAGCGCGGCCGGTGTCTTTGGAAATCCCGGCCAAGCAAACCATGCCGCCGCAAACGCATTCCTGGATCAGTTGGCCGGACACCGCCGCGCGATGGGGCTGGCCGGTCAGACTATCGCATGGGGCGCGTGGTCGGACATCGGAGAGGCGGCGGAGCAGCGGGAGCGCATCGAAGAGCAGTTGGCGGAGCGGGGAACACTGTGGATGTCACCTGAACAGGGCATACGCGCCTTTGATCGGCTGGTTCGCCAGGATTGGACGAACGCAACCGTCACGTCCATCGACTGGGAGTCGTTCCTTGACAGCATTGGGTCTACTCCGCCGCTGTTCGCGAACTTCGAGCGCGTGGATTCAGACGAAGACGCAGGATCGGCGGATGCAAGCGAGACCTTACTGGCCCGGCTCGGAAGTGTCGCCGTTGAGGAGCGTGAGCAGGTGATCATCGGATTCCTCCAGAAGGAGCTACAGTCCGTGATGCGGATGCCGTCGCAGCCGGCACCTTTAGCGGAGTTCTCGGAACTCGGCATGGACTCGCTGATGGCCGTCGAATTGCGGAACAGAATCAACCGGGCACTCGTCGGCGCATACGTCGCGCCAAACACCGTCGTGTTTGACTACCCGAGCATTGCGAGGCTGGCCGCCCACGTGGCGGGTGATCTGGGCGAAATCGCGCCCTCCACCGTGCCGGTTGTGCAACAACCCACAGCGCCGCTCCCCGCAGCGGTCGTGGAACTGCCAGCGCCACCACGCCCAACCCCGGTCATTGAAACGCCAGTGATCTCGCCGCCCACACCGGTTGTGGAAAAGCCCGCAGCACCACCGAGCGTTCGATCACAAACGGATCAGGATGCCATCGCTATCGTTGGCATGGCGTGTCGTTTCCCGGGTTCAGAGGACCTAGATGCTTTCTGGCGTCTGCTTGAGAACGGTGAGTCCGCTGTTACGGACGGACGCATGGACGGTGGCGACTGGACGGGGCTGCTCGGCGATCCTAAAGCTGAGAACTCGTACGAGCGATTTGGCGCGTTCCTCCAGAACATCGACGAGTTCGATCCACGCTTCTTCCGAATCCAGCCAATTGAGGCGCGTACCATGGACCCACAACAACGTCTCCTCCTTGAAACGGCATGGCAGGCGCTTGAAGACGCAGGAATCGATGCCGAGAGCTTGAAGGGCAGCCGAACGGGAACGTACGCGGGTATCAGCGGGAGTGAATACCGCAAGCTGATGGCCGAGCTGGGCACTGACGACCTTTTCGGATCGGCTCCGAGCGTAGCCGTCGGGCGGGTCTCCTTCGCGCTTGGTCTACAGGGCCCATCGATTCCCATCGACTTGGCCTGCGCTTCCTCACTCGCGGCCGTACACCAAGGCGTCGTCGCATTGCAGCGCGGTGAAATCAATCTCGCGCTTGCGGGGGGCGTCAACATCGCGTTGTCACGGTCAACGTCAACGTTTCTTGCCGAACTGGGTGTCCTGTCATTGACCGGTAAGACAGCCAGTTTTGACGCATCGGCCGACGGTTATGTCCGTGGTGAGGGTTGCGGCTTTGTCGTGCTGAAGCGATTTAGCGATGCAGAGAGAGATGGGGATCGGATTTGGGGTATCGTACGGGGTTCAGCAGTAAACCAGAACGGGGCGGGATTCAGTTTCACCAGCCCCAATGGTGTGGCGCAGGAAAAGGTCATGCGTGAGGCGCTGGAGAGATCCGGGGTTTCGGCATCCGACGTTGATTACGTTGAAGTTCATGGGACCGGGACTCCATTGGGCGATTCGATTGAGGCGAATGCCATTGCGAACGTCTACGGCAACGGCAGGCCCGGCAACCGGCCGTTGACGCTTGGATCGGTGAAGACGAATATGGGGCATCTTGAAGCGGCATCCGGAATGGCCAGCCTCATCAAGGTCATCTTGTCCATGAATAGAGGCATGATTCCTAAGAACCTTCATTTCGCTACACCAAGCCCAGAGATTGATTGGGAGAGGATGCCCCTGCAGATTGCCTCAGAGCTGGCAGAGTGGCCGAGCAACGGCGCACGAATTCCTATCGCAGGTATCAACATCTTTGGTATGACCGGAGCCAACGCCCACATCATCGTGGAAGGTTATCAGACTGAGAATGGAGATCAGGAAAGTACCAATGGTTTCTGGCCGTCCGGCGCTCCCATGCCTGTCCATGATGAGAACGCGTTGAACGAGAATGGCAGCGAAACACCGGGTGGACGGCCAACTCGTATCCTCCCGCTCTCAGCCAAGGACGAAACGGCACTGCGCGATCTTGCACAACGGTACCACGATTGGCTGGACGCGCACGTGGAGCCAACTGAAAGTGTCGACGAGACGCTCGCGGACATGGCGTGGTCGGCGGCCATTGGGCGGAGCCATTTCGCGCATCGCGCAGGCGTCGTCTTCCGGGACGCGGATGAACTGCGGGCAGGACTTCAGCGACTCATTGACGATTCTTCTTCGACTAATGGCGCGGAGGTGGATGGAGACGGCGAGGCTGTAGGTATGGCAGCGCGGGCATACGAGGCCGGAGAGAATGTGGACTTTGTGAAATTCTTCGCGGGGGAGTCGCGTCGGAGAATCTCTGTGCCCGGCTACCCGTTCCAGCGTAGACGGTATTGGGTGCAGCCGAAAAACGGATCAGGTTAAGGGAGGGTGAGCGACATAGGCTGCTAAACACTGTAATCTAACAGTAGTACTGACTGGAGAGAGTGAAAGGAGTCACCCAATGGCAACAACAGAAGAGAGGGTTCGCAAGCTGGTCGACGATAATCTGGAGATTTCAGGGCGTGGGGCCAACGATCCTCTTGATGCAGGATTGAATCTCACCGCGGCGGGTGTACCGTCGGCGCAGGTGCTCGCGTTCGCCAAGCTCGTGGCTGACGAGTTTAGTATCGCGATCCCGCCTGAAGACTTTGCCGGCTTAGCCAATATTGGCGATCTCATCGGCTACATCGATTCGAAGGCTGCATAGCCCTCAACAACGCGGCTATTGAGTGCAAGCGTTCCACTCTCATCGGCCGATAACGTAAGGCAACCATCTGAGGGTGCCGTCGCGAGTTCGGCGGCACCCTCAAGAACGCAATCAAGAACTGCGCGGTGCTTTTCAATTGCATTTCTGAATGAAAGTTACAAGCATTAGCGATACGTGGTGGTCTTGCTTCGCCAAGATTGATGGCGTCGACGTTATCTATATCGATCTATTGGCAAACGCGGCGCGCGAGTCCCATGCCTTGCAATCCCTGAACGAAAGGGAACGTGAACGATGGGCACGCTTCCATCCCGGAGCTCCGCGGCGACGTTTTGGGCTAAGCCGTGCGGCGCTTAGAGCGGTTCTTTGCGAAACGCTCATCTGCGATAATGACGAACTTGAGTTTGGCTGGGTGGAACGCGGCAAGCCACGGGCATTTGTGGACGGCGTCCCCGCCCCACTCCATTTCAATATGAGTCATAGTGGCGACAACGGGATGCTCGCGATTTCTCCGAATCATCAGGTTGGCATCGATATAGAAGAGATCAATCAGAGATTCCGCTTTGACTCAATCATCGAATCGACTTTCAGTCCGGATGAGCAGGCTGCGGTTTCGGCCACGGGCAAAGACATCGACACGAGAGTATTCTTTGAAATATGGACCCTCAAGGAGGCAATCATAAAGGCTACCGGCGTGGGGCTTTCCGTCGACCTGCAACGCATAGAAACTCCACTCGCTATGTGCGGAGGAGCAAGCACAGGACAAGTCTGGCTACCGGAGTTTCCGGATGTGTCCTGGCGGCTGCATAAGTTCAGTACCAGTAAGTTTGTGGGCGCGCTCGCAGTTGAATCAGTGGCGTCTTGCACGAGTGAGGATGCGTTCGAGTGACCGAAGAGTCCCAGTCTGTTTGGCGCGTTCCTGAGCCAATCTCCATTCATGACGTGAATGTTGATGAGACATCGGTTATCCGGCTGAGACGCCACGGCAATCCTGAAGGACCGCGGCTCATCATGTGTCATGGCAACGGTCTGGCTATCGACCTGTACTATCCGTTGTGGTCAAACCTGCTGGACGAATTTGACCTCATCATCTACGACCTCAGAAATCATGGCTGGAACCCTGTGGGAGACATTCGGAATCACAACCTTCCAACATTTATGCGCGATTACGATCGAGTGGTGGAAGCGATCCGCGAGGAGTATGGGGAAAAGCCTACCTTCGGCGTCTTTCACTCTGTTTCAGCGCTGGCTGCCCTGCTAGCCCCAACAAAAGGCAGGGGTTTGTCCGGTCTCTATCTGTTCGATCCTCCGGTCTGCAGGCCGGGAGTGTCTTACGAAGAGTTTGACGTCGCCGCAACTCGCGCGGCCAATTTGACGAGAAGTCGCACGGAGCGATATAAGACGCGCTCTGAATTCGCGGATGTACTGCCATTCATGCCGACATTCAAGGATGTAGTGCCGGGAATTGCGAACCTCATGGCCGAAACAACCCTTGGCGAGGCTGCTGACGGACAAGGATTTGAACTCCGCTGTCCGCGCGAATATGAAGCACAGGTCATCGAATATGCCGGCGTCTATGCAGTATCAATAAATTTTGACAGCATCGTCTGTCCGGTTAAAGTCCTGGGGGCAGACCCTACCTTGCCGTATTCGTACCTGCCAACGATGGATCTCAGTAACATCCTCAGCATCGACTACGATTTCATGCCGGAAGCTTCCCATTTCATGGTCTTCGAAAGGCCGGATGAATGCGCCGCGTCGGTGCGAGAGTACGTCCAAGGTCTCCTGTCGTCCTGACAGGAAGTGCAAAAGGCTCGGTGAAACGTAGACTTGGCCGCCAGAGTTACGCCGTGCCGCCGCCTGCCTCAACCAACCGCTCGATATCGATCTTTGTCATAGTCAGCAGGCTCTCCATGACAGCCATCGGCGCACGTGCCATCAGCTCATCCAAATTAGCCGGTACAACCTGCCAGGAAACGCCAAATGGATCAGTTAGCCAGCCGGCAAAACCCTGGGTGCCATCCTCAACCAGCTTGTCCCAGTAGTAGTCAATCTCTCTCTGTGATTCGCAGGGGATGACAAAGGAGATTGCCGGCGTCATTTCGAACATTGGTCCACCATCAAGAGCAGTAAATTTAAGGCCATCCAACTCAAACTCAATTTGAGCCGCGCCCTTTGCCGGGCCTGCAGGAACTTCGGTTACGTTGACGATTCGGGAGTTGGGAAAGACAGACACGTAGTGTTCAACTGCTTCCTTCGCCTTGCTGTCAAACCAGAGAAATGGGCTAATGCGCTTTGACTGTGCCATGTGCATTACCTCCTTTATACGTTTAGTGGCTCGTCTGTAAATTCGCCTGATTCGTCGGTTTCTCCAAGCGCAATATCACCACTATCGATCTTCTGACGGGTGCTGCTGAGCGCAGCGTCGATGTTAGCCTGTTCAGCCCAATAGAGTGTCCCAGTGCGCAGGAACATCAGCCCCGCCCTGGGCCGTTCTCCAGTTGCCGCTTCTATTGCTCCCGCATAAACGCCAAGCTGGGTAAGATACGCCTTGGCGCGGTCAACCTCGCTGCCCTTCTCCACGCGGTCCGTCTTGAAGTCCACCACATGCCACACACCTTTGATCTCATACGCAAGGTCGATACTGCCGTGGACGGCGACACCGTCCCACTCCCACGAGAATGGCAACTCAAAGTATTTTCTCGTAGCGGGATCACGGAGTGTCGCCGCCAGTTCAGACGTGTCAAAGTTATCGAGCATCGCGTTCACGTCCGTCTCGATATCTGCCATGTCCTCATCGCTTAGCCGCATGCCCTTACGGTGCGCCAGATCTCGAAGGTCTGGCCGGGTTTCGTTCTTAAACCACTCTTCAATTGCCGCGTGGGCCAACGTTCCGCGACTGAGAGCCAGAGGGTCCGGTCTGCCAGTGAATCCTGTTCCGTCGCCGTGTTCCAACGCAGTTGCAGGCGTACTTGAGCGAATTGGGATTGCTCCACGGCGACCAAGCAGGGGGGCATCGGCCGACTGCTCGCGGTCAGGCGACGGCGCCTCGAACTGTTGCCGGGGAGCCCGACTTCTCATGGATTCCAAGTCGACCAGCACGGGGCTGTGAATTTCAATATCGGGACCAACGCTGTGGTCGATAAATGCTCTCAGCCAGGAGGGTGATTCTCCGGTGGGCTCCGCTCCACTGACGACGAGCAGGTCGGCGGCGCGTGTCGCGGCCACATAGAGAAGGCGCTTGCTCTCCGCCGCATCTTCTCTATCTTCAATTTCCTTTAGAAGGTTGTAGAGCGCAGGCTTGCTGCGCGGTTCATCAATCTCGGAGACATCTCGCTCAAGCGTCATGGAAATGCCAATCTCAGCATTCCACAACACGGGTGGAGCAGGAGGCCCTACCTGGGTCGTCCCAGCGTCCGCGAGAAACACCACCGGGAACTCCAGACCCTTGGCGGAGTGGATGGTCTGAATCCTGACAGCATCAATAGCATCGAGGGTTGCCTGCTGGGCACGCGCATCCAAGTCGTCTCGCAGCAGATGGATATACTCAACAAATTCATCCACGGACAGTTCCGCCAGTCCCCTCGCCATGCCTACGAATTGCCGTATGTTGGCGAGCGCCTGGTCCCCGCCCCGCAGCGGCGCCCATGATGCTTCATAGTTCGTAAGAACCAGCGCGCTCTCAAGCAGTTGTTCCGGTGTCGAGAGCCGGGATTCTTCCCGAAGTTGATCAAGGACGCGGGCGGCGTGGAGACACAGTGGGCGGGTTTGAGGCAAGACCTCGGCGGGCGGTTTGCGGAGCGCATCAAGCCAAGTGTCGCCGGCCCCTTTCAGGGCGATGAGCGACTCATCATCAATGGCGAAGAACGGGGACCGGAGCAGACCGACCAAAGCAATATCATTGGCGGGTTCGGCCAGCCATTCAAGCAGATTCGTCAGGTCGATGATCTCCGACCGGTTGTAAAAATAACCACCGGACGAGGCGCGATAAGGTATTTGATGGTGCTCCAGCGCCCGTTCGTATTCATCCGTGTTGGTCGTGCGACGCAGGAGGATTACGATATCGACCGGCTCAACAGGGCGGTATTCTTCAGCGCTCTTGTCCCAGATTTCGCGACCCTCGTCGATTAGCTGTTTTATCCGGCCCACCACGATATGCGCCTCCATGCGAGTGCGCTGAGCGGAATTAGGTCTGCCCTCGTCAGCGAGATTCGCAAACTCACGTGCAACTTGTAGTACCTCGACGGATGCATTGCCTCCCGATGATGAACGGACTGCTTGTATGGGCTCCATCTCTGCCTCATAGTCTTCAGCCGCCTCGCCAAAGACCTCGGTCATGACACCATTTATCGCACCCACAAGCCTTGTGTGGGAACGGTAGGACGTGTTGAGGGAGACCGTGGCACCCTCCTCAAGACGGATCTCGCCCCTTAGCCTGTTCAGGTTGCGTACATCACTCCGCCGAAAACGGAAGATGGACTGCTTGATGTCCCCGACAAAAAAACGTTCGGGGCGGGCAACGTCAGCCTCAACACCGATACCGGTCAGGAGTCTCAGAAATACATCCTGTGTGGGGTTGAGGTCTTGTGCCTCGTCAATCAGGACATGGCGAAATGTAGAGCGATAGGATGCGGCCACCTCTGGGTGTGTCCTAAGCAGCTCGATGGCCTTCAGTTCGAGGTCGAGGAAATCGAGGGCTGACAGTTCCCGCTTCCTTGCTTCATACCGTTCGGAGGCGCTCCGGAATAGATCATGTAGAGATTCGAGAACAGGGAGGGAGCCAGCGTCGGCCTCGTTCCACAGAAACGGGGCCACTTCTTTGTACATTCCGCGAATTGCGCTTAGGACATCGCGCACCTGTTGGGTAGGGGCGGACCAAGCCTTGCTGGACCCACCCCTTACTGACCCAATTCCCGATAGTCGTTGCAGACGATAAAGAAGATCCTCCGTTGTTCCCGTTGACGGATCGCCTAAAGTCTCGAGAACGATTTCGACGGTTGGTGTGAGCGCATCGGTTTCATCAGGAATCTGAGCGTCTACCAGAAAGTCCCGATGCTCTGTGAGTTTCTCTCGACATTCGACAATGAGCGGCTCAGCAAATTGTTCGAGTTTCTGCTTGATATAAGGCTTCCACTCCTCCGGCGAGTTCCCGCCCATGGCCTTATAGGCGCGCTCCACCTCATCGTGTCGTTCAACCATACGCGGCAGAGTTTGCCTCACCTGGTATACGCCAAGACGGAGGATAGCCTCCGCTCCGGGTTCATCTCCGGATGCAGCGGCCTCAATGGCGTCACGGCAAGCGGAGAGTATCTCGGCTTGCGCCATGTTTTCGTCCAGAACGGTCGCGGCGGGGTCGATACCCGCCTCCACGGGGTTCTCACGCAACAGTTGAAGACAAAGGGAGTGGATGGTGCCGATGATGGCGCGGTCAAGATATTGTCGATGATGATCCAAGCCCGAATCAGCCAGGACGGCCTGACGGACTCGTCCGCGCATCTCTGCGGCAGCTGCGTCCGTGAATGTGACCGCCACAAGCTGACCAATCTCATGGTCCTTAAGCAGACTGACGTAACGCTCGACAAGGACGCGCGTTTTGCCGCTGCCCGCGCCCGCCATGACGATGACATCACGGTTGCGCTCCGTGACTGCTTGCTGTTGATCATGCGTGAGTGTCATCGCTTATGCCGGCTGAATGAGTTGACACGACAGACGTGCTTCATTGGGCAATAGGGGGGGCAGGTATCCAGTGTTGGATTGACGCGGAAATCTCCCCCATCAACAGAATTCCGGCTTTCCTGGAGAATGCTAACCACGTTTGCGATGACATCGGTATCGTCTTGATCAGCGCTGTCCAGCGTCCATGGTCGCCTGTCCCCACGCGACGGGAGTTTCCAGTACTCCATCCGCAGGTTGCGGCCACTTCCCCCGCTCAGATTCTGGAGAGCAAGGGCATAGAGAGGCAACTGGATATTCTTGCCATCTTGCACGTCTTTCTGCGATGGAATGGAGCCTGTCTTGTAATCAATGACGGTCAGGCCGTCCGGAGTTTCATCAATTCGGTCAACCTTTCCGCGAATCCTTAGTGGGGGTTTGGTGGGAATTTCCACATCGAATTCCCGCTCAGTGGCATGCACGCGGTAGCCGTCCCCAAGACCGGCCGTCAACGCATGATTTCTCAGCATTCTTATGATGCGGTCGCGATAACGGGGCCATTCGAGCCGCCACAGCGCCACCTGTCCAAAACGATGCTCCTCAGGAGCACTGTTCCACATGTCACGGCCCTTGGTATCTATGAAGTCGATAACGATGCCGATGGTGTCATCCGTGAACGGAAGACCCTGATCAACAAGTGGGTCGAATGCGTTCTCCAGAATCTCGTGGATGATTGTGCCGCACATCGCGCCGTCGCCTTCGTCCGGCTCATCATCGAGCTCCTTGAGACCTAGGACGTAGCTGCCAAAGAACTGGAACGAGCACGTCAGGTACGAGTCCAGGCGGCTGGCGCTCCACCCAGCCCCGGCTTGGGTTAAGCGTGGCGCTAACCCACGTGACACCCGGCCCTCATATTCGCCGGCAAATTCGAACGACCGCCTCTTTTGCTCAGCCGGGGCAGCAATCCGCACAGTTTCCCAGGGATCGTTCTCCTGCTGAATCGGCGGACGTACAGCTTGCCCACTTACCCACCCGACTGCGCAGGCGATGGCGAGCTCCCGGTTAGAGACCGATTCCACAATTTCCTGTGTCTCCGGGCGGCTCTCAGTGTCGGCTTCAACATCCTGGAAAACCCACGCCGGTGTCGCTTCCTTACCCGAGGCATTGAGCCGGTAACGCCACAAGGCCGTTGAGCCATCTGCGCGGGACGTGACGGATTTCCAGAGTTCTTCTTCTGTTGAGCGTGGTGCGGGAGGGAGGGAAAGGCCGGCATCAGACAGTTCCTGGCGCATTGCATCACTCAGAAGATCGCCGTAGCGGCGGCCGGCAGGAAATTCGCCCTCAGAAAGACCGCCAACCATGACGTGTTTGAAACGCAGACCGTGCATGGTGTGCATGGGAGCGAGGAGCACGCCTCCGGGCGTTCTTCGCATCAGGATCGGCATTGATAGTCGACGGTCCAGGCGTTCTCGAAAGCGTTCAAGTGGTTCCTGCTCAGTGTCTTCGCCATCGACCGTTACCGGTGTATCCGTCATTTCGTTCAGATAGGATCGGAGTTGCTCGATGCACTGCGCCGTTTCATCATCAACGTCCCGTGAGTCTCGCAGCCAGGCGTTCTCACCAAACAGCGCGTCCATAAGTCGTTGCGCTCTATCGGCGGTGCCACTTTCGAGTTCTTCAATTAGGTCAATAATGTCAGTCCGCGCCTTGACGAAACCTGAGGGGGCCTGACTGGCCAATTCCTCAAGGGCGTCCAGGCCCGACCAGAAATTGTTCTCGCGAGCCGTTTGGGCGATGTGGTCCAGGTCGTTGTCCATAAGCTCCCAGCGCTTTAGGTTGACGACGCCACTGCGAAGAACGGCGATGATGTCCTTGACCCGCCACCCGTTGTCTCTGACGCCAAGTAGCCGATTTAGCCAGGAGCCGAGTGGAGTATCGCGCAGGCGCGCGCCCGCCGCCGGGTCAAGCGGGATTTCATATTCGGCGAAGATGCGGCGCATCATGGCGAGATAGGGCGTGACCTGACGGAACGTGACAGCGCAATCGGACGGCCTCAGCGCCGGATCATCTGCCAGCTTTCGCTTTATCTGCCGTGCGATCTCGCGCGCGTGTTGCTCGGGGTTGGCAGCCTCTCCTTTCGTCATGTCGGCAGAATCGTGTTGTCGTGGAGCAAGCTCTATACGCGAAGCCGCATGCCATCGTTCCTGCAAACGTTCGAAGTCGAATGTGGAACGGTCCGTTGCTTCGGGGTCGAAACTGATTGTCATGTCCGCTCGTTCAGAAACGGCTGTGAGCAGTGTCAGTTCCTCTTCCGTGAACCGCTGGAATCCGTCCAGCATCACGATGCCCGGCACATCTGCTCCCGCCCGAATAGCCTCTGCCGCCACGGAGTTAACCTTCACCGGATGTATCAGGCTTAGCCGTTTCAGTTCATCAACATAGGCGATGTAGATGTGTGCCAGGGCGCGAGCGGACACGGAGCCGCTTTGCGCTGCTGCGGCTCGTAAATCTCCAGGGTCGATGCGCTCTTCAAGGAGGCTTGCAACAGCTGCTTCAATCATCGGCACGAAGCCGGGCATGCTGGCGATGGGCCTAAAGTAGTCGGCGTCCCCACCTCGTGCGACAGTTCTACGTGCAACGCGCGCCAACTCGTCTGTAGCCCGTGAGGCGCTCAGAATCGGGGAGCCTTTCGTCAGGCTACGCGCGAACATCGTCAGCGTTTCCACACGCAGATTCATGGCGACGCCGCATCCCTGTACGAGGCGCCGGCGAACCTGATCAGCGTGGCGCATGGTCGGCACGAGAACGAGTGCGTTGGTAAACGGCTTCGAGGCGTAGTAATCTGCTAAGCGCGCGACTATTTCCCGCGTCTTTCCGCTGCCTGACCCGCCCGTGATGATCTCTACGCTCGGCATGGTGCAATTGTAGAAAAGAATGGGGAAGCGCGTCCCACTGAGCTGCCCCGTACACTATCTGCATGACTTTTCTTGAAGTGACTGTCCTTGTCACGCGGTGGGCGCATGTGATCGCCACGGTCGCGTGGGTTGGTGGCAATATCTTCTACCTGTCAGCGCTGCGACCCGCCATGCGACAGAGCGGGGGCGGTTCCCCTGATCTTCCCCGCCTCATTGGCGAGAGATTTAAGCAGACCGTCGACCTCTCAATGTGGGTATTGCTTATTACCGGTGTTCTGCTCATCTACGACCGTTTGACGGAGGAAATCGGCTTCGGCTTCGCGCTACTTCTTGGCGCAAAGGTCGGCCTCTCTGCGGTCATGTTTCTGATTGCCATCTCGCTTGGCAGGCGCGGCCCGCGGCGGCGCTCATCGCCTGTTGAGGGCCTCTGGAGCGAAATCCTGCCCGGGCCTCTCACACGGCTCGTGGCAGATGCCGGATCATCGCTGGCCCGCCTTGTTTCCCCCACCAACGTCCTCTTCTCTCTCGGCCCGATAGTAATTCTCCTTGGCCTCCTTCTAAGGTTCATTGCCGATTGACGCCCAAAAACTAGACAGATTATTCCCCACGCGGGATGATACGCCCACAATCGGCAGATGTGGCAGAAGAGGGGGATGCTGTCATGACTGACCAGAATGGAAACAGTGCGTCGGCGCTTGGACATCTGCGTGTCCTTGACCTCGGCGGACCGACGCCACAGTTTGCTACCCGCCTGCTCGGTGACCTCGGCGCGGACGTTATCAAGATCGAGCCGCCCGGCGGGGATCCTCTGCGAAACCGAGACCCGTTTGCCGGGAACGCGCCTGATCCTGACCGCAGCATCCCGTTCATTTCGGACAATCACAACAAGCGCAGCGTTGTTCTCAATCTCGAAACCGAGGATGGCCGCGACTCCCTGCGCCGCCTCGCCGCCACCGCGGATATTGTCGTTGAGTGTTTTGACCGCACGTATCTTGATGACCGGGGCATCGGTTACGCGGATCTCTCAGCCGCCAATCCACGCCTGATTCACGCCGGCATCAGCCCGTATGGCCGATCCGGCCCGCGCCGCGACTATGTCGGTACGGAGTTGACCGTGCAGGCCATGACCGGCGTCATGTATATCCACGGCGACGGCGATGCGCGACCATGCCTTGTTCCGACGGAGCAGCTCTATCGCGTGGCCGGATTTCATACCGTTGTCGGCGTTCTGGCCGCCGTGCATGCCCGGCGCCTGACCGGTCGCGGGCAGCAGGTGGACATTTCTTTGCAGGACGTTGGCCTCTGGCAGCTGATGGTTGTGTTAGGCGACTACTCCATCAACCAGTACATAAGGCGGCGCACCGGCTCCGCGCCCAGCAACCCCGGTGTGTCCATCTTTGAAACGAAAGACGGCAACTTTGTCCAGACCTCTACATACATGGATCGCCATTTCACTCGGCTGGCCGATTGGATTGGCTCCGATGATATGACAGCGGAGAACATGCTCGATCCTGCCTGGCGGCGCGAGAACATCGACCTGATCGATGCCGTCATGGTGGACTTTATTGCCCAGCTAGACAGCGAAGACTTTGTTGACGAAGGTCAGCGGCGCGGCATCCCCTCGACTGCCATCCACAAGGTCTCTGATTTCGTCAATCACCCGCATCCGAACTCGCGCGACTGGTTCGAGGACCTTGAGCATCCTGTCATTGGCAAGTACCGCACTGCCGGTGCGCCGTTCCGCATGTCCCGCACACCGTGGGGCGTGCGACGCCCCGCTCCGTCCGTCGGTCAACACACGGACGAAGTTCTTTCCGAGGTACGCGCACCTGTCCCGGCGGGAGCTGCCATGAATGGAGCGAGCGGCGACCACGGCACGACCGGAATCAAGCCGCTAGATGGTGTACGCGTCGTTGATTTCACGCAGGCCGTTGCGGGGCCCGTTGCTGCCGGATTCCTTGCATTCCTGGGCGCTGATGTTATCAAGGTGGAGACGGACGCCCATCCGCAGCCACGCAGGCCGGACACCGGCGGCTTTGCTGAACTCAATCGTGGCAAGCGCAGTGTAACCATCAACGCGCAGCACCCTGAGGGGCTGGATGTTGTCAAACGACTGGTTGCCGAATCTGACATCGTCATCGACAACTGGCGCGCGGGTGTCATGGATCGCATGGGCCTTGGCTATGAGGAACTGGTGAAGGTCAAACCGGACATCATCGTCGTACAGATGCCCGGGCTCGGCCTGACCGGCCCGGCGCACCACTTCATCACGTATGGCCAGATGATCTTCGGATTCTGCGGACTCGGTTACATCTGGGGTCACGAGGACGCCCCCATGACCACTCGCCCCAAGCTCGGCTATACGGACTACGTCGCCGGTTCCGCCACGGTCGGCGCGATGCTGACCGCGCTTGAGCATCGAGCTCAGACCGGCGAGGGACAGTTCATCGAAGTGGCCCAGCTTGAAGGTCTTGCCTCCACGCTCGGCGCTCTCTACATGGACTACACCATCAACGGCGTTGACGCTGTCGCGCACGGCAACAACTCGGACCGATTCGCACCCCATGAGGTCTATGCCTGCATCGGCCACGACACTTGGTGCGCCATCGCTTGCCGCGATGACGACGATTGGCGGCGGCTTGTTGTCGCTATGGAATCCCCGGAGTGGGCGCAGGATGCCAAGTGGAACACGCTGGAAGGCCGGGTAGCGAACAAGGAAGAGCTTGACCGCCGTATCGGTGAATGGACAGCCGGGATGAACCCTCAGCAGGTATTCGACCGGCTCCAGCGCCACGGCGTGCCCGCAGGAATGGATCAAGGCCCAGACAAGCTGGTGTGGGACCCGCACCTGCGGGAACGCGGCTCCGTTGTCACAGTTCAGCCACCCGCGCCGTGGGACGCATCGCCGCCGCTCACACATCCCGCCCTCACCGCGCGCCTGTCCGACACACCCGGCCAGTCAGACATCCCCGCCCCCAGCTCCGGTCAGGATAACGACGACATCTACCACAACGTCATTGGACTGAGTGCAGAGGAAATCAAGAGCCTGACGGAGAGCGGGGCGTTAGTGTAGCCGCCGCCACGAATAACAAGAAGGAGTCACCACAATGACCACGTATGAAAATATCCTGTACGAGCCGCAGAAGAACGGTGTGTTGATCACGCTGAACCGGCCTGAAGCGATGAACTCCCTCAGTGTCGAGTTGCGCGCCGATCTCAACGCCGCGCTCGATGAAGCTGAGCAGGACGACTCAATCCGCTACGTGATTCTCACGGGTGCAGGACGCGCTTTCTCCGCCGGCGCGAATATGCGCGGTTCCCGCGACGGATCACTCCCGCCCGTCGTCTGGCCGTACGGCCTCCGTGAGGGACAATCCATCGCCGAGTTCCTAGACTCATGGCGCGACGGTGATCGCAATGGCATCCGCGACCAGATGCGGCGCTGGGAGTATCCCAAGCCCATCATCGGCGCGATCAACGGCTGGGCGCTCGGCGCGGCCTCATGGCTAGCCCTGACCACCCATATCACCATCGCCTCGGAGAACGCGGTGTTTGGCCAGCCGGAGGTGCGGCACATCTCCAACACCAACTTCATCTGGGTGCTGCTGGCGGGCTACAAGAACGCCCTCCGCTATGCGCTGACCGGCGACCACATCGACGCGGAGGAGGCGCTGCGCATTGGCCTTGTCAACAAGGTTGTGCCGCACGATGACCTGCTGGAGGAGTGCTTCTACATCGGCGAGCGCATCGCCCTCGTTTCACCGGAAACAGTCAAGATCAACCTGCACGTCGCGACGATGGGACTGGAGATGATGGGGCTGGACAAGGCCTGGAGCCTCAACGCGGAGCTTGCCGCTCTTGCCCACACGTCACAGCGCGAGGACTTTAAACGGTACCTGGACGATGCAAACGAAAAGGGCGGGCTCCGAAGCTACATCGAGACCCGCGACGCCCCTTTCCAGCCGGAGCCGTTCGGGCCTCGCGCCCGCCGCTAAATCGAACCTTCCGACTTATCCTGCCAGGGCAACGTGAGGTGAGGCGGCGTGCGCCGGTCGCAGTAGGCGCAGGCGCCATTAGTGGCGAGAGTATTTGCTGGGGCAGCGAGGCTTGGCGGAGGTGTCCCAGCCTGCCCTAGAAGGCGGTGGAGCAGGCACGGGGGGAGGCCGACGACGTTCAAGTAGCAGCCGTTGAGTTCTGCGACGGGGCGGAACTCCGGGTGCTGGATGCCGTAAGCGCCTGCCTTATCGAATGGGTCGCCGGTTGCGATGTATTCCTCGATTTCCGCGTCCGTGTAGTCACGCATTCGGCCTATGCTGATTTCGTGCCCGACTACCGGCTCGGGGTTGTCGCCGGGCGGGATAACGGCGATGGCAGTGACGACCTGATGGTCTCTCCCCCTAAGCGTTCGGAGCATACGGCGAGCCTGATCCGCGTCTTGCGGCTTATTGAGGATGCTGCCGTCCGGAGACACAACGACGGTATCCGCGCCGACAACGGGGACTGTTGTGCTTTCATACGCCACGGATTGGGCTTTTCTGAGGGCGAGGTTTTGGGCGTAGGAGACGGGGTTGGAAGCCGGAATAATAGAGTCGGCAGATTCTTCAATGTTTGTGGAAGGGGCGAGGGCGGCGAATGGAGTGGATTGGTGGGTGAGGATTTCGCGGCGGCGGGCAGATGTGGATGCGAGAATGAAGCCGTCAGCCGGCATCCGCTCCAGCGTGGAAACACTTTCGATGTGGTAGGTGTGGGGAAACATATCGACTGGTGTTACGTCCGTAAGCATGTAGCCGGAGAGGATTAGCCGGTTGAGGTCACGGGCAAGGGTGGCCGGATCGCAGGAAACATAGACGATGCGGCGAGGTTGGAGTCGGCGCAAGGCGTCGAGGACCTCCGGGTAGCAGCCAGCACGCGGCGGGTCGAGGATAACAGCATCGATACGCTCATCAAGTTCCGGCAGGGCTTCTTCCGTCTTGGCCAAGACCATCTCGACGTTTGGAAACGGCGCAAGATTGACCTCGGCGTCGCGGACGGCGGCGGCAGACTCCTCGACAGCAATGACACGCCCGACCATCGGAGCGATCAGGGCAGCAATGGTACCGACACCGGCGTAGGCGTCAACGACGATGTCCGAGGACGTGGGCTGGAGGCGATCTCTCACCAAGGCCATCATGCGCTCGGCCTGGGCAGTGTTGACCTGGAAAAAGGAGGCGGCGGAGACCCTGAACGGCACGTTGAACAGCCGCTCCTCATAGGAATCCTGACCGGTTTCGACGTCCCGGTCATCGCCACGGCCATTGAGGGCAGGATGGACAAGCGTGTCCCCTGTGTTATGACCAATGCGGACGGCAAGCTGGCGCTCGCGGTTGGTTAGCGCGCCATCCAGCTTGCGTTTGATGTCGTTGATACGCGTGTCCATGATCAGGCACTCATCGATGGGCTCGAACCGATGGGTGTGCCAATGCGTGAATCCGGTTACGCCTTCGCGCCGCACGGTGAATCGGGCGTTGTTGCGGTAGTGCCATGGGTCCTCGGCGGCGAGTATTTCTGAGACCGGAGGCTCCACAATGTGGCCGATCCGTCGGAGCTGATCAGTGAGGACGTTCTGCTTAATCCTGCCCTGCTCTTCATACGAGATGTGCTGGAGCTGACAACCGCCACATGCGCCAAAGTGCGGGCAGCGTGGTTCCACGCGCTCCGGCGACGATCGCAGGACTTCTACGACTTCACCAACGATGTATGTCGGATGCTCCTCACGTACTTCAACGACGACGCGCTCCCCTGCGACACCGTATGCGGCGAGAACGATCTTGCCGTCGTCGCGGCATCCAACAGCGTCACCCTGATGGCCCGGGCGCTCAAGTTCAAGTGTGAGTCGCTGCGGTGGGCCCTCATGGATGGTAGCTTTTCCACTTCGCGGTGGAAAGCGGCGGTGTTTCTTTCTGCTGGCTTTCATCGTCTCAGAATTAGGGTAGCGGCCATACGAAGGTACGGGCAAGGAAGGGGAGGCGACTATAAACTTGGCATAGTGTGCTAACATTTACGAAGCACAAAGCGGCGGATTCAGGTGGGGAGCAGCGATCCGTGGCAAGTATCTTATTCGGCGTGGGGGACCGCCGCGATCTTGATCGCGCGGCTGCAGAAAGCAACGCGCCATTCGACGGAATGTACGCGGCGACGGAAGACGGTTTTTGGGCTCTACGCCAACGACTAATCGAGGAAAAAGAGCCCGCCGGAGTTTCCGTGATGATCTCGCCGGGGGATCGTATTCCCCGTGTCCGACTCATTGAGGAGTTACTGCGCCTGGAGGCGATGGGCGTTGAGCTGGTCTCTGTGGAAGCGAGGGGGCATCCGCTTGAGATCGCCCTGACGCCGGAGAATGGCGCAGCACCTTCAGACCGGGGAGAGATGATCCGGCAGAGCATGGCGCGCAAGGCACTGCGTGGCGTCGTTTTAGGCCGCATTCCATATGGCTACAAGACCGGGGAACACGGTCAGTTGGAAGAACACCCCGAGGAAGCGACTGTCGTCAAAATCATCTTTGGGCTTGCGGCACAGGGCAAAGGCATCCGCGCCATTGCCTCGGAACTGAATTCACGTGGACTGCGAACTCGCCGGGGAGGCGCATGGAGCATCGTCACAATCCGTGACATGTTGCGCAATCGTGTCTATACCGGCGCCTACAACCGATTTGGCGCGCGTGTTTCCGGAAACCACCCTGCACTCGTCACATCTCCGCTGTTCAAGGAAATACAGGAGCGGCTTGACGAGCGGGCAAAACGCGCAGGATATGGGGCGGGGAGGCCATACCTCTTATCCGGCACGGCAATCTGCGGCGCTTGCGGCAGCAATATGGTTGGTGTAACACGCCGCCAATCATGGACACGAAACGACGGGTCTTCAGGATCCAACACGTATCGCTATTACCAGTGCGAGGCGGCGACGAACCAGGGACGCTGCTCATATCACACCCGGCGTGCACGGGAACTTGACTCAGCGGTGCTTGCGCGAATCGACCTCGACGGGATTGCCTCGCGAATCGAGGCAGCTGTCGATTTGCGAATAAGCAACCTAGCCCGAGAGGCGGCGAAGGGTCGAACCCCGGCGCAAGCTATTCGGTCGGCAGCACAGCTCTTGTTCCACGAGGCAGGGCGGCTGCGGGACGCAACGCGGACGCACGGGAGCGCATCGGCGGCAATCGAATCACTTCTGCAATTGACGGATGACGACATGGCGCTTCACTCTCTCCTGCGTGACGTGGTACTGCTAGGCGTATCACGAATAGTCGTTGGCGAGAAGGACGCGCGCGTCACCCTCAGGAAGTGACCGAGATACCCTTTTGATCATCGGCCTAATATCCGATACGCACGTGCCGGAGGCGCCGTTGGCGCTGCCGGAGAGCGCTTTAGAAATATTTTCCGGCGCAGGTGCGGAATTTATCCTCCATGCGGGCGACATCTACAGCCCGTCATGCCTTGACGATCTTGAACGCGCCGCGCCTGTCTACGCGTGCGAAGGCAATGGTGATTTTTTTCGCAAGATCACTGACCCGCGGATTGAACGGACCCGGGTGATGGAGGTCGAGGGGTTCTCTATCGGACTGACTCACGGGCTGGCGATCCCGGAGTTCCCCCCGCATCGCACCATCGAATCCGTGATGGGTCACGAGTTCGGACGAGCCGTAGACATCATTATCTTTGGAGACACGCACACGGAGGAGGTCGTTAAGGTCAAGGACGTGCTGTGTGTGAATCCGGGAAGTCCCACCCTGCCCCACAATCTTGATCACCTTGTCGGGACAGTGGGGTTGCTTGAGGTGAATCACGGGGAGGAGCCGAAGGTCCGCATCATCCGACTTGAAACGCTGGAGGAACTGGACATGGCCAACCCGGTGAAATGGTGGAGCATCAGATAGGAATAATCGGGCTGTCTCCTTGACCGAAGGCTGGGGCGGCACGTATCATTGATGCCACTTTCGCTACAAAATTCACGAGGTGATTCCATCAACTACGCAATCGTCCAGACGGGCGGCAAGCAGTATCGTGTGTCCCCGGGCCAGAGGGTTTCCGTAGAGAAGCTCGAGGCCGAGGAAGGGGAGCTCGTTGAGCTTGACCAGGTTCTGATGATCACCAACGATGACGACATCGCCGTTGGGAAACCGACAATTGAAGGGGCGAAGGTGATCGCGGAGGTCGAGAAGCAGGGCAAAGACAAGAAGATTGTCGTCTTCAAGTACAAGTCCAAGGTGCGGTATCGACGCAAGCGTGGACACCGGCAGCCAATTACCGAACTGCTCGTGCGGGAGATCGTTCCCGCTTAGCCCGGCATCCTGGAAAGAAAGAGCAAAGGGATAGACAACGATGGCGCATAAGAAGGGCGGCGGAACCACTCGAAACGGCCGTGACAGCCAAGGACAGCGGCTGGGCGTAAAGCGTTACGACGGCGAAACGGTGCGAGCTGGGACGATTATCCTGCGGCAGCGCGGAACCAAGATCTTTGAAGGAACCAACGTCGGGCGCGGTCGCGATTTCACGCTGTATTCCCTAATCGACGGCACGGTCAAGTTTGAACATCAGACTCGTGCCAAGAAGCGTGTTAGCGTCTACCCCGTCGAGGCGTAGCAGCGCCTTTCATTTGCGGAGAACATGCCCATGAAGCCCGGAATTCACCCTGAGTACTACCAGACACAAGTGACGTGCGCGTGCGGGACCTCGTGGACAACAGGCGGAACGACGCCCGAGATTCGCGTGGACGTATGCAATAAGTGCCATCCGTTCTTCACAGGACAGCAGCGCATCGTCGATACACTGGGTCGGGTTGAGCGGCTGCGCCGCCGCTATGCGCAGACGACGCAGCGGCAGGGCCGCCAAGAGGACCAGGGTTAACTTTCATTACGCGGTCGCCGCACGGCGATGACTGAGGCGGGCCGACCGACGGCAAGCACATATGGGGGTCAGGCGCTCATTGAGGGCGTGATGATCCGCGGTCAGACATGCGTGAGCATGGCGGTGCGCCGTCCGAATGGGGAGATTCTTGTCGAGACCCAGCCTATCGGGTGGCGCTGGGCGCGGACGATTCGCCGGATCCCGTTCGTCCGGGGAGTGATTGTCCTCAGCGAAATGCTCGTAGTGGGAACACGAGCACTGATTTTCTCCGCCAATGTTGCCGCCGAGGAGGAGGGAGCGGAGGAAAAGGACCCGGAAAAGGGGCCGGGGGGCCTATCATCCTGGGCGGTCGCCAGTTCTGTGGCGGTCAGCCTGCTGCTGGCCATCGCAATCTTCTTTGCAACGCCGGTCTTCGCGACCGGGCTTCTTGATTCGTGGCTGGACACGACCAATCTGTGGAGCAACGTGATTGAGGGCGTGATTCGCTTGGTCATGTTCGTGGCTTACATCGGGTTGATCGGGCTAATGCCGGATATAAGGCGCGTGTTTGCCTACCACGGCGCGGAGCATATGACGATCCATGCGCGGGAGCATGGGCAGCCGCTTGACGTGGGCTCCATTCGCCAATTCGGGACGGCCCATCCGCGATGCGGGACAGCTTTCATCCTGGTTGTGCTGGTGGTCGCGATCATCGTCCACGTTTTTTGGACACCGCCCGGGTTAGTGGATCGTGTCATTTCGCGAGTTGTTGTACTGCCTCTTATTGCCGGACTGAGCTACGAAATCATTCGATTTAGCGGGTTTCACGCGAATAACATTATGGTGAAGGCAATCATCTGGCCGAATCTGCTGCTACAGGCGCTAACGACGCGCCAGCCGGACGACGATCAGATTGAGGTAGCGATTCGAGCGCTCGAGGGGGCACTAGAGGAAGATCGGCGTCTGGCCGCATAGGTTGGCACGGGGAGTATCATTGGGGGTAAGAATTAGGAGTAAACAATGCCCGGGTCACGGATAGTCGGCGGAGCAGCGGCGGGAGCCATAGTAACGGCGCCATTGATGGCGCTGTTTTATTTGGCCAATAAGCTCTTCGAGCTTCCCTTCCCTCCCTATGATCTCTTCGACTGGATAACACGCGTCCTGCCGGGGCCGCTTGTCACATTCGGGCTGGATCTGTTCATCGACGGGATGATCCTTGTCGGGCTGGACGTGGCGGATACGGCGAAGACGGCCGAGTTGGCCATCGCCCTGCTTCAGTTCTTTGGAATGGGCGCGGCCCTAGTTACACTTGTGGCGATTATCGCTCCTATCCTCACCCTTGACCTACGCAGAGTTGCCTTTTATGTGGGCGTCGCTATTGGGCTTGCCATGACATTCGTGTCCCTCGCAATTGGCGGCTCAACGCTTCCCGCGCTGGTAAGCGTTGTCTGGATTACAGCTGTGTTTGCTGCATGGGGCTACGCAGCCGGCGTCGTACTCGAGGGAGTGCTACCACGCACGATGGAAGAGCCAGTGTTCTCACCGATGGCCGCTGACCTCGATGCACCTGCTGAACCCACGGTTTCTGACGACGTACCGGAGGACATGGAGGGAATTTCGGAGCCGCCTCCGGTCGTTCACACACGGCAATACCAGGAGGCATCGGCGCAGCCGACATGGGGCTCTGAAGGTGGTATGAATCGCCGTGAGTTCATCGTCCGGGTCGGGGGCGCCGCGGCAGTCATCACGGTCGCGGGATCAGTGACGGGGAACCTCATCGGCAACGCGGGCAGCGGCGGGTCAACAATCACCATGCCGGAAGGCGTGGATGAGGAGTTGATGGTAGGAGGCGTTACGTCGTTCCCGAATGACGGCGATCCGGTGATGCCTGCGCCGGGCACGCGGACCGAGTACACCGCCGTGGAGGACCACTACCGTATCTTCATCCGGACGACGCCCACGGTTATCGACGGGGCATCCTGGGTGCTGCCCATCAGCGGACTGGTGGCGAATCCCGTCGAGCTGTCGATTGAGGACATCCGCGACAATTACGAACCGCGCAGCCAATTCATCACACTCTCCTGCATCTCGAACCGCGTCGGCGGTCCACTGATCAGCACGACACAGTGGACGGGCGCGAGCTTCAAGGACATCCTGGCGGATGTTCAGCCGTTGCCGGGGGCGCGCTACGTGAACATCGAGAGCGGCGACGGATTTCACGAGATTGTGGACCTTGAACTCATCGACCAGGATGAGCGGATCATGCTGGCATATGCGTGGGATGAAAGGCCGATACCCGTGGAGCACGGCTTCCCGCTCCGCATCTGGCTGCCGGACCGTTACGGGATGAAGCAGCCGAAGTGGATTACAAAGATGACGGTTCAGACGGAGTACACCGAGGGGTATTGGGTGTCGCGGCGGTGGGATGAGGTTGCTCGTGTACGTGCCACGTCTGTGGTGGATACAATTTCCGACAATGCGGCATTTGAGCAGGACGGCCAGACGCTGGTTCCGGTTGGCGGCATCGCCTACGCAGGAGAACGGGGCATCTCGAGAGTTGAGGTCAGCGTGGACGACGGGGCTTGGCAGCCGGCACAGCTTCGCGAGCCGCTTTCAGACACAACCTGGGTAATCTGGCGATACGATTGGCCGTTTGAAGCGGGTAATCACAGCATGCGGGTTCGCTGCTACGAGGCCGATGGGACGCCGCAGATCGAGGCTCAGATGGGGAATCGTCCGAGCGGCGCGACAGGGATACATCGACGGGCGAAGTTCGTGCCTGAGCGGGATATCTAGTCGTTTCACCATAAGGTAACCGGGATACTCGTGAATTGACCCGGCAGGTCAGGTTCCAAACAGAGTGGGACTCCACAATCTCAGCTGCGCCTAAATGGGCGTCGCAACTCTCTGCATCGTGCTAGCATCGGTAGGCAACCATTACGAAGGGACGACGCCGATTCAGTAAATGAGTGCCACCGAAGATCAGATCAGCCACGTGGTGCAGGCGATGAGCAGCGCAACGATCTCCTGTCCCGAGTGCAAGACCCGCATCCGTTACGGCGACTACGAATGCCCCCGGTGCGGCAACGACATTGAGGACCAGCTCCGGGCGTGGGCAGCCTGGATGCTTGAACCCTTACAGGATCTTTAGGTCAACAGAAAATACCTTTGCTATAAATACGCATATGCGTATTTATAGATTTGCTTTCCCGTTTTGTAATTGTGGGATACAGTAAACGGCAATGTCAGCCACTCGTTAATGGGGCTTTTCCCGGGGAGGAAGGATTCACGTGAACAATAACGTTCCACTTTCTATTGCGGCGGTTGCAGCATTGGTGCTTGCAATCATCGCAGGCGGCGCGGTGTATTTCTCGCAGCAGGGAACCATCAGCGGCCTGGAGGACGACAACGCAGCTCTAGAGAGCGATAAGAGCGCTCTTTCGGGACAGGTTGAGGAATTGGCGGCCATTACCGCGTTTGGCGGAGGCGTCAATGAGAAGTCGATGCCGACACTTGATATGGGCGTCTCCCACGTGATGGATGAGGTTTTCTCGTTCAGCACTGAATACGCAATGTGCCGCGTGGACACCAACTTTACGGATTTCGTGATGCCGACGAACGCGCTGGGCGAGATTCCGATTGATGCCCACACGTTCTACATGGCCATGGCATCCAATAGCGTGGATAGCTACGAAATTTCCACCAACGCCGATGGCTCAACACAGATCGTCCTTACGGGGACACTAGATTGCTTCACGGAGGTCGATCTCACTGAGAACGCCCTGGTGCCCGCAGAATTCAAGGCGGCCCACGGCAGCCGGACGACACCTGAGCCCGCCAGCTATCGCGTGACGGCCGTCGATGGGGGCATGGGCGGCGGAGGCGCCGGTGACAGGTTCGAGTTCACGACGTTCTTCGACCCGAATACAGCGCCCTTCAACCACGCAGTCTTTGGGCCGGAGTTTACCTTTACCGGCACAATGGTGGCCGGCGAGATCACCATCAAGGACATCGAAGTCGAGAGCATGGAGTAAGTGCGCTCACGCGAACCATTTCGCAGATAGTAAAGGGGGCGGCCATTTGGCCGCCCCCTTCTTTTTCCTGCAGATTGCAGGTGGCGTCTACGCGGGAATCAACTCAATGTCGCGTGATGGCGTGCTGATTGAATCGGCTGCGTCCGTGCCGGGCAGGACTGCTGTCAGGGACCAGGGACCGGCGCGCACGATGTCAACGTCAATAACATGGCCCTCAAGATCGGCTTCTGACCCCTGCACGTGAACGATCTTGTTCGTCCGAGTCCGGCCCGTCCAGGCATCTTTCACACGCCGCTCGACAAGAATCTCCTGCCGGGTACCGGCCAATGGCGCGTTCAACTCCGTCACGATGCGTTCCTGCAGTTCTTCAACAGCCTTGCGCCGCGCGATCTTCACTTTTGGAGGAACATCATCCACGAGTTTGCGATCTGCGATAGTACCCGGGCGAGTCGAGTACGGCGCGACGTGCACGATGTCGAACTTCACTTGTTCCAGCACATCCATCGTCTGCTGGAACTCTTCGTCCGTCTCACCGCAGAAACCGACGATAACGTCCGTGCTGATGGCCACGCCTGGGATTGTCTCGCGGGCGCGCTCAATAAGTTCCATATACTGCGCGATTGTGTACGGCCGGCGCATGCGTTCCAGGACTTCATCGGAGCCGGCCTGGAAGGGCAGATTGAGATGCTCGCATGCCTTCGGGAGTTCCGCGACAGCATCGAGGATTCGCTGTGTCATATCGCGCGGGTGGGATGTCAGGAATCGGATGCGCTCCAGACCTTCTACGGGGTGGATGGCATGGAGCAGGTCAGCAAGGTCGGGCTTGTCCGGCAAATCGTGGCCGTAGCGATCGACAATCTGGCCGAGGAGGGTGATCTCCTTCGCGCCACGTGCCGCCAGCATTTCGGCCTCCCTGACCAGTTCATCGACGGGGCGGCTGGTCTCCCTACCGCGCCGGTACGGCACGATGCAGTACGTGCAGAACTCATCGCAGCCCTGGATGATCGGGACGAAGGTGCTCACCGTTGGCCGTGACGGGACAAGGAATGCCTGGTCCGTGTCACAGGAAAGGCCCTGCCGGTCTGCGGCAAACTCAACGAGCGCCGTGAAGTCTTGCGGTCGCAGGAAGAAGTCCACGTGTGGAAATCTCTCGCGGAGGGCGTCGGTTCGAGGTCCAACCATGCAGCCCATCAGGGCAATGGTCGCGTCCGGGTTGTTCTTCTTGTATGACTTGAGGGAGTCCAACCTGCCAACGACCTTGTCTTCCGCCCCTTGGCGCACAACGCAGCTGTTGAGGACAACGATGTCAGCATCCTCTGCTTTTTGGACCGACTCGTAGCCGAGTTGGTCAAGAGAGAGGCCGAGACGGTCTGAGTCGGCCACGTTCATCTGACAACCGACCGTCCATAGGTGATAACTCGCCATTCCTGTCCCTCAACATCCCCGTTTCAATTGCCTCTTACGGGCGAACTATATGCAATGGCGGAGGGAATGGGATTCGAACCCATGTGTCCCGATTAAAGGACAAACCGCTTAGCAGGCGGCCGCACTAGACCAGGCTATGCGATCCCTCCGCGAATCATCGTGTTCTGAGGCCATTACCCTCGTTTACACTGCGTTCACCATGATACAACGGTTGCAGGAAAGGCCAAAGATTCAGCCGGAATGATGGGCACGAACTTAAAATGACTGGCGACAATGAGAACGAGCTAAGCCGCCGCGCCTTTCTCACCATGTCCTGGCGGCGGGATGATCCGAACACACCAACAGAGCCGTCACGTGCCGAGACTTCTGACAATCTCGTGCTGCTTGGCACTATCGCAAGCCTGCGAGATCTGCCAGTCGGTGAAGTTGTCACATCGCCGCGGCGTGCCGATATCCACGCCGTCCGTACTACGACCGGCATACTCGCTCTGCGTTCCCGTAGTTCAAGTAACGGGGCGCTTGTGGAGTGGCGAGGCGACGACCAATCTGAGGATGCGTTGGCGCCAGTTGGCCGCTTCTACAGTTCCCGTGACGCTTCAATTTTCAACCGTCTCGGTGAACTGATCGCCGGACCGGCCGGTGGTCCCCTGCCTGCCCTGATAATTGCCGAAATTGCAGGCAGCCTGTGGGCGGATGAAGCAAAGCCGGAGGCACCGGAGGACGAAGAGCGGCTGCGCCGAGAATTTAGGCTCCCCTAGCCGCAAAGCCCCGAAGCTATTGCCCGGCCGGGTCCAGCAGAACGTAACGCTGTCGACGCCGCAAGCGTGAAAACGCGCGGCGTGGATCCAGGGCGAGCAGAGCCGCGTATTTTCGCAGTTCCTCCATCCTCTGCGGATCACCCGTCCGCCGCCACGCGTTATAGCTGTCCAACATGAGATTCGTCACACGCTGCACGTCGACGCCATGAATGAATGTCTGAGCTACTTCTGACAGGACTTCGGCGTAGATGTCGAAGTTGTTGGATAGACGGCTGAGCACGCCGTCCAAGCCCGTCCATCGTGCCAGTTCGTGTTCGGAGGCGAGCGCGTAGTGACTCCGCCCCAGACGCGTGTAATAGCTGATGTCCAGCCTGGGGATGGCCTGCATTGCGGGATTGCGCCGGCGGCGCCATCTGCTACGACGGCCGGTCAGGCTCGCGGGAAAGATGCCGATAAGGAACAGTGTGCTATCCGCGATGTTGCGGTTGGCCTCAAAGAGGTTCTGCGCTTCCCGTGCAGCGCCATGCTCTGCTTCTTCCATAAGGCTTTCGAGCAGGCTGCCAAAGTGGGCGGCGAGATCAGGAATCGGAAAGATCTCTCTCATGCGCACATGGCGAGCGAGCAAGCTCCCAAGATAGTCAAGCGTGGCGATGCTGGTGCTTTGGCGGTCTATGTAGAGCGACTTGAGCAGGAAAAGATCAAACAGGCTCTGAAGTTCAATCCGTTTCAGTTGAGTGATGTCCGCGTAGAACCCGTTGAGAAGGGTATCGACCTCGCGAGCGAATGCGCGGTCGACGATATTTCGTCCTTCATGCGCCGACGCCGTCTCCTTGAGAGCCTGTACGGCAGTTGCTACGTCCGCCATGTCCTCTCCCCGCGCTCGCTTGTCCCAATTGTACCTTTTCTGCCGGTTACTGCACTGCCTGCCACCTCACGAGAGGCGACCCCTCGTCCCGGATGCGGCGTATCGTCTCCTTGCGGCTCAGGTGTTCAAGGTGCGAAAGCGTTTCCCCAACAGCGGCACGACGCAGGAACTCATCCATTTCTTCCCACGTACCAACATCCCACGGCACACCTGCCGCGACCTCATAGGCTGTGCGCGGCGAGCCATCTGCCGCCTTTAGAACGGCATCCAGGCGCGCGTCGTGGTGTTTGTGCAGCTCATTCACGCGTCCCTTGAGATCAGTGAAGTGATGTTCGTGCGCGGGCAGGACAAGATCGACATCCAGTTCACCCACCTTTGCGACCGAGTCAAGATAATCACCCAGGGGATCTCCATCCGATGTCATCCGCACGGAGACGTTGGATGTGATGATAGGCAGGATGTGGTCGCCGGTGAAGACGATTCTAGCTTCCTCATCCACCCAGCAAAGGTGGCCAGGGGTGTGGCCGGGCGTCCAGAACGCGCGCAAGTTGTGGTTGCCGGTCTTGTAGACTTCCGAGCCGTCAAGCAGCAGGTCAGGCGGCTCAAACTCACGGAACAACGCCCACTGCCGTGCTTCTTGCTCGTCGCTCGCGCCCTTCTCTGCTGAGTCGCCATGAGACGGGATGCCTTCCGGGTGCTCCTGTCGCCGTTCTTCCTCCTGGATTGCGCGGCGGCCGCGCCTCCCACCAAATAACTCCCCCTGCAGTTCTTCCTCCGGCACGCCGTGTCGGCGATACCATGACTTCATGCGATCGTCGCCGTCGCTTCGTGCCCTCTTCGGATCACGCTTTATCGCCTCCATCGCCGCACGGAACGGACTTTGCTCCCAGTCGATGCGATGCATTGCCGTGCGGCCGCCGGTGAGTTTCTTGGCATCGATGGCAAGGCCGTAGTGATCCGGATGGTTGTGGGTAATGAGGATGAAATCAATCTGGCCGGGCTTGATTCCCAACTGCCCTGCCAACTGATCTTCAAGAGCTTCGATGCCCTCTTCGGAGCGGAGACCGGTGTCAATGAGGATGGGCTTATCAGGACCGGTAACGAGATATGGGAGGGTGTAGCCAAGTGGATTATCCGGCATCGGGATGCGCATCTGGAAGATGCCGGGGGCTACTTCGTTGACGGATTCTGACATTACGCTAGTACCTCTCATGCGCTGTCACGCATCTCATACTATGTTGCCGCCGATTATATCAGTCGACGTGTTCTCCAGCCCCTCCAAAGTTACTTCTCAACCTTCCATAATCTTGCCTTGCTTTGTCCCGTTCTACCCAAACGTTTGTTATACTCAAATGCGTTGCGTCATAATGCACGGGGCAGGTTTATGGCGGGCGCTTTATGGGGGCTTAGTAACTACAGCCTTTCAAGCACTCGTCGTGCACTGACGGCCTGCCGAGAATTGAAGTCGCAAGGGGGAAATTAGTGGCAGCTACACGAGACTTTGTAATCCGCTTCGCGGGCGAAGGCGGACAGGGCATGGTGACAGCGTCCGAGGCCCTCGCCGCCGCAGCCGCGCAGGTGGGATACCACGTGATGACGTTCGTTACTTTCCCGTCCCAGATCATGGGCGGACCCACGTGGAGCCAGTGTCGTATTTCCGTGACACCGGCACTCAGCAACGGCGACAACCTTGACGTGCTCGTCGCATTCAACGAGGAGGCCTACGAGGTTCACAAGGAAGAGCTGCGTGACGGCGGCATTCTTGTTTATGACTCGGCAGTCTTTGAAGTGCCGGAAGAAGACAAGGCTTCAATGAACATCGTGGCCCTTCCTTACGAGGAGCTTGGCAAGTCAACCGGCAACCCGCGCGCGGCCAACATGGTCATTCTTGGCGCAGTTGCCCAGTTCGTTCAGTGGCCTGAACAGTATCTTGAGGACTTCAACGTCAAGCGCTTTACACGAGGCCGCCCGAACGATGCCGAGATCGTCGCGGCCAACAGCATGGGCCTCGGGCTTGGGCGTGATGCGGCGAAGGCGAGTGGGTTCTCGCTCGGCGAGTTGGCCGCCCCCGATCCGCCCGATTACGAGCAAATCATCATCAAGGGAAACGAGAGCTTCGGCCTGGGCGCACTGGCCGCCGGCTTGAACTTCTTTGTCGGTTATCCCATATCCCCAGCTACGTCCATCCTCGTTTTCATGGAGCAGAACCTCCGAGGCGAGGGGACGTTTGTTTACCAGGCAAGCTCCGAGATTGAGTCCATCAGCACCATTGTCGGCGCAGGTTTCGTTGGCAAGAAGGCCATGACCTCCACCGCGGGTCCGGGCTTCTCACTGATGAGTGAGGGACTGGGCATGGCGTGGATGATGGAGGTTCCCTGCGTTGTCATTGACGTACAGCGCGGCGGCCCCGCCACGGGACTGCCCACCAAGTCTGAGCAGTCCGACCTGTACATGGCGATGCATCCGGCGCACGGCGACTCGCAGTTGCCAGTTATTGCACCCGGCACCATCGAGGAGTGCTTCTACGCAGCCATGCACGCTCTCAATTGGGCAGAGCGCTACCAAGGTCCCGTGATTGTGCTTTCCGAGCACATGCTCTCCGAGCGCGTGCAGAACATTCGCAAGCCCGACCCGTCCCTCGTTGAGGTGGAGGCGCGGCAGATCTACACCGGCACGAACGGGTACAAGCGCTACGAGGGCGATACCGTTACACCGATGCCGCTGCCCGGCGGCCCGGGCGCTTACGTCGCCAACGCCAGCGAGCACGATACGATTGGCGATACAACGCATCTGCCGGTTCATCACGTTCGCGGCACGGAGCGCCGGTTCGGCAAGTTGAAGCTTCTTGAGGACACGCCGTACGAGACGCGCAACACGGACAATGACGTTGTCATCATGCCGTGGGGCGGATCCAAGGGCCCGGCGCATGAGGCGTACGAGAAGATGATGGAGAACGGCGTGCCGTTGGGCTGGTACTACACCATGTTCATCTCCCCGTTCAATCCCAAGCTGCTCGATGAGCTGCGATCCAAGAAGCTCGTTCTGGTGCCGGAGCTCAACTACCTTGGTCAGTTGTCCTCCATCCTGCGCCAGCACGGCGTCAACGCGAAGTCACTTACCCAGTACACGGGCCTGCCGTTCAAGGTGGCAGACCTGGTTGAGAGAGTCACCGCCGAGGTTGAGGCCGCGGCGCGCAGCAAGGTTGGAGTCTAGCGTCCAAAGCACGGGCGGAGTGGAAGGAAAGAGGTAGCAGACAATGACGAAGCGGAACCCCGAGTACGATTTCAAGTGGTGCCCCGGCTGCGGCGACTTCGGCGTCAAGCGCGCCATTGAGTTGACGATCGCAGCACGCACGACCGAGATGGATGTCCCGTTCGAAAATAACGTGATCGTCGCCGGAATCGGTTGCTCGGGCAACCTGGTTCACCTGACGGACGGCCCGCAGCCGTTCGGTTTTCACGGCATCCACGGTCGCACCCTGCCTGTCGCATTCGGCATCAAGAGCGGCAATCCAGAACTTGAGGTGATGATTGTCGCCGGAGACGGAGATTTCCTGAGCATCGGCGCGGAGCACATCGGCCCCGCCGCGCAGCGGAACCTGAACGTCACGTGTGTCATCATGGACAACGGCGTGTACGGCCTGACGAAAGGGCAGAGCTCTCCCACCACACAGTTCGGCGTCGTGACCAGCACCACTCCCGGCGGCAAGATCGAGGGAGAAGTCAAGCCGTTCCAGTACTACCTGTCACTGGGCGCGTCCTTTGTCGCGTCGGCATTCTCCAGCAAGCCACGTGAGATGGCGCAGATGATCCGGGAAGGCATGGACTACCCCGGCTTCTCCATCGTCCACGTGCAGTCCCCCTGCACCACCTATAACGACAACTACGACATCCTCCGAGGCAACGCCAAGAAGGGTATCGACCCACTGACCTACGACATCGATGAGAGCCACGACCGGACGGATTTCCGTGAAGCGCTGAGAATTGCTCAGGATCCGGGTATTCCGCTCGGTGTCCTGTACGCAGCAGACAACCCCGAGCCTCTGGATGAGCGTTACACCAGCCTGAATTCTCGACTGCGCTCCCGAGACGTGGACCAGATGATTGAGTCGTTCGCAATCCAGTAGACACGGAAACACATACGCCCATGGCCCCGCAGACGCTGGAGGCCCGGCTTAGAGACGAAATACGGCGAAGGGGTCCAATCCCCTTCGCCGATTTCATGCGCGTCGTCCTCTACGATCCAGATGGCGGCTACTACAGCAGCCTCGACGAGCGCATCGGCCCGAGTGGCGATTTCTATACCGCGCCTGCCACCCACCCGGCGTTCGGGGCTTTGCTCGCTCTGCAACTGGAACGCTGCTGGGAACTGTTGGGTAAGCCGGGGACATTCACGGTCGTTGAAGAGGGCGGCGGCAAGGGGCGTCTCGCCGAGGATATTTTCAACTACATCCCAAACTTGGCAGCGGATTTCAGAGGAGCTGTTGATTACCAGATCGTGGAATTCGGGCGGAATGGGCGCGTGACCCCGTCACAGGACGATGGCACGGAGTGTGTCATTGACTGGGACAGTGACTCGCCCCCGGATGAGATTGAGGCCGGGGTGATTATCTCGAATGAGCTTTACGATGCCATGCCGCGGCATCGTGTCATTCAACAAGGAGAAACTCTTTACGAACTGCTGGTGGACGCGACGGACGCGGGATTCATCGAGACGATCGCGGAGCCGTCGACACCCGCGTTGGTGGAGCGGCTGGGGCAACTGGACGTGACGCTGCCGAACGGCAGCAAGGCTGAGATCGATCTTGACGGCCCTGCGCATTTGAGAGGAAGCGCATCAAGGCTGCGGAGAGGGTTCGTCTTCACTATCGATTACGGCTTCCCTGCCGCCACGCTTTACGACGGCTCACGGCGAGAGGGCACCCTGCTCTGCTACCACCGCCACACGTCCTCCACCAACCCCTATATCCGGCTGGGCAGGCAGGACATTACGGCGCACGTAGATTTCACGTCGCTGGCATGGGCCGGAGAGCAAGCGGGGCTGCGGACGGAGGGCTTGTTGACACAGCAGCGGTATCTCAAGAAACTCGGCTCCCAAGCGTTTGTCGATGCGCTGCGCGAGCTTGATCTACCGCCGCAGGATGTCCTGGCCAACCGCATGGCGATCCTTGAACTCACCAAGCCGAGCGGGTTCGGCGGGTTCGGCGTCCTCATTCACAGCACGGGCACGGATGCAGGCGAGCCGTTTGGCGTGGATGATATCGTCATCAGCCGCGCGCGGGGCGGGTTGGACGGTCTTCCGCCCGTCCTGCTGACACCCGGCCATATGCCGCTGCTTGCCGGGCGTTATCCGCAGTACTCTGAACTGGACACCATCTGGCCGGTGACGCAGCAACCACAGACGGAAGAGGCCAATACAGGAGGCACACAGGTATGACAGTAGCAGACAGGCTGAAAGAACTTGGAATCACTCTTCCCCCACCCGCCACACCCGGTGGGAATTACACGCCCGCCAATCGCGTCCACAACACTTTGTACGTGGCCGGACAGCTCCCCACCCAGGATGGCCAGCTAATCTCGCCTGGCAAGGTTGGCGCAGACGTGACCGTTGAGGAGGCGACAGAAGCAGCTCGCATTGCAACGCTTAATGCGCTTTCGGCGGTAGAAAACGCCGTGGATGGCGGCCTCGATGCCGTCGAGTCAGTGACGCGGATCACCGTATTCGTGAATGCCGTGCCCGATTTCGATCAGCACTCCATCGTTGCGAATGGCGCGTCTGATCTGCTTGTTGCAGTTCTGGGTGAGGCCGGCAAACACGCTCGCAACGCCATCGGCATGGGCTCCCTGCCCCGCGGCTCCTGCGTCGAGGTGGAAACAAACTTCAAGGTACGCTAGCCTGCCTCCGCCATCATGGCGCGGGCAACGTCCTGGCCCTGGCGGATGCTGTAGTTGGTTCCTCTATCCTCCGGGTAGATCTGGCTCATGGCAGCGAGCCAGAGGCCGTCGACGGGTGTCTTGTTGGGCGGTATCTTGTCGCTGAAATGCGTAGTCATGATTGGCTGCGCTGCGCCTTCGCGGTGGACGTACGTCCGCTCTACCCACGACAGGTCGAACTCAGGATTGATTTTCCGCAGGTGTTCGGCATAGCTCTCAATGAGCTCGTCGTCCGACAGTCCCCACCTATGGTCTTCCGGCGTCACGTAGTCTGCCGTGTAGAGGATGTGTTTGCCGCCATAGACGGACGGTGGCACGAGGTTGGTCTGCTCCAACGCGAGCAGGAACGGAATGTCCGCATCAGCGATGTTGAGCCAATAGATGGGCGAAAGACTGCGATTCATGACCCAAATCACGGCGATCGCACCCTCGTAGTCGATTGTGCTGACCTTGCTGAGATAGTCCTCGGGTAGGTCCACAAGACGCGGCAGGAGAAAACTCGGGACGGTGGCGAGGACGGCATCATAGTCGCGCTTTTCTTCGGCGCCATCGGCGTCGGCTATCGTTAGCCCTGTCACCCTGTTGTCCGTGGTTTCGATGCGCGACACGCCGACACCTGTCCGCACCTCGCCGCCCATCTCTGTGATGCGCTGCTCAAGGGCGTCAATGAGCACCTGCCAACTGCCTTCGATATAGCCAAGCTGCTCGCGGCCTAACAGGCCCTTACGAGAGGCGACGCGCGTGGCGAACTTGCTCCACATCCACGGCATGGCGATCTGCTCGGCATAGCGCCCGAACTTGCCACGCAGCAACGGCTCCCATATTTCCTCGTAGTTGCGCCGTCCTGCCCACTTGCGCATGAACGCGGCGGCGGTCGTGTCCTCCAGTCTTTTCCAATTCTTGATGCGCTGGATGTAAAGCGTGACCAACCCCATGCGGATACGGTCGAACAGGCTCACGGGGTTGAATCGCAGGAGGTCGGTCGCTGTGGCGAACGGGTATATACGGCCGTGTGTGAAATAACCGACCTTCGAGTCTTCCCAGATGAGGTGGTCTTTCAGACCAAGCTCGTCCAGCAGGCCGATGATTGTGACATCGGACAGAAATAGGTGGTGGTAGAAACGTTCCAGTCGTCCGCCACCAACGTCGAACGTGGATGCCAGCCCGCCCAGGAATGGCGCGCGCTCAAACAGCTCAACGGTATGACCTGCCTTGGCGAACTCATAGCCCGCGGCAAGGCCGCCAACACCTCCGCCAATTATTCCGACCTTCATTCGGTTGCCTTTGCTTACCCGGCGTCCGATCCGTTCACCCCGCTCGTGGGGCGCAACACCTCGCGCAGTGGCACTCCCTCCAGGATGAGCAGGATCGCTCCCGCTATCGTAACGGGAACCCACAGCGTGGCGTGAATGACGACCGCGTACGCCGTGGCAAGTCCTGCTCCCACGCCGGCGCGGACGAGCGTCTCTTTCGCAAGAAGTTCAAACGGGCCAATGCCCCCGGAGGACGACGGCACGGCGGTGGCGAGGTTCGAGGCGGCGACGGCGACGAACAGAACGACGATGGGGGTGTCTACGTCCATGGCCGCGGCCACGAGGATATAGACCAGAGCTTCGCCTGCCCACACGGCGTTGGAGATCACGAACCAGAACGGTATCTTGCGCGCGTCCTTGAGGGCCGCAAAACCCTGCAGCAAAGACTCCGCAATGGCCATCAGACGCGCGGCATAACGATCCGGGAGCGGCCGGGTGACGGTATGGGTCATACGCAGCGCTGCGTTCGGAAACAGGACAGCAAGGATGACACCCACGCCTGCGCTGATGAACACTACGGCAGCCACCTGCGCGGCGAGTGTCAGCAGTGGCGAAAGCATCCACATGGAGGCGAAGAACAGTAGGCCTATGCCGAGCCACAGAAGGAGGGTTAAGCCGTCAAGGATACGCTCCACGGCGATGGTCGCGAGGCCCGCCGTCATATCCAGGCCGGGGTTGCGTCGCAGAAGATATGCTCTGACGAACTCGCCTAGTCGGAGCGGCAGGACGTTGTTCGCCGCATAGCCGATGGTAGCCACGAAATAGGAGCGCCCGAGTGTCACTCCGCCCAAGTGCGCCAGAAGGCTTTGCCACCGCCACGCGCGCAGGGTGAATGCCAGGAAGTAGACGATCACCGCCGGAATCAGCCAGAGGTAATTGGCTTCGGCAAATGCATCGAGGAACTCGTCGAAATCAATGCTCCAGAAGACGAGGGCGAGAAAGGCCACGCTTACTGCGAGCGCGAAGAGAGTGCGCCTGTTGATGAGCATTGGGACGCGGGCCTAGGCAGGTCCGTAGACCGGATCGGGCGGCGTGCTCAGCTCCGGCGTGTAGTCGGACGGGAAGTAGACGTAGATGTCAGAACTGCCAAGACGCCACGGCGGCTCCCGTAGCGTCCAGTAGGTCCAGATGGTCGACCACGCGCTGGGGTCAATCGCACCCCGGGCAATGTCACCGATGCCCAGTCCCTCATAGTACTGGTCGCCCCGGTAGACGCCCTCCGGGAACCACCATCGGAGCGGTATTCGGACGCGATTCGCCGTGTCCGATCCCCACTCAGCCGTCCGGATGTTGGAGGCGCTGTCCGTGTTGAGGGCCATGATGAGGCCGCGCGGGGGGTTCTCGTCGGTCACGACAGGTGATCCTTCTCCACATACGCCCTCGTCACCCATACAGCGGTACTCAACATTCGTGTAGTCACGCAAATACCAGTGCCATGGCCATGAGTACCCGTGCGCAGTATCGATTGTGAGCGGCAGATGCTGTCCTTCGCCTGTGGCAGCTGCGTAGCGATCAATCTCGTCAACGGCCTGCTCGAGCGTAGGCGAGGTCTGGGTGTAAACAAGCATCTCCACAGGAACGTCGCCATTCTCAAAGCTTGCGCGGAGTGAGGAACGCGCCGTGAGGATCAAAAGCACGGCCAGCCCGCCAACGGCTACTACGTGGCCCACTCGGCGGGCATCGGCTTGCCGGGTTATCCGGCGAATCTGGTTGAAGGCCTGCGGCAGATATTGGCCGAGGCCGCGTCCTGCAATCATGATGATTGGCAGCGTCAGATGAGTGGATAGCCATGGCATCTTTTCACCCGCCATAAGCAGCAATGCGAGCACAAGCACGAACCAGTAGATGAGAAAGACGTCAAACGTCATGAATGTGGGGCGTCGCCGAAGGATAAAGACCCCCGTCACAAGCGCCACGGCGAGCGGCAGGAGTTCGTACACGGACAGGACCATGAAGTAGTAGTACCAGGGTTGACTCCCCCGCCCGACCTCCTGCTGCGCTACCCAGTAACCCAGTGACTGCCAGACGCCGCTGCCAAAACCGATGCCGTTCGTGAGCAACGTAGTGAAGAGCACGGCGATAAGGAACCAGAACACGCCGGCGATAATCAGCCAGTGTCGTCTGTGCCACATGATGCCCAGCGCCGCGCCAATTCCAAAAAGAGCCAACAGTACAAAAACGGCGATGTCCAGCGCCTGGATGCCAAGCAGTGTGCTCGCGGCAGGATTCTGTACTTCATCCAGGTTGGCCAGATCGAACCCGACGCCCGGCAAGCCGGAGAGTCTTTCAATGATCCACGTTGTCACTCCCGGCCCTTGGGAAATCGGCGCCCCCACTGGGCCCGGAAGATTCACCAGCGCGCCCTCCGCAGCGTCCACGCCCAAATCGGGATTCGCAAGGTGGATGCCGAGAATGTTCTGGAAGAGCGCGACACCCGCTGCGCCCATCGGCAGCACGAGCGTTGTCAGGATCAGACCGAAAACGGCGGCGGGCGGCCATTCACGCAGCGGCGTGCGAATGAGTCGCTTCGCATCGCCCACGTGAGCAAGAAAGATAAAGGTGATCGGCACCAGCACGAGAAGGTACATGACCTCTTTGGTGGCAAAGCCAATGGCTAGTGCTGCCGAGGCGATGACTAGGTATCGCAGTCGCCGTGTGTCCATGTATGCCCACATCGTCCAGAAGAGGACGAGCGTGATGAGAACCATGTAGATGTCGTTGCGGGCAAATCGGCTGAAATACAGGATGCCGGGAGAGATGGCTAGCAGCCCCGAGGCTATGAGAGCGCCAAGTGTGCCGATCCGGTGGCGGTATAGGAGATACGGCAGCGCAACCACGATTGTGCCCAAGAGGGCCGGCAACAGCCGGAGTGTCGTGTCAGATGCTCCAAACAGCCGAAACACAAAGTTGGTTGCGATGAACTGAACGGTGCCGTGCAGGAGAGGGTTGTGGATGAATCCGCCGCCCTCTGCCATGAACCAGGAATAGTAGCCGTGCAGGCTTTCATCGTGGTGAACGGCTCGCGTGCCGAGGTCCCAGAAACGTAGAACGGCAGCCACAACCACGATGGCCACAAGGATGGCGGCTTCAGGCCGCCGCGCCCACGCGGCAAGGTCATTGACTGCTTTCTGTCGCGCTTCTTGTGATAGCCATGCTCGTTGCCGGGCAGGCGCCGGGGTGTCGTGGAGTTCCCCACTAAATGAGTCTTCTGCCAAGTCTGAAGTTGTGTGGTCGGAAACCGTCGTTTGGCCGCCTGTGATCTGCTGGCGGGTACGGTTGCGTCTCCGTCGGGATTTGCTCATGGTCAAATCTAACTATACCGAGACTGGCATCAGATGATGGGCACGTATCGCAGGATTGTTGTATTGCCTGATTCAAAAGCCACCTCAAGGCGGTTTGACATGGAGGCAAGAAGCCTGCTTGCGGTGTCCTCCCCAAAGTCATTCCGCTCTAGTGAGCCAACGAATATATAGTCGATGCCGTAGAATTCGAGCCTGAGCTTCAATTGATCTTCGTTGAGATGCTCGCTCGCCTCGACGGTTTGCCCACGATAGATCTCCTCGGTGTATTCGATTCGTGGCCCGAACAATTCGGTACCCCCTCGCCACTGCAGTTCATGTCCTTGCCAACCCATGAGCGTCGGCATTCCTGTTATTGCGGAAACGCGGCCGTAGTCCGTGTAATCATCTCCAACCGCTTCAAGAACGTGGTCACCGCGGTCGGCATTATTCAGTAGCCAGTCGACGGCAACGGCGTCATCGCGGAATCGCTCTCGGTACGTTGCGAGTCCATCGAGCCCTATGCTGGTTGACGGTGAGCCTTCGATGCGTTCCGCTGCGCCAAGGGGGCCATAGGCGGCACCAACGAGCAACAGAGCCAGTCCGCCTGCCCCCGCCACAACGAGTCCGCCTTGCAAGGGAGAGAATCGTTTCGGGCGCTGTGCAACCACCCACGCCGCGCCAATTCCCGTAGCGACCGCCAACAGGGTCCACACCTGGTAATGCACCTTGAAGACGGTGTTCATGCGAACGCCAAAGGAGTCCCAGACGTAGAACACTTCCGTGATGACAATGCCCATTGCCGCCGCGGCCACCAGCAGGCATGCAAATTGAATTCCCTGTGGCAACGGGCCGTCTTCGCGTCCCGTGGGCAGTACTGCCAGGAATCCGATTGCCGCTACCGCCATCGCGGGTGCGGCCACGAGCCAACGGACACCAACGTCGGCCACTGTCGGCGGATCAACCGGAATGGGGGCGTCATGAGGCAGGAGGTTCCACCCGATCACAACGAGAGTCCAGAGAATAAGTGGGAGAGTGGCCAGAAGTGTGATGCCGCCGAGGTATAGATTCGAAACGTCTTTATGCCTCAGGCGGACAAAAGCGAAGGCCACGGGTGGGATGATGGCCAGCGCCATCGGGCCCCAGATGCGCGCGTAGTGGCTGAGTTCAGTGCCGGAGGCATGGACGGGCAGAACGCCCTGCACGCCGCTGCTCACGGTCAGGTAGAACGGGGAGAAGAGAGCCAGCGAAAGGAGGGCGATCGCCGCGGCCGGAACAAGAATATCAAGGGCCGTCTTCTTATTGACCCAGGCAGGTCCCAATCCCTCTTCGCGCAGTCGGAGAGCCGTGATAGCCACGAGCAACAGCAACATATAGGCCAACCAGTCCCACGTGTTGATGAAACCGAGGGCGCCAATGACCAACGCGGTCAGGAAGAGTTCACCGGTGCGCTGTCGAGGCCACGATATGTTCGGGGCGTCCGGCTTGCACAGCCACGCAAGCGTCACGGTGAGGGCAAGCAGGACAAACGGCAGCGACATGACATGAGGGTGGAGATCACCCAGCAAGAAGCTGAACGCGGGAAACTCATCAATGGGAGAGAGCACGCCCGGATCTTCAATTATGCGCGTTGAGTCCCACCACCAGAAACTGAATCCTGTCGCCCCTTCCAATGACAACGCTTCGGTCAACGCACGTATTCCGCCGCTCAGGTTGCCGGCGACCAGCAACGCAATTACTGCCGCGATGCCGCCTATAACCGCCACAACGTCCAATTTCGGTGGCTGAACACGCGCTATTCCTGTTCGCAGGATTGCGTTCATTGCCAGAGAGAATCCGGACACGGCCGTCAGAGCGAAGAGTGTGACGAATGCGAGATTGTAGCCCACAGCTGCCGCAGCGCCCGTGAGCTGAGCCGGGATGCTAAAGATCAGATAGCCAAAGTAGTAGTAGCTGATGGAATGACCGGCCAGCCAAGGATCGGCCGCAGGAAACGTCGAGCTGCGCATGGAACTCGCAAGGAAGGCAAGATCCATCGGCTGTTCGGTCGTGAGGCCCGTAATGGCCGTCGAAATAGTGATGTCCGGCGCGAGGACGCGGAAAATCGCGAACAGTACGAATGCGGACAGAAACACTGCTTCGCTCGCCGCAAGCAGCCGCCAACGGCTGCGCACAAAGTCGACCATCTCCTCCCGGTTCTGCCGTGCCAGAACCACGCTTGCGCCAAGCAGCAGAGCAAGGATCGCAAGTAATGAAAGCAGTCCGTTGTCCAGAACTCGCGCAGTGACAAGCGCCCAGTAGGCATAGGCCAGCACAAGAATGCCCAGTACCTTGGAGACACCGTACCCGCGATCCGGCAGGTCACGGAAGAACGGGAACGCCCATGCAAATCCTGCCACCCCAATGACCTGCAGCAGGACTAGCCAGAGAACCAGGTGGAGCATGAGAGAATGCTTGGACCGCTCGCGCCTCTACGCGAGCAGTGCCGTCACGAAAGCGTTGGCGTCAAATGGCTCCAGGTCGTCGATGCCTTCACCCGTACCGATATACGTTACGGGGACACCGAACTCACGACGAATGGCAATCGCAATGCCACCCTTGGATGTGCCGTCCACCTTGGTCAGAATCACGCCGTCCACGCCGACCGCTCCCATGAATTCACGCGCCTGAGAGAGGCCGTTCTGCCCCGTCGTGGCGTCGAGGACAAGAAGAACAGTGATGTCCGCTGCCTCGACAGTCCGTTCAACGACACGGCGCACCTTGCGCAATTCATCCATCAATGACGTCCTGGTCTGCAGGCGTCCTGCAGTGTCAATGATGACTGTGTCCACGCCGCGTGATTTGGCCGCCGCAACACCGTCAAATGCGACCGCGCCAGGGTCTGCGCCATGTTGCTGCGCGATGACGGGCGCGCCGAGCCGTTCACCCCAAATCTGCAACTGCTCTATGGCCGCAGCGCGAAAGGTGTCTCCAGCGACCAACAGCACGCGTCGATTCTCGGACATCTCTCGCCGCGCCAGTTTGGCGATGCTTGTCGTCTTGCCGCTGCCATTCACACCAACCACAAGGATGACGTGAGGCGTATTGTTCGCCTGTTCAGAAGCAGCAGGAGAGGCACCATTGACGGCAACGTCCACCAGTTCGGCGGCAAGAGCATCACGGAGATCATTGGGTTTGGCACTACGTATTTTCTCAACACGGTCGCGCGTGCGTGAGATCAGTTCCTCGCTAAGGTCGAGACCGACATCGGCGCCGATCAGCGCTTCCTCAAGCTCATCCCACGTTTCCGGCGGAATCGAGTTTCTACCGAAGATGCTGGTGACACGGCCAAACCACGCCCGCTTGGTCCTGTCAACGCCCTTTTCAATCGATGAAGCCACTGGCTCTCACCTAGTCCGCCGGATCAACGGCAGACTCCGCCTCCATACGAATCTCAAGGGCGTTGGCGTGAGCAACAAGACCCTCGGCGCGCGCGATGGCGATGCCGCTCGGCCCCAGAGCCTGCAATCGCTCTTCAGGCACGGCGACGAGGCTGGTCACCTTGAGGAACTCAAAGACGTTGACGGGAGAGCTGTACCGCGCCGCGCCGCCGGTCGGCATGGAGTGGCTTGGCCCAGCGATATAGTCCGCAAATACTTCGGGCGAGTGTTCCCCCACGAAGATGCCGCCCGCGTTGCGCAGACGAGGGATGAGCGCGTGCGGGTCTCGGGTCATGATGCACAAGTGCTCCGGCGCGAATGCGTTGCAGAAGTCCGCCATTTCATCGTCCGTCTCAACGACGACGAATCCACCGGTTTGCGTGGAGAGGTGGGCTGGTGAATTCTCCGGCAAGTCCCGCAATTGGCGCTCCAGTTCCCTGTCCGTCCGTGTCGCCATTCGTTCTGACGTCGTCACCATGACAACGCGCGCCTCGGGGTCGTGTTCCGCCTGCGCGAGCAGGTCTGCCGCGCACAGCGTGGGATCGGATCGGTCATCCGCGATGACCAGGGTCTCCGTCGCCCCTTGTAGCGAATCAACGCCAACGACACCATAGACGGCCTTCTTGGCCAACTGGACGAGGAGATTGCCGGGGCCGAAAATCTTGTCCGCCTGAGGAACGGACTCCGTGCCGAGCGCGAATGCGGCGATGCCCTGCGGGCCGCCAACGCGAAACACGCGGTTGATGCGCGCAATGCTGCACGCGACCAGCGTGACAGGAGCAACAACCCCATTAGCTCGCGCGGGAGTCGTCACGAAAATCTCCGGCACATTGGCCACACGGGCAGGAATGCCGATCATAAGGACGGTAGAGGGATACGCAGCGCGGCCGCCAGGCACGTAGATGCCAGCGCGCTGTACGGGACGGATGAGTTGGCCGACGCCGCGCTCAAAGTCCATCCAGCCATTGCGCGACTGCTGCTCGTGGAACACCTCAATTTCTTCCGCAGCCTTATGCAAAGCGTCAATGACGTGAGTATCGACGCTGTCGTAGGCTCGCGCGATTTCCTCCTGCGTAACCTCCAAGGCGGACAATTCGACACCGTCAAACTTGCGCGCGAGTTCTCGGATGCCCTCATCACCGTCCACGCGTACGATCTCAATGACACGTTGGACGGCTTCCTCAGGGGAAATCTTCTCACCAAACGCATGCTCAAGAAACGAGAGGGTGGATTCCGACGCCTGCGGATTGAGCCACGGGTTGGCGGCGATCAACCCGGCCTTACCCTCTTCAAGGCCTCGAAAGGTTTTCATGCAAGGATTTCCTCCGCGTGCTTAAGCGACTGCTTAATGGTGATGGCGTGATGCTGCTGAATGATGTCGCGGGGGACGCGGTCATAGACCCGATCAAGCATCCCCTCCGGATCAGTCATCAACCGGGTGACGTCAGTGCTGTCAAGATCGGGATCATCCAGGTACCGTGAGATAAAGCGCGGGAATTCAGCCCACGTGCCGGGCAGTGTGAGGACGCGCCCGGCCACGAAATCACTCCAGTCGCGCAGGATGTCCTTTGCGATAAACGGGTCGGGTACAGCATCGATGCTGGTGCTCGAATCGAGAATCTGTTTTTGCCAGTCTTTCAGCTGTTCTCGATCGCCGCGTATGCCGACCTCCAGTTCATATTGCATGGCTCTGTCCAGGATGTTCTTCGTCGGTTCAGCACCAAGATACGCATCATCTTCGAAGTAAGGGCGATAGACATCGACAATCCAAGCCTCATCTGCGGCAAGGTGGCTTGCATAACCGACAAGGAATGCGGTGAATCCCCAATCAGATTCCGGGGATCGGGCAACGAGGTCTGGCAGTGCTTTCTTCATGCCCTTGAATCCGTCCCCCGTCCCACCTTCGGTCAGGTTGAAATAGTGGGTAATCTCGCGCGGCTCGCGGGTCAACACACGCCGATCAGGGGCGGTGGAACCCAGAAGAGCGGCGCCCATGTGCTCCTGAAGCTCGTCAATATCCAGTTCGTCCACCAGTTCCTGAATGATGCTCAGGTGTACTGCCAACATCGGCATGGCATCGACACCGTTATCGGAGGGGCAGTTCCGGCGGCTCGCCGAAGTGCTGAGTGAGTGGAAACGCGATGACGTCAGTCGCCCCGATAGTCCGCAGTGACTCCGTTGCGACAAGCTGCTCTGTCTGTTGATGATTGATGACGAACGACACCGAGAACCACTTTTGTCCGTTCTCATTGTCCAGGCTTTCACGGGTGACCACTGGGGCTATCGTGGGTCCTTTCAGCCCCACTGCGCCCAAAGACGGCAGCTCGAAGAGCTTGCGGGCAACGTCTTCAGGGGTATTACCCGGGACGTTGGCCATCACAATGTAACGACCCTCCGCATTGAGATTGGCGTGGATGTATTCAAGTACCAGCCAGGCGGACTGCACGGCCTGATCGTCATAGACTTCCTTGTTCATACAGGCGATAAGCGCGGCGCTTGAGTGCAGTATCGGGCGGGGAGGATTGCCCAAACGAAGCCCGGTCAACGAATGAGCGGACAGCGTCGATCCCGTGACGACGACATCGGCTATCAAATCAGCCGCGCCAAGGTGCGGCAGCAGCTCGTGCGAACCCTGGAACAGTCTCACTCCCTTGCCGGAGATGCCATGAGCCTCCATGTAATTCTGGGTGAGGCCGGGGTATTTGGTGGCGACACGCAGATCCCGCCCAAGCTGGCGTGCCCATCCCGTTAAATCACCGACCGGAATATCGCCCGAATCATCAAACCGGCGGCTTGGCGCGGCCAGCATCAGTCGACTTTGTCCGAAGCCAAGATCAGGGATGAGACATGACACGTTCTCTAAACCGCTCAGGCTTTTCTCTTCAAACCAGTCGCGTCCAGTGATGCCGAGATGCGCACCGCCCTCTGCAACGATGGACGGAATATCATCAGGCCTGAGGAAGACGGCCTCGCACTCAGGAATATCTCGTACTTCTTCGACGAGGCCTGTCCCGCGACGAGACACGTGGATGCCGCATGCGTTCAGCATCGTCAGCGTGTCGTTTAACAGTCGATTGTTACTGGGAAGAGCCAGCCGCAGCACGTTAGTCTCGCCTCTATTCACGCGCGCCGCAGCCGTTGTATGGTCGCGGCACGCCAAATCATCATGTGTTCGTTCTTGTAGATTCTAACGTAGGCCAAACTCAGAACAAAACATCACCAACGAGGGGCAGATTCTCGATAAAGTCCACGCCATAGTAGCCCGCGATGGCAATAGCGGTCACTAGGATCAGCTTGCCCACCGCCACAATGAGCAGGAAATGCCCCAGCGGGTATCGAATCGCGCCGGCCCAAACGCCTGCAAAGTCAAACGGCAATGGTGTGGCCGCGAAGACGAATATCGCCCATCCGCGCCACCGTGTCCCCATTGATTCAAGCCGTTTGTACCATTTGCTCTCATCAACCAGTGATGAGCCGCCCCGCCCTGCCATGTACGCCGTGATCTCTCCCAGCGCTGCGCCAGCAGCGCCGAAGAGTCCAATAAGAAAGGGGTTGAGCGTGCCTGAGACGGCGAAAATGATCGCATGGCCGGGCACGGGAAATAGAACCACCGTCGCGCTGTTGATGAGTTGGAACAGGAAGATACCTATGTATCCCCAGTCGCCAAGCCCTTCAATAAAACTGGCGTAGCGAATGAGAAGAACCACGACTGCTAAAGAGACCAGAAGCGCTCCACCAAGTTGGACCGCCGCGACCAAACGATTCTCTCGTCGCTGAGCGCCCTGAGACGCTGCCGTAGTCTCCATCACCCCAGCGTCACGTCGCCCGCGTGAACGACCCTACGTTGACCGTCATCGGTTTGAACGACCAGCCCACCGCTTGGCTCAACATCAAGCGCCAAGCCCTCGAAAGTCGCGTCGCTGCCTGACACATTCACTCGTTTGCCAAGGTTGACGAGGGCCGAGCGCCATTGGCCGAAAATATCATGGCCCTCCTGCGCGTCCAAATACAGCGCATCCATCTCCTCTAACAGCGCGCAGAGCAGATCAACGCGGGAAACCTCACCTCCGGTCTCTCTGCTCAGGCTCGTGGACGCATCCGCAATCTCCGGGATCGAAGCCGTGTCCCAATTGACGTTCACGCCGATACCTGCAACGGCGAACTGACCTTCTTCGGAATCGCCGCGCACGACCTCAACGAGGATGCCGCAGACCTTGCGCCCCCCGATGAGGATGTCGTTCGGCCACTTGATCTCCGGATCGAGCTGCGGACTAACGCGGCGGATGGCTCGTGGAACGGCAAGGGCGCAGATCATCGACAGCGACGGGAGCAGTTCCGGGTTCGGCCTCAGAAGGATCGAGACGAGGAGGGACGCGCCGGGGGGTGACATCCACGAACGGCGAAACCGCCCGCGTCCGCGCGCTTGCTCATCCGCCGTGATGGTGAGGCCCTCAGCCGCCCCTGCTCGCCCCGCCGTGGACACATCGTCCTGCGTGGAATGCGTGACCGACAAATGCTTGTAGTCCGCGCCGATAATGCGAGTAGAGAGACGTTGCGTAATCTCGGATTCGTTCAGGGCATCGGGCATGTGGCGGCGCTTCCTCGCTCAATGTGCGTTGGCGGACATACGTCCACTCTATAATGATGCATATCACGAGGGTTATCGTTCAGGGGGAACGGGATTTCATGGAATATCGTCGATTGGGCAATTCAGGCCTGCAGGTTTCGACAGTCGGACTCGGGACAAACAACTTCGGCAGGCGGCTGGAGTATGAACGGAGTGAGAGCGTCATTAAGGCGTCGCTCGATAACGGAATCAATTTCATCGACACGGCCAATATCTACAGCATGGGCGAATCCGAGGAACACATCGGAAGGGCGCTCGCGGGGAACCGTGAGGCGGCAGTGATTGCCACCAAGGGCGGGGGGCAGATGCAGCAGGGCCCGCACGGCAGCGGCAACTCCCGCAAGCACATCACAAGCGAGGTAGAGGCGAGCCTCAAGCGGCTTCAGACAGACTACATCGATCTCTACCAGATTCATTTCCCAGACAACGACACGCCGATCGAGGAGACCTTGCGCGCGCTCGATGACCTGATCAGCGCCGGAAAGATCCTCTATATCGGCAGTTCCAATTTCGCCGTATGGCAGGAGGCGGAGGCCGCGTGGACGAGCCGGCAGCTTGGACTCAACAGCTTCATCAGCACGCAGCCGGAATACAGCCTCATCAACCGCGACGTGGAGCGTGAACTGATTCCCTTCTCTGTCAAGTACAACATCGGAATCATTCCGTATTTCCCTCTCGCGGGTGGCGTGCTTACCGGCAAATACACGCAGGGACAGGAGCCGCCGGAGGGCACGCGCATGTCCACCACGCCCGCTAACTTCCGTGGCCGCTTCATGAACGAGCGCACGTTTGCCATAGCCGATGTGGCCACAAAGTTTGCTGAAGAACGCGGACACACGACGGTGGAACTTGCCATCGCCTGGCTCCTCGCCCAGCCGCAGGTGGCCAGCGTCATCGCGGGCGCAACGCGCCCTGAGCAGGTGGAGGCGAACGCCAAAGCCGCCGATTGGACGCTGACGGAAGATGAGGTAACGGAACTGAACGAGAAGCTGGCCGCGCTCCGCTAGCTGGGCTTACTTACGCCTATTCGGTTACAGGTTCGCGGGCCGTCACTCGAATGACGTAGTTCTGCGGGTCGTCCTGCGTGGGAAAGTGTCGCCCTTGCGCGAACATCTCCGTCAGCCGCTGGAAGAGCAGCGGGCCCACCTGGGATACTGCATCTTCCAGATCGGCTGAAACGGTGGACACGTCCGGGAAAGCGACGGGTGTTGCGCGATATTCTCCTTCGTCCATGCGCTGGATCATGACGATATAGGGCGAGGTGTCGCCGCGCCGCGGGTTCCGTACCCAGACAGTGCGAACGGGCGGCCATTCCTCGCGTGGGGCCTCCCCACCCTCGGCGAGAATCTCCCCCAACGCGATTCCGGCATTGTCAGTCACGTTATCAAGAGCCGCGGCGCGTGTCGGGCCCTGCCCAGTTACGCCTGCCATTGCGGGAATCAACGCGCTATATGACCCGTCCTCATTGGGCAGCAGTACCGCCGTATACGATGGCGCCATTTCCTCTCCCTGTCTTTATGCGCCTGCCACTATCGATGCTGCGGCGGATTCGGCCGCTTCCGCCAACGGCCTCACGTACAGACCGCCTGCCACGATTGCCAAAAGCAGACCAAGAATCAACAGCCACATGGTCCGTGAAACGCGAATCGGCTCCGCGCCATCCTCAGGCTGTTCAATGTACATTTGTCTCACGATGTTCAGATAGTAGTACAGGGAAATCAGGCTTGCGAATATCGCGATGGCGACCGGCACGAGGAATCGCGCACCCGCCGTGGCAACCACCGTGAATAAGTAGAACTTGGACGCGAATCCGATGAAGAACGGGAATCCGGCGAGGCTGAAGAGCGCCCCCGTCAGCGCCAGCGCGAGGAAGGGGTTGCGCCGCGCCATGCCGGCCAAGTCGCGCACGCCTTCCTTGCCCGTCTGCTGCCAGACAGCCAGTAGTACCATGAACGCAACCATTGTTGAGGCGGCGTAGCTGACGCTGTGGATGAGCATTCCCGCGATCGGTTTCGTGGGATCGTCAGCGCCAAGCGCCGCAATACCGAGCAAGAGATAGCCCACCTGTCCGATGCTGGAGTATGCCATCAGTCGCTTGAGGTTCGACTGCAGGATGGCGACGAGGTTGCCGAGCATCATGCTCAACACCGCCAAGAGGATAAACACCCAGTCCCAGAAAAGCGCTACCGGCTCGAGCGCGACGGCAACGAGACGGATCAAGAGGGCGAAACCGGCTGCCTTGGACGCCGCGGCAAGATAGGCTGTGATGGGAATCGGCGCGCCCTCGTAGACATCCGGCGTCCACATATGGAACGGGACGGCGGCGACCTTGAAACCCAGTCCTGCCGTCAGCATGGCCAGCGCAATAATCAAGCCGGGGCTCGGCGAGAGGGCGCTGAGGCCGCTTGCTACCTGATCGTAGCGGGTGTCACCCGTCAGGCCGTAGATGTACGTGATGCCCAACAAGAGGAACGCGGAGGCGATTGCACCAAGAAGGATGTACTTCATCCCCGCCTCGTTCGTCCTCCGTTCCTTCCAGGTGTAGGACGCGAGGACGTACAGGGAGAAACTCAGAAGCTCCAAAGAGATGTAGGCGGTAATCAACTCTCCCGCCGCTGCCATGCCCATCGCGCCGACGGCGGACATCATCAGGAGGGCGACAAACTCGCCAGGACTATCAATGGACGACACGAATTGCGAGGAACCGAGAATCGTCACCGCGGCGAGAATCACGAACACAGCGAAGAAGAACGCCGAGTACGTGTCAAAGATGAGGATTCCGCCCGCGAAACGACTCGACTCGCCGTCGCTCGTGAGGATGATGAATACGCCGATGGCGGCCATGACCGCCGCGCCGCCGTACACCAGGACGGTTCGTGAGAGGCGTGGCACGATGAGGTCGAGCGTAAACGCCCCGAAAGCGAGACCGGTGACAAGGTAGCCGGGTAACAGCAGCGCCCAATTCATCCCGTCACAGCCCCTACACCGTCTCCGCCAACACGGCCACGGCGACGATGATTACTGCCGCAACTGTGAAAATAAGCGCGTAATTAAAGACGAAGCCGGTCTGGATACCGCGGAGCAGGTGCCCGGCATCCACTGTGCGCGCCGCCGGTCCGTCCACGCCCGCATCATTGACCACCCGTCGATCAACCTCACGGATGAAACCGGCAAAGACCAGCACGATTCGATCAATGATCCACTGGGCCGCGGCGTCGATGTAGAACCGGTTCTGGACAAGTTTGAGCGGCCCCGCAACTGCCTCAAGCACCGTATCGTCGACACGTTCCTTGTTATTCCAATAGTTCAGCCCGACGCCGATGCCTGCGACGGCGGTCAGTGTGGATGCCAGCGCAAGCAGGGAGTTGAAATGGAATTCCCGGTGGCCGTCCGTGAGGAACTCAATGAAGTCCCAGCCGAATGAGAGCACAATGCCGAGGAAAACGGCCAGCACCCCCAATGCCACAAGAGGAATGGACATGAGTGGCGGTGGGTCATGGAGCCCGGCGGCGTGGTCTCCTTCTCCATCATGGTCACCAGTCACTTGCGCAGGCACGCCCTGCGCGACAACCAGGGCGAGCCTGGTCATATACAGGGCGCTGAGGAATGAGGCTATGACTGCCCCAAAGAACAGCAGATAGCCGGGCAGCGTCTCAATCTCAAGCGGCGGGGCGAGAATACCCTCCTTGGAGAAGAAGCCGCTCAGGAATGGGATTCCCGCCAAAGACAGGCTGCCGATGACAAGCGCGGCCGCTGTGAGCGGCGCGGCAACTCGTAGCCCACGCACTTCATAAATCGAGGCAGCTGAGGCATGGATGGCGTGAAGCGCCACTCCTGCCGTCAGGAAGAGGAGAGCTTTGAAATAGCCGTGTGTCAGCAGGTGGAACATACCGCCGCTAGGATCCCGGTGGGAGGGGTCATGTGCCAACCCTGCCGCGCCCAGCGCCAGCATCATCAGGCCCAGTTGACTCACCGTCGAGTACGCGAGGATGCGCTTAAAGTCAATCTCACCCAGCGCGAGCAGTCCGGCAATCACGGCAGTCACTAGTCCAATCACTGCCACGAACCAAAGCACCCCGGGGGCCTCCACGAACAGGTCAAACATGCGCGCAACGAGGAATACCCCCGCAGCCACCATCGTCGCGGCGTGAATCAGCGCGCTGACGGGTGTGGGACCCTCCATGGCGTCCGGCAGCCAGATGTGGAACGGGAACTGCGCGCTCTTGCCCATTGCGCCCAGGAACAGCAGGAATGCCACCAGCGCCGCCTCTCCACCACTGAGGCTCGCGATGACCTCCCGAATGTCGAACGTGCCGGTGCTGAGATAGGCAACGATGATACCGATGAGGAGACCGACATCGCCGAATCGGGTTGTGATGAAGGCTTTCTTAGCCGCCTCAGCCGCGGAGCGGCGCTCCCAGTAGAAGCCGATCAACAGGAACGAGCACAGGCCCACCAGCTCCCATGAGATGTAAAGCAGCAGCAGGCTTCCCGTAAGGACGAGTGCAAGCATGGACGCGGCGAACAACGAATGCGCGGCGAAGTACCACCCAAACCGCTCGTCGCCTTTCATATATTCCAGTGAGTAGACCTGCACGGCGAGCGAGACGGACGTGACGAGGATGATCATCATCACAGACAGGCTGTCGACGATGTAGCTCAACCCAAACTCAGAGCCGCCCACAGATAGCCAGACCACGGAGCCGACGTATTCACCGTCGACAAGATAGTCACCCAGCACACCGAGCGATCCGATGAACGCGATGCCAATGGCGGCGACGCTGACCCAGGACGCGGCCTGCGGAAGAATCTGGAGCCGCCCGATTGCAAGAATCACGAATGCGGCCAACGGCAGCGCGGCAACAAGCCACGCCTGCTCAGCGCCAATCGGGATTGCGTCAAGCAGGGCCGTCACTCTTTGAATCCCCTACTGCTGCAAGGTGGAGATGCGGTCCAGATTGACCGTCTCCCAGTTTCTGAACATGCGAAGAACGATAGCGAGCGCAAGTCCGACTTCCGCCGCCGCAATGGTAATCACAAAGATGATCAGCACGTGGGCGATGGCCTCAGTGCCGACCACATAGCGAGCAAAGGCGATGAGATGGACGTTGACGGCGTTCAGCATCAATTCGATCGACATCAGAACAAGGACGGCATTGCGCCGGGCCAGCACGCCGTACAGCCCCAGGCAGAACAGGGCCGCGCCGAGGATCAGCATGAATTCGAGGACTGTCATGCGCCCTCTCTCCCGCTCCGTGTCAGCACAACAGCACCCACCAGCGCCACCAACAGCACCAGCGATGCAATCTCAAACGGAATCAGAAAATCGCTGAAGAGCAACTCACTTAATGCCGTGAACTCGGCCATAGGATCGGCGCCCGGTTCACGGGTGCGCCATGGTGTCGCCAACGCAGCCGCCACAAGGAGCGCGAACAGCCCCACGCAGGCCATCGCTGCCAGCGGACGTTGTGCGTTGTCCTGAACATTGGTCTGCTCCGGCGCGCGGGTCAGCATGATCGCAAACAGAAGGACAACTGTGATTGCGCCGCCGTAGATAAGCACCTGTGCGAGTGCAATGAACTCCGCCAGCATCATCAGGAACAGAGCCGCCACGCCGACAAGCGAGATCAGGAGGAATACCGCGGCATAGACGACGCTCCGGGTTGCGACAACGCCGACGGCTACTGCGACGGTGATTATCCCAATTGCCCCCAGTATCGCGGTCTCGATCATTCGGTATCCGTCCCGGGTTTGGATTCGTCGGACTCGGATTCACTATTGGAGGAATCTGCATTTGCAGCTTCCTGCGCCGCGCGTTCCGCGGCTCTTTGGGCGCGGAGTTCAGCGGCACGGGCACGAGCCTCAACCACTCGTGGATCAACGGGTTTGGCTTCGGCGTTTTCGGTTCCGGATGCAGGCGCGCCCGCTTCTGCCGGCGGGGCTTCGCCACGCTCTGCGGCGCGTTGGGCACGGAGCTCCGCAGCCTTTCGTCGGGATTCGGCCACACGAGGATCAACAGCGGGCGTGTCACTTTCAGCCTGTTCTGGAGTAGCTGTTGTCGCCTCCGCAGGCGGGGTTTCGCCACGCTCAGCGGCGCGCTGGGCGCGAAGTTCAGCAGCCTTAGCACGGGCGGCGGCTACACGAGGATCAACTGCAGGCGCGTCGCCGGAAGTCGACTCAGCAGTGGTTGTCTCCAACTCAACAGGTACTGGCTCGCCACGTTCTGCGGCACGTTGGGCGCGCAGTTCAGCCGCACGGGCTCGCGCGGCGGCTACGCGATCATCGCTCGATGCTGCGGTTCCGGCCGCTGGGGTCCCACCGGCCTGCGCGGCAGTACGGCGTTGTGATTTCTTCGCTTCAGGCGGGGACCATCGTCCCTTGGCCTCCTGTTCCTTACCCGCTTCAAGCAATTGCTCCAGATCGAAAACGAGATTCGGGCGGGCATATTGGCTGGCGTCGAAGTTGTCCGACATGATGATCGCATCGAAGTTGCAGTACTCAACACACAGGCCGCACATGATGCAGTCGGCGACGTTCAGATCAAAGTAATCAACGATCTTGCGGCGGGAGCTGTCGCCTTCCGCGTGCTTAGGGTTGTCCATCATTGCGACATCGATACAGTCCGTGGGACAGATGCGCATACAGACGAGGCAGCCGGTACAATACGGCTCCGGCACATCCTTATCCCACGTGAGCACGGGGTGCGCCATGAACCGGGGCGCGAGAGTGGGAGCGACGGACGGATATTCCGCCGTCACGGGCGGCTTGAGTGCCAGCTTCATCGTTGTTAGCAGACTCTTGAATGTTCCCAACATGACTATTGCGCCCACCTTTGCCTGAATTGCCGAAGTCTCTGTTCTCTGCGTCGCTGTATGAAGATGCCGGTTGCCACAGCCAGCACGATGCTCACAACACTGATTGTCACACTTGTCACCCACAGCTCCCAACCGTTCTGATGCTGTACCCACACGATGGTCGCCACGACCAGGAGATTCATGAGTGACGCCGGAATGGCGAGTTTCCACGCGAACGCCATGAGCTGGTCGATGCGGAGGCGTGGCAGCGGCGCACGTATCCAGAACACGACGAGGATGATGCCAGCCATCTTGACTAACAGATAGAAGGGTTGAAGGATCGGGACCTGGTCGGAGAATGGCCCCGTCCACCCGCCCAGAAACAGAATTGTCGCCAGGAAGGCCATCGTCGCCAGCCCTGCATATTCGGTCAGGAAGAACACGCCCCAGCGGATGCCTGAGTATTCGACGAATGCCCCGCCGACAATCTCTTCCTCCGCGTGCGGTATGTCAAAGGGAATACGCGCAGTCTCCGCCAACGCGCCCACAAGGAAGAGAATGAAGCCCAGCGGCATAATCACCAGGTACGGCACACTGCCCTGCGCCTCGACGATGCCGGCAAGGCTGAACGGGCGATCTGTCGCTGTTTGTGCCAATAGCCCCACGGCCAGAACGGCAAATACGAGCGGCAGTTCATAGCTGATCAACTGCGCGGCGTTGCGTGCGCTCCCCAGCAGCGCGTACTTGTTGTTGGAGGCCCATCCGGCCAGCACATGGCCTACAACGGACAGCCCAAGGATGGCGACGATATAGAAGAGCCCGATGTCCAGATCACTCAGCACCCAGTCGGGACCAAACGGCAGCACCATCCAGAGCATGAAGATCGGTGTGAAGATAAGCAGAGGCGCGACATAGAAGATAACAATGTTGACGCTGCCGGGACGCACGTCCTCCTTGAGCATCAGCTTGATGGCATCCGCTGCCGTCTGCAGGATGCCTGACGGGCCGGTTCGTGACGGTCCCACTCGCTGCTGTAAACGCGCAAGCGCCTTGCGTTCGGCCCAAATCACGCCGAGCACGGCAGTCAGTATGCCGTTGAAAAGCACAAAGACGACGATGGCAATGGTGATGAGGTCAAGCAGGCTCATCGATCGACCTCACCAAGAACGATATCCATGGAGCCGAGAATAACTGTGGCGTCTGCCAGGTAGGAGCCACGAATCATAGCCGGCAGCGCCATGAGATTGCAGAAGCTCGGGCCACGAATCTTGAGGCGATAGGGCTGGACCGTACCGCCGGACGAAACAAGATAGACGCCCAGATCGCCGCGCGGGTTCTCACCGTGGACATATACGTCCCCTTCCGGCGGGCGGAGGATGCGCGGCACACGGCCCATGACCGGCCCGTCCGGAAGTCTGTCCAGGGCCTGCGCGACGATCGAAATAGACTGTTCGATCTCCAGCATCCGTACCATGTAGCGGTCATAACAGTCCCCCGTCTGTCCAGTCGGAACTCGGAAATCCATTTCCTCGTAGACGGAATAGGGATCGGCCTTGCGAATGTCATAGTCGATGCCAGCCGCGCGCAGCAGCGGTCCTGTCACGCCGTAGTCAAGCAAATCCTCCGGCGGTATCGCCCCGATGCCGGCAGTGCGTTCGATAAATATCTCGCTCTCCGTGAGCGTGCCCCGCGCCTCTTCATATCCAACCTTGAGCTGATCCAACAAGGAGCGCACAGCGGGGACGAATCCGTCCGGCAGGTCTTCCTTGACGCCGCCGATGCGGAAATAGTTGTGCATCATGCGCGCGCCGGTAACGCCCTCGAATATCTGTTGGATCCGCTCCCGGTCGCGAAAGCCAATCATCACCGGGTTCATCGCGCCGGTGTCCAGTCCGTATGTGCCGTAAAACAGGAGGTGACTCGCGATACGGTTGAGTTCCGAAAGAATCAGGCGGATGTAGTCGGCGCGTTCAGGAACATCCACGCCCATCGCCTTCTCGACCGCGCGGACATAGACCCACTCATTGTTGAAGTTGGCTACATAGTCGAGGCGGTCAAAGAGCGTGGTTATCTGCTGAAAATTCTCGCCTTCCGCCAACCGCTCGGAGCCGCGATGCAAATAGCCGATGTGGGGATAGACGTCAACGACGCGCTCGCCGTCGAGCGTGAGCACCATGCGGAATACGCCGTGCGTGGCGGGATGCTGCGGACCCATGTTAATGCTCAACTCCGCCTGCTCCGTGACGGGGTCGCGCGCGATGTTGGCAGACATTCCGGTATCAGTCGCCATAGAACGTCACCTGCTCCGGAATGTCATAGCTCTTGCGTCCCGGGAATCCCTCGAAACCCTCATAGAGGATCAGTGGCGACAGGTCCGGATGCCCGCGAAACTCTAGGCCAAAGAGGTCATGTCCTTCGCGTTCGTGCCAGTCCGCGCCCTTCCAGACGCCGATCATCGTCGGAATCCATGGATCGTCTATTGGCGCGCGTGTCTTGACCACCATCTTGTGCGGGTGACTCAGCGAGGCGAGATGGTAGACCGCCTCCAGCTCGTCCTGCCAGTCGACGACGGACAGGCAGCGGAGATAGTTGAAATCCAGTTCCGGGTCGGACTTGAGCGCGGCACACACGTCAACGACGGACTCGCGGGAGACACGCAGTTCAAGTTCATCGAATGAATACTCGACGGACTGCGCGTTGTCGGCTGCAATCTCTCGCACGCGCGCCTCAATTGGTGAGGACGCGGCGGAGTCCTCAGACCGGTCTCCCGATGTCACCTAGAGACCCCTCTTGAGCTTGGGCTCGTCCTGTATCTTCCGTTGGAGTTCAAGGATTCCGTGCTGCAACGCCTCCGGGCGCGGCGGGCAGCCGGGCACATAGACATCCACGGGGATGATCTGATCCACGCCCATCACAACGGAATAGGAGCGGACATACGGGCCACCACAGGTCGCGCACGATCCCATCGCGATAACCCATTTGGGCGCGGGCATCTGCTCGTAAAGGAGCTTGATTGGTTCAGCCATCTTCTTGACGACCGTTCCCGCCACAATCATGACGTCGGATTGGCGCGGCGAGGGCCACGTAACGACGCCATAGCGGTCGAAATCATGCTTGGGCATATAGGCGGAAATCATCTCAATTGCACAGCAAGCCAACCCAAACGTGAGCGGCCACAGCGAGGATTTTCGCGCCATCGCAAAGAGTTCCTCCGTCTTTAGCGTAACCACACCTGAGAGGCCGCTTTTCTGATGCGCCGCGATATTCTGCAACGCCATGCGGGACTCCGGTGTGGAGATGACAGGGCCTTGCCCCGTGCCACCCTGCCCGCCTGCGGGTTCAATATTCATCGCCAGGACAACACCCCCTTACGCCATGCGTACACCAAGCCGAAGAACAACACAACAAGAAAGATCACCATTGAATAGAAAGCGGCGGCGGGCAGATCAAGGAACACGAACGCCCATGGGAAGAGGAAGACTGTCTCCACCGCAAAAATCAGGAAGAAGAGAGCGAATAGGTAGTAGCGAACGTTGTAGCGGGTGTTGCCCTCGCCCGTCGGCAGGATGCCGCACTCATAGGCAATGCCGGTCAGGCTGGTGGCGCGGTGCGGCGCGAGAATCCAAGAGATGACAAAGAAAGATGCAACGCCGCCGAAACCGAAAATAGCGGCAATTCCCACAGCGGCCCAGTTGAAGGCATACTCAGCTGGCATTCCCCTGCACTCCTGTCGGCCAGTCTATGTGTCGCTCAAACATAGTGTCAACGAACCCTCGGGTACTCACCCAATCCTCCCCAGTAGCGCCGTCACGTCGCCGTCAATCAACTCGATCCACGGGAACGGCCAGAGGCCGATGGCAACGATGAATGCGATGAGCAGTCCGCCGGCGGCGAGTTCCACACGTGATGCGTCCGTAAGCCCTTGCCATCGCTCACTGACGGGTCCAAAGAAGACCTTGCCCAGCAGCCGCAGCACGTATACGGCCGTGACCGCCGCCGCAAACACGCCCAGCACACCCACTAACGGATACGTATTGAACGCGCCGATAAATACCAGCAACTCCGCGACGAATCCGCTGAGGCCCGGAAGCCCCAGCGAGGCTAAGCCTGCGATGGCGAAGAACGTCGCCGTACCTCCCATACGCTTGGCTAACCCCTCCAGCACACCGATGTCCCTGATGTGCGCGCGGTCATAGACGGCGCCGACGAGCACGAAGAAGAGGGCCGTCATCACGCCATGTGAGAACATCTGCAGCACTGCGCCGTTCACACCTAGTGGGTCAAGCGTCGCTAGTCCCATGATTACGTAGCCCATGTGACTGACGCTGGAATAGCCGATGACGTATTTGAGATCGCGCTGTCCCAAGGCGGATATCGCGCCGTAAACGACATTGATCGTCGCGAGGATGATCAGGACCGGCATCCATGCTTCCGCCCCTTCCGGGAACAGATCCATCCCGATCCGGAGGATGCCGTACGCGCCCAGCTTCATGAGGACACCGGCGTGCAGCATGCTGACGGACGTCGGCGCGGCAACGTGCCCGTCGGGCGACCACGTGTGGAACGGCCACAGTCCTGCCAGCACGCCGAATCCGACGGCGACAATCGGGAAGAAGAGCAGCTGGAATTCGCGTGAGTATTCCTCGTTATCACGCAGGCTGAGGAAGTCGAACGTGGGATTGTCCGCGAAGATATAGAGCGCAATCAGAGCCACCCACACCAGGACGCTGCCGAGGCTGAGCATAATCGTCAGCTTCATCGCGCTGTATTCCTTCGTGCGGCTGAACAATAGCGGCGGCACGTAGGAACGGAAGTCCGTCGAACTGCCCCACACGCCGATCAGCAAGTACATGGGGATAACAGCGAGTTCGTAGAAGAAGAAGAAGAAAAAGAGGTCGAGGGCAACAAAGACGCCGTAGACGCCCGCGATGAGCAGCAGGAAGAGGACGAAGAATTCCTTGGTTCTATCAGGAAGGCGCCAGGCGACCAGTGTTCCGGCAAAGGCAACAACGCCGTTCAACAGCACCATCAGCACGGAGATGCCGTCCACACCCAGCGTGAAACCAATACCAAGGCTCGGAAGCCACTCGACGCGGGTCAGCGGCCAGAACTCTGCCCCTGCCGGAGCGCCCAAATAGTGACGTAGGGTCAGATAGATGGAGAGCGCGAAGGTGATGCCCGTGACGGCGGTGGCGATGCCACGGATGGTGTTGGGCTGACGGCCCGGAACGAGAATAAGAGCCAGACCGCCAACGAACGGTAAGAGAACTAACAGGCTTAAGACCAGCTCGTCCGCTTCAGCCACCCATACTCCTCCGACGACAAAAGGTCAGCGGCCCCTACCCGCCAATCATAACAGCGACGGGCGTCCTCTTTCCTGTCCTCTCATTTCGCGCAAGCCGGAACGCAGGATGCCGATTGGAACACAACCTGACACTGATCGCGAACCGAGAAAACAGTCAGATACACTTTCCATATGGACTTCTTGAACGTCGGGGGGTTTGAGCTTCTCTTTCTCGCCGGCCTGGCCATCATCATCGTCGGGCCGTCACGGGCAGCGGAGATTGCGGGCGAGATAGGTCGTCTCGTCGCGCGCGCGCGCCGCACCATCAACTCCATGACGGAAGATCTGCAGACCCAGGCGCGAGAGGAGACCGAGCCTCTTCGCTCCGCTCGTGAATCTATTCGAGACGTTGAATCGCGACTCCGGCGTCCTCTTGATCTATCGGAGGGCCGCTCAAACACCGGCCGGGCTGAGACATCACCGGAGGAACCAACCTCCTCTGAGGAAAGTGAGCAGTCTGCTGAAAAACCCGAGCCGGAGGACAGTCGGTGACATTGCCTGAGCCGGAGGGCGTATCGGGCACGACGATGCCGCTGTCCGCGCATCTGCGGGAATTACGGACACGGCTCATGTGGACTTTCATCGTGGTGGGCATCGGAGCGGTCGGCGCGTTTGCCATCGGAAACCGCCTCATTGACGTTCTGCTGATTCCGTTCCCTGATGACATCGAAGTGGTGCAGATCGATGTACTTGAGGGTGTGCGCGTCCGCATGAAGATTGCCCTCTTGGGAGGGATCATCGTCGCGTTCCCGATGATCCTCTACCAGACCATCATGTTCGTCCGCCCTGCGCTGACCGGCACTGAGAAACGCTTTGTCTATATCGCCCTGCCGATCGTGAGCACTCTATTTGCGGCGGGAATCCTTTTTGCGTTCTTTGTGCCTATCCCCGTGATGATGCAGATCCTGCCCCAGTTTCTTGGCGAGGATATTGAGCCACAGATACGCATCGACAGCATAGTGGGCACGACAGTCTGGCTCATCTTTGCAATGGGCCTGCTCTTTGAGTTGCCGGTCATCATGTACCTGCTTGCGCGCATCGACATCATCGATCCGGCAAGCCTGCGGACAAAGCGCAAGGGAGCAATCCTGCTCTCATTTGTTGCCGCAGCAATCATCACACCCACGGGCGACCCAATCAACATGGTCATCTGGGGAATCCCAATATGGGTGCTTTATGAGATTGGGCTACTCATGGCACGATTCGCGGCTTGGCAGAGGAGGCGAAGCTCGTGAGCGGGTACCCGCTTAAGCGGGAATGACGGACAAGAATTGTGGGGGCCAGAAAAGAACGCCGCCCATTGGGCGGCGCCTATATTGCCCAGGTTGGTCTCAGGGCGTTAGGTCTTAGCAGTCGTTGAATCCGACTCCGTGCTGTCCTTGGCGTCTTCGGACGGCTTGCTCTCTTCCAGTTCTGCTCCCTTGCGGAACTCCCGAATCGAGCTTCCCATTGAGCGGGCAAGGCCGGGCAGCTTAGCACCCCCGAATATCAATAGGATAATCGCCAAGATCAGGATCAACTCGAGTCCGCTTGGAATCGTCATACTGCCTCCCTGTTTCTGCCCACAGTATACGCGATGGGTCTACTTGTGCAGCCTACTCAAGAATCAGCGTGCCGAACGCGAATATGAAGAAGACTGCAATGGCCGACAAACCCAGCCCCAGCGGCAGCATCAGCATGGTCAGGATGGCCTGCGTGCCAATGAATCGATTTGCCTCACGGATGGCGATGTATGAGAGGCGAATCGCGGCCAGGGCTGTCACAGTGACTCCCAACACCATGATCCACGCCTGCGCACCACCTGCAACCAGCCATAGCAGCGCAGTTGGGACAAGGAGCCAGAACGACAACGCAGCCCAGGTCATCGCTGAGAGTTCTTCCGCGATGCTTGCCTCGCCCTCAAACGCCTTGCCAATGAGATGGAGCAACACCATCAAGAACAGAAAGGCCGTGTATCCGCCCAAGACGAATCCTACAAAACCAATGACCACTCCCTGCAGGCCTTCGAAATCGGGGGTCAGACCGCCGAGACCGAACAGCGCCCCTGCCACGGCCAAACCGACGAGCAACAAGGCTGTTCCGCGCCATATCGGCTGGTCGATGGCGATATCGCTGAATGAGTATGAGGGTGTGCGCACGATGCCCCGCAGATAGAACGTTACGGGCCGCTTGCGTTTCTGCGGCCCCGGCACGCCCACGCTCTGGGCATCACCACTCGCCGAAGGATCAATAAACATCAATCCATAGTACGCGGGTGGCGAGCGCAAAAGAGCGAGGGCGGCGCTGTCGCGCCGCCCTCAGGTCTCTCGTTTTGTGTGGTCGCGGATTCTGTTGGATAGTGCTAGCCCGTAGCGATGCCCAGCCCTAGGACGATGGCAACGAGGACGATGATCAGCAGGATGAACAGGATTATCGCCACAATAGCCGCAGCGATGACAGACGCAATGCCACTCAGCACTGCCATTCCTGTGCTCAGTCTGTAATTCTCCCGGATCAGGATGATGCCGAGGATAACGCTCCAGACCGCCACAGCGATGCTGACAACGACGCCTATCGCCTCAAAGGGAGACGACTCGCCCTCAGCTGCTTCGCCCACTCCAGTGGCCAACGCATCAAGCAGTCCGGGAACCACCGGAATCAGGCTGAGGATAGAGAGCATCATCAAGCCGGCCAACATCCCCGTGTACGCCCCGTCGCCGCCGAACAGCTTCGAGATGAGATGCACGATCAGGGAGAAGAAACCCAATTCAACCACGACAAAAGCGACAAACAAGATAGTTCCGATGATGACGAAGCCAGCGCCAATAGTGATTTCTTCATCGGAGAATTCTTCAAGTGCCGCCGTGTCAAATCCCAGGCCAAATGAGACAACGCCGTTCAGAATCGCCACGATCAACAGCGTCAGCAGGCCCAGCCCCACCGGCCGATCAGCCACAATCTGCTGAAGCGTGTGAACGGGCCGCACAATCAACCCGATGTACGTGCTCAACAACATCTTTTCGCCTCCTCGCTATTTCAACCGCGCTCTCATAATTCTACGCCACAACGCAACATAACATCGCCCGCCAGCCCCATCCCGTGCGCTACAATGAGGCTATGACGGACGCCCTGATTGAAACACAACTCGACTTCCCCATGATCCATCGCGGCAAGGTTCGCGATACGTATGACCTCGGCGACGATACGCTTCTGCTCGTCGCCACGGATCGGGTCTCCGCATTTGATGTCGTGCTGCCAACAGGTGTCCCCGGGCGCGGCATTGTTCTCTCCGAGATTTCCGCGTTCTGGTTCCGCCGTTCCGGCCATGAGTTTCCCAATCACTTCATTGGCATGGCGCATGAGCCGGAGGTGGCCAATCAATACAAGCTTGGCGACCTCGATGAGGCGGTCGCTCGCCGCGGGATGGTGGTCAAGAAGGCGGAGCGCATCGACATCGAGTGCGTCGTCCGTGGTTACATCACCGGCTCCGCGTTGGCGGAATACCGGAAGTCCGGCACAGTCCAGGGCATTGAGTTGCCCTCCGATATGGTTGATTCGCAGGCGTTTGAGCAGCCCCTATTTACGCCCACCACCAAGGAGGAGACTGGGCACGATCAGCCTCTGACGTTAGACGAGCTGTGGAAGCTGGTGGGCGGCAACATCGCATGGCCGCTTGAAGAACACAGCCTCGCGCTCTACCGGATGGCGTCCGAATACGCACGGGCGATGGGCGTGATCCTGGCGGACACCAAGTTCGAGTTTGGCATCATCGACGGCAAGATCTCTGTGATCGATGAGCTGCTGACGCCGGACTCGTCCCGCTACTGGGATGCCACCATCTATGAGGCCGGCAAGTCACAGCCGAGCTTTGACAAGCAGATCATCCGCGATTGGCTGACAGGGTCGGGTTGGGATCGTGAGCCACCCGCGCCGGAGTTGCCGGACGACATCGTGCAACAGACAATCGACAAGTACCGCGACGTGTATCAGCGGCTCACCTCCAAGGAGCTTGCCCTGTGAGCATCGGGCGGATTGTCGGCAGCACTCTCATCGGGTGCGCGGCGGCAATCATGGTGTACACGATCGTGGGCGCAGTCAACACCGTGTGGGGCGTCTCCCAGTTAAGCGAGATGCCACTACCGGTCAAATTATTCCTGCCCGTGATATTCGGCACGCTTGCCGGAACGCTTGGCGTCATGGCCGTTCAGCGGGTGCGCGGCCGCAGTGATGCCAACAACGCGGGCAACTCCGCAAAGAACTGAGCGGCGGGCGACACGTCCACTCGCAGCATGCCGAATTATCTGGCCCGCATCTATGTGACGCCGAAGCCGGGCGTTGTGGATCCGCAAGGGCTGTCTATCCTGGGCGGGCTGAAGAACCTGGGGTATGATTCCGTCTCTGCTGTGCGGGCGGGTCGGTATCTTGAGGTGCAGCTTGGGGAAGCCCCGTCACAGGAAGCAGCCGAGTCTCGAACGACGGAGATGTGCCGCCAGCTGCTCGCGAACCCTGTCATCGAGGACTACCGATTCGAGGTGGTGGAGAGCGATTAGCCCCCTCTCCCTGAGGAGAGGGGAATCCTCCCTAGTCTGTCAGCGTGCCCTTGGTGGACGGCGCGATACCCGCAAACCGCTCATCACGACGCGTGGCCGTATCCAGCGCCTTTGCCAGCGCCTTGAACGTGGCCTCAGCGATATGGTGGTCATTGACGCCGGCGTGCTGGACAACATGCAGATTGATGCGCCCCTCCCGCGCCATTGACTCCAGCACGTGGCCGACCAGCTCAGATCGCAGATCGCCAATCATCCCCGTACTGAACTGCAAGCCGATAGCTGCGTAACCACGCCCGCCCAGATCCACCACCGATGTCATTAACGCGTCATCCAACGGGACCGTCTCATGAGCCATGCGGCGAATGCCGGTGCGGTCTCCCAGGGCCTCGGCGAGCGCACGTCCGATCACGATGCCCGTGTCCTCCGCGGTGTGGTGGCCGTCCGGATCATTCAATCCCTCGGCGCGCACGGTGAGATCGAAGCCGCTGTGCCGACCAAGTTGATCTATCAGATGGTCGAGCATCAGCGAGCCGGTGCTCACGTCATGTTGCGCGCGACCGTCAAGGTTGATCGATACTTCAACAACGGTCTCCCTTGTCTCGCGCCGGACGGAGGCCTGGCGGGGCGCAGCTGATTCCTGCCCTGTCATTTCCGGGCCTCCATTTCCTCGCGCACGGCTTCAAGCAGCCGTTCATGATCCCGCGGTCGTCCAACTGAGATGCGGATGCAGTCGCGCAACTCCGGAGTGTTGAAATGGCGCAGGGCGATGCCACGCTTCAGCAGAGAAGCGTGCAACTCTTGAGCGTTGTGCGCGAGAAAGCGTACGAGCAGGAAATTCGCGTCCGACGGGAAGACCTGGACATTAGGCAATGACCGCAAACCCTCTAGCAGGACGGCGCGCTCGTTCACAATAGTATTCACCGTCGCCATTGCCACCTCCAGGTCTTCGATCGCCGCAATGGCTGCCGCCTGCGCCAGAGTGTTGACGTTATACGGCGGCTTCACGGTCATGAGGATGGCGGCCAGATCAGCGGGGAAAATGCCATAGCCGACGCGCAGCCCTGCCAGCCCGGCCCACTTGCTGAACGTTCGCAGAAAGATGACGTTCGGGTACTCATCCACCAGGTACATGAGTGACTTTCCGGAAAATTCCGCGTACGCCTCATCAACAATCGTAAGGGCTTCAGTCTCCGCGACGGCTCGAATCTCTTCTTCGGTCACACTGTTGCCGGTCGGGTTGTTGGGCGTCGAGAAAAACACGATTGACGCCTCACGCGCCGCCTCCACAAGGCTGGGCAAATCAATGGAGAAATCATCCTGGCTGCGCGGAACACCAACAAAGCGAGCGCCAGCAAGGTCGGTCTCGACCGCGTACATGCCAAAGGTCGGTGTCGCAGCGACGATTGTGTCCTCAGGCCCCACGAATAACCGTGCCAACAGGGCAATGAGCTCGTCGCTACCCGACCCAGCGACGATGCGCTCCGCATCGAAACCCGTGTACTCCGCAAGGCAGGCTCGCAGCGAAGCGTGATCCGGGTCCGGGTAGATGTTGGCGGCATCGAACGATTCTATGAGCGCTCGGACGCGGGGTGGTGGGCCGTAAGGATTCTCGTTCGCATTCAGCCGGACGATCCCCTCTTCACCTGCATCACTCTCCGCCTGGAGACGCTCCGGCGGCGCGACAGGCTCGTAGGGTTTCATGTCCCGATAGCGGGGCACAAGTCGGTCAAGAAGGGGAACAGAAAGACGCGCGCGCTGTGCTGTCATAGCGTCTCTATTATTGCATGCTACCTATTCGTCGACAGAAACCGCAGTGATGCTCGCAGCCTCCAACACATCTTGCTCGGGGCCGGGAACGACGGCCACTGTCACACGGTCACCGATGCTCAGGTCATCAATTTCACCGGATTGCGTGACGGTGATGCGGGTTCCGGAGATCGTCGATATGCGCTGCAGGCCCGTCGGCGTCATTAACGTAATCGTGTTTCCGTCTATGGATTCAATGGTTCCGTTCATACGCGTCCCGATTTCCCCGCTATCCGTATCACCCGTTCCCGCCACAAACCCCGGGCGACCCTGTGGAAAACCCGCTCCCTGGCCACGTTGGAACTGTCCGAACTGGGCACGGATGGCGGCTATGTCAGCTTCCGTGGCACCCTGCGCCCGCATCTGCTGAATCGCCTCCGGCGGAATCTCACCACCGCCCGGCCCAAATGTCACGGTCTGCGTATCAACGTCTTCGGCCGTCTCCGCAATAGGTGCCGACTCCTCGGCGGATATCGCCAGTGGTGGAACCTCTTCGACATCCTCTGCCTGTGATTGCCCAACCTGCACGCCGATCCCAAACGCACCGCCGATACTCAGCCCGACGACCAACACCAGCCCTGCTATTCCCAGGAATACACGCGCGCCCGGCCCGCCGGCCTTTTCCTCATCCATCGATTCAATCGGTTGACCGTCCATCTCGTCATTCCTTACTCGTATCTAAGTGCTTCTATTGGATGCAGCGCGGCGGCCCGCATTGCGGGATAGATGCCGAATACCAGACCAATGAGCATGGAAACGCCCAACGCCAGCGCCGTAATATCCGTGCTCACCACCGTTCGGATATCTTCTTGAGCCAGCAGCGTGACATTCATTCCCTGCGCAATGAGCATTCCCAGAAGCACCCCGATGATTCCGCCGCCCAGGCTCAGCAGCACGGCCTCCAGCACGAACTGTGAGAGTATGTCCCATCGTCGGGCTCCCACCGCCTTGCGGATACCGATTTCCCGTGTCCGCTCTGTAACGGAGACCAACATGATGTTCATAATTCCGATCCCGCCAACGATCAGGGAGATTCCTGCAATCGAACCCAGGAAGAGCACAAAGGCCTGCGTCGTGTCCTGAAAAGCCTCCAGCGCTTGCTGCTGATTCCTGACCTCAAAGTCGTCCTCATCCGTGATGCGATGTCGTAGACGTAGGATCCGACTAACTTCGTCCTCAGCCCGCTCCATATTGTCGACATCGCCGACCAGCACGCTGATGGTGTCAACGGTGACGGTACCCTCAACACTTCGATCTGCGCTGATGCGGCGGTAGGCAGTTGTGATGGGAATGAGGACGCTGTTGTCCTCAAAACCAAACGCCCCTCCTCCTCTGCTCTCCAGGACGCCGATGACGGTCATCTTGCGACCATTAATGGTGATGGTCTGTCCGACTGGATTACGCCCCAGGAAGAGATCCACCGCCGCCTGCGAGCCGAGGACTGCCACGTCAGACGCGGCAGAAACATGGGGAATGCCGATGAAGCTTCCGTTGGCAACCTCGTAATCTCGCACGTCCTGATACTCGGGCGTCACGCCCGTGATCTCAGCGGAAAGGCTGCGCGCCCCAAAATCATCGATTGTGGTCACATTGCCGAACGAGTTGATCTCCGGTGCAACCTGGTCAACCGAGGGGGCAAGCACCGGATCCACAAGCGCGTACGCGTCGTCCAGTGTCAGTGTCCCGTCTGAAGAGCTAACAAAGAGGATGTTGGTGCCCAACTCCTGGATGAAAGACGTGACAGAATCCTGGACGCCACGCCCGATGGACATGAGCGAGATTACCGCCGCCACGCCAATCACGATGCCGAGGAGCGTGAGCAGGCTTCGGAGCTTGTTCGCCCCCACGGATTGCAAGGCGGAGAGGAGTGTGCGCTGCGGACTCACTCCGCCCCCGCTTTCTCATCACTCACCACTTCACCGTCCCGCATCAGGATCCTTCGCTCAGCGAAACGCGCGATGTCCTCTTCGTGGGTGACGATGATGACCGTAATCGCAGATGTCCGATTGAGCTCCCTGAGCAGTTCAATAATCTCCAGGCTTGAGCGGGTATCCAGGTTGCCTGTTGGCTCGTCGGCAAGCAGGATGGACGGCTCATTGACCAGCGCCCGCGCAATGGCAACCCTTTGTTGCTGTCCACCGGACATTTCCGTTGGACGATGGCCCGTCCTGTCCGCAAGTCCAACCCGCCCCAACGTTTCTCGCGCCAAACGCGCGCTACCGCCCTTTCGCGCATACAAAAGCGGCAGTTCGACGTTCGACTCCGCGGTGAGGCGCGGCAACAGGTTGTAGCTCTGAAACACAAAGCCGATCTTGCGGTTCCGAATCGCCGCCAGCCGTGAATCGGACAGCCGCCCAACACTGACGCCGTCAAGCGAGTATTGTCCGGACGTAGGAACATCAAGGCAACCAAGAATGTTCATCAGAGTCGATTTGCCGGAACCCGAGGCTCCCATGACAGCGACCATCTCGCCATCATTGACAGTCAGATTGACACCGCGCAAGGCGTTAATCTCAACCTCACCCATTCGATAGGTCTTGGTGACGTTGACCAGTTCAATCACATCGCCACTCCGGGCTGCCTGCCGCTCGAACGCCGCTAGTTGACAACCCGGACAGTCCGGGTTGTCTGGCGCTGGAATCCCGGGCCGCCACCGAACACGCCAAATTCATCCGCCTCGGACACGTGCATGATGACCTCGTCGCCCTCATTGACGCCGCTCTCAACAACAACCCAGAAGCCGTCGTTGTCCCCCAGCGTCACCGGTCGTGACGTTGTCTCGCCGTCCGCCATGACACGGAGTATTGGCGCCTGGAACGTGCCGTAGATTGATTGCACCGGAACCAGCAAAACGTTGAACTCCTCCTCTACGGCCATGCGGGCGTTCGCGTTCATACCTTCCCTTAGGTCAACGTCCAGAGGGACGTCAATGCGTACTAGTACCGTGAAGACCGCGATACCCTGTTGAAGCTGCGCCGCAGACGAAATTGATGATATTGAACCGGTGAATACCTGGCCGGGCATCGCGTCAAGGGTGATTTCGGCCGGATCCCCGTAGCTAATTCGCAGCACATCGGTCTCATCCACCTGCCCTGAAAGCTCCACGATGGACGTGTCAATGATCTCAACCGCAATCCGCGATTCCACGTCAAGCTCTTCGCCCGGAACCGCATTGAGGACGGCGACAATGCCGTCGATTGGAGCGCGGACGGTCGTTTCTTCGCGTTGCTGCAACGCATCCCGCAACGCAACCTGCGCTGTCAAAAGCTCAGCCTCTTTGAGTTGACGAGCATATCCCTCGTCTCCCTCTCCGGCATCACGCACGGCGAGCAACGCCTGATCGCGCTCCTTCCGTGCCGCGTCCAGCTTTGTCTGCGCTTCCCTTATCGCGGTATCCCGGGCCGTAACCGCATCATCGAACGCGTCGCGAGCCATCGTTAGCGCGTCCCAGGCGTCATCAAACCCCTTTTGCAGGCAGTGCCCGTTGAGCGGGTGAGCGTCAGTGCTCTTGCAAGTGGCGACGATCTGCCCCGGGTAGAAATTGACGATGCCGTAGACGATGGTTTCCGACCACCTGGTGGCCGGATCGTCTGCCGGAGCGCCCCTGGAATAGATACCCCTCGCGCTGTCGGCGCCAACAGCCTCGATGAGCAGTTCCTCCAAGTCGACTCCCCATCGCGCTAATAGCTCACTTGGAGGCAGTGTAGATTCATGCTCGTCAAGGGTGGCCCCCAGCCATGCGGCGAAAACATCCCGGTACTTTTCTTCCTGTTCATCAACGTCATCCAGCGCCGTCTCGATTTTCTCCCGGTGTTCTTTATCGAGGTCGGTAAGGGCTCGTTCCGCATCCACGACGTTATCCTCTGCGGCAGCCAGATCTGCTTGCGCGTCCGGGAGAAGATTCGCAAGAGCGTCCTGCGCGTCGCGTAGAGCAATCTGCGCCTTCGCAACTTCCATGTCATGGCGTGCGGCGGTCGCGTCATCCAAAGTGAAGAGGGCCTGGCCTTCTATAACGGCTTGTCCCTCTTCAACCAACACATCCTTGACAATGGATCCAGCCCCCAGGCGTATCGATTCCCGATGCGGCAGCGTAAGCGTGCCGCCCGTCTGTACCTGGTTGATGAGGTCCCCACGCATTACCGCCACAAGCTGCTCATTCTCCGTGAGGCCCCCGGCGGCTTGATTGCCTGACAACTGTGCATTGATGGCATATGCGCCGCCACCGAAACCAACAATCAATACGCCGATGATTACAATGATTTGCCACAGCTGAAGACGCTTGATCGTCGCCATCCGCCACACACCTCAATGCCCTGTGGGGCACTTGAATCACAGCCGGGGCGAGTCTTATCAACTATGGACCGCCGCCGCGCCATTACAACACGCTGTATACTCGAACGTCGTCGCACCGGCGAACGTTAGCAGCAGAGTTAAAAGAAGAGGACGGGGCCTGTGCCCCGTCCTCTTAACTATCAAGCAAATTAGAGGGACAGCTTCTTTGCGAGTAACTCTCGCAGCTCCCTAACAGTCTCCACTTGCCATGCAGGATAACGAGCCTGTGTCCGCTCACGCACTTCGCGGCGGAACACCTGCTCATCTTCGTCCCCAATCTCAGCCTTCACGCCTTCAGTAATCTTTGGCATTTCTTCATTGGCGGATTCGGGACGCTCGTGCCAATGCGCAATTTCTTCCAGATCGTCCGTATAGAACACGGGCACAGGAATGGACATGAACTCACCGTTCTTGAGGAACTCGTTCATGATGTCGAGGTTCTCATCTCGCGGGAAAACACTAACGTCCATCCCCGCTGCTTCGGCAATCTTTGCGAGAACCGGCATCCCGCGAAAGACGTCGGGGCACCAATCCTCACCGAGGATCAGCATCTTTGTCGCGCCGGCATCCTTCGCGCGGCGGAAAAATGCTACGTCATCATCGGAGAGGTGAGCGCTGTTGTAGTACTGCTCAAACCTGTCCTTGTTAACCTTGATCTGCTCGATGTAATCGTCATATGTGAATCCCGAACCAAATCGTTCGGGAGTGACAACAGTCGTTTTCTCAGCCATCGCGTTTCCTCCGCCCGGCATATGGGCTCTCTTCGAATCCTTTGGCCTATCTAGCCTATATTGCAACTGATCATGTCTTTGTAACCCATGGTGACCTTCCCATCCGGATAAACAACGATGGGGACGACATCACCATAGATTCGGGCCTCATCTAGCCACGCCTGGTTCTCGTCAACCTGACGCTCTTCAAACTCAATACCTTGTTTGGTCCAATCCTCTTTCATCACGACGCACGCAGGGCATGTCGTCAACGTGTAGACGATTGGCTTTGCTCCAACTTGTGTTGCCACCAAAACCTCCGTTGAGCTCCGTGAAATCCGAAGCGTATTGATACTAACAGTGATTCTAGAATGCCTGTCTCAATGAGTCAAAGCGCTCTATCGACCGGTCATGCGATTATTAAAGAACCATGATATCCAATAGCATTGCACTTGAACTGGGGCAAAGGCTGGAGCCCGATCTGCTGGAAACGTGTCGTACTCTCGGCGAGATTGCGGAACAGGGCACGCTCTTCATCGTCGGTGGAGCGGTGCGGGATATTCTGCTGGGGCACGATCCGGTTGAAGTCGACCTCGTTGTCCAAGGGAGCGCTGATGAACTGGCACAAAGAGCCGTCCAGTTTCGGCTAGCCCTAAGAACCACCGCCTCACAATTCATGACAATCAAGCTGACTATCGGCACGCGCGAGATGGATATCGCGACAGCCCGCAGCGAAACATACGCATCGCCCGGCGCGCTGCCTGATGTTGCGCCATCAGATATCGAAACGGATCTGAAGCGCCGTGATTTTGCAGCAAACGCAATCGCCGTCTCCATCGGTTCTATGGATTTCGGGCGCGTAATCGATCCTCACCGTGGCGTCAACGATGTACAGGCAGGAGTGCTTCGTGCGCTGCACGCGGGGTCGTTTCGAGACGATGCCACGAGAATGATCCGGGCCGCGCGCTACGCCTCCCGCCTCCGGTTTAGATTGCACGCGGAAACCGAGGCGTGGTTGAAGAGCGACACTTCCCATATCGGTACCGTAGGCCCAGACCGCTTGCGCAACGAATTCAACCGGCTCTGGCGAGAAAGGAAACCCGTGGAAGGACTCTATATGCTTCAGTCCTGGGGGGTTCTAGATCACCTGCCTACAGCATCCAATTGGGTGAGTGGACTGTACAGTTTCTCTATGTCCGATCGGGAGGCGGCCGTTAGACCTGATGACGCCGACGATGCCGACGTGTATTGGGCTCTCATCGCAACAACGGTGGGCACGGAATACGAGACCCTCATTGACACATTCCATCTTGCAGGCAGTTCTCGGCGGGCAGTCGATGACATCCGCTTGTGGAAGACGAGCGGATCAGCGGCATTTCGTGAGGCCTCAGAAGTAGGCCGCCCAAGCAACTTCACAGATGTCCTTTCCCAATTTGAGCCGGCGGCCCTTGAGGCCCTGTACCTCACCGGCAATGCCGCGGAAGCGCGGGCAATCGCCTCGTATCTCGGAACGTGGAGACACGTCCAGCCTGAGTTGAACGGCTATGACCTGCTTGAGATGGGAGTGCATCAAGGCCCTCTAATGGGAAAGTTCCTCGACCAGCTGCGGAAGGCGCGGCTGGACAATCTGGTCTTGAACAGGGATGACGAGGCGCAGTTGGTCAGGCAATGGACGGGGCGCGGTTCTGCCGCCTTTGACGGATCATGACGCTGCCCGGCAGCGCGCGCTCCCGCATGGCCACCTCGCGCTCCTCTTGAAACAGCAGCTGTTGCGCATAGGCGGCGTAACTGCCGAAACGCTCCCGCCCCCAAGCCGCGATCTTGTCTTCCGGAGTCTTTTCCCCAGCCAAGTACAAACGCGTCACGGCTCGGCTCACCCATCTATCTACTGCGAACGCCTCTGTGTGATCCAGTGAAAACGCGAGGATGCAGTCGGCGATCTTCGGCCCAATGCCCTTGAACGTCAGCAGCGCGTTCTTGGCGTCTTCATACGGCAGTGTTCGCAATTCGTCGAGTTCAACGGCGCCCTCCGAGATGCGGATGGCGGCCGAGTCGAGAAACGGCGCACGAAACCCCAATCCAATGCGGCGGAGTTCGGTCTCCCCCAAGCGTGCCACCGCCACTGGGTCAGGAACGCGATATACAGTCTCCTCCCACGCCGTACCGCTGACGCCACACGCTTCAGCCAGGTTCTGCATATTCCTCTTAATGCGCGGCAGGTGACATTGGGCACTGATGATGAAACTGGCCAGACACTCCCACGGTTGCTGACGCAACAGGGTCAAGCCAGGCCAGTGACCCATGATTTCTCTGAGCACAGAATCTTCAGAGAGCGCATTCCTGATTTGTGAGTGGTCGTCATCAAGGCGCAAGTAGCGCGTTACTATTTCCGCAGCAGCATCATCTGGCAAATCGGAGTCGTGCGCAGAAACCTCTAGAACGCCGAGACTGTTAGCCCTTGCATCCAAGTGCCGCATACGAACGGCGTGTCCATATATGGTTCCGATCCACCAGCCATCGGGGTCGCCATCCGGCGCCGTCCAGCCAAAGGCTTGCCCCTCATCCAGGGATGTTGGCAGGTCAAGTGGAGAAGTCAATTCGATACGGTTCGCCTGCGGTCGCACCTCGTCACTAGGCATCGGTATTGAACCAGTCCTGCACCTCATTGCCCAGCCGATCAAGCGTCGGTGTCTGTACATTGGACGTGGGGAGCGCGTCGATAAACGCCGCCCCATATGCGCGATTCAGCACCCGTGAATCCAGGACGATGATCACGCCCTGGTCTTTCGTACTCCGAAGCAGACGCCCAACACCTTGCTTGAACCGCAGCAGTGATCGTGGAATCTGGAATTCACTGAAGGCATTCTCATATGTCTCGCCGCGTGCTGCGACTATGGGGTCAGATGGCACATCAAACGGGAGGCGAGTGACGATGAGCGCCTTCAACGCGTCGCCCGGCAAATCAACGCCTTCCCAGAATGCCGCCGCGCCGAGGATAACGATGCCTTTACGGAGTCGAGCGATTTCCGCCAGCCGATCCGGCGCGCCGTCAATCCCCTGCCCCAAGACGTTGATGCCGCGCTCTCGTAGCATGGAACTGACCTTCGTGTACGTCTGCCGCAACGAGGCGTGTGAGGTGAACAACGCCAGAACGCTACCGTCCGTTGCTACAGCAACATCAATAATGGCCTGCTGAACGGCCTTGCCATAGGCGTTGTTGTTGGGATCTGGCACGTCAGCGGGAACCATTGCCGCCGCTGCATCCTCCGGCCCCAGCGTGAGTCTCACCTGCAGCGTTTCCGGTTCCTCAAGTCCCAAACGGTCAGTGATGAATCCAAAAGAATCGTCCGTCGTCAGCGTCGCACTGGAGAGGACAATGGACTTGCGGTCAGTGAAAGGACCGGCCGCGAGGTGCGGCGCAACAGACATGGGAGCCCAATTCAAAGAGAGGCTGCCACGCTGATCACGTGGAGTCTCAAGCCATGTGATATCGTCGTCAGGATTCACGTCTCTCATCACATTCATTAAGCGTCCGCGAATGTTTGCTGTGCGCCTCACAATGTCGTCGACATCCGTGGACGGGCCTTGCCAAACCTGCTGCGTTTGCAGTGACGATCTCAGCCGTGAATCTACCAGGTCGGCGACTGCGGCAAGAGTTGCGTCAAGGTCTTCCCAGGCCTTCACGGCCTCGCGCCACTCATCCGTTTCCCGGACCCGCTGAATGAGCCGTATCTGGGAATCGCCACCTCGATCCGAGCGTGATCCTGCAGCGATGGCACCAACGGCACTGAAGAACTGACCTGCCCGGCTAGCCGCGCTGCGAGCTGCCGCGGCAACCTCAGCACCCGCGGCTTCAATCGCCTGAGCCATTGTCCCGGCAGACGAGCCGGGTGAGCCCATCGACGCCGTCAGTAGTCGTGGCCTTCCCTCTTCCGAATCTGCTCCAAGCGAGTTGAGCAGTTCATTGACTTCGCTGTGAGAGATGCTGCGACTGTAGTGATCGGTGGCCTCACGTTCAAGGTTGTGCGCCTCATCAAGGATCACGTGAGGGATTTCACCTAGAATGTTGCCACCAGAGGACGAGTCCGCGAGTAGAAGTGCATGATTCGTGATGACAAGGTGGGCAGCCTGCGCTGCTCTCCGTGCCCGGCCGATGAAACACAGTCCCTCACGCTCATAGGCGCAGTTGCCGTGTCCGTCTTCCGACCCTGCGGACAGGGTTGACCAACGCGCCGCTTCTTGTTCACCCATCGGCAGCTCACCCAGATCACCGCTTTCGGTCGATTCCAGCCAGACCATCAGACGGGCAAAGAACGCGGCCTCGCCGGGTGTCACCTCAAGGCTGCCGAGTCGCGAGAGCAGCCGCGCCATACAAAGGTAGTTACCCCTGCCCTTCAGCACGGCCACACGAACTTCGTTCGGCGTAAAACCGAGCGCCCGAAGAGCAACAGGAACATCCTTGGTGGCGAGCTGTTCCTGCAGGCCACGGGTAGAAGTGGCAACGACTACCTGCTCTTCAGCAGCCTCCGCCCGCCAGATTGCAGGGATCAGATAGCCCAGTGACTTACCCGTTCCGGGCGGGGCTTCCAGGAGCAGCGTCCCCTCCGCTTCCTGTGTTCCCAGCACAGCCTGTGCCATCTCCAACTGTTGTGTGCGCGGCTCATACGACGCTCCAAGCGCCTGAGCGAGCCCGCCATCTAGCTCGAATGCCGCACCAATAGCCGCCGTTCCATGCTGCGTCGTGGGTAGTTTCCGCTGCCGCGCTTCGGATTCAATGCTTGGCTTGCCAAGTCTTTCGGTTAGTCGGTGGATAGCTCGTTCAGGACCGTCGCTTGCAATCCCTTGCTGCTGCGCAGCTAACTCAAATACCGGACCTGCTCTCCAGTCACGTGGTGCACGGTCGGAGAGTGAACGGATCATCGCCAAAGTGGCCGGGTCGAGGGAAAGAATCATGTCCCAGAACGTGAGAAAGACCTGCGCAGTCGCCTCCGCGTCTGCAAGCGCCCTGTGCGGGCTGTCGTTGACAATTCCCATCTCTTCGATGAGCCATCCAAGAGCATGGTTGGCCGCCGACGGTCTCAGGATTCGGGAGAGGTCGAGCGTATCGAATACCGGACCGGTCGGCCTTACGCCATTCGCGTTCAGGAATCCGAGATCGAATTGATAGTTCTGCCCCACCATCGGCAGGTCGCCGATGAATGCGGCAAGCTCGTCCTCAATCTCAGCGAACGGAGGCGCGCCAACAAGATCGATGTCTGTGATGCCCGTCAGCACAGAGACGAAATCAGGGAGCGCATGGCCGGGGTTGATGAGCCGCTGAAAGCTGTCAATAACTCTGCCCTGCTCAACCTTGACTGCACCGACCTCAATGATGCGATCGCTCTCCGCGTTCAGCCCCGTAGTTTCCAGGTCAAGCGAGACGAACGTCAAAGGGAATGGCGTGTTGTCCGACGCGCTTGCGACGGTCATCTCACTCCTACGGCAGCAAGGTCATCGGCGCGCTCTTCCCAGTAAGACATGTCGCTGCCCTTGAGTAGCGAACCGGTGGGATAGTAGCGACCCTCGCGAATCTCCTCGATGAATTCCCAGACATTGGATACTCGCCGTTCTGTAACGATAGCGCCTGACCCAATACCTGTGGTGGAGTGGGCGTCACCACCGCCGACCCCTGTTCGTCCAAGTTCTCGCGCTACCTGAAGAGCAAAGAGGTTTTCCTGCGCGTTATTAGCGCCATTCACAACTTCCAACTCATCGGTCAGCTTGAAGATGGTGAGATCCGCCGCTTCTTCGACGCTGTAAATCTTCGGCCAGCCGCTGATGCGCGGATCATCGAACATACGGCGAAAGGGGTGGGCCGCAATCATGATGCCATCAGAAGCCTGTACGACTCTGCGCAGGATCTCCGCACGGTGAATGCCGGACGAATATCCCGTGAGGCCGAAACAGGTGATATGTCCCAGGTCTGTGGCAACTTCCATGCCGGGAATGACGAGGAAGTCGTGCTCCGCGGAGAAGCGCTCCATCTGATACGTGTCCCACACCGTGCCATGCTCGGTGACACAGACGCCATCAAGACCCACGGCTTTCGCGACTGTCACGAGATCCTTCGGTGACAGGCCGCTATCGGATGAGCCAATGTGTGTGTGTACGTGAAGGTCCAGTTTCATGATGAGTCAGCAACACTTGTAGTCTACAGGAATGCCGTCTATCGGCGCGAACGACGGGGCCTTTTCAGACGATGATTCAGGGCACAGCCGAGGCCCGAATCAGGTAGGCTGTACGTGATAGAGATGCTCTCACGGGAGGCTCGGATGTATCGCATTACGATTTCGACGCAAGAACACGGAACCATCCTGGATCAGGAGCTTATCGGGTTCGTGCTGATCCGAAAATTGCTGTGCGAACACGAGGATCCCATGCACGAGCCGGTGATGAGCATGGAATCACGCGGGGTGAACGCCTATGAGCAGATTGGCTTGCTTGAATGGGCAAAAACCGTGACGATGGCAGACATGGTTGCGGACATGGAAGAGGGTCCCGGCCTGGCGGATTATCCGAATTAACACATTTGCAATTGGTGCCCCCAAGGGGACTCGAACCCCTGTCGGCGGCTTGAAGGGCCGCAGTCCTAGGCCACTAGACGATGGGGGCGTGACACCTTCGTCTCTTCCACTATAGCCATAACACTGCCTTTCTGCGCCACAGGCACTACGCTCCTTATCTGCCAGTCCGCTGCCCCCGCCATCCTTGCCGCATCCTTGATAATGGATGCATGAAGAATCGACCCATAACGGTCTTTCTGAACTCGCTTGGTATCTCCGGCGCGGAGCAGCAAGCGATTGCGCGCGCAGTCCTGGAAGATACAGGGTTCACGCGGGCCGGAAGGACGAACATGGCCGTCCACAAGGAGCCGGACGCTGGGGAAGCCCTGGAGAGACGGCTTGCATCTCACTGTGCGAATCAGGGGTGCCAGGAAACGCTGCATGAGCAGGAGCGACAAATCTCTGAGCGACGCGTGCTCATCCTTGTAGAGCGCGACGCCTGCGAGGTGTGCGGCGGTTCCGTCGATCGTCGCGCTTTGAATGAGATGGCCGTCGCTATGAGCGGAGCCGGACTCTCGCGTGCTGTCGTGGTTGGGGGCACCAACCCGAAATGGGCACGAATACGTCAGATTGCGCCTCGATCGGTTGAGTGGCGATTCGTCAATGGGCTTGGCAACGCCAATCAGCGGGATGCCGCAAGCGATCTGAAATGGGGCGATGTCATCCTGATCTGGGCAGGCACTCCCGCACAACATCGCGTGACGAATCTCTACGCGGGACCGCGCACGATCACGGTGCCGACAACAGGAATCGCCGCCCTCGCGCGGGAAGCCACCAGGTTCGCGCGAGGTCGGGGCGAACGCATCGCTAACGCGGCGAGCTGATCCTTCGCACGCTCAATCCGTCAGCGGAAGTAGGCCTGATCCCCAACCGCGAAGCCAAGTGATTTCGCAAGACCAGCGTTGATCTCCAGCGCGTACTGCGCCGGCTCGGCACTCGGATAACTCCTTAGTTCAGAATCCGGCACGCCCGGTTGAGGCGCCATCGTCTGGATGTCCACGACGACACCGGAGGAATCCATGTAAAGGATGTCCAGGGGAATCAGGGTGTTCTTCATCCAGAAGTTGAGTGGCGCTTCCTGCGAGAAGACGAATAGCATTCCTGCGTTTCCAGCGAGACTTTCACGATGCATCAGGCCGACTGCCCGCTCAGCCGGCGTGTCAGCGATTTCCAGTACAAAAACATGACCCTTTAAGGACATCTCCCGGACTGATGCAGCATCCTCTATGTCCTTGATGGTCAGAAATCCTTGCTCAAGTGGTGACGGTGTTGGTGTTGGCGAGAGAGTCGAAATCGGAGAAGGTGCTGCAGTGACTGTCGGTGGGAGAACACGAATATCCGGACGCGGGGAATTGGTGGGCGGCACAGATATTGACGCGTCAGACGAATTGCATGCTCCAAGAGTAAGTACAAAGAAGGTCGCAATAACGACAACAACAGCAACTGAGCGAGTATCCATTCAGCCAAGGATACAGGACTCATTTGATAGAATTGGGTCAGGGTTCGCACACCGCATTCCTCAATTGTGGATATGTTTCAGGCCAGCGTAGCTCAGGGGTAGAGCAGCGGTTTCGTAAACCGCAGGCCATCGGTTCAAATCCGATCGCTGGCTCCACACAATGATGAGAACGAACCGATTATTTTTGTCCAGATCTTCTCAATAGGCATGAGCTACTTGCTATGTCTTCAAGCCTAGTTACAGTCCACCTCAATCAGACAGGGCATATGCTAGAGTACTTTCGCAGCCAGTGACTGAGCGTGCCGCTCGCATCAGCGTGGTTGACGGGACTCGTTCATCTGTGAACACAAGGGGGTGGGCCGTTGAGTACGGATAACAGTGGTATGGAAGAAACCACCAACCAAGAAGCGGCAGTAGACGAGAGGCAGTCCGGCACGAAACATAGAGTTTCGTATGCGGAGGAGCACATTCGGAAACATATCATGGACGGGTTCTTTGAGCTCGTTCCACTGCTCGTTACGATCGCCGCCATTGCATTCCTGGTTGGCTACGCCGACGCTCTGATCCGACCCATTATTCGACTGTTGGGACTGCCGACGATAAATTTCACAATCGGGGGAACCGCCATCAGTTTAAGCGCCGATTTTTGGGGAGTTGGCGCAATCGTTCTTCTGATTGTTTTCTATTTGGTGGGCGTTCTCCTTTCATTCACCATCGGCCGAAGAATCATGAACGGCTTTAGCGGCTTTCTGTCCGCGCTGCCTATTGTGAAACTGATTTTTAGCATGATGAAGAAAGCAATGACATCTATCAGGGGCACCCAAGCAAATTTCAGTCGTGTTGTCTTTGTTGAGTGGCCCCGAGAAGGAATGATGGCGCTCGGTTTCGTTACCGGGCGTATCTATTCGCCAGAGACAAATGCGACCATGGTGAGCGTCTATATCCCAACGATTCCTAACCCTACCTCCGGCAACATGGCCTTCGTATTCGAAGACGACGTCATTGAGACGAACCTCAATCCCGACGATGCCATGAGGCTTGTGTTCTCAGGCGGCATCGTACTCCCGGATACTGTGAACCTTGCTCGTCTTTCACTCGACCTGGAGGAACATCGAGTCTCGGAACTTGTGGGCACATTCAAGACGATATCCGCACCGGCCGCGGGCGAACACTCAAATATGCCCGCGGTTTCCCAGAACTCCACCGGCTCCAAGTCTTAGCAAACAGTACGCGCGCAACGGTATAGGAGATAGTCCGCTGGGCTATCCCCCTTAGATTTATTGACAGTGCCTCATTGAGAAGACCACAGGTCTAGTCTTCTGCCGCAATTGCAGTCTCTGCCTGCTGGGGATCATTTCCCTGCGTTTCAGCCACTTCTTCCGCCATAAGGTCCTTCCCCGATTGCAATGGGATATCAATGTACATCTCCGTAAACTCGTTCGGCACTGATTCCACCGAGATGGATCCGCCATGCCGTCGGACAATGTCATTGGATATTGCAAGGCCGAGGCCTGTCCCCTTTTCCGGCGGTTTTGTTGTGAAGAATGGATTGAAAATCTTCTCCTTCACCTCATCGGGCATGCCAACCCCGTTGTCACGAATCGTGACGCGTATCTTGTCCTCTTCACGGCGCGTCTTTAGCCATAGCATTGGAGTATAGTCACCTGTGTTGCCTTCAGCAGCCAGGTTCTTGCGACGAAGGTCTGTGGCATAGCACGCATTCGCCACCATATTGAGGAATACGCGGCCCAACTCTTGGGGAATCACCTCCACCGTGCCGATGTTTGGATCGTAGTCTTCTTCCGTGGTCAGGTTGAAATCAGCGTCAGTCGCGCGTTGGCTATGGTAGGCGAGGCGATACTGTTGGTCGACAAGGATGTTCATATCGACCTGTTCCCACTCGCCGGTATCGCGGCCAATCTGGAGCATGTCATGGACGATGCGATTGGCCCTGTCCCCATGGGATTTGATCCGGCCGAGGTTGGCGTGGAGGTCACCTACAACTTCGTCAACATAGGATCGCTGATCGTCTGACAACTCGAACTTTGGATCGTCGAGGATTTCCTTGAGTTCATCGACAAGTTCCTGTGACGCTTCTGAGAAGTTGTTCATGAAGTTGAGTGGATTGCGAATTTCGTGAGCGACGCCGGCTGTCAACTCACCCAGCGCGGCCAGTTTCTCTCTAAGGACGATCTGCCCTTGAGCTTGCCGCAGCTCGCCCAAGACTCCCTCAAGTTCTTCATTCTTGTCCTGCACTTCATTGGCGAGCTGCTCCACTAGATTCAGGCGTTGAACCTCCAGCGCGTGCCTCCGAAAAACCTCAAGTGCGGACGCCATAACGGCAACTTCATCTTGACCGCCAATATCGACAGATGATTCCAGATCACCCTCAGCCATACTCTGCATGCGGTTGGATAGGGTATTCAGGCGGCGGAGCAAAATGCGACCGATGAATAGCCAAATCACCAGCAGCGCCCCGACTACGCTCAGTGCCGTAATCACGACCAATAGAATCCGCCCTGTACGTATTGCCTGAGCAGAGGCCGCCGTCGCCGTCACGGTTCCTTCCTGTGACGCTATAACAAGGCCGTCCACTTCAGCCAACAACTCAATCGAAAGGGCACGGTTGCTTTCAAGCAGTTGTCGCTGAGCGTTCGCGATCTGGAGTGATTGAAGGACGACATCATAGATTCCGTCCTCGCTTAGGCCCAGGGCAAAGAATTCGCTCAAGATGGGTTGGGCCTGCCCATGAATCTCCGTACCCGAGAGAAAGTCCATATTGCGGTCAATTCTGCTCGTCGCCGCCTCAAACTCGGCTCTCAAGGAATCCACCAGCCTGGGGTCAGTTGCGGTAAACGCGCTCGCCAGCTGTTCGCCGCCAATCTTGACTTCCGATTGAATCTCGACAAGGCGCCGATACCTCTCAACCTGTTCTTCTGAGAAATGTTCAAGCCTTTGGGCCTGATTCTGGTCGATGCCAGGAAAGCCCGTCATGATGAAAAAGAACTGGTCATCTATGGCTGGGACGAGAACGCCGTTGAGCTGGATTCCAAGATTGGTGAGTTTGATTTGGTGAGCGCTACTCAGATCAATTAATTCAAAGGTGCCGTCTGTTTGCGCAGCGATGGAGTCGATGTTTGAGAGAAGGGTATTTGCGTAATCCCTAATCACGCGGATGCGCTCAGGATCAACACCAGGCTGGGCTTCCAGTGCTGCCATCTGACCCTCAAACTCGTCATAGGCAGAATCGATTTCCCCAACAACCCGCTGAAATTCTTGCCTGTTATCCGCCGCAGTCAGACTTGGTGCGGCGGCGACGAGAGTCTGTCCGTACTGGGCAATACCAAATGCGGACGCCAGTTCCGGCACACTGCCCTCATTTACTTGATCCTGGGCATCATTAATGCTGTTGAATGAGAACCACGCCACCAAGCTGGCCAACAAAGTGAGCATAACTGCGCCGCCGATACTGAGATACAGCTGTGTCGCAATGCGAATGCGCCCGAGGATCTTTCCCCAAATCCCGCTCACGGGGGGAGCATGCCATTCGTCTGACGCAGTGTCTTGTGCGCCACCGTCACTCGAGGCTGACTGCCCTGGCCCCCCTGGCAACAACCCGCGAATTGTTCCGACCAACGGAATCTTCATGATGCCGACTCCACCAGCGTTTCAACGGGGTGATAAGCGCCATCAGCGCCAATCACGGTGAGGTAAACGGCGTCCGAACCCTGGTTATCATTCTCCCCGAACTGCAGCCTGAACCCGTCGATATTGAGTAAATGGGAGTTCTGCAATGAACGCAGGAAGCACTCCCGATTCAGTTCCTCACGGCAAGCCGCAATACCCACGGCTGCAAGCCTGGCTGCAATATATCCTTCAAGTGAATAGACGTTGGCCTCCGCATCTGCATCGTAGGCGCGAAGCGCGTTCTCAAAGGTCACCGCAATCTGTTCAGTCTGCTCGGTTACCAGAGGCATGACCTGTGTTGCATACACTCCTGCGCCACCGTTCCCCAACTGTTCCAACAGACGTCTGTTAGCTGCCACGGAAACCGTGTAGAACTGTGTATGCAGACCGGTTCGGTTGGCCCACTTGATCATGGTCACAGCAGGCTCAAACGTACCGATCAGCAGCACCGCCTCCGGATGGGCAGGCACAATGTCCAGAAGGGCTGACTTGATCGCATTCGTATTCGGGGTATAGAGCCCCACAGCAATAGGCTCCATGTCATGTGATCTCAAAGCCTGGCGTGCCCCCGCGTAACCGCTCCGTCCAAAGGCATCATCCTGATAAAGCAAGCCAATGCGTGTTACTCCGCGTCTGTCAATAAGATAGTCGATGACTGCCTGCGTCTCCTGCTTATAGGAAGCGCGAAGGTTTATCACGTTGTCCGGCGCGCCCTCACGCAGGAATTCCGCACCTGTGTATGGGGCGATAACCGGGACTCCCGCCTCCGCCGCTACAGGTAGCACCGCGCGGACTGTTGGAGTGCCCGCTGACCCAAGAATCGCGAAGATCTGGTCCTCTTCGATGAAACGGTCTGTATTCCTGAGCGCCTTTGCCGGATCGTAGTCGTCGTCCAGTGTGATGAGGCTTAGCTTACGTCCGTTCACTCCACCTCGAGAATTAATCTCGTTGAATGCGGCCTCGATTCCAATCTGGAGGCTTGTACCAATCTCGCCGAAATCGACAGACTGGCCGAACAGAACCTGATCATGTGTGACGCCCGGTGTTTCCGCAATTTGATCCTGGATTGAATCAGGCTCCGCAGTCGGAACCTCGTCGTCTGTGGGTAGACTGATTTCTGGTATGCAGCCAATCAACAGCATCATGGCTCCGACGGCTACGGCAAACACAATCCGGGCCAGCTTGGGCTTCACCATTCCGCCTCGCCGCTAAAGTTTGGCGACCAACTTCATCCTGTTCTTGTTGTCTGCCCGAACGTAGGAAACATCATCCATGATTGTTCGGACGATGTGGATACCCCATCCCCCAATCCGCCGATCCATCATTGGCCCCTCGAGGTCAGGGTGAGGCGCGTCATTGATCGGATTGAAAGGCCGCCCATCATCGACAATCTCTATCGTAACTTTGGCGTCCTCAGTCTTCACGGACAAATCGATATAGTGTACCTCTTCATCGGTGTAGCCATAGTTCATGATATTGAGGGCTAGTTCTTCAAGAACAAGGTTGATCTTGTAGGTCAACTCAAGCGGCCATCCGCTCTCTTCACCGAGCTCTTCTATGGCGGCAGTGATCCGATCCAACTCGTCGTGCTTGGACTCAATGGTCATAGAGATGTCCACGGTGCCGTCCTAGTCGTCCCTGCGCAAAACGAGACAGGTGATGTCATCATGCTGCGCCGCAGGGCCAGCAAATTCCTTGATCACATCAATGACAGCAAGAGCAGTGCTTTCCGGGTCTTTGGGCGGCGATTGTGCAAAGTGATCGCGGACCCTCTGTATGCCCATCGGTTCCTGAGCTTCGTTCATGGCCTCAGTGACGCCGTCTGTCACAAAAATAACGCTGTCGCCAGGCGCAAGTTCCACACTGTTTTCCATGTATTCATATTCCGGTGCAACACCTAAGACAATCCCTTGGGTAAGAGGCAGCTCCTCTGAGGAGCCGTCCGCACGGATGAGCACAGGCGGATTTTCCCCGCCGCTGGCATAGGTCAGTCGGCCGGATCGGGGATCGAAAACGGAGTAGAGAACCGTAACGAACATGCCCGTTTCATTGTCTTCGACCAAGAGGCTGTTGACTTCGGTCAGGACTTCACCGGGATGGCCTTTGCCTACGGCGGCACCCTTGAGCAAGGTGCGGGAGGACATCATGAAGAGTCCGGCGGCAACTCCTTTGTCGGACACATCCGCAACGACAAGTCCGATGCGGTCGAACTGGAGGCGCATTAGGTCGAAGAAATCGCCTCCAATATTCCTCGCGGGGCGCATGGTGCCATAGACCGAATATCCGGAGCCGGACGGGAAAACCGTTGGCAGGATAGACTGTTGCATATTCTTTGCGACATCCAACTCATTTTGGATGGCAACCAAGCGATCGCGAACACTAAGGGCATCACGCAATTCCTGGATATGCCGCAGGGTTCGATCAATGGTGACCCGTAGATCATCGAAGTCCACCGGCTTGGTAATGAAATCAAATGCACCACGATTCATTGCGGTGCGGATATTCTGCATGTCTCCGTAGGCGGAGATTATGACAGAGCGGACATTGGGCTTTGCTTTCGGAATCTCCTGTAGAAGGGTAAGCCCATCCATCTGGGGCATGTTGATGTCGGACAACACCATATCAATGTCGTCGTCGTCTTCTAATTCCTTAAGAGCTTCTACGCCATTATGGGCAAATACGAAGCTGTACCGACCAGATCGAATCTCCCGACGCATGCGCTGACGGACAAGGGGCTCAAGGTCAGGCTCGTCATCTACGACGAGAATTTTGTAGCCTTGCTGATCTTCCTGCAACTCTTCCGTCTGGTCGGTGTTTTCGCTGGAAACGTCAGTGGTCATGAGCCTCCCTCAAAAAGCTCCGGCGAACTGAGAAAAGGTCGGACCACTCGGAATGGGATCGTGGCCCCCCCAATTCACTTTGAGATTGCCGCAGCCGCCTCGGCCCGTGTCTCGTGGATCGCGATGATGTTGTCGAATCCACTGATCTTGAAGACTTCGCGAATAGGCTCTGTCAGTGAGCACAAAGCTAATTGTCCTCCCTGACGCTGAAGAGTCTTGGCAGTTAGCAAGATCACTCGCATCCCAGCGCTGCTGATATACGACACGTTTTCGAAGTCGATAATCAGAGCCTTATCCTCGGGCTGAATTACCTTCTCCAGCGCAGTCTGGAATTCCTGCGCACTTCCACTGTCTATCCTACCCTCCGTCTTGGCGACGACGGTTACCTGGTCCCTCTCAGCATCGACTTTCAACACGGTAACCTCCCACGGTACCCATATGGATTATCGGTAGTATGCCATACCGCAGACTACTCGACTAGCAATCCTGCCATCTATGTCTCTCCGTACCACTGAAAGCTAATAATGCCGATAGTTGACGCTTGCTGCAAATCCATTAGCCTCGGATTCGCTTGACAGGTTCAAACTGTCGCATAATGAACTAACCGTTTTCATGCCGAAGTGGCGGAATGGCAGACGCGACGGTCTCAAACACCGTTGGGGGCAACCCCGTGTCGGTTCGACTCCGACCTTCGGCACCAATTGAGACGGTCTGCGCGTGCCACCTTTCCGCTCTCAGAGTGAACGGGCGCGGCACGCCGGCTTTGCCCGGTGGTGCAGTGGTAGCACAGGGGACTTTGGATCCTCTGACCCAGGTTCGAATCCTGGCCGGGCAGCCATAGAAACCACTCGAACACAGGAGGTTCAGCATCAATTCAAAGCACCATTCCAATCAGCCACGGGCACTGGTGACTGGCGGAGCGGGATTCATCGGTTCGCATTTGGTAAAGCGCCTTCTCAGTGACGGTTGGCACGTCACCGTAGTTGACGATCTCTCGTCTTCGCCGATTAATGACTACGAAGCCGCTGCCGCCGACCTGCACAAACTGGACATCGCCGCTCCGGCCTTGGCGGACGTTTTCGTGGACGAACAACCGGAAATCGTCTTTCATCTCGCCGCACAGGTTTCAGTCGCACGCTCAATGCGCGAACCGGAGTTGGACGTTCACACTAACATCGTTGGCGGCATCAACATTCTCCAGCAGTGCGTCCGATTCGGCGTCAAGCGCGTTGTGCTGTTTTCGACTGGAGGCGCTCTCTACGGCGAGCCTGAGTACCTGCCCTGCGATGAAGCGCACCCCATCAGACCGCTATCCGTTTATGGAGCGAGCAAGCACGCGCTGGAGCAACACACACGGATCATCGCCGAGGCCAACGGTATTGAATACGCGATCCTGCGTCCCGGAAACGTATACGGTCCCGGCCAGGATCCACGAGGAGAGGCCGGCGTCATTGCGATCTTCGGTTTGAAGATGCTTGCGGGCGAGGAAGTTAGCATCCACGGTGACGGTGAGCAGGTGAAGGATTACATCTACGTTGATGATGTCGTAGCCGCAGGTGTCGCCGCCACACGCCCTGATGCTCCTGCAGCGGGTATCTATAACATCGGGAGCGGTGTGCCAACGTCTGTCAACGCCATTTTCGCCCTGCTGGCCAAGGAAACCGACTATAGCCGCGCACCTGTCCATGCTCCAGAACGGCCGGGCGACGTGCATCGGATCTACCTGGATAGTTCCAAAGCGCGACGTGAACTTGGTTGGACACCGGAGATCGACCTACATGAGGGCATCGCTCGAACCGTGGCCGCCCTGCGCCGTGCAAACGGCATGGCAATCGAGTGAAGGTACCTGTCTTTCACTGCCCATCTTTCCCACGCAAACGGGAAGCTTTATCGTGAATCAAACACAACGGCATTAAACTCCATCTGTTTGAGATTTGAGTACTTCAACTGACATGTCTTCATCCATCCCGCCAGCCGGGCGACCCACGGCACTTTTGCAGAAGCTGCGTGATGGCGAGTTCGTGACGACGGTAGAAGTCCATCCTCCCCGGGGATTCTCGCCCGATCGCACGCTGGTCAGCCTAAAGGCGCTCATGGAAAAGGTCCGGATTGATGCTTTCAATGCGACGGACGTACCGTTGGCACAGGCCCGTATGAGCGCAGTCGCGCTGAGTGTCCTCCTACAGAGGCAGACGGGCGTTGAGGCCATCCTCCACACCGGCACCCGCAATCGGAACGTCCTCTCCCTGCACTCCGACCTTATCGGGGCACACGCTCTAAACGTGCGTAACGCGTTCGTCTTTCACGGAGACAACCCGTCCATCGGCGATTATCCCGACGCGAGCAGCCTCTCCGACGTAACGTCCTCCCAGCTGATCAGCGCTCTCAGCCGCATGAACGCAGGTGAGGAGGTAGCGGGACACACGCTGCCAGAACCCACGTCATTCGCAATCGCCTGCGCCCTTAGCCCCAACGCGCCGCACATTGACGAAGAGCTTGCCAGCCTGAAACGCAAGGTTGAGGCGGGGGCGCACTACATCTTGACACAGACGGTTTTTGATCCTGCGCCCGTGCGTCGACTCCACGACCTGCTCGGCGGATTCCCGCTTCCAGTGGTGCTCGGCGTGCTGCCGCTGCAGAGCGCACGCCACGCAGAGTTTCTCCATAACAACGTCCCCGGCATGGTGATCCCCGAATCGATTCGGCGGCGGTTGCACCGGGCGGAGAACAACGGCCGGGCAGAAGGGGCAGCTATTGCTCGCGAACTTATTGAGGAAACGCGCGGTATGATTGCCGGCGTCTACATGATCCCATCATTCGGGCGATACGACGTTGTGGCGGACGTATTAGCGGACAACTAATCAGTCATAAGTGCATGAGCGTATGGACGGGATATTCCCCCAAAAGCTCACGGCCCGATAGTTCTGCCAGTTCGATAAGGACCGTTGCTCCCACTGTTCTTCCACCCGCCTTGTGCACGAGGTCTTCCGCCGCTTTCAGCGTTCCGCCTGTCGCAAGTAAATCATCCACGAGGACAGCTCTCTGCCCAGGCTGAATGCCGTCCTCATGCATCTCAACCGTGGCTGATCCGTATTCAAGCGCATATTCGATGCTGACTGTCTTATAGGGAAGTTTGCCGACTTTGCGAACGGGAATAAGCGGCACGTCCAGAGCTCGCGCCATCGGCGCACCAAACAGGTAGCCGCGCGCTTCAACTGCAACAACAACCTCTGGCGCCACAGTTGCGGCGTCTTGCGTCATCCTATCGATCGCCCATGCAAAGGCATCCGGGTCGAGCAGGAGCGGCGTGATATCACGAAACAGGATCCCCTCTTCAGGAAAGTCCGGTATCTCTCGAATGAGGTGTTCGTAGCTCGTCATGTCGTACTCGTTCGGTGTGTATCATCCATCCTGTCATGTAGTGGACATTTCGCACAACTGCAACGGGGGCCAGACGATGAATCAGATAGGAAATGGCAGCACGGAGTGGGCGGCGGTGGTGCTTGCGGCGGGGCGGGGATCAAGGATGGGGACCTCATTGCCGAAGGTTCTGCACCCGGTTGGCGGACTGCCGATGCTACGCCGAGTTTTAGATGCGATTTCTGAGGCAGCCCTGCCCGATGTGACGATTGTGCGGGACGATTCAGCGGCGATCCCGGAGGCGCTGGGGCTTGTTTATCGTTACGTAATGCAACAAACCCCCGATGGGACGGGCGGAGCGATTAAGGCCTATCTTGCGGATACCACAAGTACTGCATCTCATCTGTTGGTGATTAACGGCGACTTACTCCTGCTTTCTTCTGATTCCTTGCGCAAACTCGTTGAAGAACATGAGTCAAGGCCTGATGTTGCTGTTACGTTTTTCACAATGTACGCGCCCATTGGCGCAGATTACGGGCGGATAAGGCGATCTAACGACGGAAAAGTGGCCGAGATCATCGAGGCCAGCGACCCACGTTTTGAGGACGCGCCGCCGGAGGGGAACGCCGGAGTGTACGCCCTGGATCTTGCGTGGGCGCGGACGGCGGTGGACCGTCTGCCCCTGCGTGACAACGGCGAGTACTACATCACAGACCTTGTCAAGCTGGCGGTGGCAGACGGGCGGGGGGTTGAGACGTTGGAGATCGATGCTGAGGAGGCGATTGGGGTGAACACGCTGGTGGATCTTGCGGAGGCGGAGCGGGTGGCGCGACAGCGGACACTGGAGGCGCTGATGCTGTCCGGGGTCACGATTATCGATCCGGCTTCGACGTACATCGACTCAACGGTGACGATTGCGACGGATACGGTGGTTCGGCCAAATACGCATATCACGGGAGCAACGGTCATTGGGGCGGGGTGCGAGATCGGGCCGGACACGCACATCGTCGATTCGGAGATTGGAGAACGGTGCGTCGTGCAGGGGTCGTGGCTGGACGAAGTGACGCTGGAGGACGGCGTTTCGGTGGGGCCGTTCGCGCGGCTGCGGCCGGGGACGCATATCGGCACTGATGCTCACATCGGCAGCTTTGGGGAGATCAAGGCGAGCCGGATTGGGAGTCGTACGGCGATAGGGCATTTCGGGTACGTGGGTGATGCCGAGATTGGGGAGGATGTGAACATCGGCGCGGGGGCGGTGACGTGCAATTTCGACGGGCAGGACAAGCACCGGACGATCGTTGGTGACGGGGCGTTTATAGGGAGCGGCTCGATGCTGGTTGCGCCGGTTGAGATTGGGGGAAAGGCGTACACGGCGGCGGGGTCAGTCGTGACGCGGAATGTTGCTGAGGGCACGACGGTGGCGGGTGTTCCGGCAGAGTACATCGGGCGGTAGGCAGTGCCTACGGCCAAAGCTCGCGATCTGGCCAAGATGGTCGTGGAGGTTCGGCTGTCGCGTTCCGGCGTGAATGCCACTATTGGGTCTTTAGATTCTTCGCTGTGCTCAGAATGACAACCCCCTCACCCTAACCCTCTCCCTGAGGGAGAGGGGATTCTGGATTCCCGTCCCGTATCGGAGTACGGGACATGCTTTAGCGGGAGTGACGAGAAGGGGTTAGGCGAGGAGGGCGATTAGGGCGCCGAGGATGACGGCGGTTCCGGCGGCGGCGACGAATGGGGCCAAGGTGACGCGGGTGGCCCATGCGAGGATGGCTCGGATGGCGAGGGTTCCAACGATTGCCGCGGTCACTATCGCCACGACGGCAGGCCAGCCGCCGATGGTGTCGGACGTGGTGAGGGCCAGCAGACCTGCGCCTATGCTCGCCGGTATGCCCATAAGAACACTCAGGACGACGGCTTCGCGGTGGCTGCAATCCCTCGTGAGCAGTACGGCGACGGTCAGCCCCGTGCGGCTGAGCCCCGGAATGACGGCAAGCGCCTGCGCGGCACCGACGATGAGCGCGTCCTTTGGGGTGACATCATCCCTGCCCCGCTCGCCCTCCCACAGTCCGCATCGGATGGCGAATGCCGTTGCGAGCATCGCCAGGCCGACAAGCAGCATGGCAACGCTGCCCAGGAGATCCGCAATCTCGCCCACGATGAGGTAGAGGGGCAGGCCGATTATCGCGGTGACGGCGGTGCTGAGGGCGAGGAATATGACGGGGGGTAGGCGGTGCCTACGTCCAAAGTTCGCGATCACGGTTGGCGGATATGTGGGGTTGGAATGCCGCGTTCCAGCCTGGGCGGTAAAGGGTAACCCTTCGACAGGCTCAGGGTGGCCGGGGGGTAACCCTTCAAGAAGCTCGGGGTCGACAGAAGCGAGTTCAGGGTGAGCGGCGGTGAGCGCTGCGTGACCGGACGAGCGCTCAGGGTGGACCCGACCGACGATGGAGTCGCGGATTATCGATGTGATGTCGCGTCTCAGGGCGATGGTCGCGGATAGGGCGGTGCCGACGTGCAGCCAGAGGGCGATGGCGATGGCGTCCGAGGGCTCGGCGTCGTCAATCCATGTGGAGACGAGGGCGACGACGCCCTGCGAGCTGACAGGAATCCACTCGGTGATCCCCTGGATGATGCCGAGGATAAAGGCGGTCGATTCGGACATGGGATCCCCCTACCCTGATGTGTTGATTGTAGGGAGTAGCTGCGCTACGGCTCAGTTTCACGGTCAGGGTTGATTGGAATCCAGTTCATTCACGGCAAAGCTATGTAGTGCTGCCGCGATATGCAGAGCCAGTTCAGCGCGCGAGTCAGTAGGCACGTTACCTCCAATTGCGGCATGTCGGGCACCAATAGTTCCGCTTCCTTGGCTGTAGAGGGAGCGGATCAATTGCTTGATACCGCTAGGCAAATCTTCAGGAAGGTTCTCACTGACTATTGTTGTCAACGAGACGCCAGGGCGACTGTAGATAATCTGAAGGGTACCTTCCACTGAATTGACCGCTTCTTTGATGGCGTTAGCCAAGTCAGGTGGACGACTATTTCGAAAGATATATCCACGCTCGAACTGCCTGCGAGGTTCGGCAAATCGTTCATCCGACAGTGAAGAGCGAGCTTGATCAATTGCTTCGTGAAACTCATCAGTTCCGAGCCGCACAATGTCACCCGATTCGAACCGATAACCGACCCGCTCCTCGCTGAACAGTGCATTCATCTTCTCTTGGTAATCTGGTGCTTGTCCCGCTTGCAGGAACTTTGGGATTCTTTCCAGAGCATCGAAAAATTTATACCAAGGCTCAGTCGCGATAAGATCCACGACCTCAATCTCAATGTTTGGGGCACTCCAGTTGTACTGGTCAGGACTTATCCTCAATGCCTTACAAAGGATGCCCCGTTGAGCACCCGGCGTCCTGTAGCCGAGATCGGTGAGAACTTCGCGGAGCCCGTACCGAAGGCCTCCGGGCGCATCATCGTAAACCAAGTCAATATTGTCTGAGAGGCCTTCTCGCGAAGAAAATGTTCTGTTGCCCAAAGCTATTCCTTCCAAATTTCTGCAGAGTCACTAGCCTTTGTAATCACACCTCGCGCTCTTTCTACAGAGACCGCTCACCGTGTGTAAATCGTTCACCTGCGTTATTCAGTCTTCCTCCGTACACCCGTCTCATGTTAACCGATGGCTGTTCCAATCACTGACCCGTGTGCAGCGCCCTCATAGCACTCTCCTGAGGGGTTGGGCGTGTGGCCCTAGCGGGCCACGGGGTGGATTCCGGCCTGCGCCGGAATGACGGATGGGTCACCCTCTCCCTAACCCTCCCCCATCGAAGGGGAGGGGATATTTGAGTGGCTTTACGGGGTTGGCTGCGGAATTGAGTCTTTGGATTCCTCGGCTGCGCTCGGAATGACAGGGGTGTGGTCGGGATGACGGTGGGAGGCGGCGCTGTGCGCCGCACTGGATTCCCGTTTTCACGGGAATGACGAATGGGGAGGCGTGACTAGGTTCCCGTTCGGGAGCCCCCTTCGACAAGCTCAGGGCGAACGGGGATTGTTACCGGATTGGGGACGGAATTGAGTCTTTAGATTCCTCGACTGCGCTCGGAATGACAGGGGTGTGGTCGGGATGATGGTGGGAGGCGGCGCTGCGCGTCGCACTGGATTCCCGTTTTCACGGGAATGACGAATGGGGAGGCGTGACTAGGTTCCCGTTCGGGAGCCCCCTTCGACAAGCTCAGGGCGAACCGTGACCTTTCGGCGGGTCCAAGATGGGCGATGGGGTCACCCCCTCTCTAACCCTCCCTCGTCGAGGGGGGGAGGGGATTCTGGCAGGGTATGATTTGGGGAGGGGCGACCCTTCGACAGGCTCAGGGGGAGCGGAGGGCACCGAGGGGATTCTGGATTCCTGCTTTCGCGGGAATGACGGAGGGGCGATGTGCGGGATTATGGGGTATACGGGGCATCGGCAGGCGATGCCGATTGTTTTGGATGGGCTTTCGCGCATCGAGTACCGGGGGTATGACTCGGCCGGGATGGCGATCCTTGGGCCATCCGGCGTGTTCGGGACTAATAAGGCCGTCGGAAAGCTGGATGCGCTGAGGGCAGACCTCGAGGGGTCGTTCGTTTCAGGGACACTCGGGCTGGGACATACGCGGTGGGCGACGCATGGCGCGCCGTCCCTGGCCAACGCGCATCCGCACATGGACTGCACCGATCGTGTGAGTGTCGTGCAGAACGGCATCGTCGAGAATTACAGCGCACTGGCAGCGCAGCTTGTATCGCGGGGCCATCGATTCACATCGCAGACAGATACCGAGGTGCTGCCTCATCTCATCGAGGAGGCGCTCGATCGCGGTCTCGATCCCGTCGAGGCGGTGAAGTCGATCCTGCCGGATATGCACGGGGCGCTGGTGTTTTTGGTCGCGTGCGCACAGGAGCCGGACACGCTGATCGCTGTGCGGGCGGGCAACGCCGGGGGACTGGTTATCGGCGTGGGAGACGGGGAGACGTACGCGGCAAGCGACCTGCCTGCCCTGGTGCCGCTGACGCGTAAGGCGATGCCGCTGAACAACGGGGAGATCGCGGTGCTGAGGCCTGATGGGGTGGAGGTTTCAACTCTGGACGGGGCGCCGGTGGCGCGGGAGTTCACAGAGGTGACGCGCGACCCGCTGCGGGCGGCGAAGGGGATGTACAAGCATTTCATGCTGAAGGAGATCATGGAGCAGCCGCAGGCGCTGACGGATGCGCTGCGGGGGCGTGTGGACCTAGAGTCGGGGCGGCTGGAGCCGGACTACGGTCCGGGGCTGTCCGAGAGGTTGGCTGCGGCGCGGCGAATCATCCTCACCGGGTGCGGATCAAGCTATCACGCGGCGCTTGTGGGTCGGCACTATTTCGAGACGCTGGCGGGCGTGCCTGTGGAGGCGGAGGTGGCGTCCGAGCTGCGTCACCGAAATGCGCGGATGGGCAAGGGAGACCTGCTCATCGCGATTACGCAGTCGGGTGAGACGCTGGACACGCTGGCGGCGCTGGAGCATGCATCAGGCCTCGGGGCGGACTGCGTGGCGGTGACGAATGCATTGGATAGCGAGGCAGCGCGGATCGCGTGCGAGACGATGGATATGCGATCCGGGCTCGAGGTGGGGGTTGCGGCGACAAAGAGTTTTACGTCGGCGATTATCTGCCTCTATCTGTTGGCAATCGACGCGGCGGCGGGCCGGAGCGAAATGCACGAGGACGAGGTGAGCCAGCACCTGCTGGACCTGGAGCGGCTGCCGGGCATCGTGAGCGAGTCGTTGGAACGGAGAGATGCTATCCGGGCTGTGGCCGAGCGGCTGACGGCGAACGACAACTGCCTGCTGCTGGCGCGCGGGCCTATGTATCCCATCGCGCTGGAGGGGGCGCTGAAGCTTAAGGAGGTCTCGTATATCCACGCGGAGGGCAGCGCGGGGGGCGAGATGAAGCACGGGCCGATCGCGCTCATCGATCAGCACATGCCGACGATTGCGCTTGCGCCGGAGGGCGGGTTGCGGGACCGCATGGCGATCAATATCTCAGAAATACGCGCGCGGTCGGGGCACGTGGTCGGCTTGTTGACGGACGGGGACGATGAGCTTGGCGGGCAGGCTGATGAGGCGATCTTCGTGCCGGAGACGCCGGAGCACCTGGTGCCAATTGCGGCGACGGTGCCGCTGCAGATGCTGGCATATGAGATTGGACTGCTGCGGGGGGCGGACATCGATCAGCCGCGGAACCTGGCGAAGTCGGTGACTGTCGAATGATTTTTAAGCGGCGGGTTCTTGTTGTATCAATCTAGTTAGTCCGGCCGCACTCATGGATTCAGTTTGTTCCGGCTTGTGTGAAGATTCCCGAATCTGCGTGCCCGATTGATAGACATTAGCCATATTGTCTGTACAATATAGCTGTGGAGTACGAGTGGGATGCGGCGAAGAATGCTGCTAACGTCCGGGCAGGCCGCCCCGCGTTCGAGATAATCGAGGATTTTGAGTGGGAAACGGCGGTGATCAGATCCAGCGACCGACATGACGAAACCCGCTGGACGGCCATCGGACTCATTGGTGGTCGATTGCACTATGTCGTGTACACCATGAGGGACGAACGGAGACGCATCATAAGCTTGAGGAGCGCGAGCAGGCAAGAGAGAAATAGATATGTCCGTGAGAGAACGTAAAATACACGTCCCTACCGACGAAGAGGAAGCGGAGATTCAGCGGCACATTGCTGAAGACCCGGATGTTCCGGAATGGACAGACGAGGATTGGGCTCGCGCTCGCCCTGCCATAGAGGTTGATCCCGAACTGGTGGAGTGGTCGCTTCGTAGGCGTGGCAAGCAAAAGGCGCCAACAAAGGAAAAGGTTACTGTGCGGCTGGACGCAGACATCGTTGCCCATTTCCGAGAGAGTGGAAAAGGCTGGCAGACGCGGCTAAACGACGCTTTGCGCCAAGTTATCAGTTCATAAGTGGGCGGTGGAGCGGGGGACGGGAATTGAACCCGCGACAACCTGCTTGGAAGGCAGGAGCTCTACCACTGAGCTACCCCCGCCCGCTCCGGTTTGCTTACCAGCTTAGCGTGCCAATCGTAGTCTAGATTTCCGCTTTCGCGGGAATGACAGAGGGTTCGCTACCCCCGCTTGCCCTACCATTGTAGGGCTTCTATGGCAACTACTCCCTAACGCGGGAGCGGGGGCCGAAGGGTTCCGGCTGGAAGGGGCCGTCACGCACTTGGAGGAATGCGCGGAGGCCGCCCTCTTTCTGGGCGTCCATCATTTCGCGCTTGAAGTCTTCGCGTTGCGAGCTCTGGGCGTGGGCTGACAGCTCATCGTTGAGGACGAGCGCGTTGCGGAGTCCCATCATCTCGAGGCCCATGGTGGCGACGTAGAGGTTGATCTTGACCGTCTCAGGCGAGACGAGGGCGATGCGCTCGACGACGCGGAAGCAGTGTTCAAGCAAATCATCACCGGGGACGACGCCGTTAACCAGGCCGATGCGTAGCGCTTCTTGTGCATCGATGTGGTCGCCTGTGAGGCCGTAGCGAATGGCGTGCTTGTAGCCGGCGTTGAGGGTCCAGAAGAAGTTGGTGTTGGAGATCATGCGGATCTCGGGCTGGGCGAAGACGGCTTCCTCGGCAGCGTATGTCATGTGGGAGGCGAGGGCATACCAGGAGCCGCCACCCATGCACCAGCCGTTGACGGCGGCAATGACAGGCTTGGTGAGTTCCCAGATCTGAAGCAGCTTGGCCGTCTCATCTCGGGAGCGGTCGCGCCAGTCGTCGAGGATGGCGGCGACGCTCGTGCCTTCGGGGAGTCCATACGGCCAGACGGTTTCACCGCGGCCTGCGCCGATGTCGTAACCGGAAGAGAAGGCGCGACCTGCGCCTGTGAGGACGATGGCGCGGACCTCGGGGTCGTTCTCCGCTTCAGTTAGCGCCTCGGAGACATCGCGCTCCAACTGGCGGCTGATGGCGTTCAGTGTTTCGGGTCGGTTCAGCGTGATGAGTACGCCATTGCGCTGCTTTTCATAGAGGACGGTCTCATAGTTGGGCATCGTTGGCTCTCTTTCTCCTGTGTTCCCCTGCTAGATGGTAGCAAAGACGGGCGGGGGTGGCGCAATGGAGTCTTTAGATTCCTCGACTGCGCTCGGAATGACATGGGGGTGCAGTCGGAATGACAGAGACGGCGCTATGCGCCGAACTGGATTCCCGCTTTCGCGGGAATGACGGTGGCAGATCATTGGCTTCATTGCGAACATTCGTTTTGGAGGTGGAGTTGTAGGGGGCGGTCAGGCGCACTCGATTGACCCCGCGAGCCTCTTCATTTCCCGCCACTCTAATCGACGCCTGGTTGAGGGATTTCTGGATAATCGGCGGCATATGTCCCTCTTTACGCCAAAATCACAGTAATTTCTGCGCAAAAGGCCGCTGATTTAACGATGTACTCACACCAAATCCTTACAATTGTGTTTTCACAACTGTTTCGTAGCTAATCGAGCAGCTACAGGAACGCACGTTGAGGGCGGGTCTCTGCTGAGTAACCACCAAGACATGCATACGAGAACAGAAAAGGCGCAACGGACGGACCGGGAAGCATCGGGGCAGGCCAGCCCGATTGTCCGTCCGTCGACTCATCCGGCCATGCTGCTGGTGGTCTTCCTGTCGGTACTAATCGCTCTGCTTGCCAGCGCCTTAACCGTGTCTGCCCAAGGTTCAACTCCGGACACTCCAAACAAACCTACCGGAACTGCCGTCTTCATAGGGGGCGTCGACCTGCAGTGGAACGATGTGACGGGCGCCGATTCCTACGACGTCCAGTTGTACCGAAATGGCCAATGGACTGACTTGCCGGGAGACGGCGTTGAGATCGCCTTCTACGGGGCGGGAGCCATAATCAGCGAACTCGATCCAACCGCCACGCTCTGGTTCCAGGTTCGGGCAAGGAATGCTCACGGGACCTCGGACTGGTCTGCCTTCTATCAAATGGCCTCCACGACTCAGTTTGAGCAAGGCCGACAGCCCAGACCTGACAACGTGGCGGCCACCGGCACTCCCGTCATTAGCGGCACGCCGGAAGTCGGAGAAACCCTGACGGCAGATACGGGGGCCATTACGGACGGCAACGGGCTGGACCGAGTACAGTTCCGCTTTCAGTGGATCTCAAGCAGCGGAGGCACAGACACCGTTATCACGGGCGCCACGGACTCCGGCTACACCCTTGTGGCAGCCGACGAGGGCAACACCATCAAGGTACGCGTGGACTTTGTCGATAAGGGAGGGTATTCGGAGTCGCTGACCAGCGCTGCCACTGCATCAGTAACCTCTGCCGTAGGGGGGAGTAGTGGCGGAGAGACTCCTCAGAACAATCCCGCCACAGTAGCCCCGACGATTGCGCCACCGGCGACGCCGTCACGTCCCACCATTGAATCCGTCGCACACAACTCAGTCACAATTGCGTGGGATGACCCCGGGGACACCAGCATCACGGGGTACCAGGTGCTCAGGCGGAACCCTGCAATCCACGACTCCGGCGTATTCGATGTCATCGAGGACGACACGGGCAGTTCAGTCACCAGTTACACGGACACGACCGTGGCGCCGGAGACCACGTACCGGTACCGGGTTAAGGCCCGTAACGCCCACGGGCTGAGCGAGTGGTCCCAACCAGCAGCGAGGTTCACCACGCCGGCGGATCCCACTCCGACTAACGAAACACCCACCGGCCTGCCAACCATCACGGGCACAGAGCAGGTGGGTGAGACGCTGACTGCCGACACCTCAGGAATCAGCGATGGAAACGGACTCTCAAACCCGCAGTACACCTACCAGTGGATACGCAGTGATAGCGGCTCGGACACGAACACCCCCGGGGCCACCGGGCAGACCTACACTCTCACCGACGATGACCAGGGGAAGACCATTAAGGTGCAGGTCAGCTTTACCGACGACGACGGGTATTCGGAGAGCCTGACCAGCAGCGCAACAGGGACAGTGGTAGCGCTATCCGATCCCGCGACATTACTGGCATCCACTAACCCGGAACGCACTTTCGTGGAGTTGAGCGGCGGTTCCTTCCACATGTGTGGTATCGCCACCGACGGATCGCTCCATTGCTGGGGAGAAGGCCATCGAGGTCAAATCGACCCGCCTGCAGGTGCTTACAAAGCGTTGGCTTCAGGAAGCGTTCACACATGTGCCATCGCCACAGACGGTTCAATCGATTGTTGGGGCTGGAACACATTCAATCAGGCCACTCCTCCGGCAGGTACATTCAAGGCCATCGCATCGCACTCCCGACACTCTTGCGCCATCGCTGTTGACGACACGATTGCCTGCTGGGGATACCACAGCTTCGCCCAGAACGCATCGCCCGCCGGTACTTACAAGTCGATGGCCATCGGTTGGGAGCACACCTGCACCATCAAGACTGACGACACCATCTCCTGCTGGGGTCTGAATGATCACGGGGAGGGCAATTTCCCGTCCGGCACGTACAAGGCGGTCACGGCCGGCTTCGTTCACACCTGCGCTATAAAGAGTGATGATTCGGTAATCTGCCGGGGAATGAACAACAGGGGGCAAACCCGAGCGCCTGCGGGCTCCTACGTGAGCATAAGCGCGGGCGAATACCACACCTGCGCCATCGCCACCGACGGCACCATTGCCTGCTGGGGTGATAGCGGCAGTGGCAAGACCAATGCGCCTGGGGGAACCTACAAAAGTATCGTCGCGAGACGCAATCACACCTGTGCCATCGCAACCGACGACTCAGTTTCCTGCTGGGGGACTAACGCCGACGGTCAAGCCGAATCACCGTCGGGCGCCTTCAAGGCCACGGCTCTTGCTAGCAATTACACGTGCGGCATTGCGACAGACGGCACGGTCAAGTGCTGGGGATGGAATATTGACGCCCGCTCCGACACGCCCTCCGGCACGTTCGAATCCGCTGTACTGGGCTATGAACATGCCTGCGCCATCGCCAGTGACGGCACAATTTCCTGCTGGGGATATGACGAGTTTGACCAGACCGACGCTCCGGCGGGCGCCTACAAGCAATTGGCTGCCGGCTACGACCATACCTGCGCCATCGCAACCGACGACACCATTGCCTGCTGGGGATATGGTGGACACGGTCAAACCAACGCTCCCTCTGGTACGTACCAGAGCATTGTGGCCGGCGATGACCACACCTGCGCCATCGGAACCGACGACGCCGTTGCCTGTTGGGGACTCAGCGCAAACGGCCGCACCATTGCGCCCACGGGCACATACAAGGCGCTATCCGCTGGCTCGGCACACACCTGCGCCATTGCCACCGACGACGCCATTATCTGTTGGGGAGACAACCGGAAGGGCCAGACAAACGCGCCTACAGGGACGTACCAGAGCATCAGCGCCGGTGACGACCACTCCTGTGCCGTGGCCACGGATGGCAGCGTCGCCTGCTGGGGCAATAATCAGGACGGCAAGGCGCGCGCGGCCGTTGGCGCCTACAAGAATGTCAGCGCCGGCAAGTACCACACCTGCGCCATTACAACTGATGACACCATTTCCTGCTGGGGATACAACAAGCACGGCCAGACCGACGGACCTGCTGGAACCTATCAGAGCGTAAGCATGGGCGAGTTTCACACCTGCGCGGTAGCAACCGACAACACCGTTGTGTGCTGGGGCAACGAGCGAGGCCGCAGAACCAGTCCTCCTGACGGGGAATACCGGAGCATTGTGGTCCGTACCAATCACACGCTGGCTATTACCACAGACGGCACTCTAGTCGCTTGGCCTCGTCTGCCCGAAGGTGTGCGCTGGGTAAGCGGGAGCTAGTTAGGTACTGGGGAGCATTGCCCCTCGTGCCTCCCATCCCACAGGTTGGAGGCCAGCGCGGCTCAGCATCAGCGAGTCCGACAGCCCGGACCTCACAACGTGACGGTCATTCGTGCGCCCGTCACAAGTGGCAAGAGAAATGAAGGTGCGGGTGGCAGATCATTGGCTTCATTGCGAACGTTCGTTTTGGAGGTGGAATTGTGACAAAGAGGGCAGCCAACTGAGTCCTTTACACGAATCTAGTCGAGATGTGCCGCTTGGTGCGGTCGTCGCGGAAAATTCGCCCTTCACGCAGCAACAGGCCTAGGAGACTATAGGACAGGTAGTCCTTCTGTTTCCCCTCATAATCGCTTCGAAGCCCTAAGCTACTTGCGACTTCAGCATTCGTGGCGCCCTGAGGATTTACCTCAATCAACTTTGCAACAGATCTCATAAGCATAGTCAGCCCCATTTGAGCTTGCTCAACTGCACCTTCAGGAACAACTATCCGAGACTTCGCCCCGGAAACTATCCCGCTGGGAACGACGGAATTGGTCAGGACCCCTCCAGTTTCTTCTGTCCCGAAACCAGCGATGAGCTCTGCTTCCAGACGTAGTGCGTCGGTCTCCGACAAGCCATCGATCAGAATGTCGACCAGAGGCTCATGCCCAGCGTCCAGTATTTCCTTGATGCGAGCATACTTTCGCGTCTTGTCTGGCCTTATGAGATGATCGTGAGCCCTGCTACCCGTCCCTTTTCCGACATAGAATGCCCTTGCCGGAGATGAAGTAGGATCCTTCAATGCGTAGACATAGTAAGAGCCGGTAGTCACAGCTAACCTCCTATCGCGACGAACTCATCCACAATCGATCTGCTATCTGGGTCTTCTGTCGTTCAGGTGTCACGAACAACTTGTCATTACATTATCTTCAGTATTGAACGCTCTAGCATGTGGTCATGGGGCGGCAGTAACGGATCTCTCAGTGTCCAGCGGTCGCGAAAATAGTGCCCGGTCCTAAACGCACGAGGCCGGCGGAGTCTGTCTCGGCCTCTCGGCCGCCTTGCGAGCGAGACTCCCCGTTCACAGTTGCCTTCCGATTCTCTGAAGCGCATCCGCTTTGACGGGAGGAGTACAAACGCGCTAATATTGCTAGTGCTCGGCACGGAGTTTGCCTGTATTTGACCATTGATGCCATTGAGTTGACGCAAGGCTCGCGACGAGTCAGAGAATTATAGTTGGGGCGTCTCTTCGAGCAAAGTCGATCAGTGGACAGTGGAAGGCTAGACTATAGAGGGAGGAGCGACAGTCATGACGACCGTGACAATTTCGACGACTGACTTGCGTGCCTTGCTCGACGTTACGGAAGGCTATGCGTCAGAGCATGGTTTGGAGTCGGTTGGCAGATACGCCGAGACGGCACAAGTTGAGCGAGCCATCAGTGAGGCCAAGACTGCGATTGAGGCAGTAATTGCTCGCCCGGCGAATTAGGCCGAATCCATCTACGATTGACAAGGGATGTCGATTCATTCCTAAACGTTTCTTATGCGACCATGATGCGGCAGATCGGACTTACTGACCTTGTAGACAAACCGGAAGATTGCGATTCCACCCGATGACTGGTTTATTGGCACCCTCCCAGCCCAAGAAGCGGTTCAGGCTGCCCTCGCGCCCGGGACAACGGGTTAGATTGGAGCGACATGGTCTCTCTCCAGATCCAGACGACAAGAGCGCGGTGCGCTCATGGCTCAACTCCAAGCCACGGCCGTGGGCTATCGACCTCTTTTGCGGCGCAGGTGGTCTCAGTCTTGGCTTGGAGGAAGCTGGGTTCTCAGTAGTAGCTGCGGCGGATGCGGACACGCTCGCAGTTGAGAGCCATGCTCATAACATCGAAGGGCTGACATGGACTGGCGACCTCAGCGATCCCGAGGCGTTCATTAACCAGCTCCGCGAGTGGGGCATTGAATCAGTAGATTTGGTGGCGGGTGGCCCTCCCTGCCAGCCATTCTCGCTCGCAGGTGTACCCAAGATAGGCAGTCTCGTGAGGGAGGGACGACGTAACGCAGAGGACAGGCGAGCCGATCTGTGGCGAAGCTTCTTTACGATCGTCGATCATCTCAGACCTGCCACTGTTCTCTTTGAGAATGTCCAAGGCTTCACTGTCGCCCAAGATGGGGCGGTTCTTGTTGAGCTGGTGAGCCAACTGGAGATCAGGGGCTACGAAGTCCACGCTAAGGTGCTGCAAGCATCTCAAGCTGGCGTACCCCAGCACCGTTCGCGCCTCTTTGTAGTTGGAACCCCGCAGGGTGCCACATTTGAATGGCCGCGCCCAATGTCTCGTCGACTGCCGACACTACGAGAGGCAATCGAGGATTTACCCGATATTGGCCCGGACGTCCGGGACGAGGAGCAGCTCTACATCCGCCCAAAGAAGATGTCGCGCCTTGCACGTCGAATGCGAAAAGGACTTAGAGGAGCGGAGAGACAAATCATCCGGGATCACGTCACCCGCGGGGTGCGGCCTGATGACGCAAGGATTTACGAGATTCTGCAGCCAGGCGGTACTTACGCAGACGTACCAGAGGAACTGAGGCGCTACCGTTCAGACATCTTTACTGACAAGTACTATCGGCTCTCACTGGATGATGTTAGCCGCACGATCACGGCGCACATCGCCAAAGATGGTTACTGGTACATACACCCGACTCGGAATCGGACTCTCTCCGTTAGAGAGGCAGCGCGGATCCAGACGTTTCCAGACAGATTCAGGTTTGCCGGTGCTCCCTCGACTCGCTTCAGACAAATCGGGAATGCTGTCCCGCCCCTTCTGGCTGAGACGATGGCCAACGCCATCAGAGGCGCACTTGGTCAGGATGTGGAGGCGGTACACATCGTGCGTGAGGAACCTGCCCCCAGCTCGTTCGGACCTAGGGAATTCAGGGGCGACCTTCTTTCTTGGTTCCGTACCAACCGAAGAGGTTTCCCCTGGCGAACCAAACGTCTCAACGAGTGGCAAGTGTTACTTATTGAGATGTGCCTACATCGAACTCGAGCCGACCAAGTGGCCGAAGTGGCCGATGACGTATTGAGGTTGGGGCGGACGCCGAGACTCTTCTTGGACAACTTTGAACGGCTCTCCTCACCACTTGCAACACTTGGGCTAAAGTGGCGCGTGGACAGCCTTGCCGACGCCGCTAGACACGTCATTAAGGCACATGATGGTGAGGTGCCGCGTAATCGTCAGGAGCTGATGGCTATTCCTGGCGTAGGTGATTACATTGCCTCCGCCGCCCTGTGCTTTGCCCACGACAGACCCAGTGTGCTAATGGACACAAACACACGCCGAATAGCCCGTCGAGTTTTGGATGAAGACGGATCGCGGGCCAATTGGGAAATGAGGCTTGAACTGCATCGGCTCTCGGGAACACCGGGGCCTGATTCCGACTGGAACCAAGCATTGCTTGATCTTGGAGCGATGGTCTGTAAAGCGGGTTCCCCCAAGTGCTTTGAGTGTCCTATTCTGGATCACTGTTCCACCGGACGGGCGAGAGCCAAAGAGCAAGAGCAGGTAGTTTCGGACGATCTAGTTGTAGCATCCACATAAAGCAACGCACCATGCGCACGGTCAATCTCCCACCTCACTCCTCATCTCTGATGGAGAGCATGCGCGACATCGGCTATTCGATGAGTTCAGCGTTGGCCGACTTGATCGACAATTCCATCACTGCTGGCGCCACTCGGATTCAGATCTTCGCTAACACCAGCACACCAGAACCGAAAGTGGCCATCTTGGACGATGGCGGCGGTATGGCCCACGAGGTCCTCCTAGAGGCCATGCGATTAGGTACGCACAATCCTCGCATGGAGCGAAGTCGCTCAGACTTCGGTCGCTTCGGTCTGGGTCTCAAAACGGCTTCGCTTTCTCAGTGCCGGATGATGACCGTGATCTCTAAGCGCGAAGGGAGTGTATCCGGCGCACGCTGGGACTTGGATCATGTGACAGCCACCAACAAATGGGCGCTACAGCTAGTCGATGACTTCGATTCGGTCCCCTGGTTTGAGGAAATGAGCGAGGAAGGCACTTTAGTCGTTTGGGAGAACCTCGGCGCTAACCAAAGTACGTCGTCCACAGAATCGTTGGCTGAAGATTTGGTGCGAAAGCTCGACGAAGCCCGTCAGCATTTGGAACTCACTTACCATAGGTTCCTTGGGGGTGACATAGCAGCTCGCCACTTTGAACTGTCACTCAATGGCTCCAAGCTACGGCCCTTCGACCCCTTCAATGAGACGAACTACGCCACTCAGGTCGCCCCCCAACAGAGAGTTAGACTTGATGGGCACGAGGTGATCATCCAACCCTTTACTCTCCCCCACCACACCAAAGTAAGCCGTGTCGAATGGGATCGACTCGGCGGCGAGGAGGGGTACGTCAAGAACCAGGGGTTCTATGTCTATCGCGAACGCCGCCTAATCATTCACGGCACTTGGTTTGGTTTGGCGAGACAGACTGAACTCACGAAGTTGGCTAGGGTGCGTGTCGATATACCGAATTCGCTGGATCACGCTTGGCGAATCGATGTCAAGAAGTCCTCTGTCCAACTTCCGCCAGCCGTACGCAGAGAGCTTAGGGGCATTGCGCAGCGGATCGTCAGCCCTTCTAGACGCATCTATACGCATCGCGGACGACAGCTTGTCGAGGACTCTCGCATCCCGCTCTGGACTAGAATTCAAGACAAGGGAACAATCTCCTACCATGTGAATCCTGAACACCCCGCGCTTGACAGCTTCCAATCCGAACTTGAACCCGAATTGCGCACCGCTTTCCGGAGGATCCTCGAAATGGCAGGAGCCGCCCTACCCTTGGATACGCTGATTTCAGACTTTGGCTCTGACCCGAATAGTCTCACTGGCACCGCAAGTGCGGATGCCTTGAATTACTTTGTGACGACCACCTTTGAGGCACTCAAGGAAAGCGGCCATTCTCTTGGTGACATCAAAGACATGATGCATGCAGCAGAGCCCTTTAGGTCCAACTGGGAGGCTACCCTGAGGATGCTGAAAGACGTTGCGGAAGGGTGAGCCAATGATCGACCCTATTTCGAACTTAGAGAACGTCGTCTCGGCGATGCTCGCAAATGCGTCAGAGCCGACTCAAGAGTCTATACGACAGTCGATTGCTGGGCTTCGAGAATCGCCCCTGTTTGCTGATGTCTCGGATGCAGAGGCGGAGCAGCTAGCCAGAAGGTTGGAAGAACGTATAAGCGTAACTCAAGGACTTGGCACAGTCCTGAAAGAGGAGGAGCACCGACCGTGGTTGGCTGCCGCCAAGTCGCAGATAGACCCATATTATTGGGGAAGGTACCGGAAGCACCTCATTCAGGAGGGTTTCCCACTGAACGGAATTGCAGCTCTAGATGAGTCTACCGACCGTGTCTTAGACCTCATGCAGGACCCCTCGAAAGGGGGCCGCTGGGCGAGGAAGGGAATGGTCATGGGGCACGTACAATCTGGCAAGACGGCCAATTACACGGGGCTTATCTGTAAGGCTGCCGACGCCGGCTACAAGCTGGTCGTTGTGATTGCCGGCATCCACAACAGCCTGAGGAATCAGACACAGCGCCGTATTGATAGAGGCTTTATAGGGAGAGACAGTGCCCGTCTGCTGACGAAGCAGTCTGACTTGTTTGTAGGGGTTGGGAAATTTGACAATAGTCGCCGCCCTGTTTCCTTCACCAATACTCTCCGGGACTTCAACAAGGTGGCTGCAACTAATGTCGGCATCCCTCTGCAGACTATTCAAGAGCCCGCTGTTTTTGTAATCAAGAAGAACCCCAGCACCTTGAAGAATCTCCTCGAATGGTTGCGGGAGCACAGCGCTCGCGGCGGAAGTACGATGATTGACTTGCCAATGCTGATCATCGACGACGAAGCTGACAATGCATCAATAAACATTAGCCAGGGCAAGGGTGAGGTATCCCGCATAAACAGTCAGATTCGCCAATTGCTCCAGCTCTTCAATCGAAGTTGCTACATTGGGTACACGGCGACGCCCTTCGCCAACATTTTCATCGACCCTGAAACCGATGATCAGATGTTGGGAGATGACCTCTTCCCAAAGAGCTTCATCGTGAGCTTAGACCCGCCATCAGACTACTTCGGCCCGGAAACTGTCTTTGCGGAGGACGCAGTTCGACACGTACGTCATATCGAGGACAATCACGACATACTTCCTTCGCGTCACAAAAAGGACTTCCAAGTACACTCCCTCCCGGGCTCACTTGTTGAAGCCATCAGGTCGTACATGATCGGCAAGGCGATTCGGCTTGTACGTGGGCATTCCCGGGCACATACTTCGATGCTCGTCAATGCATCACCGTACCTAAATGTTCAGGGTCAGCTGCGCAATGAGATTCACGAAGTTACAGCGCGAATTCGACGCTCTGCCCAGATCAATGCCTCTCTGCCCACTGATCAGGCGCTTGAGGACCCTGAGATAAAGGCCCTATACGACGTTTGGGCACGAGAGTTCAGTGACACGGGCCACGACTGGCCGAGCATACAGGCGCAATTGGTGGAGGCGATTTCGCCAATCTTGGTCGTCGAAGTTAACAGCCGATCGTCAGCCTCCCTTGACTACGCTGCAAATGAAGAACATGGCCTGAACGTCATTGCCGTCGGCGGGTATTCACTCTCTAGGGGATTGACTCTAGAAGGCCTAATGGTGAGTTATTTTCTACGTAACTCAATAATGCAGGATACGCTCATGCAGATGTCCCGCTGGTTCGGATATAGGCCGGGCTACGAAGACCTTTGCAGGGTCTGGATGTCGAACGACGCCCATGGCTGGTACGAGCATATAGCGGAGTCCACCGAAGAGTTGAGAAGTGACATAAGGACGATGGAGGCACTCGGGGCAACCCCTGAGCAATTTGGACTAAGAGTTCGAAGCCATCCCACCACCTTGGTGGTTACTGCGCGCAACAAGATGGGCGCTGGGGAGCGAGTGCAGGTTCGGATAAGCTTGTCCGAAAAGCTGATTGAGACTCATATGCTTCCAGCATCCGTAACGGCAATGCGCGCAAATCACCTTGCAACTGTACGCTTTGCCGAGTCGCTTGAGGCCGCCGGACTGCCAATGGAGGGGGCAACATGGGAAGATTTTGGCTGGCTGCTTCGCAAAGCCCCGGCGGCATCCGTTCTCAACTTCATTGGGGAATTCCAGGGGCACCCCGACGACTTTAGGACCAGTTCGGACCCAATTCGACGATACATCGAAGACCGCCAGCACGATGAGCTGTCGGAGTGGGACGTTTTGTTCGCTGCGGTCTCGGACGAGAGTAATCAACTTGATACCTCGCTTGGAATTGACATTCGTAGGCAGAGGCGTTCAGCGGGGGAGTTAAGTGACGAATCGACTCTTAGGATCGGAAGTCGGCAGAGGGTGTCTGGACGTGGAATTGAGCAGGTTGGTCTAACAGCAGACCAACGTAAGGCGGCAGAAGCCGACCACAGGGCTTACCTAGAACGAGAAGGCAAACTTCCGGCGAATGGCCGGGTTCAATACCCGGACCGGGCATATAGGAGGAGGCGCACGACGCCGCTCCTAATGATTCACCTGATCGACATTAATGACCCGCAGCCACCTAGCCCACCCCCTTATAGCCCTGTAGTCGCTTGGGGCATCAGCTTTCCGAAAACGACAAGGGATGAACAGCGGGTCGATTACGTAGTAAACCCTGTATGGATGCGCGAACAATATGGCGACCCAGGCGACGACGAGGAGTTGCAGGGTGACGATTTCTGAAGACCCTTGGATAGATATTGAACCTCCTAGCGCCGCCGATTCGATCAGTGCTCGTCGGGTTAGTGCGACTATCATTTGGGAACTATTCTGGGCACGTGATTGGGAAAATCGAGTTCTTCTCACTCTGAGACATCATGCGGATGCCGCTCCGACAACGTCCCTACCTTCTTTACGACACATTGAGGTTGGAGATTGGCCGCCGGGCACAGATGGTAGAAACACACTGGTCATCCGTCTCCTAGATAACTCGCATAAGGACATCTTCCTGACCCTCTGCAACGACATCGCGGAAGCGACCGCTACTGCTACCACCGAGGCTGAAGCAGTCTCGATCGTGGTGATGAGGACTTGGCGGTGGCATCGACTGCTGCGGGCGGGTACAGACCATCGCCTGACACCAGAAGAGCAGAGAGGTTTGGCAGGCGAGTTGCTGGTACTTCAACAATTCCTATTGCCCCGTCTATCAGCCTCCGCGAGTATGGCAGCGTGGACCGGGCCTACAGACGCTCCAAAGGACTTCGAAATTGGCCGAACTGCCATTGAGTCGAAGGCACGGCGCGGCGGTGCTACCCCTTCCATCGCGATATCTTCCGAGCATCAACTGGACACCACGGGCGTCGGTCAGCTCTTTCTTCACGTCGTCAACATTGACAGAGCACCCGACGAAACGGATGAGAGTTTCACTCTTCCCGAGCTCGCCGCCTCCATTAGGGATGAGGTGGAATCTACTGATCCGGCAGCGGCCGACCAATTCGATGTCCTCCTGTTTGCAGCTGGATTGCTCCCTGAGCACAACTACGACGATTATCGATGGGTCGCGAGTGAAAGCAGGCTGTTTGAAGTCACCGATGAGTTTCCGAGACTAGCGGCAAGAGTCGTTCCCCGGGGCGTCTCGTCGGTGCGATACTCCATCACTCTGACAGCTTGTGAGCCCTTTGCGACTACGCGACATTCTCTCAACGACGCCATAACCGGTGAAGGAGGGCCCGATGCCCCTTAGTGTCGAGGAATACAGCGCCGAATTAATGCAGGAGGTACTTACTGGCGCCCACGCGAACGAGACCTTCGCCGAAGATCAGTTCTTCGAGAGAACCACGCAGTTACTGATGGACGCCGGTGAGATCGAGAATGCCGACAGGGCACACTATCAGCACACAGGGCTCCGAGTTGACGGGTACGGTGGGGACCCCCTTACTGAAGATGGAGTGTTGAGCCTCATAGTCTTGGATTTCGTTCAATCCGAATACATCGGTAGCCTTACCAATACCGATATGCAAGCCGCTTTCCGTCGTCTGGAGAGTTTCCTGAAGCGTTCGGCTGACGCCGGCTTCCGCAATCAACTGGAGGAAACTTCGCCGGGCTTCGGATTGGCTGACCTAATTGCGGCTCGCTGGGATGGAATCAATCGCATCCGCCTATTCCTTATCAGTAATCGAGTTCTCAGTGCCCGCGTTGACGGCCGAGATGTCAGCGACATCCAGGGGGTGCCCATCAGTTACAGCGTGTGGGATCTGGGCAGAATGCACCGATATGAAACGTCAGGTTCCGAGAGGGAAGACATCATTGTCGATTTGCACGAATGTGGAGGCCCTATCCCTGTCCTGCCCGCCCACCTCGCTTCCACCGACTATGAAGCATATTTGGCCGTGCTTCCCGGCGGACAGTTGGCGGCTATCTATGGGAGATGGGGCACAAGGCTACTTGAACAAAATGTCAGGGTCTTTCTTCAAGCCCGAGGCAAGGTTAATCGCGGCATTCGCAACACCATCGAGCAGGACCCCAACATGTTCTTCGCATACAACAACGGCATTACAGCCACTGCGGAGTCAGTCGAATTGCAGGACACTCCAGACGGCAAGTTCCTTACGTCCATGACGAATTTCCAAATTGTAAATGGCGGGCAAACCACCGCATCCATACATACGGCCCTTCGGAACAAGGAGGTTGATCTTGATCGTGTATTTGTACAGATGAAGCTATCAATCGTCGAACCCGAGAAGGCGGTTGAGGTCGTTCCGAAGATCTCCGAGTATGCGAATACGCAGAACCGCGTCAATGCGGCGGATTTCTTCGCCAACCATCCTTACCACGTGAGGATGGAGGGGTTTTCAAGACGTATCTTGGCCCCGGCTCAAGACGGCAGCTTCACGGAATCCAAGTGGTTCTATGAGCGGGCTAGGGGACAATACAATGATGCTCGCGGTTACATGAGTGCTGGCGAACGAAGGCAGTTTGATCTTCAGTATCCCAAGAAGCAGGTCTTCACCAAGACCGACCTAGCCAAGTTTGAAAACGTATGGCGTGGCAAACCGGAGATAGTGAGCCGGGGAGCACAGAAGAACTTTGCCGATTTCGCAACATTCATCGGTTCCGAATGGAACAAAAGCGAGACCCAATTCAATGAACTGTACTATCGCACGGCGGTCGCAAGGGCCATCATCTTTCGGGAAGTTGAACGCATTGTTAGCCAGCAGCCTTGGTACCAAGGGGGGTACCGAGCCAACATCGTGGCCTATGCAATAGCCAAGCTTGCTCACGAGGTTGCGAATCGTGGCAAGGCTATCAACTTCGAGGCAGTGTGGCGGGCACAGCAACTATCACCTGCCCTTCGGGACGCCCTGACAGCGGCAGCCAAGGTAGCACACGACATCATCGTGGAACCGCCGTCAACGATGAGGAACGTCACCGAATGGGCCAAGCAACAAGCATGTTGGAACAGAGTGTCCAGTGCTCCAATAGAATTGTCGTCCGATATGGAGTCGCAGCTCCTGATGCCGGGAGAAGTCAAAGAAGCCCGTAGGGATGCCGTCAAGGATCAGCGAATGCTCAACGGCATTGAGGCACAGACTGCAGTGGTGAATGCTGGCCCGGAGTTCTGGAGTAGAGTCTCGGAATGGGGAGAGCAGCGGCAGTTACTTTCTCCCGATGATCGCAGTTTCTTAGCCGTCGCGATGGCAATTCCGAACACCATTCCTTCTGAGAAGCAAAGCGAGCGACTGCTCGCAATCCTCAGCCGCCTGCAGGAGGAGGGGTGCCCCGAGAAGCTGGATGACTCGTAGCTACCTATCCACCAGCTATTGGCAACCTTACTGGCGATTCAACCCGTCTAGGACTCGCTTTCCATGAGCGCTGACAATCAAGACCGCCTCCTTGACATCTACAAGCTTCACTCGGAGCTAGCTGATCGTGTCAGCCAGCGGAGAGAGGGTGCAAATCGTTTGTACGTCAGCTTGAATGTCGCTTTGTTTGCCCTCCTAGCCGGGTTGTTGCGGTTTGGTTTTGGCGAAGCTCCGGAGTCCCTTATCCTAGGGGCAATAGGGATAATGGGGGCTCTACTGTCCGTTTCGTGGTACTTGGTTATCAGATCCTACCGCCAACTCAACAGCGAGAAGTTTCGCGTCCTACACGAACTGGAGGAGCGACTGCCGTTTCAGTTCTTCAAGTCCGAGTGGGACCCTCAGCTGAAGGGGGAGAACAGCAACAGATACTTGCGCCTAACTCAAGTTGAGATCGTGCTGCCACTTATCTTCGGAGCCTTGTTCATCGGCCTAATCGCCTACACGCTCTACAAATGATCCGCTGCTCCACATTCTCAGAGGGGGCGGAAAGATAGAGAGTCCTACAGGTCATCAAGAGCGCCATTGATTGTTTTCCACCGCCACGGAATGGGAGCATTCAGACCAGGCACTCCAGTGTACGTTCTTCCCTGCGGTAGCACTTGGAGAATTGGCTTCCGCAACTGTCCAGCAATCTCAGTCTCAGTCAGGACGCCCGGAGCATTGTGCGTGTCTCGGCCAACTAGGATGACCACAACGTCGCTGCCATTAATCGCAGCCCGTGCCTTCGCCTTCCATTCTTGCGTCTCATACGCCCTATTCAACGAGGAGTTGACCACACGGTGCGAAGAGTTTTGCTCGGCTTGTTTGAAGAAGTTGTTCTTCAAATCGTTGTCCCTATCGTACTCGAAGCTAACAAAGATGCGGCGCATGGGCATGAGTTCCTCCGTAGTTAGTTGAGCGCGAACCCAATAGTACGGCAAGTCCTAAAGCGGATTCCAGACCTCTTCAGGCAGTTTCAATCTTCGCGCCCAGAGACTACGCATCCTATCTGATCACCAACTTGCCGGCGAGATTCGTCCATCAGTGGGACTCTCTCTAGAGCACCTAGGTGGTAGCCATCACACGACAAAGCGTGCTGCCTAGCACAAAACTCTTGTTCTGACAATGGCCTACAGGCCATTACCTAACTTGCTCTTTATCCGGAGAATTGTGGGGGCGAATGTCGCCCTACGACGATCCAGCGATGAGGAAGCAAGACCCTGTTGGGCAAGAGTAATCCCGTTGTCCCGGAGCTACAGCGAGCCATTCGGCTGTACATGGAGGCCTACGTGCTGAGGCACGGTCGTGTTCGGACAGCCGCACATCTGGATGTCTCGCGGCATACGCTGTGGCGTTACCTGGACCGCCGCAGCGCCGGCTATGCCGTGACGCAGGCGGTCATCAGCAGGTTCGGCGAGGATCCCGGGCGGATCGACGAGGCGAGGTATGCCGTCCTCGCCGAGCCGACGGCATCCTTCGATCCGCGCCAACCTGAGGGTATGTCACGCCCACTCCGGCAGACGCTGCTGATGCTCTGTCGAACGCCGCTCATCACCGTCGAGGATCTGTCCGAGCTGCGACATGTGCCGCAGTCCACGCTGCGTGACCGTCTGCGAACGCTCAAGTCGTTCGGCTACGCCGAATCGGTGCAGCACCGGCTGAGGCAATTCGGTCCGCGTCCTCAAGTCCGTTGGTACCCAACTCAAGAGGGCATCATCGAGGCTGCCGGCGACGGTAAGTTGAGCGAGTTCGTGCGCACCCGGCCCGTGTCGCGCCAGTGGTTTCAGCTACTTGCGGAGCGGTTGGATAGCATCGCAGTCATCTACCGCATCGCCGCAAAGGTCGCCATCGCGGATGCCCACGGGGCGCCGGTCCGTTTCGACCACTACCGCAGCGGGCCGTACGATGCCCTCCTCACCATGCCTGATGGTCGTTCCTTCGGCATCGTTCGACAGGGCCCGATGCTGTCGGCCGCCAATCTTCGCTATCGCATCAGAAGTCTGGGGCGGTTGAACTACTTCCAGAAGCCGAATACCACCCTCATTGTCACGCCCTCTGACCAAGCAACGCGCAGGGCGCTCCGGCTGTTGTCCCGCGGCTATGAAGACACCTTGGTTGCCACGGAGTCCAGGGTCCTCAACAACAGCACGTCGGCCCTAGTCTGGCAACTAGGCGGCATCCTCGACTTGAGGGAGCAGTTCTCTACGATTGTTCCGCACGCCAGCCTCAACGACATCCTTGACACGCAGGACGAATTCATCAGGGATCCCAACAAGAACCACCCCATTCCGGCGTTCCCAATTCCCGATCTCATCTACGATCAGAGGGTAGTTGCTACAATGCCGGCCCCTGAGAAGCAGTTTGTATCATCTCTGGCAATCACTCTGCCTCGCGCAGAGAAGGACGCCCTCGATGTCCTCGCGGATTGGCCGCTGTCCACCACTGAGCAACTCGCCGGCCTGCTGGGTGGTGTCACCAAGCGCCGCGTTAATCAACTACTACGGTCGCTGAAGAGCCAGGGGTTGATTCACTCCACGGAATACGGCCACGTGCTTAGAGAGAAGACCCTCACTTACCTCTCCCGCCGAGACCGCGCCGCCGTCGGCCAGACTCTTGATCGCTGGAGTTCAGAGCCTTTCCCTGCTGGCGAAACGATCAATATCCCCTACCTCGGCACTGCTCTCCGCACGATGGAAGCCCAACCAGACCATCACGCCGGCATCACAGACTTCGCTGCCACACTGACCGCCAAAGCCAAGTTCTCCCGCGATTACGATGTCCGTTTCCTTCTGCCTACCGCACGCTCTCAGATCATCTACTCCCACGACGTCAAGAGCCACGTGCTGATGCCCGATGCCTCATTCCAGCTTGCGTTCAGGGGTGAGTGGCACACGTACTTCCTTGAGTTCGAGCGCCGCGCCACAACTCTCAAGCGAGTTACTGAACGTCTGCAGTCCTACATCCGGTACTTCAAGAGCGACTATGCCCGCAAGGATCACGGAGGACGATGGCCACGGGTGCTTTTCGTCTTCGAGTCGGATGCCAGCGAGTCCAACTTCATACTTGCGACGAGGAAGGTTTCATGGGCCCCGTTCTTGAGCACAACGACCGATATTCTCGCGAAACGCGGACCGTTCGCCTCCGCATGGAGACACGCCAGCCAGCCACCGACGGTGAGACACAATGTTGAACACTTCAGATAGAACAGTTGCACTGCCAACATCCGTTTCGAGTGTTTCCCAGAGACCACGGCCCGGCATATCTGCCAGGCCTCGTTTATCCCTGTCTGACCTCAACAGGTTTCGCGGTGCTAACTCGGTGCAAAGGGATTCGAGGTCAAAACTGGCTCCACCCGACGCAGGGACACCGAGGATATGCGCCGTGTGGACGATCTTGGCAACCGCTTTCCTATCTGGAGTGAGTGCGGGGTGGAATCATTCGGGCCACGCAACTCTACCGCAAGAACGGCCGTTGTGGCCGAGATGCCACCGGGTTGAGGACGAAGCGGCTGAATTGACATTTTTGCATCTTTTGTATCTGGCTGTTGTACCAATCCAGATACAAATGGCAGTTTTGCCAGCGCCCACTTTCAGGCGATCTGAGCTTCTCTGAGTTGGAACGAGAGGTATAGTTTGCGGTATGGTAATGAGTGAGGGAAACGGACCGCGACGGTTTGTCGATGAGAGGGGAAATGAGGTCAGGCTGAGCGATGAGAGGCTACGGCATATCCTCCGACGGCACCCCGAAATGGCATTCCAAGTACACCGGTTTGCGGAGACGCTTGCCGAGCCGGACGCCATTGCGCCATCGCGATCCGGCCCCGCCGTGCGCCTCTACTATCGCCTGTACCCGGACTTGCGCGGCAGGAATCGGTACGTCTGCATCGTAGTGAAGCAGGAGCGCGGCTACTCCTTCATCCTCACCGCTTACCTCGACCGGAGAATCAGGGGGGAATGAACATGACGGCCAGAAAGGTCTCAGTCTGGTACGACAACGAAGGCGACATGCTCGAAGTCCTCTGGGCGTTTCGCGAGGGTTACTTCACGCCGACAGACCACGAGCGCATCCTCAAGCGGCTCGACGATCACGGCGAGGTCATCGGTTTCCTCATCCACGAGGTCAGCACGCTCAGAGAGGGCGAACCCATTGAGTTTGACCTGGAGGACGAGGCACCCGCAGATGACGTGGCGAATGTCACCGTCAAGCAGGCTGCTATCGAGCTCGGTGTCTCCGTGCGTCGCGTCCGGCAGCTGGCCCGAGACGGCCGCTTCCACGGCGCAGTCAAGTCAGGCTCAGAGTGGCTGATTCCGAAGCCCATCGAGTTGATTCCGGGAAAGCGCGGGCCGGCAGGGGTCGCAGGGCGGTAGTAAGAGACTGAGGAAACTTGGCAGAAGATAATGGGAACAGTGGTGGAGAATACCACAGCCAGAGCCGCGAGCAGAGAGGGCTTGCTCAAATGAGTGGAAGGCGTCCCTTTAGCGAACTGACCGGGGACTGGTCGCCGACGCGTCGGAACCGTGTCGACGAGTTGATACAGGAGTTGGTAAAGCTTGTCATCGGACACTTTGGTGACGCCTCGGGAGCGGAGGAGCGGACTGGTACGGGCCGTTTGTAAGACAGGGCAAAACACAATCTGGCTGGCTTACCCGCGCCTGTTGAAGTCACCCTGGGCTGGGGGCTGGTCAGTGTGGCGGGCTAAGTAAGTCGCGGGGACTAGTTTTCACTCACTCTAGAAGAGTGGCGGCAAGAGAACTGCCACACCTGACAGTCTCAACAACAAATGCAACCCCACGGAACCGAACTTGGTTCCCGCTCTTTCTGAGATCCTGCCTAAACTTAGGTGGGAACTTTCGCGCTGCTACTATAGCTTTGAAACTAAAGCTCCCTTGTTTGGGCGTTATCTTATCCGCGACATCAGCGCCGCCCTGAAGTTGCCGTCTCGCCTCTTCGGCGTCAACTCTGCGACGCTTGAGTTCGATAGGGACGATCCACTCACGGCTGTTCCCATCGATCCGGCCAAAGAAAATGAAGTCGCAATGAGGGACGTTTGGGTCTGCGGGGCTTGCGGACTTCCTTAGATTGATCGTCAGGGAATCACTGGAAATGTTCTGCCTCGTCAATCTGCACGACTGCTCTTGGATTCTATTTACGACACAGCTGCTGTTAACGGCTATTCGTGTTTCAGAAGCAAGACTCATTCCTGTTGAAGTGCCTCAATGCGGTTGGAGATTCGGGCCCACGTGTTATGCGTATCGATAGCAACGTCCTCATAGTCGCTGATATAACCCCCCAGTTCTGGATCGAACTGGATTTCTCGAATGATCGAACCCTTAGGTCGCTTCTTCGGTTCGAATAACCAGACCCCCACATCTTCGGAATCCAAGGCTGGTCCGGTATGGTTAATCGCTGAGCGGTCATTCGCACCCAACGCCGAGAGTCTAACTAGATTGGCTAGCTCCTCCAAGACCCATTCGCTGTGGGTTGTAATGAGAATCTTAACTCCCTTTGTCATAGCGGTAGCAAGCTGTCGTACGAATTCAACCTGCATTGCAGGATGGAGATGAGATTCCGGCTCTTCGATGATGAGGAGTTCACCGGGATCGACCACGTGCCTAAGGTATAGAACCACTGGAGCTAATTCAGAGACCATTGATGACGTGTTCATGAGGGGGAGCGGTCTGTCCCATCCTTGTGGATGGTAACGGAATTCTGGATAGCCGGTCATTGATTCATTAATGTCAATTTCACCGTCAAGTATCTTGGCTTCTAAATCTTTGGCCAAGCTTCTTGCAACGGCAGGGTCACGCTGCACTTGATTTGGCAATGTTACCAGTTGCGTGAGGAAGTCGCCGATAACTCCAGACAACTGTGGCATAGTCCGCTCTGCCCGCAGGCCGGTGTAAGTTGCTGACCGAATCACAGAAGCTACAGCAATCAGATGCGCATGCATAATGCCTGTCCGATCTGCTGGCAAGTAGTGGGCTGGCTCCCTAAAGTCTCCTACCAACTTGTTGATTATCGATTCTTCAATCTCATGAAGCGTCATGGCGACTAGGAAATCATCGCTGTGCCTAAGCGGCCCTCGATGCCGAACATTACCGCCCAGAGCCATGGCCTCTTCTCGACTTAAGGTCAAGGTCGGTAGTGAGTGCTCTGAATTGACTCCAGAGAGAGAAGACAACCACGAGGAGGTCTCAGCCTGGTATTCAAATTGATCAATTACCGAGTCAGAGCCGTCACCAAGGTCTATCTTGAGTTCCAGAGGCCGCCCGCTCCCATATCGAACAAGATCACCCATATCTGAGACACCTAGTGCACGTTCGACCGCTAGACTAAGCCTCGCTGTCGACGTGAGGAAGTCATCGATTGGAGGCCATATTGTAGATGCCACCGCAACTGGGATGTCGAGTTCGCCCGTCCGCCGCGTTCCCAAGGAACTGGGCGAATCTAGGGATTCAATCCACTTGATAACCTCTTGAATCTGCTTCTGCGTTGGGGCATCATCTCCAAACCCCGGCAAGGGCAAGCTCCGCGTCCTTCTCATTGGGGTGCCGGCAAAGAATTCAGTTCTTGTCCCGCTGAAGAATTCGTGCAGGGCATAAATAAGAACAGCCAAGTAAGATTTGCCAGTATTGCTAGGCCCGACGAAAACTGTGAATGGCCGTAGTTCCACGGAACCTTCAGCGATGGGGCCGAAGTTCTTTGTGTAAACGCTAGGGAATCGCTTTTCCCCAATTCTCTTCTGGGTCAACGTTGTCATAATCCTCTGTGCCATGCTTGGTGCGCAACTGGATTGCTCGCGCCTTCATGCTACAGGATATGACACAGCCACCTTATCTCAAAATCTCTAGGGGCCAGTAGCCGCGATTGCCCCTTTGGATCCTCACTCTCATGTGTCACCAACCCCCTTGACTGCTCTCGTATGGTTATGACAAGTATCGGACGAGTACTGTCCGAGCAATTTCAACAGAAGGAGAACCCCCATGAAAGGCAAGCAGAAGAAGGAATCCCAACAACAGGAACAACTGCCGACCGCCGCCCTCTATGCCCGCGTCTCCAGTGACCGGCAGGATGTAGACTTGTCCGTCGCGGCGCAGTTGAGGGCACTGCGGGACTATGCCGACAAGAACGGCTATATCGTCGCACGGCAGTACATCGATGAGGCGGAGAGTGGGCGCATCGCGGATCGGCCCCAGTTCCGCAAGATGCTCGACGAGGCGAGCTCGCCGAACGCGCCGTTCAAGGAAATCCTTGTCTGGAAGTTCTCGCGATTCACCCGGAAGCGCGAACACGCCGTCGCATTCAAGGCAATGCTGCGCAGGCGAGGCATCAGGGTCGTCTCCATCACAGAGCACGCCGACGACACTCCGACCGGCAAGCTCATGGAGGCCATCATCGAGAGCGTCGATGAGTTCTACTCGGAGAATCTCGCCCAGGAAGTGACGCGCGGGATGCGCGAGGCGGCGTCACGCGGCTTCTGGGTGAGCCCTCATGCACCATTCGGCTACCGGCGCGTTTTGGTGCAGGACGGCGCAAAGAAGAGGCCGAAGCTCGAACTCGATGAGTCCGCCGCGCCCATCGTTCGCCGCATCTTCGACATGGCGCTCAAGGGGCGTGGAACGATGGAGATTGCCAAGACACTCAACAGTGAGGGTATCCCATCGCCGAGGGGCAAGACGTGGCCCAAGAACACAATCCACGTGATCCTGACGAATGAAGTCCATACGGGCACGCTGGTCTGGGGTATCACGGCCAAGGACGGCGCGCCGCCCGTCCGGGTTGAGGGGGCATTCCCTGCAATCGTGACTGCTAAGGAGTATCGGCGCGTCAACAAACTCCTTGGGTCGCGCTCACCGAAAGTGATTCACCCGATGCGAGCCTCCAGCCCTTACGTGCTCAGTGGCCTTGTCACGTGCGACAACTGCGGCAGGCCGCTATCGGCCTCTGAAGCCAAGGGCGGTCGGTATACGTATTACGTGTGCCAATCGCTCCTCAAGCGGGGCAGCGGGACCTGCGATTGCCCACGCCTGAACTCAAAGCGCTTCGAACGCCTCATCATCGACCAGATCCGCGAGAACATCCTGAGCGAGAAGAACGTGCGGGGATTGGTGCGGTTGCTGGATGAGGAGATGGACGGCATGGCGAGAGAGGAGCGCGAGCGTCTTGCGACCATCGAAAGCGAGCTCGCGGACCTGAAGCAGAGATTGGACCGGATCTTGGAGGCCATCGAAACGGCGACCATTGAGATGTCGGACGCGTCCGAACGCATCGCGACACACCGAGAACGGAAGGCGCAACTGGAAATAGCAGCCGAGGAAGCCCGAACCGCCCTTGCAGAGCGACGGGTGATCCTGGATAAGGTCGAAACAATCGCAGCCCACGCGAGAGAAATGGGTGAATTCCTCAAGACCAGCGAGTTGACCGAGACCAAGGCTTTCATCCGGTCGTTCGTCAAAGAAATCCGAATCAGTCCCGGGAAAGCCAGCATTGCCTACACGATTCCGATGCCCGACGATAGCCCCATCGGCCCCGTCGATTCCACGGAAATGGCTCTCAGCGGGCCTGTTATGAATGTCGTTGGCGTAAGTGGGGGAAGGTTTCTCCGTTCGGGAACCCCCTTCGACTACGCTCAGGGCGAACGGGGACTTTCGACAGTGTCAGGGTGAACGGGGAGATTGCGCAGTTTATTTCTCGCGAGTGGCGAGGGCGAGGGCTTCGATGATTTCTCCGGTGGCTGCAGTGCCGCCGAGGATGAGGTCGACGATACGGAGGGTTGGGGCCTGGAGGTCGGGCGCCCATGAGGCTGTGCCATCCGAGACCACGATGACATCCAGATCGCGGACGTTGGCATCGAAGGCGGTGTGGAGGACACAGGCATAGGTGATTGTGCCAGCGAGGATGACGGTACGGATGCCGCGGCGGCGGAGGGCGGTCTCAAGGTCGGTGCCAAAGAAGGCGGAGAAGCTGCGCTTTGTTACGACGTATTCGCCGTCCTGTGGGGCGAGAGCGTCGTGGATGTCCGCGCCCCACGTGCCGGGCGTGAGGGCTGGGCCGCCGGGGGCGTCGGCTACAGCACCGAAGGTCTGGGCGACGACATTGTGGATGAGGTGGACGGCGTCGGGGGAATCGTCTCGCTCGATGCGGGTGTGGACGATGAAGAGGCTTGATGCGCGGGCGGCCTCAAGCAGTGCCGACATGGGCGGGATGGCGTCGGTTACGAGTTGGGGGTCAAGGCCAAGGGGTTCAATTCGCCCTGCGGCCTTTGCGTAGAAACCGTCCGCATGGCAGAAGTCGTTCTGCATGTCGACGACGATGAGGGCGGTGGTTTTGGGGTCAATTTGGAGGTTCATGGCCATACGTTACCGCATTTGATTTGCGCAATGCGGCTTTGGATTCTTCGCTACGCTCAGGGCGAACGGGGGGAGACGGCGCTGTGCGTCGTACTGGATTCCCGCTTTCGCGGGAATGACGAGGTGGGCCAGGTCCCGGTTCGGGAGCCCCCTTCGACAGGCTCAGGGCGAACGGGGAGGAGACGGCGCTGTGCGCCATACTGGATTCCCGCTTTCGCGGGAATGACGAGTTGGGTCAGGTCCCCGTTCGGGAGCCCCCTTCGACAGGCTCAGGGCGAACGGGGAGGAGACGGCGCTGTGCGTCGTACTGGATTCCCGCTTTCGCGGGAATGACGAGTTGGAGGGCGGAAAAGACGGCATGGGCGGCCTGTTGGCCGCCCATGCCTTTCCTTCGATTGGCGGCTAAACGTTAGTTGCCGCGGGCGGCGGCTGAGCGGGGACCGAAGGGCTCCGGTTGGAAGGGACCGTCGCGCTGCTGGAGGAAGCCGCGCATTCCGCCCTCTTCACGTGCCTGTTCCAATGGCCGCATTACGTCCTCACGCTTGGAGGCGTGGGCGAAGGCGGAGAGTTCGCCGTTGAGAATGAGCGCGTTGCGCAGGCCCATCATCTCGAGGCCCATGGTCGCGACGTACAGGTTGATCTTCACAGTCTCCGGGGACACCAGAGCGATGCGCTCGCCAATCTTGAAGCACTCTTCAATAAGGTCGTCCTGCGGGATGATTTGGTTGATGATGCCAATGCGGAGCGCTTCTTCAGCGTCGATGTGGTCGCCGGTGAGGCTGTAACGCAGTGCGTGCTTGTAGCCCGCGTTGAGCGTCCAAATGAAGCTGGTGTTGGAGATCATGCGGACCTCAGGCTGCGAGAACACGGCGGTATCGGACGCATACGTCATGTGCGAGAAGAGCGCGTACCAGGAGCCTCCACCCATGCACCAGCCGTTAACGGCGGCGATGACGGGCTTGGTGAGCTCCCAGAGGTGCATGAATCGATCCGGCTTGTCACGCGTGCGCCAGTCATCCAGCATCTGGGCGATGTTCGTGCCCTCCGGCAGACCGTACGGCCAGACGGTTGGGGCGCGGCCACCGGCGATATCGTAGCCCGCCGAGAACGCACGGCCGGCACCGGTGAGGATGATGTAGCGAACCTCGGGATCCGCCTCCGCCTCGTCAAGCGCAACGTGCAGTTCGTCTTCGAGGTCGCGGCTGAGCGCGTTCAGGGCCTCGGGGCGGTTCAGTGTGATAAGCACGCCTTTGCGCTGCTTGTCATACAGGATGTTTTCGTAGTCGGCCATTTCTTTCCTCTCTTTCCTTGTCTGCTCTGTTCTGGTTGGTTTGTTCTTTGGGTTCTGGATTCCCGCTTTCGCGGGAATGACGGACAGGATTAGTCTCTGACTTTCGAGCGGGGGCCAAAGGGCTCCGGCTGGAACGGGCCGTCCCTCACTGTGAGGAACGAGCGGAGTCCGCCCTGCTCGAGGCCATCGAACATCTCCTTACGGTAGTCCTCACGACTTGAGGAGTGGGCCAGTGCGGAGAGTTCCCCATTGAGTTTGAGCGCGTTGGCAAGGCCCATCATCTCAAGGCCCATCGTGGCGACGTAGAGGTTGATCTTGACCGTCTCCGGCGAGACCAACGCGATACGCTCAACAAGCTTGAATGCTTCATCAAGCAGGTCCTCGTGCGGGACAATTTTGTTGATGATGCCGATACGCAGCGCCTCCTCGGCGTCGATGTGGTCGCCGGTCAGCGAATAGCGCAGCGCGTTCTTGTAGCCTGCGGACAGCACCCAGAAGAAGCTGGTGTTGGAGATGTGGCGTACTTCCGGCTGTCCGAACACGGCTTGGTCCGAGGCGAGCGTCATGTGGGTTGCGGTGGCATACCAGGACGCGCCGCCCATGCACCAGCCGTTGATTGCGCCGATGACAGGTTTCGTCAACTCCCACATGTGGAGGAGCTTGCGGACACCGGCGTTGTCGTTTGTGCGCCACGAATCCAGCAGTTCGGCAACGCTCTGGCCGGGCGCGACGCCGTAGGGCCAAACGAACTCGCGCATGGGGGCATCCGGCGCTCCCAGGTCGTAGCCGGCGGAGAATGCCCTGCCCGCTCCAGTCAGAACGACGGCGCGAACCTCGGGATCCGCCTCGGCCTCATCGAGCGCCAAGTGGAGTTCATCCTCCATCTGCGGGCTGATCGCGTTCAGGGCTTCAGGGCGGTTCAGTGTGATGAGCGCGCCCTTGCGCTGCTTTTCGTACAGGACGTATTCGTAGTTGGGCACCGTTTTGGTTGCTCCTTTCTGCGTTAGTTAGATTTACTCTCGCGGCTTAGAACGCGGGCCGAAGGGCTCCGGTTGGAATGGGCCGTCACGGGCCTGGAGGTAGCCGCGGAGACCACCTTCTATTTGCGCCTCTACGAAGGGACGGCGGCCCTCCTCGCTCACGGAGGTGTGGGCGTGGGCGGACAGTTCCGCGTTCAGGTTCAGGGCATTGTGCAGACCCATCATCTCCAGTCCCATCGTGGCGACGTAGAGGTTGATCTTCACCGTCTCCGGAGAGACCAGCGCAATGCGCTCAACAATCTTGAATGCCTCATCAATCAGATCTTCCGGCGGCACGATGGTGTTGACGATGCCGATGCGGAGAGCTTCCTGCGCATCGATGTGGTCGCCCGTGAGCGCGTAGCGAAGGGCATTCTTATAGCCGGCATTAAGGACCCAGAAGAAGCTGGTGTTGTCCATGTGGCGAACTTCCGGCTGCGCGAACACGGCATCCTCGGCGGCGATGGTCATGTGGGCCGCGTTGGCGTACCAGGAGCCGCCACCCATGCACCAGCCGTTGATTGCCGCAATGACGGGCTTGGTCAGCTCCCAAAGGTGCAGAAAATAGCGCATGTTCTTGCGGTCCGACGTGCGCCAGTGGTCGAGATGCGCCGCCACACTTGTGTTCTTCGGAAGCGCGTACGGCCATTCGAATTCGGCTTCGCCGGATATGTCATAGCCGGAGGAGAATGCCCTGCCCGCTCCGGTCAGCACGATGGCGCGAACCTCAGGATCGGCCTCGGCTTCATCGAGCGCCTCGTGGAGTTCCCGCTCGAGGTCGGGGCTGATGGCGTTCAGCCGCTCCGGCCTGTTGAGCGTTATCAGTACGCCTTTGCGCTGCTTCTCATACAGGATGTTTTCATAGTCGGCCATATTTGCCACCCTTCCCTTTATCCCCATTCGCGCGCGGCCTTTCCGCGCACGCGGCGAGAATAGCATTGGGCGAATATACGGGGCAAGGTAACTGCGTTACGGCTCGCCCTTCGACAAGCTCAGGGTGAGCGTGGGGGCGTTACGGATTTTGGTTGGCGCTTAGGCGGTGGTTGGCGTAATGCGACTTTAGATTCCTCGGCTGCGCTCGGAATGACAGAGACGGCGCTGTGCGCCGTACTGGATTCCCGCTTTCGCGGGAATGACGAATAGGTGGTAGGCGGGGCAATGGAGGTAACTGCGTTACGGCTTAGGTTCGCGATCCGGCGGTGATTGGCCTGCGGAGTTGGAATGCCGCGTTCCGGCATGGGTGGGCAATGCGGCTTTAGATTCCTCGGCTGCGCTCGGAATGACAAAGACGGCGCTTCGCGCCGCACTGGATTCCCGCTTTCGCGGGAATGACGAATGTGGGCGCAGGCGGGGCGATGGAAGTAACTGCGTTACGGCTTAGGTTCGCGTAATGCGGCTTTAGATTCCTCGGCTGCGCTCGGAATGACATGCAATTCAGGTCTATTGCTAAAAGGTGTTGGATTATTCAATGTGCATCAGATTCTGGCCTGCGGCCAGAATGACGAGTGGGGGCGCAGTTAGACTGGCAATAAGAGCGCGTGTAGAGCGAAAGAGGTCATTGATGAGGGTTACGGTTCTGGGTGGGTCGGGGTTTGTGGGGCGGCACCTTGTGGCGACACTGGTGGCTGCGGGCCACGGGCCGATCCGTGTGCTGTCCCGCTCGCCGGAAAGAGTGTTCAGTGATGGGCGGCGGTCGCTTGCAGTTGCGTTCGACGCCATCGAAACGCTCGTGAATATCGGCAAGCTGACCCGTGAGGATGTTGTGGCCGCGCGCGACCGTGCCGATCGCGGCGAGGCCGTCCTACGTGAGTCGGTTGAGGTCATCGAGGGTGACGCGCGGGACTGGAACGCGGTGCGAGGGGCAGTTTCCGGCGCGGACGTCGTCGTCCACGCGGTTGGCATCATCCGCGAGACCGAGGGGCGTTCATTTGGTGATACGAACGTGGGCACGACACAGTCGCTCATCGACGCCATGAAGGACGTGGGGACAAACCGCCTCATCTATCTGGGGATTCTTGGAGCCTCCGATGACCCGGAGATGCCGTACGGGCGGTCGCGTTGGCAAGCGGAGGATGCGGTTAGGAACAGCGGGCTGGGCTGGACGGTGGTGAAGCCGTCGCTGGTGCTAGGGGTTTCCGATGCCGTGTCGCGTCGGACGGTCAAGCTGCTACGGACGGGGCCGGTGGCCCTGCTGCCGTTCCCCGACGGGGGGCGGACGTTGTTGCAGCCGATGTACGTGAGCGATCTTGCGGCGGCGCTGACGCTGTGCGTGACGGAACCGGAGCGGGCGGGGCACGTGTATGAAATCGGCGGGCCGGAGCACATCGCACTCGTGGATATTGCACGGGCATTTGCGACGGAGCTTGGAATCAAGCGCGTCTACAGCCTACCCATGCCGCGATCCATCATTCAATTTGGCGCGACGCTGATGGGGCGCGTGCTGCGGGATCCGCCGATCACGGCCGCAGAGCTAAGCCAGCTGCGGGTGGATAACGTGACAGCGCTCGATTCGGTTGAGCAAGCGTTCGGGTTTGCGCCGCGACGGTTTACAGACTATGTGGGCTACGTGAGGGACGTTGTGCCCTGAAGAAGGCACTGGATTCCCGCTTTCGCGGGAATGACGATGCATGGTTCCCCGTTCGGGAGCCCCCTTCGACTACGCTCAGGGCGAACGGGGATTCTTCGGCAGGCTCAGGATGAGCGTGCAAGGATTGTCTAGTCGTCGCGGGTGCGGGCGAGTTGGGCGATGAACTGCTCGATAGGGAATGCGGGCAGCGAGACTATCTGGATGGTGCCTCGCGCGCCGAGTTCAAGGGAAACCCGGGCAATCGTCTCGTTGTCGGGAGCCTCAACAATGTTGACGAAGTCATAGTTGCCAAGCACCGCGTACTGGGCGGTGACCTTTGCGCCCCACGACTCGATTTCGCGGTTGACTTCCTGGATCCGCTCGGGGCGATGCTTTACGGTCTTGCGTCCCTCATCCGTCAGCGTGCTGAGCAACACGTACGTCCCCATCTAGTTTGCCTCCCTGCTTGTGCTTGTCCGTCTTCTTTTATCGTGAACGTCTCAGGTGAAAATCGTAGGTACGGGGACGTTCCGTGTCAACGGAGAGCCATTGTTGCATCCAGGAAACCAGCCGTGGCAGCGGCCAACGCGGGGCGGCTGGTCTGCCATGCGCGGTCTGCACCTTCGAGCGCCATGGCGGTCACATCGTCGCGTCCGATTCCATCAACCCACGCACCAAGGTTTTCCGGGGTTGTGAGCGCATCATTGCCTCCGATGAGGAATCTCACGGGGACTTCTACGTTTGACAGGCCGCCCTCTTTCGGAATGCCAATTAGGGGAATGTCCAGTATGGGTGAGACTGCGACGACGGCTCGGACACCTTCGGGCTGCTGGGCGGCGGCGCGCAGTGCGACACTTGCGCCGTATGAATAGCCAACGATTCCGATTCGCTGTCCATCGACGCCCGGCCATTCCCGCAGCATTTCAACAGCCGCGAGCGCATCTGACACCTGTCCCTGCCCCAAGGCGTTCTCACCCTGGGATTCGCCAACGCCACGATAGTTGAATCGAAACGAGACAAAGCCCCGGGGAGTAACTTCTCGTGTCAGCGCCTCAACGACGGGACTGAGCATTGTGCCGCCGAGGTGCGGCTCCGGGGAACAGAAGACAACGCCGGGGAGGTCACCACCGCCTTCCGGAATTTCCTCACCGGACGGCTCGGCGATGATGCCTTCAAGCGTCAGGGCATCGGTCGAGAAGAAATTGAGAGCCGTCTGCCTCACGCGTGCGTGCCCTAGAGACCGTATGCGAGACGCTCGGCGAGGCTTAGAGGCAGGCCAGCGTCCTGAATGTTTTTCTGGGCAGATTCAACGTCGTATTGGACGCGGAACTGCGTATATGTATGGGCGTCCGTGTCAAGAATCGCGTAGGCAGCACGGGGATCGCCGTCACGGGGCTGTCCCACGCTGCCGGGGTTGAGGATAAGGCGGACATTGTCAGGCAGGTGGATGAGGGAGCCATGGTTGAGGCGGCCAACCGAATGGACACGGGTCGGGGCGTCAGGCGCTGAGACGATCTCCTCAAAGATCAGGGGGAGGTGGGAGTGGCCAATCAAGAGGAAAGGGGTCTCCAACAAAGCGAATGAGCCTCGCGCGGCTTCTTCGTGAATGAGGTATTCCCAGACGGGGTCACGCAGGGAGCCGTGAGCGAGCGTGAATTCTCCCTGGTTCACAACTCTCGGCAAGCCTTCAAGGTAGACGCGGTTGTCCGGTGAAAGCTGTTTGCCATTCCACTCACAGGCAATCGCTGCCTCCTCATTGAACATGCCCAGATAGATGGCTCCGATCGAGCCCAAGTCATGGTTGCCGGCTATGGACACGTGCTCAAAGCCCCGCAGGGTGTCAAGGCACTCATTGGGATGCGGACCGTACCCAACCACATCTCCCAGCGACCAGATGTTGTCGACCGGGCCACGCGCGTTCGCGTCGAGCAGGACGGCGTCAAACGCGACGATGTTTGAGTGTATGTCCGAAACAATGAGGGTTCGCATCACACCTGTATCCCGACTGTATCCGACAATTATATTGCGGACTGAGGGACGTACGTGTTGCTGCCTGCAGTGAGGTCCGCAAGGAAGTTGTCGGCCCAGGCCTTGGCGGTGTTTGTCTGGACGTCCTCATACAGGGCCATCCATCGACGGCGGCGTTCGCGGTGTGTCATTAGCAGGGCGTTGTGCATGGCCTCGGCTGTGGCTTCAAGGTCATACGGGTTGACGATCAGGGCTTCCCGCATCGTCTCAGCGGCGCCGCAGAAACGGGATAACACCAGAACGCCGGGATCAGGGCCCTGGGATGCGACGAATTCCTTGGCGATGAGATTCATGCCGTCCCGAAGCGGGGTCACGAGGCAGACGTCCGCCTCCCGGAAGAAGTTGGCCAATTCCTGCTGGTTGTAGGAGCGGTAGAGATAGTGGACAGGCACCCAGTCCGCCTCGGCAAATCGGCCGTTGATGCGCCCGACCAGTCCGTCCACTCGTTCACGTTCCTGGACGTATTCCGGCACGCGGCTGCGGGAGGGGGCGGAAATCTGGATCAATGTGACCTTGCCCCGAACGGCCGGATACCGGTCAAGCATTGCCTCGAACGCCCTTAGCCTCTGGGGTATCCCTTTGGAGTAATCGAGTCGGTCCACTCCGAGGACAACTTTCTTGCGTGCTACAGGGGTGCGGGGCAGGAGCCTCTGAAGGAGATCCCTGGCCTCCGTTTCAACTGATTCACGCGTCCATTTTTGGAATTGATCCGGGTCGGTTCCGATGGGATAGACACCTGCTCCAACTGTTCCGGATCGGCCATCGAATACGCCCTCGTCAACAGCGCCTCCAATTTCCGCTTGAAGGGTGTCAAGAAAGTTGTGGGCGTACCGATTCGTGTGGAATCCGACCAGGTCATAGTTAACAAACTCTTCAAGGAGCTGCCTCGCCCACGGGAGGATTGAGAAGACTTCCGCGGCGGGGAACGGCGTATGCAGGAAGAAGCCGATCTTGCCTTTCCATCCCATTCGACGTAGTTCCGAACCCAAGGGGATCAGATGATAGTCCTGCACCCAAACGGCGTCCCCACTTCGAAGGAGGGGATAGAGGCCTTCGGCAAATCTGCGATTGACGCGTCGATATCCGCGATAGGCATCATGGCGAAGCTGGATGAAATTGGGGAAGGCGTGCAGAAGCGGCCAGAGAGTTCGATTGGCGAAAACGGAGTAGAAGAGATTGACCTCATCAGCAGTGAGGTTCATCGAGCCAACGTCAATGCTGCCGCTACGAGCGACCGACGGCTCCCCGGCCAAACGGCGCTCCGTTGCGGTGCCGCTCCATCCGAACCACATGCCGCCGTATTGCTCAAGGGCTGACTGCACGGCCGACACAAGGCCGCCCACAGGTTGATTTCTCTGGTCTTGTGACGCGCCGGGAAGTGTGGATGCCGGCAATCGGTTGGACACGACGACAAGACGCTGTATCTGCTGCATCGCCTTGCTCCCTAGCCCCACCCGGTAGGCTCACCTTACGGCTGCACGGTACGAAAAGAGTCTCGCGACGTGCCTTAACCCTAGCCGTCGGCCTGTAACTGGTCAAATACAGGTAGCTGCGCTACGGCTTAAGTTCGCGATCAGGGTTGGTTGATTTGTGGCGTTTCTCCGCCCCGTTCCGGCTTTGGCGACATGATGGGGGCACCCTTCCACAGGCTCAGGGGGAACCAGGGAAGCCGCTTAGGTGGACAGGGGTGGTAGCCCGCCCTGTGGGCGGCACTGGATTCCTGCTTTCGCGGGAATGACGAAGAGGGGGGCGTGCTACACTTTTGCTCTGAGTGGGACGTAGACGCGGCGGCGACGCCGCGCGTGACTGGGGGAACGCCATGCCGGAGAGCAAGTTCGCCGATATCCAGGGACTCAAGATGCACTATCTCGAATGGGGAGACCCGTCGAATCCCGACCTGCTTCTTGTACATGGGTGGACAGGGCTGGCCTCGTCGTGGGCTACGGTGGCGGAGGCTTTCCAGGACAGATATCACATCATCGCGCCGGACAACCGCGGCCATGGGCAAACGGACAAGCCCGTTACGGGCTATATGCTGCGTGATTTCGCGACGGACGTTGCAGAGTTGATTGACGCTCTCGGCCTGGAAAAGCCAGCGTACGCGGGGCACTCATGGGGCGGCAACATCGGCACAATCATGGCGTCCGACTTCGCGGACAAGATATGCTGCGCGTTCCTCGAAGACCCGGTCTACTGGAAGATGGTCAACGTTCACGTAACGAGCCTGCAGCAGGCACTGGCCCGCCACAACAGGCCGGAGGCGGAGATTCGAGCAGAGGCGAAAGAGCAAGGCATGTCCGAGCAGGAAGCGGATGAGCATGTCTATCGCCATCATCATTTCTCGCCGCACGCCGTTACACGGCTGCTGACCGACAACCGACAGTGGGCATTCCGCTGCGAGGACCACATGCGGCGCATCGGCGTGCCTACGCTGGTGCTTGTGGCAGACATCGCCGCCGGCGGCTACATGATGCCGGAGGAGCTTGAGTACTACCGCAGCATCGCCGCGCCTGACCTGGACTTCCGGCTGTGGCCGGACGTGGGACACAGCATGCGCGCAGCACGCCCTGAGCAATACATCCAAGAGCTTGACGAGTTCCTTAAGAGCTGCAGCGTTTGAGGACAACCAAGCGGATAGTATTCTACGGTTGTCCACTTTCCGGTCACCGCGCCGCTAACGAGGCGCGGTTATGAGCATTAATCCATCTACGACTGAACGAGCGGCGCGACGCGAGCGTTCGCACCGTTTCCGCACATTCCGCTCGCTCCGCAACCCTGTCTTCCGCCGCCTTTGGATGGCGGGGTGGATCTGGTATATGAACCGCATGATGGAGATGGCGGTTCTGTCATGGCTGGTTCTTGAACTGACAGACTCGCCGTCGCAAGTGGCGCTCGTTGGTGTGTTCCGGATGGCTCCCATGTTCCTGCTTGGGCTTGTAGCGGGCAGCTTGTCAGACCGTTTTCCGCGCAAGTACGTGATGATTTCAACGCAAATCCTCAACGTGGCAGTGGTCGGCTGGATGCTCGCGGTGCTAGTAGGCGGAAACGTGGAGCCTTGGCACGCTTACCTGGCGACTTTCCTTACCGGTTCAGCGTGGGCGGTGGACTTCTCGGCGCGACGCGCCTATTTCGCGGAGATTTTCCGCGGGGACGCGCTGACGAATGCCATCTCTCTGGATGTTGTGGCCCTCACGGGCAGCAGCATCGTGGGGCCGCTTTTCGCCGGGGCAATCATTGAGTTGGTTGACTTCTCAGGTTCGTATGGGCTGATGTTGGGCCTGTACGTGGCGGCGGGTTGGGTTCTCTTCACCATTCCCAGGACTGAGTCGATGGGCGCGGAAAAGACGCCCGTACTTAGACAACTGAAGGAATCCGTGACGGTGCTCGCCACCAACCGGGCTCTTGCAGCCGCCCTGACAATCACCGTCAGCCTCAACTTCTTCGGATTTCCCTTCCTGACAATGGTGCCAGTGATCGGGCGTGACGTGCTGGGCGCAAACGCCTTTCTGTATGGGGTATTGGCAGGCGCGGCCGGCGTGGGGTCGTTGACGGGTGCGATCATCATTGCCTCACGACAGATACGCAACCATGGACAGGTCTATTCGCTGGGCTCGACATTCATGTTAGGAATCATGGTGCTCTTCGCCCTTTCAGAGTGGTACACGGTTTCTCTTGTTCTCCTGATGGTTGCAGGCCTGGGCATGTCCGGGTTTGCGACGATGCAGCCAACTATCGCGCTGCGAGCAGTGAGTCCGGAGATGCGGGGACGCGCGATGGGCGCCATCGCGCTAGGCATCGGCGCGAGTCCGCTGGGGATGCTGACGGTGGGATGGATGGCGGAGCCGGAGAACCTTGGGCCTCAGATGGCGCTGGCGCTACTGACGGGTACGGGGTTCGTAGTAGTGATGGTTTTACGGCTTATGCTGCCGGAGTTGCGGGGAGTGAGGCGGTAGCTGCGCTACGGCTCAAGTTCGCGTTCCGGCAATGCCAAGTCAATCGAGATGATAAGCCGCGTTCCGGCGTGAACGCTAAGTGGCGGCACTACTCCATCGCACCTTCCTGGTTGAGGAGCTTCTTCTTGCGTTCGACACCGAGAGCGTAGCCGCCGAGGCCTCCGTCAGTTCGCACAACGCGGTGGCATGGGACGACGATAGGGGCCGGGTTCTTGGCGCAGGCGTTGGCGACAGCGCGGGTGGCACTCGGCTGTCCGATGTCCTCCGCGACCTGAGAGTAGGTCCGGGTTTCACCACGAGGGATGCGGCGGAGCGCTTCCCAGACGCGGCGCTGAAAAGCGGTCCCGCGCACGTCCAGCGGCAACTCAACGATTGCATCCGTCGACTCCCCACCCACGGCAAGAGCGACGATCTTCAGCCATTCACTCAGTTGGCCAGAATCCCTGGATTGCTCTGCCTGAGGGAATTCTTTTCTCAGCGCCAATTCCAGAGACTCGTCATCATCAGCGATGGAGATTCGGCATACACCCTTTCCCGTGCCCGCAACGAGTAGACGACCAAGTGGACTGTCAACGATTGCATAGGAGATGATCGCCCCTGCCCCTCCACGCCGATACTGCCCCGGTGTCATGCCCAAATGCGCGTCTGAGGATTCATAGAGTCTGCTGGCCGAGCCGAACCCGCTGTTATAGAGCGCCGATGTGACGTCATGGCCGTTCCGAACGTCGTCCTTGAATCGCTCAAGCCGCCGCTGCTCGGCGTATTGGCGCGGAGTGATGCCGAGCACTAGTTCAAAGGAACGGCGGAGAGCGTGATCGGTGACGCCGATGTGCCGGGCAAGCACGGCGACTGTCAGTAATTCATCGGGGCTGGCATCAATAAGTTCGCACGCTTGCGTGACGACAGTGACGGCGCGGGCGTGGGGGCCGCCCTCGTCAGGTCGGCATCGCTTGCAGGGGCGGTATCCGGCGGCACGAGCGTCGGCTATTGCCTCAAAGAACTCGATGTTCTTACGGAGGACGGGCGCGCCTCGGCATGTTGTTCGGCAGTAGACGCCGGTGGTTCTGACGCCAAAGACAAAGGCATCTTCCCAGGCCGCATCATGGTTGCAGATGGCCTGCCATCGTTCGTCTGCAAGGACGTCCGGCTGGGTGTTTCTTTCGGCTATTGCTGTCATGTCCCTACCCCACTGCTGTTTTCAGTTGGTTCAAGGACATGATTGCAGTTGGTGATTCCGGGGTCTATCCGATTTGTGCGCGCTAGTCGGCTCACCCCAAACTCTGGTAGTGGTACATGGGCTGCTCAGGGACGTGCCAGTCTGCGTAGTAGTCGCGGAGGTAGGGCTCCAGGCGGGCAGCGAGGTCACGCCGGCGCGTGAGGTCCTCAGGTTCGGAGGAACTCAACTCTTCGCGGACGGCCTCTACGACCCCAACAGCGTCGATTGTCTTGAACTGCTTGTCTTCAAGGATGGTCTTGCCCTCGACGATGACCCCTTCCACGTCCGAGGCGCGGCCGCGTGATACGAGCACGTCCAGGACATCGAGGTTCTCAGCGACGTACGGAGTCGAGATGCGATCCCAGTCGAGCAGGACCATGTCGGCGCGCTTGCCAACTTCAAGTGAGCCGATCATGTCCTCGCCAAATGTGGTCTCATACGCGCCGCCGAGGGTGGCCATGTGGAGGACCTGATGCGATGTGAGATTGGGAACGTCCAGACCCGGCGGGCGGTGCAGGCGCATCGCAAGCGCCATTTCCTGGAACAGGTCGTCATCATCGTTGATGGATGTGCTGTCGGTTCCAAGCGCAACATGGACGCCCTGCCGATGCATCTCAAGGACGGGGGCGATGCCACTGCGGAGGCGCAGATTGGAGCTTGGGTTGTGGCTGAGGCTGGTGCCCGTTTCAACCATCAGGGCGATGTCATCCTCTGTCAGCCAGACGCCGTGTGCGAAGGACACCTTGGGGCCGAGGAATCCAAGTTCATAGAGGCGGCGGGTGGGGGTCTGCCCCTGCCCGTGCAGGCGCTCGGCGTACAGCCGCTGATAGTAGCTCTCGACGCAATGTGTGTGGATGCCGACATCCGCCGTGTGGGCCACTTCCGCGATGCGGGCCAGCGTATCCTCATCAGCCCAGTGGTAACTCTGCGGGCTGTAGAGGACGCGCACCATGTTGGTTGAATCGACGGGGTAGTCGCGGATGAGATCCGCCGTCATGGCGAAGTAGTCTTCATCGGAGAGGATGGAGCCTTCGATCACGCCGCGCACGCCGCTCGCGAGGTCATCCGGCATTTTATTCAGCACATCGTCATCGTTACCGTACACGAGGTAGCACTGGTTCTTGAACGCGAGGGAGAAGGCAGTTCGGACACCGGCCTCATCAAAGGCACGCAGGTTGGCCTGAGCCTCATCCCAGACCATGCGGCGGGGCGTGGCGGACTGGTTGAACATGACCGTCGTGGTGCCGGAGCGGATGAGGTTGAGGAGTGTAATCAACATCATGTTGTACGGCTCAACAGAGCGACGACCCCACGCATGGTTGATCCACGTCTCCAAGCCGCCGTCCGGTTGGCCAAGGAGGAGGCCGGAGAGACCGCGGCCGTGGTGGTGAGCATTGACCATGCCGGGCATAAGGAATTGGCGTCCGTTGCCAACGATATCGGCGTCCGGGTATTGGGCACGCAGATCGTCATATGAGCCGACTGCGACTATTTGCCCATCGGTTTGCGCTACTGCGCCATCGGTCAGGACTGTGCTATCGCCTGCCAGATCGGCTCGAACGAGGACGTACTTGCCGCGCGTAATGGTGGTTGCCATCCTCTTATTCCCGTCCGATTGTTGCAGCCAGCCGAACAAAGTCGTGGCGGGTGATAATGCCGACGAGCTTCTCGTCACGGACGACGGGAAGCCGCTTGAGGCGGCGCCGGTACATGATGCTAACGATTTCTTCCACTTGTGTGCCCTCTTTGACGGTCACGACGGGCGTGGACATCACATCCGAGACGAGAGTCCTGGAGAGGACAGAATGCAGGTTACCTATGTTTTCCCGATTAACGAAGATGTTGCCAAAAATCTCAAAGACCGTTCCCCGCATCGCGGGGTCATTGATGGGCATCAGGAAGAAGTCTGAGTGGCTCATGATGCCAACCAGACGATCACGGTCATTCAGGACAGGCAGGGCGCTGATGTTGTGATCGAGCATGACATTAGCGGCATCGACAACCGTTGCGTCGGAGCGAATGGTGTACACACGGCTTGACATGATTTCTGAAGCGTCCATAGCCCAGTCCTGTCCCTCTTCCCCTACCGTCGAGACAATCATAGCGAATCGCACGGCGCGACGCGCTATTGCGCGTTTGCCAAGTCCGTTAGAAACACGGCTACATCAACGGGCGAATCAAGCCGGTACGTTGCGGCGGTATCGCGGTCAGGGCCGCCAACAAGAATGGAGAGTCCGCCTGAGAGATTGATTTCCCGAAAAGCGTCTTCGTCCGTTGTGTCATCCCCGATGTAGATGGGAAAGAGGTGCGTTTCTGACATTCGCAGCAGCGTGTCCATGATGAATCGCAGGGCCGCGCCTTTGTCACGGGCGGCGGCGGGACGGATATCCAGCACTTTCTTGCCCTGCACGACGGTGATTTTGCCTTCAGCGACCGCGTCCGCCGTCGCGTCACGGACAATTTCCCGCACTCTCGGTTCCAACTCTTCGGGGGTCATACGGGAATGGACGCTGAGGCTCACACTTTTGTCTTCGACGAAAGCCCCTCTGATTTGACTGACGGCAGGCTCAAGCGCTCGACGCAGATCCACCATCAGGAGGCGGGCTTGTTCCGCACCATCGTCCTCGAAAGCCAGACCGGGCGCGGCAATCTCAATTCCGTGATTTCCCGAGTAGATGGCATTCGGCAGGCCAGCGCGCTCTCTAACATCTTCAAGCGCGCGCCCGCTCACGATCGCGACTGCGTATCCGGGCTGCTCAGTCAGCTGCCTGAGGGCGTCGGCGCATTCCGGAAGGATGTAAGCGTCCTCCGGGCGGGGGACGATAGGCGACAGGGTTCCGTCAAAGTCGGAGGCGATGAGGACGTGGTCGACGGCCCGAATGTGGGCCTTGATCTCCGGCCAGTGTTCTTTGAGCGGCTCTGCCATGCCCTTAATTGTGTGCCTGTCTCTCCGGGATTGGCGCTACGAGTCTGAGGCGTTGCTCTCAGGGGGCGCCGCACGTGCTGTGCTTTGCTGAGCCTCCATGATGGCGCCTTGCACGCCGATGGTTTCCGGAGAGGCATCGCCCATGTAGAGCGTGCGATGGGGGAACGGTATCTCGATGCCCTCTTCATCGAAGGCCTTCTTGACGCGTAGCCGGTACTCGCCCGAAACCTCCCATTGACGGATTGGCAGAACCTCGCCGAGAACCTTGATTTCAATGGCGGAGTCTCCGAAGTTATCGATGCGCAGCGCCTGGATGGGTTCAAGGAATACGGGGGCCCATTCCTCTTCCTCCGCCAACTCCTTCCCGATCCGGTTCAGCACTTCAAAGGCATGCTCAATATCTGTCTTGTAGGCCACGCCAATGTTCATGTTCACGCGGGACATGTCTTTCGTGTAGTTGGTTGTGGTGGTGATTGTGCCGTTGGGGATTGTGTGCTGCTTGTAGTCAAGGTCGCGTAGGAGCGTGCGGCGGAGATTGATGTCTTCAACCAGACCGGCGATGCCGGCGATGCTGACAACATCACCAATGCGATATTGATTTTCGAGCGTGATAAAGATGCCGCCGAGAACATCGCGAATGAGGTTTTGGACGGCGAATCCGACGCCGACCGCAATCGCGCCTGCAGCGACAAGGAGCGGCGCGAGGTCGACGCCAATCTGGCTGAGCGCAAGAAAGATGGTCAGCAACACGATGGCTGTACGCGCCGTTCCCACGACGACATCCGAGAGGGTGTCAATGTTCTTCTGGATTTCCTCTTCAAGAGTGACATTCGCCCGGGCTCGGATGTTGGATTCAACCAGGCGGGGAACGCTGAAGGTGACGACGCGCATGGTGATAATGCCACCGATGACGATGAGGAGAACGGGCAGCGCATTTTCGAGGGCTGATTCCAACACCCACTGCCCTGCCGCGGACATCGACCCTCTGGCGAGCGACGAATAGCCGAGCGCGAACGACGCGGCAATTTCGATTGTAGCGATCACGATGATGAGCCATGCGGCCCTCACGATCATCGAACTCAGATCCGCCTGCAACCATTCGAATCCGCCCGGGAAAACACGATCGAGGGAGCGGAGCAAACCGCGTACAAGCGGCGGCAGCACCAACCAGACGGCAAGCATCAACACCAGCGCTCCGCCGCCCCATACAACGATGAACTGCAAGAACGGCCCCGGATCATCCAGGATCGTTTGAAAGTCGGAAAGAATATCCTCGATCACTCGCGGTTGTCCTCCTGCTGTTCTACTATCGTTCCCTTCAATGATAGACGCACGCGCTTGACGGCCAATTCCACAGGGCACACGCTAGTCAAACAGATTCAGGAAATGAGGTTCTACGTATATGCGCATCGGTGTTGAGCTTGCCGTCCGAACGCCCGTCACAGACCTGGTGAATTACATCAAGGACTACGATTCCTATGGCTTCGAGAGGATATGGGTTCCGGACGCGGCATTTTCGCAGTGGGAAGTCTGGACGACGGCGGCACTGGCGGCGGCATATACAACGAAACCCAGAATCGGCATCGGGGTCATGGCGCCGTATCATCGGAATCCCGCCGTCATCGCCCACGGTGCCGCGACGCTTGATCAGCTCTCCGGGGGACGGGTCGATCTCTCGATTGGTCGGGGCTCACGTCCGTATATAGCGAGCATCGACGCCGATCGACCGGACGAGGCCGTAACAGAGGCGATCACGATCATCAACGGGCTGCTCTCGGGCGAGACGGTGAGCATGGAGGGGGTGGCGTTCACGTTCAGAGAGGTCTCGCAGCGTGTGCAGCCGGTTCAGGAGCACATCTCCATCGCCATCGCGTCCATGAGCCGCTATTGGCTTGATATTTCCCTCGACACGGCGGACGGCGTTCATCTCTATACGAGCAACCCCACCCTGCTGGGCACGGCGCAAGAGGCGAAAAAGGCCGCAAAGAACCCTGACTTTGAAGTCACAACGACGCTCGGCTATGTGGAGCCCGCAGAGGTGCGCGAGTGGTGGGTGACGAATTTCGGCCGCAACTTCAACCTGCAGCAACTCTGCGGACGCGAACCGAACACGGCGACCTATGAAGAACTAGCGGCCGAGCTGGTGTTCACGGATGCGGCAGGCCTGCGGGACCACCTGCAGCGAATGGAGTCGTTCGGCGTGGATGAGTTGATGATTGCGTACCGTCGGGCGGAGGACCTGCCCGTAATCGCGGAGATGGTAGCAGCGGCGCGGGGGTAAAACGAGAGAGACTACTACTGCACAGACTCGCGCTCGGGGGTTGATTCTCGGGTAAAGAGTCCGTCCCGCAGTTCGAGGACACGGTCCGCCGCTGACATGATGGCGCGGTCATGCGTGGCGGCAATGATGAGGACTTTCTCTTCTTCAACAAGGCTCCTGAAGAGGGAAAAGACGGTCTGAGCCGAAACTGAATCCAGTTCTCCCGTCGGCTCGTCTGCAATGAGCACGGAGGGCCGAGACGCGATTGCACGGGCAATACCGGCGCGCTGTTGTTCGCCGCCGGAGAGTTCATAGGGCCGGTGCCGCATCCGGTGCAACAGCCCCACCCGATCCAGCGCTTCACGGGCGCGCTCTTCACGGTCCCTTCGTGACCAGCCGGATATGCGGAGCGGCAGTTCAACATTCTCTGCTGCCGTGAGCAACGGCATAAGTGACGATGACTGGAAGACGATGCCAACGTGCTGCCGCCGCAGCGCGGCGCGGCCTTCTTCCGAGAGTCCGTTTAGCTGTTGGCCGGCCAGAAATGCCTCTCCGGCAGTAGCACGGTCAAGTCCGGCGAGGATATTCAGAAGGGTGGTCTTGCCGGAGCCGGAACGGCCGATGAGCGCGATGAATTCCCCTGCCGCGCCCTGCATATCAACGCCGCGCAAAGCGTGCAGGCGCTCCGCTCCCAGCGTATAAATGCGCTCGACGCCGCGCGCCTCGGCAAGAATGGCCGGCCCCGCCCCGTCTCGTGACATGTTGGTCATCGGCTAGAACTCACCCGACTCCGACGGAGTCACAACGACGCGATCCCCATCAACGGTCACCACCGCCCTCTCCCGCAGGCGCACACGGTCCATCAGTTCTCGCGGCAACTGTAATCGACCCATGCTGTCGACAAGGATGTATTCACGAGGTGATTCAGCAGAGCCGTTCTCTTCGGTCGGCCTGAAGGAATGCAGTGAAACAATCTCGGCGCTCGCGCGGCCATCACGGATGATGATGACGCGGTCGACGAAGTTGGAAATCTCCGGGTCGTGACTCACGATGACGACAGTCGTACCGTAGCGGTCTCGCAGTGATTGAAAGAGATTCAAGACTGTTCGCGCGGTTTCCGTATCGAGTTCGCCCGTCGGCTCATCAGCAAGCAGCAGGTCAGGCTGATTCGCCAAAGCGATGGCGATGGCGACGCGTTGCTGTTCACCACCGGACAGCTCATTCGCGTGGTGGGTCGCTCTTTCAGCAAGGCCGACGGCGTCCAATAGTTCCTCTGCCCTGGCACGGCGCTCCGAGCCACCAACCCCTGCGAGCAACATGGGAAGTTCGACGTTTTCGCGCGCAGTGAGATAGGGAACAAGGTTGCGACCCGTCTGCTGCCAGACGAAACCGACTTCACGGAGGCGATAGGATTCCACAGCGCGCCCACGCATGACGAGTAGATCACGGTCACCGACCCGGATATCGCCGGCGGAAGGTGCGTCATAACCAGCGAGGATGTTCAGCAGGGTGGATTTGCCGCTTCCGCTCGCGCCCACGATTGCGACGATTTCGCCGCGCGCCGCCTGAAAATCAAGCCCACGCAGGGCGACTACTTCAAGATCCTGCGCTTTGTAGATCTTGAACAGGTCTCTACAGATGATGTGGACATCGCGAGGGCGATTGTGATTGGTCATTGTCATCAGTATGACTGCTCCTCAGTCCTCCCCGATTCGGAGTGTCTGGCCGAGGGCTAGCGTATTGTACATGCGCACGACGAATGCCGTGGCGGCGATGAACACGGCGGCCATGAGCGCGTAGACGATGCCGATGGAGACGGCGCTGGTCTCGATAATGTACGGGGGCAATACGGCAACACCGTCCTGCGTCCGGTCAAGGAATGGCATCAGGAGCGCCCCCGTTCTCTGTCCCAGCAGGAATCCGGCTCCGATTCCGATGCCGACAACCAACATGTGCTCAAACCAGACCACGGCGCGGATCTGCGGGCCGTTGAGGCCCAGCGTGCGGAGCAGGGCGAATTGCCTACCCCGTTCACCGACCGTCAGGATGGAGTGAGCAACAAAGCACGTTCCACCCAGGAAGAGCACTGCGCCATAGGCTACTAATAGCAAGGCGCCCCACCCCGCCGCCACGAGTGGGTCTGCCTGCGAGGTGGCGATCAACTCTTCGCGGTCGATGATCTGGCTTGCTGCGACAGACTCCATCATGCCCTGCAGTGCCTCAGCCCGTTCCTCACCTGCCAAACCCTCATCGAGCCTGTACCAGACCTCGTTCGCCTGAACTTCCTGCCCCTGCCCGACAAGATTCTGGTGGCGCAAGAACCCCTGGATTTCCGTGATGACATAGCCCGCGCCTTCGGTCGGATTCATGGTGGGGAAGAAGTCCACGACGCCAACGATTGTGCCTGGGACGCGTGCGCTACCGCTTCCAATATCGAGGGTGTCACCGACGCGGAGGCCGGATGCGCGCAAGATACCCGGGCTGACGAGCATCGGCAGTTCATAGGTCTGCGGGCCGGCGTAGAAACCGCGTTGAACGAATGCCGTCGTTGCCCCCCAACTAAAGAGCAGCGAGGGGCCGCCGTCACGTCCTGCGCCGCCGAGCAGCTGCAGAGAATCCGTGCGGGTTAGCGGGCCGATCTGGATTATGGCCAGATCATCCTTGTTGGTAAATCGGCGCACTGAGGCCGGCTCAGAACCCTCTGCCGCGGTTCGCGTCATGATCTCGTCGATGTAGAATGCGCCGGCGGACATGCCCTCAGAGCGGGAGCGCTGCACAATCTGGAGAGAGACGAGGGTGAAGGGCCCGGTGGGTTCAATCGTGGGGACGGCGCGGCGGAAAGAGAATCTGCGAATCGGCTGGAGCGGGGCTTCTCTGTATGTCCATTCCGTGCTCTCGAGGGTGCCCATGAACATGGTGAAGTAGCGGCCGTTGCCGTCTTCAACGATGGCGGCCAAATTGGAGCGAGGATCGGGTTGTTCGGCACTGCGAACCCACAGACCCATGTAGCGGGCGTCATCGGGTAGTCTGATTCCCCAGTTTTCGATGGCTTCAACGTCAACGGCGTCGAGCGTTTCGTCGAGAGAGTTGGACGCAAAATCGTCGCGCCACCATGTCACGTTCTTGAGCGTGTCGGCATCAACGGCCAGCACTTCAAAGCGATCTGTCGATGAGCCTGCCGCGAAGCCGCCGTCGGATCTGAAAACGCGTGCAGCGGCCGCCACACCATCGGGGGCCTCCACAAGAGCCTGCATGTCCTGCGTGGGCCCATCGTTGCGTGCGATGGCGGCGGGGGCGATGCGTACATCCGCGCCGGCCTCGTAACGCGCGCGTTCCTCATAGCTGCGGTCAAGTGTGCCGCCGAAGCTCGCCGCGAACGCGCCAAGCCCTGCGGCAAGAACGAGAAGCAGGACCAGTCTTGTGACAGACAGCGGGTTGCGGCCTACCTGCCAGAGACCAAGTGCGAGCCAGGTTGGGGATGCGGGGGCGGCAATACGCGCGACGAGTCCGCCAATGAGCGGAAGAACACGCAACAGGAGCAGTCCTGCCGATAGCAGGAACAGAGTCGGTATGAGAAGCAGGAAGAGGTCTGCGCCCTGCTGGCCGGAAAGGGCGTCCGCGACCAACGATCCTTGCTGGCCAAGCTGCCACAAGAAGATAAGCCCGGCTGCGGCCAGCCCAACGTCCAGGTAGTAGCGTTGGACGAATCCGACCTGGTTGGGACGAACGATGAGGCGTCGTTCTTCCAGGAGGTTTCGGCGGGCAAGGCGGAGAGTTGGAATGAGCAGCACAGCGAAGGCAAGCAGGCCTCCAATGGCTGCCAGCCCAAAGGCCAGCGGTGACACGGAAACGCGCAAAGGACCACCGTCACCCAATGATTCGAATACAGGCAAGTAGCCGATGCCGGCGATGAGTCCCGCGGCAAGGAACGGGGCGGCTGCGGCGGCAGCAGCGGTTACCAGGAGGCCCTGAACGGCGTAGATCTGAAGCACCTGCGGAGTACGCGCTCCGCGACTGCGGAGGAGCGCGGCATCCGCCCGCTGCCTGTCCGTGACTAGCCCGGCGAGGAAGACGATGGCATACAGAACCATCGCAGTCACGAGGAAGAGCATGATGGCGATGGGCGCTTCAATGAACCGTATGCGCGTGTCATAGGTGTTCAATACGTCATCGAGCTCGGTGTTCTGCCTGTAGCCGTCTACGGAGCCGCCGAGTGAGCCGTTAAGGTTGGCAATTGCTTCCGCGAAACGTTCAGAATCCGCCGCGCGAATCTCGGTGGGATTCGTCAAATAACGCGAGTAATATGAGCCGTCCGCCTTGACGAACATCGCTCCGACGATGTCCACGACCGTGGATTCAGGAACGATGACGGGAAGCGTGCTTAGGAGCGTTGGATCACGCGCTATTCTGTGCATTGGAGGGGCGTCCCAGTAATGGGCTTCAGGATCGACGGGGGACGCGATACCGGTTAGGCGGACGTTTATCTTGCTTGTCCTGTCCTCCCAGAACGGGACGAAGGGGACCGTGTCGCCGATTGCGAGACCAAGGTATTCCGCGCCTTTTCGCATTGCCACGGCCTCAACCGTGGCGATGCCGTCCGTGGTTTCATGGATGCCCGGCTCCGGCAGTCGGCCTTCTACTACAAGAAGATCCGCTGTGGAGTCGAGGACGTGAAATGTGGCGCGGGGGGTTGTTTCAAGGTCGATTTCATCGGAGCCGTCCGTTGGCACGAGGAACGTTGAGGATCGCAGGCTGAATATCTCCCGTTCGGCCAAGCCTTCAAACGCATTTGCCACGCTCGAATGAACGCGGCCTGTTGCACGGTCATACACCTCACGATCAACACCTGAAGTCTGGAAATGAACCTCGAGATCGAGTGATCTCTCGTCGGCATTGTTGATGGCGTGGCTCAGGCCGAGGTCGCGCAGGGCCTGCGTATAGATAACGATGCTGGCCATGGTGGCGGCGGCGACGGTGGAGCCGAGCAAGACGGGCAGCAACAGGGGCGCGTACGTGCGCAACCGGCGGAACACGAGTGGGAGGAGTCTTAGGCCCACGCTACGCCTCCGCTCCGCGCAGCACCCAGGCAACGGGCTGCGACACATATGCGCGCCACAAGGCTGCGGCCAGGCCAAGGCCCGTGGCACACATTAGCCCGATGACCAGTCCGGCCACCTGCCAGTCCGGAGACAGGATCAGGCTCGGCACAGGCTCAGTTCCGGCGAGGCCCTGGAATCTTGGCACAAGAATCCAACTCAGGTAGACGCCGACGGCTATTGCGCCCGCGCCGGCCGGGAGGATGATTGACACGTATTCCACAGCGAAAGAGACCAAAGCGGTCAGTTGGGGCACGCCCAGTGCGCGGAGTACTGCGTTGTCACGCGCCCGATCCGACGCTGCCCCGGCGGCGTGCGCTGCGACACCAATCAGAAGAGCCCCTATACCCGCCAGCAAAGCGATCAAAGTCATGCCGCGCCACCCGGCGGACGCGAGTGGGCTTTGCTGCGTCTCTTCCTGTATGGCGATGCGATCCACCACTTCGCCCGAATATCGTTCGTCGTTCGCGATAGTGTTCACAATAGCCGCCCTCGTCTCAGGCACGTCCGGCAGCGAGAGGAAGACCCGATTCGGCCAGAGCTTGTTTATGACACTGACGGCGTTGACGTGGTCAATGAGCGACTGCCCGTTGGCAACCAGGAATCCCGCAGATCCGGGCTCAATTGTCGGAAACGCCGAGAGTGTGCCGACGATGCGGATGGGGACGAGTCGGTCTGCCACGTGCACCGCCGCCAGGCTGCCGACCTGCCAGCCGCGGTTCAGTAGGAGGTCGCCGGAGGCAAGCATGGGTATTGAGGAGGCGCCCGGGGACACGTAGATGCCCCGCACGCCGTCTCTGGTATCGCGACCCCAGACGAATTTCAACGTGCCTCGGCGTTCGCCGGCGGATGCGCCGGTCTCAATGACGTCACGCCGTTCCCCGGTCAGAAGGATGGGAAGCCAATCGGCGGCCTGATCAAAGTCTTCAACGACGGTCTGCGCTCCTGAGGCGTCGATTGCGACAAAGTCGTCAAGCTCAAAAGACCCGGGCGCGCCATTCGGACCCTCAACAGGTTCATAAATCATGATGCTATTGAGCGTGTAGGGGCCGGGCGGCAGTGGCTGATTGCCGCGGGCAAGCCTTGTCTCGAGTAATCGCCAGCCGGAAAAGTCGAGCGCACCGAGGCTGTACGTGTCCGGTCTCCCCAAACCATCAACAATCTGAAGCCACAAGAACCTGTTGCCCTGTGGAATCTCCGGGTTAACCCAGACACCGACGCGATGCGTTCCATCCGGAATGACGCGGGGGGACGCGGGCGAATCGTCCGTGAGGGCGAGGTCTATCAGAAGTTCCTCCATGGGGACTTCGGCAAAGTCCTCACGGAATTCCAGCAAGCCGCTGATGGTGGACGGATCGATGCCAATGATCGGCACGAGAGTTCCCACCTGGTTGGAGCCAAGGCCCGCGAGACTTGAATAAGCGGCGGAAGCGTCCTGCACTCCCTCAATGGCCCGAAAGTCATCCGTAACATCAGCGAACGATTTCTCGTCGAACGACTGGGAGCGATCAACGCGAACGTCTACACCGGCCTGAAAGACCGCCTGGTCCGCCGCTGCCTTGTCCAGCGTCCCGCCAAATGTCGCAATGAAGACGCCGAGTATGCCAAACAGCAAGAGCAGGCTGGCAAGCGCGGCGGCGGGAGTGGAAGCGCGATTAATGCGTTCCAACGCCATGTCTATCGGCAGCCTTCCGATGGCGCGCGCGAGAGCGGCGGCAAGCCGTATGCCGAATGGCAAGAGGCGGTAGAGGAGCAGCAGGGCAGCAAGGGTCATCGCAATCGGAACGATGAGCACCGTCCTGTCCAGCTGCGACGTGCCATCTGTTTGGGCGACAGCAACGCCCTCTTCGACGCCCCGAATCTCCACCTGCCAGAGGATGGCTGCGGCGATCACGAGTAGGACGATATCCAGATGCAGGCGGCGGAACCACGGGAGATTTGTCGGGCGGGACCTCTCGCTCTGCAAAGTGGATACCGGAATGCGCGACACCCCGATGACCGGCACGGCCATGATGACGATGGTGACAGCGACTCCGGCGGCGAGCCACGGCAGGACGGGAGTGATTGGAGCGGGCATCAGATTCGCGCCGTCGAGAGCGACTTTCCATGCGCCAAGCTCGCCCAACCCACGAATTGCGCCGTAGGCAATCAGAGGAGCAAGGGCTGTTGAAACGATTATCGCGCCGAGCGCCCAGGCAAGTATGAGCGTGACGGTGCGACGCTCCCCTGCTCCCCTGCTCCGCAGCAGGCCGACAATTCCCTCTATTGTTTGACCGACAGTGAACGCGATCATTGTCAGGGCATAAAGCAGAATTGCGGCGACAATGACGAGGACGATAATGAGCGGCATCTGGTTGCGCGCGACATCATCGCGGAAATCGGGCAGCCTGTTCGCGAGCAGGGATATGAAGATACTGCGAGAGGCATCCGCCGTGAGTCGGCCCTGCAACTCCGCTACAGCGGCGTCGGCGTCGGCAAGCCCCATTTCAAGCAGGTGGTCCGGGTTGATATATAGAGTGTCCGTGACAGTGCCGAGGAGTGAAGGGGTTTCCGCGCCGATGCGGTCAAGGAGAGTCTGCTGGGGCAGAAACAGGCTTATTGTCCACAGGCCGGCGTCGTTGCGGGCAGCGTCCATTCGCTCGTAGAAGATGCCGCCGGCATGAAACCAGTAGCGGTCCTCCGGATCCACCGGCTCCACTATGCCCACGAGGACTGCGTCATAGGGCATTGCGGGGGGTGGGAGGCGGGAGTTAAGACGGAACTGCTGGCCAACCTGAAATCCGGTCTTTTCAGCAGCTTGCCTGCCGAGCATCACCTCAATTGGGCCGCTGGCGACAAACTGCGCGCGCCGGCCTTCTACAACGCTGACCTTGTCGTCGAAACCGGTGCGAGAAGCTAACGTCGAGACGACATCCTGCTCGTCAGTGCCGGTGAGGGCTGTCCGAATCGAAAAGACGGTGGAGTAGACACCGTGGCGATCCAACGCGTCGCCGAGGGTGTCCTGCGCGGCATTGAGAATGACGTTGCGGGTACCGTTGTATTGCTCCGGTTCGAACGTTGAGAAGTTTGTTGCGATTGTGGCATCAAGATTGTTGGAGTTGCGCTCCAGGTAGTCCTGAAAGGCGAGGCGCTGGACTGTGTTGAGATAGAGGGGGCCCAAGACGGAGAAGGTGATGGTCAGTAGAATTCCAAGGGAGGCGACGAGCGCCAGCGCTCTCTTACCCCTTGTTTGTCTCCAGGCCAGCCGCCATGGCGACACGCGCCACACCCTCCCCTTACCACCGCAATTCAGCGAATTATACTTGTTTGCGACGGAACTGGGGTCCGCTGAGGAGACCAGATGGCGACTTATATCGACACGCACACGCACATTGACCAGCACGACGCCGATGAGTGGGCGGACATCGTGGCGCGGGCTCGGGAGGCGGGTGTTGACGGGATTATTGCAGCCGGCACGACGATTGAATCGTCAGAACGCTGCATCGGGCTGGCAGAACAATTTCCGGGAACAGTGTGGGCGGGGGCGGGCGTCCATCCGATGGATATTACCGGCCCGCTTTCCGACAGCGAAATCGAGCGTCTGCGTGAATTGGCCTCACATGAGCGGGTGATCTGCATCAGTGAGACCGGGCTTGACTGGGAGCCGGGGCGGCCGGACAGAGGGGCGCAGGAACAAGCCTTCCGGGCGCAACTGCGCCTGGCGGTCGAGCTAAATCTGCCCGTGATTTTCCACAATCGTGAGGCCGGCATGGAACCACTGCGGATCATACGGGAGGAGGTTGGCGACAGAGTGCCTGCGGTTGCGCACTATTTCCAGGGGCCGCTCGCCTATGCCTTCGCCTGCATGGATCAGGGCATCTATCTCTCGCTGGCCAAGCCGCTGCTGAGGCTGCCGGAGCTGCAGGAAATCGTTGAAAAGCATGCGCCGCTGGAGTCTATGGTTCTTGAAACAGACTCCTACCCTCAGCCGTACAAGAAGAAGCGTGAAAACTGGACTGAACCGCGTGACGTGCCGATGGTCGCGGCAAAGGTGGCGGAGCTGAAGGGTATTCCCGTTGAAGAGGTTGCGGAAACGACGACGGCGACGATTCAGCGAGTGCTGGGGCGGGACATCCTAGCTTAGGCAGTTCTAGATGACAGCGTTACCGGGTTTGGCTGGGAAATGCGTGCCAGATTCTGGGCTGCGCCCAGAATGACGTGTCCCTTACCCTAACCTCTCTCTGAAGGAGAGAGAAGTTGTGGCCCCGCGGGCCACGCGATGGATTCCGGCCTTCGCCGGAATGACGGGTGGGCACTGCGGGTTAGGTGGCGTCGCGGGAATAGGGCGTCACACCTACTCCTCCGGTGTCCTGTTCGTCGCCCAGGAGAGTGTCAGGCGTAGACGTGCTGCGAAGTGACCGGAAGATCAGCAGATTCAGCAGTACCAGGCTCAGGGTAACTGCCGCCATTATCGCGGTTGCCATTGGCGCGCCGTAGTTCTCCGCCAGCCAGCCAATCATTGTGAATCCTACGGGCGCGGCTCCCCACGTCGTTGTGCGGATTGCGGACAGTCGCCCCCGCATGGAGTCGCTGATGAGATACTGCGCCCGCGCGGTGGTTGCGATGAGGCATGCCTGGAACCCGAAGCCTGCGAAGTATGCAAAGACCATGGATAGCGTGAGTATCTCGGAGGAGCTGAAAGCAACGAGGGCGAGCGGGAAGCCGATTCCGCCGATTACGATCAGATTTCGGATTGCACGGGGACTGCTAAAGGTCGCGAGGACGATGGACCCCGTCATGGAACCCGCGCCCGCTGCCGCGCCAAGGTCGCCTGCTGCCGTCGCGCCCTGATGCAGAACGTCACGCGCGAACACGACCAACTGCGTCTGATACGGCGAGCCGAAGATGATGCACGCGCCGGCAATCGTCATCAGGCCAAGAATATTCTTGTAGCGCCAGACGAAGGTCGCTCCTTCTACGGTGTCCGTCCAGACCGTCATCAAGGTCTTCGTACCCTCACGGATGCCCTGCCGCGTGTTGACGGGCAGAACGAAGACTATTGAGAGGACTGAGAGACCGGCGGCGACGCCAAATGCCGCCGCGCCGCCGAATTCATCAAAGAGGCGTCCACCGATAAAACTGCCGACGAGCATGCCGCCGCTGAACATGATGGAGGACAGGGCGATGCCGTTGGCCATGTTTTCACGGCTAACGAGGTTCGGCACGACGGCCATGCGGGAGGGGAGGCCGACGGCAAAAGCGATGCCTGCGATGGCCGTCAGGACGAAGAGGCTCCAGACCTCCATCTGGTCGATGGCAAGCAAGACGACAAAGCCCACCAGGGCGAGGATGGTGACGATCTCCGTAATGATGAGTATGGCTTTGCGACTAAAGCGGTCTGCCAGAACGCCGCCGGGGAGTGAGAGGATCAGCGACGGCAGTTCACCGGCGGTTGCGGCGGCGGCGACAATCTCGGGCGAATCCGTTAACTCAAGCGCGACCCACCCCCGGAACAGAAGCAGCATCATGTGGGACATGATTGCCGCGACGGACGACAACCAGAACAGGGTGTAGTCGCCTGTCTGGAATGATCGCAAGGGGCCGCGGCCAAACAAAGATTGTAAGAGGAAGACCATCTCACCAACTACAATACGGCATCAGATTGTGGTTGACGGCTGGCGGGCGGCTCGCTACCGTCCCATTTGAGGGTCAATTGGGGAGCGGCTGCAAAGCCGAAAGGAGCAGATAGCCATGACGGGTTCATCGGACGTTGTCCTATACGAAAAGCGGAATCGCATCGCTTATGTGACGTTGAATCGACCGGAAGCAATGAACGCGCTGAATTCGGCAGTGGGTGCGCGACTCTACGAAATCTGGAGCGATTTCCGCGACGATGACGATCTGCTCGTCGCCATTCTCACCGGCGCCGGTGGCCGTGCATTCTCCGCCGGCGCCGACCTCAAAGAGGTCAGCGGCAGGCAGGCGGAGGGGAAATCTCAATTCGAGTCGAGGGGCCCAGGATCACGATTCATTCCGGATCTTAACGTGTGGAAGCCCATCATTTCAGCCATTGACGGCTATTGCGTCGCAGGCGGCCTTGAGCTCGCCATGCAGACTGATATCCGTCTCGCGACAGAGAAGTCGCAGTTCGGACTGCCGGAGCCGCGCTGGAGCATCATGCCGGCGTACGGTCTGCACCACATGATGCGGATGGTTCCGACGGGCGATGCGTTGCGGATGATGCTGACGGGCAGTCGGATTACGTCCGATAACGCGCTGCGGATTGGCCTGATCCAGGAGGTGCATCCGGATCGTGATTCACTCATGGAGGCTGCTGAGGGCATCGCGGAAGAGGTCAAGCTGTGCGCTCCGATGGCCGTGCAGGCGATCAAGCAAATCGCGTACGTTGGCCGCAGCATGGCGCCGGAGTATTCGTATCGGTTCGCGCAGGAGTTGAGCGCGAAGGTTCTCGGTAGTGAGGACGCGGCGATTGGGCCGCGGGCATTCGCGGAGCGGACGACGCCGGATTGGAAGGGGCGGTAACTGCGGTAGCTGCGCTACAGCTCAAGTTCGCGGTCAGCGTTGATGAATGAAGTAGGGGCGCGTCGTGACGCGCCCCTACTGTTTTCTACCCTGTTCTTCTTGACGGGTGGGATTCCGGCAGCAATATGCCGATCAGGCCCACTGTGACTGAGACGGGCAGGACGATAAACAACGCCGTTGCCAGCGATCCCGTCCCCTCCTGAAGCACGCCCGCAAGTACCGGGCCGATGGTGGAGCCGAAGGGCGTAATCGTCCTGATGAGCCCGACCGCGACGGCAACCTCACGCGGTCTGAACTGCATGTCGAATGGGACCGTCATGATCATCGGCACGACGGAGGATGTCATCATTCCCTGGAGGACCAGGAACGGCACCAGCCCCAGCGTCCAGGAATCGGAGGATAAGACGCTGTCGGGCAACCAGGATAACAGCGGATTGTCAGGGCCCATGGACAGGATCGTCAGATAGAGCACAGGCATGATGAATCCCTGGGTGAAGATGAACGGTTTGCGCCGCCGGATCCAGTTGGACAACGGGCCCACCGTGAGCGAGCCTATCGTGCCGCCAATCGGGAAGGCCGAGAACAGCAATCCCACCGTGATTAACGACAGGCCGTGTTCTTCTTGCGCAAACGTCGGGAAGAACGTGACAAACGTTGCCCACGCCATCGCACCGCCGAACTGAGTTGACGCAATCACGAAGAGTATTGGATGCCGCTTGAGCACCCCGGCCGGGCCTCCCGGCGTCCCGTCGGCTCTTAAAGCGGTGGGAGGAGTCTCGGCACCCGAGGACTGATATGCCCGCTCTCGCCCGACGATGAACCATATGACAGCGACCGCGGCATACACGATGGCAAGCAGCAGATGAATACCCCGCCATCCCCCGACGTGTGGCATGAGTATCGGCACAAGACCGATCGCCGCCAGTTGGCCGATACCGAAGCTGGCGACGGTAATTGAGTTCAGCGTGGCGATACGCGGGCCGCTGAACCACTGCTGGATGAGCATAACCTCCGCCTGCGTCCTGGACACAAGCGCATACATGAACATCAACCTCGCCGCCAGCAGAATCCAGTAGTTCGGTGCGATGCCCTGCATGACCGCTGTGATGGTCATACCAATGAGCGCAAGCAAGGTCACGAGACGAGGGCTGAACCTGGACATCCAGATTGCGGACGGCAGGGAGAGGGTTGTCAGGGCGACAAAGAACGCCGAGCCCAGGTATCCCTCCTGGACTGGGCTGATGTTGAACTCGTCGCGAATCTCCGGCAGGGTCAGGCCGATCAGAAAGATCATCACCGTTGACGTGCCGTCGACTGCCCAGAGGGCGGACATGACGATCCATCCGGTGCGCCCGGCGGATGGCGAGGACTGTGCGGCCGCGGGGCCGCTCATCGACGAGTCACGCAGGTTTGAACTTGACCAGTGTCCACTCGGGCGTGATGTCCTCGAAAACGGCCACGACGGGCATATCGACTTCGACATCGTGCGGTTCAATGTCGATGACGTTTGAGATCATACGCGCGCCTTCATCAAGCTGGATGACAGCGTAAACGTAGGGCGCTTCCTCGTTGAATCGCGGATCATTGGGCTGGTAAACGATCGTAAAGGCGTGGACGCGTCCGCGCCCAGACACCGGCGCCCATTCGAGATTATCGGAGAGGCAGACGGGGCACAGCTCACGCGGATAGAAGAAGAACTTGTCACACATTCGGCAACGCTGAATCACCAATTCGTGCCGCTTTGTTGCCTCCCAGAACGGTTTGGTGAAATCCCCCAGCGTTGTGCCGTGCAAACCTCCGGGGATCGGGAGTGGCTTCGTGTATTCGGTCGTCATCGTTCAATCCTGCTTCTTGCACCATTACTAACGGTGGCTGCCCGATCTTCTCTAGAGCGCATCCTCGGACCCGAGGACCAGGGTGGCCATACTGGACACCGTGCCGCCTCAACCATTCACCAGACAGAGGTCGTTCCGCTCGACTTGTCGCACACCGGCGCGACCCATAATCTGGCGCGTGGCCTCGATGACGTGGCGGAAGCCGCCTGCGTCGCCGGGCTGTCCGCATGACAACTGCCCACCGTCCGTGTTAATGGGGAACTCGCCCTTGTAGGTGGTGTCCGTCGAGGCGAAGAACGGTCCAATGTCACCCTTGGGCACAAGGCCGGCGTCCTCAAGGCAGACCGCGTGCAGGATTGTATAGCAGTCATAGAACTGCGCGAACTGGATGTCCGCCGGGCTGTATCCGGCCATACCGAGCGCGATGGGCGCAGACCGGGTAACGACGGATCGGGTCAGCCGTTCCCGCTGCCAACCTGACAGCGGGTCGCATGCGATGCCTGCACCAAGGACATAGACGGGCTTATTCTTCAGCGATTTAGCCCTCTCGGCGGACGTGAGAATGATAGCCGAGCCGCCCGCACAGGGCATGACCGATTCCAGCAGCCGAATCGGGTAGTTGATGTAGCGAGAATTGAGCACATCTTCAATTTCGAGGGGCTGTCCGCGGAAGACGGCATTCTCGTTTTCCAGCGCGTTGAAACGTTGATTCACGGCAATATTGGCCAACTGCTCCTGCGTTGTGCCGTATTCATGCATGTGACGGGAATACATGAGGCCATAACCCGTGTTGGCGGCAACTGCGGGGCCATAGGGGTCTTCAAATTCGGTCCTCATGCCGGGCGTGGGCGGGCTGCCCCACGGGCTGCCGGCCTGACGCGCCTCGGACAGTGTGACGAGAACAGTAGTGGCGAGCCCTGAATAGATCGCCATGGCCGCGACGGATGTCGCCGTCGCCCCGCTCGCGCCCATCGTGCTGACGCCGGTAACGAAGTTGGGGTTGAGGCCCATGTATTCGCCGATCGGCGCGGGGTAGAAGCTGCCGCCCTCGACAACGAGGCCGTCGATTTCCTCCTTGCGGACACCGGCGTCGGCCATCGCGTCACGAGAAGCCTCCGCCATCAACCCTATAGCCGTGCGACCCTCATACGTGCGGCGCGTCGGCATCTCCGCGAAGCCCACGATCGCCGCAGCGCCTCGCATCGTCATAAGTCACCCCCCATTAACGACGGATACGCAAGAGTTTACACTACACATAGGCTGCGCGACCTGCATTTGAAATGAACCACCCAGCGTATTCGCGCCAATAGGTAGTGGAGGACTCGATTACATGATCAAGCTGACGGATGAGATGCGCGAGCACGTGAACTCAGCGCTTGAGAAGGGCTATCCGTGCATTATTTCCACGGCCTCGAAGGACGGCGAGCCCGGTCTGGGCTTTCGAGGCAGTCTAATGATCTGGGATGACGAGCACATCGCGTGGTGGGAGCGCGGGCGACGCAACCAGATGGGCAACATGGAGGAAAATCCCAGAGCAGCCGTTGTCTTCCGCAACAATGAACTCAACATCGGGTGGCGATTCTACGGCGAGGTGACGTTCCATCCACAGGGCGACCCTCTCTGGGAGCAGGTGTGGGAGCGCGTGGTAGAGCCGGAGCAGGCGCGAGACCCCGAGAGAATCGGGACCGCCGTGTTGATGCGTGTTGACATCGTGCGAGGCATGATGCCGGAGGCCATCCAGCAGCGGGACTAGGCCCGTGATGGCTCAGGGCATGTCTCACGTTCGACCCTCAGTAAAGCATTAGATTGACAACGACAAGTCGCGGTGGCAGGATGGCTTTACCACCCCTATCGCTTCGACGGTAGGGTCGAGACCGCCCGCAAGGCGGTCTCTGTCTTTAAGGCGGAGTTGCATGTGAGAACCAGTGTTTACATTGATGGCTTCAATCTCTATTATCGTGCGCTCAAGGACACACCATTTCGCTGGCTTGATCCTCGAAGACTAACCGAGACGCTCTTTCCGACGGACGAAATCCAGACAGTAAACTACTTTACGGCTCACCTGGATGCGCGACCGACGAATCCCGGACAGGCTCAGCGCCAACTGATCTACCTACGGGCCCTGTCCGCATTGCCAAATGTAGAAATCTATTACGGTACGTTTCGCTCAGGCACCAAGCGGCGACCTCTTGCAGAGCCTGTGCAAGGTCTGCCAACTCACGTCCTGGTCAGAGACTCGGAAGAAAAGGGGTCAGACGTTAACCTTGCAACCCGGCTTTTAGTGGACGGATTCAATGGGGAGTATGACCAAGCAGTCGTTCTATCCAACGACGCGGACTTCGCCGGTGCGATGCAATACGTTCGAGATAGCCTTGGTCTACGTGTGACGCTTGTGAACCCGGATTCACGGGTTAGCAGCCCCAAAGACCTTGCAGATGCGGCCACTTACGTGAAACGCCTTTGGAGAAGCCATTTGCGCCGTAGCCAACTTCCGGAGACTATTCGCGACGATGTCGGTGTCATTACCAAGCCGATCGGTTGGTGATGCGTGCCACTTCTCCCGCCCTTGTTCGATCGCCCGTTATGATTGAGTAGTTGGTCTGGCGCGTAATCGCACTTCCAGTTCACGGGGACGAAGGACATGGCTCCGTCTGCCGAATTCGTTGATCTGATACAGATTCTCGGTGTCGCCACCATCGCGGCAGTCGTCGCGACGATGCTGCGTCAGCCGATTGTTGTGGCATTTATCTTCGTGGGCGTCTTCGTTGGCCCGGCCGGAATCGACCTTGTGCCTTCGGACTCTGCATTTGTTGACCTGTTTGGCCGCGTAGGCATTGCGCTGCTGCTCTTCGTCGTTGGTCTGAAGCTCGATCCGGCGCTCATCCGGACGGCCGGGTTCGTTGCCGTTATCTCCGGCCTGGGACAGGTAATCATTACGACCATCGTTGGATTCCTAATCACGTTTGCCTTTGGCGTTGATCTGTTGTCCGCCTTCTATATCTCCCTCGCGCTGACGTTCTCAAGCACGGTGATCATCGTCAAGGTTCTCTCCGACCGACGTGAGATCGACTCCCTGCACGGTCGCATTGCGCTCGGCATCCTGATTGTGCAGGACATTGTGGTTATCGTTGCCCTCACGCTGCTGTCCGGTCTCCAGGGCGCGGAGGGAGCCGGAGCGACTCTCGAGCAGCTAGGGCTGAGCCTGCTACGGGGAGCGGCACTGGTCGCGGCCATGATCATCGTGGCGCGATTCCTCATTCCGCTGATTGAGCCGCGTATGATCTCAACACCTGAAGTGCTCGTTTTGGGCGGCATCGCGTGGGCCGTGCTCATGGCGGCAGGGGCGACATGGGCGGGATTCAGCGCTGAGATGGGCGCGTTTGTTGCCGGGGTGGTCCTGGCAACCAAGAGGCCGCGCCAACTGGTGGCTGCCCGTCTGACGACAGTCCGAGACTTCCTGCTCCTGTTCTTCTTTGTGAGCCTGGGAGTTCACCTTCAGCTTTCCGATTTGCAGAACCAGCTCCTTGCCGCTATCGGGCTTTCACTCTTCGTGCTGGTCGGCAACCCGCTCATTGTCATGGGCATCGCCATCGCAATGGGCTTCCGCGCCCGCACAGGCCTGGTGGCCGGCATGGCGCTCGCGCAAATCAGTGAATTCTCCTTCATCCTGATGGCGCTCGGCCTGGACCTGGGTCACGTGGACGAATCTACTCTCGCCCTTGTCACGCTGGTGGGCCTAATCACATTCGCTGCGTCTACGTACATGATCACGTACGCCAACCAGATCTACCGATTCTTACAGCCGGTGATGAACAGGATTGAACGCCCTGTCGCCCACAGAGAGGATGAAATCGTCGACGAGGCGGATCAGCCCGTTGAGGTCCTTGTATTCGGAACGGGGAGACTGGGGACCGTCATCCTGTCCAGGCTGCGTGAAATCGGCGTAGAGGCGATGGGCGTCGACTTTGATCCTGTTGCAGTGCGCCGCCTGCAAGACCTGGGGTTTCACATGAGATTCGCCGACGTTGAAGCGCCGGAGTTTCTGCAAGGACTCCCTTTGTCTTCTGCGCGCATCGCGGTATCAACTATCCGAGCTCCAGACATTGAGGTAGGGCTGCTTGAGGCGCTGAGAGACCATGACTTTCGCCGTCCCGTTCTCCTCACCAGCCAGTCCGCTGCGACGGCTCACCGACTGGAAGACCTTGGCGCGACACTCGTGTTGCTTCCATTTGAAGCCGCAGGTGAGAGGGCGTCGGAGATGATTGAAGAAACGCTGCGCGATCCCACATATCTGGAACGCGCCCGCTCCAGTCCACGCGCGCCGGTGGAAGACGAGTCCCTGGAGGAAGAGTAGCTAGTCGATTACGCCGATGCGGGGGCGCAGACCGCGCTCGCGGCGTGTCAGCCTGAATCCGGCCCGGGACTCAGTACGCTCTCGCTGTTTCGGCGCATCCGCTCGTCCCTCATGCAGCAAGAGCCGTTCTTTGGTGGCGAGTCCGCCGCCGAATCCTGTAAGGGCGCCGTCCGCGCCCACAACACGATGTCAAGGGACGGCGATTCCGAGTGGGTTGGAGCCAACAGCCTGTCCGACAGCGCGGGCCGCATTTGGTCTGCCAATGGCGTGAGCAACCTCACCGTACGTCCACACTGTGCCGGCAGGAATCTCCGTGAGCGCTTGCCAAACGGCTCGCTGAAAGTCCGTGCCGCCGTCCATGTCCAGCGGGCCGGAGAGGTCCATTGACTCCCCGTTGGTGTACTGCGCGAAGGCGGCTTCCCAATGGTTGAGAATCTCACCGGCCGGGTCATCATTCAAAGGCGAGCGGATATCTTCTCGCTCCCGCTCGACGAGTTCCCGTTCATCATGCGGCCCCAATACGGCTTTCAGACCCTTTGGCGAGGCGACAAGACCGAGAAAACCTAGGGGTGTTGAAATAACCCTGAAGCCATCAGCTTGCATCTGCAGTTCTCCTCCTCACGCGGGCACGGCCCCTCGGTACGAGTCTCAACAATATCAGCGTTAGGAGTCCAAGAACAATAGTGCGCCATGAGAAAGGTCTGTCCGGCGGGGCATCTTTGTCGGGACCGTACAGGACATGGTCGTACCATTGCACGACACCGTAAAGCGCCCATGTTGCACGCGGCCACGCGGCGGAGAGGCGGCTGATATATTCGGCCGGTGTTTCGTCGGACCTCGTCTTGATGCCGGCCAGTCGTCCAAGACGGACAGTTTGGGCGTATGCCCTGCCCGCCGTGCGCGGTCGTGCCAGCGCCTGCCACCACAAGAATGCGAGAGCTGCCAGACCGGTGGCTCCGAGGGCAGCGCCGAGGCTGTACCAAACCCTTGGATCAATGCCCCCCACTCCAGGGATTAGGCCACCCCCGGTAACCTCAAATTCCTCGTCGCCGAATTCGAAGAAACTATCTTCCTGGAGCGTGGCTGCTTCTTCAAATGCGAATGCTCCAAGGTCTCCGGCGAGTTCCAGGTCGACATCCGGAACGAGCGCAGAGAAAGTACCCGTCGGGCCGCCGGGGGCATCCGGCTCTACGTTCGGCGTCGCCTCGAACGGAATCCATCCATATTCGGGGAAGTAGGCCTCCGCCCAGGAATGAAGATCAGATTCGCGGACGACAAACGCCCTCGCCTCGTCGCTGTACTCGCCAGGGAGATAGCCGACTGCCATTCGCGCCGGTACGCCTGCCGCACGAAGCAAGACCGTCATGGCGGAACCGAAGTACTCGCTGTACCCAGCCTGTTCCCTAAAAAGGAAGTGCTCCAGGCCGTCCGTACCCGGCGGGGGCGCGTTGATGTCCTGTGAGTATTCGAGCGTCCGCAGGTATTCACGAATCGTGATGGCCTTGAGGTAGGGTGTTTCAGCGCCCAGGGTCAGGGATTCGGCCAGCAGCCGGACGCGCGGGGAGAAATTCTCCGGCAGCTGAAGGTATCTCTCCTCCACCCAGCCTTCATATTGTGGGGTAAGCGTGCTGATATCCTCGACGGTTACTTGAGGGACGTAGCTTTGAACGGTATATCGCTGGTTAGGCTGCAAGACGCCCTGGCTTTCCAGCTTGACCAGTCGATGGCCTTCGTCGACGTCAAGGTTGGTGAATTGGGCCTCGACCGGCAGTGTCGTCCGGAGGGGGGTGGCGGCAGTAAAGACCGTGCTCGCCGGGGCCTTGAGCTCAAAGGTCACATTCCTGACGCACTCGGCACAGCCCGTGTAGCTGCTACCGGCGATGTCTTCAAGGCCGCGTCGCTCAGCGACGACGAGCGGGCTGTTGCTCCAGCCCCAGCCTGCGTAACGGTCATACGTGCGGGCACGCCAGTACAACCGCTCATTGCTCTCGACGTGCATCAAGACATCGGAAGGCAAGTTGATATTGCCCCGGAACGGCAGCTCATCTGTGAATCCAAAGAGTCCCATCGACCGGCGGGCGGGCAGTGAGGCAAAGATGCGGGTGAACGTGCCTTCCGCATCTCCGATAGGAGAACGCACCTCAGTCCACAATGAGCGGACCACTCTCGGGCCTGAGCCAAGCGACGGGGTCACGGTGATGACGAGGAATACGATAAGCGCGAACCAGATGCCGGCGTGCATGACGTGGACGGGCAGCCAGGATCCCTGTGTGGTAGTTGATTCGTCCCATTTACGGCGGCGCTCAAGATGCACGAGACGGACGATGAGCAGCGCGGAGGCCAACAGAAACGCCATGAAGAAGGGGAGAGTGCTCGGCGGCAGGTATGTCAGGTTGGTGACGATGGCAAACCCCGCAGGCAGAGTGGCCCAGATGTTGCGAAGGAGCAGCGTCAGGTAGACGGTCACATATCCGACGGCCCATGCACCGAGCAGGAGCAGGAAGACGAATGTCAGCCGATCGGTGCTTGCGCCCCCCTCCAGAAGGGCCTGCGCCCACAGGGTTATGCGGTAGCCGGCGCTGAGCGCCCTGCCTTCAAGGCTCGCCGCGGTAACAACCGTAAGAGTTTGCGCGAATGACTGCGCCAGCGCTATGAACAGGGCCACCGCGTGTTGGGCCACGTAATTGCGGCGATGCGTCGCATTAATCAGCCCCACCGCGCCCCCGATCAGCACGGCAAATGCCACTCCTGGAATCACGGGCACCCAGTGGGCATCCTCGACACTCCATACAACGGTGGCAGCAACCACTAGCGCCAGAAGGACTGTCAGCCAACCCGTCTGCGGATACGTCAACAGACGATGCCATGAGCGGGTCAGCCACTGTGGCATGGCGATCGGCTGGGTGGGCGGCATGCGCCGCTCTGCCATACTCACGCTCCCCACCTTTCCGGCCGGGTAAAGCTGCGGCGATTGCCGGGCTGCATGGCGATGGGCCCAAGCGCATTGAAGCTCAATGCTCGCCCAATGTCATCGCCGAGTCGCACGACGTAGGCCGCGATGCCCATGGAGTAGAGGCTCGCCAATTCCGCCGTATAGTCCCCCGATGCGCCGAAACTCGTCGGCTCCAGAAGGACGATTGCTCCTGGTGAGTTTCGCTCTTGAAGAATGGTTGCGGCAGACATGGCGTCTTCTACAGACGGAGTGATGGCGATGACACCGGTCCGTCGGCTGAATTGCGCTTCATGTATTCCAAGCAGCTCACGCAGGTTAATCCTGCCCTCAGCCTTACAGAGCGCCAGCGCTTCCAGGATGCGCCACAGGTGCCTATCACCCGTGCCGTTAGGAATCGTGTATTCGGAATCACCAATGGCGGAGAAGCCCACGCCGTTATCGAACTCGAGCAAATAGCGCGCGATGGACGCGGCGACTGTGACGGCAATCTCTTCCGTTCCGGTCAGGCCTTCACCCACCTGCACGGCAGCGTTGAGGTCGAGCAGGATGGCGAGATCGGACTGTACCTCTGTCTCGAACTCCTTGACCATGAGGCGATTGAGCTTTGCGCTGCTCTTCCAGTGGATGCGGTTGAGACTGTCTCCAACGGTGTAGCGTCGGACGGAGACGACGTTGGGGGTGAATTGTGACGTTGCGCGGTAGTCCGGCGCGTCGCCGGTCTCCTCTGCGCTGGAGATGACGAAGTCGTCAAGGGGAAACGGGGCAGGGTAGACGACTAGCTCGCGTTTTTCGCCGATAACTCGAGTCGTTTCAAAGAGGCCGAACGGGTCGGATGCCGTGACGCGCAACGGCCCCCAGTGAAAGCGGCCGCGTTTGTCTGCTCGCGTGCCCAGCTTTGTCCAGTTCCGTGAGCCGCGTGTAGGCACGCCCATAACCTCCGAGGCAAGTCCGGGAACGTCACCAATGTCCTCAATATGCAGCCATGGACGGGGCAGAAGTGATGAGTTTTCAAGCCAGACAGACTCTTCGACATGCTCTCCCACCTGGGCGAGCGTGGGCTGATCATCAGCGCCGGTGGAAATGCCTCTCATGCTTAGCCTGGTCCAGAGCCATGCCAGGATGAACACGGCGATGACGGCGCTGAGAAGATAGGACATGACGTAGAACCCCGACCCAAGGGTCAGGAACAACGCCATCAGGATCAGCGCACCGAGGTAGACACGGCGACTCCGCACGGTGTTCCCTCAGTTCCGCAGCCACCCTCGCGGCACGGCTCCCGGCACAGGGACACGCTCCAGCACCTGCGCCAACACGTCGTCAGCGGTGACACCCTGCATTCGGGCGTTCGGGTTGAGGATGATGCGATGGCCCAGAATTGGGCTGACCAGGAACTTGATGTCGTCCGGGAGCACATAGTCGCGCCCGTCCATGACAGCACGAGACTGCCCTCCCCGGAAGAGCGTCAATGCGCCACGGGGCGATGCTCCGACGTAGACGGAGCCGTGTTCCCGCGTGCCGTCCACGATGTCGACGATGTATCGCCTAATGAGGTCATCCACGTACACCTGTCGTACCGTCTGTTGGAGGTCCAGCGCCTCTTCCGGTGTGGTGACGGGCTCAATGGAGTCTATCGGGTGTTCGAGGCGTGTTCGATCCATGATTTCCATCTCGGAGTCGATCGTGGGATAGCCAAGCGACAGCCGCAGGAAGAAGCGGTCACGCTGCGCCTCGGGCAACTGGAATGTTCCCTCATGCTCGAGCGGATTCTGCGTGGCGATGACGTGGAAGGGGTTGGGAAGGGGGTGGGTCACGCCGTCCACCGTCACCTGCCCCTCTTCCATCGCCTCCAACAACGCGGATTGGGTTTTGGGGGTGCCGCGGTTGATCTCATCGGCGAGGAGGATATGGGCGAGGACGGGACCTGCGCGGAACTCGAACTCGCCGGTGCGCTGGTTGTAGAGGTTAACGCCGATGACGTCGGTGGGTAGGAGATCAGGTGTGAATTGCACACGCTTGAATGATGCGCCGAGGGACGTGGCTACACTGCGAGCCAGCATCGTCTTGCCAACGCCGGGCACATCTTCGATCAGGAAGTGGCCACCACCCAACACCGCCGTAAGGGCAAGCTCCGCCGCCGCGCGCTTCCCTACTATCACTCGTTCGACGTTCTCCAACGTCTTATCGACAATCTCACGCGCGCGGTCAACCGTCGCTACCAATTTCTACCCCCAGCGGTTCCCTACCCTACGACTGATACTAGTATAGGTTGGCGGGCATGAATGCCCGACGCCGCATAGTCAAACGACAATACCACAGGGAGACGATGAGCACCCACGATTCAGGATCGAATGTGCCGCTGACCGCCTGCATTGTAGCGGGAGGCGATATCACGCCGGGCGACCGTGTGATGGCCACGCTCCATGAGAGTGACATCATCATCGCTGCCGACCGTGGTTTGGACACCTGCATGGAACTGGGAATCACGCCGACACTGTGCATCGGTGATTTCGACTCAGTGTCGGACAATGCCGTGCGGACGGCGCGGGAGCGCGGGTGGCCAGTAGTGGAGTACCCGTCGGAAAAGGCGGCGACGGACGGTGAACTGGCGCTTGATGAGGCAATCACGAGGGGCGCGAAGAGGATCCGCATCCTGGGGGCGTTGACCGGCCTGGATCGGCTGGATCACGGAATAGCGAACCTGCTGTTGCTGGCGCGGCCGGATCTCAGCGGGATCGACATTCGGCTGCTAGATGAGCACCGGGAAGCATTCATCCTCGGGAAAGGCGAATCGGGGTCCATCTCCGGAGAGCGTGGAGATTACGTGACGCTTCTGCCACTCTCGGAGACAGGTGTGACGGCTACGACGTGGGGGCTTAAGTACGACCTGCTCGGCATCGTGCTTCAGTACGGCTCAACACGCGGGGTGAGCAACGAGCTGGCGTGGCAGCAGGCGAATATCACCGTGGAAGAGGGCTTGGTTCTGGCGATACAGGAACGGGTGGGCTACTCAACCCAATCCAGTAGGCGGGTTTGAGTCCAATCGATGGTTATTGCAACGGGTGCGTCTGGGTGGGGACGGGTGCTTGTGGCGCTGATGGGGACGCGGGCACGGAGTGTCTCACCGCGAATGTTCAGGGTCACGTCGTAGCTGCCGCCCTGAAGAGTGACGTCCACGATGGTTGCCTCTACACCATCATCGTAATCAGGCGAGGCGAGGGTAACGGCCTCCGGTGGGATGAGGACCGTACATAGATGAACGTCGGGGGGGTCTGCAGGCTGCCATGTGCCAAGGGCGCAGCGAGCCTCTTTCGTGCCGTCGGCGTGGGTAGATATCTCGCATCGATAAAGGTTCTCATGGCCGAGGAATCGTGCAACGAATGGTGTGGCGGGGTTGAGCCACACTTCTTCCGGCGGGCCGTGCTGAACGGCTAAGCCCTGCTCCAGCACAAGGATGTCATCGGCGACGGCAAATGCTTCATCGTGGTCGTGGGTGACATAGATGAGCGTGACACCCTCGTGGTCGCGGATACGGCGGATTTCCTGAGCAAGCTCTTCCCGAAGGCGGCGGTCGAGGGCGCCGAGCGGCTCATCGAGCATCAGAAGCCGGGGGCGGGGAGCGAGGGAGCGTGCCAGTGCGACACGCTGTTGTTCGCCGCCGGAGATAGCATCCACGGAACGGTCGGCAAGCGGCTCGATGCGCATCAGTTCAAGAAGTTCATGGACTCGTCGGTCTGTCTCCTGCGCATCCCACTTTTGGCTGCCGAGGCCGAAGGCAATGTTGTCGCGGACGTTGAGGTGGGGGAACAGGGCGAGGTCCTGATGCATGAGTCCAAAGCCGCGGCGGTGCGGAGGCACCGCGTTCAGGGATTCGCCATTCATTACGACTTCTCCACCGTCCGGCGTTTCAAGCCCGGCGATAAGGCGAAGGAGGGTGCTCTTACCGCAGCCGCTGGGGCCCAAGACGGCCAATGATTTGCCCTCGTCCAGACTAAAGGAGACATCTGCCAGGGCTCGCGTATGGCCACCGTCGTAGCTTTTGGTGAGATTGCGGACAGCCAGGAGGTTACTCATGGCTAAAACTCACCCCAGCCGCGGTAGCGGGCGCGCTCGATGAGGAAGAACCCTGCTCCGGCCACGACCATCAGCACCGTGCTCATCGCGAGGGCGCTGGCCAGGTTGATTGCGCCCGGGCGGGTCAGGTAGTTGAGGATAGCGACGGGCATCGTCGTGTATTCGGGGCGGTTGAGGAGCAGTGTCGCGCCGAACTCTCCGAGCGAGACGGCGAACGCAAAGACGCTACCGACGAGGATGGCTCGGGAGAGGATAGGTAGATCGATTCGCATGGCGGCGGCAAGTGGGCTTGCTCCGAGAACGTGGGCGGCTTCTCGCAGGTGTGGTCTTATGGCTCGCATGGTTGAGAGGACAACGCGGATGACGAACGGATAGGCGATCAGGGTGTGGGCGAGGATGATGGGGACGACAGTGGTTCGAACGTCGAACTCGCCAATTCTCAGACTGAGCAAGTAGCCGAGCCCGAGCGTGACGGCGGAGACTCCGAGCGGAAGCATGTAGAGGGCATCAAGAGGGTTTCGCCACCATGCCCTCGGATTTCGCAGGCCATATGCAGCAAGGACGCCGAGCGGCACGGCAAGAATGACAGTAACGGCAGCGAATGCAAGCGAGTTGCGGATGGCGGCTATCGGAGAGATGTAGAAGTATTCGTTGCGGTCATTGGACATGATGGCCGTGTAGCCGTCCAGCCCCAGCCCGTCGGGCGTGATGAATGAGCGCAGCAGAAGGGCGAGAGGCGGAGACAGGACAAGGAGAACGGAGGTCATTGCTCCAAGCCGCATGATGTAGTCCGCGGGGGAGCGGCCCGTGGATGCTGTCGAGGTCTGGGCGCGGAGCCGGATACGGGTGACAGCCGCCGACTGGAGTTTGACGTACGCCCAGAGCATTCCGAACGTCGCTATGAGCTGAGTGAGAGCGAGCGCGGCGGCGATGTGCGGTCTGAACAGCTTTGTCATAAGCGTGTAGATTTCGACTTCCAGCGTTGCATGCTGAGGCGCGCCGAGGATAAGGATTATGCCGAAGCTCGTGAAGGTGAAGAGGAAGATGAGCGCGGCCGCGGCTGCTACAGCCGGAAGCAGGAGCGGCAGTGTCACGTTGAAGAAAACGCGGCGGGGCGATGCGCCCAGCATGGCGGCGGCTTCCTGTACGGCAGGATCCATATTGGCCCAGAATGTGGATATAAGCCGCACGACGATGGCGTACTCGTAGACGACATGGGCGATGAGGATGATGGCAAAGGTATTGAGGACATTGATGGGCGCCTCGTCGAGTCCGAGAAGGGTCGTGAGGGCGTCGTTGGCCAGACCTGACGGCCCGAGCAGGGACAGTAAGCCGAGGGCCATGACGATGGGTGGAAGGATGAACGGAATCGTTATCGCGGCAAGAAGCGCGCTCCGGCCACGGAATCGGTAGCGGGCGAAGACGTAAGCGGACGGGAGGCCGAAGGCAAGAGCGAGGATGGTGGAGAGGGCCGCCTGCCACGTGGTGAAGATGAAACGGCCCCTGAGATAGGGATCACTCGCAGCATCAACGAACGGTTGCAGCAAGCCTTGGCCCTCCCAGCCGAGGCCGACACGCATAACGCTGACAAGAGGCCAGGCGAAGGCGATAACCAGGAAGGTCAGCGGCAAGGCAATCCGCGCGGTCCGCCAGACATTCACTTGACTGTTCCTCATATCAGCAGCGCGTTCTAAGAATCTGCGCCCCTTTTAGAGGACAATCGTCTATTCGACACGGATGACTTGTTCTTTTCAGGCGGCCAGGAAATGGGCGGGGGGCCGCTCTCCAACCCCCCATTTAAGCGGCCCCCCATGTCAATCAGCTTCAACCTGACCAACTTTCTCGTAACGGCGTTTAGCTTCTCATCAAATCGGTCCATTCATCAATCCATCGTTCACGGTTTTCCGCAATAGTCCCTGGACTGAGTTCCGCCGGGTCGTCCGGTATAGGAGCGTATGCGAATACCTCCGGCAGTTCTGCCTGCTCGTTTGCAGGATAGACCCACATGAGGGTGGGAAAGTCTTCCTGGAATCGACGATCCATCACGAAATCTACGAATTGCTGTGCAAGCTCCTCGTTGCGGACTCCGTCCAGGATTCCGATGCCCTCAATCTGGAGAAAGGCGGAATTGTCGCCCAGCACGTTTGCGGTTGGAGGCTCCGTGAGCGCGCCTTCTGAGTAGAAGACCTCTGCCGCCGGGCTGGTGGTGTAGCTGACGACGATGGGCCGGTCGCCCTCATACAGCGAGAATGCCGTGTAGTAGGCATCCGTCCATCCATCGGTGACGTGGACTTCGTTCTCCTGCAGGTCCCGCCAATAGTCCTGCCACGTGTAGTCCCCGTCCTCGCCGAACGCAGAAACAGTTGCCAGCAGGAAGGCAAGTCCAGGCGAGGAGGTCGCAGGATTCTGGACGACTGTGAGCCCTTGATATTGCGGATCTGTGAGCGACCGGAGATCAGTTGGGGGAGCGATGCCCTGCTCGTCGAACCACGCGATGTCGTAGTTCAAGGCAACGAAACCATAATCGACGGGCATGACGTGGTTGGAGGAATCGAGATGATACTCGCTGGGAACCCTGTCGAGCATGGGGGATTCGTACTCGATGAAGATTTCCTCATCCAGAGCCCTGCCAAGGAATGTGTTGTCGATGCCGTAGAGGAGATCGGCAGTGGGCGCGTCCTTGGCCAGGATGGCCTTGGTGAGCGCTTCGCCCGCATCGCCGGACTTGAGGATTGTCACTGTGGCGTCATGCTCTTCCTCGAACTCCGCAATGACATCCTCGCCGATATTGAAGCTGTCATGGGACATGATGATGAGGTCACGCGGAGGAGGTTCAGTTGTGATATTGACATCGATATTGTCACACGCCACGCCGAGCGCCAAAAGGACGATGACAAGCGTGAATCCTACTGTGTAGAGCAGCCGTCTTGCGCTCCCTTGCCGCGAGTATCCATTCGCTGCACGATCCATGACTACCCCCTAAATTCCTCATCAAAAAAACAAAGCCGCTGAACATGTCAGCGGCGCTCATTGGAATTGGGAGATACATCGGCATCTCCGCAGCCTCTTCCCTCCGCTGGCATTACCCAGCTCAGGTTCCGACGGTCGCCCCGATTCCGTTGTCGGGGCCTCTCAGCCGGGCTCACCCAGCTCCCGCAAGACCCTATTCAGTTGTTACTGGCGCGAAGTATACATACCGGCGCGGGCACTGTCCATCACGCACGCCACCCATTCGCCAAATCGTTAGAATAATCGGTAATGGACGGAGCGCACATGACCATGCTGTACACGGTCTAAGACATGTTCAAGGGAGCCCGACCAACCGATTTTGCCGGCCTGCTTGGGCTGGCATCCCGCCCTACGACCGACCACGCTTTCCCGTATACGCAATTGGGGAAAGACAGGGGCGTTGAGCGATCGATCGCGCGAGTCGTGGGCACGGCATCCTTGCCGAGAAAGGGCGAGACGCTTGGCCTCCTTCTCAAGGACGGCAAGAGGCCGGGCGGACTAGCCGTCGTTAGGGGAGCAGAGGGGGGTTCTTCCTGGGAAATAGAGCATCTGCTGGTGCCGCCGGATGCAGAAGGATTGTGCTCGGACCTTTTGCCACAGCTCGACAAGATGCTGCGTCCAAAGAAGGGGACGACTATCTTTCTTCGGGTGTCGAACGATAGCCCAATCCTGGAGTCGGTGGGCAGCGCCGGTTTTCGGGGTTACGCGGAGGAAGAGCTTTATGTGCGACCCGCCGGAGATCGAGCGGCGCGTGAGATTCCGGCCGACGTCAACATCAGGGTCCTGACAGAACCTGCGGATTTTCGACTATTCCGTCTTCACACGTCATGGGCACCCGTTGAGATGCGCGCGGCAGACGGTATGACCGTGCGGGAATGGCAGGAATCCTTGGCGACGCGATGGATCGACGTGCGGAGTACGACAGATATTGTGGCGTCTGTCAGTGGCGGTCAGATTGGGTGGGTGAGGTTCGGACAGGTGGGCTCAAATGCGGTAATTGCACGATGCGCGGCGGCGGCGGAGCAACCCGAGGCAGTTGAGGCACTGATTGAGTCGGTCATCCAGTCATCCGGCCGCTCACGGACGATCATGTTCCTGGCTCCCACCCACGATGCAGCCACTGCCCGGGCTTTGACGTCACGTGGATTTCGCCTGGAGGCGACGTACAAGAGCTTCGCCTGCCAAATGGGTCAGCGGGTTCTTGAGGGCGCATTTGCGCCTGTTGGCCTTTAGCGCCAATAGCAGAATTTCTGGCGCTCGTGCGGTAAGCTCAAAGCAGGATCTTCAAAGGCGAAGGGGGTACGCATTTGGAGCAGCAGGTCTACGTTGCCAGCGAGTCGGAATCCGACGATATGGAGGCGCTGTTCTCCGCTCTTCCGCCGCGCATCTCTGTCCCCCTTCGCGCCCACGGCAACGCGGATCAACTCCTCGAAATCGTGCTGGACCTCGGCCGCAAGCCGGAGGCACGCTTCCTTGATGCCGAGATCGAGTTGAGCGACGCGGAGATTACGTCAGAAGATCTCGACTACATCGTCGAGCGCATCGGCGAATTCAACGACGACAACCGCGCGGGGATCGAGCGAACTCTGCATCGGATTTCAGCGATCAAGAACCGGCAAGGGCGCGTCGTGGGGATCACGTGCCGCGTGGGCCGGGCAATCTTCGGGACGATCAAGATCATCGAGGATCTCATCACAGACGGTGGCAACATCCTGCTGCTTGGGCGTCCGGGCATCGGCAAGACGACGATGCTCCGTGAGGTGGCGCGCGTTTTGGCGGACGATGCACTGCGTCGCGTGATCATCGTAGATACCTCCAACGAGATTGCCGGGGACGGTGATATACCGCATCCGTCTCTGGGCCATGCGCGACGGATGCAGGTGCCACAGCCGCATCAACAACACCGGGTGATGATTGAGGCGGTGGAGAACCACATGCCGGAAGTCATCATCATCGATGAGATTGGGACCGAGGCGGAGGCTGCCGCAGCACGCACGATAGCAGAACGGGGCGTGCAGCTCATCGGCACCGCTCATGGCAACCGGCTGGATAATCTCGTTCAGAATCCGACGCTTGCGGATTTAGTGGGCGGGATTCAGGCCGTGACGCTTGGAGATGAGGAGGCGAGGCGGCGGCGGACACGCAAGACGGTGTTGGAACGCAAAGCACCGCCGACTTTCAACGTGGTCGTGGAGATTCGTAGTCGCACCGAGGTTGCAGTTCATGCCGATGTAGCTCGCACCGTGGACATGATGCTGCGCGGAGCGCCGCCGCGGCCACAGAGCAGAAAGATCAGCGACGAGGGGGCGGTTGAGGAAACCGAGGGCGACCAGGAGTCGTTTGGGTTGATCACGGCGGGCCGCCCGGCATACCAGATGGACGAGGAGCGTGAACTGGACGAGACGCGTGAGGCGGACTATCGGCGGACTTCTGCGGATGTCTTTGCGCACGGTATCGGGCGAGGAAAGCTTGAAGAAACGCTGTACACGCTAAGCCTGCCGTTCCGTGTGGTTGATTCGATCAGTTCCGCAGACGTGATGCTCACAACGAAGCAACTCTATCGGCGACGCACACCGGCTGTCAGGAATGCGGAAGAGAACCACGTTCCCGTTTACGTGCTCCGGAAGAACACACCGGTACAGCTTGAGCAGGCACTGCAGGCCATCGCGCATTCACGCGGTATTGCAGAGGACATTGAATCGATCCTGGAGGACACGGAGGAATCCCTGCAGCGGGTACTGGCCGGGGACATGGATGAAATCGAATTGAGACCGCAGAACGCGTATATCCGCAGGCTTCAGCACCAAATGGCGCAGGAAGCAAGCCTGCAGTCGCATTCAAACGGTCGGGAGCCGAACCGGCGCGTTCGAGTCTATCGAGCGAGCGAAGCCGTCGGGGCCGGGCGCTAACGCAGCCGTGGGTATTTTCATCACGTTTGAGGGATGTGACGGCGCCGGCAAGACCACGCAGGCGAAGTTGCTTGCCGCCAAACTGGAGGCCACACACCAGGTCCTGCCGCTGAACGAGCCCGGCGGTACTCCACTTGGCGAATTTGTGCATTCCTTTGTGAGGAATCATCGGGTAGAAATCACTGACGAGTCTGATGTTACACAGGCCCGATTCGACGTAATGAGCAACGTCGACGCTCGGGTTGACCCCATCGCAGAGTTGTTCCTCTTTGAGGCGGCGCGAGCACAACTCGTATCCGAAATAATTCGGCCTGCGCTCGAACAGGGACACATCGTCATTTCTGACAGGTTCGCCGACTCAACTGCTGCCTACCAGGGTTACGGCCGTGAACTCCCGCTAGAACAAGTGAAGAAGATGAATGAAGTTGCGACGGGCGGGCTCAAGCCCGACCTAACAATATTGCTTGATATCTCACCTGAGGACGGACTTGCCCGCGTGCCTGAAAAGAAGGATCGCATTGAAAAGCAGGCGCGGGATTTTCATCGGCGAGTGCGGGACGGGTATCTGGAGATTGCACAGGGAGACCCGGATCGGTTTCTCACGCTGGACGCCACGCAACCCGCTGAAGAATTACAGGCAGAAATTTGGAACCATGTCGAGCGGCTATTGAGTCCTGAAGCCACACAAAGACTTCTCTAGAGACAGCACACAACAATGACGTCTTCCAACAACCTTCCCTTTCTTTCTGCTCACGAGGCTTCAAGGTTATTGGCCGCGGGCGAGATCAGTGCCGTTGAGCTGACTGAGTCGGTGCTTAGTCGCGCTGAGGCTGTTGAACCACAGGTACGCGGTTTGGTGACGGTGACGGCGGAGCGGGCGCGAGAAGCCGCACAGGCAGCGGACAAACGCATCCGCGAGGGTAGTAACACGACCCCGTTGACAGGCATCCCGCTGGTACTCAAGGACAACATGTGTACAGAGGGCATCGCGACGACGTGCTCATCACGCATGTTGGAGGGCTTCGTGCCGCCCTACACTGCGACGGCGGCGCAGAAGCTGCTGGACGCCGGGGCAGTGCTGGTTGGCAAGTCCAACATGGACGAGTTTGCGATGGGGTCATCTACAGAGAACTCGGCGTTCTTTCCGACGCACAATCCATGGGACGCGGGCCGTGTGCCGGGCGGCTCATCGGGAGGGTCGGCGGCTGCGGTTGCGGCAGGAGAGACACTCATCGCGCTCGGCTCTGACACGGGCGGCTCCATCAGGCAACCGGCGTCATTCTGCGGCGTGGTCGGTATCAAGCCGACCTACGGAACCGTAAGCCGTTACGGCCTTATTGCGTTTGCTTCATCGCTGGACCAGATTGGACCGCTCACGTCGAACGTGACGGACGCGGCTCTGACCCTCAACGCCATCTCCGGCTATGACTCGATGGACTCGACATCGATCTACAGAGAAACGCCGGACTACAGTCGCGCACTCATTCCTGACGTGCGGGGCATGAAGATCGGTGTGGTGAAGGAGATGTTCGGGGAGGGCGTGGAGCCGCAGGTTCGGGACACGGTTCTTGAGGCCGCGCGCGTGCTGGAACAGGCGGGGGCAATCGTTGATTGGGAGGTCTCGCTGAGTCTTACGGAGTATGCCCTGCCCGTCTACTACATCCTCGCTCCGTCGGAGGCATCGTCCAATCTTGCTCGATATGACGGGGTCAAGTACGGCTACTCATGGGACGGCGTGGCGGACATGTGGGAGGGAATGGAACGAACGCGGCAGCACGGATTCGGGCCGGAGGTGAAACGGCGCATTCTCCTTGGCGCATACGCGCTCTCGTCCGGCTATTACGACGCGTACTATCGCAAGGCGCAGCAAGTGCGGACGCTGATCCGCCGCGAGTATGAGGACGCTTTTACACGATTCGACGTGCTGCTCACGCCTACGTCTCCAACACTGCCATTCGGCCTTGGGGAACGCACGAACGATCCCCTCGCAATGTACCTGGCCGATATCTGCACGATTCCCGTGAACATCGCCGGGGTGCCGGCCATCAGCCTGCCGTGCGGGTTTGTCGACGGGCTCCCGGTGGGCCTCCAGTTGATAGGGCCGTCTTTAGGTGAGGAAACAATCATTCGGGCGGCGTACACGTATGAGCAGGCGACGGACTGGCACACGATGCGGCCGGAGCTGGGGTAAGATAACCAGCTCCTTCAACCGTCACCTCTTTGGGTAAAGACAACGCCCGTTCCTCAGAGTCGCTATCATTCAATGTGATGGATGACATTCTTCGGATTCTTGAACAGGACGCGCGGACGCCGCCGGAACGCATCGCGGAGATGACGGGGCGGTCGATTGAGGACGTGCGTGAAGCCATCGTGACGGCTGAGCGGGACGGCATTATTCTGTCTTATCGCTCCCAGGTCAATTGGGACGCGCTTGGCCGCGGCGACGTGCATGCAATCATCGAGGTGCGCGTTGCGCCGCAGCGTGAGGTGGGGTTCGATTCAGTCGCGACACGCATCGCGCGATTCCCGGAGGTGCGGTCGATGCACCTCGTGTCCGGCGACTATGACCTTGCGGTACAGGTGACGGGCGAGAGCATCTACGCGATCTCTAACTTCGTGGCAAGCAAACTAGCGGTCCTGGACGCCGTGCAAGGGACGGTGACGCACTTTGTCCTCAAGCGCTACAAGGAGGACGGTTCACTGTTCGATTCAGAGGATGATTCTCCACGGCGCTTGCCGGTGTCGATGTAGGCGGCGTGATATGAGCAACTCAACACAGCAAGATACTGCCCCGCCTCAAGAGACGAAGCAAGAGCGGCGGCGCATCGCGCGGCGGGTGGAGGATATTCCGCCGTCCGGCATCCGCAAGTTCTTCGACCTGATTGCCGGGCAAGAGGGGATCATTTCGCTGGGTGTCGGCGAGCCGGACTTCGTCACCCCGTGGCATATCCGCGAGGCGGCCATCGACTCGCTTGAGCGCGGGCACACGCACTACACCTCCAATTACGGCACACTTGAGCTTCGCAAGGAGCTGTCGGCGTACCTGGAGCGGCTGTACGGAGCGCGCTTTGATCCGCAGTCGGAGCTACTCATCACGGTCGGTGTTTCAGAGGCGCTGGACCTCGCTCTGCGGGCCACGCTTGATCCGGGCGATGAGGTAATCACGGGTGATCCGTGCTACGTGGCGTATTTCCCCGTTGTCCACATGGCGGGGGGCTCTCTTATCACTGCGCCGACGACGATGGAAGACGAGTTCCGCCTGCGCGCATCCGAGGTTGAGAAGCTCATCACGCCACGGACGCGGGCGCTTCTCATCAATAATCCCTCCAATCCGACGGGCGCGGTGCTGGACAGGGCGACCACTGAGGAACTCTCGGAGATGGCGGCTCGCCATGATCTGCTGATCATCGCGGATGAGATCTATGATCGCCTTGTGTATTCGCCGGATGAGCCGTTCACGTCGTTCGCATCTCTCACGGGCCGGAGTGATCAGACGGTCGTGCTTGGCGGATTCTCGAAGTCGCATGCAATGACGGGATGGCGTGTCGGCTACGCGGCCGGGCCGTCAGACATCATCTCGGCCATGATGAAGATCCACCAATACACGATGATGTCCGCGCCAACGGCGGCGCAGGCGGCGGCGCTTGAAGCCTTGCGTGACGGCGATCGAGACGTAGAGGAGATGCGCGAGGCGTATGATCAGCGGCGGCGGCTACTGGTTGAGGGACTAAGGCGCATCGGACTGCCCTGTGTGGAGCCACGCGGGGCGTTCTACGCGTTTCCTTCCATCATGCCGACGGGTATGTCATCAGAGGACTTTGCGGAACGGCTGCTGATGGAAGAAGGGGTCGCTGTTGTGCCGGGGAGCGCGTTCGGACCGTCCGGCGAGGGATTCGTCCGATGCTGCTACGCCGCGAGCGTGGACGACATCGAAGAGGCGCTCACGCGCATGGGTCGATTTGTGGAGCGGCATTTACACTGAAGCCGAATTGGCACGCTGACGCTCCGGGGGAAGGGGTCACTGATGGTCGAGCAGGGGTCAAACGGCCACGGGAACCCTCCGACCGCGAACGGGCCGGGGGAGCCACCGCAGGACGACGATCTGGTCGTCACGTTCACCGGCGTTTCGGCCAAGCCGAATGAAGACGGCACTATCGATCTCCTCATCGGAACGAACCGTGGCGAGATTCGCGCGATTCTGCACCCGAAAGAGGGGCACGACGGGGCAGTAATCTTCGTTGGCGGCGGGCGGGAGCTCAAGGGCCCGGCGGACGGCATCTACGAAGAATTAGCCTCGGAACTCACCGAGCAGGGCGTGACATCGCTGCGGCTTGGGCAACGGCGCCCGGAAGTATTCATCGAGGCCGTTGCAGACGCGCTGGCGGGCATCTCATTCATGCGCGGTATCGGCGCGCGGCGGCTTGCGCTTGTCGGCCATTCATCCAACGGCGCGGTGGCGATAAAGTCGGCGGCGTTCTCACCGGACGTCGTTGCGGTTGCATCACTCTCAGGCCAGACGTTTGGCGCGCAGGACGTGGCGGAAATAGCGCCACGTCGGTTGCTTGTGGTGCATGGGCGCGACGACGATGTGCTGCCCTACACGGACGCTGAGCGCATCTATGAATGGGCGGGTGAACCGAAAGAGTTGATTCTCTACCCTGGCGCGAACCACGGTCTTCGGGAGGCCAAGGACGAGCTGAAGGAGAAGCTGGAGGGTTGGCTGGTCAACGTAGTGGGACCGGAAGGCTCTCCCTCACCCTAACCCTCTCCCAATAGGAGAGAGGATTCTGGATTCCCGCGAACGCGGGAATGACGAGAAGAGGTTAGGGTTCGGTCTCGTCCTCGCCGAAGACGTAGCGGACGCGGACGTAGCCCTCTTGCGCGGCGGGGGCGTTGGACAGCATCTCATCACGGCCGTATGGTTCGCGGGCGATGTCTTCCCGGTAGACGTTCGTGACATCAATGGCGTGGCCCGTTGGCTCGACGCCCTCAGTGTCGACTTCCTGTAATGCGGACACGCTCTCGATGATGGCGTCGAGTTGGCCGCCGAAAGCGACGACCTCATCGTCAGTCATGCCGACGCGGCTCAGTTCCGCCAGAGAGCGGACGAGTTCCGGGCCGGAAGGGGCGTTATCTGAGTTGTCCTGGGTCACAAACTATCTCCTGGGTCTCTAGTCATTGTAGCCGGGGATTTATTCGGGTTTGTTGTTCTAGGGCGGCGTATTCGCGCGGCGGCGTTTTTCGTAGTCGGCGATGCGGGCTTTGATTTCGGCTTCGAGGCCCTGTTCAGTCGGTTCGAAGTAGCGGTGGCCTTGAACTGAATCGGGGCGCATCTGCTGGTCGACGACGTGGCCGGGAAAGTCGTGCGGGTACTTGTAGCCGTTGGCGTAGCCCATGCGGCTCATCAAAGGGTGTGGCGCGTTGCGCAGGTGCAGCGGCACGGGCAGCGCACCGGTGTTGCGGACATCCTGCTGTGCGGCAAGGTAGGCCTTGTATGCCGAGTTGCTCTTGGGAGCGGTTGCGAGGTACAGGCACGCCTCCGACATGGGCAGGTAGCCCTCCGGCATCCCCACAAAATGGACGGCCTGCTGGCATGCGGTAGCAACGCTGAGGGCCATCGGATCGGCAAGCCCGATGTCCTCGGCGGCAAAGATGACCATACGTCGCACGATGAAGAGCGGATCCTCTCCGCCCTCCAGCATGCGCGCCATCCAGTAGAGCGCGGCGTCGGGGTCTGAGGCGCGCATCGACTTGATGAACGCGGAGATGATGTTGTAGTGCTCCTCGCCGCCCTTGTCGTAACGGACGGCGCGATGCTGCATGGCGTCCTCGATGGTGGAGAGGTCAACAACACGGGTGCCGTCCGGCTCAGGCGGCGTGGCGCTGACTGCGACTTCCAGTGTGGTGAGAGCGGCACGGGCATCGCCGTCCGCCATCAGAATCAGCGCGCTCTCGGCATTGTCATCAAGCCGTGCGTTGAGGTTTCCGAGACCGCGCTCGGGATCGGTAAGAGCACGGTCGACGAGTTCTCTAATCTCATCCTCAGTGAGGGCGTTGAGCGTATAAACGCGCGAGCGGGACAGGAGCGGGGCGACAATCTCAAACGAAGGATTCTCCGTCGTTGCGCCGATGAGAGTGACGGAGCCGTCCTCCACGTGGGGCAGGACAACATCTTGTTGAGCCTTGTTGAACCGGTGAATCTCATCAATGAAGAGAATGGTGCGCTGACCCGAGAGGCCACGTCGTTGACGGGCGTCAGTGAGAACACGACGGAGGTCCGCGACGCCAGACTCAACGGCGCTGACAGGCTCGAAATGAGACTGTGTCATGTGGGCGATGATGCGGGCAAGCGTGGTTTTTCCGGTGCCCGGCGGACCCCACAGGACGATTGAGGGAACCTGGTCGGCCTCTATGGAGCGGCGGAGGACGTGGCCTTCGCCGACGATGTGCTCCTGACCGACGAATTCATCGAGGGTAGTTGGGCGCATGCGGGCGGCCAGCGGCGCCTCATGGGAAAGGCGTTGCTCCCGCTGCTGCTCGAACATGTCGGGCCCGGCTGCGGCGGACGGCTTTCGCGTTTGCCTCGCCATTCGACTCCCACCCGGGGACGCCATTCAGATCAGTCCCGCGTCGCCCTGCTACCCCTTGCGGTCATTATAGCGGGCAAGCGGAGTAACAGCTTTATGTCAGCTTGCGGGCGGCCTCGGCGGCATGGAGTCGAGATTGTTCTGGACGAGTTGGGTGGCGGGGTGGGCCTCGCCTCGGGTCTGTTCAAGGACGCGGCTTGCACGCTCAAAGAGTTCTCGCGCCTCATCCATTTCACCCATGTATTGCAGAATGCCCGCAAGGTTGTTGGCGCGGATGGCGGCGAGCGGATGGTCTGCGCCGTAAGCCGCCTCATCTATCTCCATGGCGCGCTGGTAACCTTCACGCGCGCCTTCAAGATCGCCCAGGTCACGCAGGACACCCGCGATGTTGTTGATCTCCGCCGCAACGACGGGATCGTTCGGGCCGCGCTGCTGCTCATCTATAGCGAGGGCGCGCTCGTAGTACTCTTTCGCGCCGTTCAGGTCGCCGGATTCGTGGGCGAGTCCACCGAGATTGTTGATGATGGAGGCGACGACGGGATGGTCATCTCCGTGGATTGAAATGAGCATTCCCAGAGACGTTTCCAGATGCTCCTTTGCGTCGCCGAAGTGTCCCAACTCCTGCAGAACTCCGCCGAGGTTGTTGTGGATAATCGCCACAGCCTCATCGCTATCGCCGTAGTGTTGGCGGGCACGCTCAAGCGCCTGTTCATAGTGCCGGCGCGCTCCACCCATGTCTCCCAACTCCTGGAAAACGGTGGCGAGATTGTTGAGGTCCTGTATGACGTTGGGGTGCGTCCCACCGTGGTCGCGTTGGTCTATTTCGAGCGCCTTCTGCAGGTGCTCCCACGCAGTCAGCGGCTGATCCTGTTCGCGGGCCAACTGCGCCATGGCGCGGAGTTCGTCGGTGGACGGTGAGTCGCCCTGCCCGCTCGTTACGTCGTTCGCCATGTAAGTGTCATCCCGCCATCGACAATGATGGTCTGGCCAATAATCATCTGCGACTCCGGAAGACAGAGAAATGCGACGGCACGGGCGATGTCTTCCGGCTCGACCATGCGCCCGGCGGGCGTCTCGCGTGTTGCCTTGTCAATCATGTTCTCGCGGTCTTCGAAATGGTCGAGTGCATCCGTCTTGACGAGTCCTCCGGAGACAGTGTTCACCCGGATGCCTTGGGGGGCGAGTTCGACGGCGAGATAGCGGGTGAGGGATTCAAGCGCCGCCTTGGACACGCCGACGCTGGTGTAGTCGGTCATAACTCGCGTGGAGCCAAGGCTGGAGATGTTAACGATCGAACCACCACCTTGAGCAATCATGTGCGGGGCAGCCAGCTTTGCGGCTAGCCAGGGGGCGCGGGCGTTAATGCCCATCGTCCAGTCCCAGTGCTTCGGTTCCAATTCTGTGGCGGCACGCTGGATGCCGGAGGCAGCGTTATTGATCAGGATGTCGAGCCGGCCAAAGGAGCCGATGACACTGGAAATCAGCTCCTCCACCTGATCCGGTTCGCCAACATGGGCCTTGAACGACTCCGCCCGGACGCCGTATCGCTCCCTGACATTCTCTACAGTTTCTGCAGCCTGCTTGGGGTTGCGGAAGAAGTTGACGGCGACGTCAGCGCCCAAAGAGGCGAGTTCAAAAGTGATGGCGCGTCCGATGCCACGTGACCCGCCGGTAATCAGAGCGACGGAACCGTGCAAAGGCTTGCTGGAGTCTGAGGCGCTGCGCTGCGTCATGGTGAGTGCATTGTATCGCGGAGAATATTCAGGAGATTGGAGGTGAGTCGGAGCTAGTCCATTGCTGCGATGGCAATCTTTTGGGCGGCAATGAGTTCGGCGATGCCCTGCATTGCGAGATCCAAGACAGCATCGAGTTGGAAGCGTGTGTACGTTGAACCCTCTGCCGTGCCCTGCACTTCCACGAGGTGGCCTGATTCTGTGGCGACGATATTGAAATCAGCTCCCGCTTCGGAGTCTTCCTCATAGCAGAGGTCAAGGAGCATTTGGTTTTCGGACGTGCCGGCCAAAATGCCGACGGAGACGGCTGCGACGGCCTCCCTGAGAGGAAAGATTGGGAAAGGATCTTCGTCATCGGCTTCACTGGCCGTGCGCTGCGCCCACAGAAGTGCCTGGTATAACGCGACGTACGCGCCAGTGATGGCAGCGGTGCGAGTTCCCCCATCGGCCTGGATGACATCGCAGTCGACGGTGATGCTGCGTTCTCCGAGCGCGCCAAGGTCCGTGACGGCACGTAGCGAGCGCCCAATCAATCTCTGAATCTCCTGCGAGCGTCCGACATCCCTGCCCTGAGCTCTCGCACGGGCGGTGCGAGTGTGGGTGGCGCGTGGGAGCATGGCGTATTCCGCCGTGACCCACCCGCTCTGTTGGCCGCGCAGCCAGCCGGGGATGCGATCTTCGACGGACGCGGCGCAGAGCACCCTGGTGCTGCCCTGCACGATGAGTGCCGATCCCTCGGCGTGGTCGAGGTAGCCGGGTGTGATAGAAACCGCACGCAGTTCATCTGCGGCGCGACCATCAGGACGACTCATTGACGACAAACCGGTTGTACCTCCCAGGGGATCGCAGGTTATTTGGAAATCGTTCGAGTTCAGGCAATCGAGGTTCTCTTTGAGTATATGGGGAGAGGGGGAGGGGCAGGAATCCGGCCCACGACGTATTCAGGCCTTGATTACCGATACCGATGCTCTAGTATGTATCTGTTACTGGTTAGCAAGTCCTTACAGTTCCCTCACAGATTGTCTGCCGGTTTCGACGGAATAGGTTCGATGGCCGCACTGATGCGGCCAGTCAGTTACGGTGCGGTTGGATCGGATGGATCGGCGGGCTCCTGTTGATATTCCTGCGGCTGTAGAGGAAACTCGTTCATCGCGGTTGAGGCCAATACTTGCGACGGCACTCCTTGTCGTCGTTGCGGCTGCATTCGCCGTCCTGATGGCTCGCGAGTGGGCTTTTGCGCCGGCTCCGGTTGAGATCCAGCTCCCACCGCCTGAACCGTCGGAAAGCGTGGTCATGATCCACGTTGGAGGCGCAGTTCTGAGGCCCGGAGTGTATTCACTTCCGGCGCGTTCGCGGGTAATCGATGCTGTCGGACTGGCCGGAGGGTTGGCCGAGGGGGCAGATACCGACGCTGTGAACATGGCAGAACAACTGGAGGACGGCATGAGTTATGTCGTTCCCCTGCAAGAGAACACTCCGCCTGAGAACAACATGGTAGTTGTTCATATTCAGGGTGAAGTACAGGAGCCCGGGCTCTATGAATTGCCTCAAGGCTCACGAGTTACAGATGTATTAGCAATGGCAGGCGGATCTTCAGAGCGGGCTGATCTGTCCGGATTGAATCTTGCCGAAGTCCTGGAGGACGGGGCGCGCTATGACGTGCCGGTCCTGGCTATTTCGGAGGATGAAGCCGTCTTCGTCCACATCGTTGGGGCGATCGAAAAACCGGGAACGTACACTCTGGGTCCCGGGGCCCGGCTAACTGATGTCATCGACATGGCTGGCGGAACCTTGGCGGGGGCGGATACGAATGCCGTTGACCTTGCGCTGCGGCTGGAGGACGGTCAGCGCTACTACGTGCCGTACGTGGGTGAAGAGGCCGTGGGGGACGTGACAGTTCACGTCGCCGGCGCGGTGGCAAAGCCGGGGCTGTATACGCTGCCGATCGGGTCCCGGCTCATTGACGCGATCACAGCCGCCGGCGGCACGCTCTCGACAGCGGACATGCACACACTGAACCTCGCTCAACCAATTCAGGATGGCGCGCGATACGCCGTTCCGACGTTGAGAGCGACTGTGAATGTGAATATCGCCAGCGCGGGCGAACTGGAATCCGTACCAGGCATTAGCCGAAACGTGGCACAGGCGATCGTGAACTATAGAGAGGCGTCCGGGGCATTCACGGAGGTCGCTCAACTTCTGGACGTTCCAGGAATCGGCCCATCGACGTTAGCGGCAATTCGTCCGTTCGTCTCAGTGACTTAGCCCGCGATGCGTCCCTTTACTTTGGCCGTTGGTACACTCTGCGGTTTGGCACTTTCGCTTTTCATTCAGCTGCCGCTCCTCATCACCTTTGTGCTCATAGCGGTGGCAGCGATGGCCTCCCTGCTATCACGTCGAGGAGGCTTACTTTTGGCCTGTCTATTGGCTGTGGGAGTTTTGGCAGGAATGACGCGGGGCGCCTTGCCGGATGTGAATTCTTCGGCGATTCCCGTGGGAAGTCTTGTGGGTAGGGAGGCGGCTTTAGAGGGTGTCGTGCGAGATAACCCGTCGCGTCGCGGGCAACTGACTCGTGTTCGGTTGACGCTTGAGAGCGCACAGGTGCTTGACCAAACGGAAATCGGGGCGCTTGGCGTGGAGGGCGATGCGATCGTGTGGGTCTATCCTCCGTCGTACGAACTCGACCCAGGTGATCGGGTGAGGTTAGTGGGGATTCCGCAGCATCCTGTGCCGGACGGTGATGACGAGGACATTGCGCCAGAGAGGCAGGCGTCGGGGGCGTCGTGGTCGGACGAACTTGTCATCCTTATGCGGCCCGATCTTCGACTGGTCGAGCGTGCGCCTCCCCCGATGCGGTTCTTGAATTCCCTGCGCGGCCGCCTTAGCGCATCGTTGGAGCGAAGCCTGCCATCGCCACAGGCGGAACTGGCAAGGGCGTTGCTCTTAGGGCAAAGAGATGATCTGCCTGAGGAGCTAAACGAGGAGTGGCGGCGAGCGGGGACAGCGCACCTGTTGGCGATTTCCGGACTGCACGTGAGCGTGATGCTGGGCGTGGCACTCGTTACAGGAGTGATGGCTTTAGGACGGCGGCGCGGATTGTACGTGCTGTTGCCACTTGGAATCGTTTGGGCATACGCGATCCTTTCAGGGCTGAATCCCCCTGTCGTTCGAGCGGCGATCATGGGGAGCGTTTATCTGGGAGCGATTGCCTTCGGGCGACAACCGAGTGGAGGTTTGGCGCTGGTACTCGCGGCGACGGTCATCGCCCTCTGGGATCCGCGCGTGATTACGACTGCGTCATTCCAGATGACCGTGGCGGCAATGGCAGGGATCGTCTTTCTCACGGATCCGCTGCGGCGGATTATGGGTGGGAATTTGGCCGATACGAGCGCAGGTTTGGCGGGTGGCTGGCGGCACGTTGGCACCACGGGGGTAACGGCGTCATTGGGCGCGGTAATCGGCATCAAACCGCTGTTGCTGCACTATTTCGGCGCAGCATCGCTGTTCACAATACCGGCGAGCCTCATCGGGACAGCGGCCTTGCCTGCTGTCCTGCTCGCATCGGCGATGACAGCAATGGTGGGGATGTTTGCAGACGGCGCGTTCGCGTCCTTGACGACGTGGGTGGCGTGGCCGTTCCTGACATTCCTGATCGGATTGTCGTCGGTATTTTCGTCACCTACTTTTGCCGCAATCACGATAGCGCCGCTGAGCGTAGAGGCGGTAATCGTGATTTATCTTGTCATGGCCGGCCTGTTCCTCGTACCACTAGCGAGGAGTCCCTCCGGGCTGCTAGGTCCGGTGGTATCTCTGCCGAGCATCTCAATGCCGAGCTGGCGGCGTGCATTTACCTCGTGGCCAGTCGTGGGCGGGCTGGTCATTATGACGACGACTGCCGGAATCGGAGCAGCAGATCCCTATGTCACCGACCAAGAGCACTTGACGGTTCATGTGCTGGACGTGGGACAGGGTGATTCCATCCTGATTGAATCGCCGACAGGACGGCGTGTCCTTATCGACGGAGGGCCGGATGGGTCACTCTTGCAGCGGCGGCTGGCAGAGCACTTGCCATGGTGGTCGCGGCGCATCGATGTCGTATTTCTCACGCATCCCAGCGCGGACCACTTGATTGGGCTGACAGAAACCCTGCGACGCTATGACGTGGGATTTGTGATGGATCCGCTATTGAAATCGGACACGATTTACGGCCAGCAGTGGGCGGAGATGCTGCGAGAACAGAAAGGTTTGACTGTGGTACGGGCGGAGCAAGGGACAGTCTTGGATTTAGGGGGAGGAGCGCATCTGGAGATAGTTCATCCCCCACCGGATCGGCCATTCAACACAGCGACCGAACATGATGACAATTCGGTTGTTGCGAGACTGTCCTATGGGGATGTTTCGTTCCTGTTTGCGGCTGACATCTACAGTCCCGGCGAGGAGTTTCTGCTGGATTCTGAGGTAGACGTACGGGCAACGGTTCTGAAGATTGCTCACCAGGGAAGCCGCTATTCCTCTAGTCAAGAATTCCTGGAGGCGGTGTCGCCGCGCGTTGCGATTATCAGCGCGGGAGAGGGCAACAGGTTTGGGCATCCGCATCTCGAGACGCTTGAGCGGTTGGAGTCACTGTCGTCTGCGCCAACGATTCTTCGGACTGACTTGCACGGGACAGTGACGCTTACGACGGACGGGGATTCTCTCATGTGGCGCAGCGAGTGACGGGGCGTTGTATAGGGCAGCGGAACTACCCCGTTGCTATACTGAGACGAGGGGTAGATTAAGGAGCTTTCATGTCGCTGTTGTCGCAGTCTGATCCCGAAGTATTTGCCGCTATTGAGGGCGAGGAGGCGCGTCAGCGGGACTCGATCATCCTCATCGCTTCCGAGAACTACACGAGCAGGGCGGTGATGGAGGCGCAGGGTTCCGCGTTGACGGAAAAATACGCAGAAGGGTATCCCGGACGACGGTATTACGCGGGGTGCGAATTCGCGGACGTTGTGGAAGACCTGGCGCGAGATCGCCTCAAGAAGCTGTTTGGGATGGAGCACGCGAACGTTCAGCCGCACAGTGGCGTGCAGGCGAACATGGCGGTGTATTTTTCCTTCGTGAAGCCGGGAGACACCATTCTGGGCATGAGACTTGACCAGGGTGGGCACCTGTCACACGGGAGCCCAGTCAGTTTCTCCGGGCAGTACTACAAGTTCGTCTCGTACGGGGTGGACCGCGAGACGGAGATGATCGATTACGACGAGGTGGAGTCTTTGGCTCGGGAGCATCGCCCAAAGATCATCGTTGCGGGAGCAAGCTCATACCCACGTGCAATTGACTTTGCCAATCTGCGTCGCGTAGCGGACTCGGTTGACGCGCTGCTGATGGTGGACATGGCGCACTATGCGGGGCTGATTGCGGGCGGCGTGTACCCCGATCCCGCTCCCTATGCGGACATCATGACGTCGACGACACAGAAGACCCTGCGCGGGCCACGCGGCGCGTTCATCCTGTGCAAGCAGGAATACGCATCGGCAATCGACCGCTCCGTCTTTCCCGGAGCACAGGGCGGGCCGATGATGCACACCATCGCGGCAAAGGCCGTTTGCTTTGGGGAGGCATTGAGGCCATCATTCCGTGTCTACCAGGACCAGGTACTGCGGAACGCGCGAGCGATGGCAGCGGAGATGGCTGAGGAGGGGCTGCGAATCGTCTCCGGCGGAACGGATTGCCACCTCTTCCTCGTGGACGTGACAACGCTCGATACGACGGGCAAGGCAGCAGCGGACCTGCTGGAGTCGGTAGGAATCATCACGAATCCGAATGCGATTCCGTTCGACGAGCTTCCACCGCGAGTGGGGAGCGGCATCAGAATAGGGACACCGGCGATCACGAGCCGAAACTTTGATGAGGATGACGCTCGCTCCGTTGCCCGGCTAATCACGCGGGTTCTCAGGAGCCCGGAGGACGAGGCAGTACTGGAGGAAGCTCGAACAGAGGTGAAGGCGCTGACCGGGGCGCATCCGATACCCCAACTTTTTGACTAATCAACCAGCTCATGTTTGACGTGGTGAAACAGTGAATGAGGGGCGTCACGTGTATACTTCACTAGCGAAAAACGGCAAGGGAGGGTGAGTGGCTCGATACGAACTGATGGTGATCCTGGATCCCGAAATCCAGGAAGAGGAATTGAACGGGGCGGTGGACCGAATCAAGCAGGTTATTGCCGATCGAGGCGGGTCCGACGAGGCGACTGAGGTTCAGGGGCGTCGTCGGCTTGCGTATCCAATCAAGGCGAAGACCGACGGAACGATGGTTGTTTCCCGCTTTGACATGTCGGGTGACGCCGTTGCCGCACTGACCACTACTCTCCGCGCCAATGAGAATCACCTGCGAACGTTTGTGACGCGCGTGTAAGCGCGCATGTTGGGGGATGGTGGTTCTTTATGACTCTGAACAGGATGACGGCGATTGGCAATCTCGGGAGCGATCCTGAGATGAGATACACACCGAATGGCAATCCGGTGACAACGTTTAACATCGCCGTCAACAGAAGATACAACACACAGGACGGCGAACAGCACGAGGAGACGGAGTGGTTCCGCGTGGTTGCGTGGAATCAGCTTGCAGAGCGCTGCAACCAATACCTCAGCAAAGGACAGAAGGTTTACGTGGACGGCCGCCTGCGGACGGATCGCTGGGAAGGACGTGACGGGACGCCGCGAACGACTATCGAAATCGTGGCGCAGAACGTTGTCTTTATGAGCAGACCGGGTGAGGGCGGCGGGATGCCGCGTGAAGAGGACTATCCCGGAGAGGCTTTCGGTGGCGGCGGCGCGGAAGATGACCTGCCGTTCTAGGGCCTCGCGAGATAGCATCTGCCCTACCCTCTCAAAGCCGTGTAGACTTAATCGCAGCCAGCCTTGGAGGAAATGAATGACGACAGATACGCCCACTCCGCCTGAGTCACCATCCGCGCCTGCCGGAGCGCCGTCATCGAGACCGGCCTCAGATAGGCCGCGGGGCGGACGCACATTCGGGGACAGGCCATCGGGCGGACGTCGCGAGGGTGGTCGGCGTTTCTATCCGCGTCGGCGTGTCTGCTTATTCTGCGCTGACAAGGACGCGGTGATGGACTTCAAACAGCCCGAGACGCTGCGGCGGTTTATCTCCGAGCGGGCACGGATTGAACCACGACGAAAGACGAGCACGTGTTCCCGTTGTCAGCGGGCGCTGGCGCGGGAAATCAAGCGCGCAAGGCAAGCGGGACTTATTCCATTCACGACGGATACCCTCCACGATCTGCCATCGGCGCGCTGAACGCCGAACCGCAGTGAGATTATCCCGCGGGGGTAGCGGGAACCCTACAAGGTTCTGACAATGACCCAACAGGACCAGAACAACAACGAGGAAATCGCGCCGTCGAGTGTCATTGGAGGACACCGGCGGGAGACAGAACGCCGTCGTCGACATCGATTCGCGCGGATTCTGTCACTGGCCGGCATTCTTCTACTGATTACGGCGCTTGTCATCCCGGCAACGGGATACTTTGTTGTTTTCGTTCAGCCTCACCGCGAGACTGCGCTTGTCATCAATGACTCCCGCTATACGTGGGGTGACTACCTGGCCCGGCTGAAGATGATCATTGCAGAGGCGCAAGCAATAGGCACTTGGGCGCCGGATTCCCTTAACAATCTGATTTTTGACATGGTGAATGACCTGGAGCGGCGTGAAATCGTCAAGCAGTACGCGCCGCTTGAGAATGTTGCGGTCAGCGAGGAAGAGATTGACTTCGCAATGAAGGCACGGATTCTTGGCGTTGCCAACGCGAATAGTCCGGACATACCGGAATCCGAATACCGAGAGCGCCTACGGCTGCGACTTGAAATCCTGCAGATTTCCGAGGCATTCTTCCGTGAGATTGCCCGCGAGCAGGCCCTGATGGACAAGCTAGAGGCGGTACTGAAGGACAACATCCCTGCCAAGCTGGAACAACGGCATTTATACGAGATTCGTTTCACCAACCCCGAGACGGATCTGCTTGACGCCCGGGCGGCACTTGACCGCTTTGATGCCGGTGAATCATTCCAGGACCTGGCCCGCGAACTGTCAGAGGACCGCGACACGGCCGAGCAAGGCGGAGATCTCGGCTGGGTGCCGCGCGGGATCAAAGAAGAGTATGACGATGTCATGGGGCAATTGAGTAACGGTGAAGTGTCCGGCCCGGTGATTACCTCCGCGGGTGTTTCGATCTTCCTTGCCGAAGGGGAACTTGAGCTTCGCGACGTTCGTGAAGAGCACATCAGACCACTAGAGGATCAGGCGCTGAAAGCGTGGATTGCGGCTCGCCGCACGGAGCTTGTGGAGGTTGACGCTCTCAGCCGTCCGGCGGGCGGACTGAGTTCAGACAGATACAATTGGATTCTTGCCCAGTTGAGGCAGGATCGCGAACTATTCCCAACAAGGAGCGCGAGTGAGTAAGGGGGCGGCCGGCCCCACTGAACGGGGATACATCGGCGTCGGGCTGCTCGGCATGGGCGTCGTGGGAACAGGTGTCGCGGAGGCCCTTGCAACCGAGGCGTCTTTTCTTGAAGAGTCAGTCGGTCTCCCACTTAAACTGCAAGGCATTCTCGTGCGCGATGTCGGACGCAGTCGGTCTTCTCTAGTAGATGCATCTCTAATCACGACGAACGCAAAAGACATCCTTGAGAATCCTAACGTCGATATTGTCATTGAGTTGATGGGTGGTGAGGATGCCGCCCTACCCGCAATCAGGGGCGCATTGGCTGGCGGCCGTTCTGTTGTTACAGGAAACAAGGAGGTCATGGCCAAGCATGGCGCGGGCCTCTTGGCGATGGCCCAGGCAAAGAGGGCCGGCCTCAAGTTCGAGGCGGCCGTTGGCGGCGCAATTCCGGTCATTTCTGCGTTGGAACGTGGGGTTACTGGAGCACGGGTTCGGGCGCTGCGCGCAATCATCAATGGGACGACGAATTACATCCTGACGCGAATGGCTGTGGAGGGTATGGCCTTTGAAGATGCCCTTTCGGACGCGCAGGCGCGGGGATATGCGGAGGCGGACCCAAGCAATGACATCAATGGCACCGACGCCGTCTACAAACTGGCGGTGCTCGCGACCCTCGCCTATGGATCGCCGGTATCACCGGAGTCTATCTATTGCGAAGGAATCGGCCATCTGGCCCCACGGGATTTTCGATACGCTCACGATCTCGGGTACGCCATCAAGCTGCTGGCCGTCGCGAAGTTATTGACCGATGGGGAGCTTGACGTGCGAGTGCATCCGGCATTCATCGCGTCAGACGCGCAGTTGGCAAAGGTTGACGGCGTTTACAACGCGATACAGTTCGATAGTGATTCAGCCGGAGAGCTGCTGCTGTATGGACGAGGAGCAGGATCCCAGCCAACGACGAGCGCCGTTCTCAGTGACCTCATCGAGGTGGCCCGAGGACTGACAGGGCCGGGCCGGGCGCAGCCACGACAGATTTCAGGAGCACAGAGCCGGGTGCGGCCGATTGACGAGCTGGACTTTCGTTACTACCTCCGAATGACCGTGGCGGATCAGCCGGGGGTTCTCGCGGCGATTGCGCGCATCCTGGGCGACGCAGAGATCAGCATCGCCTCTGTGATTCAGCAGGAGGTCGATGAAACGGCCGGTTCCGCCGAGATTGTGATTACGACACACCGTGCGCGGGAATCCGCATTGCGTGGTGCCACAGGCACACTGACGGCGCTCGACGTTGTGCGAGAAATCGGCAGCATCATCCGTGTCGAAGAGTGACCGAGCTCAGGCAGGTGTTCATGGCTGGAATTACGGTTACATTGTCAGTAGGGGGACTGACATGGATGATGGCATGAGCCGGCACGCCTCACGTCTGGCCGCGCGAAAGACGCGGAGGGCGTGACGATGGGCGTGCTTGCGCGATATGGCCACCTGATTGACGCTGTAACGGAATCTACACCGCAGATCACGCTGGGAGAGGGCAGCACGCCCCTGATTCGGTCGCGCCACCTTGAGTCTCAACTGGGCGTCGGTGAACTGTATTTCAAGCTGGAAGGAATGAATCCGACCGGGTCATTCAAGGACCGCGGGATGGTTGTGGCAGTCGCGAAGGCGCTGGAGGACGGCTGCACAGGCGTCATCTGCGCGTCAACAGGGAATACGAGCGCCTCCGCATCTGCGTACGGATCCGCTTGCGGGCTGGAGAGCATCGTTGTGGTCCCCAAGGGCAATATCGCAGCTGGAAAGCTTGCCCAGGCATCGATGTACGGCGCGCGAGTGGTCGCCATTTCCGGTTTGTTCGACGACGCGCTGGACATCGTGCGCTCCTTTGCGGGGCCGGGTCCGATCAAATTAGTGAACTCGGTGAATCCGGACCGAATTGAGGGCCAAAAGACGGCGTCGTTCGAGATTATCGATGAGCTTGGGGATGCGCCGGATGACCTGTTCATTCCGGTGGGCAACGCGGGCAATATCACAGCTTACTGGAAGGGTTTCGTGGAATACCGCGAGATGGGTAATGCCACATGTCTGCCGCGGATGATGGGCTTCCAGGCGGCCGGCGCTGCGCCGCTTGTGCTTGGTCATCCTGTGGAAGATCCACATACAGTGGCCTCTGCTATCCGTATCGGCCGCCCGGCGAGTTGGGAGCAGGCGGTAACGGCGCGGGACGATTCCGGCGGACTGATCGACAGCGTGACGGATGAGCAGATTATGGACGCGTACTCACTGCTGGCCGAGCAGGAGGGAATCTTTGGCGAGCCGGCATCTGCAGCTTCGGTTGCGGGGCTGGCGAAATATGCTGCGGCACATCCGGAAATGCAGGATCGGCGAGTGGTGTGCATCATCACCGGGAACGGGCTGAAGGACCCGGATAATGCGACGGCACAGGGGCTGAACGTTGAAGAGGCGCCGGCCGATCTCGCGGCTGTGCAGCGACTGCTTGGCATGAACTGACCGTCATCGCGTGCGCTACACTACTGCAAAGCAAGTGGAAGGTCGACACTTCCCCGGATGATTGATCAAGAGCGCATTGTCCGCGCCGTTGAGGAGATTCTTCGCGCAATTGGAGACGATCCAAGGCGCGACGGCATCAACAGGACACCCACGCGCGTGGCGGCGATGTACGCCGAACTCTTCTCCGGCATCGATCAGGACCCGCGCGAATTCCTGACGGTGTCCTATGACGAGGGGGCGCGGGACACAGTGACCATCAGAGACATTCCGTTCATGTCCATCTGTGAGCACCACCTTCTGCCGTTTTTCGGCTCGGTTCACCTTGCCTACATGCCGTCAGGTCGCATTGTGGGAATCAGCAAGCTGGCAAGGGCCATTGAGTGTTTGGCACGTCGACCCCAGATGCAGGAGCGCGTGACAAATCAGGCCGCGGACCTGCTGACGGAGGCGCTGCAACCGCAAGGGGCCGCAGTTCGGGTGGAGGCAGAGCACCTGTGCATGACGATTCGCGGTGTTCGGGCATCTGGAAGCCGGGTAATCACTACGGCGTTTCGAGGAGTATTCAAGGAAGACGCTGCGGCGCGGGCGGAGTTCCTGTCCCTGACCTCCCCACGGGGGGCAGGTTCATGAGCCTCGTCGTGCAATGGGAGCCGCTTGGGGCTGTCACAAGCGAGTGGCCGGAGTTGTTCGCGAAATCGGCCACGCAGTCGATATTCCTCTCACTGCCCTGGCAGACGGCGTGGGCGATAGATTGCTGCGGCTCTGTGGATGAGCATCCAATGCTCACAGTTCGGGACGACGCCGACGGCTCGCTCAGGGGCATCGCACCACTGAACCACGGAAAAGGGTCCGTGACTTTCGGCCTAGACTACAATCTGACCGACTATCAGGATATTTTGTCCGATCCCGGGGAGGAGGAGTCCGTTTGGGAGGCGATTCTCGGCTACGGGGCATCTGAAGGATGGTCGTCCATCGAACTGACGGGCGTACGGGATGATTCACCATCCACACAGATATTGGAGTCCCGCGCCTCAGAGCACGGGTGGCGAGCGAATCGCTCGGTTTGGGACGTTTCTCCCTATGTTGAGCTACCGGAATCGTGGGATGCACATGTGCAGAGCCTCTCCAAGAAGGATCGCCATGAGTTGCGGCGCAAGCTGCGGCGGCTGGAGGCGAATGAGGACACTGAGTATCGCATATATGACCATGAACATGATGAGCTGCCGCAGGCACTGGACTCGTTCGTGTCGCTTATGGGCAAGAGCAGCGAGGCGAAGTCGGATTTCCTGACCCCGGAGCGTCGCTCATTCCTGGAGACATTGACGCAGACGATGGCCGATGCGGAATCGCTCCAATTAGCGTTTCTGGACGTGGGCGGCAAACCTGTTTCGGCGACGATGAGCTTCCTGGAGGGTGACCGGCTGCTCCTGTACAACAGTGGATATGACCCCGAGTATCGCCATCTTTCAGTAGGACTGCTGCTGAAGGCATACGGGCTGCGCGGAGCGATCGAACAAGGGCTGCGCGAGTACGATTTCCTGCGCGGGAATGAGCCGTACAAGTACGATCTTGGCGGCAATGACCGCGTGTTGTACCGATGGCAGCTGGCACGCGAGAGCGGGGCGACGTGACCGTTCGTTCGGTGGGGTTGGTTGCACTGCATTCGTACCCGCTGGCTGCTTTGGGCGCGGGAAAGGCGGGCGGCATGTCCGCCTATGTGCTCGGGTTGAGCAGGGAGTTGGCGCGGCGCGGGATTTCAGTGACCGTCATCACTGCGAGCCACGAGAGCGAATACCTTGCTGAAGTGGACTGCGAGGGTGTGCGCATTGCCTGTCTGCCTACTGCTGCTGTTGGTTCAGCAACTGAATGGGCGGCCAATGCGGGTCAGTTTGCGGATGAAATTGGAGACGCCATCGGCGAGGGCTGCGACCTAATTCACACACACTATTGGGCTTCGGGGTTGGCAGGGCTGGAGGTGTCACGCCGGTTTGACATTCCGCATGTAACGACGTTTCACACCATCGCCGCCGTCAAGGAGCAGGCTTCTGAGTTATCACCACCTGAGCCGCCGGAGCGGCATGAGGCAGAACGCGTGATTGCGCGGGGCGCGGACGGGATTGTCGCGTGGACGCCGTTTGAGCGAGACACGCTCGTGTCAACGTTGGGGGCTGAGCGGAATCGTATCGCAGTTGCGCCTATTGGAGTCGATTCCGAGCGGTTTCGCCCCATGAATCGCGATGAAGCACGGGTGCGGCTGGGCATGTCTTTGGATGAGGAGACGCTGCTGTACGTGGGGCGTCTCGACCCAATCAAGGGAGCGGACGTGCTTCTAAGGGCAACGGGAATTTTGGCTGACAGGCCACGACTGCGTCTGCGGTTCCTGGGCGGTGAGGTGGATGAGGATTATGCCCCAGGGCTACGCACGCTGGCTTCGGAGCTAGGTATTGCAGAGCGGATTTCGTGGGCCGGCGTTGTGCCGAATGATGAATTGCCGTGGCATTACGCGGCAGCAGACATGTTAGTTGTGCCTTCGTATTCGGAGAGTTTCAGCATTGTGGCGGCAGAGGCGATGGCGTGCGGAACACCGGTAGTGGCATCTGACGTGCCGGGGCCGGCCTCGTTCATCGAGGACTGTATATCGGGCCGTCTTGTTCCGGCGGGGAACTCCCCTGCCCTTGCTGGAGCCATCTGCGAGCTACTGGATGATGCAGAACTACGACGGCGTCTCGGTTTTGGGGCGTTGGCAGCAGCACAAGAGATGTCCTGGGAGGCGAGCGCAGACGCGGTGGTGGGTCTGTATGAGCAGGTCTTAACAGGACGCCCCCTCCCTCAAGGCAAGGGGATTCTCGGAGGTAGTGAACGGTGATTGAGGAGTTTGGGGAGGTTGAGCGGGTGTTGGTGGTTGCGCCACATCCGGATGATGCCGAGATCGGATGCGGAGGAACTGTCGCGCGGCTCACGCGGGATGGGGTTGAGGTCTATTACGTGGTCGCGACGAACGGCGACAAAGGGACCGAGGATCCTACCCTGACGAACGCCGACCTTGCTGCGACGCGCGACAAGGAGCAGCGGGACGCAGCGGCTGTGTTGGGTGTGAAAGAGGTGACGATACTCCAGAACGGCGACGGGGAGTTGGTGGACGGACGAGAATTATTGGGGGAGATCACGCGGCACGTGCGCCGGATCAGGCCGGACATCGTGCTGACGACGGACCCATTCAGAACAAGCTTCTATATTCATCGAGATCACCGAATCACAGGCATGGTGACGATGGACGCGGTGTTCCCGTTCGCGCGTGATCGTCTGCATTTCCCTGAACACAACGAGGCAGGTCTTCCGCCCCACAAGACTGCCGAAATCTATTTCTGGGGACCCGAGACCCCCGATGTGTTCGTTGACATTTCAGACACTATCGAAACAAAGATTGAGGCAACGAAACTGCACGCGAGCCAATTTGGGCCGGGCGACATGGACTGGATACGGAGCTGGGCGGCAAGCCATGGTGAGCCGCGCGGCATGGCATACGCAGAGGAGTTTCGACGGTACGGAATCAGCCTTATGGGCGGTGACTAGAACTATTGGCGGCAGGTTCCCGCCTTCGCGGGAATGACGGAGGGATGAATGGTCGACACACAGGGACGTCCGAAGAGGTTGATGGCGATCTCGGCGCATCCGGACGACATGGAGTTTGGGTGCGCGGGCACCATCGGCAAGTGGATTCGCGAGGGTTGGGAGGGAGCGCTGGTCATCGCGACAGACGGCCGCGCGGGCACTGCCGACCCCGATACGAAACCTGAGGACCTGGTTCGGACGCGCGAGGCTGAGGCAACAGCGGCGGCAAGGGTGCTCGGCATCGAGGACGTGACGTTCCTTGGGTACCCGGACGGCGAACTTGAGGACAACCGCGAACTGCGCGAACACCTGGTACGGGAGATCCGCCGGTTCAGGCCGGAAGTGGTATTCACATTCGATCCGTATCGCCGCGGTCATAACCATCGTGACCATAGGCATATAGGGCAGGCGGCGTTCGACGCGATGTATCCGTACGCGCGCGACGTGCATCATTTCCCGCACCTGGCACAGCAAGGCTTCGAGCCACACATCGTCTCCGAGGCGTGGGCGTGGAGTGATGAGCCGGACACATGGATCGATATCTCGGACTCCATCGACCTGAAGGTGGCGGCGCTACGGGAGCACACGAGCCAGATTAGTAACCCTGAGGGGTTGATGGAGCGCATTCACTCCCGGCACGAAGAGCAGGGAAAGTCCCCGGGATACCAGTACGCAGAAGGGTTCCGCGTGCATCGGTTTAGGTGGCCCGGTTAATTTCCTCGGTTCGCGATTAGGCTAGTAATGTGAGGGCATTGATATACCGCGTTCCGGCGTGCCGCTCAATGGAGGCTGTGGATTCTTCGCTACGCTCAGAATGACATTGGTGAACAGGGGAATAACGGAGTTGCTTGCACGGGGAGGTATGTGACGAGTGTTGATGGAGGATGGTTTGGATAACCACAGGAACGGCGCACATGATGCCGGAGGCTTCGTGGATATTCACTGCCATATCCTGCCGGGAATAGATGACGGGGCACGCGACCGTGCAGAGTCGGTGGAGATGCTGCGCATCGCTCACACGCAGGACACCACGACAATCGTTACGACACCTCACAATTTCCCGCGTTCTACGGAGACGATCCTCCAGGAATCTCGACGTCGCGTTGACTCACTGAAGCGTGCCGCAGCCGAAAATGACCTGAACATCGCGCTGCTCACAGGACAGGAGATACGAATCACGAACGGTTTCCGAAATCAGCTGGAAACGGGGAACGGCGTGACAATCGGCGGTACGCGTTACGTGTTGTCAGAGCCGCCTTTCAATTCATTTCCTGAGTACGTCGAGGAGCAGCTAGTCGAGATCATGGCGCTGGGTTATCGGCCTGTGGTCGCGCATCCGGAGCGAAACACCATCATCCAGCGCGATCCCGACATCGTGCGACGGCTTATTTCTATGGGCGCCCTGATGCAGATCAATACGGGGAGCTTGCTCAATCACTATGGACCGGGTTGTCTCGAGGCAGGAGAATACCTGCTGCAGCAGGAATTGATCCACGTCATGGCGACCGACGCGCACGGGGCAACCGGATCGCGCGTACCCAATATGCAGACCGGATTTGACAGGGTTGCCGAACTGACGAATGAGAGGCGCGCGTGGGCGTTGACACGGGACAATCCTCTCGCAATCGTCGAGGAGAGGGAGGTCCCTTACCGGCCAACGACTCAGACGTCTGTGGCGGTTGGACGGTGAATTCAAGAATTATCTGTGCGGTGTGCGGGGTTAACTCCATCGCTACGTCCAGCCCGCCAATTGAGAGAACAACGTTAGTAGAAGATTCTCCAGCCTTTCCATGGCATTGCCTGGTTTGCCGTAATGGACCTCTCCGATTGCGCTATTGCAACAGATGCGGGAATAAGACACCCGCGAAGGAGTTGTTGGCGTCCGGTGGGCTTTGCTCGTGGTGCCGTTCAGTGGACGATATTCCGTGGGAGGAGCCGGAGTAGGTTGTTACTCCCGATGGATTCCGGCTTTCGCCGGAATGAGGGGATGCCCTAAGGTGACGCCGCGTTTCGGCTTCGGCGGTGCAATCGAGGCTTTAGATTCTTCGCTGCGCTCAGAATGACAAGGTCGGAGTTCACCCTTCGACAAGCTCAGGGCGAACGGACACTTAAGCGGGGGGGGACGGCTAGTTATGCGGGGGCGGCGGCCGGTGTGTAGGTTGGAGTTAGCCAGTGTGCGTATTGGTCACGCTCGCCCTTGACGACTTCAAAGTAGAGTTTCTGGAGTTCGGCGGTGACAGGGCCGATGGAGCCACCGCCGATGGGTCGCCCGTCAACTTCGAGTACAGGGGTGACGTGGGCGGCGGTGCCAGTCATGAAGAATTCATCCGTCACATAGACCTCGGTCTTTGGGATGGTTCGCTCCTCAACCCGCAGCCCGAGCACGTCCCGTGCCAGTTCGATAACCGTGTTGCGAGTGATGCCGTCCAGGATGCCGTCGGTCTGTGGCGGGGTGCTAATGACACCGTTGTCGATCAAGAAGATGTTCTCGCCGCTGCCCTCAGAAATGTTGCCGTCATCGGTGAGCAGGATGGCCTCATCGTAGCCGCGCCAGACCGCTTCGCTCTTGGCGAGGCTGTTAGCGACGTACATGCCGGTGACCTTCGCGCTGGGCGGAATGACGTTGTCCTGGATGCGTGTCCAGCTTGAGAACGTGCAGCGGATACCGGCATCGGAGTCGAGGTAGTTGCCGAACGGGACGATGTAGATAAGGAATTCGTCTTCAAGGTCGTGGACGCGGAGTCCGACAACATCCGAAGACTTATAGGCGAGAGGGCGGACGTACACATCTTCTTTGAAACCACACTGCTGCACGAGATCGAGGGTGATGCGCTCGAAATCATCGAGGGAGTAGGGGAGTTTGATGTTGAGCATCGCGCAGGAACGGAGCAGGCGGGCGTAATGCTCGCGCACCCGAAAGAGGTACATCTGCTCCTGATCTGCGTTCCAGTTGCCACGGATACCCTCAAATACGCCTGTTCCATAGTTGAAGGCGTGCGTGACGACACTGATTTTGGCCTCCTCAAGCGGGACGACTTTCCCTTCAAAGAAGGCTAATGATGGCATTGGCGTGTCTCCTAGTTGTAGTGCGGTTTCAAGTACTGGCCAGTTTATCGCACACAGATTGATACGGGCAATTTTTCTCCGTTCGCGCTCAACATTGAACGACTTGTTGAGATGGAATCCCGCGTTCAGTCAACAGCAGTCACTTCAGAGTTGATTTCTCTAGCGGCGGCGGTTTGCGAGTTCTGTGGCGACATCGGACAAGGAAACGCCAACGTCCTCAAGGAGGATGGTGAGGTGGTAGAGAAGATCGGCGGCCTCGGCTCGGACGCGGTCGGGGGCCCTGGCCATCGCCGCAAGAGCGGTCTCTCCACCTTCCTCAATGACCTTTTGCGCGATACGCTCCGTTCCGCGCTCGAACAGGCTGGCTGTGTAGCTGCCCTCCGGCATGTCTTTCTTGCGTTGAGCAACGGTCATGGCAAGTTCGGTTAGGGTCGCGCCGAGTTGGTCCTGCGCTGCGGGTTCCATCTGCCAGTCTGAGGTATCGAATTCCTGGTAGAAGCAGGTCTCGCTACCGGTGTGGCAGGCGGGGCCCTCCGCATTCACCTTGAGCAAGATCACGTCACCATCGCAGTCGGGGCGAATCTCAACGACGTTGAGAAAGTGGCCGGAGGTTGCGCCCTTGTGCCAGAGCTCCTGCCGTGAACGGCTGTAGAACCACGCCTGGCCGGATTCGATGGTGCGCGTCAGGGATTCATTGTTCATGTAGGCGACCATCAGGACAGCGCCAGTAGTCGCGTCCTGTGCGATGGCCGGGATGAGACCTTTTTCGTCGATTGTCAGTTGGGTTGACATGGATTTTCTCCTGCCTTTTCCAATGTAGGCACACGTTAATTGTAGTAGCTGCGCTACAGCTTAGGTACGCGATCAGACCTTGATTGGTCTGTGGAGATGAAACACCGCGTTCCAGCATGGGTGCTGCACTGGAGATCTGGGCTCCCACTTTCGCTGGAATGACGAAGAGTTTAGAGAGCAGAGAGTGTCCTGGAGGCGACGATATCAACGAGACCGAGGAGGGTGGTGATTTCGTAGTCGGGCGTGGCAGAAACATCTTCTGGCCAGTCTGCGCCAGTGCGGTTAATCCAGACGGCGGGGATGCCGAGGCCTTGCGGGCCTTGTATGTCTTCCTTTGGGGTATCACCGACGTAGATGGCCTGTGAGGGATCCTCAATGCCGAATACCGCAAGGCCGGCTTGAAAGATGCGCGGGTGAGGCTTGTACACTCTCATGCCCTCGGAATGGATGACGTGGTCGAATGCCAAGCCGTTGGTCTTGATCGTTCCGTGGAGATATTCGTGGTCGGCGTTGCTGACGATGGCCAACGGCACACGAGCGCGGAGGGCTTCGAGGGCGGGCGCGACGTCACGGTACATTCCCCTACCCTTGATGTCTTCGTAGATCATCTCGACAGCAGCGGGGACGTAGGCTGGGTCAAGGTTGAGTTCGGCGGATGCCAGTTTAAAGGCGTGGAGCCACGCCTCGCGGTAGGGAGTGAATTGGTCCGGCGGCGGTGCGTCCCAATCGCCATCACCGTTGAGCCAGACCCGGGACTGGCGAAATGCGGTCTCGTGGACGCGCCAGTGTTGCAACAGCGTTTCGGAGTCGATGGGGACGTTCAGCCGCTCAACGATTGCAGAAAAGAGGACCGACATGCGGGCAGGTTCGTAGTGGAAGAGGGTGCCGTAGGCATCAAGCAGAACGGCACGGAGCCGGTAGCGCGACCGGCGGCGGGGTCTGTTAGGAGGGTTCACGCCCCTGCGCTCGTGGCTAGTCTCACAGGAACACCGTGGGTGCGCATGTGCTCTTTGGCCTGGGCGATGGTGAATTCGCCGTAGTGGAAAATGCTTGCGGCAAGGGCAGCATCAGCCCTGCCATCTGTCACGACCTGTGTCATGTGCTCAACGTTTCCCGCCCCTCCACTTGCAATAACCGGGATCGAGACTGCATCGGTAACGGCACGCATGAGATCGAGGTCGTAGCCCTCCTTCGTGCCGTCGGCGTCGATGCTGTTCATGACGACCTCACCCACTCCGAGTTCAGCAGCGTGCTTTGCCCATTTGACGGCATCGATGCCGGCCGCGCGGCCACCATCCGCGCCAGTGTGGGTCCGGACCTCCCAGCGGGTGGATTCGTCAAATGCTATTGCCGATATTTCATTTGGTGGCGCTTCAATCTGGGAAGGGTCGACACGGCGAGCGTCCATGCCAAGAACGATGCATTGGCTGCCGAACTGTGCGGCGGCATCACGGATTAGTTCAGGGTTCTGGACAGCGGCGGTGTTGATGCTGACCTTGTCCGCGCCGGCGTTGAGCATGGTGCGAATATCCTCGACAGAGCGGATGCCACCGCCAACAGTGAGCGGGATGTAGACCTCTTCAGCCACGCGGTGAACGACATCAAGCATGATTTCGCGGCCATCGGAAGAGGCGGTGATGTCGTAGAAAACGAGTTCATCTGCGCCTTGCTCGTCATAGAAACGTGCAAGCTCGACGGGGTCGCCCGCGTCACGGTGATCCCGGAAGCGGACGCCCTTGACGACGCGGCCGCCTTTCACATCAAGGCACGGGATGATTCTGCGCGAGAGCATGGTGTGTTTATTCTACGGGCTTGCGGCGGATATCGCGTCCGGGAGGGAGACATCGCCGGTGTAGAGAGCACGACCGATGATGACGGCCTCGACATCGGTGGCGGCGAGGGCGTGGATGTCATCCAAAGTTGTGACGCCGCCGGATGCGATGACGGGTACGGGGGCGACGGCTTCAGCGAAACCTTGCATGGCTTCGACGTTGACTCCCTGCATTGCGCCATCGCGGGAAATGTCCGTGTGGATGAAGCGGCAAGCGCCGTACTCCATCAGCTGCTTTGCAAGTTCAAGCGTTTCGACGCCCGAGTCCTCGGTCCATCCGCGAACAGCGACGCGACCATCGCGGGCATCAAGGCCGATGGCAATCCGGTCGCCGTAGCGCTCACACGCCTCACGCACAAGCTCGTGATTGGTGACGGCGACGGTGCCGAGGATGACGCGGTCGATGCCAGCGTCGATGAGGGCGGTGACATCGTCCATGGACCGGACACCGCCGCCAAGCTGAACGGGGATAGTAACAGCGGCGGCGATAGAGGCGGCCAGCTTCGCCTGCCCGGTGTTGCCATCGCGCGCACCATCCAGGTCAACCAGGTGGATGCGCTTCGCGCCTTGCTCTTCCCATGAACGGGCAACGACGGCGGGATCATGATCAAAGACCGTTTCACGGTTGTAGTCGCCCTGAAACAGGCGAACCGCCTTGCCATTACGCAGGTCTATGGCAGGGATTATTTTCATCATCACACCCTGCTAGATTGTCCATTCAAAAAAATCTCGGTAGAGGGCGAGGCCGGGCCTGCCGCTCTTTTCCGGGTGGAACTGGGTCGCGATGAGCTTGTCGCGCGAGACGACGCTGGCGAACTGTCCGCCGTAATCGGTGACACCGAGCGTCATGCCCTCATCCGTCGGTTTGGCGTAATAGCTGTGGACGAAATAGAACTGGTAGCTGGGCGGAATGTTGGCCGTAGCGGGGTGGTCACGCGTGAATGTCACATCGTTCCAACCCATGTGCGGAACAGTTAGCTCGTGGTCAAATCGGACATTTTCGCCGGGGATGAGACCGAGGCACTCGGCATCGCCCTCCTCGGTCCTATCAAACAGGAGTTGGAGACCCAGGCAGACGCCAAAGAATGGGACATCACGAGCAATGAGATCCTGCAGGGCGGAATCCATACCAGCGTCGCGCAGCCTGACCATACACGGGCCCGCGATGCCTTGCCCGGGAAAGACGACCCCATCGACGTTTTGGAGATCGGCGGCCTTGTCCGTGACGTTGACACGAAAATCGACGGTTTCGAGCGCCTTGGCGACGGATCGGAGGTTGCCCGCGCCATAGTCGACGACGGCTATGAGGGGAACTGAGGAGTTACTGCTCACCGGTCAGGAGCTCCATTGGCAGGCTCCGATCCTGGTAGCGGGCGAGGATGAAGAGGAGATCGGCAGCGCGGTTGAGGTATGGGATGACAAGAGATTCTTCTCGCAGGTAGCCGTCCTGCATGAGGCCGACTGCGCGACGCTCTGCGCGGCGCAATGTTGAGCGGGCGAGATCGAAGGCTGCTGAGGCTGCAGACGCGCCGGGGATCACGAACGCACGCGGCAGTTCGAACTCCTCCTGTAGGGAGTCGATGTGCTTTTCGAGGGCGTCGACATGCTCTTGCGTCACAGGCGAGAAGTGCTTGAGGAATGTATTGAAGTGGCCGATGTCCGTGGCGAGTTCCGCGCCGACGGTGAAGAGTTCACGCTGGAGTGCCATGGCGATTTCACAGACGCGCTCGTCTTCGGAGTAGCTGCGGCCCAGTCCGATGGCGGAGACAGCCTCATCGACCGTGCCATAAGCCTCGGCACGCGGGTCGTTTTTGGGCACACGGCCACCGTAAAGGAGACCGGTCTCTCCTTTGTCACCGTATCGTGTGTAGACGTTAGGCATTTTTAAAGGCCGTTCCAGCTTAGTCCGCGCTCCAAAAACGTATTCTTTCTCGCTATTTGGTCTGCTCTTATTGATAGTGTAGCGCGGGTGGGTGCGCAGAGTTTGGCTGGGCAGGGGAGGCCTTCGATTCTTCGCTGCGCTCAGAATGACGGGAGTACGCAGATATAAAGTTGACAATGATGTTGTTAGGAGTATGCTGATATTGTTGGCAGGAACATAGGTAGAATAGATAGCAGAGAACGGCGAAATATCGGCTTGGTGTGATGGCGGCGACGGATTATTACAGGACGCTTGGGGTTTCGCGGTCGGCCTCCGACAAGGAGATAAAGTCGGCGTTCCGTAAGCTTGCGCGCCAGTATCACCCTGACGTGAATCCCGGCGACGAAGAGGCGGAACAGCGCTTCAAGGAAATCAACGAGGCGCACGAGGTTCTTGGCGACAAGAATAGCCGCAAGAAGTACGACAAGTATGGCGAGAACTGGATGCACGCCGATCGCATCGAGGAGATGCAGCGGCAGGGCGGCTTCGGAGCAGGACCCGGGATGGGCGGCGCGTTCCGTTTTGGCGGGGCAGAGGGTTTTGGCGGGCTTGGCGATATTCTTGGACAGTTCTTCCGCGGCGGTGGAGGCGGGAGCGAATCGGCATTCCGCCAGCGCCCCCGACCTCAGCGTCCGCGCGATGTTCCTGTCGAGATAACGCTGCAAGAGGCATTTCACGGGACGCGTCGCTCGATACGCGTGCAGGACGGAGAGGGCGGAACGCGGACCATTGAGGCGCAGGTTCCGGCGGGTGTCGATACCGGCTCGCGCGTGAAGATGAGTGGCGCAGGTCCCAGAACACCAGCAGGGGGAAACTCGGATCTCTATCTGAAAGTGGCAGTCAAGCCAGATACCCAGTTCGACCGCAAGGGGACAGACCTGACAACGGAAGTCAAGGTTCCGATGCTTGACGCGCTGCTCGGCGGCGAGGTGATCGTGCCGACGATCGGCGGTTCCGGCGTGGCGCTTCGTATCCCGCCGGAGACGGACAACGGCCAGACGTTCCGCATCGCGGGCAAGGGAATGCCGAAGATGCGCGGGACGGGCGCTGGCGATCTGTACGCCAAGGTCATCGTCGCACTGCCAAAGAACCTGCAGGAATCCGAGCGCGAACTGCTGACGCAGCTTCGCGAGATGCGCGAGATGGCAGGAGGTAAGGAATGAGCTTCCGCAATCCGAGTGATCCTGTGTACTCCATTCGCGTTGCAGCGCGGCTGGTCGGTCTGCACGTTCAAACGCTGCGCTACTACGAGCGCAACGGGCTTGTGCAGCCGCAACGGTCTCGCGGCAACGTGCGCTATTACAGCGACACGGACGTTGAACGCATCCAGAAGATCAAGTCGCTCATCGATGAGCTTGGTGTCAATCTCGCCGGCGCAGAGGTCATCATGCGGATGAGCGGGCGCATGGCTGAGATGGAGCAGCGCATCAGGGACCTGGAAGGCGCGATTGAGCGGCTGACGGGTGTCAGGGCGCTGGGTGAGGGATCGGCGGATGGTGCTGAATCACAGAGAATCAATCGCAGTGAAAGCGAGGAAACACAATCATGATGAGCCCTGATCGCTTCACGGATGGAGCGCAAGAGGCGCTCGCCGTGGCGCAGCAGACGGTGATGGATATGAGCCACAGCCAGATGGACGTGGAGCACATCGTCTACGCGATATTTCAACAGCCGGACAGTCAGGCGATGACCGTGCTGGAACGGCTCGGCATCGACGTTGACGCGATGGCGGACCGGTTCGAGGGCGTGCTGAACAGCGCGCCGAAGGTGGCGGGCGCCGCGACGCAGTTGTATCTAACACCCCGAACGCAGGGCCTGCTGACAGGCGCGACGATGGCCTCCAAGCGACTCAATTCCGAGCAGATCGGGACAGAGCACCTGCTACTTGGCGCCGTGGGCGTGAACAACGGGCAATCGGACGTGATCTTCAAGGAATTCAACCTGACGCAGCCGCGCCTTGAGACAGCGCTGAAAGAGGCGCAGGGTGGAGCTGACGGCAGCACCGAGCCGGTGCATGGACGCTCCGAGCGGTCGTCACGGGCTCTGGATCGCTACACCATCGATCTGACAACGCTGGCCGAGGAGGGCAAGCTTGATCCGGTCATTGGCCGGCAGGTCGAGATTCAGCGGGTAATGCAGATCCTGACTCGCCGCACCAAGAATAATCCGGTCATCATCGGCGAGGCGGGCGTCGGAAAGACGGCAATCGCCGAGGGGCTGGCACAGCGAATCATTGCCGGAGACGTGCCGGAGTCATTGAGCCATGCGCGCGTCCACGCACTCGACATGGGGGCGTTGGTAGCCGGGGCGAAGTTCCGCGGCGAGTTTGAGGAGCGTGTGAAGAACGTCTTGAACGAAGTGCGGAGCGCACACGGCGACATCGTGCTCTTCATCGATGAACTGCATACGGTCGTCGGCACTGGCGCAGCGGAGGGCTCAATGGACGCCTCCAACATGCTCAAGCCGGCGCTGTCCCGGGGCGAACTACAGGCAGTGGGCGCAACGACGCTGGATGAGTACCGCAAGCATATCGAGAAGGACACGGCACTGGAGCGCCGTTTCCAGCCGGTGTATATCGAGGAACCGTCCGTGGAGGACGCGATTCGGATTCTCCAGGGCGTTGCGCCGCGCTATGAGGCCCACCACAAAGTGACAATTACACCAGATGCGCTGGAGGCCGCAGTGAGGCTAAGCGCGAGGTACATCACGGACCGACAGCTACCGGACAAGGCCATCGATCTCATCGACGAGGCGGGGTCGCGGCTGCGGATCGACGCGGAGTCATTCACGCCGGAGCTGAAACAGATGGACCAACGAATGCGGCAGCTTGAAATCGAGGATGAGGCCGCGTCGAATCGGGAGGATTTCGAGGAGGCGGCCCGAATCAAGCAAGAGCGGGCGCAGCTGCAGAACGAATATGAGTCGACGCTCTCCACCTGGAAGCAGGAGAAAAGCATCCGCAACACGGTGGAGGCGGAGGACATCGCGACACTGATCTCAGAATGGACCGGCGTTCCTGTGAGCCGAATGCTGGAAGAGGAGACACGGCGGCTGACCCGGATGGAGAAGGAACTGCATCAGCGCGTTATCGGGCAGGAGCAGGCCGTTACCGCGCTATCCGACGCGATCCGGCGGGCACGCGCAGGGCTGAAGGATCCGGAGCGTCCCATCGGCAGCTTCATCTTCCTGGGACCGACAGGCGTCGGCAAGACGGAGTTGGCACGCGCGCTGGCGCAATTCCTCTTCGGCGACGAGGAGGCGATGATCCGACTCGATATGTCGGAGTACGGGGAGCGTCATGAGGTCTCGCGACTTGTCGGCGCGCCGCCCGGGTACATCGGGTACGACGATGGCGGTCAGTTGACGGAGCTGGTGCGACGGCGTCCGTATCGGGTGATTCTGTTCGACGAGATCGAGAAGGCACACCCGGACGTGTTCAACATGTTCCTCCAGATACTGGAAGACGGACGGCTGACAGATGGACACGGTCGGACGGTGGACTTCCGCAACACGGTCATCATCATGACATCCAACCTGGGCACGGAGATTCTTCAGCGGGAGCAGATAGGGCTGCTGCGCAACACGAACGGCGCGCAAGCATTCCAGGATCTGCAGCGTTCCGTGGACCAGGCATTGAAGAAGGCGTTCAGGCCGGAATTCATCAACCGCATCGACGAGATCATCGTGTTTGAGCCACTGAGCCAAGAACAGATCCTACAGATCGTGGACCTGATGGTGGCTGAGGTGCAGGAGCGGCTTGAGGAGAAGAGCTTGCGGATCACACTGACGGACGCGGCACGTGAATGGCTGGCCAAGGTGGGTTTCGACCCGTCCTTTGGCGCGAGGCCGTTGAGACGCGCCGTGCAGCGGCACGTGGAAAATGTGCTGGCGCGGGAGATTCTTGAGGGACGTTTCTCCGAAGGTGACGACATCACCGTAGACGTTGGCGACGAGGAGTTGAGTTTCACCAAGATTGAAGGCGCGGTTGATGCGCCTGAGCCTGCTATGGTGCGCGTGTAATGACTGACTATCCGCTGCGAGAGGGGTTTGTCTCCGTTGAGGGGATGCGCCTTCAATACGTAGAGGCGGGGCCGAGTAACGGGCCACCGCTGGTGTTCCTGCACGGAATCGGCGGGGGCATCGAGGACTGGTGGGCGAACCTGGGGTATTTCGCCGAGCAGGGGTATCGGGTTCTCGCACCGAGTTCCCCGGGGCACGGCACTTCCGATTATCCGCGTGACGGCTGGAATCCGGCGGAAAGCGGCAAGACAATCATGGCGCTGCTGGACGCGTGGGAGGTTGAGGCTGCTTCGTTGATCGGCCACTCTGCGGGCGGAATATCGGCAATGTTGGCCACGCTTGAGAATCCGGAGCGGGTGACGGGCCTTGTGCTTGCCTCGCCGGGCGGTCTCACACGCAAGGTTGGTTGGCCACTGAGACTGGTGACCATTCCATTCCTTGGAGAGATGCTGTGGCAGCCGCGGCTACTGGCAGGGCACCGAGCGAGCAAGACAATTTTCGCAGATGAAGACCTGGTGAATCGCACGATTATGGACGAGTGGGTATCTCGACATCGGGATTCGCAACAACGCAAAGCGTTCTTCACGCTGCTACGGGAGGGGCTCACTCTACAGGGACTCAAGCACAAATACGATTTGCGGGGTCGCGTGCGCGACATTCACTGTCCGACGCTGGTTTTCTGGGGGCGAGAGGATATCATCGTGCCGCCGCCGGAGAGGTGGGAGGGACACTTGGTGTCATGGCCGGAGGCGAAGTTCATGGAGGTATCGCCGTCCGGGCACTGGCCGCAAGTCGAGCAGGCTGAGGTCTTTAACCGGGAGGCTGCCGGGTTTCTTCTCGGTTCGCGATCCGGCTTGAAGAGCAGTTAGCGTTAAGCGCCGCCTTCTTGCCTGGAAAGCAAATTGAGTCTTTAGATTCTTCGCTGCGCTCGGAATGACGGGTGGTGTGACAAGATTGGCAGACTGAGGGATGCGTCTGCCGCGCTTGCGAGGTCTTTCAGACGCGCTCAGTCGTGCTAAACCGCCACTTAAGCGCACCACCCAGCGCGGCTATAATCGGCGTATCTTGTGATGTTTGCGCACCTGCATACACATTCAGAGTTCAGCCTGCTGGATGGACTGTCCCGCATTCCTGACCTCGTCAATCACGCGCGCGAGCTTGGATTCGAGTCCCTTGCCCTGACGGATCACGGGAACCTGTACGGGATTGTCGATTTCTACCGAGAGGCGCAAGAGGCCGGCATCAAGCCAATCATCGGCGTCGAGGCATACGTCGCGCCGGGGAGCCGGACGGACCGGATACCGGGCGACAAGCAGCCGTACCATCTTGTTCTTTTGGCCAGGAATGATGAGGGATACCACAACCTGCTGCGTTTGGTCAGCATCGCCCATCTGGAGGGTTTCTACTACCGACCCCGAATGGATCGGGAGGTGCTGGAGCAATACGGGTCCGGATTAATCGCGCTCTCCGCGTGCATGGCGGGTGAGGTGCCGCGCGCTCTGATGGAGGGCCGTCTTGATGATGCGCGAGAGGCAGCGCTTTGGCACAAGAAGACGTTCGACGGCTACTACCTTGAGGTTCAGCGACACCCGAGCATTGCGGAGCTAGACCGGCTGAACAGCATGGTGCTGGATTTGGCGCAGGAGCTGGATATTCCCATCGTCGCGACGAATGACCTGCACTACACGCGTCGCGAGGATGCCGAGGCACACGATGTTTTGCTCTGCATCCAGACGAACTCGACGGTCGATGACACAAACCGGATGCGGATGGATGACGACGGTTTCTATCTGAAGTCCGAAGCGGAGATGCGGGAGTTGTTCGCGGATCTGCCGGAGGCCATTGAGAACGCAGGACGGATTGCGGACGAGTGCAACCTTGACCTTGAGTTCAACCGACTACTGTTGCCGCAGATCGAGCTGCCGGACGGGCTCACATCTTTTGAGTATCTTGAGCAGCTTTGCTACAAAGGGTTTGAGGAAAGGTACACGGAATACCCGGACACGGAGCGAGCACGTGAACGCGTGGCGTATGAGCTGGACGTGATCCGACAAATGGACTTCGCCGACTATTTCCTTGTCGTGTGGGACCTGGTGGCGTATGCACGCAAGCAGGGAATTTTGGTGGGCGTGCGTGGGAGCGCGGCGGCGAGTGCGGTATTGTATTGCCTCTATATCACGAATATCGAGCCATTGAGGTATGACCTCGTCTTTGAGCGTTTCCTCAATCTTGAGCGCAAGGAAATGCCGGATATCGACCTTGATATCGAGGACGAGCGCCGTGATGAACTGATTGACTATGTGACACGCCGCTACGGACAGGATCGTGTGGCGCAGATCATCACGTTTGGGACCTTCGGAGCGCGCGCAGGCATCCGCGACGTTGGACGAGCGATGGGAATGTCTTTCGGCGAAGTGGACCAGGTGGCGAGGCTCCTGCCCGCGGGGGCGCATCCGTCGTCGTTGCAGGATTCACTGGATCGCTTGCCCCAGTTCCGGGACGTCTATGACCGTGATCCGCAGGTCCAGAAGCTGGTGACGACGGCAATGCAGCTGGAGGGAATTGCGCGGAACGCGAGCACACACGCGGCGGGGGTTGTGATTTCACGGGAGCCGCTGGTCAACGTTGTGCCGCTTCAACGGCCAGTCAAGAGCGCAGGTTCGGATGACGACGGCGTGCCGATGACACAGTGGGACATGCACCGGGTGGCAGAGGCGGGGCTTCTCAAGCTGGACTTGCTCGGCTTGACGAACCTGACAACGCTGGCGCGGACGCGTGATCTGATTGAGCAACGGCACGGCAAGCTTATTGACATCGACACCATTCCACTCGACGATTCAAAGACTTTTGACCTGCTTTCCTCGGGCAAGACTATGGGGCTGTTCCAGCTTGAGGGACAGGGAATGACGCGGTGGATCCAGAGGCTGCAGCCACGCTCGCTAAACGAGGTCTCGGCGATGATCGCGCTTTATCGGCCGGGGCCGATGGAGCATATACCACGCTACATCGACAGCAAGAAGGGTGAGATTTCCGCCACGTTCCCGCACGACGACCTCAGGGACATCCTGCATGAGACGTACGGAGTTATCGTCTACCAGGATCAGGTGTTGCAGATTGCGCAGCGCTTTGCGGGGTATTCGCTTGGGCAGGCAGACATCGTGCGCAAGGCGATGGGCAAAAAGGTGCGGGAGATCATGGAGGCGGAGGAACAGGGATTCCTCAATGGATCGCTGGAACAAGGTTATTCGGAGCACGATGCGCGGGAGATTTTCAGACTCATTGAGCCATTTGCCGGGTATGCATTCAACAAGGCGCACAGCGTGAGCTATGCCTACATTGCGTACCAGACGGCATATTTCAAGGCTAACTATCCGCGCGAGTATATGGCGTCGCTGTTGAACGCGCACCTGGGATCCCAGGAACGGGCAGGGGCCGACGCTGAGGAGTGCCGGGCGCTTGGGCTGACGGTCGTGCCACCGAGCGTGAATGCAAGCACGGAAGAGTTTTCTATCGAAGACGTTCGTGACCCAAATGACGAGGCATCGGCAGACGATGCGGTGATCCGCGTAGGACTATCGGCAATCAAGAACGTGGGATATGGGGCAGCGCAGGCGCTTGTGGAGGAACGTAAGACGAACGGGACGTTCAGGGACCTGGGAGATTTCATCAGCAGGGCGGATCTCACAAGCCTGAACCGACGGGGATTGGAGAACCTGATCAAGGCCGGAGCGCTGGACGAGCTTGGTGATCGAGCCACCCTACTGGCGAACGCAGAGCGGATACTGTCCTCTGCCGCGCAGGAGCAGCGTCAACGAAACTCGTCGCAGACCAGCATGTTCGACGCAATGGCGGGTGACGCTGCCTTGCAGATGCCGACCATTGAGTTGACGCCCGAACCAGCCGCTTCGGATGCGGAGAAAGGCGCGTGGGAAAAGGAGTTGATGGGTATCCACTTCTCCAACGATCCGTACCGTGTACTGCGCGCGGCGAAACTTTCTGGCAATGTCACTCCTTGCGCTGAGGTATCGGTCGAAATGGAGAAAGACCAAATCTCGGTGGCGGGGAATATCACGTCAGTCCGAACGTTCATGGTGCGCGGGGAAAGCGCGGCATCCCTGCTGCTGAATGACCAGTCCGGCTCCGTTGCAGTGACCGTGTGGCCTGATGTATACGGCAAGTCCATAGATACGTGGCAGATCAATACGCCAGTGCGCGTAACGGGTTCCGTCCGCGTGCGGGAGGAGGAGCCGTCCGTCGATTGCCGCCAGTATGAGGTGCTCGTAGAAAACGGCACGACGCAAGGGTCTGCGCCCGTCCGCTCTCGCGCTTCGAATGGCCGCAACGGGTATGCATCCGGGCAAGCCGTCAATGCTGAGCGCACAGATGGGGTCGTGGCGGTGGCTGAGCCGCCTGCCGAACTTATGACTCCCACCGAAAATGAGGCTGAGCCGGTTGCGACGACAGCTATGGAGGCTCCGGCTGAAAAACCGGCGGGAGGCAATGGTACCGGCAAAGCGGACACGTCGAGTGAATCCGTGAAGGAAGCGCCGAAAGCTGCTAGCGAGAGCAGGACCTCAGCCTCATCAAACGGACCCGCAGAGGAAGCAGCACGGCGGGTATTAATCTCTGTGATGCTCCACGAGACTGCGGACGAGGAGGCCGACGTGGATCGGCTGAATCAGGTAGTACAGACATTGAGGAGCCACCCGGGAGAAAGTCCGGTTCAGTTGGTGATCATGCAACAGGGTGAGCAGTCCGTCATGACGATGCCATTCCAGACAACCCATTCAGAGGAACTGGAATCCGCGATCGAAGGCATTTTGGGCGGCAGCTACCTGACGGTTCAGCCGCTGCTGATGTAGACATTTCGTCCCGGCCTTTTATACCTCCTGTAGTCTTTTTGTATGGAATGGGCACACCTCACGACGACCGATGACCAGTTGAGCGCGGAGCTTCTGGTACAGGCTCTCCTCGAAGAGGGCATCGAGGCGCTCGTCAACCAAGGGGATACCAGCAGCTTTCTGGGCGTAATGGGATACCCGTGCCGCGTCATGGTGCGGTCGGACGCCTGGCTACAAGCGGTGGGCTTCCTGGAGAGGTGGGAAGAAGAGCCCTCATCGTGACGCTCTTTTACGAGGGGGAGAGTATGCCCCGATTAGCGTCACAGGGTCTTGTTGCCCAGTGCGTGCCAGATTCCCGCTTTCGCGGGAATGACGGGTAGTAACCCTTATCCTGCCCCGCTCCCAGAAGGAGAGGGGATATAACGTCTAAGAGTTCCAGGGGCCGATGATATCTTCGGTGCGCCAGCCTCCGTAGAAGTCGCCGTGAACCAAATCCACAGGAAGATCATCGACAAATGCAGCGTCTAGCTTCCACGTATAGAAGGCCATGTATTCCCTGATGGCCTCGTACTCGTCTTTCGGGTTCACGTAGCTCCAGATTGCTGTTTCAGCTTCGCGGTCCCCAACACGGACGCCCCAATAACTGGCGTCCCCCTTGAAGGGTCAAGTGGAGGAGCGGTCTTCCGCGACAAGAAATTCCTGCCGCACGTCCTCGGGCGGGAAATAGTAGACGGGAGGCATGTCCTTTTCAACGATGCGGACACCGCGCGTCGTTTCCGCAAGGACTTCTCCGTTGAATTCGACGCGTAGACGGCGGTTCACGGGCTGAACCGGACCGGGAGACGGCGGGTAGTCGGCTGCTGATTCACGGTCTGCTGTTGTCATTGGATTTCTCCTCGTGATCCTGGAGTATGGGGCGATTGTACGCCTTTGGGGCGAGTTATGCGTTAACGGCGGGCAAATTGGCGTTCGAGTTGGGCGGAACTGAGGTGGACCATGGTGGGACGTCCGTGGGGACAGAGGCGAGGAAAGTTGGCGTCGCGGAAGAGAGTGAGCAAGGATTCCATTTCTGACAGGGAGAGAGACTGTCCGGCGCGGACAGTAGAGTGGCAGGCGATGGTGGCTGCGATGCGTCTTTCCCGCATATCGACGGCGTCCGCGCCGGACGCAATTATGCTATCCGCGGCGTCGATACTATCCTGAGCAATCGTGTCGGATGACCCAGCGGGCACAGCCTGCCCGGCGAGGTCTGATTCGTCAATTTCGCCACCGGAACGCTCGTCAAGTACTTCCAGAAAAGCCTGAGCAACCTCCGACTCTTTGAGGGATGCGGGCATGGCGCGGAGGAGGATGGCGTCGTCACCGAACGGCTCCCATTCGAAACCGTAGGAGGACAGGAGGTCGCTCAGCGGGGCGATGGCGTCCAGTTGGCGAGCAGTGAGCTGGACAGTGGCCGGCGTGAGGAGACCCTGTGAGGTGGCTCCTTTCTCGCGGCGCTCAGCGAGAATCTGCTCAAAGACGACACGTTCGTGGGCGGCGTGCTGATCGATGAGATACATGCCATCCGGACCTTCCGCAACGATGTAGGTGAGGCCGACCTGACCGACAGGACGGAGGGTGAATTGCCTCGGTGGAGGCTGCGCGGGTTCGGTGGGGGATTCGGTTACAGGAGCCTGGTCCGGGAAGAGCGGCGGGGCTTCGAGTTGGACTTCGGCGTCAAGGGGGGCAGAAGGGATTGATGGGGCCGCGGAAGCTCCGTCCTGTCCCGCAGTTGCAGGAGCAGCAACGATGCCGTTGGCAGCAAGGGTGCGGCGGATGGCGCGTTGAATCGTTGCGATAACCTCGCCCTCGCGTCGAAGACGCACCTCGGCCTTGGTTGGATGAACGTTAACATCAATCTCATCGGGCGGGACGGAAAGGAAGAGGACGACGAGTGGATAGCGGCCTCGCTGAATGATGTCGCGGTAGGCGTCAGCGATGGCGTAGTAGAGGATGCGCGCCTCAACGAGGCGTCCGTTGATGAAGAGGACCTGGCCGGTGCGGCGCGGGCGGGTCGTGCCGGGCTCGCTCGCGTATCCGGTGACGGTTGTTCCGCCCATTGTGGTGGGTTGGATGGGGAGCATACCGGATGCGGTGTCCGGGCCCCACATTTCGAGCAGGACGTGTGAGGCATCGCCGCTGCCGGGGGAGTGAAAGGCAAGGCGGCCATCAACGATGACACGCAAGGCAATATCGGGATGAGCGAGGGCGTATTGGGTGAGGACATTGACGCAGCGCGTTGCCTCGGCGGCGGGGGAACGGAGGAATGACAGGCGGGCGGGAACGTTCTTGAAGAGATCGCGCACATAGACAGTGGTGCCAAACGGCGCGCCCTGCGTGCCGCGCTCGACGATCTCATTGTCGGCGGTTATGACGTACTGGCCACCATTTGAGTCTGCATCACGGGAGACGATCGTCATGCGGGCCACGGCGGCGATGGATGCGAGGGCCTCTCCGCGAAAGCCGAGCGTGCCGATACGCTCAAGGTCGCGGACGCTGCGCAGCTTGGACGTGGCGTGGCGCATCACGGCAAGTTCGAGTTCGTCCTCGGGGATGCCGGACGCGTCATCGGTGACGCGGATGAGGTCAAGTCCACCGCGAGCGATTTCAACCTCGATCTGCCCCGCACCGGCATCAATGGCGTTTTCGACCAGCTCCTTTACGACGGACGCCGGGCGTTCGATGACCTCGCCAGCGGCGATCTTGGACGCGACGTCTCGGTCAAGGAGCTCGATGGGCATATCAGGCGTCGCTCGCGCCGTTCCTGCCCTGCTCCGCCAGCCGCTGCAGGTCATAGAGCTTGGCGAGGGCTTCAAGCGGCGTCATTTGGTCGGGGGCTAGACTGAGAATCTCCTTTTCGACTTGCGTGGCCGGGGACACGGATTCATGCGGCGGCGTCTGGAAAGAGAAGAGGGCAGGCTGAGCGACACCGGCGGCGTTGGATCCCTTATCTTCTTCGAGCTGCTTCAAGACTTCCTGCGCGCGGGCGACGACATCACGCGGCAATCCGGCGAGTTGCGCGACGTGGACGCCATACGAGCGGTCAGCGCCGCCGGGGACGACCTGTCGCAGGAAGACGACCTTGCCCTCTTCTTCGGAGACGAGGACGTGAAGGTTGAAGGCACGGGGGAGGGTTTCACCTAGTTCGACAAGTTCGTGGTAGTGGGTGGCAAAGGCGGTGCGGGCGGAGAGGCGCGGGTGGTTGTGGATGTGTTCCACGACGGCCCACGCGATGGAGAGGCCGTCGTATGTGCTGGTTCCCCTGCCCGTTTCGTCCAAGATGATGAGCGATTGGTCGGTGGCCTGGTGGAGGATAGCTGCAGTTTCAATCATCTCGACCATAAAGGTTGAGCGGCCGGTTGAGATGTCATCGTGGAGGCCTGCGCGGGTGAAGATGCGGTCGACGAGTCCGACACGGGCGCTGGCTGCGGGCACAAAGGACCCGATCTGCGCCATCAGGGCTATGAGGGCAATCTGGCGGAGATAGGTGGACTTACCGGCCATGTTGGGGCCGGTAATGATTGCGATGGGGCGATCTTCCGTGAGGGAGATGTCATTCGGGACGAACGGCTCATCAAGGACTTCTTCCACGACGGGATGGCGGGCTGATGTAGCTTCCAGCACACGGGAGTCGTCGATCTCAGGGCGGGTGAGACGAAGCCGAACCGCGTTCTCAGCGAAGGCTGCAAGAACATCAAGGCGTGCGACGGCCCGGGCGGTGGCAAGGATGGACTCGCCCTGCTCCACCACTTGGCTGCAAACCTGCCGAAAGATTGCGGATTCAAGCTCCTCAGCGCGCTGCTGTGCCTCAGAAATCTGAACCTCAAGCTCCTTGAGGCGCGGCGTGAAGAACCTTTCGCCGCCCGCAACGGTCTGCTTACGGATGTAGTGCTCCGGCACGCGGGAGAGGTGGGGGCGCGTAACCTCGATGTAGTAGCCGAAGACGCGAGTATAGCCGACCTTGAGCGTGGGGATTCCGGTGTTGTCGCGCTCCCCGGTTTCGAGGGCTGCCACCGCGACGCGCGCATCAGAGGAAATCGCTCGCAGGCCTTCCAGTTCCTGTGAGAAGCCCTTGCGCACAACGCCGCCTGCGGAGAGGGTTGCGCCGGGCTCGTCCGCGATGGCCTCCCCCAGCAGCTTGCGGATTTCATCATGCGTTTCGATGTCATTGAGAGACCATGTAAGTGGGCTACGCGTCTCATCGTCCCATCGAATCTCAGGCAAGGTAGCGGCGGTGAGCACGGAGTGAATACCCGTAACGGCTTCAAGGCCGCGGCGGACGGCGACAATATCACGCGGTGCGGCGGAGCCGGAGCGAATGAAGTTGATGAGACGCTCAAGGTCCGGGAGTCCGTGCATGGCTGTACGGAGTCGCGCGCGGAGCATGGGGTCCTGAACCAAAGCCTCGACGTTGTCGTGTCGTTCGATGACGGCGTCGCGGTTGAGGAGTGGGCGTCCGAGCCATTGGCGAAGCAATCGGCGTCCCATAGGGGTCTGTGTAGTATCGAGGAGGCCAAGCAGCGAGCCCTCCCGCGAACCGGAACTACCCTCATAGAGTTCAAGGGTGCGGACGGTCTGCGGATCAAGAATCATCGTATCCGCATTTTGGCGCGTGGCTAGGGACTGAATCTGCGTGAGCGCGCCGCGCTGCGTTTCCTGCAGGTAGGCGAGAACGGCGCCAGCAGCCGAGACGGCAAGGGGCAGGTTGTCGCAACCGTACGGTTCCAGGGAGCGGACGCCGAAGTGTTTTAACAGGCGTTGGCGGGCGTCATGTTCATCAAAAGTTGAGGCATCCGTGGAAACGAGTGCTACGCCCCCCAAGATCGGCGATACATCCAGATTCTCCGGGACGAGCAACTCGGCCGGGGAGAGACCGGCGAGTTCGGTCTGAAGATCCTCGACAGGAATCTCGAGGGTGACGAATTCGGAGGTAGAGATATCGGCGTAGGAGAGACCGGCGCGTTGGCCGTCAATGACGACAGCAGCGAGAAAATTGTTCGCACTCTCAGGCAGGAGATCGTGCTGGAGGACAGTGCCAGGTGTAACAACGCGGATAATCTCACGGTCGAGAATTCCCTTCGCGGTCTTGGGGTCGCCGAATTGCTCACAGACGGCGACGCGGTGTCCTTTTTCCAGCAAGCGAGCGAGCGAAGCGTCGAGAGAATGAGTTGGAACGCCAGCAAGAGGGACGCGGTGGCCACGTCCAAGCTCTTTTGACGTAAGAGCGATGCCGAGGTCACGCGAGACGATTTCGGCGTCTTCGCCGAACGTCTCATAGAAATCGCCGAGGCGAAAGAGCAGGATTCCGTCAGGGAATTCGGCCTTAATCCGCTCGTATTGCCGCTTGAGGGGAGAGCCCCCTGTTGTCATCGACCGACCCCAGCTGTTTCCCAGTCCACCACGCGCTTACCCCGTCCAGACATTGTATAGCGGAGTGGGGTGGCGAATATACAGGCGACACGGGGGCGGTTAGGATTCGTGGATGGAATGCATCGGAAATTGGGGACGGAATGACCGTTAGCGCTGAGCAAGGCGCGGCGTCGGGGCAGCGCCTTTATACAAGCTCGTTCGTCTTGCTTTTCCTGATGGAGTTCACAATCTTCGTGACGTTCTACATGCTGCTGCCGACGGTTCCGCTTTATATCAAGGAACTTGGCGGCACGAATTCCACGGTCGGCCTCGTGATTGGCATTGCAGGGCCGATAGCGGCGTTCGGTGTGCCACTGTACGGACTGGGCGTGGATCGGTGGAGCCGCAAGGGGATGGCGGTGATCGGCCTCGGCATCAACGTTATCGGGGCGCTGGTCATGATCATCGTTGTGTCTCCGCTGACGATGCTGCTGCCGACAATCCTGCGTCGCGTGGGGTCTGGAGCCACGGGATCAGCAACACGGACATTGATTCTGGATATCGCGCCACCTAGCAGGCGTGGCGAGGCGATGACGAATTTCGCGACGTCACACAACATCGCAATCGCGTTCGGGCCCGCGGTGGGGCTTTGGATTTACCACGGTTTCGGATCGACAGAACTCTTCCTCGCCTGCGCGGTGATGATGGCAGGAGCGACGCTGTTTCTCTTTCCGGTAAGGGTCCGTCCTCAAGCCCAAAGGGCAGGAGGCGTGGGAAGCCCGCCTCCCGAAGGAGCAGGGGACAGAACGCAACGCCGGGAGACATGGGTGGACAGGCTGATCGTGCCGGAAGCGTTGGTACCGGGAATCACGGTGCTGCTAATAGCAGCGGCCTATCTGGCAACGACGACATTCGTGTCCATCCTCGGCGAGACGAGAGAGGTGCCAAACTACGAGTGGTTCTTCGTGCTGTATGCAGTCGTGGTTATAGCCGGTCGGCTGCTGACAGGTCGGATCTCTGACACGTACGGCCGGGCAATCATTCTGCTGCCGTCGCTGGCCCTCACGGTTGGATGCATGGTCACCCTGGCCTTCACATACTCGACCATCGGGTTTCTGGCGGCGGCGTTCATGCTCGGGTTGGGGTTTGGAACCGGACAACCGATGTTGCAGGCCGTCGCCGCCGACTGGACACCGCCGGAGAAATACGGACGGGCGATGGCGATGATGATGGGTGGGTTTTCATTCGGGTCGGCGGCAGGAACCGTATTCGTTGGTGAGGTGAGCGAACGTCTGGACTTCGAGGCGGCCTTCCTCGGGCTGGCATTGACGGCTGGCGTTGCGCTGGTCATCGCGTGGTGGGGATTCCGACGGCGCAAGATTCCGTTGTTCATCACGCCGGAACGGCGCGCGGCATAAGAAACGGATGCCGAATGGGCAGCGCGGACGCTACAATTTGAAGACAAGGCGCGCGACGGTTCATAAATCGCGTGCCGGGCAATTCAACATACCGGAGGATATTCGGAAATGACCGTGGATTTCGTAAGCAACGAGGAGACGATCCAGGCAGCGCGGAAAAACCTTGACCAGTCCGGTTGGGACTACCTGGTCGGCGGGTCGGAGTCAGAGACGACGATGCGGCGGAACCGCGCCGCATTCGACCGCGTTGCGTTCCGCCCGCGCGTGCTGCGAGATGTTTCCCAGATGGATCCATCTACCGAGTTTCTTGGCCACAAGATGCGTATTCCCGTGATGCTCGCGCCCGTTGGGGGCATGCAGCGCCTGCATCCTGAGGGAGCCGGGGCATCAGCAAAAGCCGCCGAAGCATTTGGCACGATCCAGACAGCGAGTTCTGTGTCTGAGCCAGGGCTTGAGGGCACGATGGAGGCGGCTGACGGCCCCAAGCTGTTCCAGATGTATATCCAGGGAGACTGGGACTGGATCGAGGGGATGGCGCCGCGCATCAAGGCCGCCGGCTATCACGCATTCGTCCTGACGGTGGATAACGCCCGATACAGCCGACGCGAACGGCCTATCGTCGGGCGCTCTGTTCCGGCAACCCTGAATGTTCAGAGAGTTTCGCCCGGTTCAGCGGTGACGTGGGAGATGGCGGAGCGCATCCGTGACCTGATGGGTCTGCCATTCGCTGTGAAAGGCATCCAGACGGCGGAGGATGCAGAGATGGCCGTCGAGCGCGGTTTTGACATCATCTGGGTGTCCAACCATGGCGGACGTCAGATCGATCACGCGTTGGGCAGTCTCGATACCCTGCCGGAAATCGCACAGGCCGTTGATGGTCGAGCCAAGATTGTTTTGGACGGGGGAGTTGTCCGGGGAAGCGACGTGGTCAAGGCACTCGCGTTGGGCGCGGACTGCGTGGCGGTTGGCAAGCTGCAGGGCTGGGGCCTCGCGGCAGGCGGCATCGACGGCATCGTTCGGGCGCTGGAGATCATGGAAGACGAGTTGCTCAGCGCGATGGCGCTCATTGGCGTGTCCAAGATTGACGAGATTGATGGCTCCTATGTGACGGAAGGGTACCCGGTGACGCCGCCGCACGAGATGAGCGCATGGGTGAATATGCCGGACGCGCGGATTCCTTAGGAGCAGCTACCAGTCGCCGAGGGTGGCTTTAAAGCAGCCGTCCCGGTGATCGTTGACCATGCCGGTGGCCTGCATGTGTGCATAGCACACTGTTGACCCGACGAACTTGAAGCCGCGCGCCTTCAAGTCTTTCGCCATGGAATCCGATTCTGACGAGGTAGCGGGGACATCCTCCCAACCAAGAATCGGGTTTGGGTTGCGCAGGGTCTTGTAGTTGGTGAACTGCCAGATGTAGCGATCAAACGAGCCGAATTCTTTTTGCACTTCAATGAACCGCTGGGCGTTTGTGATTGCGCCGAGAATCTTGAGTCGGTTTCGAACGATACCCTTGTCTTCGAGTAGGCGTGCGACATCATCTTCATCAAATCGCGCGACTTTCTGAACATCAAAGTCGGCGAAAGCCTTGCGGAACGCCTCACGCTTGTTGAGAATAATTCGCCACGAAAGACCCGCCTGGAATCCCTCGAGGATGAGGAATTCAAACAGCTTGTCGTCATCATGGAGCGGCGTGCCCCATTCCTCATCGTGGTAGGTGATCATCTGCTGGTCGACATCCACGTCCGGCCAACAGCGCACCAACTCAGTTGAGTCTGTTTGGGAGTCAGTCATGCCGGAATCAGAACCTTGATGATGACGGTGTAGCGCGGCATGGAGCAGGCGTGGGGAAGGGCTTCAAAGGAGACAACCTCAGCGCTGCGCCATGCTTGGTTGGGGTCTTCGGCAGTGATGACGATACCGGGAGTGGGTTCGAGGGGCTCTTCATCACGGATGTGTATGCCGAGGGGCCGACCGTCATCATGGGCGCGGAGGTACCACGTTGCCGCACTTGCGACCATGCCAATTAAACTGCTGCGAGGCGAATACGGCCGCTGGCGTTGCCGAACGCACCGCCTTGGTAGAGACGCTCATCCGCGCCATCGTCCCGGAGCGGCCAAGTGGGACCGGTGAGTCGAGACTCCAGCGCCTCGGCGGTGATGCCAGCGTAGTTGGGTATCGCTGTGGCGATGTCGGCAAGTATTGAGTCAGCATCGTCATAGCCGAAGCCAGACACGCCGATGTGACTGGCAATCTCAGCCGGCGCGCGCCAAACCGGCTGCGCATCGCCGGGGGTGTCCCTGATGGCACGGACGCGCTGGACGCGTCGTTCAGCGTTCGTGTAGGTTCCCTCGCGCTCGACGGTGGCCGCGGCGGGAATGAGGACGTTGGCCAGAGCGGCAAGCTCATCATCAATGACGAGTCCCTGCACCACCAGGAACTCAAGGCGACCAAGACCAGCGACGAGGCGGGCGCGAGCAGTGTCGCCGATTTCAGCGGGGATGCTTCCGGTCCAGTAGAGGCTTGTGACGGCGCCGGATTCGATGGCGTCAATGATTTCATCAAGCGTGCCGGCATCCGCGCCAATAACGTCACTGACGCCCTGCACGTTGCCGCCTCCGGGCCGCAGCACATGGAGACCGCCACCCTGCGCGCTGGCAACGTTGCCCGTGACGGAGGCGATTGAGGCGGTCAGCGTGGCAAGGCCGGGCGCGTCATTATCACTTGCCCCGTAGATGAGAGCAGCGGGGGCAGACGTGCCAATAATGCGGGCAGCCCAGCGGAGGTCATCGGCGGAGACGCCCGCCTGAGCTGCTGCGTCTTCAACTGTCGTTCCTTCAAGACTCTCAGACAAGTCAGAGAGGCCGTCTATGGATTCTTCAATGAACTCGTCATGTACAAGATTGGCATCCAGCAGGGCACGGAGGATACCACGCAAGACAGCGGGCTCAGTTCCCTCGGCGCAGGTAAGCCATCGCTCGGAGGCACGGCCAAGCTCCGGGTAGGCAACTGGGCCGATGCCAATAAGGGTGGCGTCGTTGTAGTTGACAGCCTTGTGGACCTGATAGGCGGCAACGGGATGGGTGACTTCGATGTCCGAGCCAATGACCAGGGCAGCGCGGGACTTGGCAATGTCTCGGATGGGATTCGCGTTGGCGGCGGCGCCGAACATGGCGGCGAGTTCCCTGCCCGCCTGAATGGGTGCGGACGCTGCCATGGCAATGTGCTCAGTCTGCAGAGTTTCACGAGCAAGACGATTCAATGCCCAGGCATCCTCGTTGGCGACACGTGGTGAGATGACGACGGCAGCCGCATCGCCACGACCACGCAGTCCATCAGCAGCGGCAGCAATTGCATCGTCCCAAGACACGTCGTCAAGCGTTCCGTTGGTATTGCGGAGCATGGCGTTGATCAGGCGGGCCTCATTGTTGGACTCGTTAGCGAGTTCGAATTTGCCGTGGATGCAGGCAAAGCCGCCGTTCGCGCCGCCTTCGATGTCTGGCGTCACGCGCAGAAGGCGGCCGTCCTGGAGTTCCGCAGTGACCTGGCAGCCGATTTCGCATTCCGTGCAGACGGTAGTGACATTGGCGTCCGGCAGGCCGGCCCACTTGTTGTCCTTTTCAGTGAGCGCGCCGACGGGGCAAACGTCCACACATGCGCCGCAGAAGATGCAGCCGGTCAGCGGGTCAGAGAGGGGAACATCATTCGGCGTGCCAGGGAGAATACGGTCGCCGCGGTCAACCATCGAGATGGCTTCCGCGCCGATGACTTCATCGCAGACGCGGACGCAGCGCGCGCAAGAAATGCAGAGATTGTAGTCGCGGTCGATGTGCGGGTCTTCGGTGCGGATCGGGAGTTCACGGTATGTGTATGGGAGCAGCTGTTCAGTGACGCCGACGATTTCGACCGTGGCCTGCAGTTCGCACCGCTGGTTCTGCGGGCAGACAACGCAGCGATCAGTCACGGAGACGTTGCGCAGGCAGATATCGTTCGGTCCGCAGTGAACGATGCGGTCGCACGTTAGGCACCCATGTGGATGCTCCGACATGAGAAGGTTGAGGACGGATTGGCGCAGTTCGACGGTCTCGTCGGAGTTGGTGCGGTAGGCGGCGTCCGGCGTGGCGGGGGCGACGCACGCCGCGGCAAAACCGGGGCGGTCGACCTGCTCAACCATGCACATCCGGCAGGCACCATAGGCCTTGAGCCGCTCATCATAGCAGAGGGTAGGAATGTAGATCCCGGCCTCCGCGGCCGCTTCAAGGATGGTAGACCCCGCCGGGGCAGTGACCTGCCGCCCGTCAATCGTGATGGTGATTATGTTGGCGGGATCTGCCTGCGTCACGTCCTAAACCTCCCGGGAGTTTGCGTTCCTGTGTTCAGACTATCCCACGCGGGGGAGGTGCTCAAGTTTGGAAGTTAGTGGGCGGCATATACATTTGAATCCCCGCGTTCTCCTTCCACCATCTCATCAGGAGAGCGCGGAGGCAGGGGCGGTTTGCGGGCGGCCGCAAACAGGAACGCGCCAGCGGTAGTCACAAAAGCCATGAGGATGAACGCGCCTGCATACGTGTCAAAAACGTCTTTGAATCCCGCGGCCACCACGGGGCCCAACATCGTGCCACCCTGCACCACAAGCGACGAGAAGCCCATGATTGTCGCAAATGAGCCACGGCCAAAGTACTCTGCGCGGATCGCCGTCATCAGCGGGCCCCTGAATCCCCATGAAAGAGCCTGAACAACTGCGAATATGAGCAGCAGCGGAATGGCGTATTCCGGATTTCCCCTGGGCAGGACAAGGAGGATGAGGGCGAACGTGTGGCCAAACATGCAGGCGACGATGATGAGTCGCATCTCCACTCTCTCCGCGAGGAAGCCCGTTGCCAATTGGGCACCGATCATGATTGTCGTGAGGAATGTGTATATCCACGCGCCGGTCACCCTGGAAATACCCAGATCATCTTCGAGATACGGGATGAACTGGGCATTGATGGCAGAAACGGCAAACATTGCGCTTCCGTGACCGAAAGAAACGAACCAGAAGGATGGATTCTTAAGTGCTTCACGTGCGGTGAATCCCCGTGCAACCAGGCTGAGAATCGGTCGTGCCGTCGCGGGAACCCCGTCTCCTTCCTGCCCACCATTGTCCGGTTTCTCGCCGTCCGGCAAATAACCGTATGGCTCCGGTGAATGCCGGAAGAGAACCGTCAGCGGCAGGCCGAGAACGAGCACAATCACGCCGGACCACATGGCAAGACCACGCCAGCCCAAAGCGTCCATCCCAAAGACGACGGCCGGCACCGCCCAACCCGATACGCCCCATCCGACGGCGGCCAGTCCCATTGCGCGGGATCGTTTCTTGTCGAACCAGTTGGCGATGGCAGCGTTGATGGTAATGAATCCGCCGAGGCTCGATCCGATGGAGATGATCAGGTACGCACCGTAGTACTGCCAGAGTTCCTCGACATTCGCAAAGAGGAGGAAACCGCCGGCATAGAGCAGTACACCAACCTGGAGGACACGGCGTGTCCCGAACCGGTCAACCAGCCAGCCCTGAAACGGGCCAAGAACGCCGCTCTCGGCTCGAGCGAGGGTGAATGCCAGCGCGATCTGCGCGCGCGTCCAGCCAAAGTCCCGCTGAAGGTGGTTGAAGTAGACCTGGAACGCCTGAAAAAAGAGTCCGCCGTTGAGAACCTGGATAAGGAATGCGCCCAATACAATCCACCAGCCGAAGAAGACCTGGCTGGGATTGAATCGACTGCCGCTTCTTAGTCGGAACACCTACCTGTAAGCCATGAGGACAAGGATCGTATTCAAAACGTAGAAAAATCGTAACACAGATAGGGAACGAGGCGAGGCGCGGTAAGCCGCCTGCCCGGTACCGGGCAGGCGGCCTTTTTGCTTCCGCTATAGCCGTTTCTTACGCCGCCATGCCGCACATACTGGGGTTGAGAGGGCACGTGGAGCAGTTGGCAGCCGAGGCAGCGTGCAGTTCCATTGTGCGTTTCGAAGGCTGGGCGACCTTTGCGGGCTGTTCCTGGAAGAGCGGCATCTCGGCCTGCTTGGCGGGGGTGGGCTTGTGGCCCGGGAAGCGCAGGAACGGCAGGGCGCGCTTCATCACAACACCCATCGCCTTGAGTTCCCGACTCTGGGTGATCGAGTGTTCAAGCCGCTGCCCGATGATTCGACTCGCCGCCAGCGGCCCGACACCAGGGACACGCAGCAGCTCCTGCTCACTCGCTTGATTAACATCCACCGGAAAGCGCTCGTAGTTGGTCATCGCGATCATCAGCTTAGGGTCGGTGCGCGTGTCCAGAAAGCCGTCATCGCTGAAGGCGGGGCGCAGTTCCTCGGAGTCGTAGTCGTAGATGCGTGACAGCCAATCCATCTGGTAGAGGCGATGCTCCCGCGCGGGCGGCGTCGCGGGGTGCTCTTCAAGCGGCGTGTACTGTACGGGACGGAACGCCGAGTAGTAGACACGCTTGAAGCCGTAGTTCCCGTAGAGGTTCGTCATACGCTCATAGATGTCCCAGTCCGATTCGTCTGCCGCACCCACGACCATCTGCGTGGCCTGGCCGACCGCGCCGCCGTAATTCTCCTGCATCAAATCGCTGATACGCCCCATCGGCTTGATGATGCCCTTGTCGAAATCCTTCATCTTGCTGACTTTTCGGAGGTGCTCAGCGGAGGGCGACTCGATATTGATGGAGAGCCGCGCGCCGAGCCGCTGGCTCGCCTCCAGGAGAGATTCGTCGTTGGTGCCGGGCATCACCTTGAGGTGGATGTAGCCGCGGAATCCGTACCGCGAGCGGACAGCATCGACCACGTCCAGCAGGCGTTCCTGTGTGGCGTTCGGATTCTTGAAGATCCCTGAGCTGAGGAAAAGTCCGTCCACCATGTGGCGTTGGTGCATCTCATTGAATAGTCGCGCGAGCTCATCCACCTTGAACCCGTACCGCCTGCGCGGCACCCAGTGGGAGTTGGGGCAGTAGTGGCAGTCCATGATGCAGTGATCCGTGAACATCACGCGCATCAGTGAGATGCGTTTGCCGTTCGGCATGGCAGCCTTGTAGACGCCGGCGTGAGGAGTTACGCCGCCGCGGGGTCCCACTCGCTCGTTGCCATTGCTCAGACGCGCGGTTCCGTCCGAACGCTCGGCAGGCGACAGGATATCATCGGTGGCCATTCCGCCAAGGTGACGGAGCTTCTCATAGACATCCGGAGTGCTTTTGATGAGCATGGCAGCCTCCCTCATATAGAACTATTGTTCTTATAGTAGCACGCCGGGAGGGTGTGTCAAGGGGTGGAGCGCAGGCTTTTTGGGGAGTGGCGGGCTACGAGCGGAGGATGTAAAGCCAGCCTTCGTCGTGAGCGAAGCCCTGCTGGGCAGCGCTGGGTTGTTCGAAGGCATCGGGGTTGCGATGCCATGCCAGAGCGCCGGCAAGGTTGACAACGGCATCAAGGCAGTCGGCATTGGCGCGGCAGGCGAGACGGACGTGTTCAGGGAGTTTTGAATCGATCCACTCTTCAAGGCGGGAGAGTATCTCGTGGCGGCGACGAAGGTTATTGTCGCCGTTCTTGTAGCCGACGCCGGAATCGCCCCTCGCGCGCAGGAGTTGGCCCGGCATCAGTTCCACGAGAGTTACCTGCCAGCGTGAGGAATTGGCAGGGAGCGGCGGAATGCCAAATCGGCCACGAGCGCGAGCGAGGAGGCGACCTAGCATGGCCATGCCGTGATAGGTCATCGGCACCATGTTGGGGTTGGTGACGTGGAGCGGGGAGAAGGCGGGGGCTACATCACTGGCGCGGCGGGGTTCGCCATAGGCAGCAACGTATTCTCGCGCCACCTCTTCAAATTCCGCCTGATTCGTGGTGGACATGCGGTCGCAGGAGTCCATGAGGCCTTCGCCCCACCTGATGAAGCCTTGCTTGACGGCGAATTCGGCGGGAAGGCCGAAGGGGAAATCAAGGGCGGCAACGACGGGGCCGTCACTGGTCAGCAGCAGCTGTTCGAGGTCGACGCGTCGAATAGGAAACGGCGTTTGCCAATCGACGTGGCCATCGTCATCGACGGTGGCTATGGCAATCCACGTGGCGTTATCGGCCTGAGAGCCGCTGAAGTCTACGCCGATGAGGGTTGTCATCTGCTCGACACCTGCGCCTGTTGGAGTTCCCTCGCTATCTCAGAGCGTCGGCTGCCACCAGTTCTTGTGTCTCCTCCTGGCCGATGCCGAGGATTTCAGTGAGGATGGCGTCGGTATGCTCGTTGAGCATCGGGGCACGGCGAAGTTCACCAGCGTATTCACCGTTCACCTGCCACGGCACTTTCGCCGTGCGACGCGGACCGGCTTCGGGGTGGTCGATGGTCGCAAAGAAACCCCGGGCCTGTTGATGCGGGTGCTCAACGACCTCCAGCGGGTCGAGGATGGGAGCGGCGGACACACCCGCAGCGGCCAGTTGGTTGGCCGTTTCGTACTTGTCCCGCGATGCCGCCCATGCCGCGATGACCTCGTCGAGCGCCGCCTCATTCTGCTTGCGGGATTCAGGCGTGGCAAAGCGGTCGTCGTTGGCGAGGCCATCGATAACGCTGCACAGACCTGCCCATTCAGCCTCGGTTCGCGCCGTGATGGCGATCCACTGGTCATCACCGCTTGTCGCATAGACGTTGTGCGGGGCGTGGAACGGGTGGTGTGAGCCGTCACGGATGGGTTCGTAGCTGCCGATTGCGCGAGCGACCATCGGCTCCGTGATAAGCGTCATGAGGGCTTCAGTCATCGCAACGTCGACATGGTGCCCCATGCCGGTGCGCTTGCGATCATGAAGGGCAGTCAGCGTGGCCATGGTGGCGTATGTAGCGGACACAACGTCCGGGAAGTAGGAGCCAAGCAATCGGCGGTGCCCGTCCGTGTAACCGGTCACATCGGCAAGGCCGCAGAAAGCGTTGATGATGCTATGCAAGCCGCTGTAGTCCTTGAGCGGGCCTGAGCGGCCAAACGCTGCGACGGACGTGTAGATAACGCGTGGGTTGAGCGGGGCGATGTCCGCGTAGCCAAGGCCCCATCGCTCCATCAGGCCCGTTGAGAAGTTTTCAAGAACAATGTCAGCAGTGGCGCACAGGCGGCGGGCAACATCCCTGCCCTCCTCAGTGCGGAGATTGATGGGGATGGCGCGCTTGCCCATGCTGAGGGTGTTATAGGCGCCCGCGCGATTCATGCCCGGGATCTGGGCGGCGAACGGCGGGGAGTTGCGAAAGTCCGCGGGGTTCTCCCTGCTTTCCACCTGGATAACGTCCGCGCCGAGGGCGGCGAGCCATTTGGCGCAGTACGGGATCGCGATGTACTGGCCAAAGTCCACAACGCGGAGGCCCTTGAGGGGGAGGCTGGGTGTCGAGGCCGCGTGCGGCGCGGCAGCGCCGTTGACTGACGTCGGCGCGGGGACAGAACTATCGGCCTCCGGTTTCCCGTCCTCATTTCGCGGGTAGCCGGTCAGGATGAACGGCGCGCCGGTGAACGGGATTTCCTGCCCGTCTTGCGTCTTTACGTGGCGAATGTAGCGCCGCGCCTTGACGTGCTCATGGGTTATGACCTCTTCAAGAGAGGTTGCCCAGAACGCAGGGATGTTGCGAGCCTGCAGTTGCGTGGTAATTTCTTCACCGGTGTACTCCATCGTCCAGTTGGTCATTAGCACGCTGACGGCATCCCAGTTCATGGCGCGCTTTGTGCCGTCGTCGAAATCCTCGGTGTACGCCCATTCAGGGCTGCCCATGACCTCCGCGAACTGCTCCCAGTGGCGGGGGCTCATGGCAACGATGACGATGTAGCCGTCCTTGCATGGGATGTAGCAGTTGGGCTGCCGCGCCAGAACGTTGGGACCGCGATCAAGCACATATTCGAGGTACTCCCGCTGCGTGACGGGGTGGTAGTTGAGGGCCGTGATCGCCTCCAGTTCAGAGATCTCGATACGGCTGCCTGGCACGCCGGGCCCTGCCCCGTTACCGCTGCCGGAGTCGGCGTAGAGCGTCGCAAGCGTTCCCACGACACTGACTGCTCCGGCCATGAGCGAAGGTACGGACGCGCCGGTGGGCATAAGCGGCGGTTCATTCGGCAAGTCATAGGTAGTGTCAGGCGGGCCGGGTGTGGTCCACGCCATGCCGCAGAGCGCCCATGTTGCGAGGTCGCTTGGCGGCAGATCGGCCGACGGGCCGTCCGTGCCATAGGGGGTAAGGGAAACGACACTCAGATGAGGATAGCGAGCGTGGACTGCATCCCAATCAAGGAATGGACTGTCACCGTCGAATATCCCAATGTCCTCAATAAGGACATCTTGCCCGTCCAATGCGGCCAGCAAGGATTCAGGTGTGACGGTTTCAGCGTCGGTGTCGGAACGATGCGCCTTGTTGGCGTTGAGAGAGCGATGGAGGAGTGGATCCCACTCCGGCATCTCCCGTCCCTTGAGACGGATGTAGAGGTTTCGCATACGGCGGACGCGGTCAACGTCCGCGCCGAGCTCACCGAGAAGGCGGGCGGCGTAGGCTCCGGCAAGCGAGGCCGTAACATCGACAACTCGCAGATGAGACAGCGGACCTGACATAATCGCCCCCTTTGGCCGGACTTATCGGCCTACCCCACTGAACGATAAATATACCTACCGTCACCCCCAGATGCTACAACTTTGCCGTTTTCAGTGACTGTTTTTCCGCGGACAAGGGTGCGAACCGGCCAGCCGGTGTATGACATGCCCTCATAGATGGAGTAGTCGGCACGTCCCTGCAGGCTAGCGGCGGTGACGGTTCGGGTCTCATCCATATCAACGATGACGAGATCTGCGTCCGCGCCAATTTGGAGTGAGCCTTTTTGCGGCCACATCCCAAAGATGCGGGCGACGTTTGCAGACGTGACCTCCGCCACGCGCTCAAGGGACAAGCCGCGCTCGCGGACACCATCGTGAAGCATGACGGGGAGGAGCATGGGCATGTTGGGCTGGCCGGGTGAGGCGCTCCAGATAGTGCCCTGCTTGCGGTCTCCAAGGCGGGCGGCGTGGTCGGAGCCGATGGTATCCACCGTGCCGTCGGCGATAGCCTCCCACAGCGCAGCCTGATCTTCAGGGCTGCGGAGGGGCGGGTTCTGTTTGCCAAATGTGCCAACAGGCGACTCATAGGTGTGGGAAAGGTAGTGGGGGCACGTTTCGACGTAGGCGCTGCCGCCATCACGGCGGAATGCCCGGGCGGCCTCGAGGGTTTCGGCAGAAGTTGTGTGGACGATGTACGGGGGAGATGCGGTCTCTCGGCCAAAGAGCATGGCGCGGACGGCGGCCTCGGCCTCTGTGAAGGGCGGACGCGACTCATGCCATGCCTTGAGATCATCACGGCCTGATTCTTCGAGTCGCTTGCGAATTCTCCACACAACCTCGATGTTCTCGGAATGGACGCAGAGGACAGAACCCGGACGCTGCCCAAGCTTTTCAAAGATCTCGTACATCAGGCCATCATCGATGGGCGGCAGGCCTATATACGCGCCCTCCTCGCCACGGAAGCTCATGAAGAACTTGAAGCTACCGATGCCGAACTCATCGATGTACTTGTCGATTTCCGCGAGCTGCTCGGGGGTAGAGATGATGGCATGGAAAGCATAGTCAATCACACTCTGGGCGTCGCCCAATTCACGGTATTGCCTGTAGTTCGCTTCGTACGGGTCATTGGACATCAGGAAGTGGATAAGGGTGGTGATGCCGTGCAGCGCGGCGGCGCGCGTCTCAATCTCAAAGGCCGTTTCAGGCTCGCCGAGATTCAGGTGGACGTGCGGATCAATGATCCCGGGGAAGATGACCCGGCCGGTGGCGTCGATGGTTTCGCCTGCCTCGGCGTCAGTTCCGGGTTCGAGATGGGCGGCGATATGACCGTCCGAGATGGCCAGATCAATGCTGCGAACGCCGCCGCCGTACGGGAGCACGACATCGCCGCCGCGAATGAGTGTGTCGAAAGGCATATTAGTCTCCGTTCGGGTGAATTCCTATAGAGAAATCATATGGGATTTTAGAAGTTCGCGATCACGATTGAGGAGCTCTTGCGTGGGCATTCCAGGTTCCGGCGTAAGTGGTGTAAGCAGTTCTTTGGATTCCTCGACTGCGCCCGGAATGACATGGAAGTGGGCTGGATGGCGGTAGAAAGTGCGGCTCGGAAATACGATTCAGATTCTGGCCTGCGGCCAGAATGACGGAGATCTGAGGGTTGGGCTTAGGGAACGTCCATGTTGCGGAGCTGGATGAGTGTCAGAGCAAGAAAGGCAATGACGACGGCTGCGGCACCGCCGAGGCCGACGTTGAGGGCGATCTGAGAGCCAGCGATTGCGCCCACGGTGTCAAGCAGTTCCCCACCGATGTCCTGCATTGTGATGATGCTGTAGCTCCTGATGCTCAGATATCGAATGCCGCTAAAGATACCGGCGGCGATGCCCTCCCAGACAAAGACATAGACGATGGCGATTCCAAGGGCTTGTCCGGAGATGAGTCCCAGCCACATGAATGCAGCAGAATAGGCGACTATGCCGATTGCCAGTCCGGCCATTACTCCCAGGATGGGTTTGATCACGGTCTCGTAGTCAAAGGCCGATCCGCCGTTGGAATCACCGACGAATGCCACCGCGGCGGTCACTCCTCCGAGGAGAAGGAGCGGCACGGCGGCGAGAATAACGACGGCAATATACTTAGCCGCAACAATCTGCCACCGTGCGACGGGTCGCAGAACAATATAGGACAGGGTGCGATCTTCCACGTCCTCACCGAGGGCGGTTGTGGCGAGGATGGCAACGACCAGCGGCAGCACGATGGGTATGAGCACGAGACTGATGGTCGGTCCCAGGATGATGTCAACATAGTTGTCAGTGAGATTGCGAATGAGGATGGCGAGCGCGACAGGGAGGGCGGCAAAGAGCCAGAGGATAGCCTGTCGACGCGTGCCCGTGAGCTGGCGGAGCGTGAGGAAAAAGACCGTCAGCATTCTCTATCGCTCCACGATGTAGGTGAACACGCTTTCCAGCGATTCGTCCTGGGGCTCAACAGTCTGAAGCACCGCTCCCGCGTCACGCGCCACGCCGGCAAGCTGCAGCTGCAAAGAGGGCAAGTCGTTGGTCAGGAAGAGGATTGAGCCGTCGTCTTCCATGGTGACGGACGTGACCGCATCGCTGCCAATGAGACCGCCGGCCAGAGCGCGTGGGTTGGTGGAGGTGACGCGGATCTGGTACGGACGGTCATCCAGCAGCGCGCGGATGGAGCGAAAATCACCAGAGGCGGCAAGCTTGCCGCTCACCATGAGGACGATATTGTCGGCAAGCGTCTCTACCTCTTCGAGGATGTGAGAAGAAACGACGATTGTGCGGCCCTCTGCGGCGAGGCTTCGCGCGAGATCATGAAACTCCAGCCTTTGGCGTGGATCGGTACCGTTGAGCGGCTCGTCCAGGACGAGGACGGGCGGATCATGTACAAGCGTGGCAGCCAGGCGCATCCGCTGTCGCATTCCGCGCGAATAGGTGGAAAGGCGTCGATCCTGCGCGTCCGTCATGCGGACCGCCTCGATGGCCTTGTCGACCGCATCATCGATATTGTCGAGCTTGTGCATGCGGGCAGACAGCGCAACAAACTCGCGGCCTGTGTAGAAATCGTAGACGGCCTGATGCTCCGTCATGACACCAATCTGGCGGTAGAGTTGAGTATCGCCGCGTACCGGCTGTCCAAGCACCCTCACCTCTCCGCGCGATGTTGCAGAGAGGCCAGTCATCATGTGGAGCAGTGTCGTTTTGCCCGCACCGTTCGGACCGAGGAGGCCGGTGATGCCGGGGCTGAACTCAAGCGATACCTCGTTGACGGCGACGACGTTGCCGAACCATTTCGATACGTTGTCGACAACGATGGTGGCGTCTGTAGAGGATTCGGCGTTGTCGTTCACGGTGACTTCATCCGTACTCATGCCGCATACCTCCGATAACGCCACCACATGAGTGAGAGGGGCGCTAACAGCCAAACGAGATACGCACCGACAGGATAGTAATCAGGATGCTCGGCCACCAATCGGCGGTAGTTATTCGACTGCACGTCCTCAAAGAGGAGATCGGTGATGAACACCGTCGCTCCCGTCGGATCAGTAAAGATAACCCACTTGCTGGTTTCAGGATCCAGGAGTGATTCCGGCTCATCCGATGCTGCAAATGTCCGAACATTCCCGCCGTCTAACGCTTCCTCAACCTCTGCCCGCGACATTAAGTACTGCTGCGTCTCTCCTGACTCGAACTCGACAGCAATGACGGTTTGCGCCTCATCCGGCAGGGATCGTGTCGCATCCAAGAACTGGTCAGCTTCAGCGATCTCTTCCTCTGTGATAGGCCGCTCTTCGGTTGTTTCAAACGACGACCCATCGAAATCAATGGGTTCAGTCAAGACTCCCACCGCTGTGCTCAGAACCAGAACGCCGCCAATAACGACTGCCGCGGCATATACGCGGCGGGGAGTAAAGGCGGCAACCGCCATCGGTATCGATGTAATAAAGGCGCCCGTAGCGGCAGCGGCAACAAGAACTCTGGGGAAGTCGAGCCAGTTATCGCGAAACTCCTGGGCGGCATTTTCTGACAAGAGAATGTATCCGGCGAGCAGGAGCAGCGGGCCGCTGACGATGATGACCGTCGCCACGAGAAAGAACGCAAGCCAGCGCCCGGCGAGATAGTCAAAAACGCCCATCGGGCGGACGAGGTAGAGGCTCAGCACATTCTCCGTGCGGTCAGGGACGATAAGGCCCGGCGCGAGGATGGCCGCGACGATCATAAGAAGCAAGGTGTTGATGGGGAAATAGTCACCCAGTTCAACGGGGCGATCTATGATCCCGCCGCTTATGGCGGCGATGACGAGGATGACCGCTGCCGGAACGACGGATACCAACACCATGAGCACGGGCAATATCTTGGATCGCCCGCCTCGGCCAAGGCCAAGCGACTGGCGGACGCCGCTGACGAACAGGGCGAGGCGGGCTCGATTCCGACCCTGTCGAGGGCCGTCATAGCGCTGGTAGCCGATGTCAAAGAGTTGGCCTGAAGGACGGGATTCCATACGCGGTCAGTCCGTTGGTTCGTCGCGGAAGATTTCAGTCAACATGCGGCGGCGGTATGCCATGCGGCGGAGCGGCGCTTCAGCCTCGATGAGAGCATCCTGGATGGCCGGAAGATGCTCGCCGCTCTCATGCCCGACCAAGACGGAATTGCCGTCTCGCTGCGCCTCAATACCACGGGTCGTCAGAGCGGAAATGAACTCGTCATGACGAGAGTCGATGTCAACCGACAAGACGTCAGTGTTTTCCGTGAATCCGGAAACGCTGCCCTCATGCGTAATGCGGCCCGCCTCCAACACGATGATGTTGTCGCACGTCCGCTCCACTTCACCCATCAGGTGGGATGAGAAGACAATGCTGATGCCGAAGTCGCGGCCCGTCCGTCTGACGAGATCAAGCATCTCTTCGCGCCCGCCGGGATCGAGTCCGGCAGTTGGCTCATCAAGAAGCACAAGACGCGGATCGTGCACAATGGCCTGCGCAAGCTTGACGCGCTGCTTCATGCCGGTGGAGTACTCTCCGATGCTGCGGTAGCGGGCTTCATCAAGGCCGACATGGCGCATGGTATCCGCGGCCCGGGTGCGCGCCTGCGCGGGGGGCAGGCCGCTGACCTGCGCCATATGCGTCAGGAACTCTGAGGCGTTTACGGATGTCGGGAGGCAGTCATGCTCCGGCATGTAACCAATGAGCGAGCGCGCATTCACGTCATGGTAAGGTTGAGCGCCCATTACCTGGGCGGCGCCCTGTGTGGGTTGGAGCAAACCGAGGAAGAGCTTGATGGCCGTGCTCTTCCCGGCGCCGTTGGGACCAAGAAGGCCCGTAATGCCATCACCGACGGTAAATGTGACGTTGTCGAGGGCGAGGACTCTACCGTAGCGCTTGGTGAGATTAGTTGCTTCAAGCAGGGGGGCTGCTTCCATGTCACCTTTATAGCAGATTGTGGAGCATGCCGATAGCTTGTCCTGTAAACAAGGTGCTTTCGTCAAACCTCGATTCGCCTCTGCGAAGAGAATCACTCGGACAGCGTATCAGTCTCTAACTGCTGCCACTTCGACAGTTCAAGAACTTCGTTACGGTCGCTGAGCGGCATGACGCGGTCGCTGAGATCGACATTGCCGGCATGCTCTTTCAAGGCGTCCAGGCTGTCCTGCACGGCCTTTGCAGCGGAGCCCATGGTGAGTCCGGAATAACCGATGAGGCCGTAGCCCATGTCCGAGAGTTGAGAGGCAGGCAGGAGCGGCGTCTTTCCACCCTCCGTCAGCACGACCATGAACTTGCCCTGCCCGACCAGCTTCGGGAATTGTTCCAGTTCTTCCACTGTGCCTGGGCCCGCCAGGAACGCCATGTCGGCGCCGGCGTCAAGATAGGAACGGGCACGCTTTGCTGCGCCTTCGATTCCCTCGGTCTCCACGGCATCCGTGCGGGCAATGATGAGGAAGTCGTTATCCCGGCGTGCGCCAAGCGCGGCCTTGAGTTTGCCAAGCATCGCCTCCGTCGGGATGACAGTTGTTCCTGCCAAGTGTGCGCAGCGTTTGGGGTCTTCCTGGTCTTCCATGAAAAGGCCTGCAATGCCCGCATCCTCCATTGCACGGATGGTGTGTGCAGCCTGCAACGGGCCGCCGTAGCCAGTGTCGGCATCGGCGATGACAGGGATAGTGACCGCAGCGGCGATACGGCGTGCCTGTCCCACAACGTCCTCGCGCGAAAGCAATCCAACATCAGGCAGGGCGAATGCAGAGGCGGCGACGGAAGAGCCGCTGATGCCAGCGGCGGGAAAACCTGTGGCTTCTATGAGCTTGGCGGAGAAGGCGTCATAGGCGAACGGGACAACTAAGGGTGTATCCGCATTGAGGAGGCTGCGGAGTTGGGCTGCCTTGGTAGTCATAATCCAGATTCCCGCTTTCGCAGGAATGACATCACACAGTAGCGGCGTTTTCCTTGCGGGCGGGGACGCCATCGAGGACGGGCGTCAACTCATCGAGAGGCATGACATCTGCGTATTTCTGGGCAATATCGAACAGGTTGATGGCGTGGGATGCCTGTCCGCGATCCCAGACGCAGTCCTCCGGCACAATGCAGCGGAAGCCGTAGCTCATGCCGTCAACTACGGTGCCGCGGACGCATCCGCTCGTGGTGCATCCAACGACAACAAGCGTGTCCGCGCCCGCCGCGACAAGCTGCGTGACGAGGTTGGTCCCAAAGAAGATGGAGGGGAACCGCTTGTAGATGATGATGTCCTCTGGCTCCGGCGTAAGCGGTTCAACGATCTGGGCACCGCGGCTGCCGGGCAGGTTGTAGTCGGCGGACAGGGACGGAATCTTGTCCGTGTAGCGCGCGCCTTCTTGCGCGCCGGTACGTTCGCCCTGTGCGTACATAACGGGCCAACCCTTGGCGCGGAAGACCTTGACCAGTTGCTCAATCTTGTCGACCGCGTGCCAAGCGTCCTCACCAACCGCGGTAGCGTATTGCTCCATCGCCTCCTGGATGGGGACTGGGCCTTCGCCTGTCGTTCGATACTGGGCATCGATGATCAGCAGGGCCGGGCGTTCACCGACACCGACACTCGCGCCGAATCCGCTCTTCGCATAGATCTCGCGGTCGCGGTCGCTGATGAATGCGTCCCATGGGCGGGGCCGCACGGCGCGTTGTCCGTTCTTGCTCATTGGTTTCCTCTGCAGGGTGTCGCTCAGTTCTTGGAGATGAGGGGGTTCAGCAGGTCGGCCAAGGTAGCGATTGTACGTGTCTGCACCCAAACCTTGCCTTCCCCACGGAACTTCATGACCAGGCCCTCACCGCCGCCAATCAGGGAGACGAGTCCGCCGACTTTGCCGATGGAGTATTCGACCCCATCAGTGAACGCGACAAGATGGCCGGTGTCCACCACCAGTTCCTCATCGCCAGAGACGGTGAGCTCCTTAATAGCGCCGTAGCAGTTGCAATAGACCGTGCCGGTGCCGCGCTCCGTGTAGGCGCGCAGGAAGAAGAGGTTCTCCCCGCTGAACATGCCGCGCATTCCCTGGAACTTGGTATCCAACTCCACGTTCAAGTCGGAGGCCAGGAACGAACCGCCCTGTATGTACAGGTTTTGACCCGGCTCAAGATCAAATGACTTCATATCTCCCGGCATTGTTGAGGCGAGGCCAACCCATCCGCCGCCGGGGCCTCCGGTAAAGGTGTTGACGAAGAACGATTCCCCCGCGACCATTCGGCGGACTTTGCCAAAGAGGCCGCCGCCTGTCATGCCCGTCTGCATTTCGACGCCCTGCGAGGTAGCCATCGCGCCGGGTTCAACCCTGACTGACTCACCCTCGTCGAGCTCCACCGTCATATAGGTGTACGCCGGATCGAATTCAGTCGTTACCTTCATGCCTCTCCTCCTGTGATGCGGGGCAAGAATTGGATGCTGTCTGGTCGTTCCATACCATCATAGCTGGGAGGCCATAGGGCGTGCCGACTATTGCCGGTAACCGTCCTCCGACCCCAGGTACCACTTGTTGATGATGGGAATTGCGATGGCGGCATTTGCAGGCGTGGCCTGCGTCACAAAGCCCTCCCACAACGAGCAGAGGCTGCCTATGCCCTCAGCGCACAAGCTGTTCCCCCGCAGTGAGTTTTCCCGGGCGTGGGCGTATGTAATCCGTAGACTGTCGCGGAACGCTCTTTCAGAAAGGTTGTCCAGCAAACCCAACAAGATGCTTATGCCGGCAGAGCCATGGCATTGAATAATATCTTGATTGCCGATCACAAACGTCGTGTGAATGGAATTCCGACCATGACAGTACGAGATATCCTCGAGGGTTCTGCCGTAGGGATATTGAATACCTGTGTGAACCACCTGCAACGCGACGTCAACACCTGTCTTGAGCCACCTGTTGCCGAGGGGTTTTCCAAGTGTATTCATAATCCTTCCTGCGGCCTGCCAGTCGTCCAGCATAAATGTCGTGTCAATGTCGCGGATGGGCTCACCCGTCGCGTGAAACCTCGCCCATCCGGTGAAATGCCATGTAACAAATTGGTCAGCATGCGGCGCGGCCTGCAGGTAGTTGACGTGGTGTTCAGCAGCGCGCACGTAAGCAGCAATAGCGCCGGGGTCCACGCTGATTGCCTCAGGCGTGACGATTCTGACGTTCGTGCTTTCTCCACCGGAAAATCGTGCTGTGCCTTCTTCAATGAAGATGCCGGGGCCTGATAACAGTTCATCAATGGCTGCAGCCACGGCATCTCCCGTTTGTGCGGAGCCCAAACCCCTCGCGACGCCCTGCACCAGAGGCGCCATCTCGGAGAGAACTAGTGCGCTGTCGTCAGTGACGCCGCCAACAAGAGCCTCATGTCCAATGACGTAGTCATATACTCCGGTGAAGTCAATCTTGATGCTCGAGCTGCTCTGATGGAGGGTCACGAGCGATTCAATTGCGGGAGCTTCGAAAGGACCCACATCTTCAAGGAATGGCATATCAAGCAGATCCATGGCGGCGTCGATGTCGTGTAGACGTCGAAGTTCGTCCAGAACGCGGACTTCGTGCACATTAAGTCCGTCCCGTGCCCACTGCATCCGGAGTACAGCCTCCAACACGTCCTCGCTATACTTGGCGGCGTCACGCAACCTTCGGACGACAAACTCCTCTTCCGGCGCTAGTCGTCCATCTCTCCAGAGTGATGCCTTGACGATGCCACCCGCTTCAGCGTGATCTGCTTCGAGGGCCAGCAACTGCAAATAGGAAGCCGATTCATCCGTTATTCCGCCCGCGAAGGCATCAATGGTTATCGCCTCTTCGCTATCACGATAGAGTCGATCAATTTCGGCCAGAGTATTGAGCACATCCAGGTCAACGTATTCCGGCGTATCAAGGAACGGCATCCCGGCGATACTGGGATCGTCGAGCCGGTATATGCTTGAAACCCTCAACACCTGCTCGATGATCTCGAATTCAAGAGCGTTCACTCCGTCCTGCACCCAGGCTTTCCGGGCCAACAGCGAAACATCGGCGGGGTTTCGTCTGTCGGCTCCCTCAATGAGGGTCTGAAGAACTCTCTCTTCGGATTCCATGATTAGAAAGAGCGGAACGTACGGATTCCATTCCGAGGGCTCAGCTGCGTTTGGGCTTCCTCTGGGCACCCAATCCCTGGGCCGGTAGTGAAATCCGTCTTGCACCCATGGCAGGTCGGCAAGAATCGCGCTCAGTTCCGGTTCGGACAATTCGAGGCTGATCAGTTCCAGGTCCAGGAGGTCCCTCTCCCGAATCCCGCCACGGGCTTCATACGTCGTCAAGACATGTTCAAGGTCTTCCCGATCATTTCTGGCCGTTTGGCGCAGGACATCGACGATTCTAACGTCAACGTCATCATAGGTTTCTGCGAAGGGCATCTCAGCCGCCCGAACAGCACTAGGGGGATGCCAGCCGGCAAGACCGACGAAGGCAGTGATGAGAGCCGCTGGGATTTCCCCGGTACCGTAATGCTCCAACAATACTGAAAGGGCGGCAGGTGAGCTGAGCGCTAACTGCAACAAGTCCTCTGCACGTTCCGCGTCATCCAGCAACCAGGGAATCTCGTTTACCGGCGCCGGATTGTCAGGAGCCTTCACGGCGATATAGTCGATCAACAGGTTGGAAACCGCGTTGTTGCCATCCGGCACACCATCTTCATAGCCCGATAAGTCCAGCAACAACGCATAACCATCGGCGTCAGAGTTCAGGACAGTAACCAGGTATTCGACTGCCAAGTCATCACCCGCATTGAGGGTGTCCATGAACGGCATTGCATAGATCTCAGGCTTAATGGATGCAAACTGGCTATGTCTCTTATTGGCAAATTCAAGCATGTCTGCCATCGAGGGGTTGCCAGCCCACACCTGCCGCATATCCAGCCACGGTTTCTCAATCAGCACGTCAAAGAGCACGGGTTGGCTCTTGGCGATTGATCTGATGTTTTCGTACGCGGCCGGCTCCTGACCGGGAGTAATTCCATCCGCTACCCACTGGAGCGCAGCGATGGCCCGCTCTCTGTGGGACTCGATCTCGGGCGTGGGTGTGGGAATTGGAGTTCGTGTTGGATCGGACTGAGGTTGGTTCGTGGTAGTCGGCCCGGGCTGAGGTGCCTCGTCTGCAGATGAGGGGTCGGTCATTGATTGAGGAGTCGGTTCGGAAGTGACAGTTGAATCCGAAGCCCTGTCACAAGATGCAAAGGCCAGAACGATCACCAGCGTGACTACAACCAGTGCACTTATTCCAGGCCACGTTCTTTCGATCACATACTTTCCCGCTCTGTACGTACGATGCGCTGCGTCCAATTGTATCCACCGACACAGCTGTATGTATCCTCACTGTTTTCGGGCGACTAAAGGGGAATCGGTCTTACGGAACCGCCCATCTCACGCCACGCGGTGAGAACCTGTGTCAGTTCATCGGACGTTGGCGCGTCGCGTGTCCCAGCACGAGAGACGTTGACGCCCGCGGCGGCCGTCGCGCCGAGGAGTGCATCAGCCGGTTCCTGTCCTTCGGCTTCAAGTGCAGCGAGCGCTCCATGGAAGGCGTCCCCTGCGCCGACGCTGTTGACCGGATTCATGCCGAGCTCCCTGAGCGGGAGCGGCGAAACGTCAATGAGTTGGCCGTTCGCAAGGTCAATGACGGTCGCCCCCTGCCCGCCCTGCTTAAGGATGATTCGGTTGGTCCAGCCTTCACCTTGCAATCTCCGAGCAATGGTAGGAGGGTCAGTTTCACCAAATAGAGTCAACGTTTCTTCTTCATTCAGGAGGAGCGTATCCATACGACGAGCCATGGGGAGAACGATGCTCTTATCGCCAGTGACCAGCACGCCGGGGTCCCAGGAAACACGGCAGTAGGTTGCGGTGGTGATATACAGGATTTCCTCAATAACAGAGAGGGGCGGATCGGTAATGGCGCAGGCGCGGGCATTCAGGATCATGTTCCGGACATGCGGTTGGCGGATATGTTCAGGTGTGAGCAAGGCGTTTGCACCGAGCGCGCTGGCGATGACGTTCTGACTGTTCGTATCAACGAGGATGAATGCCTGGCCGGACTCAGTTTCAGGAATCGTCACTATGCCATCCGTAGAAACTCTCTCTGATTGCAGAATGTCGCGCTGTTGGTTTGCGGTGTCGTCATCGCCAAGCGCGCCAACAAAAGCGACGGCATCCGGTGCGAGTAGCCGTGCTGCCGCGACGGCAACGTTGGCGGCAGTGCCGCCCGGAACACGGGCAACGTCAGAGACAGTGACTTCCTGGCCCGGTGACGGCAGTGATTCCACGAACAGGGTTACGTCCCAGTTGATGGCCCCCACTGCAACGACGAGGGGCGCGTACGTAGTCGTCACGCCTCTTGCGTTAGCCGACCCAAGAGGAGTTCAAGGAAGCGCGGGCCATCGACGGCGGTGGCGACATCAATCTCAGGGCCGCTGCCACGTCGGCGCCCGGGACGGCGATCTACGATGGTCTGTCCACGCACGGATCCTTCTTGCGTGATGATTTCCACGGGGTAGGTTTCAGTTTGGAAGAGGCTAGGGTCGATGACCAAGGCAACGGCCTGCGCGTCATGGATGTTGACTACGCCGAACCGCTCCAGCACCTGTGCGCTGATCATTCCGGCAACCCGCGCATAGGGGTCGGCGCTATTTCGGAGGCTCTCGTGGCGTTCGGGGTTGATGGAGCCTGAGGGATCAGTTGTGACGTCGAGTCCGACGGCAGTGATGGGAATGTCGGCCTGCACCAATTCCGCGGCCGCTTCGGGATCGGCCCAGATGTTGAACTCGGAGACGGTGGTGACATTTCCGTGGCCGTACGGCGTGAGCGCGAAGGCGCCGCCCATCAGCACGATGCTGTTGAGGCGCGCAAAGGCATCCGGCGCCTCACGCATCAAATGCGCGACGTTTGTCATGGGGCCCGTGGGAATCAGAGTGATTTCACCGGGTTCATGTGCCATGACAATGTCGGAGATGAACCGTACAGCAGGGCGCTCATCAAAAGTCATCTGTGTGGGCTGGGGGACAGGAGAGCCACCGAGGCCATCATTGCCGTGAACATGGAGGGCGGCCTCAGGTTCTCGGGTGAGCGGTTTGGCAGCGCCGCGCGCAACAGGGATTTCAGTTCGACCGGCTGCCTCCAGCACACGCAGCACGTTATTCGCCGTGTTTTCCAAAGGGGCGTTACCGGCGACAGCCGTGATGCCGAGGATTTCAAGTTCCGGGGAACGGAGCGCAAGGAGGATGGCGAGGGAGTCATCAACGCCCACATCCATATCGAGGATTACTTTTGGCAACTCACTACTCCTCGCGCGTCAAGCAGTGCATTAGTCTATGGAGGAGTACTTGTTGTTTATGTGCTCTTCAAATTCCTCACGGAAGTAGCGGATTGCGCTATTTAGGACACCGGGAGCAAGTTGGCCGAGGCCGCAGAGTGAGCCCTGCACCATGGCAGTGCCGACGTTCTGCATCTTGGCAATGTCGCCCTCCTGCGCATACCCCTCAGTCATGGTTGCCAGCAGGCGGGAGATGTGCGTCGCGCCCTTCCGGCATGGAAAGCACTTGCCACACGATTCCGCATCGATGAACTCGGCGATGTTCTTGACGACATCCACGATGGAGGTGTCCTCATCAAGGACGAGGATCCCACCTGAGCCAAGCGGGCTGCCTTTGGCAGTCATTGCCTGGAATTCAGTGGGCATGTCCATTTCAGAGGCGGGCATGATGCCGCCGAGCGGACCGCCGCACTGGAGGGCCTTCACTCGCTTGCCGTTTCGTATGCCACCCGCGACGTTTTCGATAACGCCGGCCAAATTAATTCCTACGGGGATTTCTGCAATTCCCGGTTTATTTATATGGCCGGAAAGTGACAACATTGCCGTGCCGGATGCATTCTCCGTGCCGATGGCGGCGAACGCCTCTGCACCCATCTCGAGCACGGTCGGCACGTAGGAAATCGTTTTGACGTTGTTGATGGTGGTCGGTCGGCCAAAGATGCCGTACGCGGCAGGGAACGGGGGGCGCGGGCGCGGCGCGCCGCGATGGCCCTCAACTGACTCCATCAGGGCTGTTTCCTCACCACAGATGTAGGCGTGGCCGGTGGCCTCAATCTCAACCTCATGGGAGAAGCCGGTTCCCATGATGTTATCGCCGACCAGTCCGCGCTCCTCCATCTCATGGAGGGCGCGTCGGAGTCGTTCAAGTGGTAGCCGATATTCCGCACGGATGTGGATATAGCTCTTGTTCGCGCCCATTGCATATGACGCTATCAGCACACCCTCAAGCAAGCGATGAGGATCGTTCTCAAAGATCGCGGCGTCCGTGAACGCACCGGGGTCTCCCTCTTCACCATTGATGGCGAGATAGCGATCGCCTGGGCCGGGCGGGCCCATGAAACTCCACTTGACGCCGGCCGGGAACAAAGCGCCGCCACGGCCACGGAGGCCGGAGTTGCGAACCGTATCCACAACGTCTTGCGGCGACATTTCGTGGAGTGCCTTGTCCAGCGACTCCAGCCCGCCGCGCGCCACATAGTGCATCAGGTTGCCGGGTTCAATATGGCCGAAATTGGCCATCAAGAGTCGGAGTTGATCGCGCATCCACGGCTGTTCATTGAGGAGAGGAGTGTCTGCGCCGGCGATGGGCGTGTCGTCCTGCACACCGAGCGCAAGGTCAGGACGGAGGTTGCCGTCTATCAGCACATCACGAATAAGGTCATTAACTTTGTCTGCCGTTACATTGCCGTAGGTAATGCGCGGCATGTTGGGCGGGGCGATATGGACAACGGGATCGGCCCATGAGAAGCCCATATCGCCGACTTCAAGCACACGGGCTTTGATGTTGAACGTATGGAGCGCACGTCGGACGGCCTCAAGTGTTTCGCCCGCGCCGACGGTGAGAGCTGCGGCAGAGATACCGACGCTAACACGGGCGGCGGACGGGTCATCCCATTCCGCCCACGCGGCGTCAGCTTCCTGTTTGAGGGTTGTGTAGAGATCGGACGGCATAGCTAAGAAGCAACTCCCATGTTTCGAGCGAATTCGGCGGCGGTATCCGGGGTTAGTTGGCCTCGCCATCGTTGGTCGTAAGCGACAACCGGCGCCTGGTTGCAGAGTCGGGGGCAGGAGATAGTGCGGACTTCGACATCCGAATCAGCCACCGCGTCCCGGATGGAGCGCTCGATAGAACGCGCGCCGGTGACGTGGCATGGGGCATCAATGCATACGTCGATGAAATGGTCGCTGCCCTGCCCGACGGAGAAATCAGAGTAGAAGGAGAGGACACCCCAAACCTCCGGCTGCGAATAGCCGAGTATCTCGGCGGCGTCATCAACCGTTGTTTCAGGGATGTAGTTGAGCTGATATTGGACATCCAGCAGTGCCATGAGGAGCGCGCCCTTGTGGCCGACGTAGCCGGAGATGATGTCACGCGCGCGCTGGCGGATGTCCGGATTGGCGCCGTTTGAACTATTGGATGCCGTCATGTGGACAGAATAGCAGAGGGGGAGATTCGGTTGACATGCTCTCGCAGGAGTGAGCAAGCTTGTTTGGCACACCGGCACGGCTCTCGGACTCTCATGGATGTTGGGAGGCTCCACAAGATGTCTCGATCCAAGTGTGGCAATTGGTTAGTCTATGCTGCGGGGTTCATCGTAGCGTCTGCTGTACTGATCGGATGCACTAACGAAACACCCGAACCAACAGCTACCCCGCAGCCGCCGCCAGCACCTACTCTCACCTCGACACCAGTACCTACTTTCACCCCCACGCCACCGCCTACTTTCACCCCCACGCCGACACCTACCTTCACCCCCACGCCGGCACCTACTCTCACCCCGACACCGACACCTACTCTCACCCCGACGCCGACACCTACTCCTAGCCCAGAAGACAAGTACTATACCCAGTTCCTTACCGTCAAGGGCGTCACTATCAAAGGAAGTGACGCGATCGATCCAATGGCCCTTAGCTCAGCGGCAGGTATGATTGGCCCTATGCTATCCGGCCGGCCAGACATTGCCGAGTGCATAGCTGAAACAGGCATGGAAGTGGCAATCATTTCAAAGGATGAAAAAATCACTGCGTTGCCAGAATATGCTCATCTGGAGGACGTAACAACTACAACTCATGATGGAAGGTCGTGGGCATCCTTACGCGGCCTCAACAGCACAAGACTAGGCCTCGCGTTAATGGCAATCTCAGAAGAAAAACTACTCGGACTTAATGTGGGTCCCGTTTGGCGCATCGCGCATACCACAGTCCATGAATTCGCTCATAGCATTCAAAACCTCTGTTTCACGGCAGAGGATCACAGTGAGTGGGATGCCTTTTATGATTCGGCTTTGCAAGACAACCTCTATCCGGAAACATATCTAATGTCTAATACCAGGGAGTTCTTTGCAGTATTTAGCACGGCTTATTTTGAAGTGTACTCATTCCCATGGTATAGCCTCAGTAACAGCCGCGATGACATAGAGGACGACCATCCGGCTATCTTTGAGTTCCTGGATGAAGTGTACGGCGGGGCAGAACTCCCGACGGAGTTAAAACGTCTGACTGCAGAATAAACGCCGACCGTATACACCGATCGGCATCTTGATGTGGCGACATCATAAGGAGATTTCGAGATGTGCCGGAGTATTAAGCGCTTGAGGGTCAGTGACGGGCCGGCGGCGTCCGAGGATGAGATTCGGGAGGCGGCGCTGCAGTTCGTGCGGAAGATCAGCGGCTATCGGGTGCCTTCACAGCGCAACCGAATGGCGTTTGATCAGGCCGTTCAGGATGTTGCTCTTGTTTCGTCAACACTCCTTGACTCGCTTGCTCCCACCGCTGCTTCCATGAGGAAGACGCCGATGGCGATGAACCAGACGCCGATGAGCAGCTCTCCTAAGAAGAGGTTGTAGGCACCGTAGACGATCATCGCGGCTGCCCCGAGTTGGCCGATGAGTGACGCCGTTCGTAAGGCGCGTCGTCGGTCTCCGGTAATAATCCAGAGGATGGCGTTCAGGACGCGGCCGCCATCGAGCGGGAAGGCGGGAATCAGGTTGAAGATGCCCAACACGATGTTGGTGAGGGCTATGTAGTAAAGCATCGTCTGGGCGAATGATGCATCAGCAGCGGGCGCGCCGAGGGTCTCAGGGCTCAGTAGCACAATCGCGAGGAGCCCGATAACGAGGCTGGTTAGCGGGCCGGCGAGGGAGACGAGGAGTTCCGCTCTCGGTTTGGCCGCATCGGTTTCCATGGCAGAGACCCCGCCGAATATGAATAGGGTGATGGTTGTCGCTTTCATGCCGAGTCGTCTCCCGATGGCGACGTGGGCGAGTTCATGGACAAGAATGGAGGCGGCAAGAGTTACGGCGATCAGTGCGCCGGTCAGCCAGAGTTGGAGTGCGCTCCAGCCAGGGTTTCGATCCGGGAGGATAGCGAGCGCAAAGACGGTGGTAATGAAGACGGCGATGATAGGCCACGAGATGTGGATTCTCACCTCTGCGCCGAAGAGGTTGAAGAGTGTCAGTGAGCGTGGCATGGGTCTTCGTCGGAACGCGGAACGCAATCGCATTCTGTTGTCAACAATGATTGCGAACCGAGAAAAGATTTGGTAGCGGGGGCAGGACTCGAACCTGCGACCTTTGGGTTATGAGCCCAACGAGCTGCCACTGCTCCACCCCGCGTCGTGATGAAACGTGAGTCCAAGTATACGCGCCGCTATCAGTGGTGGCAAAGGAGATGATGGCGGTTGGCGCCTAAACAAGTGAATGGGTCAAGAGTGGTCTTGTGTGCTGACCTTTGATCTTCTTTGTGGGGTGGAAACGAGGTAGTAAGGGCTAAGCCCTCGGCCGATTAGTACCGCTAAGCTCCACACATTGCTGCGCTTCCACATGCGGCCTATCAAACTGGTAGTCTTCCAGTGGCCTTACCTCGTTAACCAAGTGGGAGGTCTAATCTTGGGAGGGGCTTCGTGCTTAGATGCTTTCAGCGCTTATCCCGTCCGGACATGGCTACCCAGCGGCGCCTCTGGCGAGACGACTGGCACACCAGCGGTCCGTCCTTCCCGGTCCTCTCGTACAAGGGAAAGCTTCCCTCAAACCTCCTACGCCCACGGCGGATAGAGACCGACCTGTCTCACGACGGTCTGAACCCAGCTCGCGTAACGCTTTAATCGGCGAACAGCCGAACCCTTGGGACCGCCTTCAGCCCCAGGATGCGTTGAGCCGACATCGAGGTGCCAAACCCTGCCGTCGATGTGAACTCTTGGGCAGGATCAGCCTGTTATCCCCGGGGTAGCTTTTATCCGATAAGCCACGGCCCTTCCACACGGTACCGTAGGATCACTTTGCCCGACTTTCGTCCCTGCTTGGCTTGTAGGCCTCACAGTCAAGCTCCCTTGTGCCAATGCGCTCCACGGGTGATTTCCATCCACCCTGAGGGAACCTTTGGACGCCTCCATTACCTTTTGGGAGGCGACTGCCCCAGTCAAACTGCCCGCCTGACACGGTCTCCCTGCTTGATCAGGGGTTAGCATCAAAACCAGAGAAGAGCGGTATTTCAAGGTTGGCTCCATGCCGGCTGGCGCCGACACTTCACAGCCTCCCGCCTATCCTACACATCTTTGGCCCCAACACAATGCCAGGGTACAGTAAAGCTCCACGGGGTCTTTTTGTCCTGCCGCGGGTAACCCGCATCTTCACGGGTACTTCAACTTCACCGAGCCCCCCCTCGAGACAGCGCCCAAGTCGTTACGCCATTCGTGCGGGTCGGAACTTACCCGACAAGGAATTTCGCTACCTTAGGACCGTTATAGTTACGGCCGCCGTTCACCGGGGCTTCAATTCGAAGCTTGCACCTCTCCTCTTAACCTTCCGGCACTGGGCAGGCGTCAGCCCCTACACGTCGGATTACTCCTTCGCAGAGACCTGTGTTTTAGTTAAACAGTCGCTCGGGCCGGTTTTCTGAGACCTCCAGAGCGCGGCGGCGTGAAGCTGCCACGCCCAAAGGCACCCCTTCTTCCAAAGTTACGGGGTTAGATTGCCTAGTTCCTTAAGGGGGGTTATCTCGAACGCCTTCTCCGTTTTCGGAGCACCCACCTGTGTTGGTTTGCGGTACGGGCGCCTGTGTGCCATAGCATACGAAGGTTTTCTAGACAGCATGAACTCAGCGGGATCGCCCTATCGCCGTAGCGAGAAAGCTCTCCCCTCTCCTCACCTACCTATATCCGGGACGGATTTGCCTATCCCGGCATCGGCTGGGATCAGGGACACACCATGTCCAATAGGCATGCCCCGCCTATCCTCCTGCGTTACTCCGCAGCTTTAAAACGACACACCGGCGGCGCTGGAATACTAACCAGCTGTCCATCGCTTACGGCTTTCGCCCTCAGCTTAGGCCCGGCTAACCCTACGTCGACAACCGTGGCGTAGGAACCCTTGGGTTTTCGGCGCCCGGGATTCTCACCCGGGTTCATTGCTACTCATGCCGGCATTCTCACTTCCCTGCGCTCCACTCAACCTCACGGTTGGGCTTCACTGCACAGGCAACGCTCCCCTACCACTCCCTCCCAAAGGAGAAAGTCCACAGCTTCGGTGGCGGACTTAAGCCCCGGTACATTGTCCGCGCAGAGTCCCTCGACCAGTGAGCTGTTACGCACTCTTTCAAGGGTGGCTGCTTCTAAGCCAACCTCCTGGCTGTCTGTGGAACTCCACCTCGTTGGACACTTAGACCGCACTTAGGGACCTTAGCTGGTGATCTGGGTTGTTTCCCTCTCGACGACGAAGCTTATCCCCCGCCGACTCACTCCCATGGTCTGGACCTCCGGCATTTGTGGTTTGATTGGGTTTGGTAAGCTCTCGCCCCCTAGCCCATTCAGAGCCCTACCTCCGGAGGTGAACCCATGGGGCTGCACCTCAATGCATTTCGGGGAGAACCAGCTATCTCCTGGTTCGATTGGCATATCACCTCTACCCACAGCTCATCCGAGAACTTTGCACCGTTCACCGGTTCGGGCCTCCACGAGCTTTTAGACTCGCTTCACCCTGGCCATGGGTAGCTCACCAGGTTTCGGGTCTAATCCGTGCCACTGTGGCGCCCTGTTCAGACTCGCTTTCGCTACGGCTGCGGATGGCCACATCCTTAACCTCGCCACACGGATTAACTCGCCGGCTCATTCTTCAATAGGCACGCCATCATCCCTCTTTCGAGGAACTCTGACCGCTTGTAGGCACGCGGTTTCAGATCTCTTTCACTCCCCTCCCGGGGTACTTTTCACCTTTCCCTCACGGTACTGGTACGCTATCGGTCGTCAGGAGTATTTAGCCTTGGAGAGTGGTCTCCCCAGCTTCCCACAAGATTTCCCGTGTCCCGTGGTACTCTCGTCCGCGATGCACGGAGCCATTCCCCTTCGCCTACAGGACTATCACCTTCTTTGGTGGCCGTTTCCACGGACCTTCGGCTGGAGTCCGGTTGGTAACTCCGCGAGAGATCGCGGGATCTCTCCCATCACGTCGCGCAACCCCGAACAGGCATAGGACCCGCGTCCGTTAGGCCTCCCCGGTTTGGGCTGTTCCCCGTTCGCTCGCCACTACTAGGGGAATAATCTCTTTTCTTCCAGGTACTTAGATGTTTCAGTTCTCTGACTTGCCTCCATCCGGCCTAATGTGTTCGGCCGGCGGTGACCCGCGATGAAGCGGGCCGGGTTTCCCCATTCGGGCATCCCGGGATCAACTTGCTTGGCAATTCCCCCGGGCTTATCGCAGCCAAGCTACGCCCTTCTTCGGCTCCTGACGCCAAGGCATCCACCACGCGCCCTTAGTAGCTTAACCCTACTTGTTTTGACTCGTTTCCATTTTCATTGAAGAACCGCGGTCAGTACAATACTGACCATTTCTTGACCTATTCACTTGTTAAGGCGCCAACCATCCAGCACCCGTCCGAAGACGGGCGCGAACTATCACTATACGGATGCCAAGAAGCACATGTCAATGCGAAAAGTGGGGTTTTTGAGGGGTGAGACGGCCCTCCCCCAGACTCAGGACAAGAGCGGATTATTTTTGGATGAGGGCACGGCAGAATTGGGCGCCCTGTTCAAGCTCGGAGATCCTGACGCTCTCCCGGACAGTGTGGGCGTCATGCATGGCCGCGCCGACGACCACGGCCTCAATTCCGTTGAGGACAAAGACATTCCCGTCTGTGCCGCCACCGGATACCGCAAGTTCAGCGGTCATGCCAAGAGTCGCGAGTGTTTCCTTCACGCGGGCGAGCAGGCCGGTATTTTCATCCAGGCGATAGCCGACGAATTGCTCCTGGAGTTCACAGTTGATAGTGGCTTCCGACCACCGCCCCTGCGTGTCCTGAACGATGTTGAGCAGATAGGAGCGGACACGCTCCAGGGCCTCGGGGTCGTGGCTGCGAGTTTCTCCTGTGACAGTCGCATGTTCAGGAACGGCGTTGCGGACACTGCCGCCCTCAATCAGGCCAACATTGAACGTGGTGTTCTCATCGAGACGCCCCAGTCGCATCTGGACGATCATCTCAGCGGCGATCTGGATGGCAGAGATGCCCTTTTCCGGTTCAACGCCGGCGTGTGCCGCTCGGCCTGTGACGTCAATATCAAACGCGATGTATGTGGGGCTGCCCGTTGTCACGTGGTAGGCGGGACCCTCTCCGTCAAAGACGACCGCCTGTTTGGCACGAATCATTGAATAGTCAAGGTTCTTCGCGCCGACGAGACCGATTTCTTCCTGGCGTGTGAGGGCGACTTCAACGGGGCGGCGGGCGGTACCAGCGCCCTGCAGAGATTCCAGCGCCTCAAGGATCATGGAGATGCCAGCCTTGCAGTCGCCGCCAAGAACGGTGGAGCCGTCCGTGTGAATAACGTCGCCATCAATGAGAGGGTTCACGCCACGGCCGGGTTCAACGGTATCCAGGTGGGCTGAGAGGAGAACAGGATCATCGCCTGGCTCACTCGCGATGACGTTGCCGTAAGCGTCACGTGAGACTGTGAATCCAAGGTTGGTAAGGCGGTCCGTGAGAACATCCGCAATGGCGGCTTCTTCACCAGATGGGCTGTCAATACGGACGAGGTCAGTGAAGGTCTTTACTAGTCGGTCGCGGTCAATCATGGATGGTTGTTCCTCTTTGCTAAAGCATGATCATGGAGTCGCCGAAGGAGTAGAAGCGGTATTCCTGGGCGATTGCCTCGCGATAGGCGCGATCCACAAGATCCTTGCCCGCGAATGCAGCGGCAAGCATGAGCAGGGTGGAACGCGGGAGGTGGAAGTTAGTAATCATTGCTCCGATGACTTTGAATTCGAAGCCCGGGAGAATCATGAGTTCCGTCTCGCCGATCTCGGGCTCAATAGTCCTCGGCCCTTCAGTTCCATCATTCGGGCTCTGGTTGATCGCGATTGATTCCAGGGCGCGGACCGGAGTTGAACCGACTGCGACAATGCGTCGGCCCTCAGAGAGCGCCTGCGAGATGGTCTCCGCAGCATCATCCGGCAACTCGTATCGTTCCTGCCCCATGACATGCTCGCGCGGGTCATCGACCTTTACAGGCCTGAATGTGCCAGGGCCCACGTCCAGGGTGAGACGGGCAATGCGGATACCCTGCTCTTGCAGACCATCCATCAATTCCGGGGTGAAATGGAGACCGGCGGTGGGAGCGGCGACGCTGCCGGGTTTGGACGCGTAGATGGTCTGATACCGTTCAAGGTTGGGGATCTCCTGACGGATGTATGGGGGCAAAGGAACCTGTCCCACGTCATCAAGGACAAAGCCTTCCGGCAGGGTGACGAGGCGAGTGCCGTCCGTGTATTGCTGCCCAACATGAACACGCGGCGCACCGGGGGCATCCAGCTCCACGATAGTGTTTGCAGCGACGCGGCGCGAGGGTCGGACCATCGCGGTCCACATGCGCTCATTGGCCTCAACACCCTCACCGCTTCCCGCAACAGGGCGGATAAGGAGAATCTCAACGCGTCCACCGCCGTCTCGCTTCGTCCCCAAAAGGCGAGCAGGGATGACACGGGTCTCGTTGACGACGAGGACATCTCCCTCGGTGAGTACGGAGCCGAGATCATAAAAATGTTTGTGCTCTATCAGGCCGGAATCTCGGTGAATGACGAGGAGGCGAGAGTGGTCACGCGGCTCGGCAGGCTGTTGGGCAATTAGGTGCTCCGGCAGTTCAAATTCGTAATCGGCCACCATAAAAGGGGTGGAGCCATCTTTGCCGGTTTCGTCAGATGTCATTGGATGTGTCAGCCTTGCGCAACTGCCTGTAAAGGTGATTCTACAACGGAGACGGTTCCCGTCATACCGGCCTCCGGGTGGCCGGGTATTGAGCAGATGAGGGCGAATTCTCCGGTTTCTGTTGGGGTGAACCGGACTGTTTTCTTCGAGCCGATTCGCATCGATCCCGTTGCAACGTCGAACTCTTCGATGACGAGATCGTGGTCGACGGTGCCTAGGTTCCTAAACTCAATAACTGCTTCCTCGTTCACGGGAATCTCGATTATGTCCGGCTCAAAGGCGAATTCCGTTCCGACAATGATATAGCTGCCGTCCGGCTGCAGACCCGTCGCGCCAAGGTCATTGTTGTTCGCACAAGCAGCGGCAAGCACCAGAGCAAACAGCACGCACATCAGGGCAATTAGCCGCGCCGTCGGTGTCAACCATTGCGCTTTCAGCTGCCGGTGCGCTTGACCCACACCTTAGGCCTGTCCCATTTGCGCTCGCGCAGCGGAGACGGTATTGCGAAGCAGCATGGCAACGGTCATCGGCCCAACACCGCCCGGAACGGGTGTGATGGCGCTCGCTATCTCAGACACGGAATCAAAGTCAACATCGCCGACAATCTTGTAGCCCCGCTTCTGGCTCTTGTCCTCAAGGTGATTTATTCCCACGTCAATGACGACAGCGCCGGGCTTGACCATATCAGCCGTAATGACTTCGGGAATGCCGACGGCAACTACGAGGATGTCCGCCTGCTTTGTCACCTCAGCGAGGTTCGGGTCCGTCCTGTGGCAGACGGTGACGCGCGGATAAAACTTCGGATCGCCCTGCATCCATGCCGTCGCGATGGGCTTTCCGACAATGTTGCTGCGGCCAACAATAACGGCGTGCTTGCCGCCAAGCTGGACGCCCTCTCGCCGGAGCATCTCCATGACGCCGAACGGGGTGGCCGGCACGAACTGGGAGTCGCCTATGGCAAGGTGTCCGATGTTGAGGGGATGAAAGCCGTCCGCGTCCTTGTCGGGTCGGACACATTCGATGATGGCGTGCTCCTCAATGTGAGACGGCAGTGGCAGCTGTACGAGAATGCCATGGACGCGGTTCGCGCGGTTAAGCGACTCGATGAGATCCAGCAAGCCGTCCTGAGACACAGAGGAATCTATACGGTGGATCTCCGTGTAGATGCCGACTTCGCGGCATGCGCGTTCCTTGTTGGCAACATACGTTTGGGAGGCTGGGTCATCCCCCACAACGACGGCGGCAAGGCCGGGCATGACGCCCTTTGCCTTGAGCGCGGCCACATCACGAGCGACTTCCTTGCGAATGTCTGCCGCGATGCCCCGGCCGTCGATGATACGTGCGGTCAATGGCGTGCTCCGTCTCCAGCTGCCCCTCTCTGAGTATAGCGTCCGCGACGGCAGGGACGGCACGTATTCCGTTCTGCGATAATCTGGGGACTGCATCAACTGAGGAGTATTTGCGCGTAATGATGACCACCGGAATCGACATGTGTGAGGTATGGAGAATCAGGGAGGCTCGTGAAAGGTTCGGGCAGCGGTTTCTTGATCGCGTCTACACACCGGAAGAACAGCGCACAAGCCGGATGCGGGACCCTGAACTTGCGGCGCGATTCGCGAGCAAGGAGGCCGTGATGAAGGCGCTGGGCACAGGCGCGCGCGGGGTGGGTTGGAAGGATATTGAGATCCTGCCGATGCGCGGCGGCAAGCCGGAGGTCAGGCTGCACGGTCGGGCGAAAGCCGTTGCGGAGCGCATTGGGCTAACAGATTTAGCAGTAAGCCAGACACATTCGATTGAATACGCGCTGTCCATCGTGGTGGGGACGGCGGAATATCCGTCTCCCTACCACGCGCCGGATTAGGCAGGTTCGCAGTCTAGCGGTGCGCCATGAGAGCCGTCACAGCCGCGGAGATGCGGCAGATCGAGGATGACGCAACAGCAGCGGGGACAACCGTTGAAGAGTTGATGGAACAGGCCGGTCTTGCCATTGCGGATGCGGTTGTTGATGTGCTCGGCGGTGGGGTTGTAGGGCGTCGGATTCTTATCCTCGCGGGCCCCGGGAAGAACGGAGGCGACGGCCTGATTGCGGCGCGGATACTCCGGCAACGGGGGGCTTCCGTTTGGGTTGTTTGCCCCATTCCCCGAGCGGACGACGCATTGCTGGAAGAATGCGCAACGGCCGGCTGTTCAATCATGCAAGGTGATGTGGCCGATCTAGGCGAGACGGTTTCCAAAGCCGAAGTTGTTGTTGATGCCCTGCTCGGCACAGGGCGGTCGCGTGCCATTGAGGGGCCGATTCTCAATGCACTGGATGCAGTGCGGGGCGCGAGCAGGGCTACTGTGGTGGCCGTTGATTTGCCGTCGGGGCTCGACTCGGATACAGGCGAGGTAGACCCGGCAACCATCGCAGCAGATGTAACGGTGGCGCTTGGCAGCGTGAAAATCGGCTGCCTGACCGTGAAAGGCGCGGAGTACTGCGGGGCCATCCACGTAGCTGAAATCGGGCTTGGTGGAGACGCAGATGACGGCGGCGGCGTGCATGTTCTCACAGCTGGCGCCATTCAGGGACTCCTGCCAGAGCGCAGAGCTACAGGTCACAAGGGGACATTCGGGCACAGCTTGATTATTGGAGGGTCGGAGGCGTATCGCGGCGCACCTGCGCTGGCGGCGCTGGCGGTGGCGCGGGCCGGAGCAGGAACTGTTGCTATTGCGGCGCCCGATTCGATCACGGCTTCCCTGGCGAGTACCGTACCGGAGGCAACACATATCCCGTTGACGAGCCACCCGCAGACCGGCCTGACCGGAGCAGGGGCAGTTTCTCAACTCATGGCCTCTTTGCAGACGAAAGCGCCGGACGCATTTTGCATCGGGCCCGGACTGGGCCGGTCAGTTGGCACCGATTCATTTGCAGATGTTCTGCTTCGTGAACTACCCGCCGAAGCGTCCACCGTGCTTGATGCTGACGCATTGAATCGGCTGGCCGAGAAACCAGACTGGTGGAACTCGCTCTCTGGTTCGACCGTCATCACACCCCATCCGGGCGAGATGGCGCGACTCTGCGGCACATCCGCTGAAGAGGTTCAGCAGAACAGGTTTGAGATTGCGGAAGAAAAGGCAGCAGAGTGGGGCGTGACGGTCGTGCTGAAGGGCGCGTACACGATCGTTGCGAGTCCTGAGGAGCCGCCGTCCATCTGCCCGCTGGCGCTCCCTGCACTCGCGTCGGGCGGAACAGGAGACGCGTTGGCGGGCATCATCACGGGATTCCTGTCACAAGGTCTGACGACATCTGTGGCAGCAAGGGCGGGCGTGTACGTCCATGGAACGGCAGCGGCGTTGGCTGCTCAAGCAAACGACAACATGATGTCGGGACTGTTGGCGTCCGACCTGATAGAGAAGATTCCGGCGGCGATGGGCATAATCGCCCGGGGAGAGGGGCCGGTTCCGCCTCTATTCTCCTAGCGCCAGCCGATGGCGCGAAGCCACTCTTCGAATGTGAGCGTTGGGATACCCCATTTGGCCTTGAGGGCGGGTATGTCCTCGTCGTAGCCGTATTGCTGGTACCAGCGTGTCATAGCGATGCCGGACTGCACTGAGGCGCGGGGCCAGTCTTCTTCAGGTATCTGTTCGTATCGGATGTCGTGGCCGACCACGCGACCCAGGGCGGCGGCGATGTCGTTCATAGTGACGGTCTCGGCGGCGATGTCGATCTCCTGCCCGGCGTACCTGTCCGGATTGTTGAACGCGGCGGCAGCGTACGCGCCGATGTCATGGCCGGAGATGACCTGTAGGGTCTTGTCCGACGTCAGCATGCCGCGAATCACGCCATTGGCGATCCCTTTGCGGTCATAGAGATAGTTCTCCGCGAACGAGACGGGGCGGAGGATTGTATACAGGATGCCGAGTTGGCGTATGTGCTTGATGACCTCGATTTTGGCATCCCAATACGGGACGCCACGGTTCGGTTCCTTCGCACCGCAGGAGGCGGTGTAGACAAGATGGCTCACCCCTGCCCTGACGGCAGCGTCCGCGACAGCGATGCCCTGCCGCGCCTCATGCATGGGATCATCCTCAGCTGCCTGATCTTGGACGGAAAAGACGCCGTATGCGCCCTCCATGGCGGCATCAAGCGATGCAACGTCATCCATGTCTCCTGGCACGATTTCTACACCACGCGCGGCGAGCGCCTGCGCTTTTTCGCTCTGCGGAGAGCGCGTCAGGCCGCGAACGTGCCAGCCCTTGGACGTAAGCAGGTGGCCGACAAGGCCGCCGCCCTGGTTGCCTGTCGCCCCGATAACGAGGATTGTGCGGGTTGGGTTGGTCATAGATGATTCTCCTTTTCCCAGATTGTTTCAGACTATCGGCTCCGATGGATAGACCTCGCGCGTATAATTGCGTGTGTCTTTTGGGAGCAACAGCTATCAGGGAGTCGAGTGACAGATGCTGTTGGCGGTTGATATAGGAAACACGAATCTGAAGTTCGCCGTTTTTGACGGCGAGAGCATGGTTCTGTCCGATCGTCTCTCGACTGGGGAAAGCAAATCACCGTCAGATACTGCCGATTACATGTGCGCCGCGCTGGCGCATCACAGCATTCGTGAATCTGACATCGAGGGCGTTTCACTCTGTTCGGTCGTGCCGCCCTTAACGACGATGATGGAGCGGGCGGCAACGGACACGTTTCATGTCACTGCTCTAGACGTCAAGACAGCGAAGAATCGTGGCGTAGCGATCGACGTGGACAAGCCGGACGGCGTGGGCACGGACAGGATCGTGAACGCAGCGGCGGCATACGGGCTGTACGGTGGGCCGGGCATCGTGGTTGATTTCGGCACAGCGACCACGTTCGACGTGGTGACGAAGGACGGAGTATTCATCGGGGGCGTCATCGCCCCGGGAATCGCGCTGGCTTCGGAGGCGTTGACCAAGCGCGCTGCTCAGTTGCCTCCAATTGACCCGGTGTTTCCTGACAAGGTCATTGGGCGTGACACAGATCAGGCGATGCGTTCAGGGCTGATGTACGGGTATCTTGGTCTGATGGAAGGTGTGATTCAGCGGATTCGCGCTGAGATAGATTCAGAGGCTCGTGTGATCGCAACGGGCGGGCTAGCTGAGCCGATTGCAGAGAAGTGCGACTTGATCGATGAACTTGAGCCGGACCTGACGCTTCAGGGTTTGCGGCTAATCTGGGAATTGAATCAGGGGTAAGCGATGAGTGGCGTTGACGCGATAGCCGGTAAGCGGATTGTGCTGGGCGTGTCCGGCAGCATCGCGAGCTATAAGGCGGCGGACATTGCGTCCAAGCTGATGCAGGCGGGAGGCCTGGTGGACGTTGTGCTGACACAATCCGCACAGCAATTCATCACGCCGCTGACATTCCGTTCCCTGACACATCGCCTCGTCATTACTGATCTCTTTGACGCCAACTCCGAAGACCCGCTGGAGCACGTGGAGATAGCTCGGCAGGCGGATGCCATCGTCATCGCGCCCGCGACGGCAAACATCATGGCAAAGCTGGCCCATGGCCTCGCGGACGACGCTCTTTCCACTATCGTTCTCGCCACGGAAGCTCCCATCCTGATTGCTCCTGCGATGGAACACCACATGTGGGCGAGCACGGCGACACAGTCAAACGTGGCGGCTCTGAGAGAACGCGGCTTTGCATTCGCCGGGCCGAATGAAGGGCGTCTTGCCTCCGGGGCAGTCGGCAGCGGCCGGCTCGTTGAGACAGCGGAGATTCTCGAAGCGCTGGGGGAGGTTCTCGCGGCGAACCAGGATTTGGCGGGGCGGCATATCGTCGTGTCGGCGGGCGGGACGCAGGAGCCAATCGATCCCGTGCGCGTCGTTACGAATCGCTCTTCGGGCAAGCAGGGCTATGCGTTTGCCGAAGCTGCGCGGGATCGGGGCGCGCGCGTGACTCTGGTGACGGCGGCGAGTCTGGCTAATCCGGCGGGCATCAAGGTGGTCAAGGTGGAGAGCGCGCGACAGATGCTGGCGGCTGTCTCAGATGCGTTGAATGACACCGCAGATGCGCTTGTCATGGCGGCCGCCGTCGCTGACTGGGAGCCAATCTCTGCAGCGGGACAAAAGATGAAAAAGGTTGAGGGGCAAGATCGCCTGACCATCGAGATGCAGAAAACGCCGGACATTCTTGCGCAGGTTAGCGGTCTGCCGGGCATCAAGGTGGGCTTTGCCGCGGAGACGGAGGACCTGCTCAATAACGCCCGAGCCAAGCTGGAGGGCAAGAAGCTGGACATGATCGTCGCGAACGACGTATCCGCGACTGATGCCGGCTTTGCGGTGGACACGAACCGTGTTGTCATCCTCGACAAGGCCGGCGGTCAGGAAGACCTGCCGCTGATGTCGAAGCGCGAGGTGGCGGATACCGTGCTGGATCGCGTTCGCACCCTGTTCAGCGGGTGATCAACGAGGAACTCGCGTGACCGGAACGGATACCCGATTCGTTTCCCTGGTTATTCTCGCCGCGGGCAGTTCGTCGCGCATGGGCCGACCCAAGCAGACGCTGCCCTGGATGGGCAAGGACCTTCTCACCTATCAGGTTGAGCAGGGCGGGCTTTCAGGTGTCGACGAGTTAATCGTTGTGCTTGGTGAGGACGCCGACGACTATCGGCCATTATTGCCGGAGTCGCTCGAGCGAGTGCCTGTCTACAAGATCATTGAGAACCCGGACTATGCGCAAGGCAAGACAACATCGGTGCTGGCCGGATTGGCCGCCGGAGATCCTCGCACCACGGACTGGATCTTTCTCGCGATGGATGCGCCGAAGCCTGCGCACATCACGGATATGTTGGTGCAGGCGCATCACGCAGGCGGGCTGCCGATCACATATCCTTGGCACGGGGGCATCGAGGGTCATCCACCTGTGATGAACTCATCCCTGCGCTCTGAGATCGAGGCAATCACGGAGGCGAAACGCGGTCTGCGTGAGATCACGGAACGCGACCCTGACCGCGTCAATAGAGTTGAATTCGCAGACCCGATCGTCATCGTCAACATGAACAGCCCGGAAGACTATGCACGGGCACTTGAGGTCACGGGGCAAGCGACGGGAGGTGAACCTCGGCTTTCGCCGGAATGAGGAGAAGGTTTCGCGGGTCTTTAGATTCCTCGGCTTCGCTCGGAATGACTGGGGGATTCGGTACAATAAGGGCTACCATGAATTGTTGCCCTAAACACTCTGCCATGTTGAACCCTCGGAGCGCCCGCTAATGGCAACCGTCACTGACCGTGCGGCTGAGATGCCGCCCGCGTATGATCCGGCCCGATTCGAAGAGGCGCGCTACCAGTGGTGGGAGGATCGCGGGTATTTTCAACCGCGCATCGACCATGAACGGCACCCTTTCGTTATCATCATGCCGCCACCCAACGTCACAGGGCAGCTGCACCTTGGCCATGCGCTGACTGCAACGGTCGAGGACACGCTGGTGCGATGGCACCGAATGAAGGGCGACCCGGCACTCTGGCTACCGGGGACGGACCACGCGGGTATCGCGACTCAGTACGTCGTTGAGAATCACCTGGCGTCGCAGGGCATTGACCGTCGTGAAATCGGGCGGGAAAAGTTCCTGGAGCACGTATGGGAGTGGGTGCGCGAGTACGGCGGCGCGATACAGAACCAGCATCGGCGGCTTGGCGCGTCATGCGATTGGACGCGCGAGCGGTTCACGCTGGACGAGGGGCCGTCGCGTGCCGTTCGTGCCACGTTCGTGAACCTGTTCAACAAGGGGCGCATCTACCGCGGTGAGCGGATGATCAATTGGTGCCCAACGGATCACACTGCCCTATCCGATCTCGAAACTGAGTACGAGGACACAGAGGGCAAACTCTGGCACATCAACTATCCGTACACCGACGGTTCGGGGCGTTACGTGACAGTCGCGACGACGCGGCCCGAGACATATTTGGGTGACACTGCCGTTGCCGTGAACACGAACGATCCGCGATTTGCGGACGCCATTGGTTCGACAGTGCGCCTGCCCTTCATCGATCGCGAGATTCCCATCGTCGGCGATGACTATGTGGATATGGAGTTCGGGACCGGCGCGCTCAAGGTTACGCCAGCCCACGACCAAAACGACTTTGAGATTGGTCAGCGGCATGGCCTAGATGCAATAGAAGTCATCGATGCTGACGGCGTGATGAATGAGCATGCAGGGCCGTTCGAGGGGCTGGAGCGGTTCGAGGCTCGGCAACGCATCGTCGCCGACCTTGAGGCGCAGGGGTTCCTCGAAAAGACGGAGGACTACCAGAACCGTGTGGGCCGGTGCTACCGCTGCCAATCGATCATTGAGCCGCGCATCAGCATCCAGTGGTTCGTCGACATTCTGCCCCTCGCCGAGCGCGCCGCGGAGGCCGTTCGAGACGGTCGGATCAACATCGTGCCGGAACGTTTCACGGGCACATATTTGAACTGGATGGACGGCATCCGCGACTGGTGCATCTCCCGCCAGCTGTGGTGGGGGCATCGGATACCGGCATGGTTCTGCGGTCCATGCGACGGTGAACGGCTGGAGATGGTGCTGCGCGAGCCTATCATCGACGCGGATGGCCAAGAGGTGTGGTCGGGCACGTACGCGGAGCTCATCAACATGGGCTTGACCCACGACGAGATCGTCTCGCGTTCGGATCGAGTGAGTGCGGGCAAGGACGCGACACCCATTGTGGCAGCAGAGAATCAGCCCGAATGCTCCTCATGCGACTCACCAGGCCTTGTACAGGACCCGGATGTGCTTGATACGTGGTTCTCGTCCGGGTTGTGGCCGCATTCGACGCTCGGATGGCCAGACGAGACGGAGGATTACACGTATTTCCATCCAACGTCCGTGATGGAAACGGGCTACGACATCCTGTTTTTCTGGGTCGCGCGGATGATCATGATGGGGCTGGAGAACACGGGAGAGATTCCCTTCCGCACCGTCTATCTGCACGGGCTCGTGCGTGATGCCCAACGACAAAAAATGTCAAAGACGCGTGGGAATGTGATTGATCCGCTGGAGAGCATCGCGGAGTACGGCACGGACGCGCTGCGCATGGCTCTCACGATTGCCACAACACCCGGCAACGATCTCGCGCTGACCCCGGGGCGTATGGAGGCGGGGCGCAATTTTGCTAACAAGCTGTGGAACGCTGCTCGGTTTGTCGTGCGGTCAATGGAGCAGGCGAACACAGAGGTTGGCGGCGAGATGCCCGCGCCGGAGCATCGGGAGGACCGGTGGATTGTTTCCCGCATGGCAAGCGTCACAGCCGATGTGAACCGTCTCCTTGAGGATTTTCAACTCGGGCAGGCTGAGCAGATAATCCGCGATTTCCTTTGGGACGAGTTCGCAGATTGGTATATCGAGCTTGCCAAGGTTCGAATTCGCAACGGGGATAACAGACCCGTTCACTATCTGGTTGGCGTGCTTGAGCAGTCGATGCGGCTACTTCACCCGTTCATGCCGTTCGTGACAGAGGAAATCTGGCAAAGCCTCATCACCCGTGCTCCTGAATTGGCACGGGGCGTAGAGTCCATCATGATCAGTGCCTATCCGGAGGCAGATACGGGACACGTTGACGGGGCGGCGGAGTCCGAGATTGCCGATGTCATCAACGTGGTGCGCGCCATTCGCAACGCGCGCGCCGAGGGCAACGTTGAGCATTCGCGCATGATCGAGACAATCGTTGACGCAGTGCCCGAGTCTCAGGAGGCAATCGCAGATTCGCGTGAAGCTATCGGCGTGCTTGCTCGTGTGTCCTCCCTTAGCGTGCTCGGGGCCGAGGATGAGCGGCCTGATCCCGCCTCCGTGATGACGGCCATCCTTGACGGGGTGACGGTCATGGTGCCGCTGGCCGGGCTGGTAGACGCTGACGCGGAGCGGTCGAGGCTGTCAAAGGAATTAGAGGAAACACGCGGACGCCTCACCGGCCTCGAGCAGCGACTGTCGAACGAGAGTTTCCGCTCAAAGGCACCTCCGCAGGTTGTGGCGAAGGAAGAAGAGAGGCTGGAAGAATCACGCCAGCGAGTACAGCGCATTGAGGAGCAACTGGCACGACTCAGGTAGCTGCGCTACAGCTTATCTTCACGTTCCGTGTTGCGGAGTTAGTAAGTTGGAATGCCGCGTTCCGGCGCAGAATTGCATGTAGGTGGGAGATGTACTACATCCTGATCTATGAATACGTAGCGGATGTGCTGGAGCGTCGGCCGGCGCATCGAGATGAGCATTTGGCTCTTCTAAGGGACCTCAATGCTCGCGGGATTGTGCCTATTGCGGGTGCTTATGATGATCCCGTTGACGGCGCCTCTATTGTGTTCCGTACCGACGATCCGTCCGTTATCGATGACTTCGTCGCGAAAGATCCGTACATCAATAACGGCCTGGTCGCCTCATGGCGGATCAGGAAGTGGAACGTGGTGATCGGCGGGTAGCTGCGCTGCGGCTCAAACTTGCGATCCTGCCTCGGGGGCTTTTGGCGCTAGCGTGCCGCGTTCCGGCACGGCGGCAGACCCGGTAAGTGCATCCTGCGTTATGGCGCGTCGTCCCATATCTGGGACTGGAAGTTAAGTTCACTCGCAATCTGGTCGGGGCCGTAGCCGGGCGGGTCCTCCTTGCGCGTTCGAAGGTCTGCATAGATCAGGAATATCATGATTGCCTGAATCGGCCCCGAAATCGCAGGGGCGATGAGGTTCGAATACCAGTTCCCGACCGCATCGAGTCCTGCTCCGGTCGCGATGAGGCCCGGAAAGCTGATGGCAATGACAGCGAGAGTCGTCATGACAACGACACCGAACGTCCGCCACCAAAAGTTTTCCGTCAGTTCCCAGCTGCGACGGAGGGCCGCAACACCAATCAGGCCTTCAAAAGCAATGACGGGCCAGATGAACGTCCAGCGGATGGCGACGTACGCCGTAATGACCACCGCGCCTATAAAGCCCGTAAAGGAGAGTAAGCCAAACAGAGCGGCAATCAGGGCAGCATCTATCGTAGCGTTTGCAATCAAGAATGGCGCAAGGAACAGCACTGTCCAAACCGCAAACACCACTCCCAGCGCCATTAGGGTCGTAATAATCAGACTGCCAAAACGCTGAAGGGAAAACGTCAGGGCCTCCGAGATCAGGACGCGGCCAATCACGTAGTGTGCGCCAATGACGAACATGTAGGCGCCCGCTGCCACGGCAGACACCAGCAGAGCGGCACTGACAATGAGCGCTGTCTCAAGGAGCGCCAGAGGCAGATCGTCCAACTGGAGTTCAGCTATCTCCTGGAGCTGTTCGTCAGTAGGGACTTCGCCTTCCTGCACACTTGCTCGAATCTCATCGATTGCCGGCTGATTCCCCTCAGGCAAAATCACGTCGACGCCGTACATGACGCCAAACACAATGGCGGCGCTCACTACCGAGATAACAAGCAGGCGCACAATGCGAGCCAGATAGACAGACCAAAGCTCCGCAAAGAGCTCATTCACTCCCCGTTCAGGGAATGCGTTCTCACTCCGCACGTTCACGCCCCCAAAGACCGTTGGAGGCCAGGACGGCTTGCTTGGTAATCAGTGTCGACGTTCACGCGCCAGCTCGGCCGCGCCTAGCTGCCTCCACCGGCTGCGCCCATGCCGCCCGCGCCACGCTGCTGCAACTCGATGAACACCATCTTGGTGCCAAGTGGGTGTACCCACGCGACGTTGGAGTTGCCCTCTTCACGCTGGATGCGGCCACCCTTTTCCTCGATATTCTTGATGGTCGCCTCGATGTCATCAACCTCAAGACAGACCATATACATGCCCTCGCCCTTGGGGTTTCGCTCATTCTTGCGCTCTTCCATCATGCGAGCAAGCGCAGTATCCGGGCCGGCGGGGGTCATGACCTCGATGACAGGCTGGCCGTTGTAGCCAAGCATCTGGGCACGGATACCAAACTGGTTGCCACGGGCCTGGTTCAGCTCTTCGAGGCCGAACAGGTCTTTCCACATCTGGACGCCCTCTTCCAGATCCTCCACCATGACGGCGTTGTAGCGAATATCAGTGATCATCGTTTCCCTCTCCCCCGCGCCGCTAGGGCGCTATCCCTGTGATGGTGTACCGCGAGTGTGGCCAATGGCAGTGTGCCGTGTCAACGACTTTCCGCCCTCTCCCTGACAGAGAGGCGACTAAGTATCAAACTTGGGACGTTCAAGGAGCGCGGGCGGCCACACGGCGCTGTCCACAACACCCACGAACGGCAAGTTTCTGTAGAAGCCTTCGTAGTCGAGGCCATAGCCGACAACGAAGACCGGGTCTATCGAGAAGCCGACATAGTCGATCTGAACATCTACTTCGCGGTGGGCAGGCTTGTCCAGCAGCGTGCACACTTTGACGGAGGCGGGATCCTCCGCGAGAACCTTATCGACAAGCAGCTTCAGCGTGACACCGGTATCCACGATGTCCTCAACAATCAGAACATCTCGGCCGCGCAGGCTTTCACGGAACGGGTTGGGCATGTCAACGGTGTGACCGCGTTCATCGACGAAGCGGTCAACGTGGACAAGCTCCACCGGCGCGGGGATGTCCATCTCTCGCACAAGATCGGCGAGAAAACAGATGACGCCGTTCAGCGCGCCAACGCAGACGACCTCGCCGTCCGCGTACTCGGCGCTCAACTGCGCAGCCAGTTTCTTCACTCGGCGTTGAAGGCGCGTCTTGCTGATGAGGACGCGGTCGACACCCTTGGCGGCGGGGCCAGCAAGGCCATTCCCCTGCCGAGGTTTCTCTGTGTTGGAAGCCATGCGAAAAGCATAGCGGACGCTGGGCGATGGTGGCGAGGAATCGTGGAGTTCCTTGACCCTGTTTGGCGCGGTTCCCATACTCGAAAGTGAAATGGATATTCTTGAGTTGGTTGACCGCATCCGGCAGAATCACGCGATTGAACACGCGACGATTGCCGTGCTCGGACGGAAGTACGACCAGTTCGGCAGGCTTGGCGGCAGCGCCAAGCAGGACGGATTCTTCGTCTATGGCCCAACCACGGCAGACCGCATCGAGGACGCCGCCAAAGAAGCCGTCGAGCGGCTCAAGGCGGGGGAATCCCACCTGGCGATTTCGCCGTTCTGCGGCACAAATTTCCTGCTGGGCGGCATGACGACTGCCCTGCTGACGGGGATGATCCTTGGCACGCGGAACCGCGTCGGACGGCTGCCGCAGGCGATGGCGCTTTCCTCGCTGGCCCTCATCGGCTCATTCAGAGCAGGCGCGTACGTGCAGCGCAAGTTGACAACAAAGGCGGACATCGGCGGGCTGGAGATCAAGAGCGTTTCCCGCGTTAACGAGGCGTACCGCCCCCTGCACCGCGTGTACACATGGCTGCCGGACGTGGTAGACACGCCGCCTCAGAACAGGAACAGGTCGGTCTCACAAGATAGCTCACAGAGCTACTGATCGGCGGGCCTGATTCAGAGCGTTATCATATTGGGGATGCCGCGACCTCAGCGCGTCCCTGTAGCTCAACCGGACAGAGCAGCGGACTTCTAATCCGCAGGTTGTGGGTTCGAGTCCCACCGGGGACGCCAGATTCACTCAGTTTGCCCGCCCCTACTCCTCCGCCGCTATGACGCCCTCCGCGCGTAGTTTCTCTACCTGCTCGGTGGTGTAGCCGGTTAGGCCTTGGAGGACGGTTTCGTTGTGTTCGCCCAGGTCGGGGGCAGGGCCGAGGTCGGCGACGGGGGTGCGGGAGAATCGGATGGGAGAGTTGACGACGGGGATGTTGCCGACCCTCTTGTGCGGGACGTCCACCATAGCGCCGCGGTCCTGGACCTGTGGATCGGCCAGCACCTGGTCGATGCGGTTGACGGGGCCGCAGGCGATACCCAGTCGCTCAAAATCACGCAGCCACATGGCGGCGGGTTTCTTGAGAAACGCCTCCTCTAGCTCGGGAAGCAGTCCATCGTAGTTCAGGGTGCGGTGATAGCCGTCGATGTAGCGGACATCATCGATGAGGTCAACGCGGCCAATCGCGGCGCAGAACAGCGGCCATTGGTCGTTAACACCACCGACAATCGCCACCACGATCCAGTCGTCCGCCGTTTTGAATGCCTGGAAAGGCGTGAACGATGGGTGGCGCGTGCCGATGGGGCCGGGAATGTGTCCCGTCGAGACATATCGGCCAACGGCGGCCTCAAGGATTGATAGCTGGCACTCCAGCATAGAGACGTCGATGTACTGCCCCTGCCCGCTCCGCTCTCGTTCCTGCACAGCGGCGAGGATGGCGGTTGTGGCAAACAAGCCCGCGATGATGTCCCCGAGCGAACTGCCAGGGCGGACAGGGCCGCCGTTTGGCTCTCCGGTGATACTCATGATTCCGCCCATGGCCTGGACGATGATGTCCAACGCCGGACGCTGGGCATAGGGACCGGTCTGGCCGAAACCTGAAATGGAACAGTAAACGAGGCGGGGATTCACCGCTTGAAGATCATCGTAGGACAGGCCGAAGTCGCGCATTGTGCCGGGAACAAAATTCTCCACAAGGACATCGCACTCTGCGGCAATGTCCTTGAGAGCCTGTTGGCCGTCCGGGTGCGCGAGGTTAATCGAAACGCTCTGCTTGCCGCGGTTCACGCTGACAAAGTAGTAACTCTCTCCCTCGAAGAAAGGGCCCGTTCCGCGGGAGAGGTCGCCGCCTTCCGGACGTTCGACCTTTATGACCTCCGCGCCCATGTCGGATAGAATCATGGTTGCGAACGGTCCCGCGAGGATGCGGGTTAAATCGACAATTCGGAGACCTTCAAGTGGTCCACTCATACATTTATGCCTTCCACCAGTAGAGTCACGCGTTCTGGCGCGCAGAGTTTCATTGTAGGCATGGGGCGGGCGCCAACGCGCGCCAGCCACAGCGGCGCAGTGCTGTCTTGATTCCTCTTTCGGACAGTGTCGGCGAGAGACATGGGACAGCGTGGCTGACCATCACGCTGATCGTCATCAACGCTCTGGCGTTCCTGTACACCATCATCCTAGACCCGGAACAGAGGGCGATATTCCACTTCCGTTTTGGTGTGGTGCCGTATGAATTCACGCACGGAGAGTTGTTCGCCCAGATAATGTCGCTGCCTGAATACGCGGCTATCGCGCCCGCCGTTCCGTCATGGATGACGCTGTTCACGTCGATGTTCCTCCACGGAGGATGGGCGCACATCCTGGGCAACATGGTTTTTCTCTGGGTATTTGGGGACAACCTTGAGCACCACTTCGGGCGCGTGGGGTTTCTTGCTTTCTACCTGGCGACCGGAGTTCTGGCGTCTGCCACGCATATCCTGTTCAACTGGGACAGCACGATTCCGGCCATCGGTGCGAGCGGGGCGATCGCCGGAGTGCTGGGCGCGTACCTGCTGCTTTTCCCGCGTCGACGGGTTCGGACGCTGTTCATGATGGGACTCATCACGGTGATGGAGATACCGGCGGTCTGGCTGCTGGTGATGTGGATGGTGATTCAGCTGTTCAGCGGCGTTGGCGGACTTGTCGTGGCCGGTGAGGGCGGAGGCGTGGCGTATTGGGCGCACGTAGGGGGATTCGTCGCGGGTGCGGGAATCGTCGCAGGATGGCGCATCCTGAAGCGGGAAAAGGTGTGGCAGCCGAACCGGTATGAGACGAATAGACGGCAGTTGTACCGGTACGATGATGACGATGACGACTACTATGAGCCGCCGCGTTATCCACCCTATCGACGTCGTTAGCGTTTCTGGGGGCGAAGACCGTGAACGAATATGAGCCTCACGACCTCATCGGCCTTGCTGGCATGATCTTCTACGGGCATCATGGCGCGACCGAGGAGGAGCAGGCCGTTGGACAGCGGTTTGTCGTCGATCTTGAAATGGCCATGGACCTTTCCGTCGCGGGGCATTCCGACGACCTGGCCGACACGGCCGACTATGGGCGGGCTTTCGAAATCGTGCAGGGAGTGATGGAGGGGCCGCCCCACGCGCTGTTGGAGAGCCTCGCGGAAGAATCGGCCCAGCGGCTCCTTGACGAACTTCCTGTTGAGGCGGTGCAAATCCGCGTTAGCAAGCCGTCAGTGCCCATTAGAGGAACACTGGACAGCGCCTGGGTTGAGATAACACGGCGCCGGTGAGAGGGGCGGACAGGGTGGCAACGCGACTATCCGGACGGTGACGATTGTCGTGCCTAGCGTCGCGCTGGGTGAGTTGACTTTGCGGAATGTCCGACGGGTGCTGGCCCAGCAAATCGTGTTGGGTTTGTAGGAGGGGCTAGAAGTCGTAGCGCTCCACTTTCCACGGGTCTGCGTTGGAGTTGTAGCCGTGGATCTCCCAGAAACCTCGCTTGTTCTCCGACATGAGCTCCAGCGCCTTGATCCACTTGGCACTCTTGTATGCGTAACGGTCGGGCACGATGAGGCGGGCAGGCCCACCGTGTTCGGGTTCCAATGGCATACCGTCATGCCGGTAAGCGATAAGGACATCCGGATTCAGCAACGCCGACAGTGGAATGTTCGTCGTATAGCCGCCATAGCAGTGAGCCATGACGTGCGTGGCGGTTGGGCGGATGCGGGCCTCGTCGAATAAATCGCGTACCAAGACGCCTTCCCAACGGTTATCGAGGCGAGACCATCCCGTGACGCAGTGAAAATCCGCAGTGACGGCATCGTTCGCGCGAGTGAGGAATTGCTCCCACGTGAGACGAATGGGGTTGTCGACGAGGCCGATTACCTCAAATGCCCACGTGGTGAGATCAATCTGCGGGATCTGTCCGTAGGAGAGGACGGGGAACTTCTGCGTGACAGCCTGGCCGGGCGGAACACGATCCTTGTCCACCGCCGCGCCGCCGCCGAAAATCCGTTGTGCCTTGTCGAGAATGCTCATATGGCTATTCTACATAGAGGGAGGAGGGAATCATGGCTAACGAGGACTATGCCTATCCGGAATACCTGGTGGAGGCGGATTGGCTGGCAGAGCACTTGAACGATGACAACATTATTGTCGTCGATTGCGACGTGGATGCGGGCTACAACCGGGGCCATATCCCGGGTTCGGTTCTAATCCCCGACAACTTCGTCAAAGACCCTGACACGAATCGCACGCTGATGATGACACCTTCGCAGTTCAAGGAGATGTGCGAAGCGCTGGGCATCGGCGATGACACAACAGTAATCTCTTACGACAACGCACAGAGTGTGACGGCGGCCCGCCTGTGGTGGGTACTCAACACGTACGGGCACCGCGATGCGCGGGTACTGAATGGCGGCTGGCGCGGGTGGGTCTCAGGCGGCCACACAATCAGCTTCCAGCGTCCGGTACGGGCCGAGGGCACGACGTTCACCCCCAAATTCGACGACTCCATGCTGGTGACGGTGGACGGGTTGAAAAAGGCATGCACGCTTGAGGATTCCGTCGTTTGGGACGTTCGCACCGACGGCGAATGGGACGGTTCCAACAACCGCGCCAACGCGCGAGCCGGACATATTCCCGGGGCGGTCCACCTTGAGTGGCTGAACCTTATGGACCGCGAGACGCACCGGTTCAAGCCGGCGTCCGAAATACGGCGATTACTTTCAGAACACGGCATCACGCCGGACAAGAACGTTTACACATATTGACAGGGTGGCATCCGTGCGGCGCACGGAGTATTCGTTATGCGGCTTGTTGGTTACGAAAACACGCGGAACTACGACGGTTCCATGCGGGAATGGGCGAACAGGGACGATACGCCGCTTGAGGTGTAACTGCTAGCGGCTAACTGCCGGTGGAGCCGTGCCCTCCACCGCCCCGCTCGGTCTCTCCCAGGCTTTCCGCGATTTCCAGTGAAACGTCGGCGCGGATTCCGACAATGATCTGCGCGATCCTGTCACCGTTGCGAATGACGTGAGGCGGTCGGTTCCCCACGGTATACATGGTGATGAAGACCTCTCCTCGATAGTCGCTGTCAATGGTTCCGACAGTACTTATCACTCCCCTGCTGCTGAGGCCGGAGCGTGATCGAATCTGAACATCGAGAGTTGGAGGAAACTCGAGAGCGATGCCGGTTGGAATCATAACCGGGTCAGGGCCAACACTGATCTCTTTTTCTCCATCCAGGAGACAGGCATAGATATCAAAGCCCGTCGAGCCGGGTGTGGCGCGGAACGGCAGACTTGCGCCCTCGCGGAGCAAGGCGACACGAATGATTGCAGTGGAATCGGTTTGCACCTATCCACAATAGCGGAACGGGGCGCGGTGGGCCGGGCTGGCCCTCCACGCCCCGTGAGTCTTTATGTACCTGTGTCCAGGAACTTAGTCGATGCGCCGACCCAACGCGCCACGTGCCAACATGACGCCGGTACCAGCCAGGGCGAATCCAAGCATGGCGATGAACAGCAGTGTCATGGAGCTCAGCGAAACATCTCCACCCTGGATCGGTGGCGGCGGCTCCTCTCTGAACAGGGCGAACTGGCCAGCCCGGGCGACCTTGGCCGTAACAACCATGTCGAACGGATTAGTGGATGTTTCGACAGTCAACCACATATTCCTGCTAGCATCCCAAGCACGAACAACGAACGCGTCCGGGTCATTCTCAGCCTCTTCCCATTCGGCATCCGTCAGATCCAGATTGAGCATCATAGTGGGGTTGAAGCGGGCTGTTTCGCTCGCATCCACGCCGTCAATGCTCACGGACACGGTAACGGCACGACGCAGGTATTCTGCGGTGCTGCCGCTCGGCTTGCTCGGATTGGGAGCAATCAGCGTAGGCATCGTCTGGCTTTCTTCGAGCTCAAGCGGCTCAACGGTGATAGAACCCGACGGCATCTCATTGCCGTCCAGTTGAAGCGCCCGGGGTTGAATCATGAGAGACCCCGCTGCATCGAAGCCGGGGAAGAATGAAGCCGGGATGTCCAGGTTGACGCCTGCGTCGTACGCGAAATCAGCGGTGACGCTGGTTTCTTCGCCCCCTGGGGTCTCTTGCGCCAGGGCGACGGTAATGGAGGCCAACAGCAGTCCACCAACGATTCCCAGCACGCCGAGCAACTTCAGGCGTCTGCTTACGCCCGCATGCGTCCATGGCATGACACACCACTCCTCTTTGGGCCTTAGCCCACTATCTCAACTGCTCCCGTATCCCGCGCTTTGACCCTCGAAGGGTCACCAAGATTCAAAACAGAACCGAGAATTTGTTTTGAACCAGTTTTGAATTATAAGCCCGTTTGGGCGGTTGGTCAATCGGGGCAGACTTTCAGATGAGGGGAAGCGCGCGGCCGGCCTGGGAATGCATCATCCGGACACGACGCGGAAGATTGAAGCGCGTGCCCGGTTCGGCCTGCCATCCGTGGACACGATTATTCCGAGCCAGGGTGGGAAGGACATCCCTCACCCAATCCGCGTTCACTCCGGCCTTCTGCAACGGTTCCACTGCCTCCGGTTCGATGATGTAGACGCCGACTCCGATAAGGATCTCCGGGTCGGCCGGGAACGGTGGATCAACCAGTATTTCCTGTATACGACGGGAGGATGGACTCATCAGGGCGCGAGGCAGTCCCGCCGTTTCCCTTATCTCGCCGGCCAGGCACATGGTGAGTTCTGTGTCTGAGGAGCGGTGCGCATCATACATGTTAGTGAGCTGGAGGTCCGTGACGAGGGCGCCGTCAATGACGAGCGTTGATTCAGTTACGTAATGGAGGGCTGCCGTGAGGGCTCCTCCTGAGCCGGGTGCGCCATCCTGGCGGACGTGTGCCGCCCTGACTCCCCATCGGCTCCCATCGCCAAAGTAGTGAACGACCATGCCGGGTAGAGCGCGTGAAACGAGCCAGGCGTCCTTTATTCCCTGCTCTGCGAGATGTCGAAGAAGTGCGTCAGCGGCAGGCATGCCGTTCACGTCTCTAAACGCTGGATGAGGTCCCGTAGCGGGCAGGACCGCACGCGGGTCAAGGCCGTCAATCAAGACGATGGCGCGGGTGAGCTTGTCAGGAGGCCTCATGCGCCCAGTTTCTCATTCTCGCGCTTGCGAGGGAAATGAAAGGGGGCGCCCTTTGAGGGCGCCCCCTTTGTCTAGCGAATCTACGTTCGCGCCTAATCCGGTACCAGAATAACCTTCCCGGCCACCTCCTCAGTCTCAAGCAATGTCTGTCCCTGACCGGCGTCCTTCATCGGCAGGACACGGTCGATGACCGGCTTGATGTGGCCCTCTTGCACCTGGTCCAGCGCATCCTGCAACTGGTGAACCGTGCCCAGGGTGGAACCAACCAGCTTGACCTGTCGGAAGAAGATGTGCCGGAGGTCAATGTTGGCGTCGTAGCCGCTGGTTGCGCCGCTGGTGACCACAGTGCCACCCCAACTGGCAAGCTGGACACTAAGTCCCATGGTTGCCTGGCCGGGGTGCTCGAATACAACCTGTGCGCCGCGCCGCCCCACGATGTTGCGCATCTCTTGTCGGACATCCTGTGTCTTGCGGTTGATCAGGTATTCCGCGCCGAGTTCCTTGCACAATTCCAGTTTCTCGTCGTTAGAGGCAACGGCAATTGGGTGCGCCTGAAACAGCCTGGCAATCTGGATAGCCATAACACCAAGACCGCCCGCCGCGCCCCAAATCAGGACGTGGTCGCCGGGCTTGACCGGGGCCTTTTCAACCAGCTTGCGCCATGTGGTGACGAGCACGAGTGGGAATGAAGCGGCCTCTTCATGCGTGAGGTTGGTAGGCTTGGGAACGGCGTTCTCTGCAGGTACCCTCACGTACTGGCCATGGGCGCCGTCAAGCGCAGGCCAGTCATAGCCCCAGATGTTGCACTCCTGTCCGGTGCGATTATTGAAAGCCGGGCGCCCGCAATGCACGACGACCTCGTCCCCGATGGAATGAGTCGTGACCTCACTGCCCTTGTCCACGACAACACCGGATGCGTCGCTACCGGAGATATGAGGTAGTTCCACTTCCATGGGCGCTCCACGGCGTCCCCAGACATCGTTGTAGTTGATGGCCGTTGCCTTGACTTCAATGACAACGTCATTCGGCCCGGCCTTGGGGTCGTCAATGTCCTTCCATTGGAGGACTTCCGGTCCCCCGTACTCATCGAAGACGAGTGCCTTCATGCCAATCTCCCTCCCTTACCGTCAGTGCGATGCACGACGACGTATCAATATCTTTTCAGGGGCGCGCGAAATCGCAGAAACCTCACCTACCCCACCATGCCGGGTTATGGCCGTGACGTGGCACATTGCCCGGTTCGCTCACTCTAGCATAGGGCAGGCTTGGGCGTCATATAGATGCTAGTGGGGGCGGGTCGTAATCCGCCCCCACATCCGTTCAAGCATGTTTCGAAACTAGGGAGCGCGGCTGGGGCGGGCCATTTGCTCAGCGGCAATGGCCTGATCTTCGTCCGTGAACGCATCGTTCATGTACTGGAATCCGGCACGCATCCCCTGCTCCGCCGTCACACGATCAACGTCTTGCAGACCCTTCGGCAGGTCCTCCGGAGAGGCCGCGTAGGACACATACATCAGGTTCTCGGCGTACTCATACGCCTGGAACATGCCCTGCGACTCGTAGTAGTAGTTAATGGCCCGCTTGTTGAGTTCCGTCGATGCAGGCGGCAGCTTGGAGATGGTGTTGGCGAGCGTCCAGACGTAATCGTCGAGTTCATCTCGGGCGACAACCTCGCTCACCAGGCCGACGCGCAGGGCTTCCTGAGCGTCCATCATGTTGCCGGTGAAGGCAAGCTGCTTCATCTTCTTCATGCCAACCAGTTCAGGCCAAATCATGTACGTGGCCACACTGGCGTAACGCGCGGGCGGGTAGCCAAAGAGCGCGTCATCGGAGGCGATAGTGATGTCGCAGTGGCAGGCCAATTGGCCGCCGCCGGCCAGGCTGAACGAATGACACTGGGCGATGACCGGCTTGCGATTATTCCAGATCCAACGACGGTACATCGTTGTGGGGTGGTCGCTGGTGATCATGGTCAGCGCGTCGCGCGGCAGGTTGCCTTCGGACTGCACGTTCATGTCATAGCCCGCGGAGAATGCCCTGCCCGCGCCCCTGATCACGATGCAGCGGACAGTCTCATCCTTATCAGCCTCTTCCAGCGCGCCGCCAAGGTCGGCAAGCAGTCCGCGGCTGAGCGCATTCAACCTCTCGGGGCGGTTAAGCGTGATGTAGGCAACATTGCCACCGGCCGCCTCACGCAGCTCATAGATAATGTTCTCGTAGTCTGCCATCCCTATCCTCCTATCCCTTACCCTTCTCCAATCCTCTCACGTTCAATGATTATCTGTCAGCGCAGCGCGGGATCCGCAGCGAATCTCCGGTGCCAATCCTGGATGATGCTGCGGTCACGGTCAAAGGCGAGATCCGGTAGCGCGTCAGCCGGGAAATAGTCCACTGCCAGGCTTTCGGGGCCGGGGCTCGGCTCACCTTCCACGATGTGGCCTCGATAGACAACAAGGATCACACGGTTGCCGGTCTCCGAATGAAGACCCAACAAGCCGTCCAGTTCGACGGTGACGCCGACTTCTTCCTGCGTCTCGCGGATGGCGGCGTCTTCCACCTTCTCACCTGCATCAACGAATCCGGCCGGGTATGACCAGAGGTCCTTACGTGGATGGTGGGCACGCTGCATGAGGAGCACACGTCCCTGCTCGTCGCCGATCAGGACGCCAACCGCAACCTTGGGATCCGTGTAATGGACATAACCGCAGGATTCGCAAGCGAGGCGCATCGAGCCGTCAATCTCGCGTTCAACGAGTTCATCCCCACAGTTCAGACAGAATTTCGCCTGTCCGTGCCCATGCATGATGGGCGGGTGGTCACCGTTCTGTTGGTCAGCCATTGATGATCCTCGTGACGACGGTGAGTGACCCTCCGGTACCGCCCTGTTTCCTAGCGGAACGGGCCGTCCCGCGCCTCAAGGAACGCTCTCATACCCTGCTCAGTGCGCACCTTGCCGAGGTACTCGCGCTCCGGCACGTCCGGCACAAGTCCCTCGATCATGCGGATCATGAGGTGGTCTCGCTGGCTCTTCTCAAAGCCCTGAGCGTTGTAGACGGTCGTTATAGATCGCTTCATCATCTGTAAGGCGAAAGGCGGCACCTGTGCGATGCGGCGGGCCATCGCCATCGCTTCATTGAGTGCCTCGCCTGCGGGAACGACCTTGTTGACCATATCCCACTTATCGGCCGTCTCTGCGTCGATAAAATCACCAGTGTAATAGAACTCCCGCAGGTGACGGTTGGCGGTGATAAACGGCATCAGGACATGTGGTGAGTGGGCGACGTGGCGAATCTCAGGCTCACCGAACTGGGCGCGTTCGGACGCAACTATCAGATCGCAGCTCATAGCGAGCACGTTACCCGCCGCGGCCGCCGGACCATCGACTGCTGCGATCCACGGCACCCGCGAGTACCAAGGGCGCGAAACGAGAATGGCCTGCCAATGTGTGCGGTCCCAACGCTCCGTCGCGCTGTAGGTCGGTCTCTCCTGGTTCGGGGTAAGGTCGTACCCTGCGCAGAATGCCGGGCCGGCACCGGTTATGACACCGATGCGGACGTTGTCATCGGTCTCTACGGAGTCAAAGACATCCTCAAGTTCATGAAGAAGATCCGGGTTGAGCGCGTTGCGCCGCTCCGGTCGATTCAATGTGACAAGCGCGACACCATCATCACCGACCTCATAGATAAGATTTTCAAAATCAGCCATGTGAATGTCCCTCCCCCAGAATGAACGTGGCAACCATAATCAGCCGTTCATTGAGTATACGTCAGTGGAGGACGGGCAAGGTAACGGCGTACGGGAGGGGTTTCTACACGTACTCTTTGACGCGCTCCGCGAGGCGTTTGGTCATGCCGGGGGCGGCGGAGAGGTCATCTATAGTGGCTTCACGGATAGCATCGAGGCTGCCGAAGTGGCGCATGAGCATGCGCTTGCGCCGCGGGCCGATGCCGGGCACGGCATCCAGCATCGATTCCATCCCCTTCTTCTGTCGCACGCCGCGATGGAACGTGATGGCGAATCGGTGTGCCTCGTCACGCGCGCGTTGGACAAGATAGAGTGCGGGCGATGTGCGGGGCAGCATTATGGACTCTGCCATTTCCGGCAGAAAGACCTCTTCTTCCTGCTTGGCCAATGACGCAAGGGGAATCTGGTGCAGGCCAAGCTCAACCCGCATCACTTCCGCGACGGCATTCAACTGTCCCTTGCCACCATCGATCAAGACGAGGTCGGGCAGCGTCATGAACGATCCGTCTGCCGTTTCTTTCTTTGAACCGCCGCGATCGTCCTTGTTTCGGGACGGGGCTGACTTGAACTGCGCAATGACTTCCTCAGCATCCTCAGCCGTCGATGCGAGTCCCCGGGCGGCGCTGCCAAGCGCGCCGGAGCGGCGGAACCGCCGCCGGATGACCTCTTGGAGTGACGCGAAATCGTTCGCGCCTTCCACTGTCTTGATCCGGAAACGACGGTAGTGATCCTTGAGCGGCTGTCCGTCCTGGAACACAACCATGGAGGCGACAGAGTTCGTTCCTTGCGTGTTTGAAATGTCGTAGCACTCGATACGGCGCGGGAGTTCCGGGAGGTTGAGCTGTTCCTTGAGTTCCGCCAGCGCCGTTTCCGTTGCGGCTTCATCCGCGAGAACCTTAATACGCAGCGCCTCGAGGCCCTGCAGAGCGTTTTCAGCGACCAACTCCAGCAGCTTCTTGCGTTCGCCGCGCTGCGGAACGATGAGCCGCACTTTACGGCCCTCTCGTCGTTCTTCGAGCCATTCCGTGATTGCGGGGCCGTCGGCGACGGCTGTCTGCGTCAAGATGCGCGGTGGCACAACAGGGCTGTTTACATAGAACTGTTTGATAAATCCGGCAAGAACCTCACCGTCTGTCTCGCCGAGCGTGCCGTCCAACAGGAAATTGTCGCGCTCCAACAATCTGCCGCCGCGCACAAAAAACACCTCTGCCCATGCCTCATTACCGGCGCGGGCGATGGCGATGATGTCCTCGTCGACTGCATGGGTGGAGACGGCCTTTTGCTCAGCCGAGACGCGGTTGATGGCGTTGAGCTGGTCGCGGAAGAACGCTGCCCGCTCGTATTCCATTTCGTCAGACGCGTCCATCATCTTGCGCTTGATGTCCTTCGCGATGGTGGCCTGCTTGCCCTCCAGGAACGCCGAGACCTGTCCGATAACCTCCCGGTAGTCCTCATTGGATACCGCGCCGATGCAGGGACCGAGACAGCGCTTGATGTGGTAATCAAGGCAGGGGCGCGGATCTGTGCCCGTAATTTCTTTGGTGCAGGAGCGATAGGGAAACAGCTTGTTGAGCAAATCGAGGGTCTTGCGAACGCTCGACGCGCTCGCATACGGCCCGAAATAGCGCGCGCCGTCGTCCTGCATCCGCCGTGTAATGTACACACGCGGCCACTCTTCACGCACGTCGATCTTGAGATAGGGATAGGTCTTGTCGTCTTTCAAGCGGACGTTGAACCGCGGCTTGTGGCGCTTGATGAGAGTGTTCTCAAGGATCAGGGCCTCCGCCTCGGTCGTGGTGACGATGCAGTCGAGGTCAGAGGCACGCTGCGCTATCTGGAATGCCTTGGTTCCCGGCGTCAGGGCGTCCGAGCCGAAATAGGAGCGCACGCGGTTACGGAGGACAGCGGCTTTGCCAACGTAGATCGGCTTGCCACGCGCGTCACGAAAGATGTAGACACCGGGCTGCGTGGGCAGGCCGCGGGCGACCTTGGCGAGATCAATGCTCATCGTGCGCTCATTCTATCGCGCCACAGTATGAGTGGGGGATTATTTGATGTGTTCAGAATGACGGGCTGGCGCTAAAGGAAGACAGCGGCAGCGGCAAGCGCGGTAGCGGTAACAACTGCAGCGAGGCCGATCGAGCGGAGGTCTCTGATGGAATCACGGCGGATTCGCTCTTCGCGCTGCGCTTCAAGCGCGCGTGCGGATGATGTCGCTCCGCGACGTAGCGCGCCAACTCCTCTCCCTCGTGACCGAACGCCGCTTTGCGCGGCCGCGGGCGTCTGCGCCGGCGCGGCTGCGGTAGGCTCAGGCCCTACAGTCGGCGTTTCTTCGGCCGCCGCAGGAGGAGCGTTGACACTTGCCGCCCTCACGATGCGTCCCGGTGAGACGGGCGGGGCCGGACGAGGGCGGCGCTCAGCGCCTGTGCCTCGTCGCTTTCGGTCACGTCTACTTGGTTTGCCTGGCATTGTTTTCTTATCTCCAATCCCGCGCTTTTTGCCGAGAGTTCACATTAAGTTTCGTCGCAAAGAAGCTGTTCGTCCAGCGCGCGTGCGCCTGTCGCGACCATTTGCGCGTAGTGCTTGATATCAAGACGGTCAACGCGGAGCACCATATCGAACCAACTGGGGTCAAACGGATCGACACCGAAGAATTTTCTCAAAAAGGCCTGTCGATGGTGTTCCTGATCATCGACCTCTCGGCGCGCCTCGTCTGTCGACAAGTTATTGCGGGTGGCCCAGCGTTCAATTCGCTCGTCACGTGGGGCAAGCGCGAGGACGTTGAAGACACGAGGGTTGTTTCGGAGGATATACGTCGCTCCCCTACCGATGATGACGACGCGCGGTAGGCGGGCGAGTTCCTGGATTATCTCCGTCGTGACCTCAAGGAAGCGCTGATCGTCTAGTGTTTGCTCATCGGTACGCGGCTCCGCGGCGGCTTGTTCGTAGGTGCGCGAGAGAATGGGTTCGCCGCTCATATAGGGATCGGCCGTATAGCTCGCCGCTGAGCGTTGAATGAATGTCTGGAAGACGCGAGCGATGCGATCCGTCAGGCTATCAACACGCATGTCGCGCGCGTCCCATTCTTCAATACTCATACCGGTGCGGCTGGCGGCCTCGCTGAGGAGGAAGTTATCAACGAATTCGGCTTCGAGCTGTTGGGCGACTTCCTGCCCGATATCCTGACCACCGCTGCCAATCTGCCCCGCAATCGCTACAACAGCCATGACGCCCCCCGTCCCCCGCGAATTCTATCGCGTGCGCCTTCGCCCAGCGAACGCCCCTATCATGCCATGCTGGATAGCTTTAGGCGATAGGAGCGGCCGAAGCTGTCAGAAAAGGCTATCCGGCGCTGACGGGGTCGCGCTCGCGCTCACGGCCGTAGCGAGCGCGCGGATGGGCACGGTCGTACTCATCACGAAGTTGATCATGGGCCAGGCGTGTGTAGATCTGCGTGGTGGAGATACTTGAATGCCCTAGTAGCTCCTGCACGTGGCGAAGTGCCGCGCCGCCGCGCAGCAGGTGTGTCGCGAAACTATGACGAAGCGTGTGCGGCGTGATGCTATGAGTGATGCCGGCCTCAGCGGCAAGCGACTTGAGCAAAAGCCAGAAGCCTTGCCGGGTAAGGCGGTTGCCGCGTCGATTCAAGAACAATGCGGGCTCATCACGCCGGCGACGGAGCCTGGGGCGAGCCTCATCAATATAGGTGCGCAGGGCGCGGATGGCTTCCGGGTAGACGGGGATGATTCGTTCTTTATACCCCTTGCCACGGCATCGTACATAACCTTCGTCAAGATTGATGTCGGCAACGCTTAGAGACACAAGTTCCGAGACACGCATTCCTGTCGCATAAAGGAGTTCAAGCATGGCGGATGCGCGCATGGCCTCCGGGGTTGATTTACCCCTCGGCTGATTCAAAAGTGATTCGACTTCATCCACACCAAGGGGAGACGGCAACGCTCTGCCCACCTTGGGTGAACTAAGTCCTTCAGAGGGGTCGGAGTCGACTAGGTCATGGGTGGTCATATAGGAGAAGAAGGACTTCACGGCGGCAATCTTACGTGCGATGGTGGTTGTCGCGTACTCACGGGAGTTGAGGTGGCTGACGAATTCGAGGAGATGGTCACGCGAAACATCTGCCCACGATTCAGGAGCTGCGAGGCCCTCAGACGGAGTGGCGAGCCAGTCCATCAACTGGGTAATGTCACTGCGGTAGGCCTCTGATGTGTTGGCGGAGAAGCCTTTGACGGTAGTGAGGTAGATAAGGAAATCTCGTACGCCTCGTTCAAGCATTCCGGGGCCGTCCTTTTTGAATAGTTATTTAACGTGTTACGTCACGTCTAGCGAATAATATCACAAAGTCCGCTAAATACGACTATTCGTAGCCACATATCGCCGATTCGTCATATGTGGCGGCGGGGCATAGAATAGTGAGACGGCAGGTTGTGGAGCCGCAGGGCACATGACCCGGCTAATTCTGACCAGCGAGGTAGCACAGCTTGAACGTTCTTGCCGCCATCAACATTGGAATTGATCCCACGATCTTCGAGATTGGCCCGTTCCTCGTGACGTGGCACGGATTCTTTACGGCGGTGGGCATTGTTGCCGTCGTTATCTGGGCCGTGTATATGGGCCGCAAGCACGGCATCCATGAAGACGCCGTTTACGGCACTGCCGTCTGGGCCGTGCTGGGCGGTTTGATCGGTGCGCGGCTGGTTCATGTGATTGATAACTGGGACTATTACGCGACCGATCTGCTACTCATTCTCCGCATCTATGAGGGCGGAATCGGTCTTCTCGGAGGCATCCTCGGCGCGACGCTCGCCGGAAGTTTCTACGCATGGCGGCATCGTTATCCCGTAGGACGCATGGTGGACCTGGTCACACCGGGACTGCTGCTCGGCATGTTCCTCGGGCGGTTCGGAGACATCATCAACGGCGAGCACCTGGGTGAAACGCTGGTCAGGCCCTGGGCGTTTCTCTATACACACCCGGGTAGCCCGGCGAACGGCGAGGGCCCCATGCACCCGGTCATCGTCTATGAGATGGCACTGGACGCCTTTATTGGAATTGTCACCTACTTCCTGATCGGAAGGCTGCGGCCGGACGGCTCAGTCTTCTTCATGTACTTGCTGATGTATGGGCTTGGCCGATTTGTCATCCAGTTCATGCGCCGGGATCCGGTCTGGTTCCTGGGACTCCAGCAGGCGCATCTTTTGGCCATCCTGCTGGTGGTGGTTGCGCTGGCGTTCCTGATTACACGAGTGAGGTTAGCGAGCCCGGATGATGGCAGCTCCGATGAGTCAGGCGACGGCTCGGAGGAGGAGACCGGGGACGAACAGGCGGACGCCCCACCACAGCCGGCGTAGGTATCTTCTCGGTTCGCGATCAGCCTTGGTGGGACACTGGAGTTGGCACGCCGCGTTCCGGCTTTGGCGGGAACACGAGGTTAGGTTGAGGGGCGGAAGTCCTGGACGTTAAGTTCCAGCGTTGTTGGGCGGTTTGAGTTGGGGCCGCCATCGTTCTCCTGGAACTGAAAAGCGACGTCGATTTCTGCCCTCGCCTGTCCTGCGTTATCGCCCTGTCGGAATGCGATGGCATTCCATTCGATCCCTGTTTCAGATTCCGCCAACGAGAGACGCAGGTGCGAGCCGTCTCCAACCCTCCGCGACGACATGACGCGCATGTTCCGTGCAAGGAATACCGGTTTCCTGTTGCCTTCGCCGAATGGTTCGAGTTTCGCCATGTGAGAGTTGAGTTCCGCGGCGATGCGCGTGGGAGCACCCTCGGCGTCAATGGCGAGCACGGGATGAAGGTCGACGCCGTCTAAAGTCCTGGCGGCCAAATCATGCAGCCTGTCGCGGAAGTCGGGAAGGTTGCTTTCGAGGGCGGAGAAACCGGCTGCGCGCTGATGTCCACCGAACTGGGTGAGCAGGTTCGCGCATTGCTTCAGTGCGCCGCCGGCATCAAACTCTTCAATGCTGCGGGCGGAGCCATGAACTAAACCATCGCCGTACGTAGAGTAGACGAAGCTGGGGCGATAGAACTCCTCCATGAGTCGACCGGCTACAAGGCCCAGGATTCCCGCAGGGATGTCGGGAGCGCCGGTGACTATGATGGGCGCTTCCTGATCATCATCCGCCATGCGCTCTCGTACTTTGTTGTATGCCTCCTCAGTGAGTTCACGGCGGCGCTGATTGAGCTCATCAAGCTGAACGGCGAGAGTTCGGGCTTCTTCCTCGTCATGTGTGGAAAGCAGGCGGAGGGCATCATTCGCGTGGGTGAGTCGGCCGGCGGCGTTGAGACGCGGGGCAATCTGAAAGGCGATGTCCTCAGATGTGAGGCCGGCGAGAGGGCGATGGGAAATTGACGCAAGAATATGGATGCCAGGACGTCTCGTGTCTCGCATTCGGAGCAAGCCCTCGTTGACCAGGTACCGATTCTCGCCAATCAGAGGCATAACGTCCGCGACAGTGCCGAGCGCGACCAATTCGACGAAATCGGCAGGCAGGTCTTTACCCATCTCTTGATACAGGGCCTGAGCAAGTTTGTAGGCTACGCCCACTCCGGCAAGTTTTGGCCACGGGTACGCGGATTCCCGTCGCATGGGGTTCACGATGGCAGCGAAATCGGGCAGATCATCGCCGGGCATGTGGTGGTCGGTGACGATGATGTCCATGCCCCTTGGCGCCGCGCCGTCATTAACACCGCCCACCCCGCAATCCGCAGTAATGACGACGGTACAGCCATCATCATGGAGTGTCTTCAGTGCCGCACGATTCACTCCGTGGCCTTCGGAGCGGGAAGGAATATACGTGGTCACCTGCAGGCCGAGGTTCTGCAAAGCCTCACTCAGAACCGCAGTGCCGCTCACCCCATCGGAATCGAAATCGCCGTAGACTCCGATCTTCTCTCCGCCGAACATGGCTTGCCGGACGCGGTGTACAGCGGCGTCCATACCGGGGATGTCGTTCGGGTTGCCGCTCAGGCGCTCGTCGGGCCGGAAGAACAGGTCGGCAGCATCTGAGGTTTCGATGCCACGGTTGACGAGGAGCTGCTGGAGTGTTCGCGGAAATGCGGTGAGAGCCTCGCGCGCCTGCGGAGACGGCGGTTCCGGGAGCACCCACCGTCGTTGGACCGTCATGGCGGGTGGCGGCTAGTCCGAGAACTTACGGAAGATGATTGCCGTGTTATGTCCGCCGAAGCCAAATGTGTTGGACAGGGCGCTGTTCACGGGGCCGTTGCGGACCTCATGCGGCGTGTAATTCAGGTCGCAATCCGGGTCCGCATTTTCGAGGTTGATGGTCGGAGGGATCTGGTCGTTCGCGACGACAAGGGCGCAGATAGCGGCCTCGAGCGCACCGCCCGCGCCAAGGAGATGACCGTGCATCGACTTGGTTGACGAGATCGGCACGGCGTAGGCGGACTCGCCAAAGACGGTCTTGATGGCCTTTGTTTCTTCGCGGTCGTTGATGGGAGTTGACGTACCGTGGGCGTTGATATAACCAAGCTCTCCGGGGGCAAGCCCTGCCCTGTCGAGCGCCTTGCGCATGGCACGCACCGCGCCCTCGCCGTTCTCGGCGGGGTGCGTGATGTGATACGCGTCCGCAGTGGAGGCGAAGCCGGACAGCTCAGCGATGATATTCGCGCCGCGCGCCTTCGCGTGCTCAAGGTCTTCCAATATCAGCACACAGGCCCCCTCGCCCATCACGAAACCGTCACGGTCAACGTCAAAGGGGCGGGACGCCTCCGATGGACTGTCGTTGCGCTTGGTGGAGAGAGCGCCCGCCTGGCTGAAACCCGCGAACGCGATGGGCGTGATAGTGGCCTCTGCGCCGCCCGCCAACGCAACCTTGGCGTCACCGCGTCGGATGAGATCAGCCGCCGCGCCGATGGAATCGGAGCCGGAGCAGCAGGACGATGTGACAGAGTAGGCGGGCCCACGCGCGCCGAGCGCGATGGACACCTTTGAGGCACCCATCTCTGTCACCATCATTGGCATGAGGAACGGGCTGACGCGGTTGGGACCGCGCGTAGAGAGAGTCTCGACGGCGTTCTGGACGGTCCCGATGCCGCCGTAGCCGCTGCCGATAATGGTTGCGACTTCATTACGGTTGTCATCGGTGACTTCCAAGCCGGACTCCTTGACGGCCTGATCAGCGGCGACCATCGCGAACTGGATATAGCGGTCGGTCTGCCGGACTTCCTTGCGATCCATGAAGGTGGACGGATCAAAGCCCTTGACCTCGCAGGCGATGGTTGTCGGGTACGGCTCCACGTCAAAGAGGGAGACGGTGTCCGCGCCGGACTGCCCGGCGAGCAACCCATCCCACGTGGTCTGCGTATCAAGGCCGAGGGGCGTCACCATGCCGACGCCGGTCACAACGATTCGAGTCACTCTCAATAACTCCTACAGCAGATTCTCCGCGCCTGCCGTCGTTTGGCGGCTGGCTAGATGATACGGGGACGCGCGGCGTGGGGACAAGAGAGAGGGTAACTGCGTTACGGCTCAAGTTCGCGATCCCGCTTGGGGTGACGAGGTACCGTAGCCCGCCGCGTTCCAGCGTGGACCCCTCCCAGTAATTCTCTCTTGGGAGAGACCTCTGAGATTTCCCGCTAAACTGGTATGTGCCCGCTGCGGCGGGGCTTTGGGCGTTTAACGGAGGTGTGGATTGAGTCTGGCGGTGTTGTCTGAGGGGTTGCGGCGGCGGTATGCGTATCGTCAGCTTGTGGAGTCGCTGCGCGCCGGGCAGCCGGAGCCGATCCTGCTCGATCCACTGGAGGGCGCGACGCCGTTCATCATTGCGAGCCTGTGGCGCGATCTGGGGCGGCCCGTGCTGTGGCTACACGCGGGGGCGGAGGACGCGCGGCGGGCACATGAGCAGGTCAGCGCCTATGTATCACCATCCGCCGCGAACGTCGTCATTCCCTACCCTGAGCCGGACGCTCTGCCTTATGAGCAGTTGGCCAACGACGCATCAACGACGCGGGAGCGTCTGCGGGCGCTCTCCTCACTCGCAGACTTTCGGGCCGGGTCGCAGGAGGCGCGTCTGCAGGAGCTCATGGCCCGCCCTGCCCCGTTCATCATCGCGAGCGCCTACGCCGCCGCGGCGGTGACGCTGCCGCCCGAGGATTTTAAGCGCGCGGCATTCACGTTGAGCATCGGGGAGGCAGTTTCGATGGACGGCATTCTCTCGGACGCCGTGGAGCTGGGGTATGAGTCGGTGGCAGCGATTGAGACACCCGGGACGGTTAGTCGGCGGGGCGGCATCGTCGATATCTGGCCGCCGCAGGACGAAAGCCCTGCTCGCATCGAGCTGTTCGGGGACATCATCGACAGCATTCGCTCTTTCGATGCGGCAACACAGCGGTCAACCATGCAGGTCGACGAGGTTGTCGTGACGCCTGCGTTGGAGCTGCTACCGTCCGCCGTGCGGAGCGCACCACCACCGGACACGGACGGGCTTGGAAGCGAGGAATCAGCGGCTTTCGCGGAAGAATTGCGGAGGTTCGCGGAGGGCGCGACGGTGCCGGGCGTCGGGTTCTTCGCGCCGTATTTCCATCGTTCGACGCTGATTGATCACTTACCGGATGAGGCGGTCGTCATCGTTGACCGGCCCACCAGCGTACGCACTCGTCTTGATGAGGTCATCAGGCGAGGGTTGGAAATCCGCGACGGGCAGATGGAACGCGGCAAGCTGCCGCGCACTTTCCCAAGCCCCGTCGCCACGTCGGAGCGGCTTGAGTTGTCCCTGGCGGACGTGCCGCGCCGCCTGCACCTTGAGCCGTTTGCGCAAGCATCGTCCGATGGTATTCATGAGGGAACGCGATCGTATGGGAGTTTAGGATTCTCGCCGCCGGAGACCTACGGCGGGCGGATCGACCGTCTCAGTAGCGATATCCTCGGCGCGCGCCATCAAGGAAATGCGGTTGTCATAGCGTCTCTACAGGCACAACGACTGGCAGAGATGCTGCGAGAGAACGGTCATGAACTCTCGCTGCGGTCGGACATGGACGCCGTACCTACGCCGGGGAGTCTTGTGATTGTTCAGACGGCTTTGGCAGAGGGATGGGAACTGAGCGGCGGGGAATCAGGCGTCAGCGGGTCGATCATTACGCTGTCGGACACAGAGATCTTTGGGTTCATCAAGAGGCCGCGTCCAGTACGCCGTCGTGTGGTACGTCGCGACGCGTTTCTCTCCGATTTCGTGGAGGGCGACTACGTCGTTCACGTTGAGCATGGCATCGCTCGTTTCAAGGGAACGGTGCAGCGAGCAACGGAGGGGGCTGAACGGGAATACCTGTCACTGGGCTACGCGGGCGGAGACACGCTGTACGTGCCAACTGACCAGGTGGACCGCGTGGCGCGGTACACGGGCACGGGTGGCAATCCAACGCTGACACGGCTTGGCGGCAACGAGTGGGCCAACACCAAGCGGCGCGTCAAGGAGGACGCGCTCAGGTTCGCGGAGGAATTGCTTCGCCTGTACGCGGAGCGCGAGATAAGCTCGCGTACACCGTTCGGAGGGGAGACGGCGTGGCAGTGGGAGCTGGAGAGTTCGTTCCCCTACCAGGAGACGGAGGACCAGCAGCAGGCAATCATCGACGTGAAATCGGACATGGAGGCCGGGAGTCCGATGGATCGGCTGATCTGCGGTGACGTCGGATACGGGAAGACGGAGGTGGCAGTCCGCGCCGCGTTCAAGGCTGTGGCGGCCGGCTCACAGGTGGCGCTGCTGGTGCCGACGACGGTATTGGCACAGCAGCATTATCGGACGTTCATGGAGCGGTTAGAAACATTTCCCCTGCGGGTTGACATGCTGTCGCGACTGCGGACGGACGCGGAGCAGAAAGAGACGGTGGCGGCTATGGCGCGGGGAGAGGTGGACGTTGTCATCGGCACTCATCGCCTGCTGTCCAAAGACGTGAGTTTCCGCAACCTGGGGTTGGTCATCATCGACGAGGAACAGCGGTTTGGGGTTCGGCACAAGGAGCACCTGCGCAAGATGCGGGCGACGGTGGACGTGCTGACCATGACAGCCACGCCCATTCCGCGCACACTGCACATGGCGCTGTTCGGCATCCGCGACATGAGTCGCATCGACACTGCGCCGGAGGATCGGATTCCGGTAACCACGTTCGTGGCAGAGCAGGAGGACCGGACGATCCGCGAGGCGATTCTGCGCGAGACGGACCGGGGCGGGCAAATCTTTTTCGTTCACAACCGCATACAGGACATCCGCCGCGTACTCGAGCATCTGCAGCAGCTTGTGCCGGAGGCGAGCTTCGGCGTGGCGCATGGTCGGATGCCGCCGGAGTCGTTGGAAAGCGTGATGAATTCGTTTGCGACGCAGGAGTTTGACGTATTGATCTGCACGACGATCATCCAGGCGGGGTTGGACATGCCCAACGCCAACACGCTCATTGTGGACGACGCGGACCGGCTCGGGCTGACACAGCTCTATCAGCTACGCGGACGCGTGGGACGTTCGTCGATCCGCGCCTACGCCTATTTCCTGTTCAGGCGGGACCGCGTGCTGACGCCGACGGCGGAACGGCGCCTGCGCGCTATCCTGTCCGCCGCCGAGCTTGGGGCGGGGTTCCGGCTCGCAATGAAGGATCTTGAGATTCGCGGCGCGGGCAATATCCTGGGCGCGGAGCAGAGCGGGAACGTGGCGGCGGTCGGTTTCGACCTATACACACGGCTGCTCTCGGAGGCGATTGAGGAGGTCCGCAAGGGTAAGGCGGCAAATATCCCGGACGAGCCGGGGCTGACCGGAGGGCGGTCGCTGTTGGCAGCGGGGGCCGCTCGCGCGCCCGTTGATCTTCCTGCCGATGCCCGCATCCCGCCGGACTATGTCGAGGACACGGGAACGCGGCTAGCGGTCTACGAACGGCTGGCGAATCTTGTGGATCCCGATGAAGTGGAGACCATACGTGGGGAACTGCGGGATCGGTTCGGGCCGCTGCCACAGCACGTGGATGATCTGTTGTTGGCTGTCGAAGTGCGCGCACAGACGGGGCAGCTGCGCGGCATGGTGCGCTCGATCGCAACGGAAGGGGCAGAGATTGTCTTACGGCTCAGGGACGTGTATTGGCTGGATCGTGAGGCGATCCGCCGGGCCCTACCGAACGCGAACGTGGGACATCTGCAGATACGGGTACGGGCACGCGCCGGGAGCGATTGGCGCGAACAATTGCGCCAGCTGATGGCTGAGTTCGGGCGGATGAGTGGAGATACCGCTGCGGCGGTGACGGCTTAGTCGCGTGGGCGGTTGCGACGGCCACGAATCCGATCCCATAGAGACGGGCCGGGTGGCCGATCGTTATAGATGGTCTGCCCGCGCCATCGCTTTTCATAGCCGCCGGGCAGGGTGGATGGGGAGCCATTCCTGAAGTAGCTCAAGTAGGCTGCGCCTAGCAGGATCAATCCACCGAGAGCCAATGCGGCGCCAAGCGACCCTGACATGCTCCAGAGCAGCGCGCCGCTGATGAGGAGAAGGAGTCCGAAAACGGCGGCGTACTTCACACCGCCCATCAGCGAGCGGCGGGGGCTATCCGGGGATCGCCGCCGCTGTGTTCGGCGAGCACGGCGAGGCGGGGGCGGCAGGCTGCCCGCCTTCTCGACAATATCCTCAATCTCACGCTCGAGACGATCACTCATCCGTGTCTCTCCCTGTACCCCAAGCGCTCTCTGGTCGCATTCTACTCCGCGCCGCAACGCTTCGCACGCGGAGAAAACGCCATCGCTGGCAGTATACTCTGACAATGACCGATCCACAGCAACTGCCTTCGCTCCAGCCGGATAGCGTCCGCGCCGCGTTGGGTTCGTACGAGCCTGAATTCATCAACGATGAGTCCCTGATGCCGTCCGCGGTGCTGATACCGATCATCGAGGCGGCGGAGGGGCCGAGCATCCTGTTCACCGTGCGGACATCCCGTGTCGAGCACCACAAGGGAGAAGTGTCGTTCCCGGGCGGGGCGCGCGACCCCGAGGATGAGACCATTACGCACACGGCCATACGAGAAACGCATGAGGAAGTCGGGATTGAGCCGGACAAGGTCGAGGTTCTCGGCAGGCTGAACGATCACCAGACACGGACCGGATATCACATCACGCCGTTCGTGGGAATCGTCAGGCCGGGGGCGGATTACGACCATGACCGGTTTGAGGTGAACGAGATCTTTGAGGTCGAGTTTGCCGACTTATGGGAGACGTACCTGAAGGGTCGTCAGCCGTTCACCTACGGCCAGAACACCATCATGGCGTATGAGTTCCACCACGACGGCTACCGCATCTGGGGCGCTACGGCGGGCATCTTGGCAGAGTTCTTTGACGTTTTGCGGGCGGCGGGGAGTTAGCCGCACTGTCATTCTGAGCGTAGCGAAGAATCTGACCTCGCGCTTGTCATGGGCAGGATAGGAATGCCCCGGAACGATCAAAGTCACGGACGTCTCGCCACGCGCTGGGTGGGCAACCTTCCACCCGGTTGCCAGCTATGGTCACGGTGTCAAGACTAGTAAGATTGCCCAATTCGGCCGGAATCTGCCCGGTCAAATTGTTGTTCTTGAGCCACAATCTGCGAAGGGCGGTGAGGTTGCCAAGCTCCGCTGGTATCTCTCCGGTCAAATTATTGCTCTCTAGGGCTAGGGCAGTGAGCTTCGTAAGGGTGCCAAGCTCCGCTGGTATCTCTCCGGTCAATTCGTTCCCGCCAAGGGACAAGTTTACGAGATTGATGAGGTTGGCCAGTTCCCGCGGTATCTTCCCACTCAACTCGTTTCCGCCAAGATCCAGAACTCCAAGGGAGGCTAGGTTGCCAAGCTCCGCCGGTATCTCTCCGGTCAGCCGATTGTCGCTGAGGGTCAATACCCTTAAGGAGGAGAGTGCGCCCAGTTCCGGCGGCGTCTCTCCTCTCAATTGGTTATATCGTAGGTCAAGTAGTTCGAGCGATGAGAGGTTGCCCAATTCCGGCGGCACCTCTCCGCTCAACTGGTTACGTGTGAGAATCAAGTGAGTTACACGACCGTCTGCGCCGATAGTGACACCAGACCAGTCCTTCAATGGAGCATCGCTGAGCCAGTTGGTATTGTCACTCCAGTTCGGACCGTCGGTGGCAATATAGAACACAACAAGAGCGGCCCTGTCCTCGCTTACAGCCTCAGCATCTGTGTCGACGGCAAAAAGCGGCGGGACACACTCTATGCCAGCAAGGACTTCCCTAGCCTCTTGAGGCAGCGCGATCAATGCTTCCTGAGCTGTTTGGTCGCTGGCGTACGTGTCCTGACCATAAAAGTCGCGCAATTTCTCCGCTAAAGCACTTTCGAACAATCGTTGCCTCTCCTCATCTGTGAGGCTCGGGTCTAATCCGACCCGTATCAATTCGTCGGCCAGTTCTTCAAATAAAGTCTCAAGATCATTTGCGAACGAATCCTCACGAGGACGTTGCATGGCCGCATCTCGCAGCTTTGTCCAGGCACTCAGGTTAGCTGCGTGGTATTGCGCGAGTTCCGGCGGTGGGATTAGCCCACCATAACTCTCAACGAGTTGATCGATGTCCTGCGCGAATATGCCCCAGGTGTACGAAGCCGGGTCATCAATATTCTGGCTGCTGTCGAGTTCAAAAAGAACCAGACCGCACTGCTGGGCATAGGCTATGAGGGGTGACGGGAGAGGCGTGGGACTTGGTGTGGGTGTGGGCATTGTCGTCGGCGTTGGCTTGGGCGTCTGCGTTGGTGAAGCAGCTGGCGTAGGAGTTGGTGTGGCTGTAGGGCTCTCTATCGCCGCTGGCTGAGGAGTTACCGTAGGTTCTACTGTCACCGGAGATGACTCAGTGGGCTCAGAGTCTTCGCAGGCAATCAGGAATGCCGAGACAAGAAGCACGGCGGCAAGAACAATCAGTCGAAACATGGCTATAGGGTAAACCAAGGCGCATAAGGACGTACGCTGGCGCTATATCGTTCTTTAGATTCCTCGGCTGCGCTCGGAATGACAAGTGTTGGAACTGAACCGGTGGCATGTTATTGCTCTTGACAGTCACGCACTAAGTCTTATAATATCATTATCAAGTTTAGTGCAGGAGGTTAGGAATAATGACGATGACACGATGGAACCCCTGGCCGGTCCGTTCTTCGTTCGGACGCAGCCTGGATCGCTTCTTCAATGACACGCCCAGCTACGCATGGTGGCGCAACAGCGGCAACCTGCGGATCGACGTTGAGGACAAGCCGGATCACTACAGCCTGACGGCGTCCCTGCCCGGTTTCGAGTCGGATGACGTGGACATCTCCGTCACCGGCCGAACGGTCACCGTGTCAGCGGAGTCGAAGTCGGAGACGGACAAGTCGGAGGACAGCTACGTTCTGCGTGAGCGGTACAGCGGTTCGCTGATCCGACGCCTCATCCTCCCCGGGGCGATCGACGCGGCCAACGGCACGTCCGAGTTCAAGAACGGCGTGCTGACCATCAGCCTCCCCAAGGCGTCCGGTTCAGAGACTCACAAGGTAGCAATCGGTGCCGGAGAGTAATCCTCACTCGCCTCCCCATGAGAGAGGCCTCGCTATCCAGCGGGGTCTCTCTTGCTTTTTGGGGGAGCGGGGATGGGGGATGGGAGGGCGGGACAGGGTGGGTATTACGGTCAGTGAGCAGAATGAGGGCCGGGGATAGCCTTGCCATCGTGAATCCGAGCGGCAATCGCCTCTTCAAGCGCATCTGCCGCGTGGCTTAGGGCGTCTTCACGACTGTTTCCAAAGGTCGTTAGTTCAGGAAAGTCCGGGCAGGTTGCCAGGAAATTACCATCGTCTTCCTCAAGAACGATTGGATATGCCAGCATCAGTCCACCTTTGGAGGTTAGTCGTCCTCGGCGATGAGGACGGCGCGGGCGGGAGCGCCGTCGAGACCGGGCGATTTTAGGGGCAGAAAGGCGAGGGTGTATTCGCGTCCGGCTTCGACGTGTGTGAGGTCGAGACCCTCCATGATGACGCCGTTCGCGCCGAGGATGACGAGATGGGTTTTGGGGCCTTCACTGCCGAATCGCCCGATCGAAAGGTAGTCGATTCCGACTGAACGCACACCTTTCTCAACGAGCCACTCAGCGGCCTCCGGAGTTAGGAAAACGAAGCGTGGCTGGAAATAGTCTCTTGTCCAGAGCACGGAGTTACGGGTCTTAAGGAGAAGGCGCTCAACGGGCGTGTCCGGCATGGCGGCTTCAAGGTGCTCCACGGTGATACCTGTTCCCATGGTCAGTCCGGTGAGGTCCGCGACCCATGCCGGTCCAACAAGCATCTCAAGGGGCACGGTCTCGGTTTCCGCGCCTCCTTCGATGTGGCGCGCGGGCACGGTGATGTGTGTGCCGTTGTGAGAGCCAATTTCGATGCGGGATAGCCTGATGCGATCCTTGTGGATGGTCTTCTCAGTGCTCGCGAAATAAGGGGCGTCGCCAGGGTAGACGTGCATCCCTTCCTTGAGAGCTTTCAGCGGGACAGAGATGTCGATGACGCGCACGATATATGAAGATGACCGGTGGCGTCCTGCCGTCAGCCTGTCAGGGCAAGACCGCCGTCAACGGCGATGAGTTGTCCGGTGATATACGAGGCGCGATCCGTGCAGAGGAACGCGACAATTTCCGCGATCTCCCACGCATGGCCGCGCCGCCCGAGAGGGATGTGGTCGGTCAACTGCTGCTTGATCTCTTCAGGCAGGTTCTCGGTTACATCGGTGGAGATATAGCCGGGAGCGACGATGTTAGCGGTGACGTTCCTCGCGGCCAGCTCCTTTGCCACGCTATAGGTAAACCCGGTCAAGCCGGACTTGGCAGCGGCATAGTTGGATTGGCCGGGGTTGCCGGCGAGCGCAACGACGGACGAGATATTGATGATGCGCCCCCAGCGCTCGCGCATCATGGAACGGATGACGGCACGCGTGCAGAGGAAAGGCCCGCGCAGGTCTGTCCCGATGACGGTGTCCCAATCTTCGTCCGTCATGCGGAGAAGAAGCTTGTCGCGGATGATGCCGGAATTGTTGACGAGGATATCGACCTTGCCAAAGGTGTCCACCGCGCCATTGACCATCGCCTCGACCTGATCGGTCTGCGAGACATCGGCCTGAAATGAGGCGCTCTCGACGCCAAGGCCCTTGATCTCCTCAACAACTCCCTGTGCAAGGTCGCCGCTTGCGTTGTAGTTGACAGCGATATTGGCGCCCATGGCGGCCAGCTTGAGAGCGACTGCCTTGCCGATGCCGCGACCGGAGCCAGTGACGAGCGCGACATGGCCCGCGAGCTCTTTAGATTCCTGCGTTGCCAATTCGGCCTGGGTCTGCATGTGCTTAGGCTCCCGGTGAGGCGGCAGGTTCAGCAGCCTGGTTCCTCGCGTGAATGGTGCTCAATTCGTCCTTGATGGCAGCGACGAGGTTATGGTCCTTCAGAAGCTCGGCCGTGCGAATTGCGCCATGAACCATCGAGGCGCGGGCACGGCCATGTCCAACGATGACGATGCCGTTGACACCCAGAATCGGGCCGCCCGCCGTCTCCATCAGATTGATCTTCCGGAAGATACTCATGGCGATATCGCGGGCTTTATCGGGGCCGATTTCCGGCGCAAGTCGCTCACCAAGGTCGCGCGCGATGGCCTGACTCAATCCTTCGCTGTACTTGAGGAGGGCGTTGCCGACAAAGCCGTCTGCAAGGACGACGTTCGCCTTGCCCTGCGCGGCGTCATGCGCCTCAACGTTCCCAATGAAGTTCAGGCCGGAATGCTCTTGCAGCGCCGTATACGCCTCCTTGATCTGCTTGCTGCCCTTGGTCGATTCCTCACCCACGTTGAGGAGAGCGACACTGGGATTCTCAAGTTGCAGATAAGCCCGGGCGGTTGCGACGCCGATTGCGGCGAAATCAAGGAACTGGGCGGGACGCGCGTCAACATTTGCACCCATGTCCAGCCAGATTGTATTGGGAGCGTAGCCGAGGGCAGGGCCGCCGAGTACAGGGCGATCTAGATTCTCAAGGGTACCGAGCAGGAAGTGAGCGCTGGCCATCAGCGCGCCGGTAGAACCCATGCTGACAACGGCATCAGCCATGCCTTCCTTAACGAGGCCGGTGGCGACGAGAACGGAGGCCTTTGGCTTGCGTCGCAAGGCGAGGGCAGGCTGTTCCGTTTCTTCAATGGCGTCATCGGATGGGACTACTTGGATAGCGAGTCCGCTGATGTCCTGTTTGTCCAGCTCCGCCTGCACGCGCTCCGGCACGCCAACCAGAAACACGGTTGCCCCCTCACGCGCCGCTGCAACACCACCACTGACAATCTCGGCGGGGGCATGGTCGCCTCCCATGGCATCCAGCGCCACGCGGAATCCGCGTCCATCAGGCGAGGGGGTCGTCACGATTCCATCCTCCGATCAGGCTCACCCGTGCGGGGGCGGTGCATTTTCACTCTGGCACTGTCAGTGTTGCGTCGCCGGTCGCAAGGCGTTCACGAGGTTCGGCTTTCCAACATTCTACGATGCAATGCACGTCTATTGTGCCATCGTCTCGTGGATGACGTGAGCGCTCTTCCATGGATACCTCCACGATGTCACCCGGGCGGGCGGGGGCGCGGAAACGCGCTCGCATTCTTCCGCCTGTTGCCCATGCCACACCATATACGTGCGAAAGCGCGTCAGACATATACCCAAACAGGATCATGCCATGGGCGATTGTGCCGCCGAACTGCGTTGTCGCTGCGAATTCGGCGTCAAGGTGAACCGGGTTATGGTCGCCTGAGGCCTCGGCATAGGCGGCGATGCGCTCCTGCGTCACTGTTCGTGTGAGAACCGGGGTGTTGCTCTCCACCATAAGGCTGTCCTCACTCACTTGCGGCGGGGAACATGACTGTTCCCGTGCCGGTGGCGAGCTGCTGACTACCACCTGACTCGTCCGGATGGCTCTCAACGTTGAAGTCCAGTGAGACCAGTGTCAAGCCCGCCCTGTTCGAGACGTTAGCAACAGTGGCTTCACACACCGCCCGCGTGCCCACGGGAATCGGATGCGATATACGGATTTCTTGCGAGGCATGCAGGGACCCAAGTGGAAGCGAGACGCGTTGAAGGAGGACACCGAGGGAAAGGGATGCCATGACGGACGGTGGAACGAGTTCCACACCGTTTTCATCCTCAGGCAGGGCAGCCTCAATGGAACCAAGGAGGCTGGTAACGGCCTCGCGGCTGAGGTCAAGTGGGGTTGGCGTGAATTCCTGGCCGGCGTGAAAGGTTTCGAGCCCTGCGCGAGCGTTGGGCTCAGGCGCTGAGGAAGTCAATCAATGCCCTGTTAAACTCATCCGGCTTGTCCAGGTTGGAGAGGTGACTGGCGTCTGCGATTGTAACCAGCGTCGAGTTATAGATCGCCTCCGCCATTGCCTGCGCATCCGCGGGCGGGGTGATGCCATCCTGATCGCCAACGACAATCAACGTGGGCACGTGGATGCTGCCCAACGTATCCGTCTGGTCAGGGCGCACCGCCATGCCGCGGGCGGCTCCCGCGACACCTTCAGGCGACGCCGCTCGAATCATATCCGACGCCTTTGCGACCACATCCGGCTTGCCGCTGACAGTGGCCTCAGTCAACATCCGTGCGGGGAGGGCTTCCGCGAGGCCGCCAACGCCATCCGCTTCAACCTGCTTGGCGAGATTCTCACGCCCCTCTGCTGCTTGCTCAGAGTCCGGAAGGTGGCGCGTATCGAGCAGCATCAGGCTATCGAGGTGCTCCGGGTAGGCGGCAGCGAAGGCCAACGCAACATAGCCGCCCATAGAGAAGCCGCCAAGGGCGACCTCGCCGAGAGAGAGCTCCTCAACGAGTATGTGCAGATCTTTAGCAAGCATCTCCATCGTATAAGTCTCGTTTGTCGAGCCGGATTCACCGTGGCCTCGTAGATCGTAGGTAATGACGCGATGACTGCCGGAGAGCGCCGCAACCTGGTCGTCCCACATGGACTTGTTGTAAGGAAAGCCGTGAATGAGTACGACGGGAGGGCCGTCACCCTGCCCCTGATCTGTGTAAGCTGTGTCAATTCCGTTGGTCTGGACGGTCGGCATTAGCGTTTTCCCCCTGCCCTGAATTATCAGATACTGCGAACTTTCTAGAGTGTAACAGTGCCCAAACAGGCGGTGCTACGGGCGCAGAAAGGAGCACCCCTGCGTTACAATGCAGAACACAGTTCCAAGAGGGTTATTCGGGGGGTATGACAGTGACATCAACCGCAGGAAGTGGTGGCTCAAAGCTGGTCGGGACTTCGGTTCCGCGTGTGGACGGGCCGGAAAAGGTGACGGGGTCTGCGGTATACGGGCTTGACGCGCAGATGCCCGGCATGTTGTGGATGAAGATCCTGCGCAGCCCGTTCCCTCATGCACGCATCGTCTCCGTAGACACCTCGGCCGCCAGCGCGCTCCCGGGTGTGCAGCTCGTTCTTACCGGTGAGGACGTCAAGGGTACCTTGACGGGTTCGGTGATTAAGGACATGCCGCTGCTGGCATGGGACAGAGTCATGCTGGTCGGCGACAAGGTTGCAGCCGTCGTCGCGGACGATGAGGACATCGCGCAGCAGGCTATCGCGCTGATTGACATTGAATATGACGAGCTTCCGACAATTATTGAACCTGAAGACGCAATGACGGACGACGCGCCAATCCTGCATCCGGATGCGGGTTCGTATGAGGGGATGCCGCCGAGGGACGAACACCCGAACCGCTATGCCGGCGTGCACTTTGCCAAGGGCGACATAGAGGCCGGATTCTCCGACGCGGACCACGTAATCGAGCGAACGTATCGCACTCCTCTGCTCCACCAGGGATACCTGGAGCCGCACGCCTGCCTTGTCTACGTCGACGATGAGGGTGTGCTGCAGATATGGAATGCTAACGACACTCCAACCGGCGCGCTGGAAGAGATGCAGCGGCTGTACGGCCTTGACGACGATGCAATCAATTTCAATTTCAATTACGTGGGCGGCTCGTTCGGCGGAAAGTCGTCAGGCACGGATGTTGCACTCGCGTATGAGTTCACGAAGCGGACCAGCAGGCCGATCAAGTGGACGATCGAATATGACGAAGAGTTCCAGAACATGACTATGCGCCATCCCGCAACGATGCGAGTCAAGGCGGGCGTTAAGAACGACGGCACGATTACGGCTTGGGAGTCCGAGGTTCACTTCGCAGGCGGCGGCTACGCGGCCTATGCTCCCATACCCGCCATCATGGGCATCCTTGAGATTGTCGGTCCGTACCGCATTGCAAACGTCAAGGTGGACTCGCACCAGGTGTACACAAATACGTCCCCGTGCACATACGCGCGGGCGCCCGGGCACGTGCAGGGGCACTTTGCCGGGGAATCGCATATGGATGTGTTGGCGCTGGCCATCGGCATGGATCCAATGGATTTCCGACTGCACAACGTTGTAGAGCCCGGCGAGGAGTATCCAACGGGCGAAGAATGGCAGAACGTGCAGGCCGGCGCGGCACTCAGGCGCGCGGCAGAAGCCGCGGGCTACTACGATCCGAAGCCGGAGGGCGTGGGCCGCGGCGTGGCAATCGGCAGTCACTCACAGATCGGCGTAACCGGCAGTGTGGCCGTCAAGGTCATGGAGAATGGCCGAGTTGAGATCAATCATCCGGTCTTTGACCCCGGCACGGGAACAGGCACGATCATCGCGCAGGTTGTCGCAGACGAGCTTGACATTCCAATCGACCGTATCGATGTCGTTACATGGTCGACCCGTGAGGGCAAGACGGGAGACATGGGCATCGCGGGGAGCCGCGGCGCGCGGATGTTCAGCACAGCGGGTTTCAACGCGACGCAGGAGGTGAAGGGACGCCTGCAGCGCCTGACATCAGAGTTCATGGGCTGGGACGAGGAGCGGTTGACCATCGAGGCGGGCCATATCGTAAACGGCGCGAACTCGGATGAGCGCATCGCCATTGAGGACATTGCGCGGCGCTTCGGGGAGCCTGTGGGCGCGCGGACGGATGAGATGGAGGGCTTTGACAGCCCATGGAACGGTTACGGCGTCCACGTCGTGGATGTTTCCGTAGACCCGGACACCGCAGAGGTGACGCCGCTTCGCTATACAGCAGTGCATGAGACAGGCCGCGTGTTGAACCCTATGGGATTCACAAGCCAGATTGAAGGCGGCATCGTACAGTCCATTGGCTCGGCGTTGATGGAGGGTTTATTCTATGACGAGAGCGGGCGCGTTATGAATCCGTCATTCGCGGACATGAAGCTGCCAACTGCTCGCGACATCCCAAGCCTGGACGTTGTTGTGATGGAGTCCGATGACGGTCATGGCCCACTCCGAGCGCGTGGCATCGGGGAGCATGCAAACAGCATGGCCGCGCCGGCCATCGCCAACGCAGTCGCAGACAGCATCGGCGCGCGTGTGGATAGCCTGCCAATCACGGCGGAGAAGGTGTACCAAGAACTGCATTAATGATCGCCGAGGGGAACCGAGATGAGTGGTGCCCGAAACGATGGCGGTGGTAATGACCACGGATCCCTTGCGCGAGCATGGGAAATCCTCGTCGCGCGGGCGAGAGAGGGTCGGACAATCTCCTACGGTGAGATGGCAACAGCATTGGTTCTCAGCCCCCAGAGCGGCCAATTCACCGAGATATTGAATGAGCTATCACGCACCGAAGAAACGGCGGGGCGAGGCTTGCTGGGGGTGCTGGTTGTCAGGAAGCGCCAGGGAACACCTGGCGCCGCATTCTTTGACCTCGCCCGCGAGGTCGGTCGGCGATTTGATAATGAGAGAATCTTCTACCTGGAGGAGTCGGAGAGAGTCATCGCTCATTGGCAGGGACGCCCGGCTGATGAGTTGGATATTCTACACGACCATGTCGTCGAGGAATTAGAGCGCCTCTACTACAGTACGCATCCCACGGGGCTCAGGGACTCTGATAGCACTCCGGCAGGGGAACCTCGCGCCTCTTCAGGTGTTGGCAATATCATCAAGAGGATATTTGGCCGGGGATCCCGCTAGGGATGTCTACAGGAGAACCATGGTCTATGAGCCTGACCCCCTGCTGACTTCCCTCGCGCTTGGACGACAGCGCGAGAGGGAGGCGGAGGAGGAGAGCGCCGGAATACCCATTGATGCGGCGCTGATTGAGCGCGCGCGTCAGATCCTCATCCCAATCGCCCGCAGCAGACAGCGAGTGACGTACGTGCAGTTCGCCGCCCAACTGGGCGACCCTGCCATCAACCCCGGCACTGCACGCGAACTGCTAGCGATGGTATGCGAGGTTGAAGGCGCTAATGAGCGTCCACTGCTTGGTGTCGTCGTGGTTTACCAGCACATGAAGCGGCCCGACGCCCGGCTCTGCGACCTTATTCGCGAGATGCGCGGATGGGACTGCGACGACGAAGAGGCGTTCCTCAAGGAGATGGGGCTGGTCTACGAGTATTGGCGACCGGTGTAGCAGCGAGCCGCCATCTCATCGGGTCTATTCTTCAGTCAGATTTGAAATGAGGAGCCAGGAGACATTTGATGCCAACTCCCGAATCCCGAGAGCTTTTGGATGCGATTGCTGAGAAAAAGGGTCCAAGCACCGTTACGCCCGAAAGGTGGGCCGAGGCGATAAGTGAGGTGCGCTCTTTCCTCATAAAGCGCATCGTGGAGTCTCCAGAGCCGGAGATAACCTACGGAGAACTATCCCAGCAGGTTGCACAGGATGTCCTGCGAAACCGCGGCGGTGCTGGCCTCAATTGGCTAAATGCAAGGGCACTGCTAGGACACGTTTCATCAGTTGAACACGAATCGGGCAGGCCGATGCTTTCTGTGATAGTCGTCAATGAGAAGAATCGCAAAGCGGGTTCGGGCCTGCCCAATTTGGCTCGCAAGTTGAAGATACCCGTTGCCAATGATGAGAAGTTTTTGATGAATGAGCACAAGCCTGTAATCAACTATTGGAAAGAGCACGCTTAGCGATTACATGTTGGGGACTCGCGACTATGCCCATTGAATTGCGTGACCTGGCGCGGCTGCCGCCGTCCATCGAGAACATGGCGTTCTCCAAGATCAGGGTGGAACGCCTGCCGGAGGAAGAGGCGACACGGTTCTTTAACGGGCTTTATGAGGCCGCCCTGCTCTCCCATGACGACGGCGATTGGTCTCGAGTGGAGGCATACCTGGGTGAATGGGAGCGCGATCTCGTTTCCCGGGTTAATCCCAACGCAATCTCGTTTGATTCTTCACCATGGGCGGCATTTGACAAGCCGCTCTCGGAAGCGCACATTGCCTTGCTGTCGACAGGTGGGGTTTATGTCCGGGATACGCAGGAGCCATTCATTGATGACGACCCGTCTTACCGTGTGATTCCCTCCACCACACCGGCGTCTGAGTTGGCAATCTTCCATGAGCACTATGACAAGTCCAACGCGGAGAAGGACATCAACGTCATCTTTCCCGTGGAACGACTGCGAGAGATGGAGAGGGAAGAACGAATTGGCTCACTCGCCGCGAGTGCTTTCGGTTTCATGGGCTATATCGTCGGCGACAATATCCTCCGCCTGATGGAGGAGACGGCGCCGGAAGCGGCGCGGATTCTCCTGGACGAAGAGGTCGATGCCGCTCTGATCGGAACAACTTGACCAATGTGTAATCAGTCCGGCGGACTGATCGCCCGAGTGCTTGAGGAGCATGGGATTCCTACGGTGGTGGTAAACCAGGGTTTGCAGCAGCCCCTGCGGGTCAAACCACCACGCTCACTCTATATGAAGCACCCCTATGGGCAACCCTTCGGGCAGCCTGGAAACGTGGACCAGCAGCGCACCATCGTTGAAGACGCGCTTTCCTTGCTGGAAAGTGTCACGGAACCGGGAACAATCATCCACTCCCCATACCGATGGCGTCGGGAGGATTTCGCCGCGATTCGCAGGGAGCGGAACCTGCGCCGCTCTTAGTTGCAAGCTGACTCCATGAATTTCCTGAACTGGGCCTGGCGTCTCGGGAAGCCGGTTGCCTCCAGATTGGCCTTTATCCGCTGGAGAGTGCCGAAGCCCGCAGTCAACTTTATTGTCTGGCGATTCATCTATTCACCGGTCTCTTACAATTCGTCACCCTGGACACCGTTCAAGGGTCCTCTGGCAGAAGCACGCGTTGCTCTTCTGACGACGGGGGGCATCTATGTTGGTTCAATGCAAGAGCCCTTCGTTGAAAACGATCCTTCATTCCGAAGAATCCCGTCGTCAACCTCAGAGGATGACCTAGCTATATTCCATAGGCACTATGACAATTCTCATGCCCTGAAGGACATCAACGTCGTCTATCCGATTGATCGCCTGCGGGACATGGCGGCTGAAGGAGCAGTCGGCTCCGTGGCTGAGAACCACGTAGGATTCATGGGCAGTATCCACGGCAAGAATATTCGTCGTCTGATTGAGCAGACTGCGCCGGAAGCCGCACGGCTCTTGTTGGCTGACAACGTGACCGCAGCCCTTATCGGGACAACTTGACCCGTTTGCAATCAGTCCGGCGGGCTGATCGCACGAGTGCTTGAGGAACACGGGATTTCGACGGTGGTCGTCAATCAGTCACTGGAACAGCCGATGCGCGTTATGCCGCCTCGCACGCTATACGTAAAGCATCCGTATGGTCAGCCGTTTGGACAGGCAGACAATGTGAACCAGCAGCGAACCATTGTTGAAGATGCGCTTAACTTGTTGGAAAGTGTCACCGAACCGGGAACAATCATCCACTCCCCGTACCGATGGCGTCGGGAAGATTTTTCTGCGATTCGCAGTGAGCGCGACGGTCAGAAGTAACTCGATCTCGTGCCGGACAGCTTAATTAGCTAGTCCTCGTGTCCCTCAATCGGCGCTTCGGCCAAGGCATAATCCAACGTGGCGAGATCCTGCCTGAGTCGGCGGGCCATCGGAAGCATGCTGGATGCCGTCATACCTGCGCCGATGAATCCTCCAAGGAGTGGGATTGACTTGGCGAATCCGCGTGTGAATGTGTCCTTGGTGATCTTGACGCCAATGTAGCGGCCAACACGCTTGGTCAACATGCCTGAGGCATGATGCTCCACCGCCCGCGCGGACAGCTGTTGCAGTCCCTGTTTGGCCGCGCCAACGTCCATCATTGCTCCGATGAACATCGTGATGTCCGCCTGTGCAATCTCGTCAAGTTCATCTTCATGCAGCAAGTTCGGCCAGCCGTAGAGGTAGGCCATCTCCTGCGCCATCACGGTCATGTGGAAAAAGTACTCGGCGAGATCCGGCGGGATCGTGCCCATCATGGCAAATCCGCCAGGAATGCCGGTTGCGAATGAGATGCCGGATGCCTGGGCGACGTGCTTCCTGATCAGCACGCTGGCCCGGCCATCAATCTTGTCGATCTCGATGCCTGCCAGCGCCGGTCGGGTCTCGACGGCCTTTTCGATCTGCTCCTCATCGGCGATCGACTTCAGGGCATTTCGCAGGAAGTCCTCACGATTGATCTTGACACCAGGTACAGCAAGCGCGGCATGGAGAACCCGCTGCCAGACGCGGTCATCATGACCGGACTCAACGATCTCAAGTGTGCCGTTATCATCCTCAAGCGCAGACGCCTCGTACTCAAGGCGCTCTTCGGCGATATGGGCCTTGTCTTCGGCTTCAATGGTCGGAGCTTCGTTGTTTGTGCGCTCTTCCGACATCAGGCCCTCCCGGGCGACCAACTTATCCCTTTTTATGATACACGCACAGTCACGCCAGCTGCCGCGTCAGTATGAGCGGAACAGCGTTCCCCACGGCGTTTCCAGCGCCTTCCTGGCTCTTCGCCGACCAATCGCATTGTACCAATAGCCGTTGAAATAGAGATTCGACGCAACGTAGGACCAGGGAGCGATGACCGTACGTAGAAGAAGGTGCTCAAGACGCTTGAGAGGGCCCCAGTAGATGAGCTTTTGCCCGCGGCTGGCGAACGTGTCCTCGCTCGCCTTGAGATGCCAGTTCACCTCGGACACGTCCTCACCGACAATTTCAATCTCTCGCGGGTCGCCGGTTCCGAGGCCTGCTTCATGGGCTAGTCGAATGAATTTGACCGACATCGGGTTGATTCCCATGAGCTTGGCGGAGACGGCGTCGATAGCCACCTGGTCTGCCGACGCGAGCAAAATGTTCTTCGTTTGCCACTGCATGGCGCGCGGACCGGGCCCATCCCCCACAAAGGTGCCGTCCATGACGGCGAAAAGGCCGGGGTGGATCTCTTTCTGGATAGCTAGCAAGTCGACCAGCGTCTCGTGGATCACGGAGTGTGTCCAGTGACGGCGGTGATTCAGAAGACCGCCGAATGCGTTCTTCATCGCGCCAGTCATCGTCGTGAAGACGTGGGTCTTCATGGTTGGCAAGTGGATGATGTTCTTGCCGGGGAACATAGCCGGGATTCGCAGACCTTCGGGGAATATGTCGCCCAGCACGCGCATCTCTGTTTTCGGCTGGAACTGCATCCACTCCACGTCTTCGAGGTGTGTGTTTGGGATGCCGTGTTTCTCGATGACCGGCAGGTGCTTGTTATTGACTTCGCCAACCTTTGCGTCAACGACGACCGTGCCGTTATGCGCACCGATGATGTCCTGAAATCCATCCTCTTCCAGTGTCTTGATGACACCGTCGAGCTGCCATGGCGTGGTAGAGCAGGCCGGGTACCAGAGCTGCCAGGAGATGTTGATCTTCAGGAGCGTGGCAGCCGCGGCATCAAGGGTCTGCTGATAGCCTGCCAAGCGCATCAGGCGTCCTATATCGTCCAACACCGTTTCAGGTGTCGTGTAAACGACGGCTACGCGGGATCTGGAGGGTGGCGCCGCATCTGTAGCAGGGTTGTTCAAAACTGTCTGCGTCATGGTTTCCCTATTGGGATTGGGGTGTACTTCGTTACTTTCTCTATACTTTAGCCGATGAGCACGATAGGCCGCGTTGACGCGCACGTTCAAGTTTTCCACCCTGACGTGGCGGAGAATCGATTCCGCTACTTCTCGCAGGATGCCGCGTTCCATGAGATGTACCAGGCGCCGGACGCGGACATCATCGTGACGGAGCAGTTGATCAACGCGATGGACATCGCGGGAATTGCGCGGTCGATCACATGCGGATTCGGTTGGAGCACGAACGCGCTGTGCCGTGAGGGGAACGATGCAATCATCGAGGCGGTGCGGCTCTATCCCAGCCGCGTCACCGGGTTCGGCACAGTTGCTCCACGGGACTCGCTCTCGGAAGCCATTGCCGAAATCGACCGTCTGGTTGCAGCCGGTGTTCGTGGATTGGGAGAAATGCGGCCGGACACGCAGGGGCTGCTTGAGATGCAGCCGGATGATATCGAGGCATTTGCGGATCATATCCGTGGGCACGGCATAGGAATGTTGATGCACGCCTCCGAACCGGTCGGACGGATGTACCCGGGCAAGGGGACAGCAACGCCCGAGCGCTTGTACAGGCTATTGGAGCGCCTGCGAGGCATCCCCATCATCCTTGCGCACGCCGGAGGAGGGTTGCCGTTCTATGCGAATCTCCGGGCATCTGAGGACGTGTTTGCGGACGTGTACGTGGACACGTCGGCAATGCCGTATCTCTATGACCCGGCCACAGTTCGCGCCCTTATCAGCTCCATCGGCCTCGACCGGGTGCTGTTCGCGACGGACTATCCGCTGATGCGGCAGGAGCGTGTGATTCAGTACCTCGATAAGGCCGGGCTGACGTCAGAGGAGATGGAGTGCGTGCTCCAGCACAATGCGGAGAAATTCTTGAGGAGAGTGGGGGCTATCCCCGCGTGACGGCAGACTCCCCCACCCCGCCCTCCTTCCGAGCGTTCGTTGCTGTAGTCCCGCCACTGAGCGCCAAGAAAGAACTTGAAGCGGTGGCCAGACAACTCAGGCAGCGCGATGCAGACGAAGCAGTGCGCTGGGTAGCAACGGACGCGCTGCATATCACGTTGGCATTCCTTGGCCAGATCACAGAAAGCGCGGCTGCGCCGCTTGTTGATGCGCTCAGGAAAGAGACGGCAGACACAGAGTCTTTCGAATTGACCTTAGGCAGTCTGGGCACATTTGGTGACAGACGGCGTCGTGGCGGCGCACAGGTGGTTTGGGTTGGCTTGGATGGGGATGTCGATGCCCTACGCGATCTGCATGAGCGGGTGACTGCCGCCATACAGAGCGTCGGTTTGCGGGTGGAGTCCCGCACGTTTCAGCCACACATCACCCTGGGGCGAGTGCGGCGCGGACGCAGATGGAGACTTGACCCAGAAAATGCCCCGGCGCTTTCCCCGATCACGTTTCGCGTTGACACGGTGACACTGATGGAGAGTCAGTTGGGAAAGGGGCCGGCTGTGTATATATCCAGAGGGGAGGTATCCCTAAACAAGTGATAAGACGCATCCACGCGCGGCTAGGTTCATGTTGTTTAGAATCAATCAACAATTGTCATAACGTTTGACATTACTTCCCGCAACCGCCTATAGTTGACCCTGACTTCAGTTCCTTCCCCCCTTCGCCCAAATTAGGCCCGCAACATCGGCGCCTTGGCATTCCCTCCCCGGGAACCCGTCCTTCTCCTTCTTAGTCGGCCCTTTCTTCACGCCACCCCTCCTGCGGGCAGCGCATATGGAGGTGTGCTATGCGTTTTCCTACACTTCCTTCCAACTTCCGCCTCAATTTCCGTCTTCTTCCCGTCCTTCTTGGGCTTCTTGCCGGAATCCTGATGGCAATCTTTATGTCGACCAACGCCACTGGAGTGCAGGCTCTGGAGAGCCCTGTTACAGGTGTCAACGTGGCCCCCGGTGATGAAAGCGGGCAGATTGTCATCACCTGGGCGGAGCCATCCGAACAGGCTCAGGATTACCGCGTGTCATGGGCTCCCGAAAATGGAAACTTTAGGGCTCTGGCCGCGAATAAGGGCAACGCCTTTGTTACCGAATCAAGACACGTTGTCAGCGGCCTGACCCCGGGCGCCAGGTACAAGGCAAAGGTCCGCGCGCGCTTTGGTGAGGGACGCAGGTCGGCCTGGAGTGAGGTGGCATACGGTGAGGCGGCCACCGAGCAGTCTCCGGACAAGTCTTCGAAATCGTCGATCGCCCCGAGGCAACAGCAGCAGGTTCAAGTACCGATCCCGACAACCTCGGATGAGTGCGGACAACAAGTAGCTGACGGAACGGCGGTCAGCTGCGCGACCAACAGCTTCGGGGTTACCACGATGAGAGACGGCGGTGTGTACAACATCGACTGGACTGTATGGCACAACCGCAACGCTGACCGTCTGGATCACTACACCATCCAGAGGCTGATATTCACCTACAACTTCAACATCAGGCACGCGCTTGACGACACACCGGCCGATACAAACGGTACCCCGGGTGTGTCCCTTGTCCGTCCGGATACGTGTGTCCCCGTCGCGGTCGCCGACTCGTTGGGCTCTTTGAGTCACTTTGAATGGAGCTGTGATGGACTCTCGAACATCCGGCAGGATATCGACGGCCATCCGACGGCGCCCGAGACTCTCGTGGATTCCGGCCTCGATTCGGATACACCGTATCTATCGGGGGCCATACAGAGTCCGGGCTTCCACCGTGACACTCCGTTGTCGGGGATGCGCATTCCCGCGCGGCAGCCGGCGGATCGGAATGATCGTCCGACTGCGACAGAAGCGGCGGACACCGTTGATCTTGAGGCGGATGCAGTTGAGATGCGCCTCTACTTGATCACCGCGCATTTCAACGATGGAACCTCCTATTCCCGCCACATGCTTGTTCATGGGTAGGTGCCGCCAGGCGCACCTCGGCCAAGGAACCGTCAGATAGTCGACTGCCGCAATCGACACGCCCTCCCACACCCATACGGAGTAGGGTCGGCCTGAGAATCTCAGGCCGACCCGTCCGTGCTGCCGGGTCATGAGCAGGTTGCTTTCGATTGACAGAAGGGGCTTTCGCAAGTAGGATTTTGGAAACTGAATAGGGAAATAAAGGCGACGAACGAGAGTAGTACCGTCCATCGTCAGGCTGCAGAGAGTCGGGGATTGGTGGAATCCCGACGCCGGACCGGATGGGAATGGACTCGGGAGCCGCGGACCGAACGGAGCGGCGGAAGCTGCAGCCCAGTAGGCTCCGACGGGTTGGGACGCCGTTACACGTCCACGGTATACCCCCAGAGGCGAAAGCTAACGGGAAGTACCTAACGAGAGCTCCCGCCATGCAGGCGGGGGAATAAGGGTGGCACCGCGGGAATCCACGCGAAACGAGGACCCGTCCCTTTGAGGGACGGGCTTTTTGTTTGTCCCTCTGTTTCAGACGAGAAGCAAGGAGAAACGGAAAGGCGGGAGTAGAGATGGCGACGTATTTCCCTAGCGTGGATGAGGTGCGCGCGATGCGCGGACAGGGAAACATCGCGCCCGTCTGGCGCGACATCCCTGCAGATATGGAGACCCCCGTCAGCGCGTACCTCAAGGTAGCGCAGGAGGCGCCCTCGTTCCTGTTGGAAAGTGTCGAGGGTGGGGAGAGGGTGGCCCGCTACAGCTTCATCGGCACTCTGCCCACCAAGGTCATCAGGACCGGAGAAGGAACACCGAACGGCAGCATTGACCCACTGACACTGATTGAGAAGGAATTGGAGGGAATCAAGCCCGTCCAAGTAGCCGGTTTGCCTCGTTTCCTGGGAGGCGCGGTGGGCTTCATCACTTATGACGCCGTCCACCACTTTGAGCCGCGCGTGCCAAGGAACGAGAACCCGGACCCGATGGGATTGCCGGAATCCGTCTTCATGCTGACGGATACGCTGCTCATCTTCGACCACGTCAAGCATGTGATAAAGGTCGTCAACCGCGCATCGCTTGAAGGTGACGACGACCAGATAAACGAGTCCTATCAGGAGGCAGTTGATCACATCGACAACATCATCCGGAGGCTGGAGACCGGGAGGCTCGACGGCAACCCCTGTCTCGATCCCGGTGATACGGGCGATTACCGCAGCGAGTTGACGTCCAACCACACGCCGGAGTCGTTCATGCGGCAGGTAGAGGAAGCGCGGGAGCTCATCACTGACGGCGAGTGCATCCAGGTGGTGCTGTCGCAGCGGCTGGCACGGCGTACGTCCGCCGCTCCTTTTGACATTTACCGCGCGCTGCGAACGCTCAATCCTTCGCCGTACATGTACTTCCTGGACATGGGCGATTTTCACATCATCGGATCATCCCCCGAGATGCTCGTGCGGGTTGAGGACGGGATTGCGACGACACATCCCATCGCGGGCACGAGGCGGCGGGGCGAGACTCCCGAGGAGGACGATGCGCTGGCAGAGGAGTTGATCACGGACGAGAAGGAACGGGCGGAGCACATCATGCTTGTTGATCTCGGCCGCAATGACATTGGGCGGGTCAGTGAGCCGGGCACCGTGGAGGTGACGCAGCTCATGGAGATCGAGAAGTACTCGCACGTGATGCACATCGTGTCGAACGTGGTTGGCAAGCTGCGTCCTGAATACACAGCGTACAACACGCTGCGCTCCTGTTTCCCGGCAGGCACGCTGTCCGGCGCGCCCAAGGTGCGAGCGATGGAGATCATCGCGGACAAGGAGCCGCACGCCCGTGGGCCGTACGGCGGCGCGGTGGGCTACTTCTCCAACGCAGGAAACATGGACATGGCCATCTGCATCCGCACCATCGTGATGAAGGACGGGCTGGCAACAGTGCAGGCGGGCGGCGGCCTCGTCTATGACAGTGATCCACGTGCCGAATACGAGGAATCCCTGTCTAAAGCCCGAGGAATGCTGGCGGCGCTGGACGCCGGAGAAGACCTTACGAATTCAAGGGTAAATCGTCCAAGCCCGGTGGCTGTTGGAGGTGGCGGCCGATGATTTTCCTACTGGATAACTACGACAGCTTTACCTACAACCTGTACCAGTACCTGTCCGAGCTTGGCGAAGAGGTTGTCGTCGATCGGAACGACAAAACGACGGTTGAAAGCATCGCTGAGATGCAACCGGAGAAGGTGGTCATCTCGCCGGGCCCGTCGAATCCCGCCAACGCGGGCATCTCCAAGGACGTTGCACGATATTTCGGTGAACGGGGGACACCGGTGCTCGGCGTTTGCCTCGGTCATCAGTGCATCGGGGAGGCCTTTGGCGGAACTGTGGCCGGGGCGGGGGAAATCATGCACGGCAAATCCAGCATGATTTACCATGACGACAAGGGTGTCTACGAGGGTCTGCCAAATCCGTTCGAGGCGATCCGCTACCACTCACTCGCAATCCTGCCGGATACCGTTCCTCAGGAACTTGAGGTAACGGCGCGGACAGACAATGGTGTTGTGATGGGCGTGCGGCACCGCCAGTATCCCATCGTGGGTATACAGTTCCATCCCGAGAGCATTAGGACGGAGGTCGGCAAGGACCTGCTCCGCAATTTCCTGAAGATGTAGGCGCGAGGACACGTTGGCGCAGAACATTCAAGGGCAAGGCGAGGAATCAACGGCATCGGCGCCAGCCGAGCGTGAGTTGACGCGAGGTCAGCGACAGACGCTGCTGATTACTGCCGTGGCGGGCCATGGCATCAAACATTTGATGAATGCCGCCTTTGCTGTGCTGTTGCCTGAACTCAAGACAGGTCTCGGCCTCACTAATACGCAGGTCGGTGTGCTCTCCACGTCTCGCTTTCTAACCGGAGGGCTGGCCAACTTCCCGGCCGGCTATGTCGCCGACCGATTCACAAAGCTCCGCGCAATCGTGCTGGGCATCTCGATTGCGGGCATCGGCGTTACATACGCTCTCGCGGGGCTAACGATGTCGTTCTGGCTCGTCACGCTATGGACATCGCTAATGGTGCTATTTATCTCTCTATGGCATCCGGCGGCGATAGGCTCACTCTCGCGACAATTCACCGCAAACCGTGGATTCGCCATCGCCTTACACGGCACCGGCGGGAGTGTCGGCGAGGCCCTCGGTCCGATTGTCGCGGGTTTTCTGCTGGGGTTCTTTGCATGGCAGGTAATCTTCCAGGGCGCGATCGTCCCCGGTCTGATCCTCGGATTCATCATCTGGTTCGTGCTGCGGCGCGTCCCCGCCGACATCAGCCAAGCCGCATCCTTTGCCGAATACCTGGTCGCACTGCGCAGACTCTTACGTAATCGCCGTCTACTTCTAGTGCTGTTCTTCACTGGCGGGTTCGCCGGCGCGCAGGCGACCATGTACACATTCCTGCCTGTCTATCTGCGCGAGGATATTGGCTTGACATCGGGCGCCCTGGGCTTCCACCTATTCCTGCTGCACGTGACCGGCATAGGGTCTCAGCCAGTAATGGGATACCTTTCCGACCGCTGGGGCCGCAAAGCCGTAATGGTGCCGGCGATGGCCACTCTTGGAATTGCCTACTTCCTCTTCGGTGTTGTGCCTGAGGGCCTACCGCTGATTGCCACGATCTTGGTCGCGAGCCTGTTCTTCTACCCGATGATGGCGATTTTCCTCGCGTCCGCGTCCGACCTCGCCCCATCTGATGTCCAGTCCACAACCGTCTCACTTGTTTTTGGTGTTGCAACCCTGTTCGGCTCCCTTGCCCCTCTTGTTGGCGGGTGGATTGCAGATGAAAGAGACCTGCCAACGACTTTCATTTTCTGTGCCGTGCTTGTCATGTTCGCCGCGACTGTTGCCCTGGTCACACGGTGGGAAGGACAGCGGCAATACGCCGGTTCTAACTAGTCCTCGATGCCTGGAGTGGCGAGTATCATGTGGACGCAACGGGCTTGGGTATGGAGAAACGATATGGAGCGCATCCGATGATTCGAGAGGCAATTGCACACCTGATTGAGGGCCGCAGTATCTCGCAGGCGGAGGCCGAGCAGGTGATGACGGAGATTATGGACGGCGAGGCGACGCCCGCGCAGTTGGGCGCATTCCTCATGGCGCTGCGCACAAAAGGTGAGGGCGTCGACGAAATCGCCGGCCTTGCGCGTGTGATGCGCGCACGCGCATTGCGTGTTGAGGTTGATGATCCCGACTCCCTGCTGGATACGTGCGGAACAGGCGGAGACGCCTCCCACACGTTCAATATCTCAACGACGGCGGCGTTGGTGGCCGCCGGGGCGGGGTTGCGCGTCGCCAAGCACGGCAATCGCGCCGCATCGTCCGCGTGCGGCTCTGCCGACGTGTTGGAGGCGGCGGGAGTGACAATCGAGCTCGAGCCGGAGCAGGTGGCGCATTGCATCGACGCAGCGGGCATAGGGTTCATGTTCGCACCGAAGTATCACCCCGCCATGCGGCACGCGGCGGGTCCGCGTCGGGAGATCGGCGTGCGCACGGTGTTCAACATCCTCGGGCCCCTCACCAATCCGGCGCATGCCGGGCATCAGCTTGTCGGCGTGCCACGTCCGGAACTCGTAGAAACCATCGCCCGTGTGCTGGGGGAACTGGGAGCAAAGCGCGCCATCGTGGTGCATGGCGCAGACGGGTTGGATGAAATCGCCCTGAGCGGGCCGTCCATCATCGCGGAGTACCGCGATGGCTCCGTATCGGTGCAAGAGATCGCGCCGGAGCAATTCGGGCTGGCGCATGCCGGTGTTGATCAGATACGCAGCGAGGACGTGGAGTCGAGTCACCGCATCTTCACGAACGTTCTCAACGGGGAGCCGGGGCCCTATCGGGATATCGTCCTCATTAATGCCGCTGCCGCGCTGGTGGCCGGAGAGGCAGCGGACGACCTTGCAGGTGGCTTGGAAGCGGCGCGGGAGTCCATCGACTCAGGCGCGGCGCGAGACAGGCTGGAACGGCTGGTGGCGGCGAGCAGGGAATAAGCTAGGCGGGGGCGTTCTGGATTCAAATCCTTGTTGGAATACAGCTGACCTTACATGGGTTGTCCGAGTATAAGGTCAGGTGGACCTACCACGCGGAACCACCAAAAGATCACGACCGATAACAGCAAGATTGTTACTGCCGTGATGAGCAGCTTGCGAGTGAGGAATCTCCTATGACTCTCCCCTGTTTGTCGGTGATCCGGTTCTCTGGGGTCTGCTTCAAACACGATCCTTCACCGCCTATAACTCTCAGAAACCTGCGTTGTGGTCAGGTTAGTTTCCACAAGTTCCATCAATTCTCCAGAATCGTTATAAGCATGAAAGCAACAAATGCAACGCCGACCAAGGCAATCAGCGCCACCAGCAGCCGCCGTCCGACGAATTTCTTGAAGCTCTCGCCTTCCTTGCGGCGGGCGCCTTCCCGAAGTTCCTGGTCGAACATGGGAGGCAGTATCTACTTGATGCGACAGCTGTTAGGCGGCGCGGCTACCGAGCATAAGCAGAACGATGACGGGGATTGCGGAGATGCCGGCGACGATGGCGAGGTAGACGAGGGCGCGTTCCAGGGTGACGGGCGTGTGACGGCCTTCTCCATGATGCGTGTCACGGTGCTTCTGCACCGCCTCTTGGGGGTCCGGCGTATTCAGGTGAAACATGTCCCAGTTGGACATGGAAGCCTCCCTCGCGGCGTCAGGCCGCAATGAGTGGCATTATAGACGTGCCTCCTCACAGGTCAAGGAAATCGATTCAATGACGACCGGCACATATCTGGATAAGATCCTGCCGCAGACGCGGGAGGACCTTGACGACCGCATGTCGTCGCAGCCTCTGAACGAAATCAAGGCGCGCGCCAAAGACGCCGAGGAGACGCGCGATTTCTACGACGCGTTCTCGGAGGATCGACTGCATCTCATCGCTGAGGTCAAGCGTGCGTCGCCGTCCAAGGGAGACCTCGCGCCGGACATCGACGCCGCTGAACTTGCCCGCGTGTATATCGACAACGGTGCGTCGGCGCTCTCCGTGTTGACAGACAGGCCGTTCTTCAAGGGGTCGCTGGACGATCTCAAGGCGGTGCGAGAGGTGACGGCGGAATCAGGGACACCGATCCTGCGCAAGGATTTCGTCATCGACGAGTACATGATCTACGAGGCGCGGGTGTGGGGTGCGGACGCCATTCTCCTGCTGGTTATCAGCCTCTCCGACGGGCAGCTGCAGGACTATCAGGGCTTGGCCAATGAGCTAGGGATGGCGGCGCTGATTGAAACGCATGATGAGCTTGAACTGTATCGTGCGATTGACATCAAGCCGCGTTTGGTAGGCATCAACAACCGCGACCTCCGGACATTTGAAACGGACCTGGCCACGACACATGGCCTCGCACCGCGCATCGGGGGCAGTACGCGCGTGGTGGCAGAAAGCGGCATCTCTTCCACGGAGGACGCGCGCAGCATGAGAGCCGCCGGAGCGGACGCGATACTCGTCGGAGAGGGGCTAATCACCGCCGGTGACACGGCGGCTAAGACGCAAGAGCTGAGTTCCATCCGCATTCCTCGATTGACGGGGATGGAAGCGTCGGTTCCCTCTGACGTTATCCAGGACACGATGCCGCAATTCGGCAGCGGGATGCCCATGCCTCCAATGCCGGGCGGCGGCGTGCCGGGCATCGGCGGGTTTGGACCGCCGCGCTTTCCCGGGATGCCGGGCGATTTTGGGCCATTCGGTCCAAGGAACAGCTGATGGGCCTTGTTATCAAGATGTGCGGTAACCGGTCGGCGACCGATCTGATCAATGCCGCTGACGCGGGAGCGGACTTGCTTGGCATCATCTTTGCCGACGCATGGCGGCGCATCCCGGTCGACTATGCCCGGGAGATTGTCAGTACCCTTCGGGGAGAGGCGAATCATGTGCCGCCGGTGGTCGGCGTGTTCGTCGATCAGCCCGTTGACGAAGTGAACGCGACGGCCGATGAGGTCGGGCTGGACATGATTCAGCTACACGGGACAGAGACCCCGGAATACTGGGAGCTGATGGAGAGGCCGACGATTATCTGCCGGCGCATATCCTCTGCACTAACTCCGGAGCAAGTTGAGGATGAGTTGGGAATCGTTGCGGATTTCATGCAGCGTACCGGCTCGTTGAGCCTGATTGAGCCGCACGTGGAAGGCGAGCCAGGTGGCGCCGGCGTGAGCCTGGATTTTGGGCTGGCCGAGCGGCTCGCGAGGAGATACTCGTTCATACTCGCCGGAGGACTTGGGCCGGGAAATGTCAGTGAGGCAATTCGTTCAGTTCGCCCGTGGGGCGTGGACGTTTCAAGCGGCGTCGAAACAGATCGCGTCAAGGATCCCTCCAAGGTCGGACGATTCGTGTATGAGGCGCGACGGGCGTCAACGGGCTCCGTCGGCGCACGCACCGGTGACGGGACAATACGATGACCATTGTCAAGACAGGCGCAGACGCGGAGGCACCGGGACGCTTTGGGAGATTCGGTGGCCGGTATGTGCCGGAAACCCTGATGGCGGCGGTCACGGAACTCGAGGAGTCGTATGCGGCGGCACGAGAGGACAGTGAGTTTCTTTCTCGACTGGATCATCTCTCAAGCACCTATGCCGGCCGCCCAACACCGCTGACGCTGGCCGAGAGGCTGACAGAGCAGAGCGGGGGCGCACGCATCTATATGAAGCGGGAGGATTTGGCGCACACGGGCGCGCACAAGATCAACAACGCGCTCGGGCAGGTGCTGCTGGCTCAGCGCATGGGCAAGACTCGAATCATCGCGGAGACCGGCGCAGGACAGCACGGCGTGGCAACGGCCACCGTCTGCGCTCTGCTGGGCCTCGAATGCGTTGTCTATATGGGTGAAGAGGACATTCATCGGCAAGCGCCAAACGTGTTCCGCATGCGGCTGCTGGGGGCGGACGTCGTTTCCGTCACGGCGGGCTCGCGTACGCTCAAGGACGCCGTTAACGAGGCGATGCGCGACTGGGTGACGAATGTGGCGAACACGTACTACGTCATCGGCAGCGTCGTCGGGCCGCACCCCTACCCTGTCATCGTGCGCGATTTCCAGGCCGTCATCGGACAAGAGGCGCGCGAGCAGATGCTGGAGGTGGAGGGTCGGCTGCCGACACATCTCGTAGCCTGCGTGGGCGGCGGAAGCAACGCAATGGGGTTGTTCCACGCGTTTTACGGCGACTCGAACGTGGCGATGGTCGGTGTGGAGGCCGCGGGGCACGGCATCGATACGGGCGAGCACAGCGCGAGCCTCGGCGCGGGCAAGCCGGGCGTGCTGCACGGGTCGTTCTCGCAAGTGCTTCAGGATCAGTGGGGTCAGGTCACGGAGACGCACAGCATCTCCGCTGGACTGGACTACCCCGGCGTCGGGCCGGAGCTCTCGTACTACCAGGAGACTGAGCGTGCCCGATTCACAAGCGTGACGGACGCACAGGCGCTGGAGGGGTTCAAGCTTCTGTCAAGGACGGAGGGAATCATTCCCGCGCTGGAATCATCGCACGCAATCTATGAGGCGGCGCGCTTGGCCGCTACCCTGTCACCGAAGGACATCATCCTCGTGAACCTGAGTGGACGCGGCGACAAGGATCTCGCCACTGTGACCGACGCGCTGGGTATCGAACTGGATCGCACATAGGCCCCAAAAAGACGCTACCCCCTGACATTCGCTCGGCCTCGAATGAGAGGGGGCAGCGCAGCGCGGGGAAAGCAGTGAGGTACAGTTCACATAGTTACTGCCCCCGCGCTCGAACACACCGACGCTTATTCTACCACAGTTAGGTCAAGTAGGGAACGGACAAGGGGATTCTACGGCAAGGACAGCAAGTAGGATTCCAAAGCGAGGCGGGCGTTGGCGTTCTGGCGCAGCGCCTGCATGGTGAAGAGAGTCTCGCTCAGGGCCAATTGCGCTTCTCCGAGGCTTACTCCGACTTCTCGCACTCGCTCGCTGTCATCGGAATCCGTTATGTCTTCCGGCGAACCCCCCGCCACAACAAGCGCATCGCGCCAAATCGACGCCCACGCCTCAAGCCGTGCAAGCAGACGTTGACGGTCTGCGTAGAAATCATCGGCCATCCTGCCGGCACGCCGTAGGCGGTCGGCAACAGTCTCGCCGCGAACGGCAAGGATATCGTCGAGGGCGGCGCGGCGTGCATCCAGCGGAAAAGTATCAGCGAGCAGGCTAAGCGCGTATTCGAGGCGGCCGCCGGAAAGTTTCGCGAGACGGTTAGCGTTCTCATCGTCCGCGCCGTTCTCCCGCAGAGCCTCCGCGACCTGGTCGAACGGGATGGGTCGGAGGGGAACGATCTGGCACCGAGAGCGAATGGTCTCGAGGATCGCCTCGTCGTTGGCCGTGACCAGGATGAGGGTGACGTTTGGGTGCGGCTCCTCCAAGACCTTGAGGAGGGCGTTCGCCGCCTCGCGTGTAAGCGTGTCCGCATCATCGATGATGATGACTCGCCCGGACGCCTCGTACGGCTGCAGGTTAGCGGCAGCCTGGAGGTCTCGTGCGGCCTCGATGCCGATAGATCCTTGGCCGGTTGGCGAGATGATCATAACGTCCGCGTGGTGGCCGCTTGCGATACGCTGGCATTGGCGGCAATCATCGCACGGCCCTCCCTGCTCCGCATCACACAGGAGCGCCTTTGCGAATTCGCGGGCGAGGGCCAGTCCTCCTACACCGGCGGGGCCGGTCAGCAGCCACGCGTGGGCCAGCCGCCCCTGGCGAATGCTGCGGTCAAGCAGAGCAACGGCGTCTTCATCGGCAGGCACTTGCCACGTCATTTTTAAAGACCGTTCCTGCTCGGAGAGCACTCCAACGTCTTCTTCTTTTTCGGGATTGGTGGATTCTTGGCTACGCTCAGAATGACAGGTGTGCTAGACATCGAGGCGCATGAGGTCCTCGAAGGTTTCTCGGCGGCGGATGGTACGGGCCTCGCCGTTGGAGACAAGAACCACCTCCGGGCGAGGGTTGGCGTTGTACGTGGACGACATGGCGATGCAATACGCGCCCGACACGGGAATGGCGAGGATATCGCCCGCGGCAGGGGTAGGAAGAGTGCAATCCCGGACAAGGATATCGCCTGATTCGCAGTATTTCCCGGCAATCGTCACCGTGATCTCCTCTGCGTCCCCCATGCGTGAGGCAAGCACGGCTTCGTACTCCGAGCCATAGATGGCTGGACGGATGTTGTCGCCCATGCCGCCGTCCACGGAGACGTAGGTGCGGATATCGGGCAGCAGCTTGGTCGCTCCAACAGTATAGAGTGCGACGCCCGCGGTGCCCACCATGGAACGTCCGGGTTCGATAGAGATGGCGGGCAGTTCAAGTCCGTGGACATCACAGCCCTGGATGATGGCCTTGGAAATTGTGGAGATGTACGTGTCCGCGATGGGGGCCTCATCAGTTGTGAGGTAGTTGACGGCAAAGCCGCCACCGGGGCTGAACATGCGCAGTGAGAAGCCGTATTTGTCCCTCATCTGCGCCGCGAACTCCATCGTGATCTGAACCGCCTCTTCATACGGTTCCAGTTCGAAGATCGGTGAGCCGAGGTGGAAATGGAGCCCCGCAACGTCGAGGCGCGACGACTGCATGGCCCGCGCAATGGCTTCCTCCGCCTGCCCCGTTTGGATTGCGAGGCCGAACTTGCTGTCGAGCACGCCGGTGGTTGTATGAGCATGTGTGTGGGGATCGACACCGGGTGAGACGCGGAACGATACCTGCTGCGTCCGGCCAAGTCGCTCAAGTATGGACTCAAGCAGGGAAAGCTCGTGCAGGTTGTCAACGACGATTGCGCCGATGCCGGACTCCACGGCCCGCTCAAGTTCTTCTGCGCTTTTATTGTTGCCATGAAAGTGAACGTTGGCAGGATCCACTCCTGCGGCCTGCGTTGTGGCCAACTCACCGCCACTCACGACGTCGAATCCGACGCCTTCCTCCGCGAGCAGGCTGAAAAGAGCGACGTTTGAAAAGGCCTTGGAGGCGTAGATAATCGAGCTTTCGCCGGGGTAATGGGCGTCCAACGCTGAGCGGTAGCGGCGCGCCGCCTCACGCAGCTCGGACTCATCAAACACGTACAAAGGCGTGCCTTGCGTTCGGGCGAGTTTGACGGCGTCAAGCCCGCCGATCTCAAGATGGCCGTTGTCGTTCGCCTTCGCAGACGCCGGGAAGACAGGGAGTGCGTCAATTCCTCTCATTGTTGGGGTTCCTCTCGTTAGTGAATTCTGGATCTCGAAACTGGGGGCATGTCTAGACTAAGCGGTAAGTGTTTCCTGCATCGACTTCGGCGGCCGCGCCTTCTGCAGTCAGCTTGATGAGGTGCGCAATAATCTGCTCACGGGCGGCGTTCCAGCGCCATTCCTCTAAATTGGCCGCGCCGTAAAGCCGCTCCCGTATCGCATCCACTTCCGTCACACCGTCGCGCAGGCATTCCAGAATCGACTCGTCCCGGGAACGGCGATGCCCGATAAGTTCCGCGAGTTTGGCGGCAGGATCCGTGACGGGCAGGCCGTGAAACGACAGCAGCAGATTCGCGTCTTGCTCGGCGAGTCTCTGAAGAGACGTGACGTAGGCGGCCATATCACCGTCCTGGTCAAGATGGACGGCGGTTGTGCCCCGGCTCAGGACACAGTCGCCGCTGAACAGGACACCGTCCGGCTGAAGCAGATAGCACATGCTGCCGCCAACGTGGCCCGGCGTGGCAATGGCGAGAATCGTTCTTCCGCCGCCCAGGTCAAACGTCTCATCTCCCGTGAGCGGCACGTCGATGACCTGGCCAACGGATTCTGTGATGGCCTCTACATCCGGCGCGCCAGCGTGGACTGTGATTCCCGAGAAGGCTTCCTTGAGTGCTGCGCTGCCGCCGCTGTGTTCGTCAAAGCGGTCCGTAATCAGGAGGACGGCCGGAGCAGAATCGTCTCCCCTGAGTTCATTGACGGCGTCGATGACGCGCTGGGAGACATCGTCCTCGCCGTGACCGGCGTCGATGAGCGCGCCGCCGTTTTCGCCCCTGGCCCAATAGACGTGCGGAGAGTCGTCATCGTCGGGACGCAGCGTGATGGCTACGACGCCGGGGGCAACTTCAGTGGTCATGTGATTCCTCCGCGCCGCGACGAAATGGCGGGTTGAACACGCGCAATTTTGGTCGCGGCGTGCAAGAATCCTAAGAAAGCGCGGTCAGGGGTGTCAACGCGGGCACCAGACTAACGGGAGTGTTTCAGGAATGACTCTGACGCATCACGAGATGGATCTGCGAATCTACAGCATGGAGGTTGGAAACTGGGGGAATAACTTCTACGTCGTCGCGGACCCACTGCGCAACGTAGCGGCGATCATCGACGCGGCGGCAGAGGCTGACCAAATCCTGGACGCCGTCGCGGGTATGGACGTTCTCTACATCCTCACCACCCACGGCCACTCCGATCATTGGGGGGCATTGGAGGAGGTTTCTGCCGCGCTGCCCAATGCCATCCTCGCCGCGGCACCGGGTGATGCCGGGGATCTGCCTGTCAAACCCTCCCTGCTGCTGTATGACGGCGACACGCTTCAGATTGGGACGGCGCCTCTGCGAGTCATCACCACACCCGGGCACACACCGGGCAGCACATGCTTCATTACGGGCCAGCACCTGTTTACGGGAGACACGCTCTTCCCCGGCGGGCCCGGACATTCACGAAGTCCTGAAGATCTTCGTGAACAGATCACTAACATCACAACGAAGTTGTACGTACGGCCTGACGAGACAATCGTCTACCCCGGGCACGGAGCGGGAACGACAATCGGCGCAAGCAAGGCGGAATACGCAGTTTACGCGTCCAAGCAACATCCTGATGATCTGCACGGCGACGTGCTGTGGCTGGAATCGTGAGCGGCTCGGCGGATGGCGGCGGCACGCGCGCGATGCCAACATCCACTACTATTGCCGGATACAAGCTGACAGAGGCCCTTGCTCCCTATACGAAGAGCGTCCTGCCGAACGGCATTCGGCTGCTGACGGCATCAATGCCGGCAACGCGCGCCGTATCGATTGCGTTCTACGTCGGCACGGGCTCCCGCTTTGAGCGCGAGGACGAATCCGGTGCGTCGCATTTCCTGGAGCACATCCTGTTCAAGGGCACGGAACGGCGTCCGCTGGCCCAGGACGTGTCCGAGACCATCGAGCGGGTGGGCGGATTCATGAATGCCAGCACTGATCGGGAGGTGACGATCTATTGGGCGCGTGTTGCGCGCCCCCACCTGTCCATCGGCATCGATATCCTGTCGGACATGCTGTTGAATTCAACGTTCCCGGCGGAGGAGATCGAGAAGGAACGCGACGTGATTCTTGAGGAGATACACACGTCTTTCGACTCGCCGGCTCAGCGCGTCTTCCACATGGCGGACAAGATCATGTGGCCGGATCAGCCGCTTGGGCGGGATATCGCCGGGACGGAGGAGAGCGTACGAGAACTGTCGCGGGACACAATCATGTCCTACATGCGTCAGCAGTACGACCCGTCGCAGGTAGTGATGGCGGTTGCCGGGCAGATTGAACACGCGGAGATCGAGCAAATTGTCTCGGAGCTGCTCAAGGCGTGGCCAAGCGGGAATCCACGTCCAATGCCGCCCGCGGACGACAAGCAACCGGAGAGCCGCGTCGCACTGGAGTATCGCAAGACTGAGCAGGCCAACATCTGCCTTATGTTTCCGGGCATGTCGGCACACGATCCGGATCGGCGCGCCCTGTGGCTACTGAACGCGATTCTCGGTGACGGTATGGCGTGCCGCCTCTTTCTTGAGCTGCGCGAGCGCCTCGGCATTGTGTATGACGTGGATATGGATGTTATGTATCTGCGGGATACGGGAGCAATGGCGGTGTACGCGGGAACGGTTCCACAACGCGGGCCGCAGGCGCTAGAGGCCATCATCAAGGAGCTGGATCGGACGACGCGGGACATTACTCAGAGCGAACTGGACCGTGCGCTGGAGTTGTCCAAGGGACGGATGCTCCTCCGGCTTGAGGACACACGCAGCATTTCAAGCTGGCTGGGAGGACAAGAGATCACATTTGGGCAAATCGAGACGCCGGAGGAGGTAGTGGAACAGCTGGACAGCATCACCGTGGATGACGTTCAGCGCGTCGCACGGCGTGTCTTCGATCCGGAACAGTATCGCCTTACAGTTGTCGGGCCGTATCGGAGTGACCGCAGGTTCAGGAACATCATCGAGGGGCGTTAGATGGCGGCCATGATGAGAAGGCTCACCCAGGTACTTACGGTCGTCATCATCCTTGCGGTGCTCTACGAGGAATTGCGTAAGGGTCCGGATAGTGAACGCTGGCATGGTCGCGTGCTTGGATTCGTGCCCTATGATCTCAGGCCGCCTAGCCTCCGGCAGATACGTGAAACATATTGGAACCCAGAGGACCCACGCGTCTTTCCCGGGCGGGTTGCCGGCATCGGGTGGGGCGTCAATTTCGCAGCCCTCTTTGATCGCGTCAGCCGGATGTAGGGACGAGCCTCTCCGCTCCCTCGCCCAAAGTGATGACTCCTGGAGGGATACCCTCTGCATAACCTTCCTTCACCAGTGAATAGGGTGTACTTTAGGTGGCAACCCCCAGCTTGGCCCTCCCCCACGTGGGGGAGAGGAATTAAGGTGTTATGTCGATAGTGGACTTGTGCTATAGTCCACGCGGTGCCTGCTTGGGACCAAGGGGAGTGGGGGGAGTCCGTCATGACGTTCAGCGACCGCACGCTGACGTGCACCGAATGCGGGAACGATTACGTCTTTACCGCGGGAGAACAGCAATACTATTCGGATCGAGGCTTTCGGAACGAGCCAAAGAGGTGCCATGCTTGCCGCGTTGTACGCCGCGCGGACATGGCGCGGCGACGTGAGACGCGAGACGCGGCGCCGGTGGAGCAGGATCGGCCTCGTCGGCAGATGTATCCGGCGACGTGCGCAGAATGCGGGCGCGAAACGGAGGTGCCGTTCGAGCCGCGCGGAATTCGGCCCGTCTATTGCGCCACCTGCTTTACGCGGCAGCGGAACTCACCGCCCAGCCGCTTCCGCGACTGAACTAACTGAGCAGCCGCTCTTATCTCGTTCGTTATTGCGACTGTGCTATTAATGGACGGGTGGCCGCACGCGGGGTGACATCACTCCCGACAACAGTGTGGGCGACAAGAATGTATTGAGGATTGAAACGGAGGAATGTGGCGAATGACGTATGTAGTCCTGCGCGAAGGGGAGAGCCAGGAACAGTTAATCAAACGGTTCCGTTCCGTGGTTGAACGTTCCGGCATCCTGAGGCAGGCAAAGGAGAAGCGCCACTTTATCTCGAAGCAAGAACGAGCCCGCTTGAAGGCCCGCAAGGCGCGGCGCCGACGCAACTAGCGCGAGTTCATGGCCTGAGACGAATGACCATGACTCCCTCACAATCCACATCTTCCGCCGCAGCCGGCATTGAGGACTATTCATTTAACGCATTCGCCCGGCAGCCCTTCTACCAGGAAGAGAACAGCCGGCTGGTTGATCTCATCGGCTTGCAGACCGGAAATCGCGTCATTGACCTTGCGTGCGGTCCGGGTGAAATCACACGGAAAATCCTGGACAAGGTGCGCGGAGACGGCGCGTGGATCCTGGGCGTTGATATGTCGCCGGAGACACTGGAAGAGGCACGGCGACAGTTCACGGACGTGACGGACACTGAAATCTCCTTTGAAAACGCCCGCGCGGAAGACCTTTCCAACGTTATTTCGGAGCCGGTTGACGCTGTGGTTTTCTGCAATGCTCTTCATCTGGTGGACAACAAGCCGGACGTGCTGACGGGAATCGGTGACGCGCTTAAGCCCGGCGGTCTGTTCGCGTTCAACAGCACCTTCTATTCAGGTTCTATCGTAGAAGGCACAGAACCGTTCTACCGCCGATGGATGATGCGCTCGCTGCGTCTCCTCAAATCGGAACACGGTTTGAGTCCTGTAAAGAACAAGGTCATGGCGCGGCAGCAGTTGACACCGGAGGAGTACAAGGCATTGCTGACAGATGCGGGATTCAGCATCCGGGATGAGCGCGTCATTCCAATCGAAGTGCCGATTGAAGGCTGGCTTTCCATCTGCTCATTCTCGGACTTCGTTGAAGGGGCACTGCCAGGCGTGCAGATAGAAACGGCGAGCGAAGTGCTGCGCGCCACCATTCGGGAAACTTTCCGCGACATGGAGCTGTCCTTCGTTCCTCGCAACTGGCTCGAAATCGTGGCCGTGCGCGACTAGCGCCACGACGAGGGCCGGACGGAGACCTTTCCGATGCCGGGCATCACCCCAGATGAATTCCGCCGTGTGATGGGCCGGTTCGCCACCGGCGTCACCATCGTCACGACTCGCGCAGGCGATGATGTGCACGGCACAACGATGAGCGCAGTATGTTCGTTGTCGTTGCAGCCGCAACTCGTGCTCATCTGCGTCGACCATGAATCGGATATCCATGCGCTCATACACGAGAGCGGCGTGTTTGCCATAAATATGCTGCACGATGAACAGGCAAGTTTAGCGGTTGAGTTGTCCCACAAGGGCACGGACGAACTGCTGGCGGCCCATCGACTGGAAAACCTGGCCCACCGGAATGGAGAAACAGGCGCGCCCCTCCTGGAAGACAGTCTGGCGCATGTAGAGTGTCGAGTTCAGGACACCATCACGGCCGGAGATCACACGATTTACGTCGGTTCAGTTGTAGCGGCGGGCATGAATCCCCGTGCTGATCAGCCACTGCTGCACTATGAAGGACAGTACAGATCGCTAAGTAGCGATAGCTAGTATCCAACTTTGTTGACAGCGATTCTGTTCCTACCTACAATTTGAAGTCGCGCCCCCTATGAGGGACGCAAGGTATTTGTGCCTGTTTTTCGTGTTTGGCGACGCGGATACTGGGAACAGTCTCAGTCCTTGCCTGTCACGGACGTGGGATTGGGCATACGAAGCCAAGAGAAGCAAAGAAATGCGGCTGCCCGCGCGCGTGCGCGTCGGGCGCTGAAAAGAGGAAAGTGACCGGATGCCGACAGTCAATCAGTTGGTGCGCAAGGGTCGACAGCGACCGCGGACGAAGTCCAAGGCGCCCGCCCTCCAAGTGAGCTATAACGCGCTGACAAACAGGGTTGTACGGAATCAGCCGTCCCCTCAGAAGCGAGGCGTCTGCACGCAGGTCCGAACAATGACGCCAAAGAAGCCGAACTCCGCGCTACGCAAGATTGCACGCGTGCGGCTGACTAACGGGACTGAGGTCACTGCCTATATCCCGGGCGAAGGGCACAACTTGCAGGAACACTCCACGGTGCTCATCCGTGGCGGCCGAGTGAAAGATCTTCCGGGCGTCCGCTATCACATCATCCGCGGCGCTCTGGATTCCGGCGGCGTGAATGGCCGCAAGCGAGGCCGCAGCAAGTACGGAGCCAAGAGAAACTAACGCCATGTCACGACGTCGCCGGGCGATCAAGCGCCCCATCCTTCCCGACCCACGCTACGGAAGTGTATTGGTGACCCGATTCACCAATCGCGTCATGCAACGCGGTAAAAAGAACACGGCCCGGAGCATTGTCTACGGCGCGCTGGCAAACATTGCCTCCAACGGGGATGACCCCATCGAGACCTTCGAACGGGCGATACGGAATGCGACGCCGTTGCTGCAGGTTCGGCCCCGGCGCGTGGGCGGCGCGACGTATCAGGTGCCCGTTGAGGTGCGTGGAGAACGCGGTTTGACGCTCTCCATGCGGTGGATCATTGATTCCGCGCGGCAGCGAACAGGGCGCCCGATGCTTGACAAGCTGACGACGGAGATCATGGAAGCGGCGCAAGGACAAGGCAACGCTGTCCGCCGTCGTGAAGAGATGCACCGCATGGCGGAAGCCAACCGAGCCTTTGCGCACTACCGATGGTGATCCGGACTATTTGAAATAGCGCAGGGGAAAACAGTAATGGCCACCGCCTTACCACTCTCAAAGATCCGAAATATCGGCTTTATCGCGCATATCGACGCCGGAAAGACAACGGTGTCTGAACGTGTGCTGTATTTCACGGGCCGGACATACAAGCTGGGCACCGTGGATGAAGGCACTGCTGTTATGGACTGGATGCCGCAGGAAAAGGAACGCGGCATTACCATCGTGTCCGCAGCAACGACCGTGGACTGGAAGGGCTTTACGGTCAACATTATCGACACGCCCGGACACGTCGATTTCACCGCGGAGGTTGAGCGCAGCCTCCGCGTTCTTGATGGTGGAGTTGTTATTCTCGACGCCAACGCGGGCGTCGAGCCGCAGTCAGAGACTGTATGGCGGCAGGCGGACAAGTACCACGTGCCGCGAATTTGTTTTATCAACAAGATGGACAAGATTGGCGCCGACTTCTTCGCGTCGATCGATTCGATTCACGTCCGCTTGAACGCCATCCCCGTCCCGGTTCAGATTCCATGGGGCAAGGAGGATGATTTCCGCGGTGTCATCGATCTCATTCGACAGGTAGCCATCACCTGGAAGGACGCCGAGGGTACCGAGATGGTGGAACAGCCTATCCCGGCAGAGTTGGCCGACGATGCAGCCCGCTACCGCGATGCGATGATTGAACGCGCGGCGGAGCAGGATGACGAATTGATGGTCAAGTACCTCGAAGGAGAGGATTTGACCGAAGACGAGATTCGCCGCGGCCTACGCGCCGGAACGGTCAAAATGGCGATCTATCCTGTGTTCTGCGGGACGGCGCTCCGCAACAAAGGTGTGCAGCCGCTTGTTGACGGCGTCACTGACTATTTACCTTCCCCGCTGGACGTGCCGCCAGTGGAAGGAACTGACCCGCGCGACGAGGCGGTCACGATGGAGCGCGCGCCGGATCCGTCCGAGCCCTTCTCCGCCCTCGCATTCAAGGTGGTTACCGATCCGTTCGCGGGTCGGCTCGTTTATCTTCGTGTTTATTCCGGCACAGGCAAGGCCGGGGCGACGGTGCTCAATTCGAGCAGGCAGGGACGAGAACGCCTGGGCCGCCTCATTCAGATGCACTCCAATCACCGTGAGGAGCTCGAGGAGGCGACGGCAGGCAACATCGTGGCAGCCGTCGGACTCAAGGACACGTTCACCGGCGATACAATCTCCGCCGTCAACAGTCCCGTCGTCCTGGAATCTATCCGCTTCCCGGAGCCCGTCGTGTCCGTGGCCATTGAGCCGAAGACGCGGGAGGAGGAAGAGAAACTGGTGGATGCCCTGGTCAAGCTGGGGCAGGAGGATCCGACATTTCGCTCGTCACATGATTTGGAGACCGGTCAGACCGTCATCTCCGGCATGGGCGAGCTCCATATTGAAGTGATCGTCGACCGTCTTAAGCGGGAGTTCCGCGTCGATGCGCGGACAGGTCGCCCTCAGGTGGCGTACCGCGAGACAATCACGAGTCCGGCGCGCGCAGAGGGCCGCTATGTGCGGCAGACGGGCGGACGCGGGCAGTACGGCCACGTCTGGCTTGGCGTTGAGCCAATGGAGCCGGGGAGCGGTATTGAGTTCGTGAACAAGATTGTCGGCGGCGCGGTGCCGCGCGAGTACATCCCCGCCGTTGAACAGGGCGCGCGTGAGGCGGCGCAGAACGGTCAACTGACCGGATTCCCAATCGTCGACATCCGTATCACCATCGATGACGGCTCTTTCCACGAGGTGGACTCGTCAGAGATGGCGTTCAAGATGGCTGGGTCGATGGGATTCAAGGCTGCTATCGAGCGTGCCCGACCCGTCGCCCTTGAGCCGATCATGAAGGTTGAAGTGGTTGGACCGGCTAAGTCCATCGGCGATGTGATGGGCGATCTGCAGAGCCGGCGCGCGCAGGTACAGGGAATGGAGAGCCGGGGCGATCTTGGAATCGTGACCGCTTTCGTTCCACTGGCGGAGATGTTCGGGTATGCTACATCTCTGCGCTCCGCCACGCAGGGACGCGCAAGCTACAGCATGGAGTTCGATCACTACAGTCACGTCCCGCAGCAGGTGGTGGAATCGCTCACGCGACGCCCGGCAAGCGTCGGTGCGCGCTAGGTGGGGTAACAGGGAAGAATAATGACAACCGTGCGGCAACGACAGAAGATACGCATCACGCTCAAAGCGTTTGATCACCGCCTGCTCGATGCGTCTGCCGTGCAGATTGTGGAGGCCGCGGAGGGGACCGGCGCGCAGGTGTCCGGGCCGATTCCGCTGCCGACGCGCATCAAGCGGTTCACTGTGATTCGCTCCCCGCACGTCGATAAGGACTCACGTGAGCAGTTCGAGATTCGGACGCACAAGCGAATCGTCGATATTCTCGACCCGACATCACGCACGATTGACTCACTGACGCACCTGGACCTGCCGGCCGGCGTCAGCATCGAAATCAGCTCATAGGAATCAGACCAGGTAATTTCCGACAATGCTCTCTGCGCTTTTGGGAACCAAGCTCGGCATGACGCAGTACATCCATGAGGATGGAACGGTGTCCGCCGTGACCGCCATCCGTGTCGGACCATGTACGGTGACGCAGGTCAAAACGGCAGCGACGGACGGCTATGACGCGGTGCAGATCGGCTACGGGGAGATTCCCGAGCGCAAGCTGAACGGGCCACGGCTCGGCCACCTTTCCAAGAATGACATCAGCCCGCTCCGCCACCTGAGAGAGGTGCGGGCGCAGGGAAATATGCCCGAGGTCGGAACCGTCGTGACAGCCGACCAGGTATTTGAAGTTGGAGAGCAGGTCGATCTGACGGCGCGATCCAAGGGCAAGGGCTTCGCAGGCAGCGTGAAGCGCTGGCATTTCCGTGGCGGCCCCAAGACGCACGGTCAGGGCGATCGATGGCGCGCGCCGGGCTCCGTTGGCGCCGGCACAACTCCCGGCCGGGTTCGCAAGGGACTCAAGATGGCCGGCCAGATGGGCAATAAGCGAACGACACAGAAGAGCGGTCTCGTTGTGGCCGTGGACGCGGAACGCAACCTGCTGTTTATACGCGGCTCCGCGCCGGGGGCGCCGGACGGAATCGTCCTCGTCCGCAAGAAGGCGAGCCGCTGATATGGAAGTAGACGTCCGGAATACAAGCGGGCAGGTCGTTGACCACGTAGAGGTGAGCGACCTGCTCTTCAATGCGCCGATCTACGAGGCTCTCGTTCACCAGGCGCTTGTGCGACAGCGCGCGAACGCTCGCCAGGGAACACACTCCACCAAGACACGGAGTGAGGCGCGCGGCGGCGGACGCAAACCGTGGCGTCAGAAGTACACGGGCCGATCCCGACAGGGCAGCATCCGTTCCCCGCTGTGGCGACACGGCGGTGTAGCGTTCGGGCCCAAGCCGCGCAGCTACCGGCAGGACCTCCCGGTTCGCATGAGGCGGCAGGCGCTGCGTAGTGTCCTGACCAGCAAGCTGGCGGACGGAGATCTGATCATCATTGACAGCTTCGGGCTGGAGAAGCCACGCACCAAGGATGTGGTTACTGCGCTGCAGAGCCTTGAAATAAACGCCCCTGCCCTGCTGGTAACGGCAGAGCCGGAGGAGAACCTGATTCGCTCGGCGCACAACGTGCCGCGGGTCAAGACACTGCCGGCACGCTATATGAACGTTGGTGATCTGCTGGCGCATCGCAAGCTGGTGATCACGCTGGACGCGGTCCGCAGCGCAGAAGAGTTGTGGGCGAAGAGCGGCAGAAAGGCGGAGAGGTAGTTATGGACCTGCATCCGCTGGAGGTTTTGCGCCGCCCTGTAATCACGGAGAAGTACACGGCACTCCAGGACCAGAGCAAATACGCTTTCGAGGTGCATCGCAAGGCCAACAAGAAGCAGATACGCGAAGCGGTGGAGATTGCGTTCCGCGTGCGCGTGTCCAGCGTTAATGTGATGAACGTCAAGGGAAAGACCAGGCGCGCCGGACTGAGGACGTACCAGACGAAGCCATGGAAGAAGGCCGTTGTGACCCTGCAGGCGGGTGAGCGCATCGAGGTCTTCGAGGGCGTCTAAGGGCAGAGTGATGGCAGTCAAGACAGTCAAACCTACATCACCTGGCCGCCGCGGCATGGTGCTGGATGCCTTTGACGACATCGACAAGGTGCGGCCGGAGAAGTCGCTGCTGGAGCCGCTCAAGAGCAACGCAGGCCGCAACCATTCCGGCCGTATTACCGTTCGCCATCGTGGTGGCGGTGTGAAGCGTTCCTATCGGGTTATCGATTTCAAGCGCAACAAGCACGGTGTTCCGGCGTCCGTCAAGACGATCGAATACGATCCCAACCGCTCGTCGCGGATCGCGCTGCTGCACTACCACGACGGCGAAAAGCGCTATATCATTGCTCCTCTTGGTCTGCAGCGTGGCGACGTGCTGGCATCCGGCCCGGATGCCGAGGTTCGCGTCGGCAACGCGCTGCCGTTGGGTGTGATTCCCACGGGCACAACGGTGCACAACATCGAGATTCATCTCGGTAAGGGCGGACAGCTTGTCCGCGGAGCGGGCACCGGCGCGCAGGTCATGGCGCATGAGGACAAGTACACGCTGCTGCGGCTGCCCTCGGGTGAGCTGCGGCGCGTGCTATCCGCCTGCTACGCAACCATCGGGCAGGTCGGAAATCCCGACCATAAGAACCTGTCGTGGGGCAAGGCGGGCAGAAAGCGTCTCAAGGGCTGGCGCCCGACGGTGCGCGGGTCTGCAATGTCTCCGCGAGACCATCCGCACGGCGGCGGCGAAGGACGCTCTCCTATCGGGATGCCGGGGCCGAAATCGCCGTGGGGCAAGCCAACACTCGGTAAGCGCACACGCAGGAACAAGAAGACGGATGTATTCATTGTCCGTCGGCGCGGCGGGCGTAGAGGCTCACGCCGCTAGGAATCTGAACGGAAAAAGACAAGAACAGGAACGCTGAAGAACAATGTCGCGATCAGTCAAGAAGGGACCGTACATAGAGCCCAAGCTCTTGCGCAAGGTAACCGTCGCGCAGCAAACGAACTCGCGGGCGGTGATTCGCACGTGGTCGCGCGCGTCAACCATCGTGCCGGAGATGGTCGGACTCAACATGGCGGTGCATGACGGTCGACGGCATATTCCCCTGTTTATCACGGAGAACATGGTGGGCCACAAGCTCGGCGAGTTCGCCCCAACACGGACATTCCGCGGCCACGTTCGCAATGAACGGCAGGCGAGGCGGTAGGACGGGGTTGACACAATGCAAGTAACAGCCCGAGCACGCCGCATGTCGCTCTCCGTACGAAAGCTGCACGTCATCACGCAGACGCTGCCCGGCATGTTCGTGGATGACGCCCTCACACAACTGCAGTTCATGACAAGCCCGTGGGCTAAGGAAGTCGCGAAAGTAGTGCGCTCCGCAGCAGCAAACGCGGAGAATAACTACGACCTGGATCCGAGCATGCTACGCATCGTGCGCATGGACATTGGGCCGGCCGAGACGCTGCGGCGATACAAGCCGCGCGCGCGAGGGCAGGCCGGAAAGCATTTCCGCAGGCACAGCAATCTGACGGTCATCGTGGATGACGAGGAGAATGGCTAATGGGTCATAAGGTTCACCCGTTTGGGTTCCGCCTCGGGTACATCCGCGATTGGCAGACGCACTGGTTCGCGGATCGCGCGGAGCAGTATCGAACGAATCTGCTGGAGGACCTGCAGATTCGGGATCATATTATCGACAAGCATCGTGACGCCGCGGTTGCTCGCGTGGAACTCGAGCGCAAGGCAAGTGAAGTGCGGGCGCTCATTCACACTGCGAGGCCGGGCGTGGTTATCGGACGCGGCGGCCAGCGTGTTGAAGAACTCCGCCAGGAGCTCGAGAACCTAACAGGCAAGCGTGTCCGGGTGGACATCAACGAAATCCGGCAGCCCGAGCTTGAGGCGACCTTGGTCGCACAGAGCATCGCAGACCAGATCCAACGGCAGGTCTCGTTCCGACGTGCCACGCGACAGGCCGTTCAGCGATCGATGCAAGCCGGGGCGCAGGGAATACGTGTCTCGGTTTCTGGACGACTTGGCGGCGCGGAAATCGCGCGAACGGAGAAGGCCATGGACGGTCGCGTCCCGCTCCATACGCTGCGCGCCGATATTGACTTCGGCACCGCGGAAGCGCGAACACAGATGGGGCAAATTGGCGTCAAGGTCTGGGTCTATCGCGGCGATATTGTGACGGAGGCGACACCGGAGGAACTGGCGCGGCGCAGCGCCCTGATGTCCACGCCGGTGGCGTCCTCAGAGGACGGCGCTGTAACCGTTGCCGAGGCAACGACTCCAGAGAGCGCCACTACGGCCGAAGCCGAGGCGGCGGCTCCTGAAAGCGATACTCCGACAGAATCAGAGACCCCGGCACCCGCTGACGACACGCCTGTCGAAGACCCACCCGCTGCCGAATCCGAAACCTCGGCCTCTGAAGCCGAGACACCCGCTGAAGCCGCAGAATCGGGCGATAAAGAGGACGACGAGTAGTTCGGACGACCGATATGTTGCAACCACGACGAGTCAAATATCGCAAGCAGCACCGGGGCCGGATGCGCGGGATGGCGCAGAAGGGTAATACGGTGGCGTTTGGCGAGTTTGGAATCCAGTCAATGGAGCCGGTATGGCTCACCGGACGGCAGATTGAGGCGGCGCGGCGAGCGATGACTCGTCACGTTCGGCGCGGCGGCCAGATCTGGATTCGCGTCTTTCCGCATAAATCGATCACCAAGAAGCCGCTAGAGACACGGATGGGGTCCGGCAAGGGCAACGTGGAAGGCTGGGTGGCCGTGGTACGCCCTGGCAAGATCCTGTTCGAGATTGCAGGGGTTCCTGAAGAGGCAGCGCGACGGGCAATGCGCCTGGCGCAGGACAAGCTGCCTATCCGCACACAGATCGTCACTCGTGATATGGAGTAGTCCGGGATGGACATGGAAGAGATACGCGCGTTGAATGATGACCAGCTCCAGGAAGAGCTGGAAAATGCGCATCGCGAATTGTTCAACCTGCGCTTTCGCGCGATGACACGGCAGCTGGCCAATACCAGCGAGGTTGGCAAGGCCCGCAAGAACGTGGCACGTTTCAAGACCGTGATCCGTGAGCGGCAGTTGGAGGCTTTCGCGGCGGTGGAGGAGACTGCATAGATGCCCGGTCAAAAGACACGCGTGGGACGCGTGGTCAGCACGAAGATGGAAAAGACGGTCGTCGTAACCGTTGAGCGGCAGCGCACTCATCGTCTGTATAAGAAAGCGGTGCGCCGTCAAACGCGATTCAAGGCGCACGATGAGAACGGCGTGTGTGCCGAGGGCGATCTTGTGCGTATCCAGGAGACGCGGCCACTGTCCAGGGACAAGAGATGGCGTGTGACCGACGTGCTGGAGCGGGGCGTTGTCGTCGGCTTACCTGATGATGCGAGGGCAGGCTCAGAATGATCCAGGTCCAGACACGTCTTCGCGTCGCGGACAATTCCGGCGCTCGCGAAATCCAGTGCATCAATGTGCCCGGCGGCACGCGGCGGCACTATGCCTCCGTGGGCGACATCATCGTCGCATCCGTCAAGGAGGCGCAGCCGAACGCGGGAGTGCGCAAGGGAGACGTGGTCCGTGCCGTTGTCGTGCGCGTGGTCAAGCCGTATCGACGGCCCGATGGTTCGTATATCCGCTTCGATGAGAACGCGGCGGTTATTTTGACTGAACGAGACCTGCCGCGCGGCACACGCATATTTGGGCCCGTCGCGCGGGAACTGCGCGACAAGAATTTCATGCGAATCATTTCTCTCGCCCCGGAGGTCTTGTAGCGATGGCGGCAAAGATTAGGCGAAATGACACAGTGTACGTGGCCGTCGGCAAAGACAAGGGCAAGCGCGGCACGGTTGAGCGTGTGATTCCATCCAGCAACCGCGTAGTCGTGCAGGGCGTGAATATCATCAAGAAGCATCAGCGCCCGCAGCCGGGTGTGCGACAGGGCGGCATCATCGAAATGCCCAATCCGCTACACATGTCTAATGTGCGGCTGGTATGCCCCCACTGTGATAAAGCGGTGCGAGTGAATTTCGGAACACTCGAAGACGGACGCAAGGTCCGACGGTGCAAGACATGCGACGAGACGATCGACTAGACAACGACGACATCGAGCGCGATCTCCCGTTCCCCGTTCCGGCGGGGGCGTCAACGGACGAGGCGCAAGAGGGCGAGGAGGCTGAAGCCCCTACCCGTCAGCGCCGCTCGTCCGGACGGCGACGGCAAGCCGAGTCATCAGATGAGGGGCAGCAGGAGGCCGCGTCGACGAATGGCGCGCGCCCGGTTGAGATTCCACGCCTGCGCCAGATGTACATGGATGAGGTGGCCCCTGCCCTGATGCAGGAGTTCAGCATCACGAACACGATGCGCGTGCCGAAAATCACAAAGATCGTGCTCAACATCGGCGCGGGAGACGCGCGTGATGAGGCGCGGGTGCTGGAGGGAATCCAGCGCGATCTGACAACGATTTCCGGCCAGAAGCCGGTGGTCACACGAGCCCGAAACTCCATCGCGGGATTCCACATCCGCGAGGGAAACACCATCGGCGCGTCCGTGACGCTGCGCGGCGCGCGCATGTGGAACTTCCTTGATCGGCTGATGAACGTGGCGTTGCCTCGCACACGAGATTTCCGAGGCGTCTCAACAAGAGCGTTCGACAGGCGCGGTAACTACAGCGTCGGCCTGCGAGAGCAGATCATTTTCCCTGAAGTCGATTACAACCGCGTGGATCGAATCCGCGGTTTGCAGGTCAACATTGTGACGACAGCGCAGACGGACGACGAGGGGCTCAGACTGCTGGCCCTGCTGGGAATGCCGTTCGCGCGTGAGGAGATCACCAACTAATGGCGAAGAAGTCGAAGATTGCTCGCTGGAAGCGCCCGCCCAAGTACAAGGTACAGGCGTACAATCGCTGCTATGTGTGCGGCAGGCCGCGCGCGTACTATCGCATGTTCGGCCTGTGCCGCATTTGCCTGCGGGAAAGAGCGCTCACGGGGCAGCTTCCCGGCGTGCGCAAGGCGAGTTGGTAGAGGGGAGAGCGTAAGCACATGACCGTTAGCGATCCTATCGGCGATATGCTCACCCGTATCCGCAACGGGTTGATGGCGCGGCATGAGACCATAACCGTGCCGGCGTCAAAGACCAAGGTCGCCATTGCTGAAATCCTCAAGCGAGAGGGTTTCATCCGTGACTTTTCAATCTTGAGCGGGTCGAAGCCCCAACAGATTGTGCGGATGCAGATGGCGTACCGCGAGGGCAACAGCCCCGTCATCAACGGGCTGCGGCGCGTGAGCAAGCCCGGACTGCGCGTGTACGTGCAGCGTGGCGAGATTCCGCGCATCTTTGGCGGACTTGGCATTGCGGTTGTCTCCACATCGAGTGGTGTCATGACAGGCCGGGAAGCTTGGCGCAAGGGTATTGGAGGAGAGTTGCTCGCCTACGTATGGTAGGCAGGCAAGCGAGCAAGAACGGTCACACACGCAAAGTAGACTTCTAAAGAGAATCTGAGGAACACGGTTTCAAGAAATGTCACGGGTAGGTCGGATGCCGATACCAGTGCCGGGGGGCGTGCAGGTCACGATGACCGACGGCCCGCAGGGGACGGCCATTGCCGTCAAGGGACCACGTGGCGAACTGACCCGCCAGTTCCACCCCACCGTCCGATTTGAGCAGAACGATGGCGTGATTACCGTCCATCGCAAGAACGAGAATGACCGCGCATCTGCTGCCTTTCATGGGCTGTCCCGCGCGCTGTTGGCCAACATGGTGATTGGCGTGTCTGAAGGCTACCGCCGCACGCTGGAGATCCAGGGTGCAGGCTATCGCGCGCAGCAGACAGGCGCTGGCATCACGCTGAGCGTCGGATATTCGCACACTGTGGATATTCAGCCCCCGGTGGGCATCACTCTGGAAGCCGAGAGCAACACTCGCCTGCATGTGGACGGCATCGACAAGGAGCTTGTCGGGCAGGTTGCGGCGAATATTCGCAAGGTGCGCAAGCCGGGTGTGTACACCGGCAAGGGCATCCGCTACCAGGGTGAACAGGTAAGGCGCAAGGCAGGCAAGGGCGCCGGGCGCAGATAGGCGGAGCAAAAACAAACATGCCACGCATCAAGACAGCGAGAGAGGGCCGAAGCCGCCGCCACGTGCGATTGCGGAAACGGGTTTCCGGCACAGAACAGCGGCCTCGGCTGTGCGTCTTCCGCAGCCTGAACCACATCTACGCGCAGGTGGTGGATGATTCGCGCGGCGTTACTCTCGCCTCCGCCTCGACACAAGACAAGGACATTCGGGGTGAAGCCGGCGGACACAATAAGTCGGATAGCTCGAAGATGGTTGGCGCGGCAGTCGCGCAGCGAGCCATCGCGGGCGGCATTAAGACCGTCGTTTTTGATCGGGGCGGATACCAATATCATGGCCGAATCAAGGCCGTTGCCGAAGCGGCGCGTGAGAACGGCCTGGTCTTCTAGGGACGAGGAGCGGACGGAGAAACGATGACACTAGGACGCACACGTGGCGCTCGAGGGCGCACGCGGGAACGGCAACGCGACGCGGATCGAGAATCGGACGGCCTGACTGAAAGCGTCGTGACGATCCGGCGCGTGGCAAAGACCGTTGCGGGTGGACGCCGTTTCACATTCAATGCGCTCGTCGTTGTTGGCGACGGCAAGGGGAAGATCGGCTTCGGGCTTGGCAAGGCGGCGGAGGTGCCGCTTGCAGTGCAAAAGGGCGGCGCGATCGCTCGCCGTTCGCTAATCGATGTCTCGACACTCGAAAGCAGCGTGCCTCAGCAAGTCGTCAGTCGATTCGGGGGCGCGCAGGTGCTTCTTCGCCCCGCCGCGCCGGGCACAGGAGTCCGCGCCAGCGCCGCCGTGCGCGCCGTGGTACAGGCCGCCGGTGTTCGCGATATTTTGACCAAGTCTCAGGGCAGCAACAATCCCATCAACGTGGTTCAGGCAACCATCAAGGGCCTCCAGATGATGCGGGACCCGCGTCAGACAATCTCCCTGCGCCGCATGGTGCGGGGCGAGGAGCCGCTCCCCGAGAAGGAGCCGGAGGCAGGTGCCGACTATTCCGGGCCCACGCCTGTCGCGCCGCAGCCGGTGAGCAGCGACCAGATCCTCGCGGAGAACGCGGAGGAAGAAGAGCAGGCCACGGCGACAGAATCACAAGAATCAGAGACCGCGGCGGAGACTGCAGAGGCTGAGTCGGATTCCGCCGAGGAGACAGCGGCCGTCACCGAAGCCGAGACCGCGGACGTTGAGCCGGATTCCAGCGAAGAGACGGACACGCCCACCGCTGAAACTGAGGAACCCCCCGCTGCCGAGGCTGAAGAGCCCGCGACGGCGGAGGCAACCGAGGACACGGAAAGCTCTGACGACAGTGACGATAAAAACGAGGGCGCAGGGTCATGACAAAGGTGCGCGTGACACTCACCAAGAGCCCGATCAACCAGCGGTCAGACCAGGTCAAGACGCTGCGCGCGCTCGGCCTGCGACGCATGGGTGATGAGCGGGAGCACGATTACTCACGCTCGATTCGGGGAATGTTGATCAAGGTGCGCCATCTGGTGACAACGGAACTGAGGGACGAGGGGGGCGCGAGCACCGATGCATGAGAATGACCTGCGATCGCCTGCCGGGTCCCGCAAGCGCAGGCGGCGCGTGGGCCGGGGCAACTCATCCGGCCGCGGCACCTATGCCGGCAAGGGCATGAAGGGACAGAAATCTCGTTCAGGCGGCGGCGTGCGCGCAAGCTTTGAGGGTGGTCAGCTATCGCTGGTCAAGAGGCTGCCGCATAAGCGCGGCTTCAAGAATCTCTTCCGGGTGGAATACGAGCCGGTGAATCTCTCCAGCCTGGTAGACCTGCCTGCCGGTTCAGAGGTCAGCCCTGAATCACTTCGTGAACAGGGCATCATCAGGTCGGTCAAGAAGCCCATCGTTATCTTGGCGGACGGAGAAATCGAGCAGCCGCTCACCGTTCGCGCCCACCGCGTGTCCCGTACCGCACGGGAGAAGATTGAGGCGGCGGGCGGTACAATTGACACCCTTCCCAAGCCTGTCATTCATCGGCCTCGCTAAGAGGGAGCGCATCGCGTCGTGAGTTACTCATCCACGACGGAACGGCGGCAGCCGCGTCCGGCCTTGATCCAGGCGATGATCGATGCCTGGTACCAGCCGGATCTCCGCCGCCGCATCCTCTTCACGTTCGCGATTCTTGTGATTTTCCGGTTCATCGCGCACGTTCCGGTGCCGGGAGCAGATATTGTCGCGCTGCGACAACTTTTCCAGAGCAACCAGCTGCTGGGATTCCTCGATATCTTCAGCGGCGGCGCGATGCGCAACTTGTCCGTAGCTGCGATGGGCGTGTACCCCTACATCACGGCGAGCATCATCTTGCAGATTATGATTCCGGTGATTCCCCGCCTGTCCGCGCTTGCGCGAGAGGGAGAGGCCGGACGGCAGAAGATCAACCAGTACACGCACTGGATGACGGTGCCCATCGCCGCAGCTTCGGCTTATGGACAGCTTGTCCTGTTGAACAGGCTCGGGGTGCTGGGCGCTTTGTGGCCATACCCGGGTGGCGAGTTTCTGCCGACGCTGGCGATGATTGTGAGCATGGCTGGCGGGACGATGTTGCTGGTGTGGCTGGGTGAGTTGATCACGGAGAGCGGCATCGGCAACGGCATCTCCGTCATCATCTTCGGGGGCATCGTCGCCGGACTGCCAACGCTGTTCGGGCAGGGTGTATTCGCCAATGATCCAATTGCCCTTGCGCTCGTGGGCTTTGCCGGGCTGGCAACAATCTATTTCATCGTAGTCTTCACGGAGGCGCAGCGTCGTATTCCTGTTCAATATGGACGAAGCGTGACGCGGCAAGGCCGCGTCTACAGACAAAGCGGTTCGACGTTCATACCGCTACGCGTTAACTCCGCCGGCATGATTCCGCTCATCTTCGCATTCTCCATCCTGATCTTCCCACCAACGGTCGCGAGTTATTTCCAGGAGGCGGACAACAATGTTGTCGCGGGCGTCGGCGACTTCTTCGCCCGGAACCTTGGGCCGGAAGGCTTCATGTACTGGCTGCTGCTCTTCTGGCTGGTTGTCGCGTTCACGTTCTTCTACACGATGGTCACGTTCCAGCAACAGAACCTTGCGGAATCCTTACAACGCAACGGAGGATTCATCCCCGGCATCAGACCGGGGCCGCCGACGCACAACTACCTGATTCGCGTTTTGACACGAATCACATGGGGCGGCGCGATATTCCTGGGAATCGTCGCCATCGTCCCATTCTTCCTGCTGCTTGCGACGGGCGTGAGCACATTATCGATTTCGAGCACCGCCCTGCTCATCGTCGTTGCGGTTGTGCTGGACACGATGCGACAGTTGCAATCGCAGCTCCTGATGCGGCAATACGAAGGGTTCTTGAGGTAGGGAGTCACGATGCGAATCATTCTTCTTGGAGCGCCAGGCGCGGGCAAGGGTACGCAGGCAGCGACCCTGCACGAGGAGTTGAACGCGCCGCACATCGCGACAGGCGACCTTTTTCGTGCCGCCCTCTCCCAGGGCACCCCGCTCGGGCTGGAAGCCAAGTCGTACATGGATCGCGGCGAACTGGTGCCGGACGGCGTGACGGTGCGAATGCTGCTTGAACGCATATCGGAACCGGATGCGGCGGAGGGCTACATCCTTGACGGGTTCCCGCGCAGCCTGGCGCAGGCGGAGGCCTTGGACGAGGCGCTCACGAGCCGCAACGAGAACATCGACAAAGTCCTGCTGGTCAATGTGTCGGAGGATGAGTTGGTCCGCCGCCTAAGCGGGCGCTGGATCTGCCGCACGTGCCAGAAACCCTTCCACATGATCAGCAATCCACCTAATAAGGATGGCTTGTGCGACGTGTGCGACCCGGAGGACGGGGAGCTGTACCAACGAGACGACGATAAGCCGGAAACGGTGCGGAATCGCCTGGGCGTCTACCGGGATCAGACCGCGCCACTGATTGACTACTACACAGCTCAGGACATCCTGACGAGCATCAACGGCGAGCAAGAGATTGAGGGCGTGCGGGCGGACCTGCTCGCCGCGCTCAAGTAGCTCCCAACCCTGCAGAGGCCCACAATGGTACTTAACAGCCCACAATCGCCCACAGTGAAGTCTCCGCGTGAGATCGACCTCATGCGCAAGGCGGGTCACATCGTGGCTGACACGCTGAACATCCTGCGAGATGCCGCCAAACCCGGCATGACAACCGCGCAGTTGGATGAGATTGCCGGGCGAGAGATTCGCGGGCGCGGCGGCGTTCCGTCTTTCCTTGGCTACCAGGGATTTCCTGCGCACATCTGCACATCACTGAATGAGGAGGTGGTTCACGGTATTCCCGGTCCCCGGAAGATCCAGGACGGGGATGTCATTTCCATCGACTGTGGAGCAATCTACGATGGCTACCATGGTGATTCGGCAATCACATTCGCGATTGGTGATGTCCCTGATCAGGTAAAGGATCTCATCGAGGATACGCGCCAGTCTTTGATCGCATGCATCGACGCCGCCCGACCGGGAAACGGGCTTTTGGATCTGACAACTGCTATCAGGGACTACGCCGAACCACGCGGCTACAGCATGGTTCGCGGGTACGGCGGACACGGAATCGGGACAGAGATGCACGAGAATCCGTGGATACCGAACAATGTCGCGGATTTCGACAGCACGGGTCGTCGAGGGTTACGGCGCTTCCGGCTGCGCCCCGGCGTCACGATCGCTCTGGAGCCGATGTTGACTCTGGGTGGCTGGCAGACAGTCGTGGAAGAAGACGATTGGACGGTCTCAACCGCAGACGGAAGTTTGTCCGCTCACTGGGAACACTCACTCGTTGTCACGGAGGACGGGCCGGAGGTGCTGACAAGCCGTACAGGGAAGCCGTGACATAGCATTTTCTATTCACGCTATGGCATACTTATAGTTCGTGTGACCTAGCTGACGGGCAAGGTATGACTCAAAAGAACAAGAAGGAAACAATCGAGGTTGAGGGCACCGTGCGGGAAGCACTCCCAAACGGCATGTTTCGCGTGGACTTGCCGAATGAGCATTCCGTCCTGGCCCATGCCTCCGGAAAGATCAGGCTCAACTTTATCCGCATCCTGCCCGGGGATCGTGTTTTGGTAGAGCTTTCGCCGTATGACTTGAAGCGGGGACGGGTGACATACCGCTTCCGCTAGATCTAACAAACAACGGGAAAACAGGCAGAGAAGAAGGACAGCGCGACGTGAAAGTATCAGCGTCCGTCAAGGCGCGATGCAACAAGTGCCGTATTGTTCGGCGCAAGCGCCGCCTATTCGTGATCTGCGTAAATCCAAAGTGCAAGCAGCGACAAGGCTAAACGGGGAGCACGGGACGGACTGATGGTACGAATAGCCGGGGCGGATATTCCTGACAATAAGAAGGTCGCTTATTCACTTCGTTACATATACGGCGTTGGTCCGCGTCGAGCGGGCGAAATCCTCGAGCGATCCGGGGTCGATCCCGATCGGCGAGTGCATGACCTGACCGAGCAGGAGATGGCGTTGCTGCGTGAGGCCATCGAGCGGGGCGGTTATCTGATTGAGGGCGATCTGCGACGTGAGATCGCCATGAACATCCGCAGGCTTATCGAGATCGGCAGCTACCGTGGCGTCAGGCATCGAATGGGGCTGCCTGTGCGCGGTCAGCGGACACGCACCAACGCGCGCATCCGCAAGGGCCCGAAGCGCACGGTGGCCGGCAAGAGGCGGGCCGCGCGCAAGTAAATTACGGTCTACTACTGATAACGGAGCACGGCCGCCGCGCAGAGCAATGCGCGCATCGGCCTGCACGCCGAAAGGAGCAATAGCAACACATGGCGAGACGAGGACGCCAGCGAGTGCGCCGCAGGGAGCGCAAGTCCGTGCCATATGGCCGCGCATACATCTACGCCACGTTCAACAACACGGTTGTCACGCTCACAGACCCGGTTGGAAACGTGATTGCGTCCGGCAGCGGCGGCGCAGTTGGATTCCGTGGTTCCCGCAAGGGTACGGCCTTCGCGGCGCAGCGAGCCGCTGAAGAGACGGCGCGGCGCGGCATGGAGCATGGTCTACAGCATGTAGAGGTACGTGTGAAGGGCCCCGGCAGCGGCCGTGAAGCGGCAATCCGCTCTCTGCAAGCTACCGGTCTCGTCGTTACCGCAATCAGGGATACCACACCGATACCGCATAACGGCTGCCGACCCCGAAAGCGCCGCCGCGTCTAGTCCCCTCAAGAGGAATTTGGAAGTCAATGACGCGAACAGCGAAACACGAATCGTTTGCAGTCATGCGGGCAACCAGGAGGAACACGTAAGGAATGGCTCGATATACGGGGCCGGTCTGCCGGCTATGCCGGCGACAAGGAATAAAGCTCTTTCTCAAGGGAGAGCGCTGCTATACACCGAAATGCGCCATTGAGCGTCGTCGAAGCGCGCCAGGTGAATCGACGACGGGTAACCGCCGCCGACGGCGACTCTCGGAGTGGGGCATCCACCTCAGGGAAAAGCAAAAGGCCCGCCACATCTACGGCGTGCTTGAACGCCAGTTCCGCCGGCACTATGCCGTCGCCGCCCGGCAACGCGGGGCAACGGGCGAGAACTTGCTCAAGATCCTGGAGACGCGGTTGGACAACGTCGTTTATCGACTTGGATGGGCCAACTCGCGCAAGGAGGCGCGCCAGATCGTATCGCACGGGCATTTGGCCGTGAACGGCCGGCGTGCGCGCACGCCGTCCATCAGCGTCAAGGAGGGGGCGGAGATTACGTGGGTGCCCAGCTCCACCAGCACGACGCAATATGAAATCGTCCAGTATCAGGCACAGCGGCGGCAGGCGCCGGAGTGGCTGCAAATGGATGCGCGGAACATGGTAGGGCGGATGCTGCGGCAGCCCGAGCGGACCGATATGGACATCCGTATCGACGACCGCCTGATTGTTGAGTTTTATTCACGGTAGAGACTGCAGAACGCGAGGACGCAGACTGCACACGCATACCTGCACGACAGGGAGGCCAAACTCTTGACCTTGATGACAGAGGCAGACCTACAGCTAGAGACGGGCGCGAGCCTTGCTCCTGAGATCACGACCGACCGATCTCAGGACTCGTACGGCCGGTTCATCATCGAGCCGCTAACACAGGGCTTTGGCGTGACACTCGGCAACGCCATTCGGCGAGTCTTGCTGAATTCGTTGCCCGGTGTGGCAATTACTGCGGTGCGCATTGAAGGCGCGCAGCACGAATACTCCACCCTGCCCCACGTTCGTGAGGATATGGTGGATTTCCTGTTGAACGTGAAGGATATCCGCATCCAGTCCATCACAGGACGCCCCGGCACCATGCGGCTTGACGTGAGCGGACAGGCGGGAGCGATCACGGCCGGTGATATCCAACGGCATGGCGATTACACGATCGTCAATCCCCATCTTGTGCTGCTCAATGCTGACAGCACAGATGCCCAGCTGTCAGTCGAGTTCACCGTCGAGCAGGGGACCGGCTTCCGGGCGGCAGAAACCTCGGTGGAGGATCCCATCGGCATTCTGCCCGTGGACGCCATTTTTACGCCCATTCGACGTGCCAATTTCGAGGTCGAGGCAACACGCGTCGGGCAGGTCACTGACTTTGACCGGCTGGTGCTTGAGGTGTGGACTGACGGCACGATCACACCCGAGGACGCCGTCCGCAAAGGAACGCAGATCATCATTGAACAACTGCAGCCATTCGCCTCTCTCGGAGAGTCGGCTGCCCTCCCCGGAGGACAGCAGCCCGGCCTCAGCGTTCCGCCGTCACTGTCCGCGGTCACTATCGAGGATCTGCACCTCTCCACTCGAACGCAGAACAGCCTGCGCCGCGGCAACCTGGCGACCGTGGGACATGTACTCGAGAAGTCTGCCCAGGAGCTCCTCGAACTGCGCAATTTTGGTGAACAGTCTTTGAATGAACTCGTCCAGCGGCTGCGCGAGATGGGCGTGGCGATTCCTGAGGACGATGAGGATCGCTCCTGGCGGCGCGTCTCGCTGGCCACGCTTGTTCCGAGCGCCGAGGGTACGGTGGGCGCCGGGGCCGAGCAAAGGGCGGACGGAGACGCCGAGGAATCCGATGACCGAGCGGTCTTTTCGATGCGCCCGGATGAGGATGTCTCAGAGGTGGATCTAACACATTATTCGCGCCGCTCGTTCGCCCCGGACGATGAGGATGAGGAATAGGATTACCCGACTATGAGACACCGTGTTTCAGGCCGCACGCTTGGCAGAAAAACCGCGCCGCGGATGCTGATGTACCGCAATCTGACGAGAGATCTGTTCCTGCGTGAAGCGATTGTGACGACCGAGGCCAAGGCCAAGGAAACGCGCAGTTTTGCAGAACGCATGGTGACGCTTGGCAAAGACGGCGGACTCCCTGCTCGTCGGCGCGCACTCAAGTTCATCCCGGACAAGGATGTGGTGGATAAGCTCTTCCGCGTCTATGGAGAACGGTACCAGGACCGCCCCGGCGGGTTCACACGAATCATCAAGATCGGGCCTCGACAAGGCGACGCCGCGCCGATGGTGCGGCTGGAGCTTGTCTAGGTAATCGAACCATGCAGACCGCCGCACTCAGTAAGCCAAGCGACGAATCAGTGCCACCTGCCGTGGCGGATCGCCTCGTCGCACTCACTGTCGAATATGCAGGAGCACGCTATCAGGGAATGCAGCTGCAAAAGTCGGGGGTGCCGACGATCCAGAGCGAGATTGAGAACGCGCTCTTGAAGCTTACTGGGCGACACTACCGCATTGCGGCGGCAGGACGCACTGATTCAGGAGCGAGCGCACGCGGGCAGGTCATCAGCTTTCAGCCCGCGACCGAACTGCCTCTTGATCGCTATGTGACAGGACTGAACCACTATCTGCCGAATGATATCAGCGTAACCAAGGCGCAATGGGCGCCAGTATCATTTGACGTCACTCGCGATGCCCGCTCACGCCACTATCGCTACACCATCATCAACCGCACGTCCCCGTCCGCGCTCTTGCGTCAGCAGGCGGCGCACGTCAAAGAGCCTCTTGATGAGATGGCGATGTCGGAAGCAATACGCGCACTGGACGGCTGGCTGGACGCGCGGCCTTTTACGGGCCCCTTGCCTGCAGACCGAAACCCGCTGCGCCGCTACGACCATGCAATGGTGACGCGTAACGATGATATTGTGACGATTGACCTGCGCGGGAGCGGATTCCTGCCCCACCAGGTTCGGCGCGTCGCCGGCGCTCTCGTTCAGGTGGGCACGGGGCAGATGAGCGCAGTGGAATTTCGTAGGCTCGCGCGTGAGGGCGCGCCGGGGGAGGCGACATGGACGATGCCCGCCACCGGTCTCTGCCTAGTGAGCGTCACTTATGACGACGGAATCTTTGAAGACTGAGGCAATCTCCATGGCACGTGTACGAACATTCAGCCCCAAGAAGAGCGAGATAGAGCGCGGATGGCGTGTCATTGACGCAGAGGGCGAGACGCTTGGACGTCTTGCAACCCGTATTGCGGCCATTCTCCGCGGCAAGGACAAGCCGACGTATACCACGCACATGTCTGTCGGCGACAACGTAATAGTCGTCAATGCCGAAAAGGTACACGTCACTGGGCAAAAGGAAAGCCAGAAGACCTACTATCGCCACACGCAATACCCGGGCGGGTTGCGTGCAGTCACGCTGTCCACGCTCCGGGAGAAGCACCCGGAGCGCATCATTCAGAATGCCGTGAAGGGTATGCTGCCGCATAATCGACTTGGCAGGCAGAATCTTCGCCGTTTACACATCTATGCCGGGCCTGAGCACCCGCATGAGGCACAGGTACGTGCCGGTATGGGGGCGGCGGGCCGCCGCAAGCAGGCCGAACTGGAAGCGCTGGCTGCCGCGCCTGAACCGGCTACGGCTCCTGAAGAGGCAGCGCCAGTTGTGCCGCCAACCCGCAGACGGCGGCGTACTGCCGCTCAGGCGGCCGAAGGAACTCCACCAGAGGCAACGACCGAGTCGCAGGCCGTCGAGGAAACAGCGCCGGTCGTGCCGCCAACCCGTAGACGGCGGCGTACTGCCGCGCAGGCGGCCGAGGAAACGCCACCGGAGGCAACTACCGAAGCACAGGACACCGAGGAAGCGGCACCGGCTCCAGCTCGCAGACGACGGCGTACTGCCGCGCAGGCGGCCGAGGAAACGCCACCGGAGGCAACCGCCGAGGCACAGGACGCTGAGGAAACAGCACCGGCTCCAGCGCGTAGACGGCGGCGTACTGCTGCGCAAGAAGCCGAGGAACCCTCGTCAGAGGCAACAACCAATGCACAGGACGCTGAGGAAACAGCACCGACTCCAACTCGTAGACGACGGCGTACTGCCGCTCAGGCGGCTGAGGAAACCGCGTCAGAGGCGGTGGACGAGAACGACGAGACCGAGAAACAGGGATAAGAACGGAGCGACTCCTGGGGAGGAGAACGGAAAGGCATGACGACAGTAGGTCAATATTTCCAGGGAACGGGGCGGCGCAAGCGGGCGGTGGCGCGCGTACGCGTGACGCCGGGGTCTGAGTCCATGTTTGTTGTGGACGGGAAACCGCTTGAGGAGCGATTCCCGCTGGAAATTCATCGCCGCTCAATCTTGCAGCCGCTTGTCGCGACGGATTCCCTGCGACGGTTTGCGATTTCAGTAAAGGTCACAGGGGGCGGCGTGACAGGACAGGCGGAGGCGATCCGTCATGGCCTGGCGCGCGCGCTTTCAAATCTCGACGAATCGATGCGCCCTGTGCTCAAGAAGTCGGGATTCCTCACGCGCGACGCCCGCGAGAAAGAGCGTAAGAAGTACGGCCTTTTCCGCGCCCGGAAGAAGCAACAGTACTCCAAGCGTTAGTTTTCTCGGCTCGCGATCAGCCTGGGCCACCTTTCTTATTGGCAACCCGCGTTCCGGCTCTGGCACCTGAGCGGTAGACTCCCGCTTCAAGGTCACGCTTTCCGCAACCTTGGCCGTCAGATTCCCGTGAGGTCTCGGCCCGCGCCGATGAGGCGTTGAACGCGCTCCATGGAACGCGCTTCGGCATAAATCCTCAGCAGCGGCTCCGTGCCGGAGAACCTGATAAGCATCCATGAACCGTCTTCAAGCATGAAATGGTAGCCGTCCTTGGTCGAGACCTCCGTGACGGCCACTCCTGCAAGCTCTGCCGGCTGACTCTCGGCAACGCTGCCCATTACCTCAGCGCGGCGGGCTGCAGGGAACTCAAGGTCAAGTCGGTCATACTGGTGCGGCCCAACGGTTTCGTAGAGCCAATCGATGAGTCCGGACATAGAGCGACCTGTCTGTGCCATTGCATCGAGGATATAGAGCGCGGAAAGTACGCCGTCACGCTCCGGCACATGTCCACGGAACCCAAAGCCGCCGCTCTCCTCGCCGCCAATCAAGGCGTCCGTCTCCATCATGCGTGGTCCCACGTACTTGAAGCCAACCGGCTCTTCATAGACCGGGACGCCATATTTCTCACCGAGAATGTCGATCATGCGCGAACTTGTGATTGACTTGACCAACGGGCCGCGTTCGCCCCGAATCTCCAGCAGGTAGAAGGCGAGCAGCGCAAAGAACTGCAGGGGTGTGAGGAATCGGCCCCCCTCGTCCACGCCCCCAACGCGGTCCGCGTCGCCGTCGGTCGCCAAGCCCACGCCGTAGCCGTACCGAACAACGGCCTCACGCAGTTCACCGAGATTGTGGGAGATAGGTTCCGGCTGCCTCATACCGGGAAAGTCGGGGTTGCGTTCTCCGTGAATCTCTATCAGCTCCGTCTTGCCGCCGCCAAGAAGGTCCGTGAGGTAGCCCATGCCCGCGCCGTACATGGGATCGCTCACCACGCGCAATCCTGCGGCTCGAATGCGCTCCACGTCCACCAGAGAGTGGAGTTGGTCGATATACACCGGGCGAGGATCGATCATGGTAACGACACCGTCCCGCTGTGCATCATCCAGTGGCATTACGGGCGGCATGCCGGCTGCCTCAGCTTCATGAATCTCCCGCTCAACGGCTGCGATAATCTCCGATGATGCAGAGCCGCCGTAGTCCGGCTTGTACTTGAAGCCGTTCCATTCAGGTGGGTTGTGGCTGGCCGTGACGATGATGGCGCCGGCGGCTTTTTGGGCGATGACGTTGTAGCTGACGGTGGGTGTCGGCGCCCACGTTTGGCAGAGGTAGGAGGGCACACCCTCCGCAGCCAGCACCTCTGCGATAGCGGCAGCAAACCGCTCAGAGCCGAATCGCGTGTCATAGCCAACGATGACACCTTGTCCGGCCGTGCCTTTCGCTTTCAGATACTGTGCGACACCCTTTGCGCAGTAGCGCACGTTTTCAAAGGTGAATTCTTCCGCGATGATCGCCCGCCATCCGTCGGTTCCAAAGGCAATCTTCGATTGAGTGGAAACGGTCACGATGCTGTGGCCTCCAATCCATGGATAGGGAAAATCAGCTCCTGTACGCGCTTGACGGACTCCTCAGCCTCCCGCCAAACGCGCGCATCATCGGCTTCAAGAAGTTCAGGAGCAGGCGCGTCCCGCAATTGCTTGAGACCATACGCCTCCCGGTACGAGTCAGGTATATCGTCCGGCAATTCCACACCCGCCATGACGGCATAGTCCATCGCCCAGCACCGCGCAACGGCGGACAGATCATATCCGCCGCCCCCCATGGCCAGCCACTTGCCGGGTGACAGAGCGCCAAGTGTCACGACAGCCGATGTATGCCCTGCCGATGTCAGCCGCAGATGAGTGAGTGGGTCATCTATGTGTGTGTCAATTCCCTGCTGTGTGACGAGGACATCCGGATTGAACGCACGGATGAGAGGCGCTACAGCGTTTTCCAGGACCTGCGCGTACGCCTCATTGTGCGTGCCGGGCGCGAGTGGCAGATTCACAGCGTAGCCGAGGCCCGCCTCTTCGCCCATCTCGGTCGTTTCTCCCGTGCCGGGAAAAAGCGTGTGCCCTGACTGATGGATGGAGATCGTCAATACACGATTGCTTGCGTAGAAGGCGTTCTGCACGCCGTCGCCATGGTGCGCATCGATATCAATGTATGCGACACGCTCCGCGCCAAGTGCAAGCAGGCGCAGGATGGCGATAACCGCATCATTGAATACACAGAATCCCGAGGCGAAATCAGGGCCGGCATGGTGGTAACCGCCGCCCGCGTTGAAGACGACGTCCGCTTCGCCATTCCACACGGATTCCGCTGCAACCAGCGAGGCTCCGGCGGCCAGCGCAGCAGCCTCATACATCCCCTCTGAGATGGGGTTGTCGCCCCAATCGCTGAAGCCATAACGGTGCTGGCGATGGAGGTCTTCACCGCGACTGAATGCCTGCACGGATTCCACGTAATCGCGTCCATGGAACGCCATCAATTCCTGCTCTGTGGCAACACGCGGCTCAATCAACACGGCATCGGGTCGCTCGAATACCCCGTACGCTTGCAGAAGCTCATAAACGAGGCGCAGGCGCATAGGGCGCAGCACATGATCCTCACGAAGGATGTTTCGCGTGAGTTCCGGGCTGTAGACGAAGCCTGCTGTCATCGAAAGTACCGCGTTTCCTTGCTTTCCCCTGCCGTTATGGTACAGGGCAACGGAGGGCTTAGACAGTCAGTGTCATATCCTCTGCGCCGAGCGTAATGTCCCAGCCTGTTTCCGTACGGAGAGTGTCGATTTCATGGGCGATCTGCCGGTCATGGTCAGGATTGCGGTGAATCACGATGACGCGAGGCGTCCAACCGGACTCGGCAACAATACTCGCGATTTCTCCGTGCAACAGCGCAGGGGTCATGTGCCCATTGCGAGACGCGTCCTCTGCACCCGCGTTGGAGTAAGTGACCTCAGCGATAAGGATGTCCGGCGGAGATGACGCAAGGTAGGTGGAGAACCCTCCGGCGGTGTCGCCCGTATAGTAGATGCTTCGCTCGCCACTGGAGACCAGAAAGCCAAGCGCGGGCGCGGTGTGTTTGGCGGCATATGGCGTGACGGTAAGGTCTCCGACAGTGATCGATTCGTCCGGTACCAACGGATGGAACCGGGCGCGCAGTTGGCCGTCCTGACCCGTCCGTTCCTGGTAGGCGGAATAGATGACGTTGTTCATCAGGTGAGCAGAGAGGGCATCAAGCGCGTCTGTGAGCCCGTAGACGTGCAGTGTGCCCGCTAACGGAGTTGCGTATGCCAGTGCGGGGAGATCGCGAATGTGATCATAGTGGCGATGCGTGATGAACACATGGCGCAGACCTTGCAGTTCCTCAAGGGTCAGTGACCGCGTCAGGCTGCCGGCATCGAGCGCGACAAGGCCGTCAATGACGATACCGGCCAGTCTCGTTACGGCGGATTCCGCGTTATGGGCGCCGGTAAGGCGGATAATCATGTGCCAGCAGGAAGCGTAAACCGGGCCGCGTGGGAAATGTCACCGGACAGCAGGCGGAATCAAGTCGTGGTAAGGGTCAGATCGATGTTCACCAGGGGATTGGAAACGTCAGAGACATAGAGCCTCTTTTCCGGGTCGTCAATCGGGACTTCAAAGCAGTTTACGTACAATCTCACTTCTTCACCGACATACCCTGCTTCTTCCGGCGGTTGAACGGTCATGAACGGCAGTTTTCCAGCCTCAACGATCATCTCAACTTCCGTGACATATCCCGCTATCCGCGCCTGAATTGTCGTGCCGATCGGCGCCGGCTGACCGTCTATCGTGACAGTGCCCTGGTAGAGCCGCGGGAAGGGTGGAACCGGATTGACACCGGTGGCAGGCGGGTTATGTGTACGGAAACAGGTGGCGCCCCGTTTGAGGTCTTCTGCGTTGGACAAAATTGATCGGACGGAAATGCCCAAGCCGGACGCGGAGGATCCGGGGCCAAGTACTTCGACGATTCTCGGCGAGACGACGCCGACAACATCCGTATTCAGGTTGAAGATGGGCGCGCCGCTCAGGCCCTCGGCGAATTGCCTGTCAATTTGGAAAAACAACGTTACATCGATCTCGTGTCGCGCCTGGATCCTTCCACTTGCACCGGTTGGCACTTGTCCGCCGGCTCCACCGGGGTACCCAACAGCGACAATACTCTCACCGGCGGGAACAAACGCGTCCCCTACAAGGCTTAGCGGTGGAATCTCTGCGTCAACGGCCAGTCGGAGGAGGGCCACATCCCGAAGTTCGTCCCGCCCGACAAGAGTGGCGAGGACCGAACCGGTTGTTGCATGTGTGACTTGAATTTCGCGGGCATCCAGTGGAATGAGTTCAGAGCTCGTGACAATATGCCCCTCTTCGTCGAGAACGAACCCCGTCCCCTGGAGGTTTCCAACATTGATGCGAACAATGGAATCCGCCACCTCCGCGACCACTTCCTCCGGAGTTCGGATTGGCTTTGGCGTTGCGGTGGGAGTTGGCAAGGGTGTTGCCGTCGGCAGAGGTGGGCGCGGCGTCGCGGTTGGCGTCGGCGTGATAGTTGGTGTTGGCGTAACAGTCGGAGTATGGGTCGGGAGGGGGGTATACGTTGGGATAGGCGTTGTCGTGGGTGTGGGGGCGGGCGGTTCCCCATCGCAGGCGCCGCTTAGCCCGATGGCAAGGACGATACCCGCCCCAATAACCCCGAGCAGCGTCGGCCTTATTCTGGTGACAAAAGCGCTAACTCCCCGCGTCATGAATACTAACCACTCTTCTCCTGTTGACTAGCGCGAGAGCCGCAATTCCTGCCTGACGACAGCTATACTTTGACAATGGCCGCTCAAGGCAGCCGCGTCGATCGGCCTTCCCGCGCCGACTCCCATTCTACCGTACTTGTGACGGGTGGAACGGGAGTTATGGGAACTGTGGTGGCAGATTGCCTGCTCGCAGAGGGTCACTCAGTGCGCGTCTACTCACGGCGAGCCACTGAAGCACCTGTTTCACCGGGTATAAAGCCCTTTGATGGCGACATTCGTGATGTCAACGCCCTGGAGGCAGCACTGAGTGGCGTGGATGCCGTCGTACATCTCGTTGGAATCCTGCGCGAGACCGGACACACGCAGACTTTTCGCGGGGTGTTCCTGGAGGGCACACAGGCCGTCATCGAGACGGCTCGACAGGCAGGTGTTCGGCGGTTCATCCACGTGACGGGTATTGGAGCGGACCCGGATTCTCCTGACGCCTTCGAACGGACACGCGGGTTGGCGGAACGCGAAACGCACGAGTCAGGTCTGGATTGGGTTATCTTGCGACCATCGGTGATTTTCGGCGTGCGCAACAGCATGTTCGATCGCATGGCGAGGAGCCTAAAGAGCACGTGGCCATTCGCAGTCGTGCCACGGCAGGACGGATTGTATCAACCGATCTGGCGTGATGACGCTGGGCTGTGTGTTGCCGCCGCGCTGCGAGACGAGGCTTTACTGGGCCGCACGTACGAACTTGGTGGGCCGGACACGTGGACGTACAGGGAACTCGTCAGACTGGCTCTGCAACAACTCAGACTCAGGCGAATCGTGCTGCCACTCCCATCGCCTCTGCTATTAGCCGGGGCGGGTCTCCCACGGCTGGCGGGAAAGAGAGCAATGGTCACGGCATCTGAACTCCGTCAGCTCACTCGCGATAATCGGACTGATCCCTCTGTGGTGCACAAAGCATTTGGGATCGAGCCGACGAGTCTGTTGGACAGGGTGGATGAGGCGTTCGCCCTCTGACAAGTCAGTAGCGGAGATGTCATAGAATAGAAGGAGGTGAGGAGTCGAGACCGCTATTTGTGAGCGGTTCTTTCTCCTCAATCAGCGCAAAGGGAAAGTGCATTGTGAGCACTCGTTGGACAGGGCTGTCGCCCGTAACGCGCCGCGCTCCTGACGCGCCGCAAATGGATCCCAATCGCGTTGCGCCTGCGCGCACCGCCGGTCGGCGACGTGGACGCGCCGGTGTGCGCCGCCCTGACGAACTTGAGCCTTTGCGCGATCGTCTAAGCAGGTTCCGCCCCACACAGTTCCGTTTGACTCTGCAAATGAAGATCGCCCTAAGCGGTCTCTTCTTCGGAACGTTTCTTGTCGCAGGCGGCTTATTCGTCGCTTATCTGAACGCGGACGTGGCGCGCGTTGAACAATTCGGCTTGATCGGCGCTTTCGTTATCAGCCTGACGTCAAGCGCCACGGTTGTGCTGCCCGCGCCCGGCATCCTGATCATCCTCAGCATGGCGGAGATCATCGATCCGTGGCAATTGGGCATTGTAACGGGCATCGGCACCGGACTCGGCGGCAGCACGGCATACCTTGCCGGGGTGCTTGGTCGCGGCGCGATGGGTGAGTCGAACAGAATCGGACGGTGGATGACGGACCTTTTCAACAGCAAGTGGGGAGTCGTCATTCTCTTTCTCGGCAACCTGATTCCCTTCGCACCCGGCGACGCTATCAGCGCCATCGCAGGCATCTCACGCTTCCCGCTGATTGCCTTCTTCATCTACGTCATCATCGCCTCAATCATCAAGATGATTGCTCTTTCATGGCTTGGGCGGATTGCGCCGGACATCGCACCAGCTTTCCTGGACATCGCAGGAAATTTCCTGGGCTAAAAGGGGTGCTGTTCCGTGAAGATCGCTGTTGGGGCTGACCATGCAGGTCTCCCGCTCAAGGGAACGGTTATCACACGCATTGACGCGTTAGCGCACACCTCAGTCGATCTCGGCGCGCACGAATTTGACGTGGATGACGACTACCCGGACTTTGCTCTAGCCGTGGCCAAAGAAGTGTCAGAGGGCCGCGCAGACCGCGGCGTTGTGCTGTGTGGAAGTGGCGTCGGGGCAAGCATCGTCGCCAACAAGGTACGGGGCGTGCGGGCAGGCGTCTGCCATGACACATATTCCGCGAGACAAGGCGTGGAACATGACGACATGAACATCCTGTGCATCGGTTCACGCATCATCGGCTCAGCGCTTGCCGACAGCATCGTAGCCGCGTTTGTCACCGCCACGTTCACAGGAGAGGAACGTCATGTGCGACGCCTCGAAAAGGTCAAGGCAATCGAGGCATCTGGCAACCTGTCACAATAGGTAGAGACACGTAACGGATCCGGGGGGGGTATCCTGTGGCGACATCGGATTTAAAACCGAATGAGTTTGTGTCAGCCGTATCAGTGGCGGTAGACGAGTTGAGCGATGAACTTATCCGCATCAGCAAGGACGTTCACGCACATCCCGAACTCAACTATGAAGAGTTTTATTCGTCCGCGCTGTTGGCGGATGCCATGGAAAGACATGGGTTCACGGTTGAGCGCGGTACCGGAGGCGTTGAGACCGCTTTCCGAGCAACGCTTGAGGGTGGCGCGGGTCCAGGCCCGAATATTGCGTTCCTCGCTGAGTACGATGCCCTCCCTGAGATCGGGCATGGCTGCGGCCATAATCTGATTGCTATCTCCAATATCGGCGCGGCGCTTGCCCTCAAGGCTCTGATGCCGAGACTGCCGGGCACAATCCAGGTGCTCGGGACGCCTGCGGAGGAAGGCGGTGGAGGAAAGATCCGGATGATTGACGCGGGTTCATTCGGCGACGTGGACGTTGCGCTTTCATCGCATCCGGCGGCCAACCGCACTGTCATCCCCAACTCGATCCCGGTTGAAGAGAGCTGGAGCCTCGCGATGGTCGGCTATCGATTTGCCTACCATGGCAAAGCCGCCCATGCCGCGGTTTCCCCTCACCACGGCATCAACGCGCTCAACTCCGTCATCCACCTTTTCACCGGAATCGATGCCCTCAGGCAGCACCTTCGAGAAGATGTCCGTATTCACGGCATCATCACAGACGGCGGCGTGGCGCCGAACATCGTCCCGGAGTTCGCCGCCGCGAATTTCATGCTGCGTTCGCGTGACCGCGATTACCTTAGTGAAGTGGTAGAGAGAGTGAAACAGGTGGCGGAAGGAGCGGCAACACTTACTGGCGCAACGCTCGAGATCCTGGACGCGCATCCCATGTATGAAAACGTGCGGCCAAACGAGCCTCTCGCTCGCGCAGCGCGGCAGTACGCAGAGGCCGTGGGAATGACCGTCCATAACCCACGGCCCGGCTCTCGCGGCGGCGCGTCAACGGATTTCGGAAACGTGAGCCAGCGAATGCCGTCGTTTGCAGTGAACTTTGCGGTCAGTGAGACGCCTATACCGGCGCATTCGATCCAGATGACGGAGGCAGCGCTGTCTGATTTGGCGCACGAGAGCGCGTTGGGCGTTGCGAAATCGCTGGCGCTGACCGGTATAGACGCGCTGACAGATGCGGATTTCCTCCAAGCCGTGCGCGCAGACTTTGAGGCGCGGGACGGTAACTGACACCGCAGAGGCTGGTTCAATGGCACGCGTTAAAATCGCTAATGCCAAGTTCATCATGACGATGAACGCGTCACGCCGCATCATCAGTGACGGAACGATCATTTTCGATGACGACCGCATCACGCACGTGGGCAAGGCGGTGGATCTGGCAAATGCACCGGCCGAGCGGGTTATCGATGCGCGGGAAATGGTGATTACGCCCGGGTTCGTTAACGGGCACATGCACATTTCCTATGCGCACGCGACGCGCGGCATCTTTCCCGATGATCTCAGTCCCCGTGACTATTTGGCCAACGTGTTTGCCCTGCAGCAAGCAATGACGGAGGAGGAAGAGCACGACACGTCTCTGTTGGGCATTACTGAACTGCTGCGTGGTGGAACGACGACGTTTGTGGACCCCGGAAGCACACGGTTTCTTGATGCCTGCATGGACTCGTATGAGAGGGCCGGCTGCCGCATCGTCGTCGGGAGACAGGTCACGGATCGGATGAACCCGCTCAACCTACCCATCTATGAGACGGAAGAGGCCGTCGCGCTGACCGGGCGAACCATCGACGCTTACGACGGCGGCCTTGACGGGCGCGTTCACGCCTGGGCGATGCCGTTCTCCGTCGACTACTGCTCACCGGCCCTGCTTCGGGAGCTTAAGGCGTTGGCCGATTCCATGGATACGCGGATTACCCTGCATCACGGGAACGCCCCGGGCACCGTGCGCGCGTTTCTTGAGAACCATAACGTCCGCCCAACCGTGTGGCTGGAGGATCAGGGCATCCTCGGCAACAACGTGGTGTTGTCGCACATCATAGGACTGGATGGCAAAGAGGTTGCCTCCATGGCGCGCACAAATACGCACGGCATTCTGTGCCCAACAGCAGCGATGAAGATGGGCTCCGGCCTTTCACAACAGGGAATGGCGCCGGAGATGCTTCGGAGCGGCGTATCGCTGGGACTCGGCACTGATGCCGGCAATAACTCGAACCTCATTGAAACGCTACGTTCCATGTACCTCATTGCCATCCTTTTCAAGGACGCCCGGACGGACACACGCATGGTTCCCGCGGAGGCTGCGTTGGAAATGGCGACCATCGGCGGAGCGACCGCTCTCGGACTGCATGATGAAATTGGTTCCATTGAAGCGGACAAGAAGGCTGATCTTGTGATGTTCGACACGCGCCGCGCACAGTGGCGAACGCTGTTCAATCCGGTGAACAGCCTCGTGTACAACGCGGACGGGCGCAGCGTCCACACGGTAATTGTTAACGGGCGAACAGTCGTAGAGGGCGGAGAGGCGACATTCGTCGACGAATGGGAGTTGGCACAGCGGGTGCAGCGTCACGGAGAGTCCATGCTGGAACGTACCAATACGTCATTCCCGCCCCGCTGGCCGGTTATCTAGCGCCCGGCGGCATTCCGTCCGCGCTAGGGACACGGATTAGTCCGGCAGCGATCCCTCTTCCCGCATCACATTGGCAAGCAGGCCAATGCCGTCCTGAATTTCCTGGGGCGTCGGGAAGCTGTAGTTGAGCCGCGCCCGCTGGGAACCCTCTCCGATGGGCGAGAACTGGTGTCCGCCAAGATAGCGCACACCCCGTTCTTGTGTCAGAGGCTCAAGCGCCTGCATGTCCGTGCCTTGTGGGAATTCCGCCCAAACGAACATCCCTGCCTTGGGAACCGTCATGCGCACAAGCGGTCCGAAGTTCTCTCCGAGCGCGGCGACCATCGTGTCGCGCTTGTGCCTCATGCGGTCGTTCAGGTGGCTGATGCGGGCGTCCATGTGATCTTCCATGAACTTGGCGACAATGAGGCCTGAAAGGTAGTCATTGCCGACATCTTGCTTGTACGCCGCCATCCGTTCAATAAGGCGCTCGTCCCCAGTCACCCAGGCCACGCGTACGCCGGGAGAGAGAATCTTCGAGAACGTGGCGATGTAGATGACGCGCTCCTGCGCTCCGTCAAGTGACGCAATGGCCGGGGGCATCTCGTCGACATCCAGCATCTGGTCAACGTAGCAGTCATCCTCGAGGATCAGCGTGTCGTATTCCTGCGCGAGGGCGAGCATTTTCGCCCGACGGTCGGATGGCATGATAGAGCCGTCCGGGTTCTGCGGACTTGGAATCGTATAGATGAACTTGGGTGTTACATCCTCGGACTTAAGCTCGCCGAGCTTCTCTTCAAGAAGATCCATCCGCATCCCGTCCTCATCTCTATCGATGGTGACGATGCGGAGTTCTCGAGCGATGAATGCCCGCACAGCGCCCTGGTAGAAGAACCGATCAGTAATGATGGTGTCGCCCGGGTTGGTGAGGGTTTCAAGGCAGAGCGTGATGCCCTGCGCAGAGCCGTTGGTGGTGAGCACCTCAGTAATGCCTGGCCACGTCATACCGCGATGCGCGGCCATCTTGTGAAGGATGATTTCGCGCGTGCGGACAGGGCCATACGTGGGTGGGTAGCGAGCGATGATTTCCTTCTCTTCGTGGATGACTGCTCTCGCGGCTTCCGCCAGCTCCTCGATCGGCATGACATCCGGACCGGGATTAGCACCACCGAAGTCGTACTCAAAGACCTCTTCTTGCCACGTGGGCACGGGCCTTTCAGGTACCGTCCAAAAACGGGAATAGTCGATGCTGCCCATAAGCCCTCCGCCTCTCATTCCCCATCACACGGTTCGCCACCGCGCTGCGCGGAGAGTAGCACAAAGCGTCCCCCGATGCCGATAGCAAATCTATCGGCATCGGGGGACGCAGAGAGTCGGATTTATTCGGTTGGCCAGCCGGCCGGAATCACGCCTTCATCAAGGGATGCCTGCACGGCCTCAGCGATATCATCTGGGACCCATGCGTTCCAGATGTCCGCATTGTTGTTAAGCCACCACAGAGCGGAATCGCCAGTATCGGCATTCGGGTTGTCCTGCTGCCATGCGACGACTCTGCCCCATTGCGGAATGTCGAAGGTCCAGTTCTCGAACATTTCGACAACTTCCGGTGCCCGCTCCGCTGCGTCAGTGCGCACGGCGATCACGATTTCAGCATCGCGATACGCACATCCCATGTCCGCGTCCCAGCATTCCTGCGTGAACGGGGGCTCTTCAAGCCTGACGAGGTCAAGAAGAAGCGCCGGGTCGTTCGTGCCCCACTGGTAGCCAAGCCACGGCTCCTGGCGCTCATAAGCGCCGTATAGGTCTGCGTTTGCAGCCGCGCCGTCACCCGGGTTCACCACATGGACGTAATCTGCCAGTCCATAGGCCTCGATCTGCGCGGCATTAACGTTTTCACACGCCCATCCGATCACACAGGAAACCAAACGGGCCTTGCCGTCGCTCTCAGCAGTAGCGAACAGTTCCTGATACTGCGGATCCTTGAGATCATCAACGCTATTCAGGTCAGGGTACTGCTCCTGGAGATAGGCCGGAATCACGAATGCCGATTGCCAGTCCGCGCCAAGGCTGAAACCGATTTGCTGCACGGTTCCTTCGTCCAGCGCCCCTTGCCATGCGTCTTCCTGGTTGGGCAGCCAGATTTCCATGGTCACGTGCGTATCTCCGGCGCGAAGTCCCTGCAACAGTGGCAGCGTTGCACCAAAGACAACGTCCGTTGGGTATCCGTAACCCTCTTCAACGATGTACTGTGCAATGCGGTTCTGAGTCTGAGCGCTGGGCCAGTTCAGATCGCTGAACACAATTGGGTCTTTCTCCTCTTCCGCACATCCTGCGACGGATGCCACAGCCAACGCAGCGATGGCGAGAGCAAGAATAGTAAACTTTCTCATTGGGTACCTCCCCTTCCTTGTCGCAATTATATCTTATCGAATCTTTACAGATGTTTTTATGTGGGTCGATTTGAGCCGTTACCCTGCGGTCATGGCTTCCGTTCGTCTGGCAGCCACAGCCTGCGTCAGACGGTCGATGATGATCGCGAGGAAGACGATGGCAAGGCCGGCAAGCAGGCCGTTTCCCGGCTCGTTCTTCTGGAGCGCACGATTGACATTGTCACCCAGCCCACCTGCGCCGACAAGGCTCGCAATGACGACCATTGCCAACGCCATCATCGTGGTCTGGTTAACACCGGCCATGATCGTTGGCAGTGCCATTGGTACTTGGACCTTGGTCAGGATTTGCCAATGCGATGAGCCGAATGCCCTCGCGGCGTCGACAACGTCAGGCGCGACTTGCCGAATGCCCAGGTTTGTCAGGCGGATAACGGGAGGCATGGCGTAGAGCAACGTGGCAAAGATTGCACCCGGCTTTCCCAAGCCGAAGAAGAGAATCCCCGGCAGCAGGTAGACAAAGCTGGGCATAGTCTGCATGCCGTCCAGGATGGGTCTCATCAGGCGATCAACAAAGTCGCTTCGCGCCCCGATTATGCCGATTGGTAGACCGATCGCAATACACACCGCGACGGCCACCATCATGAGCGCGAGGGTTTCCATCGTGCGGCTCCACAAGTCCATAAACCCGATAAAAAAGAGCGCAGACAGCGCAAAAGCCAGCAGCGGTACCCGCCCGACGGCATACGCCATGAGTCCGAGGGCCACAACGACCGCGGGCCACGGCGTCCACTTCAGGCCTCTCTCGATGTAAACGAGGGCGTATGTGACTCCTGTTCCTAACCCGTCAAAGGCCCAGGCCGCCTCCCGTGTCAGCCAGGAAACTCCACCGTCAATAACGTCTGCGACTACTTCTCTTGCACTTACCGGCAGCATCACCGAGCCATCGGACGATTGCTCGTGAGCGACGGTTGTGGGGAATCCCATGTTTGAGCCCCAGATGACTAGGGAGACAATCAGGACAATCAGAACAGCAGCAAGTCCCAACCAACGCCCTCGTGGCAATTCACGGCCATTTGGAGCCACGGTCTTCTTTTCAGCTTCCGCAGCCTGTTCAGCGGCTTGGGGAGTCTTGTCCATCACTACATCGTCGGTGCTAGCCACTGTTGTCTCCGATCCCTACTCCACCCGACAGCAGTTCATCACGCCGAATCGCCCCAACGAGCACGCCGTTCTCTTCAACAACTCCAACAGGGAAAGGGGCTTCCTCGACAACTGGAATAATCTCATCCAGCGAGGTATCCGGATCGACGATGACGGGATCCTGAAGCCTGGCCTCTTCGAGGGTTTTTTGACGACGATTGGCCAGTAACTCCGCTTCCTGTTTCGTGAGCATCCCCTTTAGTCTGGAATCCCCACTCACAACAAACAGGGTTTCACTACCCATGTTCTCCATAAGTATGAGTGCTGCGCCGGGACCCTGGCGGAGATTGACAACATCCGCCGCCTCACTCATCACAGTGCGCGCCTGGATGAGCCGCGTCGACGAGACATCGCGCACAAATTCCGACACATAGTCATCGCTCGGCAGCGCGACGATTTCGTCCGGCGTTCCCTCCTGAATGATTTCTCCGTCACGCATGATGGCGATACGGTTTCCAAGCTTGATCGCTTCATTCAAATCGTGAGTGATAAAGACGATTGTCTTGTGCAAGTCCGCCTGGAGCGTAAGCAATTCGTCCTGCATCTGCCGACGAATGAGCGGGTCCAGGCCGCTGAAAGGTTCATCCATGATGAGCACGGACGGATTGACAGCGAGGGCGCGCGCGAGACCGACACGCTGCTGCATTCCGCCGCTCATCTCACGTGGGAAGTAGCGCTCCCACCCATTCAGCCCCACCTTTTCGATGGTGTCACGCGCAATGTTAAGCCGCTCCTCTTTTTCAACACCCTTGACTTCAAGGCCATAGGCGACATTTTCCAAGACACGGCGATGTGGCAGGAGAGCGTAGTTTTGGAAGACCATTGCGACAGTTGACCGGCGGAAATCAATCAATTGATCCGTCGAGAATTGCAGAATATCCTCGCCGTCATAGTAGACCTCCCCAGCGGTGGGATCGGACAGCCTAATCAGAGCCCTGGCGAGGGTAGACTTGCCGCTGCCGGACAGTCCCATAAGGACATGGACCTGCCCGAAATCAACGTTGAAGGAGACATCCCGCAGGGCTGTGACGAGCCCGAGCTCTTCCTGGATCTCCGTACGGGATTTCTCAGCGTGCTCTAACTCAAGAGCTCGCTCGGGGCGGTTGCCGAATACCTTCCAGACGTTCTTGACTTCAATCTGATGTTCGGTCTGCGTCATAGCACCCATTTCTTTGGCGGACCGACGCGGGCAATAGTGCTGAATACAAGTCAACCACGCCGTTCATCCCCCCCCTTAGCGACACCACACTGTAGCCGATTAGCCCGCAATCGTCCAATCGTCCATTAAACCCGTGAATCGGCTGCTCCTCATGGCACGAAAATGCCCGGATTGAAGGGATGATTCGTTGGCGTCACTATCCAATTCGTGGCACAATATTCGGGAGTCTATTGAGTTTTTAGGTAATGATTGGGGGGAGCACATGACAGGCAGACTATTTCTACTTGTATTGGCCATTGTCGCTGGTCTCATGATCTTCGCAGCCTGTACGACAGAAGAGGATACACCTGAGCCAACTGACGACGGGGCGATGGAAGAAGAGATGATGAGTCGTCTCGCGACGGTACAGGAGCGTGGAACGCTTGTTTGTGCCATCAACACCGTCTTGCCGGGCTTCGGCGCGCTTGATGCCGACGGCAACAACGTCGGCTTTGACATTGACCAGTGCCGCGCAGTAGCCGCAGCAGTTCTCGGTGATGCCAACGCTGTTGAGTTCCGACAGACAACCGCCGCACAGCGTGGCCCGACCATGCAGTCCGGTGAAGTTGATCTGATGGTCAGGAACACAACCTGGACCACCGGTCGCGACGCGACGTGGGGCAACTTCGCCCAGACGACGTTCTACGACGGCCAGGGGTTCATGGTACCGGCCAGCCTCGGGATAAGTGATCCGACCGAGTTGGATGGATCCTCAATCTGCGTGCTGTCCGGCACGACAACTGAGCAGAACCTGCAGGACTTCATTAGCCAGAACGGGCTGGATATCCAGGTTCTCACGTTCGGCGAGCAGCCACCGCTGACCGAGGCGTACCTGGCCGGTCAGTGCCAGGGAGAGACCACAGACAAGTCCGGTCTGGTTTCTCTGCGAACCACGTACGACAACCCTGATGACCATGTCATCCTGGGCGCCACGATCTCCGAGGAGCCTCTCGGCCCCGTGGTTCCGCACGGTGACGATCAGTGGTACGACATCGTCAAGTCCGTCATCGCAATCCTCATCTACGCGGAGTCCTTCGAGATTGACTCGATGAATGTCCCGACATCTGCAACGGGCAACGCCGCTGTTGACAGGCTCTTTGGCCTAAGCGACACGAACTGGGGCCAGGCGGATCTCGGTCTGGACCAGACGGTGGCGCAGACGGTCATCCAGCAGGTCGGGAACTACGGCGAGATTTACGATCGCCACCTGACACCGCTGGGTGTGACACGAGAAGGCAGCCGTAACGCGCTGTGGGTATCCGCGCAGTGCAGCATGTGCCCGAAGGGCGGCGAGATTTACGCCGCGCCACTGCGGTAAGCAACATACTCCATCCCTGCGCCTCAAATGCGCAATGGATTGGAAAGCAAGGGCGGGGAATTGGTGTTACGTAACACCAATTCCCCGCCCTCCTTCTTTCCCTGCCTCCGTCGCATATTGCGCTATAGTCAGAACTGAACAACCAAAGTGACGCTTGGGGGACGGAATCGGAAGATGGCCGACCAATCACGCGGGATTCTGACCTACCAGGGCATTCCCGTATGGCGCCACGCTGTGCTGATCCAGTGGGCGTTGCAGATCATATCAGCCATCGCAGTCGTCACGCTTGTTGTTTGGTTCTTCTCCAATGTTGCGTTTGCGATCAACGATCGTGACATCCCGTTCGGCTGGACCTTCTTCGATCGTTCCTACGGCACGCCGGTTCCCGAACATGTCTTACCGTTCGATGACTCGAATGACAGCTATGCATACGCGTTGCTGGTGGCCGCCATCAATACGATTATCCTTGCCATTGCCGGTGTCATTCTTGCCATTATTGTCGGTACGCTAATCGGCATAGCACGCCTTTCCCCCAACTGGCTGCTGTCCCGACTCTCTCTCGTCTACGTGGAGTTCTTCCGCAACGTCCCGTTGCTTGTGCAGCTCCTGTTCATCTTCTATTTCGTCCTCGTGCTTCCACCCATCGCTGAGACGTACAACTTCCTTGACGTCATATATATCAACAATGCCGGGATCGCGATGCCTCAGCCAACACTGTCGTCCGGCGTGGCACCGGGCTTGGGTTGGGTGGTTGTCGCAGGCTTTGGCGTCTTTGCCGGATACACCGTGTACAAGCTGCGAACCCGTCGAGAAATACTAACCGGCGCTGTATCGTATCCACTCCTCACCGGTTTCGGAACCGCCGTTGGCATCGCGGCAATCGCGTGGGTGGCCATTTGGGCGATGTCAGGGAATGCGCCGATGGGTCTGAGCGTACCGGCCCCGGACGATCGATTTGGCCGTATTGAGGATGGCTTGCGGGTTCGGTCCGGCGCCATCGTCATGCTCATTGGTCTCGTTATGTATACGGCGGCATTTATCGCGGAAATCGTCCGCGCCGGAATTCAGTCCGTCAGCCGCGGCCAAACAGAGGCAGCCCTGGCCGTGGGGCTCAAGCCGGTGGGTGTGCTTCGCAATGTGACTTTCCCGCAGGCTCTTCGCGTTATCATTCCGCCTCTGATCAGCCAGTGCCTCAACCTGACGAAGAACAGCAGCCTGGCTCCGGCAGTTGGTTTTGCCGATCTGACCAATGTTGGCATCACAATGACCCAGACCGCCCCTGCCATCAACATCTTCCTTGTCATCATGTTGGCCTATTTGGCCATGAGTCTGGCATGGTCGGCCGTCGGCAATTTCTACAATTGGCGCACACGGATCGTGGGGACGTAGGCGATGGCGACACGAGAGACAACGCCGGGCGCAATCTTGCCACCCCCACGAATGACCACGGGCAAGGTCGGGTGGATCAGAAACAATCTGTTCAGTTCGCCCTCCAATGGCGCCACTACTATCATTGTGGCGGCATTGACCCTCTATCTCCTCTGGCTCTTCGTGGACTGGGCTTTTGGGACAGCAGATTGGTCCGTTATCCCAACGCTTGGGGGCACACTTGTACTCGGCCAGTACAACTCCGACTCGGTATGTCCCTCAAACGATTGCTTCTGGCGTCCACAGGCCTCGCTTCTTATCGCCATGACGTATTTCGGAATACTGTGGGCGGTGGCGGCAACCGCGCTGGTGAGAGGCGTGGCTCTTACGACTGCGTTTGTAGCGGCGGCAATGGCGCTGCTTCCCCTGCCCTTCGATGAGATGGGGATGGACGTGCGTCTCCTGCTCGTTGCAAACATCCCAGCCGTCTTCCTGGGGCGCTGGTTGGGCCGCAACACCCCCGTGGGGTCAACCAGGAATCTAATCATCATCGCTTTCGTTGGCTTCATCACCGTGTACTTCCTGCTAAGGGGAATCGAGGGGGTCCCGGGCCTTTATCCTGTACCGTCCCGATTCTGGGGCGGATTGATGCTCAACATCCTGCTGGCGGCAGGAGGAATAACAGCCAGCCTGCCGATTGGAATCATGCTTGCGCTCGGCAGACGCAGTAACTTGCCTGTCGTGAAAATGCTCTGTATCGGCTTCATCGAATTCTTCCGGGGTGTCCCCCTCATTACTCTGCTTTTCATGTCACAGACGCTGGTGCCTCTTGCGTTTCCTCGGGACTTTCCTCTGGATGAAGTAACACGAGCCGGCATCGTCATCACGATGTTCAGCGCCGCATATATGGCTGAGAACATTCGCGGTGGCTTGCAGGCACTGCACCGAGGTCAAACAGAGGCGGCCCGAGCGCTTGGCCTGCCGCCGTGGAACACAACAACGTTCATCACCCTCCCGCAAGCCCTCCGCAACGTCGTGCCGGCCATCGTTGGCCAGTACATCAGCCTATATAAGGACACAACCCTGGTCTTCATCATCGGAATGCTCGATATCCTGCACATGGGTAGCTCGTTCATCGGGAGCAACCGTGAATTCCTCCCGCACAGCCGGGAGCTGTTCCTATTCATTGCGTTGGTCTTCTGGGTCTTCAACTACGGCATGTCATATGTGAGTCGGCGCGTGGAAAGGAACCTTGGCGTTGGAGAGAGATAGGTTGGATCACATGCGGTATCCTCGCAAAGCAAGGAGGCACCGGGATGACTAATGGGGATGCATCGGACAACGGTGTTGAGGACATCATCATCGCCCGTGACGTTCACAAGTGGTTTGGTTCATTCCACGCGTTGCGCGGTGTCTCGACCACCGTCAAACGCGCAGAGAAGGTCGTCATCCTCGGCCCATCCGGCTCCGGCAAGTCAACGTTTATCCGAACCATCAATCGGCTTGAAGAGCATCAGCGTGGCGAGATCATCGTTGATGGCATAACTCTCTCTAACGACGTGCGTAATATTGACGCGATTCGCCGCGAGGTTGGGATGGTTTTCCAGCAATTCAACCTGTTTCCGCACCTGACCGTAAAAGACAACATTACGCTGGCGCCCATGAAGGTAAGGCACATACCGCGAGCGGAGGCGGAAGACACGGCCATGGGACTCCTGGAGCGCGTAGGAATCCCGGAGCAGGCAGAGAAATACCCTGCTGAACTCTCCGGTGGTCAGCAGCAGCGTGTCGCCATCGCACGCGCGCTCGCGATGCAACCTCGAATCATGCTGTTCGATGAACCGACATCGGCGCTTGACCCGGAGATGATCAAGGATGTGCTGGATGTGATGACTGAGTTGGCACAATCCGGCATGACCATGCTAATCGTCACCCATGAGGTAGGCTTTGCCCGCGAGGTGGCGGATCGCGTCATCATGTTTGACGAGGGCATGATCGCAGAAGAGGCCCCGCCTAACGAGTTCTTCATAAACCCAAAGAGCGACCGCGCCAAGCTCTTCCTATCTCAGATCCTGCACTGACTACGGAAGTGGTGGTCCTAACGGGATGATGCTGCGACCGTTCCGGTGGGAGGTGGGTCTGTAGGGTGTGAGGATTCGGCGACCCCGGCACACGTGCGCTTTTCAACCTCACCTGGCCAAACTTGCCAAGCCCTCTATGGCAGATGGCAATTCCCTAAATGTCGCGACCTTGGCAGTTGCTTTGGACAAATCCTGTGCCGCAGTGAACTCGTTTGCAACCACGATGCAGTCGATTGCCGCCGCTATTGCCGACTTCAGCCCTCTTGCCGAGTCTTCAACAACCACCGCTTCAGCGGCAGTAGCGCCAAAGCGTTGGAGTCCTTTCAGATAGGGTTCGGGATGAGGCTTAGCTTGCTCGTAATCCTCCCGCGTCAAATGGAATTCCATATGCTTCAGGATGGAACGTCTTTCGTGTATTAGGGTGAAATCAGGTCGTTTGGCGGTAGTAACAATGCCCATCCTGTACTCACCTGCGAGTACGTCAAGCGTTTCCAGGACACCTTCGATTTCGATGTCCTCGGTGATCAAGTACTCCTGGTAGTACCGGTCTCTTAGTTCTCGACAACGTTCAATTTCAGATTCGGATATTCCTGAGACTCGTGCCGCCTCCCACGCAGAAACCCCATTGGCCATATTCATCAGATATGCGTCTTGCGGGAGGTCAATTCCGAGAGATGCCAGCGCTCGTTTGTTCGCCAGGTAATACCAATGCTCTGTTTCGACCAGAACTCCATCATGGTCAAACAGAATGTACTTTTTCACTCTTGCGCTCGATTCAATTTCGGCATACAAGCGATGGTGGAGCTGAGGGGAGTCGAACCCCTGACCTCTTCAATGCCATTGAAGCGCTCTCCCAACTGAGCTACAGCCCCACCGTGGCAATCTGAAATCGGGCACTTTCGCCGCGCCGAAGCAGCTTGAACGGCGTGCCGATGCGATTGCGTTCTCCAATTGTACAGTAGCGTGCTTACCCGGCGACTCGCCGCGCACCCCATTCATAGCGCGATTTACTACAATGTATAGACGGTAATCAACTGCAATCGGCAAACATGATGCACCGCCGCGAAGCGCGAACGGAGACGGAGATCAACACGACGGATAACAGAGAGGCGCGGCTTGCGCGCTTACGAGAATTACTGACCGAACGCGTCCTCGTCGTGGACGGCGCGATGGGCACGAGCATCCAGGCGCTTGATCTCACCGCAGAGGACTTCGGTGGCGCTGAGCTTGAGGGCTGCAATGAATACCTGAATGTCACACGTCCAGATGCCATCGCCGGCATACATCGTGATTTTCTCGACGCGGGCGCGGACATCATCGAGACGAACACGTTCGGCTCAACTCCGCTCGTGCTGGGCGAGTATGACCTGGCCGACCAAGCGGAAGAGATCAGTCGTATCGGCGCGGAGATCGCGCGCGCTGCGGCAGATGACGCCTCCACCGACGACCATCCACGTTTCGTCGCAGGTTCCATGGGCCCGACAACGCGCTCAATCTCCGTTACCGCCAACGTCACGTTTGATGAACTCGTTGAGCACTTCCGTGTACAGGCTCGCGGCCTGATTACCGGTGGCGCGGATTTCCTGCTGGTCGAAACCTCGCAGGATGCGCTGAACATCAAGGCGGCGCTGGAGGGTATTGACCGAGCGAACGCCGATCTTGAGTCGGACGTTCCCACCGCCGTGCAATGCACCATCGAGACGATGGGCACGCTGCTCGCGGGCCAGGACATCGAGGCATTCTACACAACGTTCGCGCATCGCGACTTGCTGTGGATCGGCATGAACTGCGCGACGGGCCCGGAATTCATGCGCGACTACGTCCGCACACTTTCGCAAATATCACGCTTTCCTGTTGCGGTCATTCCCAACGCGGGTTTGCCGGACGAGGATGGCAACTATCACGAGACGCCCGAGGCTATCGCCTCCGCGCTGGGTTCCTTCATGGATGCCGGCTGGGTGAACGTCATTGGCGGATGCTGTGGAACCGTGCCGGAGCACACGGGGCACATGTGCTCTGTGACGGCCAATCGTCCTGCACGTGTTCCTGTCGAAACCGCCACGACGGTCGTTTCCGGGCTGGAGTCGCTGATTATCGACGAGGACACGAAGCCCGTTCTGATTGGCGAGCGGACGAACGTGCTTGGCAGCCGCCGATTCAAGCGCCTCATCAGCGAAGGCAGTATCGAGGAAGCGTCCGAAATCGGGCGTGACCAGATTCGCAACGGCGCGCACGCGCTGGATGTCTGCTTGCAGGACCCGGATCGTGATGAAATCGCGGACATGAATGTGTTCCTGGAACGGCTCGTACGCAAGACGCGCGCGCCTCTGGTCATTGACTCCACAGACGTCGCAGTCATTGAGGAAGCGCTGAAGCGCACGCAGGGCAAATCCATCATCAATTCCATCAACCTGGAGGACGGCGAAGAGCGCTTTGCCGCCGTCGCGCCGCTTGCCGCCCGCTACGGGGCAGCGGTGATCGTTGGCTGCATCGATGATGACCGGGAGCAGGCACAGGCCATCACGCGGGAGCGCAAGCTGGAGATCGCCCAGCGTTCCTATCAACTGCTGACGGAGAAGTACGGCCTGCGCGGCGAAGACATCATCTTTGACGCGCTGACGTTCCCCGTCGGCACCGGTGATGAGAACTACATCGGCTCCGCCGTTGAGACTATCGAAGGCATACGGCTGATCAAGCAAGAGCTTCCGCTTGCAAAGACAACGCTTGGGATTTCCAACGTCTCGTTCGGGTTGCCGCAAGCGGGGCGGGAAGCGCTGAACGCGGTGATGCTGTATCACTGTGTGCAGGCCGGCCTCGACAGCGCCATCGTCAACACGGGTGGCCTTGTGCGGTATGCGGCGTTGTCAGAAGAGGAACGCGCATTGTGCGACGATCTGATCTTCTGGCAGGGCGACGACCCCATCGCCGCGTTTGCCGCTCACTACCGTAATCGACAGACGACCGCCGCCGAGCAGGGCGTTGATCGCATGGAGGGACTATCCCTGGACGAGCGGATTGCACGGCGAGTTGTTGAGGGAACGCGCGAGGGCATGCCGCCTGACCTTGATACGGCTCTTGAAGAGCGCCCTCCTCTGGAAATCATCAACGGCCCACTCATGGACGGCATGGATGAGGTGGGACGGCTCTTTGCGGCCAATGAACTCATTGTTGCGGAGGTGCTGGAATCGGCGGAGGTGATGAAAGCTGCCGTCGCGCATCTTGAGCCGCACATGGAAACGACAGAAACGAGTTCGCGAGGCAAGGTACTGCTCGCCACCGTGAAGGGTGACGTGCATGACATTGGCAAGAACCTCGTCGATATCATCATGTCCAACAACGGCTACCGTGTGATCAACCGCGGCATCAAGGTGCCCCCGGGCGAGTTGATTGAGGCGTTTCATGAGCACAGGCCGGACATGATCGGGTTGTCGGGCCTGCTAGTCAAATCCGCCCAGATGATGGTTGAGACCGTGCGTGATTTCACGGAGGCGGGCGTTGACGTTCCGATTCTTGTCGGCGGAGCGGCGCTGAGCAATCGCTTCACGCGGCTGCGCATCGCGCCTGAATATGATGGCCTTGTTGCATACGCGCAGGACGCAATGACAGGCCTCGACCTCGCCAACCGCATTCGAGTGCCGGAAGAGAGAGAACACCTACAAACGGAGCTTTTGGCTGAGACTGAACGGCTCAGCCGGCAGAAGACGGTAGGTGCATCGCCAGCGAATGTCGAAATCAGCGTTTCTGAGCCAAGTGTGACTATCGTAAAAGCGCCGCCTCGTCCGCCGGATCTGATTGAGCACACCCTGCTGGACCATGATCTCGACGAGATCTTCTCGTACATCAATCCAACGATGCTTTACGTCCGCCACCTGGGATATCGAGGTCGTTTCCTTGAAGACCTGGATAGCGGTAACGAGCGAGCGGTTGAGCTGCATGAACGCGTCCGCCGCGTGCAGCGTGAGATGGCGTCACGGCCTGATATTCGCGCGTCAGCCGTCTTTCGCTTCTTCCGCGCCGCCCGTGACGGCGAAGACGTCCTGATTCTTTCGCCAGATGGAGAGCACACGCTGGAACGGCTGCAGTTCGGCAGGCAGGCGTCCGAGGAGGGACTGAGCCTCGCGGACTACGTGCGTTCGGACGGCGCGCCGGATTATCTTGGCGCATTTGTCACGACGGTCGGGCCTGGCGTGCGCGCCCTGGCCGATGAGTGGAAGAACACGGGCGAGTACCTCGATTCCCACATCCTGCAGGTGCTGGCACTGGAAGGCGCAGAGGGATTTGCGGAACTGCTGCACCAGCGTATGCGCTCGATGTGGGGATTCGCCGATCCGGCTGACATCACAAAGACGGATCTCTTCCGCGCCGCATACCACGGCAAGCGGTATTCGTTTGGGTATCCTGCGTGCCCGAGGCTGGAAGATCAGGAAATCCTGTGGCGGCTGCTCAATCCGGTGGAGACCATCGGCGTCAATCTGACTGAGGAAATGATGATGGAGCCTGAGGGCTCAGTCAGCGCGCTCGTTTTTCATCATCCGCAGGCCAAGTATTTCAACCTCTCGAATGAGGACACCGAGAGACTGGAACAACGGATAAGTCGATCGGCAACGCCTGCCTAACACGCCCTATAATCACTGGACAGGCCCCCAGGAGAACGGTGCAATACATGACTCTTTCCGACTCTGTACGAGCCGCACTGGAAGACGCCGCGCAGACGATTGTGGAGGCGACGTACGTTACGGCGCTTGCCGGCGCTGGCATGTCCGCCGAGAGCGGAATACCCACGTTTCGCGGCCCCGGCGGTCTCTGGAAAAAGTACGGCGAGCCGGACAATCTCGGCTATCAACGCTTTCTCAAGGACCCGCAACAGTGGTGGGAGGAGCGGCTGAGCGAAAACCAGATGCCGGAGATGCGAGAGGCGCTGGAAAAGGCGGAGCCGAATCCCGGCCATCACGCGCTGGTTGACCTCGAGCGCATGGGCGCGCTGCGCCACCTTGTCACGCAGAACGTCGACAACCTCCACCGAGCCGCCGGCAGTGAGAGCATCTCCGAGATTCACGGCAATCACACGCTGATTCGATGTATCAAGTGCGTCCAGCGCTTCAGACGAGATGAGATTCTACTTGATAAACTGCCGCCCGAGTGCCCGACCTGCGATGGTTTACTCAAGACTGATACGGTCATGTTCGGAGAACCCATTCCACCGGACGTGCTTCGACGCTGCCAGGAGGAAGCAGCTCTGAGCGACTGCGTCCTGATCCTGGGCACGTCGGCAATCGTCTATCCCGCGGCTGCCTTGCCGGAAGTGGCGCGGAGATTGAACGGCGCCACACTGATTGAAATCAACCCCAATGAGACGGCTCTCACGGAGGTGTGCGATATCGTCGTACGCGCTCCAACGGGAGAGGCTCTGCCGGAGCTGGTGTCGGCCGTGCGCCGGGCGAAAGGGCAGGATGAGGTTCCCGGCGGCATCCTGGAGGCGACGTAGATTGTCTGAGGCCCTCTTCCGTCCCTTTCGCGGCTGGCGCTACGATACAACCCGTGCAGGAGACCTGGGCGCTCTTGCCGCGCCACCGTACGACGTTATTTCATCGTCTGATGTGGAACGCTTGCTAGAGGCCAACTCACACAATGTCATTCGCCTTGAGCTACCGTCCGCTGTGGACGCGACTGATCCGTATGGTTCAGCGAGCAGAACGTGGGACGAGTGGACATCAAACGGATTCCTGCAGCGCGATGAGATTGCGCATTTCTACCTGGTTCGCCATACGTTCACACTCGATGGTCTGAGAACAAGCCGATTCGAGATCCTGGGCGCGATCCGGCTGGCGCAGTGGGAGCAGGGCGCCGTGCTACCGCATGAGCACACGCATGAGGCCGCCAAGCGCGATCGCCTCATGCTAATGAACGCGCTCCATGCAAACATCAGCCCAATCATGGCGCTGTATGAGGATGATGACGGCGCGATTCGAATGCTGCTGCGAGCCATATCATCACGCCCGCCGGACTCGTCGTTCACAGACCTTGCGGGAGACGACTATGACGTGTGGCACGTGTCCGATCCGGGGGAGGTTGGGGCGATTCGGCTCGGAGTGGCCGGTCCCTTGTTCGTCGCAGACGGGCATCATCGCTATGAGACAGCGCTAACATACCTTGGCCAGCAGCCCGTCCAGGCAGACGACGGTGAAAACGCCCCAGGATATATCCTGGCCGCGCTGACGTCCGTCGCCGATTCGGGCCTGGTCAGTCTGCCCTACCATCGTCTGATTCGCGGGCTGCCTGATGATGCCCGCGCACGACTGATGCGGCAGGTGGAGACGTATTTCAGGGCAGAAGAGATTACAATTGCCGGCCTTTCCGACACCGAGGCGGCCAGGAGATTCGTTTCGGCTATCGAGGCACAGAATGCGCCGATAATGGCCCTGATAGAGCCGCCCGGCGATGTGCTCAAACTGCTGCGCCCTCTGGAGCCCGGGATCTTCGAGGGGCTGCTGACCGGAGAATCAGAGGCATGGGGGCGACTTGGGCCATGTGTTTTTCTGGATGTGCTGCTCATGCACGGAGTCGGCGCAGACCAACACGAGGCGGAAACTCGCGGCTGGCTGTCCTATCCGCGTGACGCCGCGGAGGCGATAGGGACCGTTCGCGCAGGCGGCTGTGATGCAGGCTTTCTCCTTCAGGCAGTGAGCATGACGGATATGACAGAGGCGGCGGAGGCCGGTGAGCGCCTGCCGCCCAAGTCAACCTACTTCTTCCCGAAGGTTGCTACCGGAATTGTCCTGAACTCTCTGGCAGGACGACTCGAAGACTAGTACACTGTCTGGACTTTGGGGCATCCTGTTCGGCCAAACCGGGTCCCACATAGTCCACTCTCAGATTGGAGTTTTATATGACGACGGACAGCGCATCTACAGACAACAGCGTGTACATCAGCGCCGAAGGACTGGAGCGGATGAAGGAGGAGCTTGAGGAGCTCCGCAATATCCGCAGGCCAGAGGTCGCTGAGATGATCCAACGCGCCAAGGAGCTTGGCGACATTACGGACAGCGCCCAATATGACGCCGCGAAGAACGAGCAGGCATTCCTTGAGGGCCGAATCCGCCAACTTGAGGACAACGTGCGGCGCGCCGTCATCATCGAGGATCAGGGCGATCAGACCGATGGGCAGGTTCGTGTCGGCTCAACGGTGGTCGTTGTGGATTCCGACGGTCAGGAGGAACGGTGGACCATTGTTGGCCGGGCAGAGGCGGACGCCGCGAGCGGCCGCATCTCCAATGAATCGCCTGTTGGAAGCGCCTTAATCGGCAGGAAGAAGGGCGACTCGTTCGAGATTGACATCCCTGCCGGCAAGCTCGGCTTCACGGTCTCCGCGGTAGAGTAGACGCCCTCGGACGCTCCTCACCCCGCCATCCCCGCGAAAGCGGGAATCTACCCCTGCTGTATGATGCTCCGAACCTAGACTTGGCCGGATAGTTGGAGCTGCTTGCCCTCGGTCTTGATGGCAGGGGCGACAATCATCTCCGCCTGCTGCAGATCGCGAATGGTTTCCGCGCCGCACATGCCCATCGCCGTATGGATAGCCCCAACAAGGTTCTCGGTGCCGTCCGTGCGATCCGTGGGCCCGAATAGCAAACGCTCAAGCGTGGCGCGCACTCCGACCTTCACACGGGTGCCGCGCGGCAGGGCGGGGTGCGGCGTCGCCATCCCCCAGTGATAGCCCTTGCCAGGCGCCTCTTCTGCGCCCGCAAAGATCGAGCCGAGCATCACCGCGTCCGCGCCCGAGACAAGCGCCTTGCACAGGTCGCCTCCTGAGCGGATGCCGCCATCCGTGACGATGGGTACATAGCGGCCGGTGCGTCGGTAGTATTCATTGCGCGCGGCAGCCGTCTCAATGGTCGCGGTGACCTGCGGCACGCCAATACCGAGCACTTCACGGCTCGTGCAGGCAGCACCGGGGCCGACACCGACAAGGATGCCCGCCACACCTGTATGCAACAGTTCCATCGTTTGGTGATAGCCAACCACGTTGCCAACGATGACGGGAATCGGAATGCGGCTTACAAGGTCATCGAAATGCAGTCCGACGGGGCTGGATGAGATGTGTCGGGCGGTCGTGACAGTTGACTGGCAGACGTAGTAATCCGCGCCCGCTTCGACGACCGTGCCAATAAGGCCCTTCGTATTAGCCGGGGTGGCAGCAACGGCAACTGTTGCGCCAAGCGCCTTCATCTTTTCAATGGTCGTGCCGACATATTCTTCCTTGAGGGGGGCGGAGTAGATGCGCTGCAGGGTGGCCGTGACCGAATCCGCCGGGGCTTCAACTACCTCCTGCAGAACCTCCTCCGGGTTGGGGTAGCGGCCGTGGACGCCTTCAAGATTGAGGACAGCAAGCCCGCCGAGGCGGGTGTACGTGGCAGCAAAAGCAGGGTCTACCACGCCATCCATCGCCGCCGCGAGTATCGGCAGGTCAAAGATGCGATCCCCCATTGCGAACCTAATATCCGTCTGCTCCGGATTCAGCGTGACCCGCCCCGGTACAATGGCCACCTCTTCAAATCCGTAGGCGCGCCGCAACGGCTTGAACTCCGGCGCCTCGTCTTCGATGCCCAGGTCCACTCCCCGCTCAGCGATTTCCGTTGCGACCATCTCGACCTACCCCCTTAAACGACGCGGCGCCGCGTTGCGGCGCCGTTTGCCGAATCGTTTTTCGTGACATAAACAAAAAGAGCACGCTTTCGCATGCCCTCCGTAGCGTCCCCCGTGGATCGCATAACACCCATAACATAGTGTCAATTAACACCAGTCGAGCGTCAAGACCTTTTTGGATTCTTAACCGCCGAATCCTCCCGATGCGACAAAGCCCGGATACTCTCCGCCAACGCGGTCCTTGATGGAGCCGCGGAGCAGTCCCAGTTGCTCCGGCGTTGGACCGGTAGTCACCGGCACCTGGTCGGGGATGAGGATTTCGAACCCTGTGTTTTCCTTCACCTCATCGACGGTGACGCCGGGGTGAACGGATTCAAGCCGGAATCTCTTTTGATCTTTCTCGTACATCATCACGCAAATGTTGGTGATGAGCATGTGGGGGCCGCCGGGGCGCTCCACACGATCACCGCTGGAGCCGGCAGATGTGATGAAGTCCACGTTCTCGACAAAGACGCGCGGTGTGTGCTCCAGACGAAACAGGATGATGCGATTCGTCATGAAGTACAGCATCCCTGAACCGGCCGCGCCGGGAAGGCGCACGTCCGGCCTGTCATGGTCGCCGATAGTGGTCAGATTGATGTTGCCGTGGCCGTCAATCTGCGCGCCGCCGAGGAAAAAGATATCCAGCCTGCCGCGTTGAGCGAGGTCAAAAACTTCCTTTCCGCTGATGAGGTTGAGTCCAGGGTTGGACGCGCCAATGGGGACATAAGTCATGTCCGGCGCGTGTGTCTCCTGCGCCAATAGGACACCGGCCATTGGTACGGGCGATGCGGCGCCTGAGCTGACATATGTGTCGTCACGAACCTCCCGCGAAATGCGGGTGGCCATCAACTCGCCGATAGTGTAGTCGTCCGACTGGAACGGCATTGGGCCGGTTGTCGCTGAACGTACCTAGGCGGGAACGGCGACGCGCGTCACCATCTCGCGGTATTCGTCCTCCGTATGCCCACGCACGAACTCGTCGAGGTACGCGTTGAAACCGTCCGCGGTCTTTGAGAACTCCATATACCGCTCGAAGTGGTCATTGTCCGCCTCGTAGTACGGCTTCATGCCGCCGGGATGAGAGCCTTTCGGAGTGTGAATGACGAGGCTGACGAACGGCCACGGGACGAGGAAGCCGCCGCGCGGATCCTCGGCGAGGTCGTAGTCGACAATTTCCTCTACGGTCACAAGCACCTTGTCGCTTGCCTGCGCCACCATTCGATCCTCGTAGCTCGGCGCGAGAACGTTGCCGTTCTGATCCGCCTTGAAGCCGTGAATAATGGCGATGTCCGGGCGAATCGCCGGCACAAGCAGAATGTCGTGTCCCTCATTGTAGGGGTCTTCGATGATCTTCCAGTTGGGATGGAGATTAACGAGATCGGTGCCGATTACGCCGCGTGACGGGATGAACGGCACACCGTTGGCTCCAGCCTGGAGCCCCGTGAGTGTGACGGGTCAGGTGCTGTCCAGCGCGGCGATTCCTCCCTCTTTGGCCACGCGCCGATAGTTCGGCGCGAACCCGCGTTCACCGAACGTGAGTGAGCCGGTGTCAATGGCTTTGACGGCCCCCGCGCCGATGAGCATATCGCCCTGGATGCCGCCTGCAGGTGTAAAGACAAGGGTGAGATCCTTGATACCGCGACGGACGATCTCCCGCGTCAACGCCATCGAGGAGCGGTCATTCCCGCCAGTGGTGGCGATGAGCATTCCGTCCTTGAATCGATTCCCCGCCTCTTCAATGCTGACGATCCTCGTCATGACACATCCTCCCACTTGAGGGACGCCTTCTAAAGCATCTCTTTACACAAGGTGACGCTACGCCGAACAGGGAGAAAGGTCAAGTTGGAAGACAGGTGGAAAAGCTATGAGCGCTCAATCTTCCCGCCACTCACCGTATACATCGCGGCGTGAGCGCGGACCTCGGCGGGGATAAGTTCAATGTCGGCAGTTGTAATCAGAACCTGCCGGCCGGGCGTCAAGCAGTGCTTCAAGACGCGCTCGCGGCGATCCGCATCGAGTTCAGAAAGCGGATCGTCCAGCAGGATGACGGGCTCATCGCCAAGTCTTTGACCGATGTACGCGGACTGCGCGATGACCAGTGCAAGGGCGGCAGTCCGCTGCTGGCCCCGGGAGCCATAGACGCCAAGATCGACGTCGCCGGAGACGACACGCAGATCGTCGCGATGAGGCCCGACGGATGTGGTTGCGGTGGCTGAATCGCGCCCCCACGCGCGTTCGAGGGCATCGACGAATCTCTGCTGCAGGTCGGGTGAAGCGTCCTCATCCTCGCCGATACTGACCGTCGAACGGTACTCAAGCGAGAGGTGGCCGAATCGGCCTGTGAATTCGGCGTGCGCGGCCAGCATCTCTTTTTGCAAGACATCAATCATAGCCACCCGATGACCAAGAATGAACGCGCCGGCACGGATAAGTTCCTGCTCCCAGAGGCGCATTGCCTCTGTTCGTTGTGTTTGCCCTCGCTCGCGAGCGTCCCTGAGCGCCGCATTGCGCTGGGTGACTAACCTTTCATACCGTCGGAGTTCCTGGGCATACTCCGCGTCCGTCTGCAGTGCCGTTGAATCGATTGCACGGCGGCGATCCGCCGGGGGGCCAGCGAAAAGATCGACCTCCTCCGGCCCTGCGAGAACAACGGCAAGGTCGCCGACGCTGCTCGTGGGGCGCCTCCGAACACCGTTGACCTTGTAGCCCTTCTGCAGCGTGCCGCCCCTGAGACCCGAGGGCCCGATCGTCCTCTCAGCGACGGCAGTTGGTTCACCTGTCTGTCCGCGCGGCGCGAGCTGCATGACAAGCTCCAGCTTGCGTTCCCTCCCATCGCCCGCGGTCACATCCGCCGCGATGCGGGAGTACGGTATCGGCTCACGCACGGCGCTCCAGCCGATGACCTCTCGATCCGTGTCCGCGCGGTGGGAATGGCCGGTTGCGAGAATGAACAGGGATTCCAGAAGGTTCGTCTTGCCCTGCCCGTTGTCGCCCGCCAGGACAGTAACACCATCCTCCGGCTCAAAGCCCTGTGAGGCGTAGTTCCTGAAATGGGTCAGCGAGAGTTTCGTGACGCGAATGGCGCTCACCTGCCGGCACTCGAATGGTCGCCGTCATCCGGCGGCAAGCCGATTGTAGCAGTGGCACGAGAACGGCGGGGATATACTTTTAAAAGCCGTTGTCGATTGACACCGGATTATCGTAGGGCTGTAATTCCGGAAAGCCGTTATGCAGTGGCGAGAAAACACCGTTGTCGTTTGACACCGGATTATCGTTGGACTGCATTTCTGGAATGCCGCATTGGAGCGGCCAGAGAGCGATAGTGACCAACCACACCGAATCAGGGATGAATCAGAACGCGGCCTTGCCGCGCAATCAATTGATCATCGCCAAACTCGGCACCGGCGTGCTGACGGGAGGCGGTGACCACCTTGATGAGAATCTCATCGCGTCGATTGCGAAACAGGTCGCAGAGATTGTGGCTGCCCAATCGCAGGTGATTGTCGTCACGTCTGCGGCGGTTGCGCTTGGACGCAGCATCATCGGCCTGGATGGTAAGGGAAGAGGTGTTGCGACCCTGCAGGCTCTCGCGGCGATAGGGCAGCATCACCTGATGCAGTCCTGGGAGAAGGCATTCGCTGAGCATGGTCTCACGGTGGCGCAGGCACTCATCACCCGCTCGGATTTCACCGCCGGCCGTTCCGCCGTCAACATCCGCCGGACACTACGTGAACTGCTGGGATTTGGCGTGATTCCCGTCATCAATGAGAACGATGTCGTCGCCTCGGAGGAACTGAGTGAAACACTTGGTGACAACGACACTCTGTCAGCCGCTCTCACGAACCTGATGGCGGCAGACATGCTCATCCTCCTGACGGATCGCGACGGACTCTATGACAGTGATCCCCGAACGAATCCCAATGCTGCGCTCATTCACCGCGTAGACCGCGTGACGGACGACATTCTCGCCATGGCCGCTGAGATGCCGAGTGAACTCGGGCGCGGCGGCATGGCGTCAAAGATCCGCGCGGCGGCAGAGGCCACGTCATGGGGCACGTCGGTCGTGATTGCCAATGGCAAGGCCCAGGACGTGCTGCTGCGCATCGCGCGCGGCGAGGATATCGGTACGCGGTTTGAGGCGTGGGGACGACGGCGTCCGTCCGCCCGCAGGCGTTCTCTCGGCCCCCTCTTCGTGCGCGGGCAGGTCGTCGTGGACGAGGGCGCCGCGACGGCGTTGCGACGAGGCACATCGAGCCTCCTCGCGGTCGGGGTACGCGAGGTGCGCGGAGAGTTCACCACAGGGGATATCGTGGAGATTCTCGGGCCGGACGAGACGGGGGTGGCGCGGGGAGCGGTCTCTTATCCCGCGGGCCTCATGCGTCGCCTGGCGGGTCTCCATAACGCGGAAGTTCGCCAATTCTTCGAGACTGAGGACAACACCAACTCCACCTACCACGGCGAGGAGATGGTTCATCGCGACCACCTGACGCTGCTGTGAAAACGCCTATCCCGTTTGAACAGCCCTGCTGGCACAAATACAATTACAGATACAGAATAGATTGACACCAACTACGACGGCATCGACACGTCATTGCCGTCCGGGAAAAGAGTGACCGTGATGACGGCAACCGAGACAAGAACGACAGACCCGGGAGAACTTTCAGAAGAGCTCGTCAGCAAGGCGCAGGCGGCGAGAAAGGCGAGCAGGCCGCTGTCGCGCGCGTCCACAGAGGACAAGAACGGGGCGCTTGAGCACATCGCGGTCCTCTTGGAAGAACGTGGCGACGAAATCGTCGCCGCCAACAAGCGGGACTACGCGGCGGCGCAGGCGGACGGAATGTCAGACGTCCTGCTGGATCGTCTCCTACTTAACGAGGAGCGCGTGCGAGGAATGGCCGCCGATGTGCGCGCCACCATCACCCTGCCAGATCCCATCGGCGAGGAGTTCGATGCGTCGACCTTGCCCAACGGGCTCCGCATCTGCCGCAGGCGTGTGCCGCTCGGCGTCATCGCCGCCGTTTACGAGAGCCGCCCCAACGTGACGATCGACATCGCCGCCCTCTGCATCAAGTCTGGCAACGCCGTCATCCTGCGCGGCGGAAAAGAGGCTATCAACTCCACGACGACGCTCGCGGCCATCGTGCGTGAGGCGTTGGAGGATGCCGGACTGCCCCGGGACGCGGCACAGATCATCGAGTCCACGGATCGTGCCATCGTCGGCCAGATGTTGGTGTACGAGGGCGGAATCGACCTGCTCATACCCCGCGGGAGCGACACGCTCATCCGCTTCGTGCGGGACAACGCGCGTATTCCCGTTGTGACGGGCGGCATCGGTGTCTGCCACACGTATGTTGACGCCGACGCGGATCTTGAGCAGGCGGTTGCCATCGCCTACAACGCCAAGGTGCAGCGTCCGACGGTCTGCAATGCGCTGGACACGCTGATTGTTCATGCGCAGGCCGCCCCCAAACTGCTCCCCGCCGTGGTTGCGGCGTGGGCGCAGGATAACGTGGAGATCCACGCGGACAAGCGCGCGCTGACGCTGATCGGCCCCGAGCCTCCCACACGGGTCATTACAGCCGTCGAGGACGACTGGGGCCGTGAGTTCCTGTCACTGACGGCCGCCGTGAAGGTGGTCGATTCCATCGACGAGGCGTTGGAGCATATCGCTGAGTACGGCTCCGGCCACACAGAAGCGATCCTCACGACGAGCGACGAAAACGCGACGCGCTTCCTGGATGAAGTGGACGCGGCGGCGGTCATCGTGAACGCATCGAGCCGGTTCACGGACGGTGCGCAGCTGGGGCTGGGCGCAGAGGTTGCCATCAGCACCAACAAGCTGCACGCACGGGGGCCGATGGGACTGCGGGAGCTAACCTCCTATAAGTGGACTATCGTGGGAGACGGCCAGACCCGGACCTGAACACATGCGCTACAATCCTGTCATGCGCGGGATTGATTCAGTAAACGGTGTCCGGGAGCGGCGATTACGCAGTCTTCGTTACTCCGACGGCAATACAAGGTTGTCCGTAAGGTCCGGTATTCGGGATGGAGCGGCGCATTATGCCGGCCGTATATCCAGGTCGCGGGGCGCGTGGCCAAGCGAGAAAGATCTCTGTGACGCGTGGGAGTCCGGCGCGGCGAGGAGGCGGGGACAGCGCCTGAGAACCGTTACCGGAGCCTTGGTCGATGTTCTTCATATGGGCGCCCGCAACTCCGGCGACGGGCCGGATTTCCTCGGCGCGGTCATCGCGATTGAGTCACCCGGGCAACTGCGCCGCGTCATACGAGGTGACATCGAGATGCACCTGCGCGCCACGGACTGGTTCGCGCACGGGCACGAAACGAACCCGGCCTTTGCAAGCGTCGTTCTGCACGTCGTTGAGGACGCGCAAGGGTTGGTGGAAATTGCAGGCGCGCCCGTGCTCGAATTGCAGCGCAATACGCGCCGACGGAAGCGCAAGACAACGACGACCACTCCTCAGGTGTTGACTCTTGGCACAGGAAAGTCACGTGATGTGGCCGAAATGCTTGATTCGCTGGGCGACACGCGGTTCGAGGAGCGAGCGGCGTCCATTGAGGGCGATATCGCCGTTGTCGGGTCGGAGCAGGCGCTGTATGAGGCTCTTTTGAGAGGTCTTGGATATACACGAAATATGACCGCATTCCAGGAGGTCGCTCGGCTCATGCCGATTGACACGCTGCGCGGCTTGACGGATGGCGCTCTCGACGACGCAGCACGTGTGGCGCGTCTGACAGGTCTACTGTTTGGGACAGCAGGGTTGCTGCCATCGCAACGGCGCAGAGAGACGCAGGTAAAGCTTCCACTAATTGAACCGGCAGGGAGCGCTCGTGACAGCTTCACCGTGTCCGCAGAGACGGAGTGGACGCATTACCCGGGGCTGGAGTCTCTGTCGCGTGGTTCCTGGCAGACGTTTCGCGTGAGGCCGGACAATCACCCGGTCAGGCGAATGGGCGCTGCGGTTGAGCTCATTCAGCAATGGCTTCGGGGGCCGGGGATGGTCAACGATCTGTGCGCTGCCGTCAGCGAGGCTGATAATCCCCAGTACGCGGCGGCGAAGCTCGTCAATGCGCTCGTCATTCCTCCCACGGGCTATTGGGCAACGCGTAGTGACTTTGGAAGAATGCGGCGGAGGGGGCCGTCTGCGCTCATCGGACGCGGACGCGCATTGGACATGATTGCGACGGCCGTTCTGCCGTTCCTGCTTGCCGTGGCGGATTTCGAATCCGACGTGGACCTGGAGCAGAGAACGCGACAGGTCTTTGCCGTCTTGCCCAACCCGGGAGAGTCTGAGGCCGCCCGCCGGGCGCGGCATCTCATCACGGAGAGTTCAAGCGGACCATCACCGCGCCTGTCAGCTCGTCGTTACCAGGGATTTTTGAGTCTGACAGCCTCCTCAATGAACGGGGCGCGAGAGTCTCTTTACCCATCCCGGGAATAGTCGCCTGTCCAATAGCGGCAGCGTCTCGGCCTGCCTTGTATCATGACTGGGCAGAGCGCAGCTTTTGGGACGCCGCGCCGACAATTACGTAACAACAGGAGGATGATCTCTCGATGCGCATCGAACGTGACTCAATGGGCGAGATGGAGGTACCGGACGAGGCCCTCTGGGGGGCGCAAACGCAGCGCGCCGTCCGCAATTTTCCCATCAGCAATCTTCGATTCCCGCGCAGTTTTGTCAGGGCGCTTGCACTGATCAAGCGCTCCGCCGCAGAGGTAAACGAGGAACTTGGCGGCGTCGCGCCTGAGCTGGCCGCAGCCGTCCGCTCCGCGGCACAGGAGGTGATGGACGGCGAGCTCGATGATCATTTTGTCCTGGATATTTTTCAGACGGGCTCAGGCACGTCCACAAATATGAACGCGAATGAGGTCATCGCCAATCGCGCAACGCAGATTCTCGGCGGCGAGGTCGGCTCCCGAATGGTTCATCCCAACGACCACGTCAACCGCGGTCAGTCCTCCAACGATGTCATCCCGACGGCGATACAGGTTGCCGCCGCCCACGGCATCGCCATAGAACTCGTGCCCGCATTGGAACGCCTGCAGCAGGCGCTCGCGGACAAATCAGCGGCCTTCTGGGACGTTATCAAGACAGGTCGCACGCATCTGCAGGACGCGACGCCCATCCGGCTCGGCCAGGAGTTTTTGGGGCATGCCGGCCAGATGGAACGCTCGGTTCGCCGCTTGCGCCACGCGGTCGATGAACTCTGCGAGGTCCCACTTGGCGGGACGGCCGTCGGCACGGGCATTGGGCGCGACATTGAGTTCTCAGAGATGGTCTGCGCACGCCTCGCGTCCTCCACCGGTCTCCCCATCAGGGAAACGGAGAACCATTTCCAGGCGCAGAGTACGCTGAACGCTGTCACGGAGGCGAGCGGCGTCCTGAACACCGTCGCAGTCAGCATGTTGAAGATTGCCAACGACGTGCGTTGGCTCGGCTCAGGCCCTCGCGCGGGATTCGGCGAGATCGCGCTGCCGGAGGTGCAGCCAGGCTCGTCGATCATGCCCGGCAAGATCAACCCGGTCATTGCCGAGTCGGTGGCGCAGGCGGCGGCTCAAGTGATGGGCAACCACGTAACCGTCACAATCGCCGACGCGCAGGGCAGCAACTTCGAGTTGAACGTCATGATGCCCGTCGCGGCTTACAACCTGCTGCAGTCCATCGACCTGCTCGCAGCGGAGGCGGACAATTTCCGCGAGCAGTGCATCGAGGGGCTTGTTTCCACGGAGCGAGGGCCGGAGACCGTTGAGCAGGGACTGGCGATCTGCACAGCGCTCGCGCCCGTTATTGGCTACGATGCCGCCGCCGCCATCGCGCATGAGGCGTCTGAGACGGGCGAAACCGTCAGGCAGGTGGCATTGCGCACGACGGAGCTCGGCGAGGCGGCCCTGGAGGAGATCCTGGACGCCGCCAAGATGACGGAGCCCGGTTTCTCCGGCGGCGGAGGGGGATAGTTCCAGGGTTCGCGATCCGGCTTTCCGTTCGGAACAGTTTTTCGCCGCGTTCCGGCGGGCATGGCAGTGAGACCCTTGAATACGCCTTCTTCCCTTGTCACCCAGTGCCGCCACTCCGTAAAATGGCGCTAGAGCATGATTGATTCGCATAAAGCGTTGAAGGCGCGCTTGCCAGCGCGTTGTTTTGCCCGTACAATCACCGATTCCAACAGCACACGCAGGGGGCGTCAATAAGTGTCAAGCAAGAACGGAAATGCCGTCATGGTCGTGGAGGATCTCCGTGTGGAGGTGGACGGCAAGGAGATTCTGAAGGGCGTCAACCTGGAGATTCCCACGGGCAAGGTCAACGCTGTCATGGGGCCCAACGGCTCCGGCAAAAGCACCCTTGCCAACACACTCATGGGCAATCCCCGCTATGTCGTCACCGGCGGCCGCATCCTCTATAAGGGCAAGGACATCACGCTTGATCTGCCCGATCAGCGGTCACTTGACGGTATTTTTTTGGCGTCACAGTACCCCGTGGAGATTTCCGGCGTCACGCTGATCAACTTCCTGCGGCAGATGGTGAATGCCCATCGCGATGAGGAGATGCCACTCGTCGAGTTCCGGCAGATGGTGAATGAGAAGATGGACACGCTCGGCATGGACCGCGCATTCGCCACCCGCTACGTCAACTCCGGGTTCTCCGGCGGTGAGAAGAAGCGCAGTGAGATCCTTCAACTTGCCGTCCTCGATCCCACCCTCGCCATCCTTGATGAGACGGACTCCGGCCTGGATATCGATGCATTGCGCACTGTTTCCGAGGGCGTGAATCAACTGCGTCGTGAAGATTTGGGTATCCTCCTCATCACCCACTACACGCGCATCTTCAACTATATTGAGCCGGATACCGTCCACGTGATGCTGGACGGTGCCATCGTCCGGTCAGGTGGGCCGGAATTGGCCCATGATCTTGAGGAACACGGCTATGACCTCATCCGATCCGGCGCGGGCAGCGCAGTCGCGCCGGCATCGCAATAGCGCGGCCACATCGCGCAAGGCCGGTCACCGTGCCTGATCACCCATCGCAGCTGGACGTCGAAGCTATTCGCGGCGACTTTCCCATCCTGTCCCGTGTCATCAACGGCAACCCGATTGTCTACCTGGACAGCACCGCGACGTCTCAGAAGCCGAAGCAAGTCATCGACACACTGGCAGACTTCTACCGCACCTCCAACGCGAACGTCCATCGCGGCATCTACACCCTGTCCGAGGAATCGACCGCCGCCTATGAGGGCGCGCGCGAGAAGACGGCCACGTTCATCAATGCTGCCTCCTCAAGCGAGATTGTGTTCACACGCAATACGACGGAATCCCTGAACCTCCTCGCCTACGCGTGGGGACGCGCTAATCTCAATGAGGGTGATGAGGTGCTGGTCACGCTCATGGAGCACCATTCCAACATCGTGCCATGGCACATGATTTGCGCTGAGCGCGGCGCGGTGCTGCGTTTCATCCCGGTGACGGATGAGGGCTTCCTCGATCTCACCGACATCGACACACTCATCACGGAACGCACGAAGGTCGTCTCCTTTACGCACATCTCAAACGTTCTTGGCACCGTGAATCCCGTGAGGGAACTCGTAGACAAGGCTCACGCCGTCGGCGCAATCGCAATCGTTGATGGCGCGCAGGGTGCGCCGCACGTCGCCGTCGATATGCGCGACATGGACGCGGACTTCTATGTGTTTTCCTCCCACAAGATGCTTGGCCCGACGGGTGTTGGAGTTCTCTACGGCAAGCAGGCGCTGCTCGATGAGATGCCGCCGTTCCTTGGTGGCGGCGAGATGATCATGGAGGTGCGCGAGGACGGTTTCACGTGGAAGGATCCGCCTTGGAAGTTCGAGGCCGGCACACCGAACTTTGCCGATGTCGTCGCATTCGGCGCCGCCATCGACTATCTGACTGATCTCGGCATGGACAACGTACGGCAGCACGAGATCGAGATCACGGACTACGCGTTGCGGCAAATGCGGTCACTTGGTGAGGGTGTCACGCTGCACGGTCCGCCAAACGTGGAGGATCGTGGCGGCGTGGTTTCGTTCGCCGTTGAATCCATTCACCCTCATGACATCGCCCAGACGCTGGACTGGGAAGGTGTGCAGATTCGCGCCGGGCATCACTGTGCACAGCCGTTGATGCGCCGCCTCAACGTGCCTGCCACAGCCCGCGCAAGCTTCTACGTTTACAATACGAATGAGGACGTTGACCGACTCATCGATGCCCTGAAGAAGGCTGGTGAACTCTTTGGCAGGTAGTCAACCTGAGCCATATTTTGACGATCTGTACCGGGATTTAATCCTGGACCACTATCGACTGCCACGAAACAACCGCGTGCTGGACGCCCCCGACGCCGACCTGACGCAATTCAACCCGGTGTGCGGGGATGAGATTCGACTGACGGCCCGCATCCGGGACGGCGCCATCGAGGAGATCGCCTTCGTCGGGCAGGGCTGCTCAATCTCACAGTCGTCAGCGTCGATGATGACGGAGGCGCTCCGGGGACGCTCCCTTGAGGACGCGAAGACGCTTGCGCACGCCTTCCGTGCCATGATCCTTGGCGAAGAAGTTGATGAGACATTCATGGGAGATCTGATGTCCCTGCAGGGCACGTCACGCTATCCAACACGCGTCAAGTGTGCCGTTCTCGCGTGGGACACCTTGCAGAAAGCCCTCAGCGGCGCATCCGGCCGCGAGGATGTCGGCTCGTCAGACCCCGACTCCGCCGGCTGATTTTTAACTTCACACTGCCGCTTGGCTAGCTAGCGAAGCTAGAACTCCGCGTTTCGGCTTGGCTAGACCGTAAAGTCGAAGTTTCTGGGTTCGTGAACCCCAATCACAGCATCGGGCGCCGCGCTTGTGCGGCACCCGCTTCGTACACCTCATCCGGCTGCAGATTCTTACCTCGCGCCGCCTCGACCGCGAGCCGATCGCAGCGTTCGTTCTCGGGGACGCCGGAATGGCCGCGAACCCATTTGAACTCGATGTCGTGGGCGTCACAGAGGTCCAGCAGCCGCCCCCAGAGGTCCGGGTTGATGGCCGCTTCCCTCTTGTTTCGCATCCAGCCATTGGCCCGCCACCGCGCCGCCCACCCCTTCTCGATGCCATCGATGACGTAACGCGAATCGCTGTGCAACGTTACGCGACACCGTTCCGTCAGTGCTTCAAGCCCTCGAATGACGGCGAGGAGTTCCATGCGATTGTTGGTTGTGAGACGGTAACCTTCACTAAGTTCCCTGCGCCGATCTCCGTGAATTAGCACGACGCCGTAGCCGCCGGGACCGGGATTCCCCTCACAGGCTCCATCCGTATAGATAGTCACCTGCTTTTCTGATGCCATCGTCCGCGTTTCTCCTATCTGTGAAAGCCGCCGCAGGGTCATGCGTGAATCGTTAGGACTCTCATTCGAAAGTATAGGCTTCTGTCATGGACGCCCTGCCACACGGCATAATAGAAAGACAGCGTAGGGACAGAGATGAGGACAAGGTCGTGGCAAGAGATTCCGGAGGCGCAAGAAAGCGCCGCAGGTTCGGGTTGCTCGAACTGAGCATCCTGGCAGCTGCCATCTGTGTCTCCGGCGCGATCATTACCCTTGCCATCGTCGGCGCAACGTCAGGTTAGAATAGACACCCGTCACTCAATCGTGGGGTCGTAGCTCAGTCGGGAGAGCACCTGCTTTGCAAGCAGGGGGTCAGGGGTTCGAATCCCCTCGGCTCCACTTTACTAGCTTTGACCCAGCGTGACGGATGTGACAGCGTAAACTGACTTGCCTCCATCGTTCCCATCCCCACGCGGCGCGGCGCGTGGATGGTATACTTTCAACGGCATGACGCGGCCCGTACAGGGGCCGTTCGGCGTCCCCGGTGGGGCGGACGCGGGAGAGTCCTGAGGGGGTACAGGCGTGTCAGAAAGTGTCGTTGACATTCGGCAGATGCCGAAACGCGAACTTACGGAAATACAAAAGCGGCAGGCATCCCTGCTGTGGTTCTCAGAAGTCGATTCCGGCGATCTGGCGCTTGCCGGCGGCAAGGGAGCCAATCTCGGCGAAATGACGCGCAGAGGCGCGCCGGTACCGCCCGGGTTCGTGGTCAGCGTTGTTTCTTACCAGAAGTTCCTCTCGGACAACGGCCTCGACGCCAGACTGAGCGAGATTCTTGGCGGCGTCGATGTGTACCACTCCTCCAATCTTGTAGAAGTTGCCACGCAGGCTCAGCAGGCAATCCTCTCCGCGCCCATGCCTGCCGATCTCGCCACAGAGATAGCAGATGCCTACGAGAAGCTCGGCGAGGGGCCCGTTGCCGTCCGCTCATCCGCAACGGCGGAGGACCTGCCGGACGCATCCTTTGCGGGGCAACAGCGCACGTATCTGAATGTGGAGGGCATCGAACAAGTCCTGGAAACCGTCAAGGGCTGCTGGGCGAGCCTGTTTGAGGCGCGCGCCATCTTCTATCGCGCGGAGCAGAATTTCAATCAGCTTGGCGTCGGCATTGCCGTGCCCGTACAGCGCATGGTGCAGTCCGAAATTTCGGGCGTCATGTTCACGGCGGAGCCGAATCGCAGCGACCGCTCGAAGATTCTTATTGAGGCTGTTTACGGCCTCGGCGAGTCTGTTGTATCCGGCGCAGTGACGCCGGATTCTTATTTAATCCAGAAGGACGGCATGGAAATCCTGGAGAAGCGCCTTGTCCCACAGAGCAGGATGCTCACGCGCAATCCAGACGCCGTCGGCGCGGATGACCTGAACCACGAGGTGGATGTCCCCGTTGAGATGTCACGCACCTACAAGCTCACGGACAGTCAGATTGCAGAGGTTGCGCAATTCGGACTGAACCTTGAGGAGGCGTACAACCACCCCCAGGACATCGAGTGGGCCATGGAGGGTAACTCCTTCTACATCACGCAGACACGCCCCATTACCACTCTCGGTAGCATCGGCGAATCCGAGGGTCTGGAGGTGGATGAATCCGTGTATCCCCTGCTCTTGCAGGGCACGCCGGCCAGCCCGGGCAGCGCCACCGGCACAGTCGTGGTGCTCCCCAAGATCGATGAGACCTCTCTCGATCAGCTTGAGCGTGTCAAGGAAGGCGATGTCCTGGTCACTGAGATGACTACACCGGACTATGTCCCTGCCATGAAACGCGCCACCGCCATCATCACTGATCACGGCGGCCGCACTGCTCATGCGGCCATCATCTCCCGGGAACTGAGCATCCCGTGTGCCGTTGGAACAGGGGCGGCGACCAACACTTTGACGGACGGTCAGATCGTGACCGTCGATGGATCCACCGGTCGTGTCTATGAGGGCGCGGTCCCGGGCGCAGGCCAGGATGTCAACGAGGACGACGCCGCGGAGAATCTCCGGACAAAGACCAACGTCTACGTCAACCTTGCTGAGCCGGATCTTGCCGACGTCATTGCCGCCCGCAACGTGGACGGCGTCGGGCTGCTCCGGGCGGAGTTCATCGTCGCGCGTATCGGCGAACACCCTCGCCTGATGATCGAAGAAGGGCGTGGTGAGGAGTACACGCAAAAGGTGGTTGACGGCTTGATGAAATTTGCCGCCGCCTTTGATCCTCGCCCCGTCATCTACCGCACGACCGACTTCAAGACGAATGAATACCGAAATCTGCGGGGCGGGGACCGGTACGAGCCGGAAGAAGAGAACCCGATGATTGGGTACCGGGGCGCGGGGCGCTACGTCAAGGAGCCTGATATCTTCGCGCTTGAGATCGAGGCCGTGCGCCGGGTGCGGGCCAAGCACCCCAACCTGCACGTCATGATTCCGTTCGTCCGCACCGTGGATGAGCTTGTCCATACCAAGTCACTCTTGGAGCAGTACGGCCTGCGGCGCGGCGACAACGGCTTCAAGCTGTGGATGATGGCCGAGGTTCCCTCAAACGTGTTCCTGCTGGAAGAGTTCATCAAGGTCGGCATCGATGGCGTGTCCATCGGTTCCAATGACCTGACACAGCTCGTCCTCGGGGTGGATCGTGATAGCGCCATACTGGCCGACGATTTCGATGAGCGGAACGAGGCCGTCATGCGGGCTCTCGAAACCATCGTCACGACGGCTGCGCGACTGGGCATCACCTGCGGCATCTGCGGACAGGCGCCAAGTTTCTTCCCGGATTTGACGGCCAAGCTGGTTGAGTGGGGAATCACCTCCGTAAGCGTCTCCCCGGATGTCATCAACCACACGCGCCGCATCGTCCATGAGGTGGAAACGGCACAGGCGGCAGACGCGGCCAGAAGCTAGCAGTTGCCCAGTCTGCCCTAACCCCAATTCGCCTGTGTGCGTTACACTAGATATTCACAATTCTCCGACCTACGGGGGCGCGGTGCATGATTGAGGCGCGTGGCCTTACAAAGTTCTACGGCGATTTTCCGGCAATTGAGGACGTTTCCTTTACAGCCGAACCGGGCGAGGTAATCGGATTCCTCGGCCCAAACGGCGCAGGGAAGACGACCACCATGCGCATTATCACGGGATTCACGCCGCCCACCGCCGGCACGGCTGTTGTCGCGGGCCATGATGTTCAGGAGGAACCGCTGGACGCCCGCGCATCTATCGGCTACCTGCCTGAAACCGTGCCGCTCTACACGGATATGACCGTGCGGGAGTACCTGCACTACATGGGGGAGCTGCGTGGCATGAACAAGTCACGCATCCGCGCCCGCGTGGAGGACGTTTTTGGGCTCTGCCGCCTTGAGGAATACACGGACTCCCTGGTCAGCAAGCTTTCAAAGGGGTATCGCCAGCGCGTCGGCATCGCGCAGGCCATCCTCCATGAGCCGCCCGTGCTCGTACTTGATGAGCCGACCATCGGCATCGATCCGCGCCAGGTCGTCGAGACGCGGCAGATTATCCGCGGGCTTGGCGGCGACCACACCGTCATCCTCTCCACCCACATCCTGCCGGAGGTCAGCATGGTCTGTGACCGCGTGCTGATCATTCACGAAGGACGGATTGTGGTCATGGACACTGCGGAGCGGCTGTCCGCTCGACTCGGGGGAGTCTCCCGCGTCGTGATGGACGTGCGCGGCCCACGCGAGCAGATCCAGCAGGCGCTCTCCAGGGTGGACGGAGTCACGGAAGTAACGCTTTCAGATGCGGGTGGACGACAACAGTTCGTCGTGGAATGCGCGCCGAGCCGGGATATACGCGTTGAGCTTGCCCGTGCCGTGGCGGATCAAGGATGGGGCCTTGTAGAGCTCCGCGCGATGGGCCTTTCACTTGAGGAGATATTCCTGCGGCTGACCACCGAGGACGAGGAGACAGCCGCGTGAACGTGCGAACAATCCGTACCATCTGGCTGCGTGAGCTGCGCTCTTACGTGAACTCACCAAATGCGTGGGTGATTGCCGCTATCTTCCTTGGCCTGACCGGCCTCTCATTTGCGCTGAGCGTCACAGGGCGCTATCCGGAGGCGACGATTCGCGGGTTTCTCTTCGGCCCCATCGGCCCCATTGGCGCGTTCTTCCTGACAATTCTCATCGCGCCCGCGCTCACCATGCGGCTGCTGGCAGAAGAGCAGAAGCTGGGCACGATGGAGCTTCTCTTGACCGCCCCCGTCAGGGATATCGAGATTGTTTTCGGGAAATATCTCGCAGCGCTGACAATCCTCACGGGCATGTACGCCCTCACTCTCTATTTCCCAATCCTGCTTTTCTTCTTCGGCAGTCCGGACGTCATTCCTCTCATCACGGGGTATTTTGTCCTGTTCCTCGTGGGCGCCGTAGCTATTGCCGTGGGCATGTTGGGTTCTGCGCTCACGGCAAATCAGATCGTCGCTGCTATCTTCTCGCTTGCCATCTTACTCATCCTCTGGTTATTCAATGCGACCGCGGCATTGGGCGATCCAGATCACGCATGGACGGATGTCGTGACGTTCCTTGCGATGAACGAGCACGTCCGGGATATGGCCTTCGGCGTATTCGACACGCGGGATATCATCTACTTCCTCTCTTTGGTCGTGTTCTTCCTCTTCCTGACCGTGCGGGCCGTAGAGACCCGCCGTTGGCGGTAATCCGTCAATGCGTGAGCGCTTGTCTCTCCGCGGGGAGCGGGTATCCGAGGACATCGGCATTGCGCTGATCGTCGTCGGTACGGTTGCACTCATCAGTGGCGCACTCCTGTACGCCATCGTTGCGGAACTCAGAACGTGGGCGCTTGTCCTTGTGGGAGTCGGCGCGGTTTCGTTGCTTGTTGGGGCATATCTCAGCCGCGAGCAGGTCGTTCGCATCATGTCTACACGGCAGGGGCGGTACGGTGTCAACACGCTCGTGATGATTGTTGCTTTCACCGTGATCCTGGCGCTGGTTAACGTCGTCAGCGCCGCCGCGAACGCCCGCGTTGATTTGACCGCCAACCGTGGTTTCACACTCGCAACACAGACGCAGGAGGTGCTCAGAGGCCTTGATCAGCCGGTGGAAGCCTTTGGTTTCTTCACGCCTGGCGACGAGGCCGCCGCCGCAACGGAACAACTCCTCCGCGAATACGACCTGCTAAGTGACAGCTTTACCTATGAAATCGTCGATCCGGAGACAGATCCTGCCAAGGCCAGCAGGTTCAACGTCGATCAGAACGGCGTGGTCGTCTTTGCCTCGCGTGACCGAGTGACGCAGACGCGCCAGATTTCCGAGCAGGAATTCACATCAAACCTCCTGCTCGCCACGGGCACGCAGCTCCGGACCGTCTGTTTCCTCACGGGCCACGGCGAGCACAGCATCCTGAGCACGACCGACATTGGCATGAGTCGCGCCAAGGAGGCGATGGAACGCGAGCTGTACGTGGTGCGGGACTTTGGTTTTGCGTCCGCCGGGCAGGTGCCGGCAGAGTGCTCCGTCGTCGTCGTCGCGGGCCCGGCCCGTGATCTTGTCGTCGAGGAGGGTCGAGTCGACAGGGACCTGTTGGGGAACTACCTGGCACGCGGCGGCAACGTGCTATTTCTGCTCTCCGACGATACGCCTGATTCCTGGTTGGAGTTGCTCTTCCTGGCAGGCATTGCTGCGGGCGGCGGGACAATCGTTGACCCGGCCAGCTACGCGCAGCCGGACATCACAACCCCGACAATCCGCCCGGATGCCTACCTGCCTGATCATCCGATAACCGCCCCAATGATTGACCGCTCCCTCGTAACATTCTTCCCTCTGGTCACCCGTGTGGCCCCATTGCCGGCGGAAGCCCTGGAAGGCGCGCCCTTCACTGTCTATCCCTTGGCATTTACAACAGACCGCAGCTGGCTTGAGCGTGACGAGAGCAGTCTGGTGGAACCACGATTCGACGCAAATCAGGACACCCGCGGCCCTCTGTCCATTGCATCGGCCGTCGAGTTCCCGTCCGACCCCCGCTTCCCGGAGGATACGGCGGGACGCATCGTTGCCATCGGTAACTCAGCATTCGCGACAAATCAGTTCATCAACTCTGTTGGAAACCTGGACTTGATGATGAACTCCGTCAACTGGCTCACGGAACAAGAAGGGCTCATTGGCGTACGGGCGCGGCTGAACGTGCCGCGTATTCTCACGCTCACGCAGCGGCAGGCGAACTGGATTCTCTACTCATCCGTCGGCGTCTTTCCGGCCTTCATGATCCTGGTCGCGGGGTGGACGTGGTGGCGGCGGCGCTGAGTCACGCCCTCCAAGATAGTGCCGTCCCCAAACGGCGCATTCCATGAACTTCCGAATCACGCTCCTCCTCGTGGTAGTTGCAGTCCTCATGGGCGGCTACTTGTGGTTCGGACCGCCCTTAACCGAGCCCGAGCAAGATAATGACCCCACATCACAGGAATGGTTCTATCTGGTTGACGACTCAACAATCAACCGCCTCGATGTCACGTATTTCGGCGCGGCCGCCGCGTTCATTCGAGACAGCGAGCGAGTCTGGCACTACGGAGGGTTGGATGGCCCGCCGGTCAGCGTAGAGTTTGCCGGGACGCCCTTCATTGCGGGCGGCGCGCGCTCCCCACGCCTCATTATGGAGAATCCCGATCAAGCGGCCCTCGCGTTGTATGGACTGGATTCGCCGCAGATTACCCTGCGTTTCTCTATGGAGGACGGGCAGGCCTACACCGTTTACGTTGGTGACCTGACACCGGATCGCATCACAAACTACGCACGAATCGACGGCATTGACAGCGTCTATCTCCTTGACCGCACATGGGGTGAGCACATGGCGCGCCTGATCACGGAGACATCCGTCTTTGTCAGCACACCGACGCCGATGCCCGATGAAAATGCCACCGCGACTCCATGAAGTGGATCGAATTCAGTATCGTCGTCACCGGTGAGACGGCGGAAGCCGTCACCGACCTCTTTAGCCAATACAGTCACTCTGGCGGCGTCGCGATACAGGAAGTATCTGAACCGGAAGAGATTCGAACCGGCCCACAGTCCCTCACGCAGAGCCGCCGCGTTCGCGTGGCCGCATACACCCCGCTTCCTCAGGATGGCGAAGATGGCGCGATTGTGGCAGCGCGGCAAGGGCTCAGAGAGGGCCTTTCGTACCTGGACATGATCACGCCCGTCGGCAAGCTGCACGAACGGACAATCGCAGACGAGGATTGGGAGTCCGCATGGCGTGAGCACTTTCATCCACATCGTGTCGGCCATCGATCTGTTGTCGTTCCAACGTGGCGCGACTATGACCCCGAGCCGGAGGACATCGTGATTCGTCTCGATCCCGGTATGGCATTCGGTACCGGCCTGCACCCCACCACGCAGCTCTGCGCGCAGGAACTGGAGAAGCGTGTGCAGGCGGAAGGAACGATGCTGGATGTAGGCTGCGGCTCCGGCATCCTCTCGATCATTGCCGCCAAGCTTGGCGCAAGCCATGTCCGGGGCATCGATATTGATCCCGTTGCCATCACAGCTGCGCAGGAGAACGTCGGACACAATACCCTCTCAGACGTTATCGATATCCGAGAAGGAACCCTGCCTCGTGCAGGACAGGATCCGTTCGACATCGCCCAGCAGGATTGGCCGGAGACAGTCAAGGAGAATGGCGGCTGGGACATTGTCGCCGCCAACCTGACTGCCGAAGTACTCGAGGAACTGGCCGCGCCGCTCGCCGTCACAACACGCCCCGGCGGGATTCTCATCGGTTCCGGCATCATCGCTGAGAAGTTTGATATGGCGGCATACGCGCTGATGGAGGCTGGTCTGAGACTCATCGACGCTGTATCTGATGAAAGCGGAGACTGGCGAGCAATCATCCTCATGCGACCCACCGGGGCGGAGACCGGGTAGATGGCATCGATCCGAGCGGTTCTGCTGGACCTGGACGACACCCTCTGTGATTCAGAGGGCTTGACGCCTCTCCGACTACAAGCAGTCCATGAGGCGCTTGCGGATTCCGTTGACCCGACTCTGCTTTCGGAGGTCATGAGCGAGGCGCTGAACTGGGACTCGGTCGGCGTTCCCGGCCGATTCCTGAATCGCATGTCACGCATGGCTGAGCGTCTTGGTCTGGATGACGAGGCGACGCAATTCATGCGAAGCGTCTACAACAAGGTGTTGATGGACAATCTGATCCTGTATGACGGCGCGGAGGAAACCCTTTCGTGGCTCGGAGCACGATTCAAGCTCGGGCTGATCACTAATGGGCCGACGGATCTGCAGCGCGGCAAAATCGACGTGCTCGGACTGGAGAATCGCTTTGGCTGCATCGCCATTGGCGGAGAGGTGGGCGCGCATAAACCGGACCCAGAGATCTTTCAGCACTGCCTGGACGGGTTGGATGTTGAGGCGTCGCAATGCATCTATGTCGGTGACCGCACGGAGGCAGACGTTGTCGGCGCACGCAACATGGGTATCGTCGCCATCCGCATCAGAAAGTCGTACCCTTTCCCGATGGACGATGAACCGGCGCCGGACTACTTCCTAGACAGCGTGAATGAGCTGCCGTCCCTGATGGTCAGGGAAGGCTGGGCCAAGCCGGACAACGGCTAAAGGCTCCCACTCCCTTGTAGAAGGGGGTAAAGTGTGGGCATGACCGCGGCGATCACTCCCACAGGAGACGGTTAGAGGCTGTGTCATACGCGAGACGGGGGTAAGGGGAAGCACAATGAGCACACCCCGGGACAACCAGGACAGTGAGGCGGAACATCAGGGTGATGGCCTCCGCGACGAGATTGAGGAGATCCTGCGTGAGCAGGGCGAAAAGCCCGTCATGCCACGCCCGCCAAGAGCCCGTGACGGCGGCCCGATCAACAGCGTGGCCGGGATGTTTCGCAGTTTTGGCACCAGAGGCGACGATGGCGCGCGTCCTGCGATGGGAACATTCATGAGAGCCGCCCTGTTGCTATTCCTGATGCGCCTGGCCGTCGGGCTGGCCTTCGCCTTCATCGCCGTGCGCATCCTCGGGCCTCGAGCCATTCTGCTTTTCATTGTCATTGCGTTGGCCGTTGTCGCTCTCATCATCCTTCGCTACATGATTGCGCGCAGACGTTACAGTCGATAACGAATCCTTTTGATGGCACAATGAAGGCAACCTGACATCGTCGGCGCAGCGCGCCGCGGAGTGGAGGATGCCAATGCCGCGTGGACATGAGCCGGGCACACTTCTTTGGGCGGTCGGTTGGGATGTCCTGCTGGGCGATATTCCTGAAGAGGCTGATCCTGTCGGCGTCGCCACGCGAGCCGCGGACGCCCTTGAGGCGCGCGCACCCCGGAACTCATACGTTGCTCGCTCCGTATACGCCATGGGAGCGGCATTCGCCTTGCCCTACGCCGCTTGGCTTGGTTCCAAGTGGGTCCTCGGCGCGGCCGGTCTGATCCACCGCGCAGTCTACCGTGAGGCCGCCACGGCGCTGCTCAAGGGCGCCATCTCTATCCGGGGCGGCCTGAATGCCCTTCGCGACCTTGAACAGCAGGATGAGCAGGATACCGGCAAAGAAGCCATTTCAGACGATGTCACGCGGCTGATGCGTGAAGCGGGGATGGGCGAGTCCGTGACAGAAACGGCGCAGGAGGTCTCGCCGGAGGTGCTGCAGCAGCAACGCTCTCACGCGCTGCGCAGGCTGAGCCATGATTTCCGTGATGGTGTGGTGGGCCCTCTCCTGTACTTTGCGATCTTCGGCATCCCCGGAGCCGTAGCCTATCGGGTGGTCAAGACGCTCAGCGCACGATGGAACAGGCACGGCGACGATCCGCTTGCGGTGGCAGCCAAGCGCATCGACAGCGCGGCATCAATCGCGCCGTCCGTGGCATCGGGGCTGTTTCTCTCCGCCGGCGCGCAGTTGACGTCACAGCGCGGCCGCGAGGCGTGGGAGACAAGTCGCTCAGAGGCTGGCGCGCGCGGAAACGTGCTTGAAGGCGGCTGGACTGAGTCGGCGATGGCGGGCGCTTTGGGCGTCTATCTTGACCCGGAGCCTGACGTTACCGGCTGGGAGGCTGCTACGAACCTCGAGGGGCGAGCGATCGAAAAAGAGGACATAGAGCAGGCTCGCCAACTCTTCTGGATCGCTACCGCGTGGGCCGTCGCCGCAACGCTGGCGGCGGTAATCCTGCGCGGATCCATCTCACGCAGGCGATAACTTCGCCCGACATTCCCGTGAAAGCGGAAATATGGGAGTCGCTGGCCACTGCCAACGACTCTTGATTACGATCGTTAGTCCTGAGGGTTCGACATAGGAGTGAAGCTTATGACTAGCGAGCAGACTATCGTCGTAGACCGTGAGAAGTACGCAGCTTTGCTCCAGCGGAATGAAGACCTTGAGGATGCGCTGGCCGCTATGGCTGCGGATAATGGCATTCGCGTTCCCCATGAAGTGGCACTGAAACTCATGGAAGGCGCAGCACCCATTCCTGCATTGCGACGACATCGTGGACTAACACTGAAGGGCCTCTCTGAAAAGACTGGGCTGGCCGTGAGTTACCTGTCTGAGATAGAACGCGGACGAAAGCCAGGGTCTGCATCAGCGCTGGCTCGAATCGCCAGGGCACTTGGCACGACTATCGACGTTCTGGTTGCTGACTACAGAACTGCCTGAGTGATTCTGAGTAGCCTACAGAACAAGGCAGGCATCTTCTTCTACCGCAGTGCGCCGCTCTCTTCTAACGCCGCACGCCGTTCTGCAGATAGGCCCAGAACCTCGTTGAAGACGTAGTCGTTCTGTTGGCCCTTTGTGGGGCATGGCTGGCCCGCGTTGCCGGGAGTGTCCGGAAGATTGACGTCGATGCCCTGGTGCTCCATCAGACCCGCGTCCGCGTGATTCGCAGGAACGATGGCTGCCGGACGACTCCGCAAGTGCGGATCGACGTACAGTATCTCGCCGTTGGCGACGTATGTCGCAGGAACACCCGCCTGCTGCAGGATTCGCATCGCAACGCGTGGTGTGTACTGCTTAGTCCACTCGCTGATATTCGTGTCGAGCTCATCTTTATTGGCAATGCGTGCCTGCATCGTCGCGAAACGCTCATCGTTCGCCCACCCCGGACTGCCCATCGCCCCGACAAGTGCCTGCCACTGCTCCTCAGTGTGAACCTCGATCGCGCACCACTCATCAAACCCGATGCACGGATACACATCATGCGGTGCGTAGAACTCGCTGCGATTGCCCGCGGGCGGCGGGTTGTGGCCGTTGATCATGTAGTCCATGTAGGCGACGGTGAGCAGGTGCCCTCCGCCCTCCACCTGCGCAAGCTCGATGTATTGCCCCTCGCCTGTGCGGTCGCGATACTCCAGCGCCGCGGCGACTGAGAGCGCTCCGAAGATGCCCGCGATGTAGTCCGGGAACGGCATCTTGATCCGCGTATCCATCGGCGCGTCCGGATGCCCCCAGAGGTTCGTGATGCCGGACACACCCATAATCTGCTGCCCATAGCAGAAATAGGTGCTCAGCGGTCCCGAGTTGCCCATGCCGGGCATCGCCAACATGATGATGTCCGGCTTGACCTTGATCAATTCCTGATAGCCCACGTTCTGGCGATCCATGACGGTGGGTCGAAAATTCTCTATGACCGCGTCACTCTTGGCGGCCAACTCCCGAATCACCTGCTGACCCTCGGGAGTCCGCATGTCAATGGTCGCGCTGATCTTGGCGCGATTCAGATCCTGGAACGTGGTTTGACCCGGAGCGCGGTTATCGTCCAGATCCTCCGACTCAATCTTGATGACCTCCGCGCCGAAAAAGCCGAGGAACATCGTCGCCAACGGTCCGGCAAACGCCCGTGTGAAGTCCACAACGCGGATGCCGTCCAGCGGCTTGACACCTTCTGAAGCAACTGCGCCGTTGGATGCGGCGCCCGCCGGTACCGGCTCTCGCTCCAATTCAGCCAACACCTCCTCCGTGTGCTCACCCAGCAGCGGCGCAGTCCGGCTCGGCTGCCACGGCGTCTTGCTGAACTTGAGTGGCGGTCCGGCGGTCTTGTACGGCCCAATAACGGGATGCTCCATCTCGATAAAGAACTCGCGCTCGCGGGCGTGGGCGCTGTCCGCGAACTCACCGGGCGTCAGCACGGGCACGATCGGCATTCCGATAGCCTGCCCGCGTTCCGAAACATCATCGCGGTCGACGGTTTCCATGTATTCCTGCACGAACTGGTCTATGACCTCACGGTTCTCCTGCCGCACCTCCCGCTCCCACCACATCTCGTCCGAGAGCACAGGGTGGTTGCCCATGAGTTCCGTGGCCATGCGCCCGAAGTGATTTCTCATGTAGATGGACAGGTTCACGTAGCCATCGTCACGCGTGCGGAACGTGTTGACCGCGCCAAACGCGGAATGATGCCCTTCACGGCGGGTGATCTGGTTGATGTACGAATAGCGTGAGATATAGCTGTGCTGCGCCCAGAGGCTTGCCTCTTGCTGCGAGACATCTACGTGTTGGCCGTGCCCGATAACGCGCCGCGCGCGTATGGCCAACACAGCCCCGTACGCCGCGTGTATACACGCCAGCTGGGTGACCATCTCGAACGGGGCCATAACCGGCGGCCGAGTGTCGTCGCCGTTCGCGAACATCATGCCCGCGCTTGCCTGCGCGATGAGGTCGCCGCCCTCGAACGTCGCGTGCGGTCCGGTCTGTCCGAACGGCGTGATGGACACATAGACCAGGTTCGGATTGGCGGCCTTAAGGTCGTCGTATCCAAGTCCGACGGACGCCATGTAACCCGGCTTAAAATCCTCGACAAGGATGTCTGCCCGCGCAGCCAGTTTCGCTATGGCCTCACGATCCGATTCATCGTTGATATCGAGTGTGACGCCACGCTTGGAACGGTTGGCGTGGATGAATCGCAGGCTGCGCTCAGGATGCTCGATGTTGCCTGCGAACGGCGGCAGCATCCGGGCCGGATCGCCATCCGGGGGCTCCACCTTGATGACATCCGCGCCCATATCGCCCAGCGCCCGCGCGCAATGCTGAGCCGTATAGGACGTCAAGTCCAAAACCCGCAACCCCGCAAGCGGGCCAGGATGGGCTTCTTGATTGCCGTTTGTCATGCTGCAATCCTATCGGGGCTGCCACACAAGAGAGTGTGGCAGCCCCGATAACTGATTCTGCTCAATCGCCCTTACGGCGCTCTACTCGGCCTCGCCATCTGCTCCTGAGCGACCTTGTCCTCCTCGACGAATCGATCGTTCATGTACTGGAAGCCGGCGCGCATCCCGTGCTCCGCCGTCACGCGGTTCACGTCCTGCAGCCCGCGCGGCAGATCCTCCGGCGACGACGCGTATGTGATGGACGTGTACATCGACGCAAACTCCATCGCCTCGAACAGGCCCTGCCGGTCGTAGTAGTAGTTGATGGCCTTCTTGTTCAGCGCGGTGGACGCCGGCGGCAGCTTGGAGATCGTATTGGCCAACTGCCACACGCGCTCGTCCAGCTCATCCGTCGGAACCACGTCGCTGACCAGACCGTGCCGCAGCGCGTCATCCGCCGTAATCATGGAGCCCGTGAACGCCATCAGCTTGGCCTTCTTCATCCCGACCAGCTCCGGCCACACCATCGGCATCATCATGCTGGCGTAGCGAACGGGCGGATAGCCGAAAAGCGCGTTGTCCGCCGCGATGGTGATGTCGCAGTGGCAGGCCAACTGTCCGCCGCCCGCCAGCGTGAACGAATGCACCTGGGCGATGACCGGCTTCGGATTGTTCCAGATGGCGCGGCGATACATGTTTGCCGGGCCGTTTTCCAGCACAGCGTCCAGCGCCGGGCGGGGGCCGCCACGGCCCGTCGTCTGCACGTTCATGTCATAGCCCGCGGAAAAGCCGCGTCCTGCGCCCTTGATGACGATGCAGCGAACGTCGTCGTCCGTCGCGCCCTCATTCAGCGCCTCCTCAAGCTCGGCGAGCAGTGGGCGGCTCAGCGCATTCAGGCGCTCCGGCCTGTTCAGCGTGATATAAGCGACCTTGCCCTCTGCCGCGTCATGCGTCTCATAGATGATGTTCTCGTAATCAGACATCGTCCCTCCCTCCCCGGATTCCCTTTGAGCGACTACAACGCCGCAACTCTGTCACCATCAACCACAAACGGCTATGACAGACACCGCGAGTGTGGACGGGACGCCGCTAACGTGTCAAGCATCGCCCACCTATACTCATACGTAGGCCACCATGCTCTTCTTTCTCATTGATCTCATTCGACAAGACCCCGGCGCCGCCCTGCGGGTCGCGCCGTTCATCATTACCGCGCTTGGCACGGGGCTGCTCATCGCCCTCAGTGTCCACGAGTTCGGACACGCGTGGGTTGCGAGCCGACTCGGAGACCAGACGGCACGTGAGATGGGTCGGGTCACGTTGAATCCCTTCAAGCACCTGGAGCCTGCCGGAACGTTCATGTTCCTCGTTGTCGGCTTTGGGTGGGGAAGGCCGGTGCCGGTGGATTCATCGATGCTGCGTGGGGGGCGGCGCTCAGTTGCATATGTGAGCTTCGCGGGGCCGGGATCAAACTTCATCACCGCCGCGTTCTTTGGCATCTTGATGCGGTTGTACGACGTTAGTCCCACCACCGGCATCGTCCTGTCCAATCCCGACCTCTCCATGGGCGCGTGGCTTGGCACGGCGCTCACGTACATCGTCGTCTATAACCTCTTGCTGGGCATCTTCAACCTGATTCCGCTTGCCCCGCTTGACGGCTCTCAGGTCGCATTCGGCATCGCGCCGCGGGAAATCGCGCGGCAGATGCTCAGGTTCCAGCCATATGCCCCCGTCGTTCTCTTTGGAATAATTGGCATTGACCTTATCCTGAATGTAGGAATCCTGCGCAGCATCCTCATTCCGCCCGTGCAATTTTTTGGGCGAGCGTTAGTTGGACAAGATCTGCTGTAAGACCGCGAATCGTGGGAGGAGCGTTCATGGCAACGGAACGGCATCGCATAGCCATCATCGGGCTTGGGCAGATTGGCGCGTCCATCGGCATGGACATGCGCGGATCCTTCAAAGGCGTGGACATCATCGGCCATGACAAGGACCCCGAGACGGCCGGCCTCGCTCGCAGGCGCGGCGCAGTGGACGAGGTTGCCTACACGCTACCCGGCGCAGTTGAAGACGCTGCCATCGTCGTCGTTGCCGTCCCTGTCACCGCCGTTCGCGAGGTATTCACCGTCATCAGCCCCAATCTCTCCGACGGCGCAATCGTCACGGACACGGCGTCCACCAAGATGACCGTGCTCCAGTGGGCGGAGGAAATCCTGCCGCAGACTGTCGATTTCGTTGGGGGCCACCCTATGGCGGGCGTCGAGACCCCCGGCGTTGAGGGAGCTCAGTCCGGCATGTTCCAGGGCGCGACGTGGGCGGTCATCCCTCTGCCGCGCTCTCAGCCGAAGTCCATTGACACTATCGTCAATCTCGTAAAGACGCTCGGAGGCGAGCCGTATTTCGCCGACTCCGTTGAGCATGACAGCCTTGTCGCCGCCATTAGCCACCTGCCTATCGCGCTGTCCATCAACCTCATGCGCACTGCCACGTCCTCCCCAAGTTGGCGCGAGATGGCGCGCATGGCCGCCGGCAGCTTCCGTGATGTCTCACGCTTGGCCTCCGGCTCGGTAGATATGCACCATTCCATCTTCGCCACCAACAAGGATTTCATCCTCCATTGGATCGATACCTACGTCGAACAACTCCAGGAGATGCGCAAGCTTGTAGACGAGGGAGGTGACGCCTTGCAGGAGGCCTTGCAAGAGGCGTACAACGCCCGCGACGCGTGGTTGCGCGGCCGTGTCGGTGAAACGGAGCAGGATCGACTCTACGACGAAGTGCCGACTGCGAGCGAGAGCGCTCTTGGCGTGTTTGGCGGTGAACGCCTCGCCCGCCTTGCCGGCCGATTCCGCCGCGGCCGCCGTTAGACCGAGCACCTGACGATGGACACTGTCCGCATTACATCTCCACGAACGCTGCATCTCGACATTGAGTCGCCCGGCGACAAGTCCATCGGCCATCGTTCACTTATCCTGAATGCCGCTGCCAAAGGCGAGGCCACCGTCACACGGTTCCCACGCGGCGCGGACACCCTTGCCACGCTCGCCATCATCCGCGCGCTAGGCGTCCGCGTGACGGAGCTTGAACGAGCGCCGGACGGGTACTCATCCACCCTCCACATCCGTTCCAACGGCGTGCAGGGGCTGAAAGAGCCTGATCGCATCCTCAATGCCCGCAATAGCGGCACGACGATGCGTCTCATGCTCGGCCTCCTCGCAGGTGCCCCTCTCACTGCCGTCATGAACGGAGACAGTTCCTTGCGCCGCAGGCCCATGGGACGTGTCGTTGAGCCACTCCGCGCGATGGGCGCTCGGATATGGGGTCGCAACGATGGCGCGCTTGCGCCGCTCACCGTACGAGGCTCGGACTTAACCGGCTTCACGTATGAAATGCCCGTCGCCAGCGCCCAACTCAAGTCGTGCCTGCTCATCGCAGGCCTCTCCGCATCGGGCAAGACGACCGTCATCGAACCCGCCCCGTCCCGTGACCACACGGAGCGCATGGTGTCCGCCATGGGCGCGCGGATACGAAGTGAGGGCAACACAATCGAAATCGAACAATCTGAAATGACAACCACGGACGTCACCGTGCCCGGCGACATCAGTTCCGCGGCGCCATGGCTCGTCGCGGGCCTCGTTCATCCGGACGCCCGCATTACCATCCGCGCTGTCGGCATCAACCCCACACGCACCGGAATACTGGATGTCCTCCGGGCGATGGGCGCGAATATGACCCTTTCCAATGAGCAAGAGGTGGGCGGTGAGCCTATCGCAGACATCACCGTCGAGTCCAGTGATCTGCGGCCTGTTGAGGTAGGCGGATCGATCATCCCGCGCCTGATTGATGAGCTCCCCGTGCTCACCGTCGCCGCCATGCACGCCAACGGAGTCAGCCGATTTCGAGACGCTGCGGAACTCCGTGTGAAGGAGACCGACCGCATCGCCACCACGTCCGGAGAACTCGGGAAGATGGGGGCTAGGGTTGAGGAAATGCCGGACGGAATGGTAATCTACGGCGGTCAGCGACCGGCGGGGGCGGTCGTTCGCAGCCACGGGGATCACCGCATTGTAATGACTTTGGCGATTGCGGCCATGGCGGCCCGAGGCGAAACGGTTATCCAGGGGGCTGACGCGGTTCACGTTTCATATCCGGCGTTCTTTGAACAGTTGGGCGCTGGCATAACGTGATTCAGCGCTTCCCCACGATGAGGGAATGGGGGAGGCTGTGTTAGGTCCCGAGGTACTCCATATTGGCTTTGGTAATCACGTCATCATGAACCGCGTCATCGCGATAATCTCACCGGGCTCCGCGCCCACTCGCCGACTCATCCAGGAATCCCGCAGCCGCAACGCCGTCATTGACATGACCAACGGCCGCCGCACCAAAGCCGTGCTCATCACGGACAGCGGTCACGTTGTCCTGGCCCCAATCAACCCGGAAACGGTTGCCGGCCGTGTCTCCGCCAGCAAGGGCAATCGTCTCGACGGCGAATACGAGGACTGATAGAGGCCAAACGCTCCTCATGATTGTCGTCCGGTCGGGCCCGTCCGCATCCGGCAAGGACGCTGTTGCTGATCGCATCCTGAGCGACCATGCCGACCGCATTTCACCTGCAATCACCGCAACCACCCGTCCACCACGCCCCGGAGAAGTCGATGCCGTTCACTATCACTTCCTGACGCCGGATGCGTTCGCCGAACTGGAACAATCAGGTCAGCTGTTGGAGTCTGCGACCGTTTACGGCTTTCGATACGGTGTTCCGCGTGAATCCGTTCGCGCTGCATTAGACAGAGCGCCCATAGCCCTGGTCAAGACGGACGTACAGGGCGCGGCCTCCATCAAGGCCCTGATTCCACAGGCTTTACTGCTCTTCATCACCGTTCCCGATTTCGCCACGCTTGAGCGTCGGATGCGGACTCGTGGAGGCATGGATCAGGTGACGATGGAACGGCGGCTGCAAGAGGCTCGCAATGAAATAGAGCGGCGAGATGAGTTCGACTACGTTGTCGTGAACGAGGACGGCCGTCTGGACGACGCCGTCAAGGAGACCTGGGAAATCATCGAGCGGGAAGCCGCGCGGCCTGAAAGACGACCCGTGGGGCTTTAGGAGCCCAGCGACACCGGCCTACTCGTCGTCGAAATCGTCGTCATCACCCTCATCAGGTGGCGGGGCGGCTGTCCCATCCGAGACTGTCGGTACGGATGCAGACGCACGGCCCCGTCGACGCCTCGATTGTGAGGGAACAGCAAGAATGGCCTCACGCAGTCCTGCAATTCGGGCTGCGGCGCGAGCATCCCCAATCTCGACAACGACGGCGACAAACCCTAAATCGCGAAGCTGCTCCATCTCTCCGGAGCCCCAGTCCACAGACGCGTTCGTCAGCAGAGGGCCCGCCAGACGACTGGCAGCCGCAGCAACCTCGACGGCTTGTCCGATCGTGAGATCCTTGTCTGCGTCCGCCTCGATGACGTTGCCCTCAAAGGGCAGGCTTTCAAGTGCGCGCAGACGGCGCTCGTCCGTATCAGTAGGCACAATGCCGTAGTAGCCGATTGAATCGTCACCAAGCAGACGTAGCGGCGTATCGCCTGCCAGTACGAACAGGAAATCGCAGCCCGCCTCGAGCAATGCTGTGTGGGCCTTTTCGGTTAGCGCCTCGGTTCGCGCCCCCCACGGCGTTGAGCCAATGCCTGGCGGGGCCTTGGGTGTGGCTCCGGCCGGTATCAGGACGAACTCTGCGCCCGCCTTGATGGCCGCCTCTACAGACTTCTGTGTCGGCTTCGCCATGGATGCGATGATCGCAAGAGCAGGAATACGTTCGCGGGAGCCTGCGCTGAATCCGAGCGGGCGCACGAGGCCGGACGCCGCGCGTTCAAGTCGTTCATGTAGTTTGCTCACCTCTGGATTATAGCCTCCATATTCTGAGAGTTCGTTTACGGTACTACCACGACAATTTGCCGCGGGCCTTCAATTCCGAGGGCAGCAGCGCGGCATAGATGGCATCGTGCGCGGGCGTGGGAACGTGATGACGCTGCCCAAGGCGAGGAATCACACCAACCTGTGCCTCCAGCTCCGACGGCCTGTTTGACGCAATGTCACGCTGCATGGACGCCGTTCCACTCTCCGGTGAGGCATCAACGAGACGCAGCCCGCTTTCCACAGCCCCTTCTCTCAGGTTCACGCCGGTAGTCGCCGCAGCGGACACAATCTCCTCCATACAGCTAATCAACAACTGACGCGACTCCGGTTGAGAGCGGAAGACGCCTATCGGCGCGCGCGTTGCCGCACCTACCCCGCCCAGAGGGCCAACAAACAGCAGCTTCTCCCACAGTGCAGCCATGATGTCAGGCCGAATCGAGGCGGATACGCTCGCATCAACAAGAGCGGAGCAAATCTGCTCAATGGGCGCTGAATCGCTGCCATCAAGTTCCCCGATGGTGAGTGTTGGTGTCGGTCCCGTATGACGAACCAGCCCGGGCTCCGGGACAGCGGTGAAGATGCGACACGTTCCGCCAATGACGTGAGCATCGGGCAGAGCGTTAACCAACTGTTCCGGCGCTTCCACACCGTTCTGCAATGGAATGACTCTAGTTTCGGAGCCTATCAGCGGCTTGATGGCCTCCGCCGCCTCCGGCACCATCCACGTCTTGACCGCCACGAATACCACATCAACCTGCCCCACGTCCTCCGGGTCATTGGTCGCGGAGAACGCATCCGATGGCAGGTCTGCATCGCCTTCAGGGCTCTCGGTGCGAAGTCCTCTGGTTTGCAGGGCTTCAAGATGAGGCCCGCGGGCAATCAGGGAAACGTCATGCTCACCCGTCTCAATCAGCCGTCCGCCGAAGTATGCGCCAACCGCCCCTGCGCCAAAGACGGCAATCCTCACCGCGCGTCCCTACGCTGTGCCGAATTGGCGGTCGCCGGCGTCACCGAGACCGGGCACGATGAATCCATGCTCGTTCAGGCGCTCGTCAAGACCGGCGATGTGGATGCGAACGTCCGGATGATCACGCTGCAGCCGCTCAACGCCTTCCGGCGCAGCAATCAGGCCGAGATAGCGGATTCGCTGCACGCCCCACTCCTTGAGTAAATCGCAGGCAGCGGAGGCGGAGCCGCCCGTCGCCAACATCGGGTCCATCAGCAAGCACGACTGCACGTCCGGCTCGACGGGTTTATTGGCGTAGTACTGCATCGGTTCCAGCGTTCTCTCATCGCGACGCAGACCGATATGCCAGACGACGGCATCCGGCATCATCTCCCACAGGCCCTCCACCATGCCGAGGCCCGCCCTGAGCACCGGAACGAGACCGATGGAGCCCCGCAGTTGTTGACCGGGCGCGGTGGCGAGGGGCGTAGAAACAGTGATGGGTTCCGTCAAAAGGTCTGATGTCGCCTCATAAGCGAGCAGGATTGTGATTTCCTTAACTAGTTCCCGAAACCGACGTGCGGGCGTCTCTGCATCTCGTAATAGCGACAGCTTGTCCTGGATGATGGGGTGGGTCGATACGTGAACACCGGCTTTCGCCGCAGTCTGACTCATAGCAACAGTGTAGCGTCTGACTCCCCTGCGCCGCACCAATTGCGCGTGCGCCACCCTGCTAAACTCAGATAGAGGGAGTGACAAACCTGGGATGACTTCGAGCCTGCCTGTAAATCTGCCCAGCGGCAAAAAGGGTCGCGTGCTTTCCGGCGCGCGGCCGACCGGTCGTTTGCATCTGGGAAACTACTTCGGCGCGCTGAAGAATTGGGTATCGCTCCAAGACGATTACGATTGCTTCTACTTCGTGGCGGATGTTCACGCTCTCACAACGGTCGAAGACACGGTCGGCCTTAAACAGAACACCCGGGAAATGGTGCTGGATTGGCTTGCGGCCGGGCTCGATCCGGAGCGCAGCACTTTGTTCATTCAATCGCGCGTCCCCGAGGTGCTGGAGCTTCACACGTATTTGAGCATGGTGACGCCGATGGGGTCATTGCAGCGCGTGCCGAGCTTCAAAGAGCAGTTCCGTGCCCGCGCCGACAGCATGAACTATGGTCTCGTGGGCTATCCAGTCCTGCAGACGGCGGACATCATTATCTACTTGGCAAACAAGGTTCCTGTAGGCGTGGACCAGGTTCCACACGTGGAACTCTCACGCGAGATTGTACGGAGGTTCAACGGGCAGTTCGGTGAGGTTTTTCCGGAGCCGGATGCGCTTCTCTCGGACACGCCGAGCATCAAGGGAACGGACGGCGACCAGAAGATGTCCAAGAGCTTGGACAACCACATTGAGCTGGCCGCCACACCGGAAGAGACAGCGCAGCGGGTGATGTCCATGGTGACCGATCCACAGCGCGCCCGGCGAACCGACCCCGGCCGCCCCTGGATCTGCAACGTCTACGCGCTCCACCAGATTTTTTCCAGTGAAGACTACACAAAGACGGTGTACGACCAGTGCACCACCGCGGCCATCGGCTGCGTGGATGACAAGCGCGCCCTCGCAGACGCAATCAACGAACAACTCGGGCCGTTTCGGGAGCGCCGGGCAGAACTCGCGACAAAGTCTAATCTCGTCGAGGACGTGCTCGTGGCAGGTACGGAGCGAGCGCGGGCCGTTGCCATCCGGACAATGGAAGAAGTTCGAGACCGCATCGGGTTCTTTTAGAGTCCGTTCGCGCTCGGCGGCCACATTATCCAGTCACTTTTCTGATGGTTGACATGCCACTCTCGACTACATCATCGGACGGGCTTCCTCTTGCTGCTACTGGGCGGACGGCACAATCCGTGGCCCTAGAGGCGGCGCAGTATGCAGGCAAAATTCATCTCCGGCACTTTCGCGGCGATCATCTCGGAACTCGGGAAAAGCGGCACGCGGACATCGTGACCGACGTGGACGTCGCCATCGAGCAGCAGTTACGGAAGCTGTTTATGAGGGAGTTCCCATCTGCAGGGTTTCTTGGCGAGGAAACCGGGGAAGCCAAAGGCGACTCCGACTACACCTGGACAGTGGACCCAATCGACGGCACAGCTAATTTCGTTCGCGGTATCCCTCACTTCGCAACAACAATCGCTCTGTTGAAGAACGGCGCGCCGGTTCTTGGTATTACATATGACGCGATACGCGATGACACTTTCTATGCGGCTGCAGGACGAGGTTTGACACTCAACGGCGTGCCGATGAAGCCCGATTACGCCACGAGCATCGAGGATGCGAATCTCGGATTCGATATTGGCCCGGAGGAGGATCTGAATGTCCGCGCATTTGACATCGTCAGGTCCCTCCTCCCGATGTTCCGCGTGCGGCTCATGGGTTCAGGGGCGCTGGGGTTCGCATATGCCGCCGCCGGATTAATCGACGTGTATTTCCACCTGGCACTCAAGCCATGGGACGTGTCGGCAGGCTTGCTGTTCATCCAGGAAACCGCCGCGGACGCCGTCGCTGTCGACTTCGACGGCGCTCCGGCCACGCCATGGAGCGGCAACTACCTCGTCGGCGCGCGCGGCCTGCTGGAACGTGTAAGGACGGCGTAAGCTAGCAGCGACCCCGATTCACATCATCCCAGTCCAGGCCTGGATCACACGCTATTTCCACACGAATTTTGCTATCAGGGTTACGCCTTCATACGGCGGAGAGTGAACCACGTGACGCTTGTAGATGTGATTAGGCTGAGCAGCCCACCGATGAGGATGTCTATCGGCACGAGAAGTGACGGCCACGTAGACAGCATCAGGAATGTGGGAACACTATAGGTCGCGTACGCCGCGAGTCCCAGCACAAAGCTGTTCTTCATCGCCTTGGTGAGATCTCTCTCCTTCACTGCGGGCTCGATCGCAAGGTAACTGTTCGCGAGCGCAATCAACCCGAAGAAGACAAGGGCAGCGAGAATCTCAGGTCCGCCCCACGCAGTCATCTGATTTCCGAAAGTGTCAAGGAGCTCTGAATGACCGCTGTTGTCATAGAAGTTCTCGTACATCGCCATCGCGACAGGTGAGATATTCCACCCCACGTCAATCACGAAGTAGATGATGAAAGCTGCTGCGAACCTCGCGTACTGCATGGTCAGCCCTCTCCCTTCCCGCTCTTCGCCCGGATACTAAAGGAAAAGGGGCGTTCCCCGTGCGGGGAACGCCCCTTTATCGCTCGAATCTCTTTCCTAGATGTCCATCGCCTGCGCGACGCGCTCGCGGTGGTAGTCTCCATCGCCGAAGGAGACCTCCCATGCCTTGAGGCGGCGTGTGAACAGCTGCAGGTCGTGCTCCTGCGTGAAGCCGATGGCGCCGTGGCACTGGTGCGCCGTGGCGGCCACGCGCTGCGCGGAATCGCTAACCCATGCCTTCGCGGAGGACACTTCCAGGTCGGACGGCAGACCCTCACCGAGCCGCCAAATTGCCTGGTAGGTGATGAAGCGAGAGCCGTCAACGTCAGTTGCCATGTTCGCACAGTAGTGCTGGATGGCCTGGAACGAGCCAATCGGCCGACCGAACTGCACGCGGTTCTTCACGTACTCAACGGTCATGTCCAGGACCTCTTGCAACGCGCCTACCATCTGGCAGCAGCGCAGCGCAGCACCCTTCTGGAGCAGCAGCTTCAGCTGGGCCCAGCCGTTGCCGGCCTCGCCCAGAACGTTCGCTGCCGGAACGGACACGTTGTTGAACGTGACCTCACACTGGTTGTCCGTGGCGATGGTCTTGAGCTTGTCAACGGAAACACCGTCGCTCTGAGCATCAACCAGGAGCAGCGTGATACCGTCCTCGCCCGAGCCGCCTGTTCGCGCCGCGACCAATAGAAGGTCTGCTGCATGGGCGTTCTCGACGAACATCTTTGTGCCGTTCAGCGTGTAGCCGTCTCCAGATGCGGACGCCTCTAGATTGATGCCGTTGGCGTCGAGGCGGGAATACGGCTCAAGGATGGCCGTCGTTGCAATGAGGTCACCCGCTGCGATCCTCGGCAAGTAATCGGCCTTCTGCGCATCGGAACCGGCGTCAAGGATGGCGACGGTTGTGAGCGCGGTGTTGAAGAACGGGCCAGGCATGACCCCGTGGCCAACCTCTTCCAGGAGGATGCCCAGATCGACCAGGTTCTGGCCGGTTCCACCGTGCTCCTCCGGAACAATCAGGCCGAGCCACCCAACCTGGGCAATCTTCTGCCACATGTCTGCCGTGAAACCGCGGTCATCTTCTTCCATGTCCCGGACGAACGTGCGCGGCGTCTCTTGCTCAATGAACTCTCGTGCCATCGAGCGCAACATTTCCTGGTCTTCAGTCAGTCCCAGATCCATTTCCCCCTCCTGTATCCCTTGCTCTTACTTGTATCCCCACGCAAGTGAGGTTTTGACTGCGTTCTGTACTCGTGTTTAGCGCGGCAGGCCGAGGCCTCGCTGCGCGATGATATTCTTCTGGATCTCTCGCGTGCCACCGCCGATGCTCGTGCCGATTGACTGCCAGCCGCGAGCGGGAAGGAAGCCCTGATCAGGCAGCGAGAAGCGCTCATTGTCTGTCGGCAGCAGGTTGCCGTAGCCATCCATAATCTGAGCGAGGCCGCGATAAATGTGCTGGAAAAGCTGATCACCGAAGAATTTGACCATCGATGATTCCTTCTGCGGAATCATCCCCTCGCTCTGCATCCAGCCCACGCGATAGCAGAGAGAGCGAAGGGTCTCAATCTCGATACGCCACTCAGAAAGACGATGACGAATCTCGGCTCGCTCAATAGGCACATCGCCGCCCTCGTTGCGCACCATGCCACACCAATCGATGAACTGCTCAAGCGTGCGCAGTAGCTGTGCGGGGCGGCCAATGTTGGAACGCTCAAAAGAGAGCGTTGTCATAGCCGCATACCAGCCACGATTCTCTTCACCGATGATGTTGTTCGCCGGCACGCGCCAGTTCTCCATGAACAGCTCATCCCAGCGATGGTTGTTGGTGCCGTCCTTGATGCCACGAACCTGGACGCCCGGCATGTAGTTGCCGTCCTCATCCTTCAGACGCGCGAGCAGATACGTGATGCCACGGTGCTTCGGGGCGTCCGGATCAGTCCGCACAAGGATATGAATCCAGTCATTGCGGTACGTGCCCCAGATCTTCTGGCCGCTGACAACATAGTCGTCGCCGTCTCGGACCGCGCGGGTCTTCAAACCGGCAAGGTCGGAACCGGCGTCCGGCTCCGAAAATCCCTGCGCGAATTCAATGTCCGCGTTGGCCAGCAACGGCAGGAACTGTTGCTTCTGCCAGTCCTGCCCATGCACCATGAGGACGGGGGCGACAAGACCGCCACCCAATGAAGCCGGCGCATCGTTGTAGGACATGACCTCGCGATAAGCAAGCTGCTTCTCAATGGAAGCATCCTGGCCGCCGTACTCGCTCGGCCAGTGCATGGTGTACCAGCCCTGCTTCACGAGTTTCTTGGCGAACTGCCGGGCTACTTCATGCCCTGCCTCTCGCTCTTCTTCATTACCATGCCAACCGGCAAGGCCGCCGGTCAGGTCGTAGCCAGGGTTTTGCCACTCTTTCCTGACAAAGTCCTCGGCTTCATCCCGGATGGCCTGCGCCTCAGCGGAGAACCGAAAATCCATTACTCCTCCCTTATTGCTGAAATCGTCCGTTAACTAGCAGTCTGTCGCGGAATTATCGAGGCAATCCCAAGCCTCTCTGGGCGATGATCTGGCGTTGCACTTCAGTTGTGCCGCCGGCGACACTGAGCGTGCCGGACATGAACGCGCGATTATTAAGGAATCCCTCGTTCGGCATGTCGATGCCCTCTTGCGTCGGCAATAGGTTGCCATACTCCTGGAGGCCACGCGCAAGAGTCTTCATCGTCTTCTGATACTGGACGTCTGCCCAGAGCTTGCTCATGGAGGATTCCTTCTGGGGAATCTCGCCGCGGCTCTGCATCCAGCCAACCCGATAGGCAATCATCCGCAAGGTCTCGATCTCGATTCGAAGATTGGCCATCTGATTGCGGAAGGGAGCGTCATCCAGTGGGCTGAAGCCGTGTGTTGCCTTCAATTGGCGAACGAAGGCGATGTACTCCTCTATCTGGCGCTGCATCGTAGCAGGGGCCTGGATGTTGGAGCGCTCGAAGGAGAGCGTCGTCATTGCCGTGTACCAGCCACGGTTCTCCTCGCCGAGGATGTACCGGGCGGGAACGCGCCAATTCTCCATGAACAGCTCATCCCAGCGATGTCGTCCAAGCGCATCAGGAATCTTGCGCACCTGCACACCTGGCATGAACTCTCCATCCGCGTCCTTCAGGGGCGCAAGGAGATACGTGATGCCGCGGTGCTTGGGCGCGTCAGGGTCCGTGCGGACAAGGATGTGAATCCATGGGTTGCGGTACGTGCCCCAAATCTTCTGGCCGCTGATGAGATAGTCGTCGCCGTCACGGACGGCGCGCGTCTTTAGCGACCCAAGATCGGAGCCTGCGTCCGGCTCTGAGAAACCCTGTGAAAACTCGAGGTCGGCACTCGCGATGCCCGGCAGGAACTCGTCCTGCATCCACTTGGGCGCTGCAAGCATCAGGACGGGAGCAACAAGGCCTCCACCCAGTGACGCGGGCGCGCCGGCGTAGGACATCGCCTCGCGGTATGCAAGCTGAACCTCGATGGAGGCGTCCTGCCCTCCGAATTCGCTGGGCCAGTGCATTGTCCACCAGCCCTTGTTGACCAGCTTCTTTTCGAATTCGTTAATGGCCTCTTCGGCCTCATCCACCTGGTGGTGCCAGTTAACGAGAATCTGGGTATCCCAGTTGCCGGGTTCCCACTCCTTGCGGGTGAACTCGATGGCCTCTTGCTGAATCTGCTGTGCTTCCGGCGTAAATCGGAAGTCCATGTAGCCCACTCCCCCTTTATCTACAACTCGCGCGTCACCATATGACGGCCAACGAGTTGCCCCCCTAACTCAACCCGTGAACGATAGCACGCACACGCGTCTAAGGTAAAGCCTCAGGAAGCACTACGACCGTGGAGCAGGGCCAATCACTCTGTACTTGACGTCCTCAGTCCTTTCCGCGAGCGGCAGGACCTCCACGACGACACGAGAGAGCCCTACAACTTCCCCGTTGTCATCAAAGCTGTAATCGTCACCGATAGCTCCGCTCCACGTGATTTCATACAGGCAGTCTCGGAAGCCGTCAGCGTCACTATCATCGCCGGTCTGTTTGAGGCACTCCGCGGCAATATAGATGTCGTCATACGCAGACCCCAGGTGCCAGGGCAATGTCACGTAGTCATAGCGATCCCTGAAATCTGCAAGGACTTGCTGAGCCTTTTCGTTGGCAGGGTCAAGGTCAGCCGTGATCGCCTTAACTCCCGTCGCTGCGTCACCGGCAATCTCCAAGGCCGTGGTTCCCACCGACACGGTTTCCGCATAGATCGGCCCTGTATAGCCCAGTTCCCTGGCCTGCTTCATGATTGAGCCTGCCGAGAACTCGGATTGGGGAGCTATGTGAAGTGCATTTGGGTTGGACTGGAAGAGTTTGGTTAGATGCACTCGGAAATCAAGCGTGTCTGATTGGTAACGCTCCGCAGCGACAACCTCGCCGCCACGTGTTTCGAACTGCGCAACTGAGGTCCGCCGAACACCCTCCGCGTAGTCCGTGGTCTCCGTAATGGTTGCAAGTGTGCGAATGCCGTCTTCCCACAGGGTGTTCCCTGTGTCGATGCCCACAAAGACATCGCTGATTTGCGTCCGGAATATGTAGTCGCCAGCATTGGCGATATCAGGGTTGCTCGCGAGGCCGGAGAAGAGAATGACACCGTCCTCTTCTGCTAGAGGAGCGACGGCAAGCATAGCGCTGCTACATGAAGGGCCAAGGATGATCTTCATACCATCAACCTGCGTGAGCTTGTTGTATGCGGCGATGGCATCCTGCGCAGCGCATTTCGAATCCTCGATCACGAATTCAAGCGGCCGACCGTCAATGCCGCCTGCGGCGTTGATTTCATCCGCCGCCATCTGCTTTGCCTGGCTAGCCACCGTGCCGTACGTCTCACCGGGACCTGTCAGGGACTCCATCACGCCAATCGTGAATGGTTCCGCCTCTTGTGCCTCATCCGCCGGAGTACAGGCAAGAAGGCTAAGCACCACTATGAGGACGAGGAGAAAAGCTCCGATTCGTGGGCGCTTGCCGGTGGTATAGAGATTCATTCGGGATTTGGTCTGTCTTTTGCGAGTCGATGTGTTCTCTGCGGTCTCAAGGATTTCTGTTCCCTTACAAAGTAACGTAGGGGCGGCCATTGGCCGCCCCTTTAGTGTCGCCTTCTGACAGGAACTACCTCGGCAAGCCCAATCCGCGTTGGGCGATGATGTTGGGGCCCAGGGCCAATCCGCCGCCACCGCCGAAGCCCGTCGTCATGGACAGCGCATAGTTCGTGCCGTACTTGCCGTCGCCCGGCGCGCGGCTTTCGCCCTTCAACAGAGCGCGGTAGGGACCAATCGCCTTGGCAAGCGCAGGCCAGAACGTGAACTTGGCCGTTGCCAATGCGCGATAGCCTGAGATCGCGCCCTCCGCCTGCGGCACTTCGCCATTCGCCTGCATCCACGCCACGCGGTAGGCCAGCATCCGGTCGGCTTCAAGCGTAATCCTCGCGTCTGCAAGGATGTGGCGGATAACGTCATCCTTCAGCGGCGACTCGCCATTGAATGTCACGCCGCGCATCTCTTGCAGGTAGCGATCAAGCACACCGATCAGTCTGGCTGCACCGTCGATTCCGGTGCGCTCAAAGTTGAGCGTCGTCATCGCCGCATACCAGCCGCGATTGACCTCCCCGATAATCTGGTGACGCGGCACACGGACTTCATCCATGAACACCTCGTTCCAGCGTCGGCGGCCAAGCATGTCATACAACGGCCGCAGGGTGATGCCGGGCATCTGGTTGCCCTCATCGTCCTTTAGCTGCATAGCGAGGTACGTGATGCCGCGATGCTTGGGCGCTTCCGGGTCGGTTCGCACCAAAACGTGGTACCAGTTCGCGAAGTGGGAGCCGGACGACCATATCTTCTGGCCGGTGACGACGAAATCGTCGCCGTCCTCCACACCGCGCGTGGAAAGGGATGCCAAGTCCGTACCGGCGTTCGGCTCTGAAAAACCCTGCGCCCAGTTGACGGTGTTGTTGCGCATGCCGTCCAGGAACGTGTCCTTCATCCAGTCCGTGCCGTGGATCATGATCGCGCCCGCGACGTTGGCCTGCGGCTGCGAAGCCGGGGCGTTGTGGTACGCCATCTCCTCCGAGTAGACGAGCTGGCGGGAGATTGGCGCATCCTGTCCGCCATACTCCTCCGGCCACGCCATCGTCCACCAGCCGCGATCAATCAGCTTCTTTTGAAAATTCTCAGCGTGGTCGCGGGCACCCGGATTGTCATAGTCGTACGACCACACGTTCATCGCGTAGGCGTCGTAATCCTTGGGATCCCACTCTTTGGCAAGAAACTCGCGCAGCTCGGCTCGGAAAGCTTCGTCGGCGGGGTTCGTTGAGAAATCCATCCTGCCTCCCCCTCATCGTTCGACGATGATTTGGCGATGCCGCCATGGCGACGGCTCCGCTGTCATGCGCGCAATGTAGCACTGCGCGGGTACGCGGTAAAGACGGGAGGACGATAAAGCGCGGCTCAGGCAGAGTGCGAATCCAGCAGGCGCTCCGCGATGCCCAAAAATGTTCTCCATTCCTCATACGAAGGCGCAAACTTCTTCTCGATCGCAATGGCCCACCCATCGAAGTCGTCCTTGGTGTGTCTCTTGATCTCCAGATCCGCGCGCTTTACAACGAGCCGGTTGACCTGGTGATTATTCTTCACGGCGTCGAGCAGTCCCGTGTTGTGATCATCGCCGTCCCACGTCACTGCGACCGTCCTGCCAAAGATGGGAAAGCTCTTTCTTCTGGTGGACTTGATCGAGACAGCACGATCTTGTGAGAAAGGACGGTCGTCTGGCACCAGGAAGACGTACCACCACCGCGTGGGGGAATACTGGCTGCCGTCTATTTTGAAGACGTTGACGTGGCTGATTGGCCCATCCGTAACCTCAATGCTCCCCAGAGCACGCGACCACGTCGGCTTCTGCACGTTCTCGCTGGGCATGTCCCGCTCGGACATGGACGCGGGCAGGCCCAGCGACTGCAAAGCAGCCTCCAAGTTGTCCCGTGTCTTGTCCCTGAATCGTTCTCTCATGACCACCTACAACGTGGACGTCGCGCCGATGATTGTGCCCATCACGGTGAATGTAACGACGTGATAGCCGGCGTTGATGACGAACAGCGTAGGGGATTTTTTCTCGAAGAGGTAGGTGACGGCGAAAGAGGCAGCAACGAACGCCGCGCCGATGGCCAGCCCAGTGCGCAGCCCCTCAAGTGTCGATGAGTCGTCACCAATGACCAGTGAAAGCACATAGGCCGCGATGAGCAGCATGATGGCGGAGCCGCCGAACATGCGGAGCAGATTGCCTTGGTGATCGTCCTCGGTAAAGCCGTTCTCACGCATCCATGGCTTGGCGAACAGAATGGGCGAGTACCACGCGCCGCCAATGACAAACGCCACGATCGTCGCGGCAACGATGCCGATGTAGTTCAGGTCAGTATTGAATTCCATGAGCCTGTGTCCTTACTCCCACTGCCGACGCCCCAGTGTAGTAGAAGTGGTCGAGGCACGTGTCGGTGAACTTACTCGGCTATTTGATCTTCCGGCGGCGGCTGGATGTTGAAATCTTCATTGAAGGAGTGGAACTCAATGAGGCGCTTTGTGGTATGGAGGCTATCTTCTTCAATGATTTCTTCGCTACTGACGATGAGAACTCTCCGAAGTAAGAGGTCTTCGACTCCTATCCAAATCGAAAATGCGTTTCGGTCTTCGTCTTCAGTGTCAACCGGAATCGATATGTGGTAGACATCCTCGCCCTTCAGGGATTCGATCCCCACAACTTCAAGGTCGAACTGCGGATCATTGAAGTCAAGCTCCAGAAACTGTGGATGTGGCCATGGGAATGGCCGAGATGAATCATATGCCTGACTAGTCCAATCACTATCTCTTGATTCCCGCGTATATTCCGTCTGCCCGACAACTATTCGGAATGCACTTGCAACAACATCGCTGTGCTCGATGGTCGCTGAATGACTATTCAACTGGCCAACATCCACAAATTGGTTTCGCTGCCAATCACAGTTCAATACGAAAAACGAGTTACTTAGTTCACCGCTGTCGGGGTCCACCCGTCTACTGAGTTCATATGTGACATCCAAGGTCTCATAAGACGCAAGGGCGCTCATGGCTTGAGCGGACTGAATCATTATTCTCTTGGCAGACTGAATAGCAGTCTCACCATCCGGCTTTGATTGTGGCAGCACCTCAGGACGATACGCTCTGCGGCATTGCAGCCCACCCGACGCCTCAGGTTGCGCGGCCTCTTCTACAGTTAGTGGTGGCTGAATGTTGAAGTCTTCACCGAATCGCTCAATCTCAGTGAGAATATAATCCTGTGTGCGCCTGCTTGGATCGCTATATCCTGGTGAGTCTTCGTGAATGAACATTCTACGGATAAGATTGTCGTCGACTCCTATCCATAGGTCCAAGGAGGACGTTGCTTGGGTTTCACCCGTATTCTCGGATTTGCTACCTCGCACATGCCATACATTTTCCCCATTCATATCCTCGATCGCTATGATTTCCCACATTATCGTGGAGTCACTAAGCATGCTCTTCCTTATGATCAAATCGATCACCTGTGACTCCTCATCTTCAACAAATCGCTGAACCAACCAGGTGTCTCGTTCCTGCGAATAAATGTACCAAGCGTGTTCGGCCAGCATTTGGGTCTGTGTCCCATGGTATGAACGTCTATGAAACGAGGCGCTCTCAGATGTTAAACTGCCAGGAGCTTCGTATGTATGCGAAGATTGTTCGCAGTCAGTCCTACTCGCCTGCATTACTCGTTCGCCCGCTTCGCCCTCAAGACTTATTGCCAAGAAGGTCAATGAGAATGAATCAATCCTGTTCAACGCATCCAGCGAGTCTGTCACCAACCGCGCTGCGTCTGGCAAGTCGCGGCGATCGTCGTTCACTACTGGCAATGGCTCCGGGCTGGAGGTCAAACCCCAGCACGGATAGCTTATTGGCGGAATCGGCTTTCCGTTGTTTGTGGTGGGAAGAGTCACTGTATCGACTGCCGCAATCTCCGCAGCTGAGATGATTTCCATCGAGTTAGTCGGTATACCCTCGTTTTCATTCTCTTCCCAAACCGTGGCCCCCCCAAACAGCAACACGCTGCCATTGTCCAGAACCGCTGCCGAGTGACCAACACGGGGTTCAACAAGTTCAGGACCGAGTGCCCAGAGTTTCGTGGCAGGGTCGTACACAACGGTCGTCGACCGCGGAAGTGAACTGTAACCGCCACGTTCTCCACCCGCCACCAGGAAACGCCCGTCCGGCAACTCCGTGATTGAGGCATTCAGAGGCAATGCTTGCCTCTCAAAGGTGAACGACTCCTCCCTTTCCGAGTCCGCGAGAATCACACTGTCAGGTGCATAATTGATCGACCATTCGCCGTTAGACGGGTCAAACGACTCAATTCTGTTGGGGTATACGATGCTAACAGTCCCATCGGTCGAGGCGGTGGCGTGCCAGGGCTGATCACTGAATGACGTGTGGAGCCTCGCCAGTGACTCCCACATATTGGTGGTTGCGTCGAATGAGTCGATAAGAACCACTTCATCCCGGATGGAATCATCGTCACTGACCGATTCCCCTACGCGAACCGTGAGGACACGCGAGCCGCCCAAAGGAAACACCCATTGGCTTATCTCATCTTGACCCCAGAGATTGAATTCGCGAGTGAGTCCCCCAGGTTGTGCCGAAGCCTCCACCCACATATCCAGAGACGGATCATAAATCTCCACGGCAAGCGATACAGGAACATCAAATATGCTCGATTCCGACAGCGCGTCTATTCCGCCAATAGCGGCAACTCGACCGTCGTCCATCAATATCAGGTCAGGAGAAGCGCGAGATGCGGTAGGGGGAGAAACACGGGTGGGTGCCAAGGTTTCCCCATCCAGAACGTACGCAGCAAACGGAAGTGCTTCAGTCTCTGTTTGCATTTCCTCTATGCCAAGTATCAGGATGCTACCATCAGCAAGTTTTACCGCTTTGACGAAGGCCAGTAGATGCATAATCGGATCCTCAAGCGACCAGCTGTCTGTCACGGGATCGTAGACTTCAATAAATGGGTGCGGACCTCCAAAGTACAGACCCTGGTTTCCAACAGTTGGCAATACTCCGCCGGCGAATAGGATGCGGCCATCATCAAGTACGAAGGACTGAGGATAAAGGCGTGTGGTGGGGAGTTCATCCTCAATCAAGGTCAACAACTCTTCAATGTACCTGGCAGACGCGTCTGGGTCCGGAGTCGCGGTTGGTCTCGGCGTGGCTGTGGGTGGGAGCGGCACGCTCACGGAAAATGAAGTTGGCGTGGGCGTTGGAGAAGGCGTAGCAGTGGAGGCCACAGTCGGAGCAGGACTTGGTGTCGGGGCAAAAGCCTCAACTGTAGGCGTCTGGCCAGCCGTCCCGGAGCTCGCCGTCGGTGTCGCATCCTCATCACTGCATGCCGCGACCAGCAACACCGCCGCCAGTGCGAGGGCAACAGAAGCCATCCAGCCAAGCCTTGACCCGGTTCTGCTAGACATCCCGCTCATCATACGCAGGACATGGCAAGATTCCTACCAACCGCCAGGTGCGTTAGGTCCCGGGAGTCTTGGGCGCTAGTCAGTCCTATACACGTAACGAAGGTCAAACAGGCCGTAGAGGCTAGCCGTCATGTTGCCAAACACATTGCGGACGGCAGCGATTCTCTCCCCCAGCGTCGTATAAATAATGGGCACGTTCTCTGCCACTATTTCCTGCGCCTCGTGGTACAACGCCACCCGCCTTTGGCGATCCAGCTCCCTGCTGCCAATGATGTAGAGCCCGTCGATTTCCGCCTCCCATTCAGTGGCCGGTGCAGGCTGGTTGGGATACCAGAGGTGCAAGCCTTCACTGCTGTGCCAGAGGTTTATCCCACTGTGTGGCTCTGTCCCACCCGTGAATCCGATGATGATGGTTTCCCAATCGAAAGTAGTGGTCAGTTGACCGACGATTACGCCAAAGTCGATCACGGAGTAGTCAACGTCCAACCCGATTGCCTGCATCCCCTCATGGATGATTGACCCGACGGTCTGCCGGACGCTATTACCTTCATTCGTTACCATCGCGAACGAAATTGGCCTGCCTCTATCATCTTCACGAATCCCGTCGCCATCAGTATCAACCCATCCCAAGCCGTCAAGAATCTCATTCGCTTTGTCGATGCTGTACTCGTATTGGCGGACGTTCGGATTGTGGAAGTCGCCGGCCGCCGGACTGATGGATGACCATTGCGGGTAGCCGAATCCGTGCTGAGCCTCATCGATGATGCGTTCCTTGTCGATGACATGCGCCACCGCCTGCCGAAACTGCGTGTTGCTGAACCAGTCACGCTTGCTGGAATCAAGGAACAGCTCGCCGGTTTCAGGATTCTGTCCGGGATTTACGTTGAAAGCCAGGAAGGTCGTGCCAAACGTTGGGCCACGTCTGTAAATCGTGAAGTTCTGTTCTTGCTGCAATGGCTGCAGCTGCTCATATTCCTCACCGAGCACGCCATGTATGTCGGTCTGACCTGACAGGAAGTAAGAGAGCTCGTCCTCCAATTCAGGAACAATCACATGCACGATTCGATCAAGGTATGGCAAGGCATTGCCGGAGTCGTCCTGCAACCAGTAGTCGTGGTTGCGGGCCATTTCGACGCGCTCTCCCGGGATATAGGTTGCGATGGTAAATGGTCCTGTTCCGATGATGTCGGTGGGGGCAGTATTGATGTCCCAGGTTGTGTTGAACGTGCCGTCGTTCACATGCTTTTCGAGGATGTGCCGTGGATAGATGGCCGTGCCCATGCTCCGCAGGAAGGGAGCGAATGGCTGCGGCAACTCGCAAACAACTGTATGTTCGTCCACGGCCACAACGGTCATGGATTCTTCCTGCCAGGTTCCGGTCTGTTCATTCAAGTAGCGGAAGTTAAAGGCCGGCCGCGCGCTCGCCGGGATATCGTCGTTGTAGATAATGCGCTTGAACGTGAACTCAACGTCACTGGCAGTGAACGGCGTGCCATCGTGCCAGTAAACATCGTCACGCAGGTGGAATGTCCATTTCATCCCGTCCTCGGACACTTCCCAGGACCTCGCCAACGATGGCTCGACGCGATCGGTCAGCCACGAAGTCTCGGTGAGCCCTTCAAAGAGATATGACAAGACGCCGGATGATGAGGCGTCCTTCGCAATCGCCAGGTTGAACGTTAGTGGATCAGAGATGGTGGCAATCGTGATTTCTCCACCGTATTCGCCCTGCACATACTGGAAGGCCTCAGCATTCGCCTTGAGCCGATCAGTGGCGGGCGGTTCCACGTCGGTATCCGGCATGGCCGTCGGCGTCGTGATGGGACTAGTGGTTGTTGTGGGTACGGGCGTGATCGTCGCCGTGGGAGCAATGACACTGACGGCAGGCGAGGGCTGCCCGGCATCTCGCGCACCCGGCGTCGGCTCCTCATTCGCGCACGCCGCAAACATAGCAACGCCGACCACACCCACTAGCAGGATTAGCGTCGGCAACCAGGTTCGGATAGTAATGGGCAGGTTGCTCAATTCTCAGTCCTTTCTAGCTCTTGGGCTACCGGTCCACTGGGGTACTGCCTCGGCCAGAACAAAGCTGGCCTCTGCCATATTGTAGAGTGTTCTCCCATTTCGCCCCTATTCTGAGACTGGGTGAGCCGCATCCGAAGTATCTGTCGCAGAAATGAGACTCCCGCACCTTTGGGCGCGGGAGTCTGGTTTGCTTTATACGGCCCAAATGCCGCCCTACGCCGTTAGCGAGGCAACCCGAGTCCTCGTTGGGCAATAATGTTGGGGCCCAACAGGATACCGCCGCCACCGCCGAATCCAAGCGACAGAGAGATGGCGTTGTAGGCGCCATAGTAGCCGTTGTGGGGTGCCCTGTCCTCGCCGCGATTCAGGATACCGTAGTCGCCGATAATCTTGGCGAGTACAGGCCAGAAGTGCAGCTTGGCCGTCACCTGGTTGCGAAGGCCCGAGATTGCGCCCTCGTGCTGCGGCACATCGCCACGAGCCTGCATCCACGCAACGCGATTCGCGAGCTGCCGATCCGCCTCGATCGTGACGCGCAGATCGGCCAGCTTGTGGCGCACCATTGGGTCCTCAAGTATGGGCTGCCCATTGAACTTCGTTTCTTTCAGAAGGTCGATGAATCGCTCAAGGATGCCGATGTGACGCACGGGGCCCTCCGTGCCGGTTCGCTCGAAGTTCAGCGTGGTCATGGCGGCGTACCAGCCACGGTTAACCTCGCCGAGCACGTATTTCTTCGGCACGCGGAGGCCGTCCATGAAGACCTCGCACCAGCGCCAGCGGCCCATCATGTCGTACAGCGGCCGCAGGGTCAGGCCATCAGGTCGGGTACCCTGCTCATCCTTGAGGTTCACCAGCAGGTATGTAATGCCGCGGTGTTTGGGAGCCTCCGGATCCGTGCGGACCAGCACGTGATACCAGTCCGCGAGGTGAGCGCCGGACGACCAAATCTTCTGGCCGGTGATGACGAAATCATCGCCGTCCTCGACGGCGCGGGTTTGGAGTGAAGCGAGGTCCGTGCCGGCGTTCGGCTCGGAGAAGCCTTGCGCCCATTCAATGTCGCCGTTCGCCATGCGAGGCAAGAATTCGTCTTTGACTTCATCCGAGGCATGGAACATCAGCGCGCCGGTGATGTTGGACTGCGGTGAGCCGTTGGGGGCGTTGGCGTATGCCAATTCTTCCTTATAGATGAATTGCTGGCTGATGGGGTAGTCCCCGCCACCAAACTCCTTTGGCCAGGTCATGGTGTACCAGCCCTTGTCGACAAGCTTCTTCACGAACTCCTTGTCGTTCTCACGGGACTCCACCGTATCGAAGTCCCAGGAGCGGACGGACATGCTATGGCCGTCAAAGCCCTTTTCGTCCCAGTTCTTATTGATGAAATCACGCACCTCAGTGCGAAATGCGTGATCTTGTGGGTCTTCCCGAAAATCCATCGGAACGCCTCCTGCCCACTCATCGCCAACGCGATGGTTACCGCCGCTTGAGGGCACGACGGTCCGTTACCCTCACAAAGCTAGGCGCACTCTAGCACCCGCAGGCGATTGGGTAAAGGGACGAACGGCGTCGGTTTCGCTAGTCGTGGTGGAGAGGAGAGATCTGACCGTGGGGGTTGGTCGTACATTCGAATTGGAGGTGCCAGCGGGCACGCGCTTCCCAATATGCGGCGCGGTTGAGCGCGTCCTGCCGTTGATGCTGAGACCAGCCCGCGTAATCGAATGAGGTCACATCCTCAGGCCCGTCGCGGAACCATTCCTGCCGCGCCCACCATTCCAGAGGAGTCAGCGTGCCGCGCTCGTTCTGTCCCGTGAGCGCCCGATTGCAGTCCGGGCATGCCTGCACCAGGTTGGCGAGGTGATCGCAACCGCCGCGATCAAGCGGAATCACGTGCTCCCAATTGGGCTTGGGCCCGAAATCAGTGAACGGGTCGGCGCAGTATGCGCACTGCGCCCATTCGCGCTCCATCATGGCCGTGTTGCCCTATTGCCTACGATGATTCCGGCACTCTACCTCGGCAAGCCCAGCCCCCGCTGTGCGATGATGTTGCGCTGGATCTCCTTGGTGCCGCCGCCGAATGTCCGCCCTGTCGAGAGGTAGTGGTTGGCGCCGACGTAGCCACCCATTGGCGACCACCGAGCGGGGCCGCCGGGAATGAGCGTGCCCATGTCCTTCATCAGGCGAGAGGCTGTGCGGAATATCCGCTGTGTCGCCTCGCCGGCCCAGACACGGGCAAGGGATCCTTCCGCCTGCGGCATCTCGCCCTTTGTCTGCATCCAAGCAACGCGGTACGCGAGCATACGCCCCAACTCGACGTAGATTCGCAAATCTGCCATCTCGTTGCGCACGATGGGGTTGGCGGTAAACGGTTCACCGTTCATGTTCGTCGCGCGAAGGTAGTCGAGGATTTTTTCCCACTCACGGAGCAATCCGGCGGGGATATCGACGGATGCCCGCTCAAATGAAAGCGTCGTCATGGCGGCATACCAGCCGCGGTTGAGTTCGCCGACAAGATTGCGGGCGGGAATACGAACATCCTCAAGGAACCACTCAGACCAGCGTCGGCGGCCAAGCATGTCGTACAGCGGCCGTAGGGAGATGCCGGGGGATTCCATATCGATGAGGAAATAGGAGATGCCGCGGTGCTTGGCGGCATCCGGGTCTGTCCGCACAAGGATGTGCCCCCACTTGGCGCGAGGGTGATGCGCCGTTGACGTCCATATCTTCTGGCCGTTGATAACAAAATCATCGCCGTCCGCGACGGCACGTGTCGTCAGTGATCCCAGATCTGAACCGGCATTCGGCTCCGAGAAACCCTGCGCGAATTCAAACTCCGCGTTGGCAAGACGTGGTATGAAATACTCCTTCTGCCAGTCCTGCCCGTGAATCATCAGCAACGGCGCGACAAGCCCCCCACCCTGCGCGGAGGGCGCGCCCTGGTAGGCCATCTCCTCGCGGTAAACAAGCTGCCGCTCAATGCCGGCGTCCTGGCCGCCGAACTCTTTCGGCCAGTGCATCGTCCACCAGCCCTTTTGGACAAGCTTCTGTTCAAATTCGTGTTGGTGAGCAAGAGCGGCGTTGTCATCGAGATGCCATGAGGTATTCATCGTGGAGACGAGGTCGTAGCCGCGGTCGTCCCACTCTCGCTGGACGAACTCGCGAACCTCCTGTCGAAAAGCCTCATCCTCTGCGGAGAACCTGAAATCCATGATGCGTACCCCCTCACCCTTTCGCCGACTCGCGACGTTACGCGGTCATGATACAGTGCGGCGTGCATTTGCGGGCAATTTACGGTGGATATCTTCTCCGGCTTTAGCTGCCGGAGGCGGGAAACGGATCAGCGGTGCTTCGCCGTTCCTGCAGTTCAGCAATCGAGACGTCTGAGAAGGTCTTTCCGTCCCACAGTGTCTTGATATACAGCAAGACATCGATGATCTCCTGCCGTGTCAGTTTGTCTCCAAACGCCGGCATCCCACTTTTGAAATCCGGCTGGCTCGGAATTGCTCCGCCATCTCTCACGATCCGATAGAGCAGTCCGTCAGCGTGATGCCAGGTGTGGCCATCGCCATTGAGAGGCGGAGGGTTCAGCGTGCCGTCCGCGTTCTGAATCTGCCAATCAGGATGACCCTGCCCCGCGGCTCCATGGCACTCCGCGCAGTTCGCGACGAACGTCTTCATCCCAGCCTCAACAAGAGCCACGGAGGACGATCCCGGATTCTCTTCCGGCGAACTATCCGTGAAGTTGGAGGAGCAGCCAATACTGCCGATGGCGAGAAGAATAACCAAGAGCGCGGCGATTTTTATCCGTATCACAGGGTGGTATATTCCCCTGCCACCACTTCAGACACTAACTGTCTATCAGCCCTTCTTGCGGCATGGTCCACGGGGGCTGCATCTGGCCCGCGAACATCTTTGCGCGAGGCAGCGATATATCTGTCAGCGGCACATCGATCACAACCGGCGCGTTTAGGGAAAGGGCCTCAGGCAGAAGGGACGCAAGCTCCTGCGGGTCGCTCGCCCGTAGACCGACCGCCCCGAACGACTCTGCAAACTGGACAATATCGGGATTGAGAAGTTCGGTGCCGTATGCGCCGCCAAAGTAATTATCGAGATCACGGGCGACGTTGCCGTATGCGTTATCCCTGAACAAGACCGTAACGATATTGATTCCGTACTGCACTGCGGTCGCCAATTCTGCTGCATTGAACATGAAGCCGCCGTCGCCCGTTACACAGACGACCGGCTCATCGGGACGCGCCACCTTGATGCCCATAGCAGTGGGAAACGCATATCCCAGGTTGAAGGAATAGCCGGAGTCGATGTATGTCTTTGGCCGAATTACCCGGTAGTGAGACCGCGCGTAGTACCCGAATTGCGTAACGTCCCAGGCAATGATGGTTTCCTCAGGCAAGGTATTCCACATCATCTCCAGGATGGGATACTGCGGCTCTTCCTCGCGAACGTCGTAGTAAGCCATGAGCCTTTTCGTCACTTCGACGGCCTCTTCCGGTGACGGGCGATCCTGGGCTTCGGCCTCTGCAAGCAACGGCAGCAGCGCCTCAATCGTGGCGCCTGCGTCACCGTGCAGGGGAATCGTATTCGCCTGGACCCGTGTTAGCTCCGAATCATCGATATTGATGTTGATAAGGGTGGACGATTCTCCGGCAGGATTGCCCATTGAGAAGCGCGCACCGATGCCGATGACGACATCGGCGGAGGCCAGCACCTCATAGATCTGGTTCATCTCGTCCATCTCGGCGCGCGGGCCGAAGCAGGAGCCGTAGGAGAAGGGATGGTCATCCGGAATAGTCCCCTTGCCTCCGCTTGAGGTAACGACCGGTATATTCGTCGCCTCTGCAAGCCGGACGAGGGCTTCTTCCGCATTCGACTGTGCCACGCCGCCACCGGCGTAGATGATAGGCAGACGGGAATCCATGATGGCTTGCACGGCCCTGCGCAAGTCCTCCACGCTCGGCACGATATGTGATACGGGAGCGGGATCGCGCAGAACCACGTCTTCTCGCTCAACCCCTGCATCAGGCGGCATCTCGATAAGAACGGGTCGCGGACGGCCCGTGCGCAGCTGTCGGAATGCTTCGGTCACAGCGGCCGGCACATCTCTTGGGCGCAGAATTTGTCGTCGCCATTTTGTAACCGGCGCAACGATACCGGCTTGATCCATGACCTCATGAACCGCGCCCAGATCCTTGCCAATCATGGCTCTCGGTATCTGTCCGGCGATCGTAAGAATGGGTGAGGATCGAGCATACGCCGTCGAGAGGCCGGATGCCGCGTTGTACACACCCGCCCCCGGCACCACAAGACACACACCCGGCTTGCCGGACACGCGCGCATAGCCGTCCGCCATATGGGCAGCCCCTGCCTCATGGCGAGTGGTAATCAGTCGAAGGGACGGCTCGTCACGCATCGCGGCGACGATGCCGGACATATGGACACCGGGTATGCCGAATACAACCTCGACGTCGTGCCGAATGAGGGATTCGACCAGCGCTTCACCGCCGCTCATCGTTGACATTGGCGCAATCCTTGTTGACCCGAGGCGTCTCTACCGCCAGTTTTCACTGGTGTTGACTAGCGTTGAAATACGGCTAGCGAGGTAGGCCAAGTCCTCTCTGGGCAATCAGGCCCGGAGCAAGCAGGATACCGCCACCGCCCGCGTAACCTGTCACCATTGAAAGCGCGTAGTTCGTACCATACATGCCATTGTCCGGCGAGCGCCCCTCTCCCTGGAGCAGGGCGCGGTAGGGCCCCATGATGTGCGCCAGGGCAGGCCAGAAGTTGAACTTGGCCATCATGGACGAGTACAGGTTAGCGATCAGGCTCTCAGACTGCGGCACCTCACCCTTGGACTGGAGCCAGATAAGACGCAGAGAAAGCATACGGCCGGTCTCGACACGAATGCGTAGATCTGCCAGTTGATTTCTGACAAGGGGATCATTCAGGACAGGTTCGCCGTTGAACTTGAGGTTCTTTGCCATGTCAAGGAATTTTTCAAGAACCGCGACGTTCCTCGCGCCCGTGCCACCCGCGCGCTCAAAATTGAGCGTCGTCATGGCAGCGTACCAACCCCGGTTGACCTCTCCGATGACCTGCCGCTTTGGAACGCGAACCTCATCCATGAAGACCTCATTCCAGCGGCGGCGGCCAAACATGTCATAGAGAGGCCGCAAAGTGATGCCGGGCATCTGCGCCCCGTCGTCGTCCTTCAACTGCATGATGAGATACGTGATTCCGCGATGCTTTGGAGCCGACGGATCAGTTCGCGTCAGTACGTGGTACCAGTTGGCGTAGTGGGAGCCGGACGACCAGATCTTCTGGCCGGTGACGACGAAATCGTCGCCATCCTCAACAGCGCGTGTGGTCAGGCTGGCGAGGTCTGTGCCTGCATTGGGCTCGGAGAAGCCCTGTGCCCAATCGATATCGTTCTGCGCCATCTTGGGGAGGAACTCGTTCTTGATGGACTCTTCGGCGTGGTACATCATCGCGCCGGTGATATTGGCGCTGGGGCTGCCTTGCGGCGCGCCTGCATAGGCAAGCTCATCCGCGTAAATGACCTGCTTGGAAAGCGGAATGCCCTGCCCGCCGTACTCTTGCGGCCAGGCCATCGTCCAGTAGCCCTTCTCAACGAGCTTCTTCTGGAAGGCCTTGGCGTCCTCACGATATTCGGCACTATCAAAGTCGTAGCCGAAGACGTTCAGGTCTGTGTTGTAGTCCTTGGGATCCCATTCCCGTCGGACGAACTCTCGAATTTCCTGTCGAAACGCCTCATCTTCCGGCGCAAAAGTGAAGTCCACTGTTGTCTGCCTCCCTTATGGCACTAGGACTTTGTGTGTACGGCTAATATGCGACACCATGTGTCCCGGCTAATCGCCGTCAGCATACCACGCAGGTACCTGTGGCGAGCAAAACAAAGAAGCTACCGAGGCAGGCCCAACGCCCGCTGGGCGATGATGTTCTTCTGCACTTCTCTTGTGCCGCCGCCGATGCTCAGGCCTGTCGCGAGTATGGAGTTCACACCCATGAATCGGCCTGCTGGCGCCCATTTGTCCTCTGGGCGGAGCTGACCATAGTCGTTCAGGATTGAGGCGATTCCACGGTAGATTCCCTGGTGCAGGGTGTCCCCCCACAACTTGGTCTGGGAGGACTCCTTGACGGGAATCTCACCCCGCGTCTGCATCCACGCCACGCGGTACGAAATCATCCGCGCCACTTCAATCTGCAGGCGCATGTCAGCCAGCACGTGTCGCACTCGCACGTCATCAAGCAGGGGCTGACCGTTCACCTTGGCGTCACGCGCGTATTCAATAAACTCCTCGACAGTGCGGAGCATTCGTGCGGGCCCACCGATGTTGGAACGCTCAAATGACAGGTGCGTCATGGTTGCGTACCAGCCACGGTTGACCTCTCCAACCATGTTGCGCTTGGGCACGCGTACCTCATCCATGAAGACCTCGCTCCAGCGGCGGCGGCCCAGCATGTCATACAGCGGGCGGAGAATAATGCCAGGTGACTTCATGTCGATGATGAGATACGTCAGGCCTCGGTGCTTCGCCGCCTCCGGATCCGTGCGGACAAGCGCCTGGCCGTAGTCGGCCATCTCCGCCATGGATGTCCATATCTTCTGGCCGGTGACCACAAAATCGTCGCCGTCTTCGACCGCCCGTGTCTGGACACTCGCAAGGTCGGAACCTGCGCCCGGCTCTGAAAGCAAGCGACAGAACTCAATCTCGGCGGTGGCGTAATGCGGCAGCAACTCATCCCGATGCCACTCATTGCCGTGGTACATCAGAACAGGCCCTACAAGGTCGCTTGCGCCGGATGACGGTGCGCCCCAGTAGGCCATTTCCTCCCGGTAAATGAGTTGCCGTGAGATGGGCGCGCCCATTCCGCCAAATTGCTCCGGCCAGTGCAGCGTCCACCAACCTTTATCAGCGAGCTTGAGCTGCCATTCCTTGACGAGGTCTATCGCCTCATGGGTGTGGAGATCATAGGATGCGATAGACGCGCCGACAGAATCGTAACCCTTGGGATCCCATTCAGCGTTGACGAATTCCCTTACTTCCTGACGAAACGCTTCGTCTTCTTGAGAAAATCGGAAATCCATCACCGCTCTCCCCGCGTCTACGTATCTTGATGCGTTGCTTCTTGCTCAACCGCGCCCTGTATCAGGAAGCTATCGGCTCAACACGATCGCTTCGTCGCACCGGGTTTGGGTCAATTCAAAGTGAGACCGAGAGGCAGGTGACGGTGCGCAGAATACCCCCAATCGTATGGATGCGGCTGGCAACGAGGCTGCCAACCGTGTTGAGGTCTTCTGCTTGAATCGTTGCGATGACATCGTAAGGGCCTGTCACCGCATCAACGGATGTCATCTCAGGAACCTTCTTGAGCTCCTCCACAACATCCTGTGTCTTGCCCACGGAAGTCTCTACCAGTATGAAAGCGCGTGTGGTCACTTTAACCCCCAAAAATTCAGCCCACCGAAGCCGCTAAAGGCGGCTTATTCTAGGCGCGGACGGGCAAAAGTGTCAATTGGCTTAGCCGCTGTCGAAACGCCACTGAAAGTACTCTGTCACGACATTTAGATACTCGTCGGGATGGTCACTGAAGGCCGAGCTGTGGCCGCCGGACGGGAACGATTTTAGGCGGGTTTCGGGATGGGTGGCCGCCGCCGCGATCCGTTCTGAGTGATCGGCGGCGATCCTGTCGTCGTCCTCCGAGTGCGTGAATAGGAGAGGGAAATCAATCTCGACCACGAATTCTTCAGGCTTGAGGGCCGACAGCGGTATTCCGTACCGTACCCGCGCCACGATCTCCATACCCGGCTTTACTACGTTTACCGTCCACTCCGGAAGCGGCGTTCGATCAGCCACTTCGACTGCAAAAAGGTCATCAATATTCGCAAAGGCGCTGTCGACAACAAGGGCGCGCAGCCGTGGCTCTTCAATGGTCCCTAGCAGCGCCGCAACTCCTCCCATCGAGAATCCCAACACGCCAATGCGCTCCGCCGGAATCCCATACCGGGTTTCAACAACGTCCATCGCGCCGAGCACGTCGTAACGCTCGTAGTAGCCGGCGGACATCACTTCCCCATCCGATTCTCCGTGCGCCCTCAGGTCAAACATAATCAGCGAGAAGCCTCTGTCTCGAAGGTCTCGAATCAGCGGCATGTAAACTTCCGGGTCGCGGGCTCGATTCGAGTCAAGGCCGTGAACAACGATGATCGCCGAATCAGAACCCACGGATTCAGCAGTTCTCGGAATCCACCAACCCCTCAGCGTTATCGGGTTCTCCTCAGCGCGTTCTTCCGGCATGCGCGGTGGAAATTCGATGTTCTCATAGGCCATGCCGTACTCGAGCGGGGTAACCTCAACAGGTTCTCGTTCAGCAACCACGGCCTGGGAGACCATTGTCCAGGAAATGATGGCGATGAGAGCAACGATGATGCCCAAGGCCGCCATCAGGATGCGGCCAATGAAGAATGGCTTCATTCGCCTGCAGGAGCGCCGCCCGAGATTCCCGTCTCCCCCAGCAGCTCCACGCGTGTCTCGTCGCCCGCTTCAAGGCGTTTCACATCCTCCGGGCAGATCGCCAGTCCATTCGCCCGTGCCATGGCGGTCAGGATATTTGAGCCTTGCGGGCCGGAGAGACGTGCATGCATGCGACCGTCGTCGCTACGATAGACATCGGCACGGGCATAAACACGGCGGCCGTCCTCGTTCTCGATCGGATCATCCAGTACAGCCGTCAGCGATGGCGAGTCCCAGGCCTCGTGTCCCATCATCTTCCGCAGCGCCGGACGCGCGAGCATGTGAAAGACGACCATCGCGCTCACCGGGTTGCCAGGCAGACCAAGATGCGGCACGTCTCGTCCCCACGGCTCGTCCGGCGCCCCACGTAGTATTCCGAATACGACGGGCTTGCCTGGGCGCATGCGTACCGCCCACACGCGGACGTCACCGAGTGACTGTAGGATTTCCTTCACCAAATCGTAGTAGCCAACAGAGACACCGGCCGATGTGATCAGGAAATCGGCCTCCCGCGCTTGTTCCACGTGTTTGCGGACAGATTCCTCAGTGTCACGGGCAATGCCCAGCGGACGCGCGATTGCGCCCATCTGTTGCACTAGCCCCTGCACTGTGTATGTATTGATGTCATAAATGTGCCCCACTGCCAGCTCATCACCGGGCGAGGCAATCTCGTTGCCTGACGCGAGGATCGCAACGACAGGACGTGGGTAGACGGGAATGGTCACCATGCCGACGGAAGCCAGAACGCCAAGCCGCGCAGGCGTCAATTCCGTGCCCTTCGCCAACACCATCTCGCCTGCCTGCACATCTTCACCGGCAGCACGGACGGAGGTGCCGATTCTCGGGGAGGCATAGATCGTAATGGTGTCCAGTGGCTGTCCATTCGCGCGACGGCTCTCTTCGTCTGTGTCCTCAAAGCGGACGATAGTGTCCGCGCCGGGTGGGATGGGGGCGCCGGTCATGATACGCACGACGGTTCCCGGAGTGACGGCGGGTTCAGGCGGCGAGCCCGCCGCAATCTCCCCAATGACAGGCAGCACAACTGGTGAGCCCTGCGTCACCGCGGCCACATCCTCCGCTCGCACGGCGTAACCGTCCATGGCGGAGTTCGGGAGCGGCGGGATAGAGATTGCGGAGCGCACGTCATCCGCAAGCACAAGACCGTTGGCATCGGCAAGCGGGACACGCGCAGGCGTCAGAGGCCGAATATCGGCCAAGACGCGCTCAAGCGCCTCCTCTACAAGAATCATGCCTGTATCTGTCGTCATCGCCTCAATGCGCCTTTCGTCTTGAATGGCGCATCCCCGTTATGCCTGTGAGCGTAGAGTCGCGCCCGTTTCTCGTTGCAGTTTATCCAGCAATTGTGTCTCCGCGACATCCACTTCAGTATCCGTCAATGTGCGTGTCGGTGACTGCCAGACAAGCGAAAATGCGAGAGACTTCTTGCCTTCCGGCACCTGCGGGCCCTGGTAAACGTCCACAAGTGATGAACGCACGACGGACGGAAAGTCGCGGATGATGTCGCTCACCAATCCTGCGGGGGTTCCCTCATCGATGAGCAGCGAAAGCTCCCGCAGCACACCGGGATAGCGGGAAACGGACTGCCATGTCCTCTCAGCCTCGCGTCGATGTTCAAGGACAGCAATCAGATCGATCTCATAGAGCACTACGCGGGGAGTTCGGATGTCCAGCGTCGCCAGCGTATCGGGGTGAACCTCGCCGATGGTTCCAAATGGCCGGCCACCCTCATCCGGCAGGATGTGCGCCGTGCGCCCATGTGCCAGGATGCGGTCTTCGGCCGCCTCATAACGTGCGCGGACGCCTATCGCGCCAAGCAGGTTCTCGACAAGGCCCTTTGCGTCAAAGAAGTCCATTTCCTCTGAGTCGGCGTCGTTGCCGTCAATCCATGAACGATTCTCACGCATTCCCGCCAGTACGCCGGTCACATACGTCCGTTCCTCCGGCTGATGGCGCGGGCCGTGCGGGAGATAGGCCTGCCCGATCTCAAAGAGTCGGTACGATTCTCTACCGACGCCGCGCTCGTTATTCGCGAGCGTTCGCAGCAAACTGCCACGTAGAGATGTTCTCAAATACTCCTGGTCAGGGGACATCCGATTCCAGACGCGCAGCGGGTCTTGTGGGGCGTCCCCGGGAATCGTTGCCTGCAGAAGATCCATCGGCACGAGCGGATAGGAGATTGTTTCCCGATTGCCAAGCATCACAAGAGTGTCGCGCACGTCATCCTTGATCTGCGTTGCGGGGTCCGGCAGGTCAGGCTCCCCTGTTGAGGGAAGCAGCGTGACAGGAACGGCATCATAGCCGACAATCCGCGCCACCTCTTCTATCAAGTCATCCGGGATCCCGATATCGGTCCGCCAATACGGGACACCTGCGTCAATGGTGTATTCGCCATCCGGTCTGTCTGTGGCCGTCAATTCGAAGCCTAGTGAGCGCAGCGTCCGTTCCGAGATCTCACGTCCCGGGTCCGTACCCATCACCTGCTTCATGCGCTCCGAGGTCATGGTGACAACCGCCGGCCCTTGCCTGTCGGGCCAGTCATCGGCGATGCCCTTTGCGGCTGTCCCGCCACAGAGTTCAACCAGCATCTTGGCGGCACGGCGCAGGCCGATGGGCGGGAGTGTTATGGGCAGATTCCGTTCGAAGCGTTGGGAGGCTTCCGTGCCACGCTTGCCGCCTACCTCAATGCGGCGGCGCTGAACTGTGCGGCGCGTGCTGGCAAAACCGAATGACGCGGACTCCAGGATGATGTCTGTGGTGGAATCCGAGACTTCAGAGTTCTCCCCGCCCATGATGCCACCCAGACCCACGGGCCCGTTCTCATCTGCAATGACCAAATCCTCGGTGGAAAGAGAATGCGAGCGACCGTCCAGCGTTTCGAGAGGTTCGTCCGGCGTAGCGCGGCGGACGATAAGCTTGCCGCCAGCGATTTTGTCCCGATCAAACGCATGCAGCGGCTGCCCAATCTCCAGCATGACGTAGTTGGTGATGTCAACCACGTTGGAGATTGGCCGCACGCCGGCCGACTTCAACCGCATCTGCATCCAGCCGGGCGCAGGGCCGACCGTCACGCCCGTGACCAGGGCAGATGTATAGCGCGGCGCGAATTCCGGCGCGCGGAGGTCAACAAGATCCTTTGTTGTTATGGGATCTCCGTCCTCTTCGTACTCCAGGGATGGCACTCGCACCGGATTGCCTGTCAATGCCCCAACCTCCCAGGCCACGCCGAGCATGGACAGACAGTCAGGCCGATTGGCCGTGACTTCAACGTCGAGAATGACATCTCCCAAGTAGTCTTCCAGTGGCATACCAGGGACCGCATCGCCCGGTAATACGAGAATGCCTTCATGATCGTCACCGAGGCCAAGCTCGCGCTCTGAGCAGATCATGCCCTCCGATACGACGCCGCGGATGCGCGCCGCCTTGAGTGTTTCCTGATTGCCCGTCTGCGGATTCGTCAGTGTCGCTCCGACACGGGCCAGCACGATCTTTTGGCCGCCCTCCACATTCGGCGCGCCGCAGATGACTTCCAGTTGCTCGGAACCGGTGTCAACGGTGGCCAGCTTTAGGCGATCCGCATTCGGGTGCGGTCCAAGCCGCTCAACGTAGCCGACCAGGACATTGTCCCAATCCCCGCCGACGCGCTCGATTGCGCCGACCTCAAGACCGGCCATGGTCAGCCGATACGCCAATTCTTCGGGCGTCAGATCAAAATCGACGTATTCTCGCAGCCACTTGAGTGACACGCGCATCGCGTTGTCTTACTCCGTTCGATCTGTTTCACTGTCCGTCGACGCGGCCTCGCCGTCCGTTGCCGCAGGTGTTTCAGCCCCGTCACCGTGGCCCTGGTTGGCGATGGCCTCCGCAGTTGCGAGGTCGCTCGGCCCCACCGCCATGTGCCTCATGGTGATGCGAAAGCGTGGGGGCTTGTGCGACGTCGACCGCACAAGGTACACATTCCAGCATGCATGGCAATGGAAACGATGGGGCACCAGATTCGACGACAACTGGCTATAACCCTCGTAGTACACGAGGGCATTGCAGCTAGGGCAATTCTGCTGGGTTGGAACCGAACCACCTTGCGTAGTCATTCAGCTTGCGTGTCCCGCAACTCCCGGCCAATCCTATCGTAGATGGTAGACCGTGGCCTTCTCCACATCCTGGATCTCCCGCACGATGCTCATTCCTTCGCCGACCGACATCGGGCCAAGCATCTCCCGCTGTGCGTCCCGCAGCTTATCCGCGAGTTCCACGTACACGACGCCTTGATCTACCGCAAATGACCTCTCACCCGCCGCGCTGACACAGCCAAGAATCGTGGCGAACTCGTTTAGTGATAGCGTCAAATTCACCATCACTTGCTCTGCTCGTTCGGTCATCTCATCCTCCTCCCGTTGTCGGAATCCCTCTCTATTCCTCGCGCCATTCCCACCGAGCTAAAACTGCTCAAGAAAATTCAAATCGTTGGCATAGAAATGCCGGATATCGTCGATACCATGTCGAAGCATCGCAATACGTTCCGGCCCCATACCGAATGCGAACCCTGTGTACTCGTCCGGGTCGTAGCCGACTCGCCTCAGAACCTCGGGATGCACCATCCCGGCGCCCATGATCTCCAGCCAACCGGTTTGGCTGCAGATACGGCAACCTTCCTCCTCCCGACACGCGAAGCAGTCAATAGCCATATCCACACCCGGCTCCACAAACGGAAAAAAGTCACAGCGGAAGCGGATGCGGCGATCAGGGCCAAACATGCGGCGCGCAAAGGCGTACAGTGTCCCCTTGAGATCCGCGAATGTGATGCCGCGGTCAACGGCGAGGCCTTCAACCTGGAAAAAGACCGATTCATGCGATGCGTCTGTCGCCTCGTGTCTGAACACACGCCCCGGGACGAGGACTCGGATGGGGGGCTCCTGCGCCTCCATGATGCGTACCTGCATGGGCGACGTGTGTGTCCGCAACAGCAAAGGCCGCTTGCCGTCATCGTCCTCAATGTCCAGCCACAGGGTGTCCCACTGATCACGTGCCGGGTGATCCGCTGGAATGTTCAGCGCCTCAAAGTTGTAGTAGTCCCACTCCACTTCAGGACCCTCGACGACTCGAAATCCCATCGGCCTGAATGCGTCGATGATCTCTCGCAGCGTCTGTGTCGTGGGATGCAGTCCTCCGGAAGGGACTCCGCGTCCGGGCAACGTCACGTCAATGGCTTCCGCAGACAGCCTCTGCGCCACGTTCGCGTGTTCAAGGACAGCGCGGCGCTCATCGTAGGCGCTTTCCAGAGCAGAGCGCACCCGATTGGCGAGTTGACCGACTTCACGCCGATCTTCAATGGGAAGCGTCGGTAGTTGCTCCAGCAGCTTGGGAAGCCGACCCTGTCGTCGACCCTGCCAAGTCACACGCCATTGCTCCAACGCATCCCTGTCTGAGATGCGCTCAAGCTCAGCGAGCGCGCTGCTCTCAACGTCAGCTAATTCGTCGGTGAGTGTGGACATGTTCCCCGCGCTTTTGTGACTGTCCGTACTCGAAAACTGGTATCAAAAACGCCCGTCCCGTGACGGACAACAGCGGCGATTATAGCGTCTTTCTTATTGAAAGGTCAATCTAATCAGGGTGCCGTTGCGTAAACAGACCATGTCAGGAGAGGCTTACCCGCCGGCCACTTGGGGGCCAGTCGGTCGGCTGAGGTTCGTGATGCGCAGCTCCGTCATCCGTGCCTCCGCTTTCACATAGATCTCAAACTCCTCCGGGGTCATCCCGGAGTGGCGGATGAGGGCCTTGAGTGCGCCGCGATTGATCATGTCCGCGCCGGGAGTGCCCGGCACTATCAGCACGGGCGGACGTTCGTCTTCGAATTCGCTCTGCTGCTGATCTCCGATGTCCACCTCAACCTCGACCGTCTCGCAGGTGAGCGGCAAATTGTCGTCGGCACGGGCGGCAAGGATTTCATATAGCTCATCACCCAGGTAGTCCATTGAATCCGCCGGTGGCGCCATATCATCTTCTGCCCATGCGGAGAGCGACTGCTGAATCGCAGCATTGATGGCGTCAATAGCCTCGTCTCGAGTTTCACCCTGAGCGACGCAGCCCGGCAGCGCCGGACAGTGTACTGAGTATCCGCCCGCGGGCTCGGGCTCCAGGATGACGGTGTAGGTCGCATCGGGCATGACCAATCAATTGTATCCCGCCAATTGAGACTGGACACCACGCTTTTGGGTGAGCCCAGCCGTTAATCTGTGTTGTATGGAATCTAGGCCGAAAACGCCCGCGCCGCCCCCCTTGGGACGGCGCTTCTACTACGGGTGGGTGATTGTCGCGACGATGTTTATCGTCTCGGTTGCCCAGACAGCACAGTACAACCCGGCCATCAGCGTTTTCGTCAAGCCGATTACTGAGGATTTTGGGTGGAGCCGCACAACCTTCTCAACCGCGATCGGGATCGGAGGGATTGTCGGCGCCGGCCTCGCCGTTTTGATAGGGCCGATCCTCGATAGACGTGGCCCACGGATACCGACGCTGATTGCATTCATGCTGCTGGGTGGGGTTGTGATGTCTCTGAGCCAGATTTCAGAGATTTGGCAGTTCTACGCCATCATTGTCACAAACCGTGCCCTGAATACGGGCTTTCTGTCCATCGTCGCCGGCGTGGTGGTGGCCAAGTGGTTCATTCGACGGCGCGGTCGGGCCATGTCGTTCTCCATTACGGGCATCCGCTTTGGCCAAGCAATCTTCCCGCCCTATGCGACCTTTTTCATATTGCGTTCGGGCTGGCAGAGCGCGGCGATCGCGCTTGGAGGGTTGGTGTGGGCAATGACCCTTGTGCCGGTCGCGCTGTTCCTGCGGCGGCAGCCCGAGGATATGGGGCTGCGTCCGGACGGCGACAACCCTGCAGATGAGGACGGCATTGAGTCTCCGCAGTCATATGCCGCCAGCGAAGAGGCATCGTTCACGCTGGCACAGGCACTGCGCACACGCTCCTTTTACCTGATTCTATTTGCCACCAGCGCCCTGGCATTCAACATCGGCGGCATCAACTTCAATCTCTTTCCGTACATGACCGATCAGGGAATGTCAGAGGCGCAGGCCGCAATGATTCTGACGGTGTGGTCGCTCATTGGCGCGACGGGATCGCTAATCGTGGGATTCGTCGCTGAACGGATGCACGTGCGTTTCGTGATGGCTCTGGCCTTCTCGTTCGCAACAGCTGGCGTCGCGCTGCTCATCATCACGGATGATGTTCCTACAGCCCTGACGTTTTCGCTTGTGCATGGCTTATCGTTCGGCTCGCTGCCGATGCTAATGAACCTGGTGTGGGCGGATTACTATGGCAGGCGGCATCAGGGGGCGATACGCGGTTTCACCACGCCGTTCCAGGTCATCGTGCAGGCCGGCGGCCCCATCATCGGCACGCTCTCCTACGACCTAATCGATACATACCTGCCTGCGTTTATTCTCTTCGCAACGCTTTATGTTCTCAGCGCCCTCGCGATGCTCCTGGCCAGGCCCGTCTCGCTATCCGAGCTCGTAGCTCGTTGAAGGCCGCAGACAATAGAGAGGCGGATTTCATCCCTATTCCAGCCTGCCCTCTAGCGCGCAGCCGGTGTCATACTCGCGGCCCGCAAACCAAAAGGGATTGCACCACTGTTCGAATGGGGCAATCCGTCCGCCGGTGATTGTCACCTCATAGCTGCCGTCCGCATTCCGGGAGACGGCGACGGACACGCCACCCCCGATGTCCCGCGTCTCGCCGTCCGGAACCACAGAGTAGTCGTCCCTTCCCCACCCTACGTCAGTCTCAAAATTGGGATTGCGCTGGTCATAGAGAGCGGGGCCAAGCCGTGCATAGGATCCTGTGCCGGTAGATTGGTCGTAACGACTGATGAAGACGCCCTGATAGCGCAGCGGTCGACGCTGCCCGGGCGCCGAGGGATCAAATACCTGGGGGGTTTCGTCAATATGGGCCGGACTACGTTCTTCCAATACTTCCAGTGTTGTAAAGGAATACGGGTGACCGGATGAGACAACAAGGAATTGATGGCCGCCCTGGCGAGGAGGTTGCAATGTATACCTGCCTTCCTCAGTAACATGCAGCGCAACCTCATCTGGGTCAATCCATCCTGCGGCATATCGGTTAATCGCTAGCGTTGAAGGCATATCAGAATGCCACCCTGGTACGGGCAACAGCGTGAGAGCGGACATCATATCGACTGAATTGCTATAGGGATTAGGAACATCAAGTGCAGAGTCGGCGCCTCCTGGACGCCAGAGAACCTCTGCATATGAATGTGGCCAAAACATCCAGCCATGGCCGATCTCATGAACAATCGTCTCCATATTGGCCTGACGCAGGCTAACCAGCCCGAATTGCGCGCTTCCGTTCCAGGCAAACCCTCCAGTGTCCTCGGTGACATCGGTAAGCAGAATACGATTTAATCCGCCGAGACCCTCGGAAATGCACTGTCCACTTTCCTTCTGTTCGCCGCGACAGTCCTGCGCGCCAATGACGTACATATGTTGGGACTCCACATCGTCGGGAGAAGCCTCGCCTTCCAAGGTGAATTCAACGCCCGCGCGGAATCGCATGTTAAGTTTGCCATCCGAGATCCTTGCGTAGTAGGGACTGACATGCGCATTAAAAAGGGCTACGGCTTCTTCCATGCTCATTGACTCTCGTTCGCCATCGTCCTGAAACCATCCGGTCGCGTCCGGCGGCACCCGCACAATGTCGATGTCAATGTCCAGATTGCCCAGCGAGTAGTAGGTGGGATCCTTGGGCGAGTCAAGGTGGGTAGCGTCAGAGTATTTCTTCGTGAGAGTACATCCGTAAAAACCCATGCCCCCGTACCGCAGGTAGCTGCCATTTCCGTAATAACGAATGAGCGACAGGGGGTCGGAGCCGCCAAGATCCACCATTCCCGCTGCTATCCACGGCGACGCCTCTTTCGGGGGTGTGTGGCACGAATACGGCTCTGAATCCCTCCACCATGGCTGCGGTTCCAGGGAGGTGTTCCATTCCGTCCACTCTGCAGAGGGGTTCCTTAGCGGCGATGTGTCGCCATTCGTCTCCACAAGTTCAGCCTGGTCATCGGGCCGCGCTGTGGGCGAGAGGGCAGTCGCTGTCGAAGTTGGCGCAATCACACTTTCCGTAGGCGTCTGCGTTGGACTGATTTCGTCTCCACAAGCGCCAATCAAGAGCACCAGAAGCGCAACAATCAGAGCCGAACACTTACCTAAGGCCTCGGGACAACGTCGGGAGGCAGTGGACAGGAGAACTGATTGGGGGGTCATGGTGGCGGTTAACCATTCTCCACTCGGACCGGGTTTTGTCTCAGTATACGGATTTTTTGTTCAGATCACTGCCTTGCACCTTGCTTAGAAATAGTCCACAATTCTACTCTTTAAGCAATCACAGACATGTCGGAGCACCTTGGCGCGTTCCGGCCAATCACATGAAGAGTCGGAGAGATGACGACAAACGAAAATGATCGGTTCACCCTGCTACCCCGGTCCGTGAGGCCGTCGCACTACAAGCTGGAACTCACGCCGGACCTTGGAAAGGCTACATTTACGGGTTCCGTGGCTATTGACGTTCTTGTGACGGAAATCACGAATGTGGTTGTCCTAAACGCCATTGAGCTCGAATTAGGCTCTGCAACGTACACACCGCGCGGCGGCGAAACCTCGGCATTGACGGGGATAACGTACAACGAGGATGAAGAAACAGCCTCGATCAGTTTTGGCGAGCCGATGCCCGTTGGATCGGGGACCCTTGAGATTTCATTCACCGGAATACTGAACGATCAGCTGCACGGCTTCTACCTGAGCACGTTCCGGGACAAGAACGGGGTTGAGCGGCGGATGGCGGCGACACAGTTCGAGGCCTCTGACGCGCGGCGGTGTTTCCCCTGCTGGGACGAGCCGGCAATCAAGGCAACGTTCCAGGTCGACCTGATCATTCCCGAAGGGTTCTCGGCGATTTCCAACACGCTGGAGTCCGCGCCTGAGCCTGAGGGCCCCGGCACCCAGCGGGTCAGTTTCCCCACTACGCCAATCATGTCCACGTATCTGCTCGCCTTCATCGTCGGTGAAATGGAGTCCATCGAGGCGCGGTCGGCCAATGGAACGCTTAACCGCGTTTGGGCAACGGTTGGGCAGGTTGAGCTTGGAGAGTTCGCGCTGGAAACGTCGGTGCGCCTGCTCGACTACTACAACAATTACTTCGGCGTTGATTACCCCTTGAGCAAGCTGGATCACATTGCGCTGCCGGACTTCGCGGCAGGGGCAATGGAGAACTGGGGAGCGGTGACGTACCGCGAGGTCGCGCTGCTCTTCGATCCGACAAGTTCCTCGCCCGGCACGCGCCAACGCATCGTAGAAATCGTTGCACATGAGATGGCGCATATGTGGTTCGGCGATCTCGTGACGATGGCATGGTGGAACGACCTCTGGCTGAACGAGAGTTTCGCGTCGTGGATGGCGGCCAAGGCGGCGGACACCCTCTTCCCGGACTGGGCGATCTGGACGCAGTTCATCGCCACGGACGTCGCGCCCGGCATGGGCCTTGACGGACTCGAGAACTCCCACCCAATCGAATCGGAAGTGCGGAACCCCAACGAGGTCAGCCAGCTCTTCGATGCCATCAGCTATGAAAAAGGCGCGTCCATTCTTCGCATGTTGGAGCAACACATCGGCCCGGACGCCTTCCGGAGCGGCCTGAACAATTACATGCGCGAGTTCGCGTACTCCAACGCGGAGGGGGCAGACCTGTGGCGCGCGATGGGGGACGCCGCCCGTCAGGACATCCCCGGCATGATGGACTCCTGGGTCAAGCAGGTTGGCTATCCCGTGGTAACGGTGGAAACGACTCGAGGCAATGCCGGGGCGAGTATCTCGCTGACACAGCGGCGTTTCCTGTACTCGGGACCAAGCGAGGATGAGACTCTCTGGCACGTACCCGTGCGCATTACTGCACAGGGTAGCGCTGATGAAGCTCGGACGCTTTTCACGGGCCGGACAGAAATCATCGATATTTCGGCGGCATCCGGAGACGGTTGGATCAAGGTCAACGCGGGGGGCACCGGATTCTATCGCGTGGGCTACCAGCAGGATGAGCTTGACCGACTGATTGCCGCGGTTCGGACGGGGGAGCTGTCCGCGCCGGATCGCCTGACACTGTTGGAGGACACGTACGCGCTGTCCCGCGCCCGCCATATCCCGGCCCGCAACTACCTTGAGCTGGCACAGGCCTACACGGACGACGAAGACTACACCATCTGGGCGGCAATGGCATCGCAACTCGGCGCTATCGAGGCGCTGTCCCGCAATGAGCCATACCTCGAACGCTACCGGGAGTTTGCGAGAGGGCTGACGCAGACGGTCGCCGGCAAGATCGGCTGGGAACAACCGGAGAATGAAGCCCATCTGCGAACGTTGCTGCGAGCCGTAGCATTGAGCGCGGCAGGTGGTTTCGGCGATGAGGCCGTGCTATCCGAGGCGGCGGCGCGATTCGCACATTTCCTTGAGGATGAGTCATCGCTGCGGCCCGACCTGCGCGCCCTTGTGTACAACCTGAGCGCGGAGCACGGCAACGATGAGACATTCGAGACCATGAAGCGGTTGGAGCGCGAGTTCGATCTGCAGGAAGAGAAGGTCCGCATGCAGATGGCTCTCACACAGTTCAGTCAGCCGGAGCTGCTGCAGCGGGCTCTTGATATGTCCGTCGACCAGGATCAGATACGGGTGCAGGACGCGCCACGCATCCTCATGGGCGTGGGCGGCAACATTCGCGGCCTGAATCTGACGTGGGAGTTCATGAAAAGCAACTGGCCGGAACTGGAGCGCCGCTACGCAGGGGGCGGGTTCGCGATCATGCGGCTTGTGTCCATCACGGGCGGATTCGCGACAGAAGAGGCGGCGCACGACGTGCGCTCATTCTTCGACGAGCACCCAACGCCGGCCGCCACTCGCGCAATCCAGCAGTCACTGGAACGGATAGAGCTCAACCGCCTCTGGCTGGAGCGAAACCGGAACGAACTCGCTGAGTGGCTGACGTAGGTAGCGCAGAGATTCCGGGTTACGCGTGTCGGAGTGGGCCGACTGCAAGCGGCCGGCCGCCGTCCGCGGACAGTACACGCCACAGGAACCACAGTGTCAGGACAGTGTCGACGACAATCCCTAATGCAAACAGAACCATAATCCCTACGTAGGTCACGTCCCAAATGTTCGTCACGTACAGCAGGAACGCAATCACATAGACCGTTCCGTTCGTAAGGATTGACTGGTAAGCCATGTATTGGGTTTTGCCCAAGCCGTAGAACACGGCATCCGTCACAGTGTTGAAGCAGAACATGATGTACGGCACAAACAGGATTGCGAATGCGGTGACCGCAGCCTGAACGATATCCGAATCGTCGGACAGCGCACTTGCAAACGTGGAGAGCCACGGCGTAAGCGCAATCCACACCAGCATCATAACGCTGGTAATCAGCATTGATGATCGCCAGATGACGCGCACACGTTCGGGGTTGGCTGATTCCTGGGCGACCAGCGCCTTGGAGGAGTCAGCGAACGCAAGGATGGGCACCAGCATAAAGCTCCACAGTATCTGGATTGCCACGTAGTAGCCGCTTATCTCTGTTGTGCCGATCGTGTTGACGAGCCGAATAATCATGATGAAATAGGCGGCGTTTCTGACTGCGCTGTCCACGCCGCTGCCAAACCCAACACGGAAGTACTGCCGCATATCGGCGAAGGACGGAAGCGTCGTAAGGTAGCCGCTCGGTATACGGCGGGAGCCAAGCAAGAGGCCCACACCGACGGCAAAGAGGATCGCGCTTGACAGGAGGGTCGACCAGCCTACACCGACAACACCAGCATTGAGCGAGAAGTTGTGCCCTCCGAAGAGCAGGCTGTCCAGGATGAATAGCAGCAGGACATTGAGAATCGCCAACGCAAACACCACGCGTCGCATTCCCAATGCCTGGAAAAGTACAACTATGGCGGCGGAGAGAAGCGTGAACGGGATGCTGAAGACGTTGATGGCCAGGAACGCGCTGGTCTGAGTTCGGATCTCCTCCGGCGTGTCAATAAGTTCCACAAATGCGCCGCGGAAGAGGAAAACAGCGACCGCAAACAAGAACGACGCGCCCAGGATAAAGGACATGACGCTCTTGGCGCGATCAAGTTGTATGGCAGAACCGGATCGGATCTGAGAACCCAGGAAAAAGAAGACGGCCAGAACCGTCGCTTCCTGGAACACTTCAACGATGAGTCCGACAAATTGCCACTGCGCAACAATGGCCAAACTGCCGGTGTCCGGTATCTCGTTTCCGATCAGGCTCACTCGGTACAGGTTGTAGAGGTTAGGCAAGGACAGGAATAGCAGGATTGCCCCAAACAGGCGGTAATCCCATTGGCGGAAGTGGTAGGTAATCGTTTGGAGCATTGGTTGCTCTTTGTTGATAAAGCTGGTTGGGGGTTCCACCCTCTGCTTTGCATCGCTTTGGATGGAACCCCGGGCTATCGGTTAGCCCTTGGCAGAATCCCTCTTGCCGGTGGAATTCGCCGCGGACTGATTCTTTTTGATACGCGCCTTCCAGTCAGCCGGGCGCTTATTGTACCCTCGTGCCACCCAATAGGCGTCGTTGTTGGGATTCAACTGTTTCGAACGGTTATCCGTATCATTCTCCCGTCTCATTAATCCCTCCTTGTCTTGTGGAATCTGACGCTCACTGCTTTCGTTGTTTCAGAGAGGGACAGGTGGCGAGCGCGAGAGTACCAACTATTCGCACTGCGCGTGCATATATATAACGTCCCCTCGTACCTTTCTTGCAGCCGCCAGTCTCGTGGAAAAGACCTTGCACACTGAAGTGCCACGACTAGGTATTCCGTTCACCCACTCGACCCATATTCCGACCACCAGTCTTATGGGCAAGACCTTTACGGTGGCCAGAGGTCTATCAATAGTTTTGGGTGTTGGCGGGAAGCTGTCAAGAGGGAAATCTGGGCTCTAGATTCTTCAACTGCGCTCAGAATGACATGGGCCACCTATCGTCGCAGCGGTTGTCGTTTGCGATAGGTTCCCGTGCGCCACAGCCATTCCATGGGGCCGAACCGGAATCGGTTGAGCCACACGGGCGACCACCAGAGTTGCAGCGCCCAAACGGCAAGTATGAAGAGCAAGACGGTCGCGCGGCCAATCTCCACGTCCGCCAGTAGGAGAGTCAGGATCAGGACACCGAACACGGTTTGCGCGAGGTAGTTGGTCAGCGCCATTCGCCCGACGGCGATGAAGCGTTCCTTGAGCCATGACAGCCCGCTTGTGCGCTGCCAAAGGATGATCAGGCTCATGTATCCCAGCGAGGCGGCCATGGTGCCGAATGTGTTCGGCACCTCGCCGATGAAAGCAACATCGCGGCCATAGTCGCCCAGATGCGTAATCACAACACCGAGCGTGGCGAGCGATAGCCCTACGCCTAGCCCACCAAGCGCCATCCTTCGATAAAACTGATCCGACAGGGCGCCCTGCATGAATCCTGTTCTGTAGAGCCCTGCGCCGGCCAGAATAAGCCCAAGCGCACGCATGAAATATGCCAGTAGGACAAATCCTCCCAGAGTTTGCGTCTCTACGCTTGCGTTCGCCAACGATTCATCACCCGGCGTCCACAAGCCTTCCAACGACACGTCAGTGGTGTTTACCCAACTTTGAGCGAAGAGTGCCGGAATCACAGATGCCAAAAAGATGCCGACACCCAGCACGATCATTGCGCGTGATGGCAATCGCCTTAGAAGAAGCAGGACAAATGCGGAGACCGCATATGCCGTCAGGACATCCCCTTCCCAGATGACCATGTGGACGAGTCCCATGATCAGCAACAGGATATTGCGCCACGCGTTCAGCAAAGTTGGTCGCTTCTCACGCCTGGCAGCCCGCTCGATGAACAGGAAGATACCCGCGCCAAAGAGCAGGGAGAAGATGCCCATGAACTTCTGGTCCACGAGTATCTCGCCCAGGATGGCGACAGCCCAGTCAAGCCCAGTATCGGACCCGGCAGTGCTGATGTTTCGATATGGAACCATGCCGTACGCGAAAGACACGGCGTTCATCAGCAGGATGCCCAACACAGCCACCCCGCGGATCAAATCGAGGCTGAGAATCCGTTCGGATTCAGTAACCGGGCCGCCGGTCGCCGTTTCGCCCGCGGCTTGCGGCTGTTCGGAGGTCATGGGCTAGTACGCGTATAGGCTTAGGCGGCCTTTGGTGAGAACATCACCCACATGTTCCTTGATGGTCTGGAGCATCGAGAAGTCGTCCTCGCCGACGAAGGTGACGGCCTTGCCGGCGTTGCCGATACGGCCCGTGCGGCCGATACGGTGGATGTATTCCTCAAGATTGCCGGGCATGTCGTAGTTGATGACGTGTGAAATCTCCGGGATATCCAGGCCGCGAGACGCCACGTTTGTGGCGACCAGCACCTTGAGCTCGCCGGAGCGGAACGCGCGCATCACCGCCTCACGCTGGTTCTGCCTCATGCCCCCATGGATCGGTTCCACGCGAATCCTGGCGCGCTGGAGACGCCGGGCTAGTCTGTCTACACCAACCTGCGTACGGCAGAAAATAAGGACCTTTTCACCCTCAAGTTCCGTTTGCAGCACTTCTTCAAGGCCCGCCATCTTGTCCTGTGAAGCAACCTCGTAGTAGACCTGCTCAATCGTGTCTGCGGCCTCGGACTCCTCACCAATGCCGATGTGAACTGGATCGCGCAGGAATCTCTCAATCATGCGACGAATAAAGAACGGCACGGTGGCAGAGAACAGCGCCGTCTGACGAGCGCGCGGAGTGGCACGAAGGATGCGAATCATATCCTCCGCAAAGCCGATGTCCAGCATCTGGTCTGCCTCATCCAGTACGGCGATGCGAACACTGTTCAATTTGAGTGTTCCGCGCTGCATATGGTCCTGTACGCGGCCCGGCGTGCCAACGATAATCTGCGGTGTTTCCCGCAGAGCCCTCAATTGCACGTCAATCTTCTGGCCGCCGTAGAGTGTGACGACCTTGATACCACGATGTTTTGCAAGGCGGCGCAGCTCACCCGTAACCTGCACGGCCAGTTCCCGTGTTGGCGCGAGAACGATGCCCTGCACCTCAGGACGTGTCGGGTTAAGCAGTTCCATCATCGGGATGCCGAAGGCGGTGGTTTTGCCGGTACCTGTCTGAGCCCGACCGACCACATCCCGCCCCTCGAACATGACGGGAATGGCCTCCACCTGGATAGGTGTGGGATCCTCATAGCCCATGTCATCGAGCGCTCGACGAATTGGCTCAGATACGGCGACCGTCCCGAATGTTTTGTCACGCTCGAACGGTCCGGCCTGTACCTCAATCCGTGGGGCAGCCTTCCGCCTACGGCGTTGGGGTTCACTCGCGCCATTCGGGGATGGTTGATCCGGGCGTCCGTTCTCCGAGACCGGCTTGCCCTTGCGTCGGCGTCGAGGCCGTTTGCGTGCGGGCTGATCAGTTGCGCGCTCTATCGTCCGTGTTTCCGGTACTGAGGTGGAAACGATGGGAGAGTCAGGTAATGCTGGAGGGGAAAGGGTAACCGTGGATGCCGTCGGAGACGGCGAGGCCGTCAAGCGGCCAAAGACTTTTCGAAGCACAAATTCCTCTTATGCAGGCGGAGAGACGGCCACCCGTGGCGGCGTTCTCTCGGCTGAGTTTGGTAACTAAATGGCGGCCCACATGTGGGCCGGATGCTGCGGCGCGCAATCATGCGCCTAGAAGCGATTGGCACTATGGTTCCTAAAGCAGTCGGAGCAGTAGACAGGTCGATCACCGCGCGGCTGAAAGGGCACTTCCGCTTCCTTGCCGCAGTCGGCACAAATGACGGCGTACATACGGCGCTCACGTCTCTCAAAGTTGCCCGCCGGCCTCTGGCCCGTTGTTGGGCCGCCCGAGGTGTAGGTTCCGCCGACATAGCCGCCCTCACGGTCACGCTTGCGGGCGGCCCGGCACTCGGGGCATCGAGACGGTTCACGAGTGAAACCCTTGCTCGCGTAAAATTCCTGCTCGCCTGCTGTGAAAACAAAATTCGTTGAACAGTCCCGACACGGTAGTGTCTTATCGGCCATCGTCATGCTGTAGCTATCCTCCTGCGCGCCGTTTTGTCCGACGACCACGATTCGCACGTGATCACCAGTCGGGGCCTGTCGCCCATGGGGTTTCCATGCAGGTTGCCCCGACTTTCAGCGCCCAAGGATGCTGTGGCGGTTTCTGGCCGACTCAGTGGTTGGTTCAGGCGATTGTGCGGTCGATAGTGTCCAATCACACCTTCGGGCGAATTATACCAGATTGGGCGCTTCTCTATATTGGACGCCTTCTCCCGAGAAAGCCGCCTTGCCCGCGCGGACGGCATTTACTAAGCTTGACGGCAAGGCAGGCCGTAAGCGCTACGGGTCCGCAGACATGTGTGGACAGGGCGCAGCTTGTTACTGCTTATCAGCAGAAAGCAGGGAGGGGCACGCAATGGATTTTCGATTTTCACCCGAGGATGAGAAGCTCCGCGAGGAGGCCATCGAATTCACCCGGCGGGAGTGGGACGCCAAGGGAATGGGCGACGGACAGGGCATTTACTACGCCCTCTCCTGGGACCATGAGAACCACGAGCTTGAGGCGATGATGAGCGGCTTCGAGAAGAAGCTCGTCGACAAGGGCTGGTGGACAATGCACTGGCCGACGGAATTCGGCGGCAAGGGCGCCGGCATCGAGACGCAGATGGCGTATCGCGAAGCTATGGTCTACGCGGGAGCTCCTGCAACGCTCGGCGGCGGGCTCGTTGCTCCGGTGCTGATGGTGCATGGCACGGAGGAGCAGAAGGAATACTTCCTGCCCCGCATCGCCAATGCGGACATCTCGTATATCTCACAGGGGTTCTCAGAGCCGGATTCCGGTTCCGATCTTGCCAGCTTGCAGACGCGCGCCGTCCGTGACGGTGATGACTACGTCATCAACGGCCAGAAAATCTGGAGCACGTACAAGGCTCAGTTCATCCACATCCTCGTCCGAACGGATCCTGACCAGCCGAAGCACCGGGGAATTACCTACCTCCTCGCCCGGCTCAAGGACGAGGACGGCAACTATCTGCCCGGCATCAAGGTGAACGCCATCCCTGACGCGCTAGGGCGTCACCGCTGGGATGAGGTCTTCTTTGAGGACTGGCGGGTACCGTCGAACAACATCATCGGCGAAGAGAATCGCGGCTGGTACGCGGCGATGACAACCCTGAGCTTTGAGCGTTCCAACATCGAGGGTCCGGCGATGCTCATTCGCATCATGGAAGACTTCATCGAGTACGCGAAGAACGTCCGCCAGCATGGCGAAAGCCCGCTGGACAGCCCGGTTGTTCGGCACCAGATCGCCAATCTCCGGCTGGAAATCGAGGCGATGCGGATGCTGTCATACCGGGTCGGCTGGATGCAGAGCCAGGGCGAGATTCCCGTGCGCGAGGCGTCCATGACCAAGTTCTGGGGCGATGAAATCACCCAGAAGGTTTACCGCTACTTCTCTCATGTGCTTGGTGACTATGGGCTCGTACTGCCGACGACTGAGCTGCCGTTGAAACTGCCGGTGAACGGCTTCCTGAACTCCAACGCCGTCAGCACAATCGGCATCAGCATCGCGGGTGGCACGACTGAGGTCCAGAAGAACATCATCGCCCAGCGGGGCTTGGGGCTACCGCGATAACAGCAGACCAACTTTGGAACAGTAGCGGGCGGGCCGAATGGCTCGCCCGCCGCACTTAACGAGCTTTGACGTCCTCCGCCTCCAGCCTCCCCCGCGTCGTTTCTATGGCTGTGGGGTTAGTGTCTATGCCGATCCAGCGGCGGTTGAGGCGTTCGGCGGCAATTAGTGTTGTGCCGGAGCCGCAGAAGGGATCCACGACGAGATCGCCGGGGTTGGTGCTGGCCTCAATGATGCGTTCATAGAGAGCAAGGGGCTTCTGGGTCGGAAAGCCGGTCCGCTCCTTTGCCATGTTGTTTAGTGACGGAATGTCCCAGACATCAGTCGCGCCTTTCATTCGCCCCTTGAGTCTTTGCGACGTGGCAGGCGTCTGGGGCTTATTGAACGTGTACCGATCCGACTTTGTGTAGAAGAGAATCACATCGTGCTTGCGGGAGTAGCGTTTGGGAGATGACCCGCCCAAGCCATAGCTCCAGATGATCTCGTTCCTGAAGTTGTCCATGCCAAACACAGCGTCCATCAATTGCTTCATATAGTGGCTGGACGTGGGATCGCAGTGCAGATAGATACTGCCGTCGTCGCTCAAAGCGCGCCGCATCTCTATCAGGCGGACGGCCATGAAGCACAGATACGTGGCCATGCTCTCACCGGCGGTCTCCCTGGAGGTCTCGACAACGCGGAGAGCACTCGGGCACTGCGATTGCAGCTGAGAGAGCCATTCAGCGTCTACAACTCGTTCCCACGCCCACTGATCACTGAATTCGGCGTCAGCGGCCGGGCGTCCGGATTGCGTACTGACGTGTCGGCCGGTATTGAAAGGCGGGTCGGTGGCAATCAGCTGAACGGATTCGCTCGGCAGATTTTGCAGAATGGGCAGGTTGTCACTGAGGTGGAGGGAGCAGTCTCCGATGGACGCGTCTGACATCACCTAATCATTGTGGAGCACCGCGCACACTAATGCACAAGAGTGACCGGGGGGCTTAGCCTACCTTCGCTGCGCTCTCCTGCATAACACGAGCATGGAGGACATCTTGTGCTGTGACAGGGCGAACCTCGGAGGATTTGGCCGTTGCGATTCCGACTGTTTCTCCGTTTGCGCCAAAGAACTCGAGAACGTAAGCAGCCCCCTTGGGATGAATGTGAATTATTACCCCGATATCGCCGGGCAACATCATCCCGCCGTCGTCACTCTCGACAGGCTCAGTAAGGATGACGCGTGAGTGTTCCTTGTGCATGATTCACCATTAGACAGCATGCGCAGTGATTAGTCTAGGGAAGTCAGTCCCCACATCAAACTGCCAAACTGTCCGCACCGTCGCCTCACTGCCGTCTGGCATCCGCATTGCCCCCTGCACCGTGTAACGGACTCCCCAGGGTGTATCCCGAATCTGGAGCACCTGATTTTGCCGGCCATGTTGGAGAAGGGCATCAATCAATGCATTGGGTGCATCTTGCCTAAAGCCGTGATCGGTGAAGAACTTGGCCTTAGGGCTTCCATCCGGATGTTCTTCTGCCAGCAAGTAGTCGGCAGCCTTGTCTCTTGCGACAAAAGCGCGGTCACTTTCCGGCAGATTCAACTATCGTTCCCTGGGAAAACTCGGCAGCTAGAATGCGGGCCCCTCCGAGAGTGGGAACGGCATGGCAACGTCCGGGTATTTCTCCTGGAGCTGTTTCCACGCCCTATGCGCGAGTTCTTCGCCGCGCTGCAGGATGTCGTCCTCATCGATGTGCAGCAGCTTTCGGTCACGCATAACCCAGTCGCCCGCCACCATGACTGCCTCAACGTCCGACGCCTGCCCATTATTCACGAAGTCGGAGATGACACGGAGCACGGGAACCATATGAGCGCGGCGCAGGTCCGTGATGAACAGATCGGCCTGCTTCCCCACTTCCAGAGACCCAAGCGTCTCATCCATGCCCATGATGCGTGCCCCACCGATCGTGGCCCAGTCCATCAGTTTCTCCGGCGATGGGCTGAACGGGTCGTCGCGACGTACACGTTCCACGAAGTAGCCCGTGCGGACGGCCTCAACCATGTCCTCAGCCATGTTGTCCGTGCCAATGCCTATCCGGCAGCCGGCCTCTTCAAGGTCGAGGGCGGGAGCTGCGGCACCACGACGGGCGGCGATTGCAGGGTTATTGGACACGCCGGTTCCGTGACGCCCAAGGGCCTGGATCTCGGACTCGATGATTTCACGGCAGTGTGCAACGACGAGGCGGGGGCCGAGGAACTCGTTCTGCTCAAGGTAATGCGCAGGGAGCACACCCCACGCGGCCATCACTCCCGCCACCTCTTGTTTGCTCTGCGACAGGTGGATTGTGTAGCCGACGCCGCGTTCCTCAGCCAGTTCCCGGGAGCGGTGCAGCATTGCCGGAGAGACGGAATCCGTTGTGGAGGGTGAGAAATAGACCGTCAGGCGGCCGTTCGCCTTGCCGTGCCAAGCATCATACACATCAACGGCGCGCTGGTAGGCGGCATCCGCCAACTCCTCGGAGAAATCCGACGATGACTTCAGCAGGGTTCCGGCGCTGATGACGTTGTAGTTCACGTCGGTCATGGACTCGGTAAGGACGAATCGAGCGCCCGTGTCGGCCAGTTGCTGCGCGTAGTTGGAGATGCCGCGTCCCTGCTCAAAGAACGTCGTCGTGCCACTGCGGATACCTTCGATTGCGCCCAGCAGCGCGAAAACCTGCATCTCCTCTGCGGACAGCATTGCCGCGACCTGTTCCGGAAAACGCAGGGGAGACGGAAAACCGAGGTCTTCAAGGATGCCCCTGCTCAGCGTGGCGGTCAGATGCGTGTGACAGTTAAAGAAGCCGGGAAAGACGGCTTTTCCGCGCGCAGAAACCATCTCTGCGTTGGGATGGGTGCTGACCACCTCATCTGTCGACCCGACGGCCGCAATGGTACCGTCGTCACCGATGGCAATCGCGCCGTCGTAGATGATACGGCCCTCCGGATCGGATGTGACGATGATTGCGTCCCGGATAACGGTGACCATTTTTCTACCCTCCTCAACCTGACCCTCCCCACAGGCGGGAGGGAAATTCGACCGCTAGCTCTGGGCAAGCAGGCGGGCAGCGGCCTCAATATGGGCAGCATCGATGCCAGCCTGGGACAGCAGGTCTGCGGGTTTGCCTGAACCCGGCATTCCCTGCACGGCAATCTTGACGACGCGTGGTGGATTTCGCAGTCCCCCGAGCGCGCCGAGCACCGAATCGCCGATACCGCCCTCTTCCCAATGATCCTCAACAGTCAGGAGCGTTCCTGTGTCACTCGCGGCAGCCTCAAGCGTTGCTGCATCTATGGGCTTAATCGAATACAAGTCGATTAGTCGGACATTGATGCCGTCCGCCGCCATCGAATCGACGGCCTTGAGAGATTCGTGCACGGTGATGCCGGCGGCAACGATGGTGAGTTTGTCGTCGTCGGAAGATCGAAGCACACGGGAGCCGCCAACACGGAATATCTCATCCGGCTCATAGAGGACGGGGGTCGCCTCCCGTGTTGTGCGGATGTAGGAAATGCCACCAATGTCGGCCATCGCGGCGACAAGCTGTGCAGTCTGGTTGCCATCTGACGGATAGAGGACGGTGCTGCCGTTGATGGCGCGCATCATCGCGATGTCCTCAAGCGCCATCTGTGACGGCCCGTCCTCTCCGATGGAGACACCGGCATGGGAGCCTGACAGCCGGATGTTGGCTCGACTGACAGCGGCCATGCGGATGAAATCGTAGGCGCGGGTCAGAAACGCCGCAAATGTAGAGACGTACGGCGTCCAGCCGCGCACCTGCATCCCGACAGCCGCCGCAACTGCCTGCTGCTCCGCGATATAGCATTCAAAGAAGCGGTCAGGGTGCTCCTTGGCAAAGATGTCTGCGTGGGTGGAGTTGCTAACCTCGCCATCAAGCGCAACCACGTCGCCACGGCGTCCACCGACCGCAGCCAGTGCATCCCCATACGCCCGGCGCGTCGCCATGCGGGAGCCGACCTCATACTTGGGCAGGCCGCCGCTCGGCGTGACCTTGAAAACGTTGGCTTGAACGGAGTTGGCGGGCGTCTGTACCGCCACCGTCGCGCCGGTGCTGCCACCGAGTTCCGCGATAGCCGCCTCCGCATCGCCAATCGGCCGGCCGTGGAAGCCATTCTGGTTCTCAACCGCGGATGCGCCGCGCCCCTTCATCGTCTTGGCGATGATTGCGGTGGGGCGTCCCTCAGTACCGACCGCCTCCTGGAATGCCGCATTGATGGCGCCAACGTCATGGCCGTCGATCTCGATGGTGTGCCAGCCGAATGCTTGCATACGCGTCGCGTACGCGCCGGTGTCCCAGCCATACATGGTCTCGCCACGCTGACCAAGGCGGTTTACATCGATGATTGCTGTCAGATTGTCCAGGTTCCAGTACGCAGCGTGCTCGGCGGCCTCCCACATGGAGCCCTCGGCCATCTCGCTGTCGCCGCAGAAGACCCAAACGCGGTACGGCAGCTGATCGAGTCGCTTACCCGCCAACGCGATGCCGACGGCTATCGGGAGTCCCTGCCCCAGTGAGCCTGTCGCTACATCAACGGTGGGCAGGTTGGGAACCGGATGGCCCTCCAGGCGGCTGCCAATGGAGCGGTACGTCAGGAATTCCTCTTCGTCGATGACGCCTGCAGCCTTGAGCATGCTGTAGATCAGCGGGGACGCGTGGCCTTTGGAAAAGACAAGATGGTCATTGTTGGGAGCATCCCGGCGCTCAAGATCGTAACGAAGGTAATCACTCAGCAGGACCGATGCGAGATCCGCCGCCGACATGCTGGACGTCGGATGGCCGGAATTGGCCTGAGCAGCCACGCGCACGGAATCCACCCTGAGCTGCTGCGCGAGACTCTCCCACGTTGCGACATCACCCATCGAAATGTCCTCCCCTTTTGCTTCAACTACCCCGACAATCATCATCGACTTTTTTTCAAAAGGTGTCTATCGAATTGACCCTCAATCGCCCCGCCATTGATAATGCGCCCAACTCTTATGGCCATACGCACAGTTCAGGGCAGGACGCCCAAGATTCATCCGTCCGCGTGGATCGCTGAGAACGCCTATTTGATGGGCGACGTTGAGGTCCAGGAGGGCGCGAGTATTTGGCCGGGCGCGGTTCTGCGTGCTGAAGGCGGACGCATCATCATCCGACGGAACGCGGCGGTGCTGGAACGCGCGGTCGTTCACGGCGGCGGAGTCGGCGCAATCTCCAGCACGACGGAGATCGGCGAGGGCGCTCACGTCGGAGTTGGCGCGATGGTGCATTCCATGGGCGTGGGACGCTTCACACGCGTTGGTGATAACGCAACGGTGCTGGAGGCCGCGACGGTCGGCGAATGGTGCTGGATTGAGCCGCGCGCCGTCGTCCTGCCGCGTGCCGTGATCCCACATAATTCGCGCGTATCCGGCATCCCCGGCGTTGCCATTCGCACGATTAATGACTTTGAGCAGCGGATTCTGTCCGTGCAGGGCTACAACACGAACGTTCGAGCAGCGGAACATCGCGCTGCCGAGTCTGATGGAGGCTCATCAATGATCCGATCTTTCAACGGGAAAACGCCGAAGATTCATCCGACGGCGTGGGTGAGTGAAGCTGCATACGTGGTCGGCGACGTGGAGATTGGTGAGCAATGCACGATCTTTCCCGGCGCGGTTCTGCGCGGCGATAGGGGCAAAATCGTCATCGGCGACCGTACGAACGTGCAGGACAACGCCGTCGTCCACGCGAACGGCGACATCACAATCGGAACGGACAATACGCTTGGCCACGCCGTGACCTTCCACGGCCGCAGGCTCGGCAACCACAGCCTGATCGGCAACAATTCGACGGTTTCGGAGGGCGCGGAGGTCGGCGATTTCTGCGTCGTGGCGGCAGGTGGGGCCGTTGCGCCATATGCGATCATCCCCGATGACTCATTCGCGGCGGGCGTTCCGACGGAGGTTCTGTGGCAAACGGAGCCCGCACGCCGAGCGCAGATGGAGGAGAGCGGCGGCGCTTACTACGCCCGTCTGGCTGAGGCGTACCAGGCAGATGGCCTCGGCTCCTGGCCCCCGGGAGAGAACCCGCCGGGGTAGACCCTTAGCCGACCAGCGAGCTTTCTGCTAGCTGCCGAAGCAATGCGATGCGCTCTGGAACCGGTTCCGGTCGACCGTAGACCGCAGTGCCGGCAACAATCAGGCGGGCGCCGGCCCGCACGACCTGCTCAACCGTGTTCTCATTGATGCCGCCGTCGACTTCGATGCTGACGTCGACGCCCCGCTCGTCAATGATCCTGCGCATTTCGGCAATCTTAGATTCCACCTCTGCCTGGTAGGGCTGTCCGCCGTAGCCCGGATTGACTGTCATGAGGAGCGCAGTGGCAATGTCGTCCAGGAAGGGGAGGATAGGGTCGATAGGGGTGTCCGGCTTGACGGCGATGCCTGCCTGTACTCCCGCCTTGCGTATTGCGGCAACTGTTCCCGCGAGATCCGCGCAGGCCTCTGCGTGGACGACGATGATGTCGCCACCTGCCTGGGCAATATGTTCAACCTGTCGTGCGGGTTCGGTCACCATCATGTGGATGACGAGAGGCAGACCTCCGGCATACGGCTTGATTGCCTCGATCATCTGTGAGCCAAATGTGATGGGGGGGACAAAATCTCCGTCCATGACATCCACGTGTATGTAGTCCGCGCCGCCCCGAGCCGCCGCCTCTACCTCTTCACCAAGCCGCGCAAAATCAGCGGCGAGGATGGACGGGCCGATCTTGATGTGATCGCGGCAAGACATGTGTGGCGCTTAGGGTTTTTCCGTGTTGAGGCGCGCACGGGCGGCAGCGATAGCCTCGCGCACGCGGTTAGGAGCAGTACCGCCCATGACATCGCGTTTGGCGACCGCGGACTCGACCGTAATGTCCAGGACATCCTGTTCAAAGTGCTCAGAGGCGCGCTTGTAATCGTCGAGTTTCAAGTCGCGTAGCTCCTTGCCATCTGCCAACGCTGACTCCACCAAGCCGCTGACGATGCCGTGCGCCTCTCTAAAGGGCACACCCTTTGCTGCAAGATAGTCGGCCAGTTCAGTTGCCAGCAGGAAGCCGCTCTCAGCCGCGGCCTGCATCCTTTCGCGTTGAAACTCCAGCGTCGGAACCATGCCAGCCATCATCTCAAGACTGCCGAGCAAGGTGTCCGCAGCATCAAACAGAGGCTCCTTATCCTCCTGCAGGTCGCGATTGTAGGCGAGCGGCAGCGCCTTGACGCTGGTCAGCAGCGCGACGAGATCACCGACTACACGTCCCGTCTTTCCGCGCACCAACTCCGCGATGTCCGGGTTGCGCTTCTGCGGCATGATGCTGGAGCCGGAGGCATATTCTCCGCCAACGCGCACAAAGCCGAACTCATCCGACGACCACACGATGATCTCCTCGCAGAGGCGAGAAAGATGCGCCATGGTCAGCGCGGCGGCGGACAGGAACTCAATGATGTAGTCGCGGTCAGCGACGGCGTCCATGCTGTTGCGGCTGACTGCGGCGAAACCAAGGTCTGACGCCAAGGCCTCGCGGTCGATTGGATAGGCCGTGCCGGTTAGGGCGGCGCTTCCAAGCGGCATCACGTCGGCGCGTGTGAGCGCATCGCGCAGCCGGCCGGCATCACGCTCCGCCATCTCAGCGTAGGCGAGCAGATGGTGTCCGAGGAGAACGGGCTGGGCGCGCTGCAGATGTGTGTAGCCAGGCAGAATGACGTCAATACCTTGTTCAGCCTGATCCAGGAGAGCACGGCAAAATGAATTCAGGCGCTCCAGCACGGCGGCAATAACGTCCTTCACATACAGGCGCGTATCCGTCGCGACGTGGTCGTTGCGGGAGCGGCCCGTGTGGAGCTTGCCGCCAACGGGGCCGATTAACTCGATCAGCCGCCGTTCAATGTTGAAGTGGATATCTTCAAGCTCAAGGCGGAACGGAAACTCTCCCGACTCAAGCTCTGCACGGATGGCTTCAAGGCCATCAAGGATTGTCTGCGTTTCGTCATCGCTCAGCACGTTCGCCCGCTCAAGCGCGCGCGCCCATGCGATCGATCCGATGACATCATGGGACGCCAGCCGCTTGTCGAACGGCAGCGAGGCAAGGAAATCCGCCGGGTTCGTACTCAATTCATCCGCCATACATACAGGATAGCGGGTGGAACGAGAGGACATGACGGCGCCAAGGCGAGCGCAGTTGGCAGTTATTGGTCTGGTCAACACTGTTTGCTACAGTACCTGCACGCCATTGGCATGCAGCCGATGGGAGGATTACGTCGGGAAAAGTTGGGTTGAGGGACAGTGAGATGGTGAAGAGTGACGCCGCAACGGTTGAGGAGTACCTGGCCGGCCTGCCGGAGGAGCGGCGGGAGGCAATGCAAGCAGTGCGGCAGGTTGTGTTGGCCAATCTCCCGGACGGCTACGAGGAGTGCATGGCCTATGGGATGATCGGCTACGTTGTGCCGCTCAGCCGTTATCCGAACACGTATAACAAACAGCCGCTGGGTCTGGCTGCGCTCGCGTCCCAGAAACAATACATGTCTCTCTATCTGAATAACGTCTACGACAACCCCGAGACGTTGGAGTGGTTCACGTCCGCATACACGGCGAGCGGCAAGCGGCTGAACATGGGCAAGTCATGTGTGCGCTTCAAGCGCCTCGATGATCTGCCGCTGGACGTGGTCGGCCAGGCCATCGCCCGCACGAGCGTCGACGATTTTCTTGCTTCCTACGAAGAGTCCAGAAATAAAAGGACGGGTGGGTAAGACGTAACGTCGGGTTCCCAGTTCGTGGATGTCAGCACGTTCGCGCGCCCACGCAATCGCTCCAATGACATCGCGCACGGTCAACTCTTGGTCAAACGGCAGTGATGCAAGAGAATCCGCGGGGTTCGTACTCAATTCATCCGCAATACACACAAGATACGGCGCGGAGGAGCGGTGGCTTGGAATCGCCCCACTTGGTCTCTCGAATATCGCTAGACTGTGGAAGGACCCAGTTGGATGAAGGATTTGTTCGTGAGTACATTTACGTGGCCAATACGCATCGCGAGCCTAAACGGCGAGCAGTCACTGGATATCGAGGCCTTTGTCGACACCGGCGCGTCAATGACGACGTTGCCCGCGACACTGCTGAGAGAACTCGGCGTGGAGGCAGTCGCTAGACAGCAATTCACGATTGCCAACGGACAGCGCATCGAGCGTGATATTGGCTATGCCATTGCCACAATTGGGGATCAGAGCCTCATGACTTACGTTGCTTTTGGAGACGAAGATTCACCTCTCCTGCTGGGTGCTCTGACCCTTGAGGCATTTGCCCTCGCTGTCGATCCGAGGGGCGAAACTCTCGTTCCGCGCGAACTGATTATGTACTAGGGGTGTAGCCCTACTCCTCGGGACGGACGCGTGCCTGCGTGCGGATGGGCAGGCCCCAGAGATGGATGAAGCCCGGCGAGGCTGACTGGTCAAAGACATCGCCCTCGTCATAGGTGGCGAGCGCGTGCTGATAGAGGGCGTAGTCGCTCTTGCGGCCCACGACCGTCGCGTGGCCCTTGTGCAGCTTGACCCGCACTGCCCCCGTAACCGCCCGCTGGCTGCTATCGACGTACGCCTGCAGGTCTTCCCGCAGTTGACTGAACCACAGGCCGTCGTACACAAGCTGAGCGTATTCACGGGAGACGGTCTCGCCGAACCGCACCTGGTCCTTGGTGAGAACCATGCCCTCAAGCGCCTTGTGCGCATGGATCAGAATGGTCGCGGCGGGGGCTTCATAGATCTCGCGCGACTTGATGCCCACGAGACGATCCTCGATGTGGTCGATGCGCCCGACGCCGTGTTCACCGCCAATCTTGGACAGCGTCTCTACGAGGTCAACCGACTCCATCTCCGCGCCGTCCAGCGCTATGGGCAGGCCCTCTTCAAACTGCAATTCGACGTATCGGGGCTCATCCGGCGCCTCGTGCGGCGCGACGGTCCACTCGTAGGCGTTCTCCGGCGGCTCCCGCCACGCGTCCTCCAACACGCCCGCCTCGATACTGCGGCCCCATAGGTTGTCGTCGGTGGAATACGGCTTTTCGAGCGTGGACGGGACGGGAATCTCATGCTCGCGGGCGTAGGCAATCTCTTCGACGCGGGTCATGCCCCACTCGCGTGCAGGCGCGACAACTTTGAGATCGGGCGCAAGCGCGCCGACGGAAACATCGAGACGAACCTGGTCGTTGCCCTTGCCTGTGCATCCATGGGCGACGGCTGTTGCACCCTCTTGCCGCGCCGCCTCCACCATCAGGCGGGCGATCAGCGGACGGCCAAGCGCTGTGGCGACAGGATACACGCCCTGGTAGAGAGCATTTGCCTTGAGGGCGGGAAAGACAAACTCACGGATGAACTCGTCGCGAACATCGGCGACGTGCGCGCCGACAGCGCCGGACTCCAGAGCGCGCTGGCGAATCTCATCAAGGTTGTCGACGTTGCCGAGGTTAGCCGTCAGCGTAACGACATCGTACCCGTAGTTCTCCTGGATCCACCGCACGGCAACAGACGTATCAAGCCCACCGCTATACGCAAGAACAAGTTTCTCCGCCATTGAACCCCCACCTTGGTATCGGAATCGGATCGCCTCGGCGACAATAGCCAAAGCGCCTAGTTATTCTAGCGTGGATTGGCGGGCAGTCGTACGGAAGGCCTAGGTGCGCAACTTCCCCGTTTTGGCGAGTGTTCGGATGCAGCGGGTACACATTCGTACCTGCGTGCGTACACCGTTCTCGTCGTACTGGGAGACGCGCTGCATGTTCACATTCCAGCGCCGACGCGTCTTGCGATTTGAGTGGCTGACGCGGTTACCGAATTGGGGGCCTTTATCGCAGAATTGACACTTTGCCATGGTTGCTAATCTATCGTCGTCTTTAGGTTGATTCTAGCGCGCCCAAACAGGGCGACTGCACCGTTACTGCACGAGGACGTATGCTACCAGAGTACGGGGAGTGCGGGCAATAAGGCGGGGAGGATCGATGACGACTTCCGGCGGCGACGGAACTCTCAATGGACAGCAACTGCTTGAGGCGTTAGCGGGCGGCGCGGAGTGGCTTCAAACGAATGTTGACGCCGTGAACGCGCTCAACGTGTATCCGGTGCCGGACGGCGACACGGGCACGAACATGATGCTCACGATCCAGACTGCCCTCCGTGAAGCGCAGGAGAACCCCGGCGACGGCACCGTTGGCGTGATGTCCCACACCATCGGGCAAGGCGCGCTGCGCGGGGCGCGCGGCAACAGCGGCGTCATTCTCTCGCAGTATCTGAAGGGCTTGGCCCAGGGACTGGACGGTGTTGGCGTCATGGACGGCCCGGCGCTCGCCAAGGGGCTGCAGGCCGCATCTGACGCCGCCTATGGAGCAATGAGCAAGCCCGTTGAGGGCACGATGCTGACCGTGGGGCGCGAGGCAGGCGAGGCGGCAAACGCAAGCGGCTCGGCGGACGTTATCGACACCCTCCGCGCCGCTGCGGATGAAGCTGACGCTTCAACAGCCCGGACGCCGGAGTTGTTGCCCATACTCGCGAGCGCGGGGGTTGTCGATTCCGGCGGACAGGGCATTGCAGTTCTGCTGCGCGGCGCGCTCTCGCGGCTGACGGGAGAAGACCCCGGCCCGGCGCTTGAAGCACCCACAATCTCCGCCATCGACCCAAGCCTGTACGGGGTCGAAGAAGGCGAGGTCTGGGGCTACTGCACGCAGTTCATCCTGATGGATCCCTCGGTCTCCCTGGATACCATCCGTGCCACGATGGCGCTCTTCGGCGAGTCCGAGGCCATCTTTGTAGACGATGACGGTCACGCGCATATCCATCTCCATACGTCCGAGCCGGAAGTTGTTCTAACTGAAGCAGAGGGCATGGGGAGTTTGGACAAAGTGTCCATGGTCGACATGGATCAGCAGCATCAGCATTTCCTGGCGGGGCGCGCGGAGGACGCCGAGGACGTTCTCTCCGGTGTCGTCTCTGTCGCGTCCGGGCCCGGATTTGCGCAGATCATGCGTCGGGAGCGCGCTGGGTCCATCATTTGGGGCGGGCAGTCTATGAACCCCTCCGCCGATGAAATCGCCACGGCCGTGGAGTCCGTACCTGCCCCGGACATCATCATCCTGCCCAACAACAAGAACATTGCGGCGACCGCCGAGGTCTCTCGCGATCTCATCCAATCAAAAGGCGTCATGGTGCTACCGACTGAGTCCGCGCAGCAGGGCATCGCCGCGCTGCTTGCCTATGACGCAAGCGAGTCGGTTGCGGACAACCTCGAGAGAATGCGGAAAGCGGTTGATGAACTCCGATGGGCGGAAGTAACGTTTGCCGTCCGCAGCGGCCAGGCCGGGGACGTGACGTATGCGGCGGAGCAGCCAATCGGCCTGCTTGAGGGTGAGTTGGTTGTCTCGGGTGAGACGCCCGAGGCGGTGGCGCAGTCATTGGTAGAGCGCATCGCGCCGGAGAGCGAAATGATCGTCACCCTGTACTACGGCGCCGGTATCACGGAGGAGCAGGCTGAATCCGCGGCTGAGGCCATCACTGCCGTTTGCCCGGATGATGTCGAGGTAGAAATCCAGAACGGCGGCCAACCGCTGTACCCGTACCTCATCTCTGTCGAATAACCCCACGCCGCTTGACAGTGGTCAGCGTTGCGCTCACGCTCACGCCAGTATTTGGGGAGGGCGCGGAACACGCTTCTGGTAGCGCCCACAGACTAGTGGACGATAAATGACGGTTGAAACGCGGTCGTCACTCGGGATATTGAATCCCCGTCGCGTGTTCTACGGGTGGTGGATCGTCCTGTCCGGCTTCCTGCTGATGCTGTTCTCAACGGGTGTCGGCTTCTACGGCTTTTCGGCCTTCGTGAACCCAATTGCGGACTCTGTGGCAGGAGGTAGCCGAACTGTCGTCTCGGGAGCGGTAGCAATACAACGTGCCGAGTCGGGAGTCCTGGGGCCGATCATGGGATTTCTCGTCGATCGGATTGGCCCGAGAAAAATCCTCGTCGCCGGATTCATCATTGGCGGAATAGGCTTCATCCTCGTGTCGCTCACACAGAACGTCGTGCAGTTCTATGCGGCGTATATGCTCCTGGCTCTGGGGCTAGGCGCGGGATCGTTCCTGATCATCAGCACAGCAGTCACGAATTGGTTCAACCGCATGCGTGGCCGCGCGCTCGGATTCATGCTCCTTGGGCCGGGCTTTGCAGGTTTCCTTGTGTTCGGAATTGTCGCGCTGATTGAGATGTTCGGCTGGCGAACCACGCTGGCCGGCATCGGGGTTGCCATGTGGGTGTTCTGCATCCCATTGGCGCTGATCACGCGGCGCGCGCCGGAGGCCTATGGCCAACGTCCCGACGGGGACCCGCCGCTTGAGGAATCGCCAGGCGCGCCGGTCGCATTGACAGGGGGAGGGGTACCGGTCGGAGAAGCTTCGCTGATTGGAATCGGCAATGTGCTGCGAAGCCCCGGGTATTACCAGTACGTCCTTGCAAGCGGGATGCAGCAGATGGGCTTCTCGGCGCTGGTCATCTTCCAGATTCCCGCGCTGCAAACCTTTGGATTGACGACGACTGAGGCGGGGCTGGCCGTCCTGATCTGGACGATCGGTGGGCTGCCGGGCCGCCTTGCCTCGGGCTTCCTGGCTGACAGGTTCGATAAGCGCTTCGTGCTGGCAGCGGCGTTCACTCTGCAGCTCATCGGCTTGTTCTTCTTCTTGACGACAACTACCCTGAACGACGCAATCCTGTACGGGGTCATTCATGGCATCGGCTGGGGTATGACCACTCCGTCCCGGCTGGCGCTGCAAGGCGAGCTCTGGGGTCGGGCCATCTTCGGTCGGTTGATGGGGATACAGACTGGAACGTCGGCAATTGGATCCATCCTTTCACCGATATTTGTCGGCTGGTGGTTCGACACGCACGATGAATACAAGACGCCAATCCTGTTGCTTTTCCTGCCCCTGTTCATATGCATTGTCCTCATACTCACCTTGCGACGTCCTAGATTCGGCTGATTCTTTTCTCGGTTCGCGATCAAGGTTGCCGACTCTTTCCATTGATCCACCGCGTTCCGGCGTTGGCGGCCCTTTACTCGGTTCGCGGTCCGGATTGGCCGGCCCTTGAAGTTGGTTCGCCGCGTTCCGGCTCTGGTCACGTACCGCGTTCCAGATTCCCGCTTTCGCGGGAATGACAAGGGCGTGGGCGTAGAATGCGGGCATGAGCGAGTGGCCGCGACCTTGGCGATACATCTTTCACGCGGATATGGACGCGTTTTTCGCGTCCGTCGCGCAGCGTGATGACCCCAGCCTGCGCGGCAAGCCCATCGTCGTGGGCGGGCCGCCGGAATCGCGCGGTGTCGTAGCCGCCGCGTCGTATGAAGCACGCAAGCTGGGAGCGCGATCCGCGATGCCGATGGCAACTGCGCTGCGGCTCAGCCCAGACATCATTCGCGTCGGACATCGTCCCGGGGGGTACGGAAATATCTCTCGGCAAGTCATGACCATCCTGCGTCGCGTAACGCCAATAGTGCAGCAGATCTCTGTAGATGAGGCATACGTTGACGTGACGGATGTTGCCGGACCAGAGATGCTGGAGCCGCTCGGCAAGGAGATCAAGAGGCGTGTTCGGCGCGCCACGGGCCTCGCCGTGACGATTGGCGGTGGCGTCAACCGGACTGTGGCAAAAGTAGCGTCACAGGTCGGCAAGCCCGATGGGCTGCTGCTTGTGCCCCCCGCGACCGAGGATGAATTCCTCGCGCCGCTGGACGTGTCCCTCCTGAGCGGTGTCGGGCCGGCAACACTAGCGGCATTGCACAAGCAGGGCATTCGTACAATGGGGCAACTCGCCAAGGCGGACGATGAGTGGTTGATGGAGCACTTCGGTCGCCGTGGAGCCTGGCTCAAGGAGCGGTCGCTCGGCGGCGGCTCATCCGAGCTGGCATTCGAGGACGAGCGACAGGTCAAGTCCATCAGCAGCGAGACGACGATGCGCACAGACACGGACGACGGCGAGACACTGCTTGGCATTGTGCAAGAGCAAGCCGCGGACGTAGTTCAACAAATGCGAAACAAGGGCCTGCGGGCGCGGACTGTCCGCCTCAAGCTGCGCCTTTCGGATTTCACGACGTTCACACGGCAGCAATCCCTGCCCCGCCCTACCGACGATGAGGCGGCAGTGCTTGGCCTGGCAGATGAGCTTTTACGTCGTGAACTCGAGCCGGGGCGGGAGTTCCGCTTGATTGGCGTTGCGGTGGCATCTTTGGAGCCCGCGCTGGATCAGCCACAGCAAGAAGAGACGGGTCCGTCGGCGGGCGGCCAGATAAGGATGCGGCTGGGCTGACTATACTGGCCAACGGAGACATTTAACATGCTGATTCGGCTAGTTGGCATGACCCTCCTGGCTTGCTTTGTCGTTATCGCGGGGCTCATGTTGGCGGGGTGCGGGGCTGAGGTTACTCCATCGCCGGCGCCAACGCCGGTTCCGGCGGCAACGTTCACCCCCATTCCAACTCTCGCGGCGTCAACCGTCAATACGGGAGGCGAGAGGCTGCCGCTCTCGATTGAATACATGACTATCGATGAGTTGGCCGAAATGGTTAAGGGATTCTCCCAGTCGCCCAGGGATGAAACGTCTCAGGTTTCCGATAGGGAGGATCGGGTTGACGTCGTTGACGTGCCGGATAGCGACGTAGATTTCACGGTTGGGTACCTACCACCGCGATACGAGCTACTTCGCTCGCGACAATACCGGACAACGTGGTTCACGTGGAACTCCCTCGACTACATTGGTCCCAGAAGTTCGGTCGTGTCCGTCACTGAACAACGGTTTGGAGTGGATGGGTTTCGCGCACCGGCGGAGCATACGGAAACAGTCACGGTTAACGGGGAGCCGGCGTTCCTCGTGCGCGGCACACTTTCTGTTGAGAGCGGAACAGGGAATGCGCGCTGGGATCGCGACAGGACTATAGCCCTCTATTTCCGAGGCGGTGATCGGGTATTTGTGATCAGGAATACCTGGGGGGCCGCACCGACGCCCGAGGACGTGGTACGCATGGCGGAGTCTGTGAAGTAAATCCCACACAAGCAAGGAGACGCTACCTCCGCCGATTTACTGGGAGATTCGGCAGGGGCGCGGGGATGACGGGGTTGTGTGCGGTATGATTCAGGTGCGGCGCTGCGGCGTTTTTTGAAGTTCGCGCTCAGGCGCCGGATAGACAAGTCGTTTGGTCGCCGCGTTCCGGCTCGAGGAAGTCCAATGGGGGTAACAGCGTGACACAACTTGCGTCCTATAACATCGTCGGTCGTGCGACACCGCGGGCCGAGGGCCCGGACAAGGTGACGGGCAGCGGCATCTATGGAATGGACCGGGCGCTGCCGGGGATGCTGTGGTGCAAGATCCTGCGCAGCCCGTTCGCTCACGCCCGCATCGTGAACATCGACACAGCAGAGGCGGCCAGCTTGCCCGGCGTCCACCTGGTGCTGACGGGCAAGGACCTGGAGGGTGTGCGGACGAGTCGAGCGCCAATCAAGGACGAGCCCGCGCTGTGCTGGGACAAAGTGATGTACGTGGGCGACAAGGTGGCGGCGGTGGTTGCTGAGGACGAAGACATCGCCGAGCGCGCGCTTGAACTGATCCAGGTGGACTATGAAGAGCTGCCAGCCGTGCTATCGGCCCGGGAGGCCGCAGAGCCGGATGCGCCCATCCTGCATCCGGATTTCGCAAACTACATTGGCGTGCAGGACGCTCCGGAGACACCGACGAACGTTGTTGTGGCGCTGGATCGTGGGCGTGGTGACATTGAAGCCGGATTCGCCGAAGCGGACGTGATTGTCGAGGAGTCCTACTCGACTCCGCACCAGCATCAAGCGTATTTGGAGCCGCACTCCGTTCTCATCGATGTTGCGGACGATGGAACCGCGCAGATATGGATGTCGTGCCAACTGCCGGCCATGAATATCGGGGAACTGACGCGGGTTCTGGAACTGCCGCAGGAAAAGGTGGTTATCAACACCTCCTACATCGGCGGCTCTTTTGGCGGCAAGACGGACGCGGTGGGCGTGTACATCATGTACGAGTTTGCCAAGCGAACCGGGCGGCCAATCAAGCTGGTCTTTGATTACTCCGAAGAGCTGATGGCGTCCAACCCGCGCCATCCGTCTGAGATCCGCATCAAGGCGGGCGTCAAGCGCGACGGAACGATCACGGCGTGGCAGGCGGACGCCTACTTGGCCATCGGCGGGTATGTGTCCTACGCGCCCGTCCCCAACGGCCTGCGGGGCGTATTTGAGATGGGCGGCGCGTATCGCTGCGACAACATCGCCATGTCGATCACGCACACGTACGCCAACCTTGTGCCGTGCGGCTTTGCGAGGGCGCCCGGGATGCCGCAGGGGCTGTGGGCCGGTGAGTCGCACATCGACCTCTGCGCGCGTGCAATCGGCATGGACCCGGCTGAATTCCGAACACGAAATATCATCCACGACGGCGAGGCGCTGATGAACGGTGACGAGTACCAGGCGCTCCGGGCGGACACGACGTTGGAGGAGGCTCTGCAGGCAGCTGACTATTCCGCGGCCAAGACGACGAACGTCGGTCGGGGCATTGGCACCGGCCACCACTCGCAGGGCGGCGGCGCGGCGGCCTGCCAGGTGACGATCGCGGCAGACGGCTCAATCACCGCCCACTTCTCCACATTTGATACCGGCGGCGGCACGTTCACGATCATTGCTCAGGTTGTCGCAGAACAGCTTGGCGTCGAGCCGCAGGACGTGGAGGCGCTCTCCTTCCCGAGCAATCAGCTTGGGCCATTGCAGGGCATCGGCGGCAGCCGTGGCGCGCGTGTGACGAGCACTGTCGGCCACATGGCAGCATCGGATACGGCGGACAAGCTGCGCCGACTGGCCGCTGAGTTCCAGGGTTGGGACGAGGAACGCCTTACACTTGCCGGCGGCAACGTGGTCAATGAGGGCGGCGAGAGCATCGCTTTTGGGCAGCTTGTGGCGCGGACCGGTGAGCCGATGGTGACGCGCGTCGATATTCAAGAAGGCACCAGCCCCTACACTGCCTTCGGCACACAGATCGCCGAGGTTGAAGTAGACACGGAGACAGGCGAGGTACGCGTGCTTAAGATCACCGCCGTCCATGAGACGGGCCGAGTGTTAAATCCGGTTGCCTTCTACGGGCAGCTCGAGGGCGGCGTCGTGTACGGCTTCGGCGAGACGGTCATGACCGAAACGGTCTACGACGAGTCGGGCCGCGTCACGAATCCGTCGTTTGCGGACATGAAACTCCCGACAGTTCGAGACCTGCCGGAGCTGAACGAGATTGTGTTGGAGTCGGATGTGGGCGACGGCCCGTACGCAGTGCGCGGCATCGGCGAGCACACGAACATCATGACGGCACCTGCCATCGCCAATGCCATTGAAGACGCCGTGGGTGTGCGCATCACGTCACTGCCCATCACTGCTGAAAAGGTCTACGCGGCCCTCCAGGAGAAACGCAACGGGGGTAGGGTCGCCAGGCCCGACTATACTGTTGGGCGAGGGAGGCGGTGATCATGGACGCAGCGCCAAAGGAAATCACGTTCCACGTCAGAGAAGAGCAAGAGGGGGGATATTCCGCCCGAGCCGTCGGATTCAGCATCTTCACGCAGGGTGACGATTGGGATCATTTGAAATACATGATCAAAGATGCGGTGCTCTGCCACTTTGACGAGGGTAAAGGTCCCGAAACGGTTCGGGTTGAGCTTCTTAGGGAAGAGGTCATCACCGTTTGAGAACTCCGCGCGATCTAACCGGCGCGGAGTTTGCACGAATCCTCAGAAGGCGCTATGACTACCAAACTCAACGGCAAAGGGGTAGTCATCTCCGGCTCGTCAGCACGTTGAGAGGTTACGAACATCACGTCACAATTCCTCTTCACAATCCTCTGAATGTCGGAACGCTGAATGACTTGCTCGGCGATGTCGCGGAGTACGTCGATGTGAGTCGGGAAGAGTTGATGAGGGAATTGTTCAGTCGATAGCTTGGCCTAGAGTTCCGTAGCCTTGCCTCCCCTTATTCCATCACCCTCAACGTAGATGGAATATCAGCGCGCCGGAGGCGGCGCGTCGTCAGGAGTGGGGCCAGGCCCACGGCTATCACGCCAAGGATGACGACCGTCAGCACGGACGTCACCGAGAAAGTGATGATCAAACCCAGATCAGGCGTCGTTCGTGGCAGCAGCACTTCCGTGATGTAGAGCATCAGCCCAAAGCCGAGCACCGCCCCGACAACAGTGGCCAACGCGCCCAGAATCGTACTCTCCACGACGGCCATGCGAAGCACGGTCCTATAGGGAACGCCAAACGCGGCCATAGTCGCATGCTCACGGCGGCGCTCATCCATGGCAATGTTGGCGGTGTTGTAGGCAATGAGGATCGCCAACAGTAGTGGAATCATCTGCATCAGCCGCATGACGCTGATGAACTGATTGAGCAGTTCCTCGGTCAGGTTCGCCTCCTCAGCAACCGTCGCAACGGACACGACGCCGCTTATAGGGAACAGCTGCTCCTTGATGTCCAGCACCGGCACTCCCGGCTTCGCCACCGCAGTAATACGATTGGTCATCGTGGGGATATTCAGCAGGTCCAGATGGCGGTTATCCATGTATGCAGAGGTGCGGATATAGTGCGGGTGGATGGCGAGAACAGGCAGAGTCGTGTCTTGCAGCGAGAACGATGTCAGCCCTTCGCGCACGGGATGCGTCAGGACGACGGAGTCGCCAACAGCAACGCCCAGGTCAGTAGCCGCCTTTTGAGCGATAACGACGCCTCGTCTATCGGTGTCTAGCGAACCTTCAATGGCCGTTGGCGCCCAGATGTCACTGTCAAAGTCCATGAACCTGAGGAGAACGTCAATTTCCACATCGCTCTCCGATACTGAGAGTGACGCGAACGTACGCAGTCCTGGTTCAATTGCGGTAATCGTCTCGGCGTCGCGAACATTCTCAACGATGGACGAACCGACCGGCACCGGCAGAGCAAGATCGATCTCCAGGCGTTCCGGAGCCGTGCTCAGCACCTCGTCGCGACCCTGCCGAAGAGTTTCCAGGTAGGAATCGAGTATCCCGACAAGAACCACGGTGACGGCGACGGCCGCGGCGATACCCATGATTGTCAGGAAAGCTCGGCGCGGAGCTCGCGCAACATTGCGAAACGGCAGCTGGGCAAAGGTCGCGCCGGGTATGGGAAGTCGGGTAATCAACGGCGCAAGTCCGCCGCCCCGCGCGGCCAGGTGCCCAGTCCTGATGGCGTCAATCGGATTGACCCTGACGGCGCGCCAGACCGGATAGCCGATTGCGATAAGCATAACAAGCAATCCGACGACCGTGACGGCTCCGAATATCCCGTACTGGAACGGCGCAACCCATATGGGCAGCGGAACAAACTCATTTAGCACACCCTTCAGCGCTTGGGCCAACAGCCATCCGACAATCAAGCCGAAGACGACACCGGTAATGGCTATCTGCGCGCCAACGATCAAGGGCCGCAAAGCAATCTGACGCGGTGTGACGCCGAGCGCCATCGCTACCCCGATCTCACGCCGCTGCGTCTCAACCATTCGGGATGTGAGGTTGAACGCCGCGAAGACCGCGCCAATGAAGAGGGCGAACGCGATGATGTTCGTTGTCTGTTGGTCGCCCTCAACGTCCTCTGTGATGGAGCGATACGAAGGGTGATCAATGTCCTGCGTCACGTCAAAACCGACCTGCGGAAGTGCGTTGCGCACAGCGTTTTCCAGTTCCCCGATGACGACGTCCCGGGAGGCGTCGTCGCTGATGCGAATAATCGCCTCATGGACCAAGCCGGGACGTTCTGCCGCGGCCTGCACCGTTTCCAGTGAGGCAAAGACGACCGCATAGCTGGCATGGGCAAAGAAAGCGCCGCTTTCCGTGAGCACGAGGAAATGCTCCGGCGCGAGCGCATGGCCCACGTAGCGCATCGTTCGCCCTCCCGCCAAAAGAGCCTCTCCTTCGGGCGGCAGGTTGTACGCGAGGGCGAACTTATGCTCAAGCAGCACAGTGAACTGCCCTGCGTCCGAGGCCCCCAGTTCGCGTCCCTCGGTCAGATGAACACGATTAACGGAAATACCCTCCGGGTCGGCAAAGTCCATGCCAATCAGCAGCCCGGGCACAAGCAGTGTTTCAGTCCGGGTCTCGCCCGTTTCTTCGTCCTCGACCTCGTAGTTGAGCCGCAGTTGCGTTGGGATGGACAGGCGTTCCTCGATGCCCTCAATGGCATCTGCGGAGGGGATGGATTGTATTGCGCGGGTGAGATCGCCCTTAGGAACAAAGCTGTTGTCGCTGAGGCCGACCCGCAGGTCATACATACGGGTAGCCTCAAAGCTGGCGTCATTTGAAGCCAGACGCCACGCCGTCATGCTGTTGAACGAGGCGAAGCTGCCGATGCCCAGGCCGATAACCAGGGCGATAGTGACAACCTGGATCCAGCGTGAACGCAGGTCACGCAAGGACCACTTGATCAGTAACCGGAGTGTCATGGATGGGTCCGACTACCAGCGCAGATCGGAGATGGCGGCGCGTCCGCCCTCCGGCGGCCCGTCATGAACGATATTGCCGCTGCTCAACTCGATAACCCGATCCGCCATGCGGGAAATCTCCCTGTTGTGTGTGACAACCAGGATCGTCTTTCCGGATTCCGACTGACGGCGTAAAAGCTCGAGGATCTGAGCACCGGTGGTGAAATCCAGTTCGCCCGTCGGCTCATCGGCAAGAACAACAGGATTACCGGTTGCAAGGGCGCGAGCGATGGCAACACGTTGCTGCTCGCCGCCGGAGAGTTCATGCGGGAAATGGGCGACACGCTCACCCAGTCCAACATCCGTCAAAACATCGACAGCGCTAGCTCCATCGCCATTGCGCTTCTCGGCGGCATCGATGCCGAATTGCACGTTCTCGCGTGCAGTGAGGCCGGGGAACAGATTGAAGCTCTGGAAGATGAAACTCACCTTTGAGCGACGATAGGCAAAGAGTTGGCCTTTTGCCGCGCCAGTGACCTCCTGTCCATCGACGGTTATGCGGCCCTCAGTAGGCGTATCCAACGCGCCGATCATGTTCAGCAGCGTCGTTTTGCCGCTGCCGGATGGGCCAAGAACGACCACAAATTCGCCCTCATTGATGGTCAGGTTCACGTTTTCCAGGGCGGTGACAGTAATTGCGCCAACCTCGTAGCGCTTGGCAATACCTTCCAGTTCAATCACGACTGCATCCTTACTCGTCTCCAACTCGCATCACTATACAACCGCCGAATGGCCATCAACTGCACGTTTGCTCAAGACTTGCATTATGGAACGCACGTGCTATTCTGTATGAAATAGAACAAAAGAGCGTGCCCCGTTTGTATGCGTGCGTTGAATGGCAATAGGGGCGTTCAGAGGGAGACAGGGGATAGACATGACAGCGACACCACCGAGGTCACAGGTTAAGCCGTCGTCAGGTAGCACGGCCTCACGGAATCCCGCCGTTTACAGTCCCGGGCGGTATCGGCGCGAGGTCCAGTGGGGCCTCAGGCAGACGCCTTCCCCGGCAGAGCGTCGGCGAGGAGTTCGCCGCGCGGCATAAGCACCTGCTCAAGTACTGTCACACCGGCTGGGTCTCACTTGCGTTGACAGGGTGACGGGTTGTTGGCATTGTGCCAATAGCATCCGAACAAGCGCACGCAGACCATTCGGAGGTTGATGTGACAAGCGCATCTCAGGGCACGGTGCAGATTCTAGCCGACAGCACGTCCGACATCCCGCAGGAGGACGCCCAGCGCGCCGGAATCACCATCGTGCCCGCCTACGTTTTCTTTGGCGAGGAGCAGTTCCACGATGGTGTGAACATCGGCGGCGCGGAGTTCTATCGCCGCCTTGAAGAGAAAACCGTCGTGCCGAAAACGGCGCAGCCCTCGCCGCAGGATTTCGCGGACGCCTTCGCGCGTCTTGTTCCAAACGGTCCGGTTCTAGCGCTAACTGTCACCTCAAAGTTGAGCGGCACATACAATTCCGCCCTTCTCGGAAGAGATATGGTTCTGCAGGACAACCCTGATGCGGTCATTGAAGTCGTCGACACGCTTCTTGTCGCGATGGGACTTGGAGAACTTGTTAAGGGTGCGGCCGAACGAGCCCGTGAAGGTATGGGCCTCGAGGAGTTGGCAGGCTGGGCACGAGATCGGGCAAGTCGAACGCGGATGTATATCGCAGTAGACACCCTTGAGTACCTTGCGCGTGGAGGCCGTATTGGCAAGGCGCAGCGGTTCCTTGGGGGACTCCTGAGTGTCAAGCCGGTTCTTGAGTTCCGGGAAGGAGAACTCCATCCCCTAGAGCGGGTTCGTTCACGAGCCAAGGCACACGGCCTTCTTGAGAGTCAACTCTATGCGGGCGAGGCCGCAGAGGACGTCGCTTTTGGAACGACAACGGATCATGAGCGAGCGGGGGAGCTGGCTGAGCGAGCAAAATCGCATCTGCAGCTAGATGATATCCCTGTGTACTCTATCGGCGCTGCGGTTGGAACCTACGCGGGCCCCGGCTGCATTGGCGTTGCGTTCGTGGTGGGCGGCTCGTAGGGTAGGCAACTCGCCATGACACAGGGCCGCTTCCCTGTCGGCCCCAGCCGCGAACCCCGAAACGAACCGTCGTCTGCCCCTGCGGCACAGGACGAGCGTGTCACGCGCAAAGTGGAGACAATCCGCCACGTTTTGCGCCTCGAACGCGACCAGAACCACGCAGACCGCGCCGTCATCGGCGGCCTTGACGCGTTTCTTGAGAGATGGATTGAAGACCCGGACATCAAGCGCGCGTTGGATGACGCGGGCATCGGTCTACCAAGCTATGGCGACCTGTCATCGGACGGGCGCTCCGCGTGGGTGCGCGAAACACTGGAGCGATTGCGAGATTCCGAACCGGCCACGGATTCGGAACCGCCTGAAGCGGAGAGAGTGGACGAGCCATCAAAGAATCCCGCCGCTCTACGTAACCCTGCCGCGGAGGGCAACGTCGAACGACAGCAGCCACCTCCACCACGCATGGACGTGCCGCCCGACCCGGGGTGGGATCGTGTTCAAGAGGTCTCGACCACTCGCTCGAGAATGGAGCAACGATCCCCGGCAGAGAGGATTGCGCCTCCCAAACCAACGCGGCGCAGAGCTCCCAAGCCCGCTCCAAAGGTGACGCCTGTCAAGTCTCTTGACGAGCCCCTGGATGCGCCATCACGCATGAAAGCAGGCCTCAGAAAGCTGGGCGTTGAGACGTATCGGGATGCGCTGTGGGCCTTTCCACGGCGGTACGTGCCCGTCTCACCCATCGCTCGGCTGACCTACGGGGAGCAAACGGCCATCTCCGTTCGCGTTGAGAAGGCCGGCGGAGGAGGCTACACGAGAGGCCGGCAGGTAATGCGCGTCGAGGCGGCAGTCAGCGATGCCACGGGACAGGTGAAGGCAGTTTGGTTCGGCAACCCCTGGGTCCTGAAGAATCTCAAGAAGGGTTCACGGCTGCTCCTGATCGGTCGGCTGGGGGAGTATCGCAACCGTGCCCAATTCCAGGTAGAAACGTACGAGCAGCTTCGGGCCGAGGACAGGATGGATGCCGGTGAGCTGGTGCCCATCTACCCGCTCACCAAGGGCGTGACGCAGAGCGGGATGCGGCGGCTGATTGGTCCGGCTGCGGAACAAGCATTACCACTCGTGCAAGAGTTTTTGCCGGATGACGTCATTCGCGCGGCGAAACTGCCCGGTTTGCGGCAGGCGCTCGGTCTCATCCATCACCCTTCGGATTTATCAGACGATGAACGGGCGCGTCGTCGGCTGGCGTTCGATGAACTTTTCTTGCTCCAACTCGGGCTGCTGGAACGGCGTAGGCACCAGCAGCGGGAGCTCGGCGCGCCGATTCCACGCAACAACGAGGCCGTGAGCAACGTGCTGAGCGCTCTGCCCTTCACGCTGACGGCGGACCAAGATCGCGTAGTGGACGAGATACTGACGGACATCGGCGGGAGCGCGCCGATGATGCGGCTCTTGCAGGGGGACGTTGGCAGCGGCAAGACAGTTGTTGCAGCGCTGGCCCTCGTAACAGCCGCGGCGAACGGATTCCAGGGCGCATTGATGGCGCCGACAGAGGTGCTTGCGGAACAGCATTTCCGTACTCTCACGGGCGTATTCAGTCACGGCAACCGAGAGGCGAACGACGGAGGGCCGTATCGAGGCTTCAGTGGAATCCTGCCGGATAGGCCACTCCGTATCGCTCGCCTGACGGGCAGCATGGCGGCAGGAGCGAAATCACAGCTACACGATCTCATTGCGCGGGGCGACGTGGACATCGTCATCGGCACGCATGCGCTGATCCAGGAGGGTGTTGCGTTCAATAATCTCGGACTTGCGGTGGTGGACGAGCAGCACCGGTTCGGAGTGGAGCAGCGGGCCTCGCTCCGCAACAAGGGCTTCGCCCCGCACCTTCTCGTCATGACCGCGACGCCTATTCCACGAACGCTGGCACTTGCAATCTATGGCGATCTGGATGTTTCAACGATTCATGAGATGCCGCCCGGACGACCGCCAATCAGGACTGCCATCGTCCCGCCGCATGAGCGCGAGCGGGCGTATGGGTTCATCCGCAGAGAGGCAGGAGAGGGTCGGCAATCGTTCATAATCTGCCCCCTTGTTGAGGAATCCGAAGCCGTGGCGGCCAAGGCAGCAGTGGCGGAGCACGAGCGACTGTCACGGGAGGTCTTTCCTGATCTGAACGTTGGGCTGCTCCATGGCCGGATGCGACCCGCGGAGAAGGACCGCGTCATGGAAGCACTGCACGGCGGAGATGTGGACGTCCTTGTGTCTACTGCTGTCGTGGAAGTCGGTATCGACGTGCCAAACGCGACGGTGATGATGATTGACGGAGCGGACCGCTTCGGCCTGTCTCAACTACACCAGTACCGTGGTCGGGTGGGCCGCGGCACGGAGAACAGCTATTGCATCCTCGTCTCGGAGTCAGACACGGAAGAGGTCAACAAACGGCTGTCGGTGATGGAGACCACGAGTGACGGGTTCAAGGTGGCCGAAGCAGACCTGAACTTGCGCGGGCCGGGAGAACTCCTTGGTACGCGGCAGAGTGGGCTGCCGGACCTGCAGGTTGCGACATTCGCTGATCTGGCGCTCATTGAAGAGGCGCGGCGTCACGCTTTGGCCGTCGCGGCGGAGGACCCGGACCTGTCCGAGGACAAGCACGCACCCTTGCGGGATGAGCTGCGGCGATTCTGGGAGCGGGCGAGCGACGCGCCTGAAGGCGGGTAGGCAGTGCCTACAGCCAAGGTTCGCGGTCAGGCATTGATCTAGGAACAAGCTGATTACCGCGTTCCGGTTTCCCGGGAAAGGGCAAGTAACTGCGTTACGGTTCTCGAATAGGCGCTCATTCCCTTAGGTGGCATACTTTAAGTTCCCATGATTAAGGACACCATTTCTGACATGCTCTCCGAGGCTCTGCGCCGCGCGCAGGCCGATGGCGCCTTGCCTGCCCTTGAGCATCAGGACCCCGCCGTTGAGCGGCCTCAGAACCAGGAACACGGCGACTACGCCTCCAGCCTGCCTCTCAAGATGGCGCGATCCGCGCGAATGTCCCCGCTGGCCATCGCTGAAATCCTGCGGGAGCGTCTGCCTGAACAGGAGGAGGTCACGTCCGTGACCGTCGCGCCGCCCGGGTTCGTCAATTTCGGGCTGGACGCACGATGGATCATGCAGCAGGTGGGGACGATTCTCGCTGAAGGAGACCGGTTCGGACATGGAACAAGCGGCGCGGGCGTCACTGCGCAGGTCGAGTTCGTCAGCGTGAATCCAACGGGCCCCGTCCATGTCGGTCATGGCCGTGGCGCAGTGCAGGGCAGCGCTGTCGCGAACGTGCTGGAGGCGTCCGGCTACACCGTCCAGCGCGAATACTACGTGAACGACGCCGGCAGCCAGATGGACAACTTCTTTGAGTCACTCCACGCCCGCTACTTACAGGCGCTTGGTAGAGACGCGGACTTCCCCACGGAGGGCTACCACGGCGCGTACCTCGTGGAACTCGGTCAGGAGCTAGCCTCAGAGTACGGCGAGCAGTTCGCCGACAGCGAGGACGGCATCCGTGCGCTCGGCGAAATCGGCATGACGCGCATGATCGACTCCATCCGCGAAGATCTCGAACAAATCGACGTTCGCTTTGACCGCTGGTTCAGTGAACGCTCCCTGTTTGCGGACGGGACATATGAAAAAGCGATCGCGGAAGTGCGCGCAAACGGCTATACGGCCGAGCGCGAGGGCGCGGTCTGGTTCACCGGCACTGACCTTGGCGATGAGCGCGACAGTGTGCTGGTGCGGCAAACGGGCGCGCCGACGTATTTCGCCTCAGACATCGCCTACCACTACGACAAGTTCCTGGGCCGGAATTTTGATCGCGTCGTGAACGTATGGGGCGCTGACCATCAGGGGCACGTTCCTCGCATGAAGGCCGTGGTCAAGGCGCTGGACGTCGATCCGGAACGATTGCAGTTCATCCTCGTCCAACTCGTCACCCTGAAACGTGGGGATGAGGTCGTGCGTGTGTCCAAGCGGACAGGCGACATCATCACGCTGGAAGAGGTGATCAGCGAGGTGGGCCCGGATGCTTGCCGTTATTTCTTCCTGGCACGGTCGGCAGATTCTCAGATGGATTTCGATCTCGAGCTGGCCAGGAAAGAGGCGCCGGACAACCCCGTCTACTACATCCAGTACGCCTTTGCCCGCATCTCGTCCATCATCCGCACTGCGCGCGAAAGCGGCATCAACCCGGATGATACGTCGCAGGACGCCGACTTTGGCGCGCTAACGGAGGAGGCTGAGCTTCAATTGGCTCGCGCGATGCTCCGATTCCCCGAAGTCGTTGAGCTCGCGGCACGCAACCTTGAGCCGCACCATTTGCCGCACTACGCCTATGAACTTGCAACGGCGTTCCATGATTTCTATACGAAACATCGCGTGTTGGGAGAAGAACCACACGTTACGCTGGCGCGGCTTCGGCTCACACAAGCGGCTGGGACGGTGCTCCGAAACGCGTTGACGCTGATGGGGATGACAGCGCCGGAACAGATGTAGCTTCCCGCGTCATTCCCGCGAAAGTGGGAATCCAGACTCCCTAACTGTGCATAACTAGGTATTGACCCTTGTCCGTAGGCGGTTCATTATCGTCTAGTAATAACAGCCATGAAGATGGGGGAGGCTGGCTAATGACAAATCGCATGACATTGCTGTTGCTTGCGCTCGTGGCGGCAGCGTTCCTTGTGGTCGCTGCGGCATGCGGGACGGCATCAGACGATGATGAGACCGATACGTCCACCGACACGTCCAGCGAAGACACGTCCATGGATGACGATATGGACGATGACATGAGCGACGACATGATGACCCATTCCACCAGCGGCGTGCCGATTGATCCGAACGCGCGCTACGGCGGAACGCTGATCATGGCGACGACGTCCGAAGGCCCTACCTTCAGCAACTGGGAGGAGGCAGCCGGAAGCGCGCCGCATTACGGCCATCCGGTGGGCAATATGCTCGTCTCCAAGCAGGACTGGGGCGACAAGGAGAACTTCATCAACGGCGACTACTGGGAAATCGTTCCAGACCTGGCCACCGACTGGGAGCAGGCAGCGGACGGCCTGACGTGGACGTTCAATCTACGTGACGGCGTCACGTTCTCGGATGGCGTCGCGTTCTCCTGCGCGGATATCGAATGGATGTATAACACCCTCCGCACAGGCGACGGGCTGTTGCGCAACCCGCGCTCAGCCCACTTCGCAGTTCTGAATAATGTGACGTGCGCAGACGACCTGACGGCGGTATTCCATCTGGACCGCCCCAAGCCGTCGATGCTGGAAGTGATCGGGCTGCCCTATCACGTGGTCAAACCAAGCCACCTCTACGCCGAGGACACGAGTAGAATGCGCGAGGAGCCGCCAATCGGAACCGGACCGTTCGTGGTCGCAGATTGGCTCTCCGGCGAGAAGATGGTCATGGAGCGCAAGGACGATTACTGGGACGAGCCGTTCCCGTACCTTGACGGGATTGAGATTCTGATTCTCAACAACCCACAGCAGGTTGCCGGACTTCGCTCAGGCCGCATCCACATCGGCGGCAGCGCCGGTGGCTGGAACGGGGCGAACGCCAATACCCTGTTGCGCGAGTGCGACGTCTGCCAGAAGTGGGCGTCCGCCGTTCACCCCGGCATGATGTTCTCCGCCATCCCGAACTTCAATCGCGAGCCGTGGAACTCCCAGCCGGTGCGTGACGCCATCAGCCTGGCGATTGATCGGAACAAGCTCATCAAGCTCGGATACAACGACTGGATCGCTCCCGGAACCGGCGGGCCGTTCCTCCCCGGCAGCTACTTCGCGCTGCCGGAAGAGCGGCTTAAGGCCATCACCGGCCACGATTACAGCGATCCCGAGGCGAACCAGGAACAGGCGCGCCAGATCCTGGCGGACGCGGGCTATGAGCCAGGCGAACTGGCGGCCACGATGATCTACGCCCCGTTCTACAGCGTGTACGCAGTCACCGTGATTGAGGACCTTGAGAAGGTCGGCTTCAAGGTTGAAGCCGGCCAACTCGAAACGGCCGACTACTACACACGGATGAACGCCGGCGACTTCGAACTGGGCGGCCACGCGGGATGGATCGGCGGGTTTGACCCGGACTTCATCCTGTATGAGTACTTCTACTCCGGTTCCGGCCGGAACTACGGCAAGTACTCCAACCCTGAGCTGGACAGGCTGATCGACGCGCAGTCCATTGAGCTCGACCGCGAAACGCGGCGCGAGTTGGCGTGGCAGGCGGCAGAGATCGTCCTGAAGGACCAGGTCCGCACGATGGGCGGCTTCCAGCTGGCGATTCCGGTATTCTCAGACCGGGTGGCCGGTGTGATGCCGACGATCCCGTCGCAGTCATACGGCAACTTCTACCGCCACGCGCACACCTACCTGCTGGAGGACAACTAGCTCAAACAGACAACCCGACACAGGACACGAGCCATCGAAGGCTCGCAGTAATCGAGTTGAAGGGGGCGCCCACCGCGGTGGGCGCCCCCAATCTTTAACCGTCATCCCCGCGTCCTTTTCGTCATTCCCGCGAAAGCATGTCCCGTACTCCGATACGGGGCGGGAATCCAGTGCGGCGCAGCGTCGCCTTCCCTCATCATTCCGAGCGCAGCTGAGAAATCAATCCCTCCGGTGCGGGAGGGTTAGGGGGACTACCTTCCTGTACACCCCCACCCAAATCAGCGTTACGATGGATACTGTTCTGTGTTAACAGCGCGCCCGTAGCTCAGTGGAGTAGAGCATCGGTCTTCGGAACCGAGGGTCGCGGGTTCGAATCCTGCCGGGCGCGCCAGTAATTCCGCCTCTCTGACTTTGCAGGCATTTTGGTGCAAGATTAGAACTTGTGTCCGCGTAAATGTGTTACGATAGAGGCATCGCGTTTGGGTGGCAGACGGCACTTAGCCGTCAGATCGCGGGGAGAACAATGGTAGCTGTCGCGCCAAAGAAGCAGCGGGCAAGGACCCAACCCAGAGAAGTCAAGGACAAATACGGCGGGATATTCGGGGGCTATCAGGCATCTCAGCACAGACTGATCAAAGATAATGCGCTTGATGAGAGCCTAATTCCGGCACGATCGATAGATCTGATTATCACATCTCCTCCCTACAACGTAGGTAAGGACTACGGGGATGCCGACGACACTATCAGTTACGCTGAGTATCTTGAGTTTTCCCGCAACTGGCTGAAGAACTGCTATCAGTGGGCCAAGGTCGGCGGCCGGTTGTGTGTCAATGTTTCGCTAGACAAGAACAAACAAGGGAAGGCCCCTTTGTCTGCGGATATAACCAGGCTTGCTATGGAAGTTGGCTGGAAATATCACGCGACCATTATCTGGAATGAAGGCAATATCTCTCGCAAGACAGCTTGGGGCAGTTGGATGTCACCCAGTGCGCCCCACGTCATTGCTCCAGTAGAGACAATCATCGTGCTCTACAAGGAGGAGTGGAAGCGGGGCAATCAGGGCACTGCTACGATCACCGGGGACGACTTTAAGGACTGGGTCGGCGGGGTATGGACTTTCTCAGGGGAAAACGGCAAAAGGCTAGGTCATGAAGCACCTTTCCCGCGTGAGCTACCGAAGCGGTGCATCCAACTCTTTTCGTTCCAAGAGGACACAGTTCTTGACCCATTCGTTGGGTCCGGCACGACCATGATTGAAGCTATTCGAGGAGGCCGAAAGGCCGTCGGCATTGAGCTTTCGGAAGACTACTGCGAACTGACCCGAAAGAGGGTGCTAAAGGAATGCGAAGTAGAGTTGCTGAGATAGTCAAGAACGCAGTCTACTCTGAAATAGTTTCCTTCTTGTCTGAAGGTTTGCGGGGTTCCAACCTCATACTCAGCGGATACTCGGAGTACTCGGCCCGCTATGATACATCGGACAACGCAAATAGAGGCCACAATGGTTCAATTTTTGAGTGCCTAATTCTTGAAGCGCTGCTTATCCACGGAATCCAGCCTGCGTACTATCAGGCAAACCTCCTTAACATACCTGGAGTCAAATATGACATCGTTCTTCACAATCTTCGGCGTCCTGTTGTGATTTCATGTAAGACTTCATTCCGCGAACGAATAAAGCAGGCCTACTACGAAGGACTAATGTTTAAGAACATTCACCGTGAGGGGCTAAGTTATGTTGTAACGATGGACGCAAAGGAAGGAAGAAGAGAGCAACGGAAGGTCGATAGAAAAGAGGCACAGGGAGCCGACCAGATCATTACAGTCGCTCCGGGCAATTCAACTTTTGACGAATTACTGGACCGATTGGCCGCTGAGAATTATCTCCGTGCTGAGCCAGTGCAACCAGTCAACGGCATCGTCGTCGATAACGCATCCTGATCGGACAATTGGCTTGCCGAACTGATTCGAGCATTTTAGCGGAATCTGAATCAGCTTAACTTTCACCCACCCCCAATCCCCTATACTGTCTGAACGGAATACCGCTAGGGATAACTGGAGACATCAGTAATGGCCACGACGACAGAGAGGACAACCACTGCGAACGGTGCCGCGGCAACCGCTCCGATTGACCCGCCGCGCGTGATGACGCCGCAGCAGGTGCAGCGATTCAGTCGGCACATCATCATGCCGCAGGTCGGCAGCATTGGGCAGCGCAAGCTCATGGACGCGAGCGTGCTGCTCATCGGGGCCGGCGGGCTCGGCTCCCCGCTCGCCATGTACCTGGCCGCCGCCGGCGTGGGCAAGATCGGCATCGTCGATTTCGATGACGTCGATATCACCAACCTGCACCGCCAGCTTCTGCACGGGCACGATGATATCGGCCGCCCCAAGGTCGACTCCGCCGAGGACACAATTCGTGAGATCAACCCGGACGCGGAGATCGTCAAGATCGCCAAGCACATCAACTCCGAGAACGCGATGGAGATCGCGGAGGAGTTTGACATCCTCATCGACGGGACGGACAACTTCCCCACGCGCTATCTGATCAATGACCTCGGCGTGCTGACGAACAAGCCCGTCGTGCACGGCTCCATCTTCATGTTTGACGGGCAGGTGACGACGTTCCTGCCTGAGAAGGGCTGCTATCGCTGCCTGTATCCCGCGCCGCCGCCCCCCGGCATGGTTCCCTCCTGCGCGGAGGCGGGCGTGCTTGGCGTACTGCCCGGCATCATCGGCTCCCTCATGGCCACGGAGGCCATCAAGCTGATCCTGGGTGTCGGCAAGCCACTGGTGAATCGACTGCTCATGGTCGATGCGCTGGACATGGACATGCGGACGGTCAAGATCCGCAAGGATCCGAATTGCCCCGCATGCGGCGACAACCCAACAGTGACGGAGCTCATCGACTACGAAGCCTTCTGCGGCATGCCCGCGTTCGAGTAGTTTTAGACTTCGCGATCGGCCTGAGCGGCCCTTTCGTTCGGCTGCCGCGTTCCGGCACGGGCAGGCGCTTTCGCGTTCCGGCGCGGAACGCCAACCTTGTTGCCCCATGAGCCGCGTGACTGACCCCTTAAACTAGATATAACAAGCGTCGGGAGAGAATCGTGACCGACATATCAACGCGGACGCAGGACGAGGACGGCGGCGTGGAAAGTGAGAGCAAGGACGGGCGTGGGAATGACCATTCTCACCCCATTCTGCGACGACTGTTGCCTGTGATGGCAGCTATCCCGGGATTGAAGGTGGACCGCAGAACATTCCTGGGGAAACAACTGGATCGCTACTATGCCCAGAACAGCATCGAGGTCGGGAAGGCGATCGCGACAACGCCTCTGGCAGCCGGCGTGCCCATGGAAACGCTCGACAGGATGGCCGATGCGATCATCATGTCGCATATCGTCAAGTCATCCAGCGTTTCCTTCGCGGCGGGGCTGCCGGGAGGATGGATGATGGCGGCGACGCTTCCTGCAGACCTTGCCCAACTCAATTGGCATGCCGTGGTTTGCGCACAGAAGCTGATGTACCTGTACGGATGGGACGACCTGTTTGAGGACGGCGATCTGCAGCTGAACGAGGAGACGGAACTCAGGATATGGCTGTTGGTCGGCGCGGTTTTCGGGGTGCGCCAGGCGACTGACAGCCTGAGAGAGATCGCGTATGCATCAAAGTCAAATGCCGCATACCGCATCGCCAAAATCCGACTGACCGCGACACCACTCTATATCCCTCTCCGGTACGCGCTCTTCCGCACAATCGGCGTGCGGCTGACAAAAACCTCATTCGCGAAAGGGATTAGCAAGCTGATTCCCCTTGCCGGCGGTGGCATCTCCGCATCCATTACGGCAGTCTCGCTGCGCAGCATGACCAGGAATCTCAAGGAACATCTGAGAGACATCGCCATCTGACGCCGGCCTCTCAGCCCTTGTCATCCCTGCCCTCTACATATGCGCACTGCCGACGCGATACACTAGTCGGACGGGCAAGGCGAGGATTCTTCGCTTCGCTCAGAATGACATAGATAAGACGCAGATTGACGTAATCGAATCGCGGTCATGACCGGCAGCATACTGGACACAATCGGCAATACGCCCCTCGTTGAACTGAAACGGCTTCAGCCCAAGCCGGGCGTCCGTCTTTTTGCCAAGCTGGAGGGTCAGAACCCCACGGGCAGCGTCAAGGACCGCATCGCTCTGCTGATGGTCGAGAACGCGGAGGCGGACGGGACGCTGGGGGATGGCCGCATCATCCTCGAACCCTCCAGCGGCAACACCGGCGTCTCGCTCGCGATGGTCGCGCGCTACAAGGGCTATCGCGTCACCGTCGTACTGCCGGACAACGTGACTGATGAGCGGCAGGCGCTGATCGAGTCGTTCGGCGCAAACGTCGTCTTCAGTGAGGGACGGCACGGCACGAATGGCGCAATTGAGGTTGCGCAGCAGATGGCCGAAAAAGAGCCGGACAAGTACGTGATGCTGTACCAGTACGGCAACGAGGCGAATCCGCGCGCGCACTACGACGGCACGGGCGAGGAGATCATCCGACAACTGCCTGAGGTGGATACGTTCGTGGCGGGTCTCGGCACGGGCGGGACGTTGACGGGTGTTGGACGGCGGCTGAAAGAGCACAACCCGGACGCGCGGATCATCGCGGTTGTACCGCACCCGGAGGAGCGCATCCAGGGGCTACGGTCGCTGGAGGACGGATTCATCCCGCCGATCCTGGACACGACGGTGCTGGACGGCCAGTTCATCATCACCTCACGTGAATCGTTCGAAAAGACGCGGGAGCTGCTGGAGACGGAGAGCATCTTCGCGGGCATCTCATCCGGCGCGGTGCTGGCCTGCGCGCAGCGGCTGGCGGAACGGATGGATAACGGCAATATCGTTTGCCTGTTCGCTGACGGCGGCTGGAAATACCTGTCCACCGGCCTGTGGACACGCCCGCTTGATGAGATCGACGCGGAGATGGGGCGCAAGATCTGGTGGTAGAGGACGACGGCCCGCGTCCAGACGCGCCCAGGCCACTCAGCTATCACTTCCTGTCATTCGCAGCAATCGCGCTGGCCATCTTCGTTGCGGACCAAGCCACAAAGTTGCTGATCGTCGCCAATCTGCGCCCGTACGAGACGATGCTTGATTTCGGCCTCGTACGGCTGACACACGTGACGAACAGCGGGAGCGCGTTTGGGCTCTTTCGCGGCCACACAGACTTCCTGATTCTAGTCAGCATCATCGGTGTCCTTGGCGTTCTGTTCTATTACCGGGCGAACGGGCGGGAGAGCGCCCTGCTGAGGTACTCCCTCGCCCTCCTGCTGGGCGGGGCGCTGGGGAATCTGACGGACCGCCTGACGCGCGACGCCGTCGTCGATTTCATCAGTGTGCGAGTCTGGAGCGACTACTATTTCCCAACGTTCAACGTGGCGGATTCCGCCCTGACAATCGGGTTGTTCGCATTGGCATTCTATGTGCTCCGTAATCGGGCGTCTGAGAAGGAGCTTGAACAGCAGGCTAGAGCAGAGAGTATTGCCCCCGCCACAACTCTCCCCAGTACCCACGGAGAGGAACTTGTGGAGAATGAGCCGGATGAGAAATCGTCCGTGCCATCGACGAACGGCGAGCCTTTAGCGGAAGAACAGAGGGTTGAGGATGGCAACTCGTCTGACCGTCCCGCCTGAGACATCGGAGAGGCGGCTCGATCGATACCTGGCCGCCACGCTCACTGCCGACATCTCTCGGTCGGCGATTGGGCGGTTGATCCAGGATGGCCGAATCAGCGTTAACGGAGAGACTCCCCGCAAGCGTGGACACACCATCGAACCCGGCGATGAAATCACGATTACCGGCGAGATAGAAACCGGGGAGGCGACAGGGCTGTCCGTCGAGCATTCACCTCTGCCCGTGCTCTACGAGGATGACGACATTCTCGCCATCGACAAGCCGCCCGGCGTCGCCGTCCATCCCGGACCCGGCCACCCGACAGGAACGATTGTGAACGCGTTGTTGGGGCGTGAGGGGCCGCTCTCAACGATTGGGGGCGATGATAGGCCCGGGATCGTTCATCGCCTGGATAAGGACACATCCGGTGTGATGTTGATTGCCAAGAACGACGCGGCGCACACGGCGCTTTCGCGGCAATTCCAGTCCCGGAGCGTTGAGAAGGTGTACATCGCCTTGCTGCGAGGGATGCTGGAGCCGCCAACCGGCGTGATTGAGGCATCGGTGGGCCGCGATCCGAGGCATCGGCAACGAATGGCCATCATAACCTCGGGCCGACCTGCCACAACCCGGTACCGTGTGTTGGCCCATCTGAAAGGCGGCTACACGCTCACGGAAGCGAGGCCGCAGACCGGACGGCCACACCAGATTCGCGTACATTTTGCGTCGTTACGACATCCGGTCACCGGAGACGTCATCTACGCGCGCGGCAGTCGCGATCCGGTGCCGCGCCTCTTCCTCCATGCGCTTTCACTTGCATTCGAGCATCCTGTCACCGGCGAAACGCTGGAGGTCCGATCACCTCTTGCGGCTGACCTTTCGGAATGCCTGGCAGGGTTGACGGCGGGTACACCGGATGCGCGGCTGGTCGATTCGCTGGGTTAGAATGAAACTGCGATGTCAGAGACGCGAACACGCTACGCGCCAAGCCCGACGGGTGATCCGCACGTGGGCAACATCCGGAGCGCGCTGTTCGCCTGGCTCTTTGCGCGTAGCACGGGCGGCGTCTTCGCGGTGCGGATTGAGGACACCGACCAGGAGCGGCGCATCCCGGGTAGTGAGGAGCGGATTCTCGATTCCCTCCGATGGCTCGGCATTGAATGGGATGAGGGGCCGGACATCGGCGGGCCCTACGGGCCGTACGTGCAGTCAGAGCGGCTTGAGGGTTACGGCGCAGCGGCTGAGCGGCTCGTCGAGTTGGACGCCGCCTATTACTGCTACTGCACGCCGGAGAGGCTGGACGCCATCCGCGCTGCTCAGCAGAAGCGCAACGTGCCCACCGGCTATGATCGCCGCTGCCGCAACCTGAGCGCAGAGGAGCGCGCGCAGGAGGAGGCCCAGAACAGGGCGCATCGCGTCGTGCGTTTCAAGACGCCGCTCAGCGGACGCACCACGTTCACGGATGTCATACGCGGCGACGTTTCATGGGAAAACAGGCTCATCGACGATTTCGTCATCCTCAAGTCGGACGGATTTCCCACCTATCATCTCGCCAACGTGGTGGACGACGTGGCGATGGCCATCACGCACGTTATACGGGGCGATGAGTGGATGTCCTCCGCGCCGCGTCACGCCATGATCTACGAAGCATTCGGTTACACACCGCCGGTATTCGCCCATCTGCCGCTGATCCTCGGTGCAGACCGGACGAAGCTGTCCAAGCGGCACGGATCCGTCTCGCTGCTTGACTACCGCGACGAGGGGTTTTTGCCCGAGGCAATGCTGAATTTCCTGGCACTTTTGGGATGGTCGCTGGACGACAAGACCACGCAGATGACACGAGAGGAGTTGATTGCGGGTTTCTCGCTTGATCGGGTCTCGGCGTCACCGGCGATGTTCGACCGCGAGAAGCTGGAATGGCTGAACGGCGTGTACATCCGCGAGATGGCGCCGGAATCATTCGTGGAGGCAGCGCGACCGTACCTGGATAATGGTCTGCCGCCCGAGATTCCCCGGCCGCTCGATGATGAACTCGCGCACCAGGCAGCCAGGCTGACACAGGATCGGGCGCGTGTCCTGAGTGAAATGGCAGACCTGTCTGATTTCTTCTTCACGGATGATGTCTCGTTCCCACCCGCGCTCATCTGGGCCGGGATGGGCGACAAGGCAATGAAACGGATGGCAGACGCTGATGAGGACTTGTGGAAGGTCTCGTTGCCTGATGACGCGAACGTTGTCCATGAGTGGCTGAACGCCGCCGCCAATGCCATTGAGAAGATCGAGCCGTGGAATCATGAATCGATAGAAACACGCTTCCGAGCGCTGGTGGAGGAGCTTGGCACGTCCGGCCGCAAACTGTTCGGCGCGATCCGGGTCGCCACGACGGGACGCACGGCGGCGCCACCCTTGTTCGTCACGCTTGAAGCAATCGGGAGGGATCGCTCGGCGGCGAGGACGCGCGCGGCAGCGACGGCTCTCCTTGACACACAATTGGCGCGTTCGTAGCATGAGCAAGCGCGGCCCGGTGGTGTAGTCTGGCTTAACATACTGCCCTGTCACGGCAGAGATCACGGGTTCAAATCCCGTCCGGGTCGCCAGGTTCTTTTTGAAATGGACTGCACGAGCAAGGACGCCAGCGAGGCACGACAGCCCCCGTCGTCAGCATTAGGCAGCGAGAACGCGCACAATCATGCCCAATCCGTACCTGCTTGGCGTTGACGTTGGGGGCACCCAAACACGGGTCGCCATTGCTCGCCGCCCTCGCGGCTCAATGCGGCGCACCGCGTTCTCATCCCCCGCCCGCTCCGACCCTAAACTGCTCATCGATGGCATTGTTGAGGCTGCCCATGACCTTATCGCCAGGACGAACGGCGAAATAGTCGCCGGAGTCGTGGCCTGCGCCGGCACGGTGGACACGGCAACCGGCGTCATCGTGGAATCGCCTAACTTGCCAATGGTGCGTGAGTTCGCGATGGCAGACGCGCTCAAGGAGCATCTGAACATCCCCATCGAGATCGAGAATGACGCCACTGCCGCTGCCCACGCCGTCCACCAGATGGGCGCGGGGCGCGGCACGAAAGAGATGATCTACCTGACCATCAGCACAGGCATCGGCGGCGGCATCGTCTCCGGCGGCAAGTTGCTGCGCGGCATCGCCGGGGCAGCAGGCGAGTTCGGACACATGACAATCAGCATGAACACCGGCATCCAGTGCCCGTGTGGGCTGTCGTCCGGCTGCTTCGAAGCGATGGCCTCCGGAACGGCCGTCGCACGCACGGCCCGGATGCGCATTGAGGCCGGCGGTGATTCGATTCTCGCTGAGAAGGCGGCAGCAGACGGCAGCGAGAGCATTACGGCGCGCGATGTCTTTGACGCGGCGGAGCAGGGTGATGCCCTCGCGAGAGCGGTGGTTGATGAGGCAGGCTACGCACTCGGCGTTGGCCTCGCCAACATCGTAAACGTCTTCAACCCGGAGCTGATCGTGCTTGGCGGCGGACTTGCCCGTGGCCAAGACGAATTCGTGGAACACGGTATCAGCGTCGCCAGGGAGCGCGCGTTCAAGCTCCAGAACCGTACTGTCCGATTTGAAGTGACGGAGCTTGGGGACGACAACGGCCTGCGTGGCGCGCTGCTGCTGGCACGTGAGTTGGCTTCTCGCACGCGCCGCACGGCACGGCGCAGCGGCTGAGGAAAGGGGGCGACCCGTTGGAGGGAACGGCAAACGAGGGCAGCGCCCTCAACTATGTAAGCATCACCCCGACGGGTTACGACGAGTCCCAGTCCTATCCCGTCATCATCATGGTGCATGGGTTCGGCGCAAGCATGTACGACCTTGCAGGCCTCGCCCCGGCAATCAACCAGACGGGCTACGTGTATCTCTGCCCGAACGGCACAGTTCCCCTGGACATCGGCGGAGGCCAGATCGGCTTCGGATGGACCACCCCGGGCGGTTTCAATGACCCGGAGGAGGCCAGGAGCACGGAAGAGGCCTTTGAGGCGTTTATGGAAGAAATGCGCGAGCCGTACAAGCTTGAGCCGGGCAAGGTCCTGATTATCGGCTTCTCACAGGGCGGAGGACTTGCCTATCGCTACGGCCTGCCACGGCCCGACGTATTCGCCGGCATCGGCGCGCTCAGCGCGTCCATCAGCGATATGGAAGAGCTTGCCGCCCAACTGCCTGAAGAGAAGACTCAACCCATCTTTGTCGGCCACGGCACCCAGGATCAGGTAGTGCCGATCGACCGTGGCCGGATTGCCCACGCGCAACTGGAGGTGTGGGGCTACGACGACCTGATCTATAACGAATACGCCGGGGCGGGCCACGAGATCACACCGACGGAGCTGCGGGACCTCTCAGAGTGGGTTGCCCGCGTCCTTCCACCCGCGGACTCGCAAACACCAGGCGTTTCGCCAGGTGGAATTATTCTGCCATAGGAGTCAAATAGTTTCAGCAAGAGATGGTACTAATCCTGCTGGTCAGGCTATTGGGTCAGTCCAGCTCGATGTGGCCCCAAATGCCATTTCCCCCTTCACCGTCGTTGGTCTTAGTCTTCTCTGGGGAATCGTAAGCCTGTTTGTACCGGAACGGCCTTTCGGCGGATCCAATCTTGACCCTTTCCAGACGCTGCTTGTCCTTACTAGAGAAGAATTGCGAATAGAAGCTTTTGGCCGTGCTGAGTATGAGGTGATAACCGGGGAGTCCCTGTAGGACCTCCGCTAGTTTGTTGTCAGAATCGCCTCGAGCTGCCCTCAACAGTTCTTCGGCCACTGCGCGCGTTGGCTCAAGCTCCATTTCCTCAATAAATCGCGACGACTTGATTGCAGTACTGGATGAGGTGCCATTTGAATTGCTTTTACTTCCCAAGGGAATCTTGGGTGAGCCGATGAGTAATGTTTTTTTGGCGCGTGTAGCGCCGACATAGAACAATCGACGCTCATTCTCAATCCATTCCGCTTGCTTGGGCTTTTGTCTCTCATTGCTCTTATCGTAGGTCGGGTCATCGTTTCCAAGGATTACAGGCATGTGGCCCTCCTGACAGTTGGGAATGATCACATAGTCAAACTCAAGACCCTTGACCCTATGAATGGTGGTCATCAGGATGCACTGGTCCTCAGGCAAGCCCAGCGTTGTATCAGCCTGTTCCATCTGGTTGAGGAATTCTCGCCAACCGACCTCTTGCCGCACTGCATAACTAATCAGAGCATTAAGATTGCCGACACGTTCAAGTGAAGCTTCACCGCTTCCGTAGTAGTCCTCGTAGTGTTCACGGAATCCAACTCTCTCGTCCAGCCACGTCAGTATTGGACCGACTCTTGGCTCTTTGGCAGACGTTGTCTTATTTCCTGATATTTTCGATGAGGTACCCATGGGTTCGCTCAATTCGACCTTTGCACCGGGTTTCAGGTCATTCAACATCTGGTAAAGGTCTCCCAGCACATCTCTCATCTCTGTCAAATTCCTGAGCTGACGCGCATTGGCGAATGCTTCGCCTTTTTCCAGCACGAGATTTATGTGTTCTGACAGGGAGATGTTCGTCAGTCTTGCGTCATCTATCATTCTCTCAATCTCGTGGCGGGCCAAATAACGGCGTGGCTTGTTAGCGATATTGATGAACTGTTCTCGGGTTATCTGGGTCGGTACTTCATGGATCATCGCCGCAACACGCAAATAGTCGAGGAGCGAGCTGCATTCTTTGGCCTGTAGGAAGGATGACTGACCAATGACCTTGAATGGAATCTTCCCGAGCAAGAGTTCTGCCTGAAGGCCACTGAGCTGCGCGTAGGTACGCCCCAGTACACGAATATCCGGAGGCGCAACGCCCTTGGCCTTCACCAAAGTAACTATCTCTTCTGACAGACCACGATTCGAATCGCCGCCCCCATTCTGGGAATCGGCAAATGTTCCGATATTAGAATCCTCGTCGGGTTTGCTCGAAAGTACGTCCTTGGCGAGACGCTCCGCATTATGCGAAATGACGTTGTAGCTGGACTGAGCTATAAGGTACCCAAAACGAAAGGAGTTGGTCAGCTTATACCGGCTGTGCGGTTTGTTACTAAATACAGCATCGAACTCGCCCAGAATGTAGTCACTGCGAGCACCACGCCATTCGTAGATGGTCTGGTCATCGTCGCCGACAACCATCACATCCGCACCGCTGCTCGCGAGTATTTCGATCAGTCTCTGTTGACCAAAATTCACATCTTGGTATTCATCCACAATGATGTACTTCACCCCGGTCACAAATGACTCATGTCTCAACTGATCACTTTCAAGTCTGTTGATAGCGAGCGGGACAAAATCGTCGAATGTGATGGCATTGACATCTCTTCTTCGTCTCTCAAAGTCTTTATAGATTGCCGCGTATGCGTCACCAAGATTGCCACGGTATCCAGCCCGCGATGGTGGAATCAATTCACTCTTCCAAAGAGAAATGGCTCGTTCGGCTTCTCCTACGTCCAAGTCATCTTCGTCCAGTTGGAGCTTTCGTCTCACACGGTCGACCGCTTTTCGAAGCTCTAGGTGAGCCACTTCCTGTAGCGCTTGGTCGAACCAGCGGACATGGGAGGTATCTCGAATTACTTCGAGGGCATAGCTGTGAAAAGTCCCAACCCGTGGGCCTTGCCCAGTTGGGATGCCTATCTCTCTAAGCTTCGCCTCGAATTGTTCTCTGGCATTTCTATTGAACATCAAGACCCGGATTTGTCTTGGGCTAACCTGCCTCTCCTCAAGCAGGTATTTGATACGGTATGCCATCGTAGTTGTCTTGCCAGAACCAGCAACCGATAAGACCTTGGCGTGATATCCATCCGGATGCGCAATAACCTGCTTCTGTTCGTCGGTGAGTTGCATGCCTTGATTCCTTTGATGGCGAGGTAGACGATCAGTTGGGCTAGCTGGAAATTCCCTTCTATTTTGAATCGGTTCATCAGGATGGTCAACAACTCTGGAGCTGGTAGTCTCAATTAGAAGGAAAGGTGGTCGGATCAAATAGATGCGCATTGGACTAATCTCAGATACACACGTGCCGGAGGCCGGGGAGCGAATGCCCGGCGAGGTCTTTGACCTGCTGGCCGGCGTCGACATGGTCATGCACGGCGGCGATATGCACATCATCGACGTTCTGGATTGGCTGGAGGTCATCGCGCCTGTCATCGGAGCGCGCGGCAACGGGGATGGCGACGGCTTTCGTCCGCCATTTCCAGACGATGATCCCCGCGTCAAACATGCCCAGGTCATAGAGGCGGAGGGCGTCAGCATTGGCCTGATTCACGGATTTCCGCTCCCGGAAGAAACGCCCTGGATCACGACGGAGGCGCTGATGGAGCGCAATTTTGGCAGATCGGTCGATGTAATCGTCTGCGGCGATACCCACATCGCTCACGTGGAGCGCACGGAGTCAGGCGTATTGATCGTCAATCCGGGCAGTCCCGCCCTCCCACGCAACATCCGCGAGCCGGGCCACGTCGGCATCCTCACCATCGAGGACGGTCAAGCGACAGCCGAAATCCTGCCGCTAACGAGTTTGGCGTACTAGGAAGGATCAGGCGCGCCGAGGGGTTTCCACTGCGGCAGCATCTGGTCGCCACGCTCCTCGAAGTAAACTTCGACGGGCATATCGATCTCACAGGCATCGATGTCTATACCCTTGACGTTCCCGTTCATGCGGACATCCTCGTCAAGCGTGATGATGGCGTAGATATACGGCACGTCGTCGTTGAAGCCGGGATGGCCGGGCTGCCGCACCACGATGAAGCTGTAGATGCGTCCCTTGCCACTGACGTTGACCCATTCCAGGTTGTCGGAGAGGCAGATGGGACAACGCTCGCGCGGGTAGAAGAAGCGGTCGCCGCAGGTCAGGCAGCGCTGAATCATCAGCCTGCCCTCTTTGGTGGCCTCCCAGAATGGCTCTGTGACCTGATCCGGTGTCGGAACCGGCTTCGGTATCGTCTGCCCCTCTGTCATCGCCCCACTCCTTCAGTCGGTTTCCCTCTTGCTGCGGGAAGAACCTATACGCTTGTGTCGATACCAGCCAGTACACGATAGCACTTTTGGGTGTGAGACGCAGTGGGCTGGGTGGTACCGTCTACATATGGATACAGAACAATTTGAGGACCTGGTTGGGCAGGCGTTGGATTCGCTGCCCCCGGAGATCGAGGCGGGGTTGGATAACGTCGCCATCATCATCCAGGACTGGCCATCACCGCATCAGATGGAGGAGAACGACATTCGTGACCGATACGGCCTCCTTGGACTGTATGAGGGCATCGCCTTGCCGGATCGCGGAACTGGCTACAACATGGTCGCGCCGGACAAGATCACCATCTTTCAGAAACCGCTCGAGGCACTTCGGCTGGGTCCCGAAGAGACTGTTGAAGAGATACGCAAGACGGTGCTTCACGAGCTTGCCCATCACCTCGGCTTTTCGGAAGACCAACTGCATGAGCTCGGCTACGACTAGGCACGCCCCCCACCGCTCCCCAAGAGAGCCGTAGAGGCTGTCATTCTGAACGGAGCTTTAGCGGAGTGAAGAATCTAAAGACATGATTGGTTGCACATTTGTGATTTCAGATTCTTCGCTGTGCTCAGAATGACATGACTGGTACTAGGACCAACCCCACGCTGACCAAACTGCGCCGCCGACTGCTCGGCTGGTATCGCAAGTATGGCCGCGACCTCCCGTGGCGCAGGACAAACGATCCCTACCACGCCATGGTGGCGGAGTTCATGCTGCAGCAGACCGGCGTCGGGCGTGTTCTCCCCGTTTACGAATCTTTCCTGCGCCGCTTTCCCACACTTCAGGCGCTGGCGGATGCACCGGCCTCAGACGTGATCCGCGCATGGAGTGGGATGGGCTACAACCGCCGCGCCATCAACCTGCAGCGCGCAGCGCGAGCCATTGTCGACGAACACAGCGGCCACATTCCCAGCGACCTCCACACCCTTGAGAAACTCCCCGGCATAGGCCGCTACACCGCCGCGGCAATCGCCTGCTTTGCTTTCCAGCGACCCGTCGCGGTCATGGACACGAACATCCGCCGCGTGCTGGGCAGGCTCATAGCAGGTCACAGTGATATTGACGCTGATGCAGGTTGGACGCTCGCGGAGGCGGCAGTCCCATCAGATGGCACGCACGCATCGGCATGGCATCAGGCCCTGATGGACCTCGGCTCGACGGTCTGCTCAACCCGGCGCCCCAAGTGCGGCGAGTGCCCCGTGAACGACCTCTGCGCTGCAAGGCCGCTCTTTGATAGCGCAAATCAGGATGGTACAAACCGGCCTCAACTCCAATACGCAGAGCTTTCCGAAACCCTGCCGTCGCTCAGGGTCGCCGAACGTCCGCAGCCAAACCAGCAAGGCTGGATCGGCACAACACGCTACTACCGAGGCCGCATCGTTGAAACCCTCCGCAACCACTCAAACGGCGCAATGCCATTAGATGAGTTGGGGCCGCTCGTAACCGATGAATACATCGCCAGGAAGCACGAGTCTTGGCTACGGGAACTGCTGGCCGCACTAGAACGGGACGGACTAGTATCGGTTAGGAAAGATTCAGTAGGGTTGCCGGAGTGAAGGAGTCCGAGTATGCAAGTGAAGAGAGACGCCAAGTTTTCGAAAGACAGGAAATACCGGTACGTCCTGGATCGTGAATGGGACGCGAGCGGTAAGCTCGTGACGTTCGTAATGTTGAACCCCTCCTGTGCTGATGAGGTGGTCGATGATCAGACAATCACGAGGTGTATCGGTTTCGCCAAGACATGGGGCTACGGGCGCCTAAAAGCCGTTAACCTCTTTGCATGGAGAGCCACGGACTCAAATGAGCTTAGCGAAGTAGATGATCCGGTTGGCAAAGACAACGATCCCTGGATTCCTAAAGCCGTCAAGCAAGCGGACAAGGTGGTTTGCGCTTGGGGGGACGACATTTCCAAAGTGACCGACGGAGAGATCCGCGTGAAGAAAGTGCTCGAATTGATCAGGCTCCAAGATAAAACGCTATACCGGTTGGGTTCAATTACAAAGAAGGGCAATCCACGCCATCCTTCGCGTCTAGGAAGCGACACAGAATTGCAGCCCTGGAATCCCACTCTATAGATTCCTCGCTGTGCTCGGAATCACAGCGGGGGCGACTCAAGGCTGTTGAGTGCCCAACCCCTCGTATCCCCCGTCCGCAAGCCATCTCTGCACGTCCGCTGCGAGCCGTAGCCAGGGGTCTCTTGCGGGCCTGAGTTCTTCAAGTGAGAGTTCCGTGTACGTCTTGCCGAGGGCCGAGATGTACCAGAGGCCTGCCAGCCAAAAACCCTCGATACGCTTGGCGGATGGCTCATTCCGTATGACGCCCGTCGGGCCCACGACCTCCCATGTCTGCACGATGCCGGACGGCGTGGCTATTGCAAGGGCTTCTTTCCACGTTGCCTCTCGATCCGCATCCGTTTCCAAATGTTCCATCAACTCCAGCAAATGATGTATCCGGTCCTCGTCCGTGGCATCCTCACCCGCCGCCCGTCGCGTCAACAGGCTGTCCCAGTTCGGGCCCAGCGCGGGGATATCGATGCCGCCGTCGGAGGCTATTGCCAAACCGCCGCTGATCTGCGCCCACGCGACAGCCTTTGCCTCGGCAATCTCCAGGTGCGTGCTACCTGTTTCCTCCGGCGCCTCGTGCAGCGGCAGTTCATCGACGGTTATGAAGTCGAATGCCCAGCCTTCAAGGCAGCCGCGGAGACGGTTAATCTTGGCGGGATTCGTCGATCCCAGCAGAATGCGCGGCGGCATTGCGGCGGTCAATGATACGTGTAGGAGTAATCAGGCTCATCCAGCTCGTCAGGCTCCTCGTCCCTGCTCCTCAAGCCGAGCCAGAGCCCGGCGGTAATGGCCGCGCCTGCAAGCAAGGGAGTCCATTCACGGACGCCCAACGGCAACCCGCTGTACCGCAGCCCAAACAGCATGAGGACTGCCCCAATGATCACGGCGCTAAGCGTCATCAAGCGACGCTCCCAGTTCAGGAAGATGATGCCGATGACAATCGCAGGCACAAGGGAGCCCACGAATATCTGGGCTCGATTCCATCCGCTGAGCGTCAGCACCCCGCGACCCGGCTCCACGTCACCGGATACCAGGAACCAGAACACGGCGCCGATTCCGAAGCCGATTCCCGCGCCAACGACGAAAACGGACGCGCGGTAGAAGACTGACCCAAGCACAAGCAGGATGATTCCCGCGCCGCCTGCCGTCGTCAGTAGCGCCGTTCCCTCCATCGCAAGCAGGTCTGGTCCCGCAATCACAACCACCGCGCCGCCGGAAACGCCTGCCGCGAGGGCAACGACCAGTCGATAGGCGTAATAGCCGAGCAAGCAAAGCGCCAGGCCGAGGGCCGCGGACGGCCACGCGATCCACCACGGGAGGCTTTCGGGCATATAGGTAAGAATCAATTCGTCAAGGAGTGACGCTCCTGTCGCGACCTCAGGTCCAGCGGCTTCAGGCATGGGCGGCTAGGTGGTATCCGCCGCTGCGCCTGCGCGCTGTCGGCGCGGAGAACGAGACGCATCCTTCTTGGCGGGTTTGCCTGAACCATTGCGCTTGCCGTTGCGGCGCACGGCACGGGCGGGCTTGCGTCCGTTGCCATTTCGCGCCGTCTCGGTGATACCAAGCGCCTCTCGTAGAAAATCACCGGTGTAGCTGTCACTAGCCAGCGCAATTTCCTCGGGCGTGCCCTCCGCAACCAGTTCTCCGCCACGTTCGCCCGGCCCGGGGCCGAGATCGATGATCCAGTCGGCATTCTTAATCATGTCCAGGTGGTGCTCAATAAGGAGTACGGAGTTTCCGCCGTCCACGAGGCGATGCAGAACCGTAAGCAGCATCTCGGCATCGGAGAAAGACAGCCCGGTTGTCGGCTCATCGAGGATGTAGAGTGTCTTGCCGGTCGCCCGTTTGGAGAGTTCGGCGGACAGCTTCACGCGCTGCGCCTCGCCGCCGGAGAGAGTCGTCGCGGGCTGGCCGAGGCGCATGTAGCCCAACCCGACATCCTGCATGGTCTTGAACTTGTTGGCGATGCGCGGGATGGATTCAAACACCTCGACAGCCTGATCGAGCGTCAAGTTAAGGACATCACCGATGCTATAGCCCTTGTAGGTGATTTCCAGCGCCTCACGGTTGTAGCGTGCGCCCTTGCACGTATCACAAGGAACGGTCACATCCGGCAGGAACTGCATCTCAATCAACTGATAGCCCTCGCCCTTACACTCCTCACAGCGGCCGCCCTTGACGTTGAAGGAGAAACGGCCGGGCTTGTAGCCGCGCACCCGGGATTCCGGCAAACTCGCGAACAACTCGCGAATCGGAGTAAATGCTCCCGTGTAGGTCGCGGGGTTGGAGCGGGGCGTGCGTCCGATGGGCGACTGGTCGATGTTGACGACCTTGTCGATGAGATCAAGCCCATCCACGCCGTCGGACGCGCCGGGGATGTCTTTTGCGTTGTACAGGGTCTGCGCAAGGCGCTTGAACAGGACTTCATAGACGAGCGTCGACTTTCCCGAGCCGGACACACCGGTCACGCAGGTGAGCAAGCCAAGCGGGATACGGATATCAAGATTGCGGAGATTATTTTCGCGCGCGCCACGAATCATCAGTTCTCGGCCATCCTGCGGCACACGCCGAGCCTCCCTCATGGGAATCTCGCGACGACCGCTGAGATACGCGCCGGTGATGGAATCTTCAGCCGCGGTCACGTCATCCAACGTGCCGCTTGCGACAACCTCGCCGCCGTGCTCGCCTGCGCCGGGGCCCATGTCTATGACGTGATCGGACGCGCGCATGACGGCTTCGTCATGTTCCACGACGATGACAGTATTGCCCAGGTCACGCAGCCCCTTAAGAGTCTCTATGAGCCGTGCATTGTCGACGGGATGGAGCCCGATGGACGGCTCATCGCAGATATAGACAACACCCATCAGACCGCTGCCGATCTGCGTTGCAAGGCGGATGCGCTGCCCCTCGCCACCGGAGAGGGTTCCTGCAGTCCTGTCCAGGGTCAGGTACTCTAGCCCAACATTAACCAAGAACTCGAGCCGCGCCGAGATTTCCTTCAGAATCTGCCGTGCGATGGTCGATTCGCGGTTGTTCAGCGGGCCTTTCTCTGTGTCCGCAAGCCGCTGCACCCACTCCAGGGCACGGTCAATGCTCTGCTCCGTCGCTTCCACAATGGTCTTGTCGTCCACGCGGACGGCGAGCGCCTCAGGCCGTAGCCGTTTGCCATCGCAGGCCACGCAGGGTCGGCGTGCCATGAACCGCTCGATCTCCTGCCTCTGGTTATCGGACTCCGTCTCGCGGTGCCTGCGTGTCAGGTTGGGAATCACTCCCTCGAACCGCGCGCCATAGCGGACGATGCGGCCACTGCGGGTTCGATGCCGGACCTGGATTCTCTCCACTTCCGTTCCGGAGTCTGGGCCATACAGGACAAAAGCAAGCTGTTCCGGAGATAGCTCACGTACTGGCGCATTCATATCTGCGCCAACCATAGATGTTGCCGACGTAAGCATGGATGTGTACCAGCCGGCCATCGTTCCAGACCGCGCCCATGGCAAGACGGCTCCCTCGGACAGCGCCAGATCCTTATTCGGAATCACGAGTTCGGGATCAATCACAAGCTTGTAGCCGATGCCCGTGCACTCCGGGCACGCGCCGTGTGGGCTATTGAACGAGAACGTGCGCGGCGCTATCTCGCCAAGAGAGATGCCGCAATGCACGCAGGCGAATTGCTCGCTGTAGAGTTCCTCGTCACCGGAATCTGCATCAAGTGTTTGAACGACACCCTGACCAAGCCGCAGCGACGTTTCAACAGAATCAGTCACGCGACCACGAATCTCCCCGCGATCCTCCGGAATAACGAGTCTGTCGACGACAACCTCGATCGTGTGCCATTGCTGCTTGTTAAGGCGTATCTCTTCTGACAAGTCGCGGATTTCGCCGTTGACACGCGCCCTGACAAATCCACCGCGCCGTGTCTCATCAAGAAGGCCGTAATGTTCGCCCTTCTTGCGGCGTACAAGCGGTGCCAGCAGCATGATGCGCTTGCCCGGCTCGGAGTTCAGGATGGCATCCACTATCTGCTGCACAGTCTGGCTCTCGATAGGGCGCCCGCAGTTATAGCAGGACGGGTGGCCGATCCGAGCGTAAAGCAGGCGGAGATAATCGTAGATCTCCGTGACCGTGCCGACCGTAGACCGGGGGTTGTGGGACACCCCCTTTTGGTCGATGGAGATTGCGGGAGATAAACCCTCGATATAGTCGACATCCGGCTTTTCCATCAGGCCGAGGAATTGCCGCGCGTAGGCGGAAAGTGACTCGACATAACGCCTTTGCCCTTCGGCGTAGAGAGTGTCAAACGCAAGGGAACTCTTGCCGGAGCCTGAGACGCCGGTGATGACCACGAGTTTGTCTCGTGGAATGGTCACGTCAATGTTTTTGAGGCTGTGCTCACGCGCGCCCTTGACGTGAATGACTGAGGTGGACATGAACCGATTTAGCTCCCTTTTCAACCCGTAGTAGCCAGTGTAGGCGGGGCGGCTGTCAGTCACAAGCGGCGAGCAGTCTCAACTGGCAGTAGTAGAATCTTTGTATGGGTATGATCCATGTCGATATCCGGGTCTCAGACCCTCTGGGCGGTCACGAGCGCACAGTAGAAGCATTGGTTGACACCGGCTCCCTGTACACAACCGTCCCTGCGTCTTTGCTCGAGGAAATCGGTACCGAGCGGATTAGACAGATGAGATTTGAGCTCGCCGACGGCAGCGTGATGGAGACGGATATAGGGGTCGCGGTCGTCGCTCTCAACGGCCATGCAGCCCCCACACTAGTGGCGTTCGGCCCGGACGATGTCGAACCTCTTTTGGGTGCTATGACGTTGCAGCAACTGGAATTGGCTGTCGATATGAAGAACGAGCGGCTTGTAGAAGGCCACAGAATACGCATGTAGCTTCCTTAGTTTCGGTTTCCGCCCGTCACCCACTTCCACGCGTCTGCCACAACGTCAACGGCAACGTAGTTGTCCAGCCACCGTGCGCCATGCAGCGCGTATTCCTGGAACTCCTTGAGCGCCGTGAGTGGAACCAGCCACAGTATTGAGCGCTTCCATGTGAGTTGATAGTTGGGCGCGAATAGCAGTACGCCCGCAACGAACACGAACCAGAACTCAAAGACGTTCGGGAAGAAGAGCAGAACCCACCTCTCACCGATAACTTCAAATACCAGGACACCGATGATGCGGAAGATGAAAAGCCCAATGGCAATCATGCGCGGCGGGCCTTCCCATCGCAGCGCCACCCACAGGAACGTCACCATGTAGACGAGATCGAGCCATTTATCCAGCGCCTGGTAGTTGCGGACACCGCCCAGATCGAGCAGGTTCATCATGAACAGGTCCGAGAAGTCGATCAGGATGGCGGCAATCGAACCCGCAAATGCCCACCGCAGGACAAGCAGCGCCCCCGCGATGCGCGCAGCCGAGATAATGAGTTCCTCTGCGTTCATGCGTTAGAGGATACGCGGGGAAACAAGCTTAAGGAATCAGAAGCAGCTTGCCGGTTGTTTGACGGGACTCAAGTCGGCGGTGGGCCTCTGCCGCGTCCTGCAACGGGAATCGCTCCGTAATCCGCAGCGAGAGTTTGCCGTCCGCGATCCAACCCAGCACATCCCCAGCCCGCCATTCCAGCTCATCTCTTGTGAGCGTGTAGTTGAACAACGAGGGGCGTGTCAGAAACAGTGACTTTGCGTTCAATGCCAACGGCGCGATTGGCGGCACAACGCCGCTGGATTGGCCATACATGACGAGGCTGCCGCGGATGGCGAGGCTGGCCATCGAGCCCTCGTATGTCGTCGCGCCGACGGAATCATAGGCCACCTGGCAGCCCGCGCCGTCCGTGATTCGCATGACGGCTTCCTGGAAATCTTCCTGCGTGTACAGGGCCACGTGGTCCGCGCCCACCCCACGCGCAAGCTCCGCCTTCTCCTCTGTGGAAACTGTGGTGATGACCGTTGCGCCACGCATCTTGGCCATCTGGATCAGCAGCAGCCCCACACCACCCGCGCCGGCGTGAACCAGCGCCGTGTCATCCGGGCCAAGTGGATACGTTGAGTGAGCGAGATAATGCGCCGTCATGCCCTGCAGCATCGCCGCCGCGCCCTGCTCCTCCGTGATCCCCTGCGGCAGCATGATGAGTCGATCTGCAGGAACAACAACACGTTCCGCGTATGAGCGTGATGCCCCGGTGTACGCGACAACGTCACCGACCGCAGGTGCCGCAACATCGGGACCGACCTCCACCACCGTGCCCGCGCCCTCGCCGCCGAGAATCGTCGGAAGCGGCCCCTGACCGTACAGACCGGTACGCCCATACACGTCCATGTAGTTGATTCCTGAGGCCGCGAGCTGGACGATGGCCTCGCCCGGCCCGGCAACGGGGTCATCAACGTCCGTGTACTCGAGCATCTCCGGCCCGCCATACTGCGTAATCTGAACTGCTTTCATGGGTCTTTTCGCTCCTTGCGTTCGATTAGTCCTGTGGCCGCGCGAACGCGCCCGTGCCAGATACTATACCGACGCAAACGGTCTAGCAGAACGGCAGGCCAAGTTGATCGTAGTCATTCTTTGGCACATCGCGTAGGCTTCTTGGAATACAGCCGGTGAAATTGCTCCCTGCGAGATACGCTTGGAACAAGCCCGGGTTCCCCAATTCGCTGGGTATCTGACCGGTTAAATCGTTGTTTGAGAGTTCCAGCTGCACAAGCCGGTCTAGGTGTGTCAGTTCCGAAGGGATTGTCCCACTCAACTGATTGTCGTTTAGGTACAACCCGCTCAACATATTCAAGGACCCCAATTCTGCTGGAATCTCTCCGCACAATTGGTTTCCCGTGAGCGACAGATTGTTCAAATTGGAAAGATTGCCCAGTTCCGGAGGTATAGCCCCAGTCAAATGGTTTTGATCCAGAAATAACTCCCTCAAGCTCGCTAAGCGACCCAGCTCCGGTGGAATTGGTCCGCTAAGTTCGTTGGCACTGAGTCGTAGCCACTCCAATTTGATAAGGTTGCCAAGCTCGGCCGGAATCTCTGCGCGCAACCCGTTCTCACTCAACTCTAAGAACGTCAAGTTAACCAGGTTACCCAGTCCCTCGGGTATCTCTCCACTCAACCTGTTTTCCCTTATTTGCAGAGTCTGCAACTTTGACAAGCTGCCTATTTCAGCGGGAATCACACCGGACAGTTCGTTGCTTGAGAGGTTCATTGCTGTCAAATTGAACAAGCGGCCCAATTCGGCAGGTATCGCCCCGCTCAACTTGTTGCCCGAAAGCAAAAGATGTTGGGCATTGCTCAGTCTTCCTAGTTCGTCAGGAATTTGTCCGCTCAATTGATTGTCGCTGAGAGATAGGTATTCAAGCTCATTTAGATTGCCAATTCCAGGCGGTACCTCACCCGTCAACATATTTGAATGCAGATACAACTGCCTAAGATTGGTTAGTCTTGTCAGTTCTCGAGGTATGGGACCAGATAGTTGGTTGTAGCTTAGGCCCAAATTGTACAGGCGGCCCAGATTGCCCAACGCCGGCGGAATTTCACCGCTGAGGTTATTATCGGACAAACTCAGCGCTATCAGATTGAGCAGATTGCCCAATTCTAAAGGTATTTCTCCACTCAATCTGTTTTGATTGAGTGACAGATAGTTCAGTCTGGTCAATTGACCCAATTCCGGCGGGATCTCTCCGCTTAGCTGATTCTCTGCCAGGCTAAGAGTCCTCAAGCGAGTCCTCTTGCCTAGTTCCGGGGGAATCTCACCTGTCAACTGATTGTCATAGAGATTCAGTTCTCTCAATCCGATTGTGCTGCCTATTTCCGCAGGTATCTCTCCTCTCAACGCGTTATTCCTGAGGATCAGCACTCTCACTCTTGTCAGATCAACCAATTCCGGTGGCAGATGCCCGTTAAGACCATTGTCTCTGAGATCTATCTCGGCTACGCGCCCGTCCTCGTCGGTTGACACACCAAACCACTCGTCGAGGGGAGCATCGGTGAGCCAATTGTTGGCGTTTACCCAATTGGGCCCGTCAGTGGAGGCGTAGAGAGTTTCCAAGATAGCCCTTTCATCTGGTGGCACCGGTGTGGGCGTAAGGGTTGGAGGAATTAGTGTGGGCGTCGGCGCGGTGCTCGCTGCGCTGTGGGTGGGGTTTGGAGTGACTGTTTCTGTAGGAAGAGGCGTCGGCGTTGGAGAGGAGCCAGATGTTTCCGTGGTTGTAAGCACACTGGTCGGCGTCGCTATGGACTCTCCGCAGGCGACGAAGGTTAATCCAAAGGCGAGCAGGACAACACTCAGCGCTACCGCCCTCCGCAGCATCCCGACCTCAATCACGTAATCCGCTACTGTTGCAGGGATTTATACACCTTCTCCGACGTGATCGGCAGTTGCCTGATGCGCGCGCCGGAGGCGGCGGCAACGGCGTTGGCGATGGCGGGCGACGACAGGACGATCGGTGTATCCCCAATGCCGCGCACCCGGTATGGGCCGTGACCGGTCTCAGATTCCAACACGACAACATTCATACGCGCGCCGTCCTGCTGCGTCTGCAGCTTGTAGTCGGCGAAAGAAGGGTTGGTGATACTGCCGTCCTGCTCAACAAGCTCTTCTGACAGCGCGTGGCCGATGCCCTGCACGGAACCGCCTTCAATCTGACCCTCAAATCCCATCGGATTCAGGACGCGACCCGTTTCATGCGCGGCGGTGTAGCGAAGCAGCGTCACCTTGCCTGTCTCCGGGTCGACTCTCACCTCCGCAATATGCGCGCCGAATGAGATGTAGGGACTGCTGTCACCCTCGTCCACGCTGACCTGACCGCCCACCGGCTCGCCGGCCCGCGCGGCAATGTCTTCTATACCGACGGCGGCGGCGCGGCCCTCGCCAGAAACCATGCCGTCCTCGAATTTGATCGACTCCTCCGTCCAGCCGTAGAACTCTGCGGCCAATCGACGGAGATTCTTCTTGGCCTCCTGGCTGGCCTCAAACGCAGCACGGCTTGAAACACGCGCACCGCGCTGACCACCGATGCCCCAATCGCGCACGCCGGCCTCCGTCGACCATGCCTCGACAGTGACGCGCTCGATGGGCAGGCCAAGTTCTTCTGCGACAATCTGGGCAAGGATGGTACCGGTTCCGACGCCGGGGTCGTAGGTCATGGTGTTGACGACAACGCGCCCATCAGGATGGAGCGTCACGGCGGCCGGGGAATCGAATCCCGTATCGCTCTGACCATGCAGCGCGATGCCGCGTCCAACGTTTGGAAGCGGAGGCCGTGAGTACTCTGCCGCGTCAATGGCGGCACGAAGAATCTCCTCAGCTCGCAGAGCCTGGTAGCCGGGCAAACCCGGCCGTGTGACAGGGCTCCACCCTCGATCCGGATGTGCCTCACTGGATGCGCGAACGATGTTCCGCAGCCGTACGTCCAGCGGATCGAGGTCCAGGCGAGCAGCAAGCTCATCAATGACAGACTCCGAGGCGAAAACAGACTGCATGAGTCCGGGGCCCCGGAAGTAGCCGCACGGAACCGTGTTCGTATAGACCTGGTTTGAGATGATGCGGACGTTTTCAACGCGGTATGGCTCCACCATGGAAGTGCGAAGCAAGCCACCATACGCGGGAACAGGGGCATAGGCAGCGTACGCGCCCGTCGCAAAAAAGCCCTCCGCGTCCCACGCGATAATCATGCCGTCGTTCCGGGCCCCAACCCGCACCCGCACCACTGACGGATGCCGGGGATTCATGGCGGTGAACTCTTCCGCGTAGTCCATAACCCACTTGACCGGCCTGCCGGTTTGCTTCGCCAGAAAATAGCCCACGGCCACACCCGTCGGGTCCATCTTGCCGCCGAACGATCCTCCCAGGGGAACGGGGTGGATAATCACATCTTCTCGCGGGAGGCCCATCACGCGAGCCAGATGAGGCCTGCGCCCTGTCGGCATCTGGCATGACATCCAGATATGGGCCCGCCCCTGCTCATCCACGTCAACGACGCAGGCGTGAGGCTCAAGATAGGCCTGGTGGACGCGGGGAGTGCGAAACTCGCGCTCAATGATGACATCCGCCTCACGGAACGCCGCGTCTATATCACCCCATTCATGCACCATACGGCCGTAGTTGTTGCTCAACTCATCAAGCTGCTCCACTCCTCGATAGGAGTTGTATTCCGGGTGGAGCAGCATGGCCTCAGGCCGGGCGGCCTCTTCCGGGTCAAGCAGAGCGGGGAGTTCTTCATATGTGACGTCAATCAGAGCCAGGGCGGCGTCTGCGATGTCCGCGTCGTCCGCAACAACCGCGGCAACCTTGTCGCCGATGAATCGGACACGATCCGCAGACGCCAGGATCGGCTCATCAACATAGAGGTTTCCCGCGCGGATATCCGGAACATCATCACCAGTCAGAACACCATGGACGCCGGGCAGCGCGAGGGCGCGAGAGGCGTCGATATTTGTTACACGGGCATGCGGAACGGGTGAGCGGAGATATTTGAGCCGGAGCGCGTTCGGCGGCGCCATATCAAGGGCGTAGCGGGCGCGACCGGTAACCTTCTCCGGTCCATCGACTGCACGGACGGATTTGCCAATCACTTTGAATTCGGTCGTCATGGCTCCTCCCAGCTCCAACCACCAAACCCCGGCACCAGTGTCTATTTGTATGGAATGAGTCTACCGCAACAGCACTGAATCATCCCATGTGGACGTGCTGAATAACGATACCGAGGCCTGACGCTCGTGAGAGCCGTCCATCGACAGTCAGCAGGGGGGCGTTTCGGGCGCGAGCTGCAGCAACATAAAGGGCATCGTAGGCGCTGACATTCTGATAATGCTCCCAAGCCTGCCACGCAAGGGATCGGTGAGGAATGCGCTCAATTGGCCACGAAAGTAAGTCTTCAATGGCTTCTCGCGCGCGCATTTCGTCCAATCTTCTGCCCAGTACTTGCCTGCGAAGCGTGGACAGAACTTCAGCGTCAATCAACTCAGGTGCCATTAACGTATCGCTAGAAAAGTTGTCGGCCAATGACCGACCAACAGGTGACCTCAGCAGGTACTCGACCGCCACGGAGGCATCAACGACATAGCTACTCACCCACAAATCTCTCCGCGAGTTCCGCTTCGCGCTCGGCCCGCGCCTCCGCAACCAGTGTTGCCGCGTCGACACCCAGGTCGACCGGCGAACGCTGCGCCAGGCGTTCATGCCACTCGAGACGCGCAAGCTCCCGTTCCAATGCAGTTAGCACGATTGCGCTCATGCTGGAGTTGTTTTTCTGCGCGAGATGACGAAGCCGCTCGTGAACGTCTTCCGGCATATTCCGTACCTGTAGATTAGCCATGTACTGATATTATCATGCTCGCTTCATGCTATCAACATGATACTGGCATGACTATGGAAGTGCACTCTGATAAGGCCAAATGATCCGAGCTACGCCTTGCGTGGTCATGGTTAAAAGGGGCAACATGGGCGGGCGGCCGCCTCAGGTGGGTGCTGGAGTGGGGGCCGACATTGCAGATCAACGCTGTAGGGGGGTGTTTTATGGCTGAATACGAGGGCATGATTGCGGACATCACAACGGTCAAGGGCCACAACGGCGACGATATCGCGGCGTATTTTGCACGGCCGCTCGGCCCTGGGCCGTTTCCCGGCGTGGTCGTGATTCACCACGCGCCGGGCTGGGATGAGTGGTACCGGGAGGCGACACGCAAATTCGCCCATCACGGTTATATGGCAATCTCCCCGAACCTTTACGAGCGCGAGGGGTCCGGGAGCCCGGATGACGTCGCTGCGGCCGTCCGCGCTGCGGGTGGTGTAGCAGACGATCAAGCCGTTGGCGACATCCTGGGCTCGATGCATTTCCTGCGCTCTCTACCGCAGACCAACGGAAAGGTTGGCGTCTTCGGCACGTGCTCCGGCGGACGTCAAGCCTACCTGGCGGGATGCGCTGGCGGTTTCGATGCTGTCGTCAACTGCTGGGGCGGGCGCGTGGTCATGTCCGAAGACGAGATTTCAGAGAGGAATCCTGTCGCCCCCATTGACTACACCGAGAACCTGAGCGCGCCGATTCTCGGGCTGTTCGGCAACGATGACATGAATCCCACGCAGGCCCACGTGAACGCGCTGGAAGAGGCCCTCAAGCAGCACGGAAAGCACTACGAGTTCCACCGCTACGACGGCGCGGGACACGGCTTCTTCTACTATGACCGCCCGAACTACCGCATCGAGCAGGCGCTGGATGGGTGGGAGAAGCTCTTCCACTTCCTCTCGGTGCACTTGGCAGCCTAGCGAATCACGTCAACGGAGACCAACCGACATGTGTACCTGGATTGTTCAAACAACAGAGGTGAACGGCAGCGGAAAGTCCGCGGAGGGCTGGATTCCGTTGACCAAAGCGAACGTGTGCTACGACCACCCCGCCCACGCGTTTATGGAGCACAGCGTCAATATCGACTTCGTGAATGAGAACGGCGGGATGAGCGAGCGCGTCGCCGTGGAAATCAGCGCGGAGTCGGCTCGGCAACTGGTGACCGCGATAATTGCCGCCCTGGAAGAGGGAAGCAAGGAGCACGGGGACCTTCTCGCCGGCCTCCACGCTTGAGAGGGCACACAGCCTGTCGCCGTTTCCGCGGATTCGTATCATGGATGTACATACCAGCGAATGAATCGATAGTCTGCGGATAGTGGCGCGAAAGGACAGATGACATGGTGAACGGAAGCGGAGACAGCGGAAAGCAGCTGCAGACGGCCACCCTTGGCGGTGGATGCTTCTGGTGCCTTGAGGCCGTCTATGAGTTGGTGAACGGCGTGGAGAGCGTCGTCTCCGGCTACGCAGGCGGACACGTGGCGAACCCGAGCTATGAGCGCGTCTGCACCGGAACAACCGGACACGCCGAGGTCACGCAGGTGAGCTTCGACCCGTCTGTCGTCTCGCTAAGCCACCTGCTGGACATCTTCTTCACAATCCATGACCCAACCACCCTGAACCGGCAAGGGTATGACGTGGGGACGCAGTACCGCTCGATCATCCTGTATCACGATGATGAGCAGAAGGCGGAGGCGGAAGCCGCGATCATGCGAGTGAAGGAGCAGGGCCTGTATCGAGACCCGCTGGTGACTCAGCTGGAGCCGTTGGACATCTTCTATCCGGCGGAGGACTACCACCAGCAGTATTTCCGCAGCAACCCCGGCGCATCCTATTGCCAGGTCATCATCGAGCCGAAGGTGGCAAAGTTCCGGGACAAGTACCTCGCGGATCTGCGAGTGTAGGTGAGGCGGAGCGACAGGTTAAGAGAGGCGCAGAGATGAGTACGTTAGAAGACGCGGAGTATCGCGAAAAGCTGACGGACATGCAGTATCACGTGACGCGTGAGAAGGGTACGGAGCCTCCCTTCACGGGCATCTATTGGAACGAAAAAGAGCCGGGCATCTATCGATGCATCTGCTGCGATACACCGCTCTTTAGCTCCAAGACCAAATACGACTCCGGCACGGGGTGGCCCAGCTTCTATGAGCCACTGGAGGGCGCGATTATTGAGGAGGAAGAGGACCGCTCGTTCGGCATGATTCGCACGGAAGTGACGTGCGGCGTATGCGGCGCGCACCTCGGGCACTTATTCCCTGACGGCCCCGCTCCAACTGGCCTCCGCTACTGTCTCAATTCCGCCTCTCTCAGACTCGACTCTGAATCTGACTAGCGCCACGCCGCAGGCGATATACTAAATGCGGCCTAGCGGGCCGAAAGGCGGTGTCCTGGACAATGGTAGCTAGCTTGAAGGTTCCCACGGCGATGCGGCGCATCACGGACGGTGTCGACCGCATTGATGTGCCATCAGGTCGGCTTACGGACGCCCTCGATGTCCTGGAGGACAAGTTTCCTGGCATAAAGGCGCGTGTCCTGGACGACGTGACGGGCGACATTCACCCGTTCATTTCCATTTTCCTGAACGATAACGACATCCAATACCTGCGCGGGCTTGAGACGCACGTGAAAGATGGCGACGAAATCGTCATCGTGCCGGCAATCGCGGGTGGCGCGGCATGATGTATCGAAGGCGCAGCGCTGATATGACGCAGACCCTGATGTGGATCGGCGTCGTCCTGATTGTTCTGCTGCTAATCATCGCGGCATTCGGGAACGACGAGTCCCTCAACAGCGCCGACTAGCCACTCTCCTGATTCATCCAGATACAGCAACAGGCCCGGGCTCCTTCAAAGTCCGGGCCTGTTGTGCGATCGCACCGTTGTTTCGGACGGTTTACCTGGGCACTCCTTCTGTTCCACCCGCTCCACCATTCTGACGGCCGTCATTTTGGCTTCGCGCGGTGGGGCATTCTGCGGACGCCACTCACCGCCCTGTTTGCCTCGCTATGTTGGGGTGGCTGATCTGGTGCCGCTCAGCGGCTCAGCCGGTCCTCTCCACAGCGAGGCGCGCGTAAGGGAACTTCCGTGTGACGTACTCCGCGTACAGACGCATCATTCCGTCTTCCCTCCTTTACGCCGGCTCCCCGGGGCCGTTTCTCCGGGGCCGAAACCCCTGTAGACGGCACTCTACGCATCCGAAGATAACGTGTCAACATTGTGCGTTTCTTCACGAATTGAAGCCGTCGACGGGGTGACCGATTCCAATGGATTCCGGCTTTCGTCGGAATGAGGGAGGTGTTTGAGGGGTATGCTGATAAAGCGGTTTAGCCCGATGTTTATCTCTGATTCGTAATGGCGCTTGCGTACACACTCGGATTGCGCGCCCTCAGCCTTGTGGGCGTGGTTTTCGTTGTCCTTGTGCTGGTTGTCGTGACACTCGGCGCGACCGGGTTCTCAGATCGTATGCTAACGGCCATCGTGTCCGAGGAGATGCGGGGTCAGCGGCAGGCACTCGCCGAGACAATTCGAGATCCTGAACGCCTTGAAGAGACGTTGCGGGAACGGCGAGTCGACCTGGAAGAGTTCTACGGCCTCGATGATCCCTGGTACACACGCCTGCCCGCGATGGTGGGCCGGGTGCTCACTCTCGACCTTGGCTCGGCGCGCAACTTACGCAGTTTTGACGGCTCATCACGTGTGACGGACATCGTGCTGGAGCGCGTGCCCTACTCAATGATGTTGGTGACAACGTCGCTTGTCATCACGGCAATCATCGGGTTATGGCTGGGAGCAAAGCTGGCAACGCGCGTGGGCACGCGGAGCGACCGTCTCGCGTCATACCTGGCCGCTGCATCCAACGCCCTGCCGGCATGGTGGGCGGGAATCCTGCTGATTCTCGTCCTCTCGTTCCAGTTGCGGATATTCCCATCCGGCGGGCTGTACAGCTCGCCACCACCCGAGGGGGAACTGCTGCGCTTCATGGACCTGCTCTGGCACGCGGCGCTGCCCATCCTGACGCTCGTGCTGGTCTCCGTGGGCGCGTGGACGTATGTGGTGCGGACGATGCTGCTGAACACGGCCCAGGAGTTTCACGTGACGGCGGCACGGGCGCGCGGACTGCCGGAGGGACAGGTGATGCGCCGCCATATCCTGCGCGTTGCCGCGCCGCCCATCGCCACGAACATCATCCTTGCCCTTACCGGCTCCATCGGTGGGGCAATCCTGACCGAAACCGTATTCAACTGGCCCGGAATGGGGCGACTCTACTTCGACGCGATCACAACGGCGGACGAGGCCGTCATCGTCGCGCTGACATTCATGTTCACGCTGATGTACGTGGCCGCACGGTTCATCCTTGAGGTGCTGTACGTGGTTCTGGATCCGCGCGTGAGGTATACGGCGCAATGAGGCCGGGGGAGGCGCTTCGCGTCGTCCTCAGATCAGGCTCAGGCAGGCTGGGCATCGGCTTGCTGGCCACGCTCGTGTTCGTATCGCTGCTCGTGCCGTTCTTCTATCCGCTGGACTTCGGGCTGCGATTCTGGAACAATCCCATCGCGTGGGCGGACAACCCCAAAGCCGCCCCGCCCGCGTGGACGAACCTCGTGGGCGATCAGGCCCCACGCCATCGCGTCTTCGACGCCGAGACACCAACCCAGACCGTCGAGACCGGCCCCGCCACAACGCGCCTCTATTCGTTCACGTTCGACCACGACTCAGAAACACCGCCCACATTCCTCTCCGTTTCCGTGGGTGAGGTGACTTTCTATGACCGGCCGCCGGTGATCTCGATGAACCTAGCGCGGCCGGACGGGCGCGCGGCAACTATCCTGCAGGAAGTTGTGCGAGGACAGCGGCCGGATGAGACGCCACCTGTAACGCGATTCGCAGACGAACCACGCCGCATCTTCTTGTCTGGGGATACCAACGCGTTGACTGCAGCATCCGGCTTCCTGCAGCAAGAGTTCGGTCTGCGCCTCAGCGAGGCGGAGATGCAGGGCAATTTGGAGGCGGCACTGTTCGGCACGCCAACAAGCAGCGATGCGCCGGAATTTGCACCACTAACCGGCGAATACACGGCGACGATTCGCGTCATCACCTACGATTCACGGGACTCAGTTGAGAGCGTGCGTTTCGTGGCGGCAGGCGGCGTGTTCGGGTTGATGGGAACGGACACGCAGGGACGCAACCTTGCGACGGGCCTGATGTTCGGGTTCCCCGTCGCGCTCATCATCGGCATATCAACCAGCGTGGCGGCCACCATCCTCGGCACCTTCTTCGGTATCCTGAGCGGGTTCTCGGGCGGCAGAACGGACACCATCATCCAGCGGCTATCCGACGTGATGACGAACATCCCGTTGCTGCCAATTCTGATTTTCCTGATATTCGTGCTCGGCCAGAAACTGTGGCTGGTGATGACGATACTCGTGATATTCGGCTGGCCTGGGTTGACCATCATCCTCCGCTCAATGGTGCTTCAGGTTCGCTCCGGCCAGTTGGTGGAGGCGACGCAGGCGCTTGGCGCATCACGATGGCGCATCATGTTCCGACACGTATTCTTCCAAATGGCCCCGTTCATCGTGGCGCAGATGATTTTCTTCACACCGGCGGCCATCCTCGCGGAGGCAGGCCTGAGCTTCCTGGGACTCGGCGACCCCTCCCTGCCAACATGGGGGCAGATCCTTGAACAGGGATTCCGGACAGGCGCGATCTTCATCGGCTATTGGTGGTGGATACTGCCACCGGGCATTCTCATCGTGATCACGGCGATGACTTTCGTTCTGCTCGCGCTGGCTATGGAACCCGTCCTGAATCCTCGCCTGCGGGAGACGGCCGCATGAACGGGCAGCCTCTCCTTTCAGTGCGCGATCTGCGGCTGTCCTACGCCGCTGACCGTGGCGACGTGCGCGCGGTGGACGGTGTGTCGTTGGACCTTGAAGCAGGCCAGACACTGGCAATCGTGGGCGAGTCCGGCTCCGGCAAGACGAGCCTCGCCCTCGCGCTTCTGCGACTCCTGCCGCGCAACACTGCTCAATTTGAGGGCCGGATAACGCTCAACGGCATGGACTGCATGGCGCTCTCGGACGGCGATTTCCGAGACCGTGTGCGCTGGCGGCAGATTTCGATGGTCTTCCAGGGCGCGACGGAGTCTCTGAATCCCATCTACAAGGTGGGGCACCAGGTTCGGGAGGTGCTGACCGCGCGCGGCGGCCAGTCACGCGGGGCGGCGGACGAGCGCACGCGCGAGTTGTTAGACATGGTGCGGCTGCCGCCGGAGACGTTCAATCGCTATCCGCATGAACTGAGCGGCGGCATGAAGCAGCGCATTGCCGTCGCCTCCGCGCTAGCGCTTGATCCCACGTTGATCCTGCTGGACGAGCCCACATCCGCGCTTGATGTTGGCGTGCAGGCGCAAATCATGAACTTGTTCAAGCGGCTCAAGTCGAACTTGGGTATCGCGTCAATCTTCATCAGCCACGATATTGCGCTGGCCAGCGACCTGGCGGACTACATTGCGGTAATGTACGCGGGGCGACTGGTAGAAATCGGGCCGTCTGAGGACATTCTCGGCGCACCGTCCCACCCATACACACAGAAGCTGTTGGCGGCCATCCCGCGCCTGCGTTCCGATACGCCTCTGGAATTCATCCCCGGCGCGCCTCCAGACCTGTCCGATCCGCCAACGGGCTGCCGATTCCATCCGCGCTGCGAATTCGCGATGGACAGGTGCCGTGTCGAGGATCCACGTGACTTCGCGACAGCGAGCGGTCAGTCCCTGGCCGCATGCTGGCTGCTGGATGAGGCGAAATCATGACCGCCCAGCGAGAAATAAGCGCTGCCCCGATGCTCAATCTTCAAGACGTGGCGATGCACTTCAAGTCGCGCGGACGGGGTTTCCGCACAACGACTGTACGTGCGCTTGATGGCGTCTCACTCACGCTGGACCGAGGGGAGACAATCGCCATCGTCGGCGAATCCGGCTGCGGCAAGACAACGCTTGGGCGTGTTTCCTTGCGCCTGCTGGAGCCGACTGCCGGCCGCGTGCTCTTCGACAATGTGGACATCACGCAGGTGAAGGAGAGCCACCTCAAACAATTCAGGCGGCGGGCGCAGGGCATCTTCCAGGACCCGTTCACCAGCCTCGATCCATACATGACAATTCGTCAAATCGTTGAGGAACCGCTCGTTATCCATGGGGTAGGTTCGGCATCGGAACGGCTGGAGCGTGTTGAATGGGCGCTGGACGAGGTGCGGATGCGGCCGGCATCTGATTTCCTCGACCGTTTCCCGCACCTTCTATCGGGCGGACAGAGGCAGCGCGTCGGCATCGCACGGGCGTTGACACTGACGCCGGAGTACATCCTTGCCGATGAGCCGGTCTCGATGATTGACGCTTCCAGCCGCGCCGAAATCCTAGCCCTACTGCGCGAGCTGCAGGAACGTCACAGCATCGGCTATCTCTACATCACACACGACATCGCAACGGCGCGGCATTTCGCCCCCACGGCGGCCGTCATGTACCTTGGCCGCATCGTGGAACAGGGGCCAACGACCGAACTGATTAGCAATCCTCTGCACCCCTACACGCAGGGACTTCTGAACGCCGTGCCGGAGCCTGATCCGGCGAATCGGCTCGCCGAGAGGCCCGTGCTGCCCGGAGAGGCGCCGAGTCCGGCTAATGTGCCGAGCGGATGCCGATTCCACCCGCGCTGCCCCGCGTTCATGGCCGGGCTGTGCGACGTGGTCGAGCCGCCCCTTGTGCAGGTAGAGCCTGACCGCACGGTGGAGTGCCATTTGTACGGCGAGGAGGGTAAGGAGCGAGCGGCACAGGATGCAGCAGAATCCGTATCTGAAAACGCTTAAATCGTTTGACGCTCCCCGTTGCGCTCGGCATAATTGCGTGGCGCGAATGGTAGGAGCGTAGCTCAGTCCGGAAGAGCAACGGTCTCCAAAACCGTCGGTCGGGGGTTCGAATCCCTCCGCTCCTGCCAGCGCTCCATCCGTTCGGGGCAGGGCGCGCGCAGTGGGCAGGTCTTGCCGAGGTGGTGGAATTGGTAGACACGCTGTCTTGAGGGGGCAGTGGGCGAAAGCTCGTAGGAGTTCAAATCTCCTCCTCGGCACCACACCCGCTGGACGACGGCGCTATCATGGGTACGCTGTCAGGCGCGCAAAATGCGTCGAGCACGAGGCGACGTAGCCAAGTGGTTTAAGGCGGGGGACTGCAAATCCCCTATTCGTGGGTTCGAATCCCGCCGTCGCCTCCAACCTCTTACTCGTCCAGGGCCTGGATAACTCCGATGATGTTGCCCTCGGGGTCGATGAGGCCGCCGACCTTTATCCCAAACCCCGGCACTTCCTCCGCGGGGCCCATTGACTTGCCGCCAAGTTCCTCGGCACGGGCCGCGTAAGCATCGGCATCATCCACCTGCATATAGAGGCGGATGCCGGGACGGTCATTCTCGTCCTCCGGGTTGTGGTTGTAGATCGCGCCATTGATGCCTTCGTCGCCGTCCATTGCGGTGACGAGACCGTAGGACATTGGATTGTCCGCATTGATGTCCCAGTCAAACAGCGCGCCGTAGAACGCCTGCAGGGTCTGGGCATCACGGGCTGCGATTTCAAAATGCGCAATCGGGCGGGGCATTGGATTCTCCTTTTCGATTCGCCTGGATGGACGTGTCTCTGGGAAACGTCCGTTTACTCTTCTAAGCCAGAGCGGCGTCCTCCAGCCTCAGGAAGCCCTGCGCATCGAGCGAAAGACTACTGACCCGCTCAGAGACAAGGATGAAGTCGCTGCCGAAGAAGAGTGGAAATGCCACGGCTTCCTGGATCATTCTGCGTTCAACCTCTCGATACTGCTCCAGGCGTCCCTCTCCGGCCGTCCTGGCCTGTTCCAACAATTCATCGATCGCCGCAGAACCCGACTTCCCGTCATTGTTCGGAGACTCGGTATGGAAGAGGACATCGAGGAAGTTGTGCGGATCAGGGTAATCTGCCAACCAGCCGTATTCGTAGATACCGAACCCCGCCTCGACAACCTGCGGCAGCGCATAAAAGTACGCGTTGCCAATGGATTGATACCGAATGCGGACGCCAAGATTGTCTTGCCATTGCGTGAAGATGGCGCGGTCAATATCGGAGAGATCACCGCCTCCAGCAACCACGATCACGCGTTCATCCTCATCGAGTTGTCCGAACTCGGTGCTGTCCAGAAGCTGCTTCGCGGCAGCAGGATCATATCGAATCTCTGCAATGTTCTCGTCATAACCGGGGAGGCCTGGGGGCATGAATCCGTGCGCAATCTTCACACCTGATGCGGCATGCTCTTCAAAGATTGCTTCACGGTCCACTGCCCACAGGAATGCGCGGCGCACGTCTGGGTCACTGAACGGCGCCTTGGTGTCATTGGGCCCGGTCACGGTATTGAAAGCCAGGTACTGAACGCTCAAGGCATCTGTCTGGGTGATGCGGTCAACCAACGGGCTTTCTTCTTCGACAAGGAAATCGTAATCTCCCGATCCGAGCCGGGTGGTTGCATCAACAAACCCCTCTTCGACCATCTCCGTGGAGAGCCCCGCATGGAATCGGAAGACCAGGTTGCCGATGGAATGCGACGGGCCAAGATAGTTCTCAAACGCTGTCAGGTGCGCAGCTCGAGATTGCTCGTAGTGGGCGAGGCGATACGGTCCGGTCCCAATCGCGGTGTAGTACCACGGATCAGGGATGTCTTCTTCATCCGTCTCTTCAGACCCGGCGGTATCCTCTTCCTCGCCTGTCTCCTCCTCTTCAACGAGGCGAGGGTCCGGAACCTCCGGCACGTTGGATTGCAGCACCACGTAGGCTGATGCGTGCGTAAGCTTGGAAACGAAGTAGCTCTTGGCCTCGTCGATGGTGACGACGAGCGTAGAATCATCAACGGCCTCAAGGCCGGTAACGGAGTCCGCCTCACCGGCGTGATACGCCTTTGCGCCAACGATGTCATCCAGATAGCTGGCTGCGCTTCCACCGACGGGCGGCAGGTTACGGTTCAAAGCACGTTCCCACGAGAAGATGAAGTCCTGGGCCGTTACGGGAGTTCCGTCATGGAACTGAGCGCCGTCCTTGATGGTGAATGTGTACACGGTGCCGTCTTCCGAGACTTCCCACGTGGCGAGGTCCGACTCCGGAATCAGGTCCGCGTTGAGTCGCACAAGACCGCTGAAAATCTGGCGGATGTACTGCGATGACTGGGCGTCTGTAGATACCCCGGGGTCCATCGTCAGAGGGCCTCGGTCCAGAAAGAGGACCAGCGTATCGTCGGCTGGCGCGCCAAACGGCTGCGGCGCGACGGCACGAATGCTGGTGGAGACAGACTCAAGAAGGTCAAAATTACGCTCATAGATGGTGCGTGGGGCCTGCGTCTGGATGCCCATGGCCATCGTTCCCCGTGCGACAAAGGTGATGGCGCCACGGTGCTCATTGGTGCCCGTGCCGTAGCCGTAGAAGACCTGATGGGCTTCCGAGCCATCGTCCAGGATGATGTCCGACTCGGTGATGGTGCGGAATCCGCTCAGCCCTGCGAGGGGAGCAATCTGCTCTCGCGCAACGTCAGCCGGGTGCGCCTCTTCGCCGAAGAAAAGGACATAGCTTTCAGCCGTCAAGTCTTCGGTGCCAGTGTCAAAGATCGTGGCAACGCTCACCGATCCGGTTTCCGGCCGCGTGCCAATCCAGTTTTCAGGTACCTCCACCGTGTAGCCATAGAGGTCATCCGTATAGGTCTTCAAATCAGATGGGATAAGTGCTTCCGTTTCATCATCCTCATCCGTTTGAGTCGGTATGGCGGTGGGCGAAGCAGCGGTTGGCTCAGGAGTAGCGGTGGCAGTAGCGATTGATAATGGTGTCGCCGTTGGGGTGGGAGTCGCCGGTTCAACAGTCTCCGGGGTGCTTGTAGCCTCATCACCGTTGCATGCGGTGACAAGGAGAACGAGGCCAAAGGCGATGGTGAACGCCAGCATCAACCAGCGTGAACCGCTCCATCGGCCGAAGATGTGTGACACGTATTCAATCCTCCTCTGGACTGGATTTTGGAGCAGATAAATGATGCGAAATCGGCGTTGCACTTATTATGATACGAGTCGGGTTCCGCGACCAACTGAACATCCCGGGGCCGACGTTCTCAAACATGCACGCGCACCGGGACAATCCCACGGAGGTAATCAGCACATGCGGCGGAATCCATCTCGACTACTAGTACTAACGGCCATCATCGCCATCCTGTTAGCAGTCTCCCCGGCAGGCTTTGCCGGAGCACAGGAAGGAGAGCGGCAGACGACGGCAACATCGGGCATCTTGACGCCGGACTATCCGTACCTTGCGCCGGACGTGCTTGCCTTTAGAGATCAGACGGCCCGGTACCTGTCCGGACGCGTTTCTTTGATTGCCCAGGGGCTGGACGCGAACTCGGAGAGTATCGCCGGCGAGGGACAGACAGGCCCCGTCGCCTCCGCTCAGGGCGCCCCTGATTCGCAGGGCGGCGTTCTGGTTCCGTACCGCGATCCCTCGGCGCGCTTCAGCCGGAACATCCTGATCCCGACGGACTTCAGTGCGCTGCCACTGCAGACGGAGCCGCATCTCGCCGTGGACCCGCTCGATCCCGACCACATCGTCGCCGGAATGATTGACTACAACTTCCCGGGCACCACCATGTACGTGACCTATGACGGTGGCGTGACCTGGGAGGGGCCGGCGGTAATCAAGCGGCCACGCGAGGAACTCGGCGCGGGTGGCGACCCTGTTCTGGCATTCGACCGGGAGGGTTCCATTTATAACACCTTTATCTCGCTTGACATCGAAGAGTTCACCGTCGGAAACCTGTTGGGGTCGGCAGTTGTCTCCAGCATGGCACTGAGTTCGTCCACTGACGGCGGATTCACGTGGACGCAGGGTACTCCGGCGGTCAGGAGCGGGGTAACGTCTGAATTTGAGATTGATACGCTAGGCCGAACCCGTGGAACCATTTCCCTCGGATTCCTGGACAAGCCATGGCTGGCGGTAGGCCCCAATCCGGATGATCCGGACTCGGACATCATCTACATCTCCTACACCCACTTCAACACGACGTACCGGATCCGCTATACGGACGAACTGGCCTTCCTCAGCGATCCCGTTCTTCAAACCACCATTGAGGTGGTCAGCTCAGAGGACGGCGGCATCAGCTGGTCCGATCCCGTTATCGTCAGCCCGATCATCCGCCAGGTCTTCGAGTTTGGCGGCTCGGAGCAGGTGACTCTTCAGGACAACCCGGAGGCCCTGCAATCGCCGGACGCAATTCCCGGCGGACAGGTCATCGAGAGCCTGAAGCGCATCGTCCAGGGTTCATATGTGGCAACGCATGACGACGGAACCGTCTACGTTTCGTGGATGGACTCCTCTGACGACGGCCCGTTCGAAGGACTGGCGCAGATGTACGTCGCGAAGTCGGAGGACGGTGGAGACACGTTTGAGGATGGCCGACAGGCCGCGAGCTACCTGGAGTTGGGCTTCTCGCCAAGAAGCAGCTTCTACCGATTCTGGGGGTCGTCCTTCTCACGGATAGCCGTCGGGCCGAATGAGGAGCTATACGTGGCGTTTTCCGCCGCGCCGTCCGGCGACCCGTCCGATGACGCGGACGTGTTGTTTATCCGCTCCATGGACGAGGGGCGGACCTGGAGCCGACCACCATTGCGGGTCAACGACGACCGCACGTCCGGAATCCAGTTCTTCCCCTCCATTGACACCTCCCCGGACGGCAAGGTCCACGTTATGTGGGCAGATACGCGCGATGATCCGGGAATCGACCTTCGCTATCACATCTATTACGCGGTCTCGGAAGATAACGGCGAGTCGTTTAGCATCAACTCCCGTGTCACGGACTCCGCGTCCAATCCTAATTTCGGGTTCCCCGGCGGTCAGTTCATCGGTGACTACATGGGAATAGCTGCCACAGACGAGGACGTCTACCTTGTGTGGCCAGACACCCGCCTGGGAGAATTCCAGGGCACCAACCAGAAAATCGGCTTTGCGCGGATGCGCCAGATGCCCAGCCCGTCAATCTTCCTCTCACCGGCGCGCGGCGCGTCCGCCACAACAGTGACGATTCAGGGATTCAATTTCCAGGCCGATCAGGACATTTTCATTCTTGTCAGCGGCGTCCTCGTATCCACCATCGAATCGAATGATGAGGGGCGGTTCACAACGCAGCTCTTCTTCCCAACTGCCGGCGAGGGGCCGCAGAGCGTCGCCGTCTTCGACGCCTCCGGCAACTCCGCGACGGCATCCTTCTACAACGAGTTCGGTTTCGATAACCTTCAAGAGACCGCTGCCGACATCGCGGACATCAAGGCTGCACTGAGTTCGGACACGTTGGCCACCATCCAGGAGGCGCTGGAGCATATCGAGTCCGGTGAAACAGGCGATGACGATGCGTCCGGCGGGTGCGGCACGGGCAACGCGACGGCGGACATGGCGTTGGTCGGCCTGCTCGCTTTGGGCATCATCGGCGCGGCACAACTGAACGCGCGCAGACGCCGCCGGGCGAACAACAATGACGAGGTCGAGTCAGATGCGTAATTTCAGATTCCGTCTCCCGCTCATACTCGGCCTCGTGCTGATAGTCGGCCTTGTGGCCGGGGGCGGAGCGGCGCTCGCGCAGAGCGGTGATGACTATCGCCCGCCGCATGATCGCCCCGGACCGGCAGTGGACACGCTCCACTACCGCTCATTCAACGTTGATCTCGCGCCGCAGGAAATCCAGCGAGATGAGATGGATATGTACATCTTCAATCTGAAGACAGACGCGGCGCAGGCTCTGCGCGGCGATGACTCCATCGAGTTGTACGAGGCCCCGGCGTCGACGATCTCGCTCATCCTGAACCCGGCGCCCGCGCCGGAGGGACAGCTCAACCCGTTCGCCCTGCCGGAGGTGCGGCGTGCGGTCCAACACCTCGTCAACCGCGAGTTCATTACACAGGAGATCTATAAGGGCCTCGCCCGCCCCATGGAAACGCACGTTAACCCGTTCGATTTCGACTACACAGTCGTTGCGGAAATGCTGGCGCGGCAGGACCTGTCCTATGACCCGGAGCGGGCGAGGGCAGCCATCGCCGACGCGATGACGGCGGCTGGCGCAACGATGGTGGACGGTGCATGGAACTACAACGACGAGCCGATCCGCCTGCGATTCATCATCCGTGTGGAGGATGAACGGCGCGAGGTGGGCGACCTGATCCGCGCCGAGTTAGAGCAGGCAGGGTTCCTGATCGCTCCCATCTATCACCAGTTCGCCCCGGCCATCCTCACCGTCTACAGCACTGACCCCCAGCTGTTTGAGTGGCACGCCTACACGGAGGGCTGGGGGCGCGGCGCGGCGGAACGCTATGACTCCGCCACCATCAACCAGATGACCGCGCCGTGGCTCGGCAGCATGCCCGGCTGGCAGGAGACCGGCTTCTGGCAGTACGAGAACGCGCGGATCGATGACCTTGGACAACGCATATTCCGTGGCGATTTCCGGGACCGCGAGGAGCGCGACGCACTGTATCAGGAGGTCACGCGCCTCTCGGTCGAGGAGTCCGTCCGCGTCTGGCTCGCGACAATCCTCACGACATTCCCCGCAAATTCGAACATCCACGGTGTCACAGAGGACGTGGCGGCGGGGCCGAAACTCCAGTGGACGTTCCGTGAGGCGTATGTGCCGGACCAGGATACGCTCACCGTCGGCCACCTGTGGGTCTGGACGGAGCGCAGCACGTGGAACCCCGTCTCCGGCTTTGGCGACGTGTACAGCGCCGACGTGTGGCGCAACCTGGCCGACCCTGCAATGACAAGACACCCGTTCACCGGCCTCCCCATCCCTATGCGCGCAGATTATGAGGTGGAAACGGCGGGGCCGGGCGCAAAGATGTCCGTGCCTTCCAACGTTCAGAGATGGGACGCAGATGCGGGAGAGTGGGCGAGCGTCGGCGACGGCGTGGAGGCCACGTCCAAGGTCACATTCGACTACAGCAAGTTCTTCCAGGCCCCGTGGCATCACGGCGAACAGATCACCATGGCCGACCTTGTCTTTGACATCTACCAGACCTTTGACATGGTCTACGGGCCGGAGAAGTCGCAGGTCGAGTTTGCCATCTCAACAACCGCCAAGCCGCTTCTGGACACCGTCCGCGGCTTCCGCGTTCTGGATGAAAACCGCATCGAAGTCTACGTCGATTATTGGCACTTCGTGGACGACTACATCGCGGAGTACGCGGTGCCCGGCGGCATGACCATGCCGTGGGAGGTGCTCGCCGCGATGGATGACGTGGTGTTCAACCAGCGCCGCGCTGCCTACAGCGATACGTCCGCCCAGCGGTTCGGCGTGCCGTGGCTCAGCCTTGTGCAGGATCGCGACGCACGCACCGTCGATCGCGCGCTTGGACAGTTTGAGCGAGACGGCTTCGTGCCCATTGCGGCGCTGACCATCGGCGGGCAAGCCCTTGTGACGGAGCAGGAGGCGCTTGAACGCTATCGTGCCGCGCAGGCTTGGTTCGATGAACGCAGCCTGATGGTGATCAGCAACGGGCCGTTCTATCTGGAACGATTCGACCCGCCCGCGCAGTTCGCCGAACTCAAGGCATTCCGTGATGAGAACTACCCCTTCAGCCCGGGAGACTGGTATTTCGGCGCGGCAGAGCCCATCAGCATAGAGACCGGGAGCGTAGGGAGCATCGTCATCGGACAGGACTTTAGCGTTGGTTCGGTGGTTGACGGGCCCGGCAACCTGGGCGTCCGCTACGTGTGGTCGGACCCCGCCACAGGGAACGTTGTCAAGACCGGTGAAGCGGACATCGCGGAAAGTGATCCGCCGCAGGCAATCGTTCGCCTCTCTGCGTCCGAAACCGCGGCGCTCGTCCCCGGCCTCTACCGCCTCTCCATCACCGCCTACAGCGACCAGCTCTCGACCGTCTCTGAACGCGTCCTGACTGTCGAAGCCTCCGCCACCGGCACATCAACGGGCAGCAACGGCACAACAACCACCACAACGAACGGCGAGGCTGAAGACAACGGCGCAGGCGGCTGCTTCGCAGGCGCAGGCTCCGCAGACCTCCTCCTCCTCGGCGGCCTGCTTGCGGGCCTGGTGGGAGTCTCAAGACGGCGGCGCAACTGAATAACTAATCCAGCGGAGGCAAGGGCCTTCCACGAATTAGCCGCTTTGCCGGACTAGCGGGCAGATTGCTGCCTGCCTTTCCTTCTGTCATTCTGAGCGCAGCGAAGAATCTAAAGAGTAGGGCCCTTACCCTAACCTTGCTATAGAAAGGGCACAGAAATGACCCCTCCTGACTCCCGGTTCGCATGGGTCCCCTTCTACGAGGAGTTTGCTAACAAGCTACTTGCGTACAAGGACCGACGTGAAGACCTGACTACCCAGTTCCTCCAGATAATTGAAGATTCTCCGGTAAGTTTCCCAACAGCCGATCGGTTTCCATCTCAAGGCGAGCCGTATGTCACGAGATCGTTAGAAGACATTTGCCCATTTACTGTGATGGCATCAATCAACATTCGTGGTGGTAAAGAGTGGAAGCGATTAGCTCTATGCGAGATCTTCAAGTCCCAATTGAAAATCAACGCTCCAGTTCCCGAACTTGAGGGTGTTCCGATGTATCTACCAATAAACCTGCGTTGGTTTAGGTTCACCGTACAGCGTGGGGAGGAGCAAAGAAAGCAAGATATTGACAAGCTGTGGCGGGTATTTGAGTTGGGAATCCAATTTGCCGATTCCGACGGGAGTGCAGACCGGAGAGAATTCATAGAGGCCTTTGACGAAGCCGCAAAAGTACCGGGTGTTGGTCATCGCTTGCCGAGTGGACTGTACTGGCTCCGCCCAAAGTTCTTTCCGACACTTGACAGCCATTCGAAAGACTACCTACGGGAAGTTCTCGGGATGTCAATACCGAAGTCTAAGAAGGTGCTAGGTGAGCAATACCTTTCAATACGTGCTGACCTCGTCAGCCGCATAGACTCCCGTGAAGTACCGTTTTCATCGTTCTCGCAATTGTCACTTCTCGCTTTCGCATGGGACGGTTCGGAAGACAGGGACCCGCTAGTAGAACAGGAATCGAAGCGTTTCGAGGAATTAGACCAGGTTGAGGTCTCTGGTCAACCAGAGGATCGAAAAGTACAAGCTGGGGCTATCGCTATAAGGGGAGGCCAGCGAGAATTCCGTCGTAAGCTACTAAGGGCTTATGACTATCGCTGTGCCATCACAGGATTTGGCGTCAAGGACGCACTGGATGCATGCCATATCAAGACGTTCTCAGGGAAGGACGACAATCGAGAGTCGAATGGCTTGTTGCTACGCGCGGATATACATAACTTGTTTGACGCATATCTACTTGGCATAGATCCAGATACAGGAGAGGTCTGGATTGGCAAGAATCTAGAGGGCACGAAATATGCTGAGTTGGACGGCAAGAAAGCACGAGTGCCGGAGAAACCTGCACACAGGCCGAAAGCCGCTGCACTGAAAGAACGCTGGGAAGAAGCAAAGGAGCGGGGTAAAGTTTAGTTGACGCCCGCCCTCGTCCTGGATTCCCACTTACGAGGGAATGACTACTCATACCTCCTTCGCCATCCCTCCCGCCATAAAGCGGTAAACTATACCGATCATGGCTCGCGTGCGTTCGGCGATACCTGACGACGCCTCCGCTGATGCCCTTTCAACGGAAGATGGCCCGGCGGCCGTTCCGTCACGCGTGGCGTTCCATGAGCTTGAGGCCCAACTTAAGGCGCGTCGCCTTCCGGCAGAGCGCATCGAGGCCATCCGTGAAGCCTTTGATACGGCTGAGCGCGCCCACCTGGGACAGTTCCGCAAGTCCGGCGACCCGTTCATCTGCCACCCACTTGAAACGGCGCTCATCCTGACAAACATCGAAATGCTGGACGGGCCAACGCTACAGGCGGCGCTCCTCCATGATGTCGTCGAAGACTCGCCCATGACGCTCGATGATATGCATAAGAGCTTCGGCGCGGAGGTCGCCGGTATGGTGGACGGCGTCACCAAGCTCTCACGCCTGGCAGCACAGCCACAGCAGAGTGCCGGAGGCGAGGCGGCTGCACTGCCGTCACAGGCCAGCGTGTACCAGGCCGAGAGCCTCCGCAAGATGTTCCTCGCCATGGCGCAGGATGTCCGCGTTGTGCTCATCAAGCTGGCAGACCGCCTCCACAACATGCGCACGCTGGACGCTCTCACGCCGGACCGGCGTCACCGCATCGCCCTGGAAACTCGTGATATCTACGCCCCGCTCGCGCATCGGCTTGGCATTGACAGCATTGAGTCGGAACTCAATGACTTGTCCTTTCTTCACCTGGAGCCTGCGCGGTATCGGCGAGTTTCATACCTCGTGGCTGCGCGGCTGACCGAACGCGAGACGGGAGTTCGTGAGGCGCTGACGGCTCTGACGGAGACCCTGGCCGGACAGGGATACAAGAACGTTGAGATTTCCGGCAGGACAAAGAGCATCTACAGCATCGCCCAGAAGATGGAGCGCTACCGCGAGATCGGGCGGGATTTCGAGGACATTAACGATCTGCAGGCCGTGCGCGTGGTTGTGAAAGACGTGCAGGACTGCTATGGAGTGCTTGGCATCATTCACGGCATGTGGCGGCCCTTGCCCGGCCAGTTTGACGACTATATCGCCAACCCGCGGGAAACAGGCTATCAATCTCTCCACACAACGGTCGTCACGCCGGACGGCAACACGCTGGAGGTGCAGATTCGCACGGCGGACATGCATGAGATGGCGGAATACGGCATCGCGGCGCACTGGCGCTACAAGGAGGGTGCGACGGGCGGCGATTTTGATGAGCGCATCTCGTGGCTGCGGCAGCTGCTGGACTGGCAGCGGGACGTGATCGGCGCGCAGGAATTCGTCGATCAACTCAAGCACGAAATCCTCGTCGACCAAGTCTATGTGTACACGCCAAAGGGCGAGATTCGCGAGCTCCCGGCCGGCTCCACTCCCATAGACTTCGCCTTCCGCATTCACACGGATGTTGGCTACGGAACTGCCGGAGCCAAAGTGAATGGCCGTATGGTCTCGTTGAGTTACACACTCAAGAACGGCGACACCGTAGAGATTATCCCGTCCAAGAACGAGAAAGGGCCAAGCCTGGACTGGCTGAACCCGGACCTCGGCTATGTGCGCACAGAGTTGGCGAGGTCCAAGATCCGCCACTGGTTCCGCGTTCAGGAGCGCTCAGAGAGCGCGACGCGTGGTCGACAGCTCCTGGAACGGGAGACGAGGCGGCTTGGCGTGCATCTTGACCCGCAGCACTTGGCAACGCTCTTCGGTTACCAGACGGCTGATGAGTTCATCCTCGCGCTGGGAACAGGGCAAGTGGGCGTCAACCAGATCGCGACCCGCATCGCGCCACCAAAGGAAGAGCCTGAAACAATACAGATTCGTCCGTCCAGCGGGGAACTCGCCGTGAACGTGCCCGGACTTGGCCCAACGCGCGCGCGCTCCGCGCCCTGCTGCCGCCCGATGCCGGGCGAGGAGATCGTCGGATTCATCACCCGCAACCGGGGCGTGACTGTGCATCGGACGGATTGCGACAGTGTGCTCAACGAGGACGAGCCGGAGCGGTTGATGGACGTGAGTTGGCCGGACTTCGAGCAGAAATATCCGTCCAGCGTCGTCATTTCATCACAGGATCGAGTTGGTCTTTTGCGTGACATAACGACGCTTGTGTCCGCCGATCACATCAACATCACAGGAGTGCGCGATAGACACAATGCGGATAGGACGGTTACGATAACGCTCACGGTTGAAGCCAGCGGACTGCCGCAGGTCAGCCGGATGATGTCCCGATTGGAGGATCTGCCGGGCGTTATCAACGTCTATCGGACATCGGGACACAGCCGCCGTCGTGAGGCCAACTCCGGGCGGCAAAACGGTGGGGCGGCACGTGCCAACGGCGCGGGCCGCAAGTCCCCAAACGGCAAACAACGCAAGGGATAATCGGCAAGGAGCAGGAACGACGTGGCAAAGGGAATCTCGGCGGCGAAGGCGCATAGGCGTTCTCTCAGAAAGCGCGACGTGAATCGCCACCGAAATCGAACAATCAGGACGCTCATCAGGCGCGCTCGTGAGGCCATTGAGGATGGGGCGCAGGATGCGCCGGACACGGTGCGCCGCGCCATGATTGCCCTGGACCGCTCGAAGGGCAAGACGCTGCACGGCAGGAACGCTGATCGGCGGAAGAGCCGACTTGCCCGCCTTTTGAACAGGGCTCAGGCCGCCTGATCCCCCCGGCACGTAGATGGCCGAAATGTCGACATACACTGATGGGGCTCCCCGGTTATGTGAGCAGAATCACGTGCCGGGGTGGCGGAATGGCAGACGCGGCGGACTTAAAATCCGCTTCCCCAAAAAGGAGTGTGGGTTCGAGTCCCTCCCCCGGCACCACTCAAACGACAAATCAGTAACACCATAAGGTCTTTTCCAACAAACAGATGTCCAGGGACAAGATACGCATCCTCCACACGTCGGACGTGCATATCGGCGCGTTCACGGAACGATGGTCGCCGCAGCCGCGTAAGTGTCTGCACGCGTTCAAAATCGTGGTGGATCGCGCGCTTGAGGAGAAGGTAGACGCCGTCCTCATCGCGGGCGATTTCTTCGATCACAACCGCATCCGGGCGGACGTGGCCGACTATGTGATGGAGCAGCTGGAACGCCTGCCAATGCCGACGGTTATCCTGCCCGGCAATCACGATCCGCTGGAACAGAATTCCGTCTATTGGCGCATGGACATTGAGGGTCGAACGCCCAACGTCTACTTGATCAAAGACCCGCAGGGCGAGACAGTGACGTACCCGGAGCTTGGCCTCGCCGTGTGGGGCAAGCCGCATATCAGCTACGACGATGTGGATCTCTGTCCCCTCAAGGAGCCGCCCCCGGTCGGCCCTGAGCCGTGGCAGATCGCCATCGGACACGGCCACTACGTGCGCGATGCGGCGGATGCGGGACGTTCCTATCCCATCTTCCCGGAGGAGATTGCCGCTTGCGGTCGCGACTACGTGGCGCTTGGCCACTGGGACGCGCACATGGACATCAGCGAAGGGAATGTGGTGGCCTACTACCCCGGCTCTCCCACGTGGGTGGGTCTGTCCTCCCTCGTGGAGTTCTCAGACCCTGACGGCGCGCGCTCCGTCACGGTAACCTCTTTCCCCGTTTCGCCCTAGCGCTTTTCGTCATTCCCGTGAATGCGGGAATCCAGTGCGGCGCGCAGCGCCGCCCAGCCTGTCATTCTGAGCGCAGCGAAGAATCTAAAGACTCCTTTGGCAAGCATGCAGGAACGCGCAGCCTCCCGTTCACCCTGAGCCCGTCGAAGGGTGCCTCTGCCTCATTCCCACATCCCATGTGACACGTCCGGTTGCCCCATGCGGCTCAACCGCGCTACAACCCCATCGGACAGTAAGAACACGACCAGATGGGGGAACCTGCCATGACAACGACGAATGAGCACGAGTGGGCCGACGAGGCTGTGGGTGTGAATCAGGATGAAGCCACGCAGGAGGGCGATGAGTCCACCTCAAGCGAGCAGTCAACCATCGAGGCCATGCAAACTGAACTCGCAACGCGGGATGAACGCTTGTCAGCGCTGGAAGAGCACGTGATCACGTTGGAACGGGAACTCTCAGCGACGGTCTCACGCTACCGTCTTGCGTTGCTCGACACCGCGCCCGAAGTACCGGGCGACCTGGTGAGCGGCGCAACAGCGGAAGAGTTGGAGTCCTCGCTGGCAAAGGCAAAGGGTCTCGTTGAGCAAGTACGAACCCGCCTGCTTGAGGGAATGGAATCCGGGAGTCAGGACACGGAGCCACCCGCCCCCGGCATCCCCGCAGGCGCCCCACCGCGCACCCTCAACGACACCTCAGCAGACCTCACCACCCGCGAGAAGATCACCCTCGGCCTGGAGCGGATGTAGAGAGCAGCTACCCCCAAGGAGGCATGGGGCTGATTCATAGGTAGCTTTCACCGCAGATCAATAAAGTGATCCGAGTCCACGCCCTTCTTTAGCTTAGATGCCAAGGTTCCGCTTAGTTGCCCTAGATAAACGTCAACACCCTGCTCTCGCAGGTCACCTATTACCTCTGCATAACCTCCATCTTTGGCGATGAGAACTAGGATGGTTTCCTCAGGTTCTTGCCCCCCGTCGCTTCTCGCCTGGGAAATCAGCTCCTCATCCATATCGATGTCGTCTTCCCACACTCGCCAGTCAAGCTCATCCAGCACATCGGTAGCTTTGGACTGATTTAGTCCCCCGAATGCTTTGAAAATCTGAAACGAAGCACCTCCAAAACGTGCTTGCAATGCGCTCCTGATCTTTTCGTTTACATCCTTCACCTTATTGGTTGCGGCCCCCACATTCTGAAAGTCCCAGAAAACGAGCAGTCGTGTCCGCTTGTTTGTCTTCTTGGCCATGGGCCGTCTCCTTACAAAGAACTCCACTGCTTTTCCGCGTTCTTGAGCTATGCCATAAATCTTGGCAAGGCTTAGCGCGTCAGGTGCCGTTGCACCTGTCTCCCATCGCGACAGGGTGTTCTGCGGCACGCCGATTAATGCAGCCATCTGCTTCTGCTTGAGATTTAGCTCCGCCCTCAGATCGACAAGTGAGTGTGCCCTGAACTCATATCTGTCTCGCTCTTCCGTTGCCATGCAATGCCTCTCTTGCCGTGTCTTTATCTTCTCACTTCACGAGAGTATTCATATAACAAGATTTCTACAGTATTGATAACATACTGATAATAGGATAGTATCGTCATGCGGATGACGTCAAGTGGTGGTGAGAAGGGAATTGATGGACGGATTCTCGGACACGAGCGACGCTTGGTACAGCGACAATCAGCGGCCTCAATTGGGTTTTAGCCCTCACGCTCTAGAGCGCTGTCAACAGAGGGGCATTTCGCCAGAGACTGTACAACTGGTCTACACATACGGCACCCGGCAATGGAGTGACGGCGCGCTGGCGTTTTCAATCGACAGCACCGCTAGACGTCGGATGCAGAAAGCCATAGGAATAGAGTTGGCGGCTCAAGTTGTGGAACAAGCAAAAGGGTTGTATTTGATTGTGTCCGCGAAAGAGCCTGTAGTGATTACAGTCGCTCGCCAATTGCGCCGCAAAAGACGCTAACGCACTATTGGTCAAAAGCAACGCTGGGGGGCGGCCACAATGTGGCCGCCCCCCAGCTTCTATTTCGAACGGGTACTCTACACCCTACCGCAGATTCCCCTGCAGCTCCTCGATCGTCTCCTCGGCGCCGTTGACCAGGTCCATGAGGATGTCGCGCGCCGGCCTGCGCTCCTTCAGCATTCCGCCGATCTGGCCGGACGGGTTGCCGATCAGATCAAGCCTGCCCGCCTTGCGCGCGGCCTTCGTGAACGGCTCCTGGATCAGGCCCTGCAGCGGCATCGGGAGCGCCTCCAACCCGGAGGCCGCCCACTTCAGCTTCACGGCGTTCTGATACGCCCGCTGCTGCTTGCCGGATGAGAACTTGCTCGTCGTGAACTCATCGGAGCGCGCCCCAAGAATCTGGTCCTTGTGCGCGTCCGGGATGTTGTTCTCCTCCGCCACGAGGAATGCCGTGCCGACCCAGACGCCCTGCGCGCCGAGCGCAAGCGCTGCGGCGACGTGACGGCCGGTGCCGATGCCGCCCGCGGCAAGAACCGGTCGCGGAGAGACTTCATCAACGACCTGTGGCACAAGCACGAACGTGGAGATGTTGCCTGTGTGGCCGCCAGCTTCCGTGCCCTGCGCGGTGATGATGTCCACGTCCGCGGCAACCTGGCGCTGCGCGTGGCGCACCGCGCCGGTCATGCCAATGAACTTCATGCCCTGCGCGTGGCCTTGCTGCGTGAACCACTCCGGCGGTTCGCCCGTCGCGGCGGCGAACAGCGGAACCTTGTTGTCCAGCACAATCTCGATCTTCTTACGCAGCAGCTCAGTGGACATCGGCGGCTGCTCGGAAACTTCCTCCGCCTCGAACCCATATTCCTCAATGAGTTCCTGCACGAGTGCGACATGCTGCGGATACTGCGGCGCGACCTGCGCATACAGCTCCCTGTTGCTCGTCGCAGTTACTTCTGCGCGCGTGGCGGGCACGAGGAAATCCATACCGTACGGCTTGTCTCCGACGAGCGACTGTAGTCGTCGAATGCCCTCGTCCATCTCATCCAGATTGCGGAAGTTGTCGCCGAGCACCCCGAGCGCCCCCGCGTTGCTGATTGCGGCGACCATCTCGACGGGTGTTGGCGCAAGATCCTGGCTGCCGCCCACGGCCATGCCCGCCAGGAGTATCGGATACTCCATGCCTAGCATGTCGCACAGCGGTGTATGTAGCCTGTTTGCCATTGTGTCCTCCCTTAATCCTCTACTTTGCAGTTTTCCTGTCCGTAACTATGACTCCACAGAAAGTAGCTGGGTGCTGTCTTACTGTCTGGAACTATGCTTCCTCTCAAAGTAGCCCGCTAACGTGAACGGTCTTTAAAACTAGCGCAGGTTGCCCTGCAACCGTTCGATGGTCTCCTCGGCCTCATTGACCATATCCAGCAGGATCTCGCGAGCCGGCCTCCGGGCCTTGAGCATTCCGCCCACCTGCCCGGCGCTGGCCGCGTCGATGTCCAGCCGGTTGGCCGCACGTGCGCCGGCGTAGAGCGGCTCCATCAGGATGCCCTGCAGCGGCATCGGGAGAGGCTCGATCCCGGATGCGGCCCATGCCTCCTTAACCGGCGTCTTGTAGCTGCGGGACTGCTTGCCGGAGTTGTACCTGGTCAGTGTGAAGTCCTCTGACCGTGATCCGACAATCTGATCCTGGTGCTCTCGCGGTATCGCGTTCTCCTCTGCGACGAGGAACGCGGAACCGACCCACACACCCTGCGCGCCAAGAGCCATCGCCGCCGCGATCTGCCTGCCGGAACCCACGCCGCCTGCCGCCAGAATCGGCGTTGGCGCGGCGACTTCCGCAACCTGCGGCACCAGGGGGAATGTTGCGATGTTGCCGGTGTGGCCACCCGCCTCAGTTCCCTGCGCAATGATGAAATCGACTCCTGCGGCCTTCTGCCGCTGCGCGTGGCGAACAGCGCCAACAACGCCACCCACCTTCATACCGTGTGCTCGCGCCACGTCCATGATCATGGCGGGGTCGCCCAAACCGGCGACGAAAATTGGAACATTGTGGTCGGCGACAACCTCGAATTGGCGACGGAGCAGATCCGGCGACATGGCCTCCGCGTCATCGTCTGCTGGAGGCACGTCAGGCAGGTTATGCTCCTGCATCAACTCCTTGATGAAGCCGACGTGCAGCTGATGGTCGCGCTCCAGCCGCTCCCGCACCATCGCCTTGGTGTCCTGTGCACCCATTTCCGCCATCGTGGCGGGCAGCAGGAGGTCAATGCCCAATGGGCCGCTGGAAAGCTGCTTGAATTCACGGATACATCGGTCAATCGTGTCCGGTTTGCGGCTGCCGCACCCCATGACGCCCAGACCGCCTGCCTCCGTGACCGCGGCGGCGAGCCGGGGCGGGCTGGGCATCCGGTCATCCATGCCAAGCGACATGCCGGCCAGTAGAATCGGGTACTTGATCCCAAGCAAATCTGTTAACGGTGTCCTCAGTCGATCCATGGTTTCATCCCCTCTCCCCAGATCGTCACACCATGCGCGAACCGCGCCTCAACGCGCCGCGCGTATCACCCAACCCACACTAAAGGTGACGGCTTATGGTAAACCCGCCATGCCCTGCCCGCAAGCTCTCCTGAAGTTCGCACAATACTTCCATCAAGCAATGAGTTGAGTCGCTGCCTTACGGCTTACAGGCCAAAAAATTCTCGGGGGCGGCCCTTGGGCCGCCCCCGAGAAGCTCATCCTCTGTCGAGGAAAGTGGTTTTTCGTTAGGTGGCGTTGGGGCGCTGGTGGCGACCGATGTAGCCGACAACCACCATCTTGCGCTCCTCGTCCCAGGCAAATGCGACGCGAATCTGTCCCGGCGTGCGTCCGGTGCCACGGCCGATATGCTCGTCCAGAACGTATTTGTTCCCGGCATCGGTCGTCTGGTAATCGGAGCGGTACTTGCCGGGCGCGGTGTCAGCCTGGAAGGGGCGGTATCGCCAACCGCATCTCGTGAACAGCGAGACATCCAGATTGCTCACGGGCTTCTCGCCTGTCTTTGAATTGCGGTACGTCGTGGCCAGCCATTCCAGGGCGTTGTACACCTGGTTCGGCTGATCGAAATACAACTTGTGGTCTGAGTTGTTGTTCAGTGCGAGCCGCAGCTCGTTTGGCCAACGATTCTCTACGAAATCAAGGACGGAGGCCACATCACCGAAGTCTGGCGGGGTAGCAAGCGTCTCTTCCGTCTTCTGCGCCTCAACGTCGCCGAGATGGAGCGTCTCCGCAGCGATTGGCAATTCGTCGATCACCTGGCGAGCTGTCTCTGCCATTACATTCGACTCGGCGTCCTCTTGATATGCTGTCTCCGCCGTCGCCTTTAGCTCGGCATTCTCTTGATGTGCCGACTCCTTGTCGGCCTTCAAGCCGGCATTCTCCTTCTGGAGCGCCTCCACCATCTCGCGCAGGTACTGCCTCTCAACTTCATCTGCCTCATCGCCCGTTTCGGTCATTTGGGTCTTTTCGGTTGTCTCAGCCTTTTCGGCCATCTCGGTCTTTTCGTCCATTTCGGACGTTTCGGCTATCTCGGCTATCTCGAACGTTTCGTGCTCGAAACCATCCTCCACAGACTCGTCAGACTCGTCTTCTGCCGGGACAACCTCTTCTATAGCGGGCTCTGGCATCGGCATCGCCGTAGACTTTTCCAGTGCGGCAAGTGCCTCGACAACCTTCTCTTGCAGCTCCTCGCGTTCTGCCGCGCGGCGCATTTCCTCGCTGTAGGTTGTGCCCGTCTCCCGCGCCGTCTCATAGCGATCCAGCACGTCGGCGACCCTCTCGATGGCATAGATCACGAAGTCCGTGTTGCCCCACGGGCCCGTCGCGTTTGGCAGCCTCTCGTCCGCGTTCCACTCGAAGAACGCCAGGAGATCGGTATGTGCGCCCACCACTTCACCGATGCGGCCACCAGGCCCGTTCGCTTCTTCCATTTCCCTGGTCTTGTTGGCTTTGAGTTCAGCGATCTCTTCCATGAGCTGTGTCAGCGGTCCGTCCCACTCCGGATAGCTCGCAGGCAGAGAGCGGAGCTCAGCGAAAAAGTCGTCGAAAATACGCTGAGCATCCGTTGTCGACTCCTCCTCCCGCATTTCCTCGTCTTGTGTTTCTTCTTCCATGACGGAGACAGAACGTTCGCCCATCACCAACGTGATCATCAGGTTCACGTCGTCTGCTGAATACTGGGGATGCGCCGAGGCAAGGGCCTCTGAAAGACTCTCACCGGGTGCGGAACCATCGCTTCCGGCTGCCTCCACGATTCCACGTAATTCCATCCGCGACTCGCGCCACACAGCCAGCACCGTCTGGGCAATTTCATCGACAAGAAGAGCCGCGCTTTGAACAGGTTGAATCAGCATGATGGCCGGGGCGTCCGGCACGTTCGATTCACGAAAACCGCGAACAGAGATATTCCTGATCAGAGCGCCATTGAGGGCAACACGCGCCTCTTCCGAAACGCGCGCCCTGTTGGCAAGGGCCCACCGCACCACGTTCTTCTGGTGCTCCTCGCCCAAAGACTGGAAGATCTCTGTGTGACCCACAACACCGGCTTGGCCGGCTTCCGGACGCAATGCGACAACCATTCGACTGGCCTCCTGTTTCCCACGCGCTTCCCTGCCGTCACCCTGACGGCTATTTAATGATAAATCAGCGGCGCAACCGCTCGCCGCAGACAGTCGGCGTATTTTGCCTCTCAGGCTAGGATGGAATCAGGAAATCAAATGCACCGAAAGGACCAATCCAATGCCCACCTTCGGCGACCTTGAACGAGCTCTCCCAAGCCTTTATGAATACAGGTTCTTCATAGCAGTTGGCACGATAATCATCGGAGCCGCTTTCGCCTGGCTCGTCGTAAGGAAAGAGTGGCATCGCTACGCGTGGGAGCATCGTGTTCCGTTCGCGATTGGGGGCGTGCCTATTGCCATTGTCGGTCTCTGGCTTGCGTGGTCTCTGGCGTCTCCGCTCTTCATCAACGTCACCGTTGAGGAGGAGTTCCCGTTCGCCGCCCAGGCCGTCGTGCCCGAAGACATGGAACGTGAGGATGTCGAGATGGTCATGGAAGGCATGGCGATGGTGGACGACCCTGTGATGGTAGAGGACATGCCGTCCGGTTCATCCATGACCGCATCGTCCATGGTGATGGCGGGCAGTTCAGTCACCGCCGTCGAAACCGGGATGATGACCGACATGGTCCAGGGACTGGCGATGGGAGCGACCGCAACTGACGAGGACACGATGGCTCAGGCGGCGGACATGATGGCGCCCGCAATGGCCTCAGTCATGGAGCAGCAGGGTGCGCCAGTTGCCCTAAAGGTCGGCAGTTTCCGTGATGCAGACAGCTTCCATAGGGGCAGCGGCGACGCGACGATCTACACGGCTCCTGGCGGCGGTCTCTTGCTGCGGCTTGAAGACCTAAACGTGACAAACGGCCCGGCCCTGCACGTCATCCTATCCCCCCATCCGGACCCGATGCGCTCGCCGGACGTCAAGGAGCCGGGCTACGTGGATCTCGGCCCGCTCAAGGGGAATCGCGGCGACCAGAATTACACGATTCCAGCCGGCGTTGACGTTTCTGCGATGGGCAGCGTTGTCATCTACTGCAAGCCGTTCTCCGTCATATTCAGCGTGGCCTCATTGAACGACGCTTAGCCCTGCCACCGTCGGGAATAGTTCCCTCCCTTGCATCGCCGCTAGTCGGCGATGCACAGTAAGGGCGTCTCGTCCCTCACACCTGGCACCCCGGGAGGAACCCCCACATGACGGAACATCTCGCGCGAATCAGCGCCCGCAGACCCGTAGTCACCATTCTCGTCTGGGTACTTGTCGCAGTCATTGGCATTGGCCTCAGCGCGCAACTCCTTTCGAGTGCATTGACCACGGAATTGAAACTGGGCAGCGGATTTGAATCCCAACGCGCGGAGCAGCTGCTTGAGGATCAGATGCGCGGGCCCAAGCCAATCACGGAAATGGTCATCGTCCAGTCAGAAAGCCTGACCGTTGATGATTCGGCATTCCAGGCCCGCGTCACATCGCTAACCGGCCAGATCCAAGCCTTGGGCAATGACGTCGTAGACCAGACCCTAAACTACTACGTGCTAAGCCAGGAGAACCCGCTACAGGCCGCCGTCCTCGTGTCTCAGGATCGCCGCACGACCCTGGTTCCGGTCATCATGACGGGCGACCTGCAGGAGGCGGAAGACAACGTTCACTATCTGCTTGACCTTGCCAAAGAGGAGAACGGCAAGGACGGATTCCGTGTCCTGACAGTGGGTGATTCCAGCATCTCCCTCGAACGCAACGAACTTTCTGAAAGGGACCTGCAGCAGGGTGAGCGTGTCGGCGTTCCGGTCGCCCTGATTATCCTCGTGCTCCTCTTCGGCGCTGTCGTCGCCGCGCTTGTCCCGATCGGCCTTGCGCTTATCTGTGTCGTCGCCGCCCTCGGACTTGCCGCGATCATCGGACAGTTCTATGAGCTGGTCTTCTTCGTCCAGCTGATGATCATCATGATCGGTTTGGCAGTGGGTATCGACTACTCCCTAATCATCATTTCGCGATTCAGGGAGGAGTTGGCAAAGGGGCTGTCCGCCTTCGACGCGACGGTCAAGGCGGGCGAGACCGCAGGCCGAACCGTATTGTTCAGTGGCGCCACGGTGGTTGTTGCGCTCTGCGGCATGTTCGTCGTCCCGTTCGGATTCTTCCAGTCGCTCGCCATCGGAGCAATCCTCGTCGTCATCATTGCCGTGGCAGCCAGCCTGACTCTCCTTCCGGCGGTCATTGCCCTCTTGGGGACGCGTATCAACACGCTGTCGATTCCCAGGTTCGGCAGGTCAGGGACATCGACAGAACCGAATCATGAGGGCGGCTTCTGGGATCGGATCACCCACATCGTCATGCGCAATCCCCTGTTGAGCATCGTACTTGTCGGCGCTCCAATGGTTGTCGCCACCTATTTCTATTTCGACATCGAGACGGGCTTGAATGGCGTGGATGTCTTTCCTGAAGAGGCGGAGACCCGGGAGGCCTTCTTCGTCATGGAGGAGGAGTTCTCATTCGGCCTGATTAACCCTGCGGAGGTCGTTATTGACGGCGATCTGGCGGACCCGGGCGTCATGGGCGCGGTGCAGCAACTCCAGGGCGCGCTGTTGGCCGACCCTGCATTCCCGTTGCCGACGTTGCTCGAGCCGAACCCCGCCAATGACCTGGGACTCTTGCGAGTTGTAATCCCGGGCGAACCTGCGAGCCATTCCGCTGTCGATGCGGTGAACACCATCAGGGATACGCACATTCCGGCCGCGTTTGACGGTGTGGACGCGGAGGTGCTTGTTGGCGGCAATACCGCCGTAGCCGCCGAGGTCTTCGATGTCGTCCAACAGTACACGCCCATCGTGTTCGCGTTCGTGCTGGGTGTCAGCTTCCTGATCCTGATGTTGGTGTTCCGCTCAATCGTTATCCCCATCAAGGCCGTCTTCATGAACCTTTTGTCCGTTGGAACGGCGTATGGCTTGCTTGTCCTTGTTTTCCAGAAGGGCTACGGCAGGGACCTGCTGGGGTTCCAGGAGGCCGAGGTAATCGATGTCTGGATACCGCTATTCCTGTTCTCCATTCTGTTCGGCCTTTCCATGGACTATCACGTCTTCTTGTTGAGCCGTATTCGGGAACGGTTCGATCAGACGGGTGACAATCTTGAGGCGGTTGCCTTTGGCCTTCGCGAGACCGCCGGCCTGATCACCGGCGCGGCGCTCATCATGGTCGCTGTCTTTGGCGCGTTCGCCTCCGGCCAGACAATCATCAACCAGCAAGTTGGTTTCGGCCTCTCGGTCGCAATCCTTCTTGACGCGACGCTGGTGCGGTCAGTGCTTGTCCCCGCAACCATGGAGATGCTCGGAGCACGAAACTGGTATCTGCCGGGGTTCCTCAAGTGGCTGCCGGATGTACGCATTGAGCCCGCAGAAGAACGCGAGGCTCCCGCTTAAATAACAATGGCGGCGCTCCCTTTGTGGGAGCGCCGCCCGTTCTTGCTTGGACTTGGCGACTATCCGGTCGGGGCGGGCCCGAGGACACGATAGCCCTGGTTCTCCTCAGTCCGCTCGGCAAGCGGCAGAATCTGAATCACGACGTTTGAAAGGCCTACGACCTCGCCGCGACTGTCGAATGAGTAGTTATTGCCAATCGTCCCGCTCCACGTGACGTCATAGAGGCAGTCACGGAACGCATCCGTGTCCTGATCATCCTCCGTCTCCTTCAGGCATTCCGCAGCGATATACACGCTGTCGTAGGCGGAGCCCAGATACCAGGGCAGCGTCACGTAGTTGTACTTGGCCCGGAAGGCCTGGAGAACGCTCTGGCCCCTGTCATTGGCCGGATCCAGATCTGCAATCACGGCCTTCAGACCTGTTGCTGCCTCGCCGGCAACGTCAAGCGCAGTTGAGCCGATGGTGACAACCTCACTATAGATTGGCCCCTCATACCCAACCTCCCGTGCCTGTTTGAGAATTGAGCCCGCGCTGGCCTCACCCTGCGCCGCAACAAACAGCCCATCCGGATTCAGGCCGCGCAAGACGGTGAGCTGTGCCCTAAAGTCTAGCGTCTCGGTCTGATAGCGCTCAAAGCCCACAACCTCCCCGCCAAGAGCTTCGAATCTCTCGGAAACGCCACGGCGCACACCCTCCGCGTAGTCAGTTTGCTCGGAGATGGTGGCCAGCGTTTGAATGCCGTCTGCCCGCAGCAGGTTCCCCGTCTCGATGCCCAGTTTTTCGTCGCTGATTGCCGTGCGGAAGATGTAGTCGCCCGCATCTGCGATATCTGGGTTGGTTGCCGATGAGGAGAAGAGAATGACGCCGTCTTCTTCGGCCAGGGGCGCGGCGCCCAACATGGCCCCGCTGCACGACGTGCCAAGAATAATCTTGATGTTGTCCACGTCCGTCAGCTTGTTGTAGGCAGTGATTGCGTCCTGCGCGTTGCACTTGGAGTCTTCAGCAACCAACTCAAGCGGTGTGCCATTGATGCCGCCGGCCTCATTGATTTCCTCCAGCGCCAATTGCATGGCCCGGTGGGAGAGGTTCCCATACGTTTCGCCGGGACCGGTGAGCGCCGCCATCACACCGAGGCGGTACGTCTCAGGTTCATCTTCTCCCTCGCAGCCCGCCGCAGCGCCGATAATCAGCATGCAGGACATGACGAGCAAAAGTGTTGCAACAATTGGGCGCTTCATCTTTACCTCCTTGCCGACAGCTCGTGCGGCGCGGAAACATGGCTTGAGAGGGGGCGGCACAGCCGACCGGAACTCTCCTCTTGTGTCCCCATGAGGGGGGCTTAACTAAATCTTACACCCAAGAAATTCTCGTTAGATTGCGCGGCAGTCTCATCTTGGGTTGAACCATCCTGAAATTCTGAAATGGCGGACGGCGCCCGTCTTTGTCACTTCACATGAGTAATGAGAAAAAATGGTGGGCGATAGAGGATTTGAACCTCTGACCTCAGCGATGTCAACGCTGCGCTCTAACCAACTGAGCTAACCGCCCACCGTACCCGTGTCATCCGCGTCGTCGCGGCCTGAATCGAGTGAGAATCATTCTAGTTATGCGGCGCAAAGGCGGTCAAATGGAGACTGCTAACCTTGTACGCGACAGCAGCGTTGTTGTCTATGAGACCGGAAAGCAGACACAGCGGGTGTGACGACCTGACCTGCCACTCCTCCCCGTCCCGCGTTTCGTCCATTTTGCTGCGGGACAAGGCAGGTAGGAAACGCCCACGTCAAGTCAGAGAGGGGCGCGGCGTACGCCGCGCCCCTCTCACTTAACATCCTTGTGTTCGCCCGGCAAATAGCCGCTCTCCTCGAAGAGAGTGCGCACCGGCAGGCCGATGATTGTCGCCACACGCGCCTCCGGGTGCGTCTCCAGGTAAGACCGCACAATGGCGTAGCCGATAGAGTAGCCCGCCCACACCGGCACCCGATCATCGTCTCCGTAGAGATACCGACGAATCTCCAGCGGATCGGTATCGTTCAACCGGCTCTCAACATTGGGCCAGATTGCGCGTTCAACCTCCGGCGAGAGCGCCGCGATCCAATGCGGCCGATGCTCCGGAACGATGCCTCCCGCAAAGACATCCGCAATTCCCTCGGTCACCATTGCATCCAGCAGAGTGTCCGGCTCATTGTTCTTGACGTAGATCATGCGCCCGCCGGTGAGGCCGCGTGGGAATAGCCAATTGCGCACAAGATGGACGTATTCGTGAGCCGTGATGTAGGCAAGCGTCTCCATCCAGTTGTGCGCGGGCCACACGAACACGAGCGTGACACCGGAACCAAGGCTAACGCCATTCGCGTACTGCATGGCCTGCGTCAGCCCACGGCTCTCGCCGTCCCCCATCAGGATGACGACACGCGCGATAAGGTCCGGTCGCGGCAGGGCCTGCGAGCACCTGTAAAGCGTGTCCTCAACGATGCCCCGTGGCGAGCCTGCGTCCGTGGCATTCACTGCGCGGATGAATGAATTGAGCTCCGGATCGCCGGTCTGCGTCATCGTCCAGTGTTCACCAATGTCGATGAACGTGGGCTGCTCTCCGGCAAGCAGGCGGTGGATGTACATTCGCAGTCGCTGCCTGAACGACTCAAGCGGGGGTTGCTCAACCTGGTTCAGCGCCTGCTCGGCAAAATAACCCTCAAGCCGATAGGCCGGGACGACAGTCATCTGCCGTGGCAGCCGCCTCCCTGTCATGGCTCCCTGCGCACGGACTCGACGAGCAATCGCACGGACGGCGTCGCTATCCGATTGCGCCGGACTCTTCCAGCGCCCCGTATTCCTCGTCGGAGAGCCCCAAAATACCGGTCAGAACCTCCCGTGTGTGGAGGCCGGGTGTGGGCGCGCCCATGCGCACGCGACCGGGTGATTCGCTGAAATTAATCGTCATGCCCGGGTGCTCAACAGGGCCGGGCACGTTGTGGTTCACCTCAACAACGTAGCCTCGTTCGCGCAGCTGCGGATCGAGGTATAGATCCTCGCCGGTGGCCGCCATTCCCGCAGCAATACCGGCGCGTTGGCAGGCGTACATGACCTGGTGAGCGGACCGTGTTAGCGTCCACGCGGAGATCTCCTCATCAAGGGCATCATGGTTCCGCTGCCTGTCCTCGAATGAGACGAAACGAGGGTCGTCGGCAAGCTCCGGCCGGCCCATCACTTCTGTCAGCGCGCGCCATGACGCATCATCGTCGTCCGGGCAGGAGATGGCGCACCAGCGGTCCCCACCACCGCATTGGTAGACGCCCTGCGGCGCGGCGTTCGGATCGCGGTTGCCCCACGCCTCGGCCGGTCCCACGCCGAACTGAGCTTCCAGAAACGCAAGGCCGATCATGCTCGCGGCGGCCTGGAATTGTGGGATTTCTATGTACTGCCCCTCTCCTGTTCGTTCACGGTGATGCAGCGCAGCCATTATGGACAAGGCAAGGTTGCCGGCGGTGATGAAGTCCGGGTAGGCATTCCTGCCGCGAGCGGGCCATTTCGCGTCCGGCTGCGCCCACAGGTAGCCGAGACCTGTGAATGCGGTCAGGCATTGGCCGACGGCAGTAAAATCCCTCATTGGGCCCATCGCGCCGTAGCCGGGGCAGCTGACCATGATGAGACGCGGGTTGGCCTGCTTGAGCACGTCGTAGTTGATGTTGAATCGGTCTATCGCGCCGGGCGCGTTGTTCTCCACGACGACATCTGCCTCCGCCGCAATCCGCTTGAAAAGCTCCTGCCCTTCCGGCGTATGCAAATCAATCGCGATGGATCTCTTGTTGCGGTTGTTCTCGCCATAACTCGCGTTGGTGCTGCGCCATGCCGTCGGGTTGCGCTCGCGGTCGTGAACGCGCCCGTCCGCGAACTTGGTGGACTCCACCTTGATGACGTCCGCGCCATAGTCGGCGATGAACCGCGTGCCGAACGGAGCGGCCCACACACGCTCGAACGCGAGAATCCGCACGCCGTCCAGTGGAAGACCGGAACCGCTAGCTCCGTTTGAACCACCCACCGGGACAGCCTGGCGCTCGGCGGGCACAACGCCGAGGACCTCATCCTGGTGCTGTCCCAGAGTTGGCGCGGGGCGACGCACGCTGAGCGGGCTGGCGCCGAAACGCGCCGTCCCGCCCGGAATCTGGTACTTGCCCAACACAGGATGCTCCATTGGGGAGAAGAATCCGTAAGTCTCCGCATGCGGGTGCGCGGCGAAATCAGCCGGAGAGTTTGCTGGAGCAACGGTGACGTGTCTTTCCACACCGCCACTCAGGTACTCCTCCGCGGTCATCGTGCTGATGAATTCGCCGGCGATGGCCGTAATCTCATCTGCTTTTCCATCCCGCCCACTCAACTCACGCATAGCCGGGTCGAGCAGCATCGGGTGGTCGACCCAGTTGGCGAACTCTACCCATTGGCGTGGCGATGTCAGAGCAAGCTGCACCCACACACCGTCGGATGCCTGGAAATACTGGGTGGGGCCGGTTCCGCCCTTGCTGCCGCGTCGCGGCATAACCTCGCTCATTGCTGCATAGCGCATGAGGTTCATCGTCTTATGTGCCAGCACCTCGGTCATGGAGACATCGAGATGCTGCCCGCGGCCCGTGGTACGACGGTGCCACAGGGCGATGAGCGTGCCGAACGCGGCATGGATGGAACTCAGTTGAAAACCCTGGTAGCGGGGCATGGTGACGGGTGGGCCTTCGGCTTCGCCCTCCGGATACACTGAGCCGCTCAATGCGGTCACAGCGATATCCGCGCCGACAAAGTCGCGGTATGGGCCCGTCCGCCCAAACGGCGTGATGGACGTGACGACGACGGCGGGATTGACGGCGGCGAGATCGTCATAACCGAGACCGCGCGCCTCCATCTCGCCGGGGTGGCCGGATTCCAGAACAACGTCCGCGCTCCTGACCAGTTCAAGAAAACGCGCCCTGTCCTGCTCCAAATCAAGATCAAGCGTGATGCCGCGCTTATTCGTATTGAAATGGAGGAAGAACAGGCTGTTGTCCGGGCCGGTCTCGCCATGCGCGAACGGGGCCATGCGGCGGGATGGACTGCCGGACGGCGGCTCGATGAGAATGACATCCGCGCCGAGGTCAGCGAGGATGCGCCCGCACGGCTGCCCCTGCGGCCCGGTCAGGTCAAGCACGGTCAGCCCTTGAAGCGCGCCCGTTTCGGCGGAGCCTGTCCCGTTAGTCATGACATCCTCATTTCAATGCTTGGCCACAGGGTCACGCACAGAATAGGAGCGCCCGTTCAAAGCGTCAACGCAATGCTATTCCCTGTGGTGAGATTCTCCACTGTCATCCCTTCTCCAGCAGGTAGCGAATCCTGGCGAAGAGTCGTTTGGAGCATGGTTCTACACTGGAAATATGGAACAGATTAAGGGTCTCCTCCGCTCAGCAATCATCACCTCCGCGGCCTGTGTCAGCGCGGCAGTCATTGCCATCGTCCTTGTAGGCTAAAGGCATGCTACAAGGGCGAATCGGGAACGAATCGGCACAAGTTACGCCAATCATCGGAATCATAGGTGCACTGATCGTCCTGATCCTCGCCGGCTGCAACATCGGCGGCGTTGAACAGGACACCATACAGGTAACGTATGAGGCAGAACCTGTCGTCCAAACACGGAATCCGACAGCAACGCCTGCATCGGCCGCCGCAACATCGTCGCCCCAATCCGGGGCATCAACACCAACTGCAGAGCAACTGACACCAACTGTCATCGAGCGCGATCTGGACGTTGTAACAGTCCTCGCCAAAGACGCCATCCCCGCAATTCGTTCACCGGAATTCGTGGACGTCGCCGGAGCCGAGGCCTGGATGAACGCGGATGAGCCGATTATCGGCGTGGAGTTGGACGGGGACGCCCGTGCCTACCCCGTCGCCATGCTCAGCCGACACGAGATTGTGAATGACACCGTGGGAGGGTTGCCGATTGCGGCCACGTGGTGACCTCTCTGCTATACGGCCATCGTGTATGGCCGAGAGGTGGAGGGACAGCTGCTGACATTCGGCGTTTCCGGCAAGCTAATCCTCAACAACCTGGTCATGTTCGACGACCAGACGGACTCGGAATGGAGCCAGGCATACGGAACCGCTCTCTCCGGCCCGCTTGAGGGCACGGAACTGAAACTCGTCGCGTCGCGGTTGATGTCGTGGGAGGCGTGGAAGACGCTGTATCCCGATACGCAGGTGCTCGACAAGCGCGGTCTCTATCGCAGGGATACCTATGAGACCTACTACACGGATCCGTCGGCCGGGATTCTCGGGCGGCAGGTCCGCGACTTCAGGCTCCCCCTCAAGGACCTGGTATTGGGCGTGGAGATCGGCACGGCCAAGCGCGCTTATGCTTACGATGATCTTGCCGAGACACCCATAGCCAATGACACGCTCGGCGGCCTCGAGATCGTCGTCATCCATGAACCGGAGGCCGGTTTCGCCGCGGCGTGGAGCCGACTGCTGGACGATGAGGCCTACGCCATCGCGCAGGGACCATTCGGCATGAACGCCCCGGATGTCCTGACTTTCGAGCAGGCGAACGAGGCTCAGATCGGAGACGCCCCAACAGTTTCGGGACCGGTGATGCGGGACCGCGAGACGGGTTCCATCTGGAGCGCAAGCACAGGCAAGGCGATTTCCGGCCCCCTGGAGGGCGCAAGCCTCATCCAGATACCCACAACCCCGTCATTCTGGTTCGCGTGGGTAGACCTCTTCCCGGACACCACCGTGTGGGGTGAATAGGGGGCTGACACCTACTCGCCCTGCCGGCTCTGGTCCCCCGGCATCGCAACCAAATCGCCAATCGGCATGTCCAGCGCGTTGGCGATTCTCGAAAGTGCGCCAAATGAGAGGTTCTGTCTCCCGTTCTCCACTGTGCTGATGTACGTTCGGTCAAGCCCGGATGCTTCAGCAAGCTGTTTCTGTGTCATCCCGCGCCGCAAACGCATGGTTCTGATCCTGGAGCCCAACGCGGCCAGTTGCTGTTCAAGCGTGGGTCGGGCAGATTCCAGACCAACCAGACGGCGTGCCAACCGAACGGCGTCCGCTGCGTCGGTCATAATGGCATCGCAACCATATGATTCCGGTTCACCACCCGCTTGTTCCAGTGCGAGTCCGCCCAGGATGATCTTGGGCGCCGACTCTCCCAGCCCTCGAATCGCACGGGAGGTCTCAATGACACGCGGCAGGTTACCCGTGTCAGTCGCCGATAGTGCCACCACGTCGGCGCGGCGATCTTTAGCGAATGCGGCGAGGTCAGCCGGCGGAACTGCATCCCAGAGGAAATCCACGTCCCATCCGTCAATTGTGAAGAACTCCGCCACGAAACGGACGCCAATGCTGTGTTGATCCCCGTCTACGGGCGCCACCACAACTCTCAAACCAATGCGGGGGTGAGGCGCTCTACGGTTCTTGAGGAAATCCAGAACACTCAGGGTGATCGTTGTGGCCAGATGCTCCTGGGCTACGTTAATCTCTCCCCTGTGCCAGCGCTCGCCGACTTCCCTCAGTGCCGGCGCGAGAACCCCAAGCAGGATCTGCGCCTCTCCCGCTCCTTCTTTCAGCGCCCTCTCAATCACCGCGTGCGCAAGCGCAGACCGTCCGGCTGTGATGGCCTGAACATATCTCCGTCCTGCATCTGCGAGTCCGGGACTGTTTTGCATTGAGGCTCACCATAATTACCGCTCGCATGCCATACTCTTGGCCCGCATTACGATTATAGGTTGCCGCCTGCATGCCTCAACCATCGCCGAGATTCCGATTATACTAGACAGTAGTTCAGTAGATGGGTAAGGTTTAGTCGACGTTCTTGTCTGCAGTGGGCAAGTCCTTCCCCCCACGGGGGGCGGCAGGTCTCCCAATACTCCGTCCGCACCAATTGAACTCCGCGGGCACCTTTATCAATTAGGTGCGGTGCCGCCCCCCATCTTTTTTCTCAATCCCCAGCATCCGTTGTCGATACCGCAGTTCTCCTCTCCTCCTCCTTGCTACAATATCTGCGTCGCTCTGCGACTGGAAACATATCCGGGGGTTGGAGGAAAGAGATGACTGCAACACAAGTTCAGGAAAAGCACATCACGGTAAACGGCGTTCGGCTGCGCTATTTCGACTACGGCAATGAAGGCGCGATGCCCATGGTCTGTCTGCATGGCCACACCGGGCAGGCTCATATCTGGGACGAGTTCGCCGAGGCGATGGCGCCCAACTTTCACGTCGTGACCATCGACCAGCGTGGCCATGGAGAGAGCGAGCACGCCTCCACTGGCTATGAACGGGATCGGTTCGTTGAGGATCTCGATGAGCTGGTTGTCGCGCTGGGGTTCGACCGATTTGTCCTCGTCGGCCTCTCGATGGGCGGATGGCACTCCCTGCTCTATACGAGCGAGAAGCACCCCGAAAAGGTGGAGCGCATCGTCATCGTGGACATCGGGCCGGAGCCCAGCGAGCGTTCGAAGACAGAGTGGGGCGACCGCCCGCCGACGCCCATGTCTTTCGCCAACGTCGATGAGGCCCTTGCGTGGGCGCGCTCCGGCAACCCCTGGGCGTCTGAGGAGCGACTCCGCCAGGACATAGAAGAGAAGCTGAAGCAGACGTCGGACGGTTCATGGACCTGGAAGGCCGACGCTGCGCTGTTCAACGTCCCGCTCGCCGATGGCACAGATGAGTCGCTAATCAACCGTTACTGGAAGGCGCTGGAGACCATCGAGCAGCCGATCCTTGAGGTGCGCGGGCTGGAGAGCCCTCTGCTGGACGATTTGATCAAAGACCAAATGATGGCGAGGGCAAAGAATCTCTCATGGGTGGACGTCCCTGACGCCGGCCACGTCGTCACCGTGGACAAGCCGCAGGAGTTCATCGCCGTCACGCGAGAGTTTTTGGGCGTCTAATACAACGACGAATGCACTAGGAGGGGCGGCCTGTGGCCGCCCCTTCCCGTCACTCTCGCGATAGTGGGATTCTGAGAGAACAGGCCACTAGAGTCATGAACATGGGGACCCCAGGAAATCCTGAGGGTGTAGCACACTGGTCCAATAAATCAATTTATGCTCGAAAGCTTGAGGGCTACCGTAGGAGACAGCTCGGCTTCTGGCTCTTTTATGGCGATTGTTGCAATCGATGCGGCGGTGGCGGTTTTGTCGAGAACATCCTTGATGGAGTGACGGCAGTAAAGCTGGAGGCAGATTACGGCGGATATCGCCCCGACATTCTCTTGGAGCGAGGAAAGCAGCCACCGGTCTGGATTGAATTCACCGACACAAGCTCTCCATCACCGGCAAAGCTGAAATACTGCCAACGCAATGGCATCGACGTATTCGAGCTAGATGGAAGCAAGCGTCCAGTAGAGAGTAGTGTCCTGAAGGCGCATATCTCTGCCCGTAACTGCCGCAAGTCAGGCCGACAACGCCTTGAAAACCTATGGAATCACATGACCAGCCTGGATGATCCTTTGGTTGGGATTCGAGAGGACTTTCGGAGTCCAGAGAGAAAGCACCAAGAACTCGAAGCACACTGGAAAGAGTTTAACGATCTCGGAGCCTCCATCTCTGAAGGCAATATCGTTTGCGCGCGATGTTCTGAACCTTTCGTGGTCGACGATAGTGGTTTTTCAGTCAGCTATACCCTGACCCATAGAGCAGATGGGAACTGCGGACAAGTTCCATTCTGTGACGAATGTAGCTTTGCCATTCGGGGTGGTTGGCATGGCACTTTCCCAGAGGACGCAGATTTATGGGGTCTGCAAGAGGATTGCCCAGTTTGTGAGCCTTTGATTGCCGAACACACTAGGTTATTGGATAGCATTCCAGTTACAAGGTCAGTGGCGATGCCTATGTCTTATGGTTCGCGGTTGGTGAACGAACCGCCGCAGAGGGTGCAGCAATACATCGTCGGCAACCAATCCGTGAGTCGAGACGAACTTCAAGCTGTGCTGATGATGTTTCAATACGTCCTGATAAACATTTTGCCAGACACCACCCCTCTGAGAATTATGCGGCAACAGATTGACCTGATTAACAAATCCATTCTCTTCGCCAATGGCATAAGGGATTGGGACTGGCTAGATGGAATGGGCGACAGCTACGTTCCTGAGCATGAAGCTCCCGACGATCACACCGGAGACAGGACGTTCAGACCAAAGCTGTTTTGGCCTGAGTTTCCTCCCGCGTGTCCTCTTGCTATTGTCTGAGCGACACGCCTGAGCGTGCTGTCTACCCCGCCACCTCGTCCAGCACCTCTCGCCACTCACGAGTAGAGAGGCTGTCGGGATAGCCCTTCTTGAAGCTGATGACTCCGCTGCCGTCTATAACCACGGCAGACGCGTGACTATTGATGCCATAGTCACGTGACAAGCCCACGTCGAACTCCACCATATCCCAGGTGTAACCCTGCTGCTGCGCATACCGGCGGATAGATCTCTCGTCGTCGATTGGGCTCGCAGCGATACCGAGAACAGTAACGCGATCCGAGTAATCCCCGTACAGATCCTTGAGGCTCCGCAAATCGGAGCGACATATCGGTCAAGTGCTTGAGAAGAAATAGAGGACAACAGCCTTATCCCCCTGCCTGAAATCCGCCAGGGATCGTGTGACGCCATCGATGGTCATCACTTCAAAGTCAGGCGCTGACTGCCCAATTCGGTTGCCCGTCGGCGGCGCTGGTGGCTCATCCTCACGGGGAGGCGGAACCGGTGTCGGCGTGTCGGTGGGTTGGGCTTCGGCTGGCGGCGGCTCCGGCGTATCCGTCGGTGTCGGGCCCTCACTCTCTGGCGTTGTGCCGGACCTTACCGCAGGCACGGTCGGCTCTGCCGTTCCGGGCAGCAGCGCGGGAGGAGTGACCTGAGGTTCCCTTTCAAGTGAACCCTCAACGGTCGGCTCCAGTGAGAGTGAGGCAGCATCATCCGGCGTCCCAATGCTAGTCGAGCCTTCGGATGTGCCCTCGGACACCGATGTGGCAGGAGCTGACGTTGCAGCAGGTTGCGTTGGTGGAATGGTTGTGGCCGGCGGCCCGGAATCATCGGTTTGTCCACATGCGGCCACGCCGATAACCAGGACCACCGCCATGACGAACGCAAAGAGGCGCAGTGCAGAGACAGAATGGACGATTCGCCGAACCACAGCTGGATTCATCAGCGGAACCACTACACCGTCACCGCGTCGAGCGCCTCGCGCCATTGATCAGCATTGTGGCTTCTCCCTGCTGCACGGAACGTGATGACGCCATCGCCATCAATGATGACCTTGGAAGGCTGGCGACTGATGCCAAAGGCGGACTGCACATCTCCATGATGGATCGCCATTTCCCACGGGTATCCCTGTCGCTCCGCGTAGGAAATGATCGTATCCGTGCTCTCTGAAGGATCGATACCGACAGCGATGAAGGCCACCTCATCCTGGTAGTCCGGGTACACACTCTTGGCGGTCTGCAACTCAGACCGGCAGGATGGTCACCAGCTTGCGAAGAAATAGACGACGACAGGCTGGTTCGCCTGTTTGAAATCGGTCAACGAGCGGGTGACACCATCCGTGGTCGTGACGGAGAAGTCCGGAGCGAGGTTGCCGACGCGGTTGCCAATCTCCGGCGCGGAGTCAGTTCCCGAATCTGTAGTCGTGGCCGTGGGTGTATCGTCCGCTGCCTCAGTACCGCAGGCGACGGCGAGCGTCATCAGCGCCGCCAAGAACAGCGCACTGAGCAACACGCCGGGCCACGTCCGCAGTCGCATGCTCACAGATCAGTTTCCTCCGTGCTCATGGCGGTGAGCCAGGCAATCCCCATCCACCGCCACCGGGCGTCTCAATGGTAAGCCTGTCACCACGCGCAACGTCAATGGTGACGGTGGCCGGCAACTCGTCATCCCGGTCAGAATCCATTCTACGCAGGGTGTTGCGGCCCGGCTTGCCGTCCGCCCCTCCCGTAAGCCCCCACGCCCCGCGTGAACGCCGTTCCGTCAGAAGCGAGACCGTCGCCTCGCCTAGGAACTCCACTGTACGGATGAGGCCGTCCCCGCCATAGAACTCCCCCTCTCCACCTGAGCCACGCCGCACGCCGTACTCCAGCACTCGGAATGGATACTGGTACTCCAGCGCCTCGATGGGCGTGTTGAGCGTATTCGTCATGTGGCTGTGGATGGCGGACTCTCCCGGACCGTCCGGCGACGCTCCAACCCCGCCCGCAAGCGTCTCATAGTATGCGAATGGCTGACCGGTGCGCGGATCCGTGCCGCCGATGGTCACGTTGTTCATCGTTCCCTGGCTCGCTGCCGGAATGCGTTGGGGTAGCACGTCTGCCAGCGCCCCAAATACAACGTCCACAATGCGCTGTGATGTCTCCACGTTACCTGCGGCGACGGCACGAGGCGGACGTGGGTTAACCAGCGACCCTTCCGGCGTGATTATCTCCACAGACGCGAACGAGCCGTGATTAGCGGGGGCGCGTGGCCCGGCCAGACAACGTACGCAGTACTGCACCGCCGAAGCGGTCACGGCGCGCACGGCGTTGTTATTGCTTAGCGGCTGTTCCGGCGACGTGCCCGTGAAGTCCACAATGAGTGAGCCGTCACCGTCGCTCGAGATGGTCACGGCGATACGAGGGCGCTCTCCCTCGGGCGTCGGTGGTTCCATATCGTCCTCAAACGAGTAGCGCCCCGCCGGTATTTCCCGTAACGCCGCCCGCACAAGGCGTTCCGCGTAGTCGATGAGCGCCTCGCCATGCTCTCTCGCCGTCTCCCAGCCATACCGCGCAATCAACGCCTCAAAGCGTCCCTCACCGATGCGGTTCGCAGCGATCTGCGCGGCCAGGTCGCCGCGGCGCTCCTCCGGCGTGCGCACGTTGCGCATGAACAGTTCGACTGCCTCCTCGTTGAGCGTGCCGGCTCGGGCCAGCTTGATGGGCGGGATGATGAACCCTTCCTGGTAGATCGTCGTTGACGCGGGCATTGAGCCGGGAGCCATGCCGCCCACATCCGCGTGATGGGCACGCGTCGCCACAAACCCCGCCAATTCCCCGGCGTCCCCGTCCTCAACACCATCAGGAATGAACACGGGTGAAATCAGCGTCAAATCGGGCAGATGCGTTCCGCCAAGATACGGGTCATTGAGAGCGATGAGATCGCCGGGCTCGAATGTATCGAACCGCTCGATGGCGGCCTGCACGGAGGCGGGCATGGCGCCCAGATGGACGGGGATATGCTCGGCCTGTGCCAGGATGCGGCCGGTGGCGTCAAAGACGGCGCAGGAGAAATCCCGCCGCTCCTTGATGTTCGGCGACCACGCCGTCCGTCCCAGGACCGCCCCCATCTCCTCCGCAATGGCTGCGAACAGCCGTCGGAAAACCTCCAATGAGATGGCATCGACGCTCATGCTGGTGCCCTTTCGAGGATGAGATTCAGGTGCTCATCAACACGGCCAACCCAACCCGGCGGCACATATGTTGTGCAGTCCGTCTGCGTGAGCACCGCCGGGCCCTCCAATTGATTCCCAACAAGCAGCGCATTCCGGTCATGTAGTGGCGCGGTGACCTCTTCCTCGTCTGTTATCAACGTGGTCTCGCCAAGTTGCGCATGACCCGCGTCTGACCCACCCTCTGCGTCCTCGACGACGAATTCAGGGCGGCGCACGGGTATCGTCGCCCGCAGCCGCAGAGTCACAATCTCCGTAGGCCAGTCAGGATGGCTGTGGTCGAAGCGGCGCTGGTGCGCGGCGTGAAACCGCTCTTCAAGTGAGAGGCCGTCCCGTGGATCCATTGGGATTGAGAGTTCGTATCCCTGTCCTTGATAGCGGATGTCTGCCGAAGCGGAAAATACCGCCTGCCCGGCAGGAAGGCCAACTGCTTCAAGGTCTTCTCGCGCGTCTTGCTCAATCTCGCTCAGCAGTCGTGTAATCTCTTCTGCCGATGTATCCGAAAGATCACGCATGGCGGTCCTCGAATAATCGCGCGTAACGTCCACGGTCAGCATTCCCCACGCGGACAGCGCCCCGGGCATACGCGGTATGAGCACGCTGCGAATACCGAGTCCGTCCGCAAGCTCGCAGGCGTGCAGCGGCCCCGCGCCACCGAACGCAACAAGCGTGAAGTCCCGCGGATCATGACCCCGCTCCAGAGAGACCACGCGCAGCGCCTGCTCCATGTTGGCGTTTGCTACCCGAACGACGCCTCCGGCGGCTTGCCGTGGTGTTATGCGAAGCTGCTCCGCGATTGCGCTCATGGCACCCAGTGCCGCGTCCGTGTTCAGCTCGAGTCGATCAGCAAGCGGCCTGTCCGCAGGCAGCCGCCCCAACACGATGTTGGCGTCCGTCACAGTCGGTCCGCCGCCGCGTCCGTACGCGGCAGGCCCTGGGTCTGCACCCGCCGACTGCGGCCCCACCGACAATGCGCCGCCCGCGTCCACGGTTGCGAGAGACCCGCCACCCGCCCCAACCGTATGAATGTCCACAATCGGAACACGTAGCGGATACCCGCCGATGCTGCCCTCAGACGTGCGCTGGACTTCACCGTCACACAGCGACACGTCCGTTGACGTGCCACCCATGTCCAGCGTGATGATGCGGTCGAAGCCGGCCGTTTTCGCCACCTCAAACGCGCCAACAACACCTCCCGCCGGCCCGCTTAGTAACGTCTCCACAGGAAAGCTGCTCGACTGTCCGATTGTCATGCTGCCGCCGTTGGACGACATGATTCTGACTGTCGATTGAACAGAGTCGTCGATGCGCGATAAATACGACTGCATCACAGGCGCAACATAGGAGTTAAGTACGGTCGTTGACGTTCGTTCGAACTCCCTGAACTCCGGGACAACATCACTCGAGAGGGAGATGGGCACGTCGACGGGTAATCGACGCTCCAACGCATTCCGGATTAGCTGCTCATGCTCCGGAGGAAGAAATGAGAAAAGAAGCGCGACCGCCACGGAATCCACGCCGGACTCGGCAACCGCCTCAGCAAGGGCGCCAAGCTCCGCCTCATCAGGCGCCTTGAGAATCTCCCCCTCCGGAGTCACCCGCTCATCAATCTCAAACCGCAGTTCACGCGGAACCAGCGGCACGGGGCGCGTAACCCGCAGGCTATACAGATCATCACGCGCCTGCCGCCCAATCTCGATCACATCCGCCATGCCGCGCGTCGTCACCAATGCCGTCCGCGCCCCACGCCGCTCAAGTACCGCGTTGGTGCCGACGGTGCTCCCATGAACAATCTCGTCGCTCTGATCAGCGTCCCTGCCGATCTCCCGCACACCGGCAAGAAATGACTGCGCCGGGTCTGCTGGCGTGGACGGCACCTTGATCAGCCGTATTGAGCCGTCCTCACCAACGCGGATAACGTCCGTGAACGTGCCGCCCGTATCGATCCCAATCATGGGATGATTCTCCGGCTAATGGGGCGGTGGTGGCCCGCCCAAATGCAGAGGATCAGGGTCGTGGTGCCATTCATTGTCCCCGGTCTCCACCAGTAGCGGCGCTTCCTGTGCAATCTGTCCATCAACAATGGCCTGCACCAGGAACAACCCATCGTTCTCAGCTTGTATGCCGATGCTCATGAAGAATTGATGGCCCTGGATGGGAAGAAGATTCGCCGTGATCGGCTCGCTGCGGACAATCTCCATGCCGTTGGGATCCAGTACCCGGAGGAGGAGTTCATGTGAGCCCTCGCCGTGCAGACGGCAGTAGATGGAGAACTGGAACGCCATCGGAAACTGCTGGGCACCAACGGTGTCAAATATACCGATGACGTGCGCGCGGCCGCGTTCATCACGGAATGAGTCCTGCCCCAGCAACAAAGCTGTGACGCGGACGCCGGTGGACTCCGTCATCGGCTTTGCGATTCACACGGAGCGTTCATGCCCCGCGCCCGCCCGGGCACCATGCGTTGTGTTCAGACATCACGTCGTCCCAGCTCTCAAACCCAACGTGCAGCTGCAGCAGGTGCCCGCACTTTTCGCAGTCCTTATGCTCGAACGTCTCGAACGGGTCAACGTCCGCGCCCATCATCGCCTGCGAGGCCAGTTCAACCAGCGATGACAGCCGTTCCACAGTCAAATCAACCATTCCCTGGAATGTATCCGGAGGCTTGGGAGCCTGGATGGTGTCCAAGGAGAACCGGGCGGACAGCACCAGGTGGTCATGCCCAAGGCGGGGCAAAACATTGCCCTCGATCCAGACACCTTGCATAGCCCGTGCCTCGATCGGTGTTTCAATCTCCAGCTCGCGCGTCACGGTGTTCATCAGGGTGATGTACAGAGCGGTGCGGAGACCCGCCCCATCAAGGTCGTCCGGCAGAGCGGCAGCGACACCCTCCCTGGAAAGCGGCGTGTCGCCATTGCTGATGGCCGTATAAACTGCGTCGCCCAGCGTTAGAAGCGCGCCCTGCTCCATCGACTCAATGGCCGAAACAAGCCGCATGTCATCGTCGGTCATTTCGGCAAGTTCCCCAAGGAACTGCTGAAAATAACGGCGCGCGGCGGGGGTCGGCCCCAACAGCGCCGAACGGGACGATGACGTCATACACTGAACTCCATGGACAACGTGATCTTGGGTTGGATGGAACGTTTGTAGTGTAGCACTGGGAGCGTGGCGCGCTCAGATTCGCGCACCCTGCGGCGTGTTCAGTCGCCCCGGCCCCGTCTCAGGCAGCAGTACCCCCGCAATGAAGAGCGTGAACGATGTCGCACAGATAACCGCAATTCCAATGACAAAGCTCCCGGTCTCATCGATGATGAACCCCGCAATGATCGGCGCAATGAAGCTTGACCCGTTGCCTGCCGCAAGGATCGACGCCCAGATTGCCCCCGCCTGCTCCGGGTTTGTGCGTGGCAGCTCGATCGGGATGGTGAAGAGCGAAGGTTCATAGATCCAGTGCAGGAATCCCGACGCCAGTACGGCAAGAAACAGGAGGATTCCGACAGGTGCGTACATCGTGGTCATCCCGGCCGCCCCGATGAGAAGGCCGGACCATATGATAATGGGACGCCTGCGCCCCACAACCGTCGTGACGACACCCCCGATAATGTTCGCCGGCGCGCCCGCCAACGCAAAGATGCCCGCCATAAGGCCTGCCATGGCCAGAGTCAATCCGCGCTCCTCCTCAAAGAACGTGGGCAGCCAGGTGCTCAGGGCGATGAATTGCGCCCACGGGCCGACCACGGCAAAGGACAGCAGCCATGTCTCCCGCCTCCGGAAGACGCTGAGAATAGCGCTGATCTTCACCGGCTCAGGAGGTAGGCCGCCCAGCGCCTCCCTTTCCCGCCATAAGATGACGAACAAGACTGCACTGCCGGTTGCAATAAAGCCCTCTATGCCGATGGCCCATTCCCAGGTGGTCCAATCCGCCAGCACGGGGCCGGCGTACTGCGCCACCGCGAGACCCACAGTGATAAAGGCGAGAGCGACGGCGTTCACGATTGGCACTTCTCGTGGCGGCGCCCATCGCATGATGATGCCAGCCGTTAGTGGCACGACTGCGGCCGCGCCCACTCCTTGCACGGAGCGTAGGGCGACAAACCACCAGAATCCCGTCAGAAACGGCGTTAGGGCAGTGATTCCCAGGAGGGCCCACCCGATGCCGATCACAACGCGGATGTTCCACCGTGAGACAATGATTGCCGCGGGGATGGTTGCAGCCGTGAACACCAATGTCACGCTCGTGACGACGAATCCGCCTTCCGATCGCGTCAGGTCATACGCATCCGTGATCAGCGGCAAAACTGACGCCGGGGCAAGGAACGCAATCCCCAGCATGAGGTTCATGAGGACGACGAGCGCGTAGATAACGAATCGATATGGAGAAGGCTCGGCGATCCGGGTTTCGGAGGTATCGGTGTCAACCATTAATCAAACTATAGCGGTTGACTATGACATGTGGGCGATTGGACTGGCGGAGCGGAACTGACATGCACCCAACTTCGTGGATTATTCCCGCTATCGTCATCTTCACACTGTTTGTCATCTTTCTCACCGGCAACCTCTACATCGCCCTGCTCATTGGTTTGCCGATCCTCTTCACCATCGGACTCATCATCCTGTTCCGCAGAACGCGGCCTGAAACGCCGCCCGTGCCGCTGCCGGCGGGCCCCCTCCTTGAGCCCGCGGAGCTTGAGGGACGCATCGACCGCATGACCGTCGAGGACGTAGAAATCGAGGGCTCAACGACAGGCCTCTTCTCGTCAGGCCCAAAGTACAATTCAATACTCGTCATCATCATCAGCGGCATCCGGTACCGCCTCAATCCGGCTCCAATGCGGCGCGGTGGTTATGACTGGATGAAAGAGGGCATGTGGGTCAAGGCCACATTCGACCGCCAGTCCCGCGTCATCTACGAGATTGAACAAGCTCCCGGCCCGCAAGGGTATGGTGGACCTCATTAGAAGATCACCCATTGCACCACACCAACCTCTTTTTACCCAAAGGGCACAGCAATTGGTATCCTTGCCGGAGAAACGTTGAATACAACGAGATACTTCAATGAACAGGTTCTCAGGAAGCGCCCATATATTGAACTGGAGTGGTGCGCGCGCATCATTGCGGCCCCTTTGCGTCGCGAGGTGCAAGCGGACGGACGCATCCGATTTTGGGGAAGGGTCAACATGCCCGGTGAATCCGAACCACGGTTTCTACGGGTCATTACGCTAGAAGATGGCGAGACAATTCACAACGCATTTTTTGACCGAAGATTCCGAACGGAGTGAATGAACCATGAAACTCCACTACTATCCGGAAACGGACAGCCTATACGTCGAATTCTCTGACCGACCCGGCGCAGAGACCATTGAGGTCACGGACGGGCTGAACGTGGATCTTGATGCAAACGGGCAGGTCGTCGGCTTCGATATAGATCAGGCTTCCCAGCGCCTTGACCTGTCCACAGTGGAAACCGAGGCCCTGCCAGTCCGCAGCACTGAGGGTGGCTGACAGTAACTCTTGGGAATAAACACCTTGCCAGCTAGCCATGTTACAAGTGAACGTTACGGAAGCTAAGGCCAATTGGTCCCGTCTGCTTGCGCGAGTCGAGGCAGGGGAAGAAATCGTCATAGCTCGCAGGGGCAAGGCGGTGGCACGCTTGGTGGGACTCCAACAGCAAGGAAAGCGTCAATTCGGCTCAATGGCGGGGCAAGTATCTTTGAGCGACACGTTCTTCGAGCCCCTGCCTGAAGAGGAGCTACAAGCTTGGGAGGGTGGCTCCCGGAGCGCCTAAAGCCCACCCTTTGTTGCCCTGCCCCCTACCGAATAAGCCGCGCCTTCATCCGCGCCACGGCAAGGTAGTAGAACGCTGCGCCGAGGACAACGAGATACAGCAGCCCCCAAACGGTGGTCATTGAGAGGCTTCCGGCAACCAGTTCTCGAACGACTGCGACGTACGGGGTTAGGGGGATAATCCAGGCCAGCTCACGCACGACGTCCGGATATCGCTCCAGCGGGAAGAACACGCCGCCGAAGAAATACATCGGCATAACACCAAGCGTAATCGCGTAGTTGAACGTCCAGAACGACGGCGCGTGCGCGGTAACAAGCAGCGCCATCGACGAGAACAGGATGCCGCCAAGGAATGCGAGCGGCAGAATGAGGATGGCCATCGGCGAATCGACGAATCCCATCACGGTCAACACGAACAGGATCACGGTGGCGCTGAATAACGAACGTGTTGCACCCCATAAGACCTCGCCGGTAATCACGTCCTCTATGGACAGCGGCGTGGCAATCATGGCCTCGTACAACCCCCGGATCGCCATGCGTGTATAGGAGCCGTAGGTGCATTCAAAGAATGCCGCAAAGAGTGAATACCCGCCGACGATCCCCGGTCCGATGAATTGTACGTAGCTGACATCACCGGTCAACGTGACGTACGCGCCCAGCCCAATGCCCATTGCACCCAGTACGACCAGCGGCTCCACAAACAGCGGCCCCACCTCGGCCAGCGCAAACCGTCTGAACACCGTCCAATTCCGCCGCCACACGCGGAAGCCGAAGGGTACACGTGAAGGCGTCAGAATCATGACTACTCTTCCAGGCTGCGGCCCGTGAGGCGCAGGAAGACATCCTCAAGGTTGGCGGGGCGGGAATAGATCCGAGCGCCCGGCACGTTGGATTCAGCAACTTCACTGCCGTTGAGACCGAACGCATGCACCGTGTCCGGCGTCTGCTCAATTTCCGCGCCGGCATCACGCAGATGTTCGGCGATGCGATCAAGCGCGCCGACGTCCAATGAATGCGCCTCGATGACCGTTTCACCGGCGATGCGAAGAATCAACTCTGGCGGCGTACCTTCGGCCAGTATCCGCCCCTCATGCATCACGATGAGCCGATCACACAGCGTTGCCGCCTCGTCCATGTAGTGCGTCGTTAGCAGCATCGTGACGCCCTGATCTTTGAGACGGCGCAGCGTGCGCCACACCAGGTGCCGCGCCTGCGGGTCCAGCCCCGTCGTCGGCTCGTCCAGCACCAGTATTTCTGGTTCATTGATGAGCCCTCGGGCGATGAGTAGCCGACGCTTCATGCCGCCGGAGAGCTCATCAACCTGGGAATTTGCGCGATCTGCAAGTTGAAAGAGTTGCAGTGCGGTCTTGGCGCGTGCGTCGGCCTCCGTGCGGCTGATGCCGAAATAGCCTGCGTACAGACGCAGGTTGTTGATCACTGAAATCTCATCGTCCAGGTTGTCGCCCTGCGGCACGACTCCAATGACCGACTTGACTGCCCGGGCCTGCGTCTGCACAGACAGCCCGTTCACCAGCAGACTGCCTGACGTGACGGGCGAGGCGCAGGTAATCATGCGCATAGTGCTCGTCTTGCCGGCGCCGTTTGGGCCCAGAAACCCGAAGCACTCGCCCGGCCGCACCGCGAAATCGATGCCGCGCACCGCGACGAGATCGCCGAATTCCTTGACTAAATTCCGCGCTACAACGGGTTTGACGTCACCGACGGTCTCTACGCCGTCCTTCCCCGCCGCCACCTGAGAATCACTTCCAACCTGAACCATGCTGGAACAAGCGTAGCACGGCCGCTAGGCAGGCTCTTGAGCGTCCTCCTCGGTAGTATCGGCGCTCTCGCCTGATACCGCGGCGTTCCGTGACGGCCTCGGCTCTCGGTCAATAGCGTTGGGCAGTGAGTAGTCATCCGGATTCATTCCGCGCAACTGCGCGAATCTCTGTGCCTGCGGAATCAGGCGGCTGTCAAACGACGCTATAGATTCGTTATAGGCCCTGACAGAAGCGTCCAAACGTTGGCCGACTGTACCGAAACGATCGATGAACGTCAGCAGCCGCCCGTGCATTTCTTCTCCGGCTTTGCGTATTTCTTCCGCGTTCTGAGCAAGGTGATATTGCCGCCACCCATAGGCGAGGGCAGTGAGAAGCGCAAAGAGGGTGCTCGGCGTCGCGATAACGACTTTCTTGTTCATGGCGTAGTCAACCAGAGAGCTGTTGGCCTCCAGTGCGGCGGAGAGAAATTGGTCGCCCGGCACAAACATGACGACGAACTCAAGCGAACCACGTACCTTGTCTCCGTATTCCTTCCTTGCAAGATCATCCACCTGTGTGCGCAGCGCGCGTGCGTGCTTGTCTAGCGCGGCATCACGGGATAGGTCTTCACTTGCGTCGCTCGCCTCGAGATAGGCAATCAGGCTGGCCTTGGAATCAATGACAACGTCGCGCTCGTCCGGGAGATGAACGATGACATCAGGGCGCTCACCCGAACCCTGCACAGTCTCCTGTTCGCTGTAATCGATGTAGGGTGTCATGCCCGTCAATTCAAGGATGCGCGCAAGCTGAAACTCTCCCCACGATCCGATCTGCCGGTTGTCTGTCAGGGCATTGGCAAGTCGTGCCGTCTCGGCCGTGGCACTGCCCAGCTGCCTCGTCAACGAATCGATGTTGGGGTTCAGTTTCTCGTAGTTCTCACGCAGCGGTTTCACCAACTCCTCAAACGATTTTCGACTTTGCCCGAAACTATCGTTTGCAGAGGCAAGAAACTGTTCCATGTTTTGCTTCATAACCGGAGCCGCCGCAGCCTGGAACGCCGTCCCCATGCGTTGCTCGGCCGCCTGCATCAACTGTTCCGCGTCTTGGGTTCTCTCTAACTGCCCCTCCAAGCGGGCCACATCTGCACTCCGCTTGTTCTCACGCCATAGATAGACGATGAGGGCCGCAATCAAAGCTCCGGAGACCAATCCACCTGCCAGGCTAGCAATGTCCATATGCAGTATTCCCCATTGTCTATAACAACTATGGAACGCCCGGAAATGGGCACGTGGCTAGCCTAGCACGGCCCCTCTCATCTCATTCTGAGCAAAGCGAATAATCCAAAGCCGGAACAGGTCGCCAAGCCGGAGCGCGGCAATCCAGCCCCGCTTACCAATCAATCCCGCTCGCGAGCTCTGGCTGCAGGTACTACCTACCCGAGTCCGTCCGCCGACGCGCTCCTTGACCGTCCCAACTCGCCGCGATCATGGGCACGCACGAGAGCATCGAACTCCGGAGGAGGGTCTTCATCATCGGAGATGTCGCGAGCGGGCGGACCGCCCAGACCGCTGTCCACAAGTTCATGGTTGCTGCGAACATAGCCCCGGAAATCGGATGCGCTTGACGGCGGGAATGACGGCCGCCCCTCTTGCGAAGGATCCTGATAGACCTCACCGATGATCACCTGCACACCCTCTGCGGGGTGATCCCGCAAGAACGCGGCTTCATATCGATTCCCGGCCTCAATGAGTGACAGAATCCGTTGGGCAAGACGGGGGTGGACGCGCCCAACAGGCTCCCCGCGGGACGAATGCACCAGCAGCCTGTTTCCCTCCTGACGGAGTGTCAAAGCCTCTCCGCTGCTCAGGTGGCCGACTGCCGTGCGGTCGGTCGCATCAATCAGCGTCGCGATCGTGCTCTTGCCCGCCTCACTCATCAACAGATGTGCGGAAAAGACGTTGGGAGTGGATGACTGCGGATTGGTCGCCGTGGCCTGACCGTCATACGTCGCTCCGGCTTCTTTAACGGCAGTGATTCCCTTGGATTGCCGAGTACGTTTCCTCTGGCGCGAAACGGGTGCCGCCGCTTCCGCTCGTTCCAGTCGCTCACGGTTGCGACGGGCGATAGTGTTCGTCGATTCCAGTTGGAGCGCGCTGTCCACGGCATCTCGTGCCTCGTCCAGCTCTCCCAGTTCAAGAAGGGCCTTGGCCAATCGATTGAGCGCCTCGATGTTGTTGGGCACAATTCGCAGGACGACTCTGTTGGCCTCGACGGCCTTCCCCCAGTCCTGCGCCAGTGCGGACGCGATTGCCGCGTCAGTCTGGGCCTTTACTTCACGGGCCTGGGCGCGTTCATCGATCTGTGTGGTCGCCATGGTGGGTGTCCTGCCTTCCGGGTTTGGCTGTCCCTCTTGATGCGCAACTTAGCGCGGGGACATCCGCAGACGAGACACCACGACAACACAGCCATCATCCGCCGCCAACGGTTGTTTTCGCCGCAAACGACGACCAAAGCTCCGAGTCGTGATTCCTGCCGCCTCCCCGCGCCATTGGACGACAGTTTTTCGAACTCAGTCCAAAACTATTGTCTACCAACTGTCAAGATGAGGGGAGCGATTTCGCCGGCTTTTCCCCAATACGGCGACGTGCTACCGCATCCCCCGCAGCCGTATTCGCACGATCTCCGCCAGCGTCTGCACCCCATGATGGAGGCGGACGGTGCTCATCTCGCCGTAGCGCCATGTCACTGGCAACTCCACCACTCGCATCCCTCGTCTCCGCGCCAAGTACAGGATCTCCGCGTCGAACGCGAATCCGTTCACCTTCTGCGCCCCAAACAGCTGCTCCGCCACCTCTGCTCGGAACGCCTTGAACCCGCATTGCGTATCCGACACTGAAAGCCCCAGGATGAGTCGCGTCGCACGGCCAACCACCCGTCCGCCAATACGACGTGACAGCGGCTCCCCGCTCCGTTCCGCCCCGGCAATAGACCGCGACCCAATCACCACATCCGCGTTCTGCGTCGCCTCAACGAACGGTCCAATCGCCTCCACCGGCACGGCAAGATCCACATCCATGAACAGCCGCGCCGCACCTTTCGCCTCCAGCATCCCTCGCTTGACGGCGTGCCCCTTGCCCCGATGTGGTAATGAAAGCAGCCGCACGCGAGGCGACTTCTCGGCGAACTCGCGCGTGATGGTCTCCGTGTCATCCGTGCTGCCATCACTGGCGATAATCAGCTCGGCGTCGGGATAGTGCGCGTCTAGATAGGCCGTCACCTCATCCAGAGCGTCCGGCAGGCGTGCCTCCTCGTTGTAGGCGGGAATAACGACGGACAGCGAGGGCCCGGCCGTTTCAGTCACGGGACGCCTCGCATCGCCTTAGAGAGGGATGTCGTCCGGGGTTTCGAGGCTGAACGCGCGATGCAGGGCGCGGACCGCGTCCTCCACGTGGTCCTGGTGGACAACGCACGTCAGGCTGATCTCCGCCGTCGTAATCATCTCGATATTGACGTTGGCGTCGCGCAGCGCCCGAAACATCGCACCCGCGTAGCCCGGCGAATTCGTCAGGCCTGCGCCAACGATGCTGACCTTGGCCAGATGGTCGTCCGCCGTCACGTCAGCCGCGCCAAGTTCGGCTTGTATCTCCCGCGTCCGTTCCAGCGTCTCCGGCAAGTCATCACGGGTGACGGTAAAGGACAGATCGCTGAGGCCATGCTGCCCGGCGTTCTGCACAATGATGTCCACGCTGATGCCGGCATCGGCTAACGGCGAAAAAACCTGCGCGGCGATGCCGGGGCGGTCCGGCACGCCCAGAAGCGTGACCCGCGCAATGCCCGCGTCATGGGCGATGCCGCGAACCTTGTTGCGATTCTCCATCAGCTCTCCTCCGTGTATGCGCGTGCCGCCGGAATCATCCAGCAGGCTTGAGGCGACAAGGATCGGCACATCATAGACCCAGCCAAGCTCAACGGCGCGATTGTGCATAACGCGCGCGCCTTCACTGGCCATCTCCAGCATCTCATCGTAGTTGATGTCAATCAGACGGCGAGCGTCCGGCACGATGCGCGGGTCCGCCGTATAGATGCCGTCCACGTCCGTATAGATCTCGCAGACGGGCGCGCGGAGTTCGGCGGCTAGGGCAACGGCTGTGGTGTCCGATCCGCCGCGCCCGAGTGTTGTAACCTCAAAATCGTCCGTCGTGCCCTGGAATCCCGCGACGATGACGACGTTGCCGCGCCCAATCTCCTCCTGCAACCGTTTCGGCTCAATCTGCGTGATGCGCGCCCGCGAAAAATCCGTATCCGTGCGGATACCGGCCTGGAATCCGCTCAAGCTGACCGCGCCGTGGCCGAGATCGCGTAATGCCATCGCCAGGAGGGCACCGGAGACCAGTTCGCCGGTGGATAAGAGCAGGTCCATCTCGCGCGGCGCGGGATTGTGAGAAATACTGCGGCTCAAATCGATAAGCTGATTCGTCGTCTGCCCCATGGCGGAGACAACGATGACCAGATCGTCTCCGGCGGAACGCTCTCTGGCCACCCGTGACGCAACACGCTTGATGTGGTCGGCGGAAGCGACTGAACTCCCGCCGTATTTCTGAACGCGAAGCATGGAGACTATGATTCCGAGACGACGTGCGCGCCTTCCGCTGACGGCGCGAGGACTAGTGCTCGACCAGGGATATTCAAAGCTCGCCCGGACTCAGCCATTACGTCAGCGACGCCTTCGGCGATTCTTGGCGAACTCATTGCCATAATCGTTGGCCCCGCGCCGGAGAGGAAGGCCGTATATGCCCCTGCCTCCTTTGCGGCATGGGTGAGGGGAGAAAGCCCGGGCACAAGCTCCGCGCGATACGGCTGATGCAGTCGATCCTCCGTTGCGAGCCCGAGGTCTTGCCAGTGGTGGGTCATAAACGTTCGGATGAGCAGAGCTGTCCGCGCAACATTGAATGAGGCATCGCCCAAAGGAACGTGGCCTGGCAAAGCCGCTCTTGCAGCCGAGGTCGTCAACTGCACGTCTGGAATGAACGCGATACAGTCCAGGTCGGCAGGAAAATCAAGTTGCCGCGCAACGGGTCGACCGCCCTCTGAGATGACCGCCAGGCATGCGCCTCCCAGCAGAGCCGGCGCAACGTTATCGGGATGCCCCTCAATGCGAGTGGCGTCGGCAATCATTTCATCCATGTCGCGTTCACGACCCGCGATGGTGTTCGCAATGAGGAGGCCCGCTGCGCACGCGGCTGCGCTGCTTCCCAGTCCACGTGCCAACGGAATCGCATTTGATGCAGCTATTCGCAGGGGCGGTAAGGTAACGCCAAGACGCGCGGCGCCGATATAGGCGGCGCGGAAGATAAGATTGGTGTTGGCGGGACCTGCAATCTCGTTCTCGCCTTCGCCTCGTATTTCAAAGCGGTTGGCATCCGCAGGCTCGACACGTACCTCCAGCCAAAGATCAAGCGCCATCCCGACGGCGTCAAAGGCAGAGCCGAAATTCGCCGTCGAAGCAGGCGCGCGCACGGTGAACGGAGCAAAGTCACTGGTCATAGGATTCACCATTGATTATATGGGCTAGCAACTTACCCAATCTCCACATCCGGGTTCCGTGCCGCTACCGCCTCCCATAGAAGCCTCGCCTTCTCACTACCACCCTCCGCCGTCGGATCGATGACGAGCCTGCCGGAGCGCGTGTAGGAGCCAATCGTCTGTAGCTCACTGCGGTTCGGATTCCAAACCCACGGACAGCCTCGCGCATCCGTAAGCGTCGACTCTGCTAATGAACGGTCAAACGGCACGGCGATTGGCAGTCTCAACGACGAGTCGGGGTCGCCCTTCCAGACCCAGAACTTGTCCAACGCCCGTGCGTGATATGCCGCCCGCCGTATGTGTGCATTCGCGCCGAATACGGTGAAATCCCGACCCGATGGATATGTCTCCACGTCGCGCAGGACATCCGCCACGCGAAAGAACCCAATCAGGTAGAATCCCGCCGGCCCAACGAATCGATCCTCACCGTCATGCCCAACAAGACGCGCCAGGAAGACGATGTAATCGCCGGGACCGCACGACTTCAGTCCCGCCCCACGGCCCGTCCTCCGCGGATCATCGCCATACGTGAACGTGCGGAACTCAGGGTCGTCATGCAGGCGGTCATTCCATCGCGAGACGGGAGCATAGTCAGCAAGAGTCTTGTCAGGGTCGTTGTGGGCGGCAAGCTTGGGGTACGCGGGCAGCGTCGGCGACCACAACCGACGCTCCTCGGGGATGGGCAGAAACTCGAAAGTGCCGTCGGGGAAAACGGGGCTGCGGAGCGCCCCATGCGATGCATTCACACCGACGTTGACCATGAAGACACGGGCGCTGGAATCGACAGTGACCAATGCGTGCTCCGGTCAGCGGTTGCGTGGCGGCGTGGCAGGAAGTGAGTGGATTCGTGCAACAATCACGTATGAATCGTAGCAGTGATGCCGAACCTCTGACTAAGGCCGTCAAGGATGCCGCCTTGCAGGCGGGCTTTGACGTCGTCGGTATTGCATCCGCAGATGTCTTCAATGAGCGCGGAGAGACAACTAAGAAGCGCGTCTCAGAAGGCCTGATGGACGGCCTGCCGTGGTTCACAGAGCAGCGCGTGGAACGCGGCACGGATCCGGCCAACATGCTGCCCGGCGCGCAGTCTATCATCTCTCTCGCGCTCAGCCATCACCATGAGAACCCCGCAGAGGCTCCTGATGCTCAGCCCCGTGGCCGCATCGCCCGCTACGCGTGGGGAGAGGACTATCACCGTGTCTTTGCCCGCAAGGTCCGGGCGTTCATCGAAACCCTGCCGGAGGTCACCGGAGTGGAGAACATCGGCACGCGCTGGTACACCGACACGGGACCAATGCTCGACCGCGCCGTGGCGGAGCGAGCGGGCGTCGGCTGGTTCGGCAAAAACACCAATATCCTGACCTCGCAGGGCTCGTGGATGCTGCTGGCGCAGATCATTACGACACTTGATCTCGCCCCGGATGAGCCGCTCAAGAAGACCTGCGGGGCGTGCAACATCTGCGTGGACGCCTGCCCCACCGGGGCAATCGTCGCGCCCTACGTGCTGGACAACCGCAAGTGCATCTCCTATCTGACCATTGAGAATCGCGGCCCCATCCCGCGCGAACTGCGACCTCTCATCGGCGACTGGATATTCGGCTGCGATATCTGCCAGGACGTCTGCCCGGTGAACCGCAAGGCACAGGTTGGAAAGGCGTATACGGAACTGACGCGGGACGCAGAGAATCGCGCCCGCCCGGAACTGGTTGAGCTGCTTGAACTCGATGACGACGGATTTCGTGAGCGATTCCGCCAGAGTGCTGTATTGCGCGCAAAGCCGGAGGGGATGCGCCGCAACGTCTGCATCGCCCTCGGCAACATCGCCGACCCCGCGACAGTACCCTCACTCACTCGCGTCCTGCGAGAAGACCCCTCCCCCATCGTCCGCGGCCACGCCGCTTGGGCGCTGGGGCGCATAGGGACAAAGGAAGCGGTGACGGCACTGAAGGAGGCCCTGGAAAGAGAGCTGGACGCCGGAGCGCTAGAGGAGATGCGAGTGGCCCTAACGGAATCGGACTAGGCGTTACGGCTTGGGGCCGTAACCGTTGTCATAAGGCTCACCCGCGAGCATCCCGCACGCAATGATGAAGTAGAGCGTGCCAATGAGCGGTATCAAGGTGAATAGACTCCACCACCCGGAAGCTCCTCTGTCATGGCATCGCTTCGCGACGATTGCGAAGTACATCCAGATATAGACAACCCCAAATCCCCAGAAGGCAACTGTTCCTACAGGGTCCGAGATGGAGCGCAACAGTATCGCAATAATCTCCAGTACGAGAGTAACGGCAAGCCCAACGACAATGCCCTTGACCCAGAACTCAAAGCGATTGATCCGTCCGCTGAAACTGAAGAGTATTGACGGTATCGACAAATCGCACCTCCGCGCTAACTACAAAATGTTTCCTGAGGGGTGATGGGGAAGAGGAAGAAGGGATATCTAATTCTAGCAACGGCTACGATCGCTAACTAACTTCCTGTATACAGTTCCCCACCCGGTCTGAAGGACGCATAGCCGAACCAGAACGCGACATGGCCGGAGACACGGGCGGCAACCTCTCCACCCGGCCCGCTCAGCCCTTCCGGCGTCACGCGCCATTCTCCGCCCTGCGTATCAGTCAGACTGCCGTCTTCCGCAAGCTCAAACGTCCGGTTCTCTCGCAGGAACGCCTGCACCCCTCCCCCTGCATCCGTGACCACCACAACAGGCACCTCGCTCACCGCATCGTTCAGCACGGCCGTCGCGCCCAATCCTTCAAGGGTTTCCAGCGGATATGCCTTGGCCTCACCACTGCCCAGGATCGCCACAAACACCTGGTCCTTTGGCCTCAGACGGAGATTACTTGCCCCGGGGCCGCCGGGGAACATCAGACTTGGGCTGGAGAAATAGTCGTAGTACGCCGCGCCGGGCGTGCCGGGCTTTTCATACGGCCGATCATGTCCCGTATCGAGTGACAACACCGTCGTGCTGGGATGTTGGCTGTTCCACTCCCCCCACGTCGTCAGCGTCACCGGCAGAATCGGCAGCTCGATATCCTCACCAACAAGCTCCCCAACCACGGGGATTCCGGTGAACTGGTTCCACAGGCTATTTGTGTCAGCGTCATACATGAGCTTGTTCGAGCGATAGAGCAGCCCGGACGACCCAAAGATATATGGATCCTGTCCATCACCACGTCGCGTGTCATACAGGATTCCGGAGCCGCACAGCGTGCAGTAGGCAAGCGCAAACGGCTGCCCGCCCACCACGTCGTTCGTCATCTCATGCCAGTTCATGATTCGTAGGGGGTAGGCGCGCGCCTCTCCGTTCAGATGCACGCCGAACACCTGCTCATCAGCCTCAAGGTAGCGGGCCTCATGCGCCGGAATGACGGCGGGGTTGTCCAGCGACGGGATGCCGTCCACAACCACCCCGCCCCACACGATCTCCTCCAGCCGAATAGTGTGCGCTATGCCGTCCCCCGGCAGGAATTCACGGAACCGCTCATCCAGCGTGCTGAGCACCTCGCCCTTCCACCAGGGATAGACCGAAGGCGGCGCATCGTACTCCGGGTGCTCTCCCACCCATTGGAGCCACGGAAAACCGTCTGTCGCGAAGATATCCTCTCCGGTCAGGTCGCGAAGCGTATCAAGAAGGTGTGTCCTGTAGATCTGCCCATAGGGAAACACGTTCAACATATCCACCAGGAACGGCGCATTGTGAGGGTCTTTCGTCAGGCGAATCCGGTCAACGCCCGGCGCAAGGAAGTCCGTCATCGACGATCCCGTCGATATGTCCGGCCGCTCATGCAGAGCGTCCGTCAGCGCCTGCATTAGTTGAGTGTCGCTTAGGACTGCAACAGTGTTGAACGTAGGCCGTGGCGTTGGAAGCGCTGTGGCCTCAGCCATTGGGGTCGGCGACGATACCGAGAAAGGCGCTCCTTCCGGACGTTCAGGCATTTCAGTGGAAACGGGCGTTGACTGCCCCCCACACGCCCCTGCAAGCACCGCCGTCGCGGCCAACAGCAAGCCGCTCGTCACGCCAATGAGCCGACTCACAGCCGGCCCACTTTGCCTTGACCGCTTTCAAGCTGCCCGCGTATCATCGTCATGCGCAATTCGTCGCCACAGAAGTGGCTGATATTCAATGAGGTTTGCACGGGTGAATTATCTCTACGCGATGTACCGTTTCTTCATTCCGAGCCTTGAGGCCAAGCTTCGGCTGCTCGCTGCTAACGTGAGCATCCTCGTTGGCACGATGGTTGCTACCATTCTAATCCGACATTACATGTTCAGTTCACTTGAGGCGGGCGCGGACACCGTCACCGGCTTCCTCGTCGGATTCACCGCCGTCGTCGCATTCAACTCCATCGTCTATTTCGGCTCACTGGCAGCGCCGGAGCCTGAGTCCGAGTCGTAGCCGGAGCGCAAGCCGGTAGTTCTACCGCCGCTCATGGAGCGTTGCGCCGCCGTGCCGCGTCGAAACCACCGAGGGAGCTGAGCTATGCGCGGAATCGGTGTCATTGAGTTCGGAGGCCCGGAGGCCTTACAAGTCATTGACCTTCCGGAAACGCACGCCGGAAGCGGCGAGGTCCGTATCCGCGTCCACGCCGCCGCCGTAAACCCCACTGACACCGGGCTGCGCAACGGCTCACGCGCCGCCATGCTGGCAGACGTTCCTCCACCCTATGTCCCGGGTATGGATCTCGCCGGAGTCATCGATGAAGTGGGACCGGATACCGACACAGACCTCGCCGTGGGTGACGCGGTGATGGCAATGGTCGTCCCGAACGCCAGCCATGGCGCGTACCGTGAGAGCATCGTGCTCGCGGCAGACTCCGTTGTCCGCGCCCCCGCCGGAGCAACCCACGTCGAGGCATGCACGCTGCCGATGAACGGCCTCACCGCCCGCCAATCACTTGACCAACTCGCCCTCAGCCCGGGCCAGACCATCGCGGTGACCGGCGCGGCGGGCTGCTACGGTGGCTACGTCGTCCAACTCGCGAAGGCCGAGGGTTTGCGTGTCATCGCTGACGCATCTGAGGCCGACGAACAACTCGTATCTGATCTTGGCGCTGACGTGGTCGTGCGCCGGGGCGACGATGTCGCCCAACGCATCCGTGAGGCCGCCCCTGATGGCGTCGACGGTCTCGCCGACGGGTCAGTACAAGCCGAGCTGGTGGTGGCCGCTGTTCGGGACGGCGGGGCATTCGCATCCGTGCGGGGCTGGCGCGGCACGGGCGAGCGCGGCATCGAGTTTCACCGCACCATGGTGCCGCGCTACGACCACCGCGCGGACCTCCTCGGACAACTGCGCGAGCAAGCTGAAAACGGCACGGTCACACTTCGTGTAGCCGCCACGTACTCACCGGAGGAGGCCGCCACTGCGCATGCGCGGCTTGAGGCCGGCGGCACACGCGGACGCTGCGTGATCGTGTTCCCGACACAGGCGTGACGACCCACCAAACGTATTCACGCTGCCACCATCGCTAGAGAAAGACCCGGGGAGGCCTGTGAACATGAACCAGGCGGCGCAATCGGGTGGGGCAATGTCCCCTCGCGGCGCGCGCGATTCCTCAGGCCACAGCCTCGCCATCTTCACGGCCCTTTATGAGCTCACCATGTCGCAGGCGTGGTGGCAGAGCGGCAATGCCCACAACGCCACATTCAGCCTCTTTATACGGCGCTTCCCGCCCAACCGGTCCTACTTCGTGCTAGCCGGCGTCCATGACATCCTCGACTACCTGGCCGATTTCCGATTCACTGATGCGGACATCGCCTATCTCGGCTCCCTGGGACGCTTCGACGGCGGCTTCCTGGAGTACCTGGCGGACCTGCGCTTCACCGGCAGCGTCCGCGCCATGCGCGAGGGCGAAATCTTCTTCGCCGATGAGCCGGTCATGGAAATCTCCGGACCTGTTATCGAGTGCCAGATACTCGAGAACTACGTCATCAACCGGGTCAGCCTGCAGACGATGCTCGCCACCAAGGCGGCCCGTGTCATGCACGCCGCGCGCGGCCGCCCGGTCACCTACTACGGCTCGCGCCGAGCTCCGGGCGTCGATGCCGCCGGGCAGATGGCGCGCGTTGGATTCATGACCGGCTTTGCCGGAACAGGGAACGTCCTCGCCGCCGCCCAGCACGGCATCCCGCCCATGGGTACCATGGCCCACTCGTTTGTCGGCTCTTTCCCCACGGAACTCGATGCCTTTCGCGCCTTCGCCCGATCTTTCCCCGATGCCTCCACGTTCCTCATCGACACTTATGACCCCATCGAAGGGGCGCGCAACGCCATCACCGTCGCCCTGGAGATGAAGGAAGCCGGCCATCGACTCGGCGCCGTGCGACTGGACAGCGGCGATCTGCTAAACCTCTCACGCCGCGTGCGCGCCATGCTGGACGGAGCAGGTCTGGAAGACGTGGACATCGTCGCAAGCGGCGAACTGGATGAGTTTGTCATCGACAGCCTGGTGCGAGACGGCGCGCCGATCGCCGGTTTCGGCGTCGGCACGCGCATCGGCTCATCTGCCGACGCGCCATGGACCGACTCCGTATACAAGCTCGTTGAATACGCCGGAGAGCCTGTCCTCAAGCTGAGCGTCGGCAAGGAGACGCTACCTGGCCGCAAACAGATATATCGCTACGAGGACAAGAACGGCGGCTACGCGCGTGATGTGATCGCGATGGCAGATGAGCCGCCGTCTGACGGCGCAACCCCCCTGCTCGAAGACGTCATGCAAGACGGTCGTGTGCTGCGCTCCCACCCCACGCTTGATGAGTCCCGCGACCTCTTCCAACGAGGATTCGCCGCCCTGCCTGAAGACGTTAAGGCCCTAACCGGCGCAGCAACCTACCCCGTGGACATCTCCTCGGCGCTGGCAGAACTACAGCAGGAGATTGCCAAAGACCTCGCCACGCGTGGTATGTAATACGCATTAGGTGAGTACAATGCGCGGCGTGTTGTATGGCAGTCTTTGAGATTCATTTTGGCATCGGCCACATGATGGGTGGTGAGCAGAGGGAGCTTGATGGTCTTGTCGATACGGACAGGATGTTTGCCGAAATCCCCGCCGTGCTCTTACGCGAACTTGGAATTGATGAGGAGGATAGCAACCTCTTCGAATTGCCCTCCGGCGAATACGAGCGCAGAGGAATCGGTTTCGCCCGCCTAACGTTGGTCGAAAAATCGGGTCCTATGCTGGTCGTTTTCAGCCCTGACACTATTACGCCTGTGCTGGGCAAACACTCTCTGTTGGGCGTCGCACTTGAGGCCGACCCTGAAAGTCAACGCCTCGTTCCGGCAAGACTCCGTATGCATAGACATCCGCGCTTGGTGTCCAAGACACCCATTGTTGGTCTCCGGCGCTAACGCAAGCTCACTAAGGTGGAGCTGCTGGCCCTGCTGAGTGTCTCTAGTTGTCCAGATTGCGGATATGCGCTACCAACATCCAGCGCTCGGCGGGTGAGAGCAGCTGCGCGAAGCGCGGCATGTTTGTTGAACCCTCCCACGCTGACGCGTTGGTCGCCCAGCCCGGTACCGGGAAGTCGCCGTTGCCGCGACTGATGATCCGATACAGATCACCGGCAGTCCGCGCCTGCGTATCGTCCTCTGTCAGGTTCTTCGGCACATTCACGCTGGCCGCCTCAAACGCGATTGTCACCTGCAAGAGGCCTTCCCCGTCACCGGCCGCCCCGTGGCACATGGCGCAGTTCCGCTGGAAGAGGAGATCGCCGTATTCCAGGACATCAGGGGTTACAACAATCGGGTTTCCATCAACGGCATTGAGCTCGTCGTCCGGCATCAGGTCGAAATGCTCAAGGCGCAGGTCCGCATTCAGTTGCTCCTCCGGCCCACCGCCGCTGTTGAACGCAACCGTGCCGGGCCTCACGGACATGGACGGCCCTTCCTGTTTGCGTACAGCCGGGGAGTAGTGCATCTCCTGGAAGAAGTCCACCGGATAGGCGCCGGTCGAACAGCCGGTGAGCGCAATAACGGCGACCGCAACAAGCGCGAGCGCCGTAACGCCCATTCGCCGTGTCGGCCAACTCAATGTCTTGATCGCTCTCTGCATTTCTGCGCCTATCCGCTGCCTTTACTCGTCTCTACTGTCTGAACTTATGCAGGCTCGTTGATGACTTCTTCAGCGCCGCCGCTCTGTAGGGCCTGCTGCGCGTTGCCGATCCTCGACTCATCCACCGTGACGAGCAGGCCGATGTAACCGAGCGTGATGCGCGCGTCGTACAGGGGGCCTGCGCCGCCGGGGCGTGGCAGACGACTCTCAAAGATCACGCCGATGACCGTGAAAATCATCGCAACCAACAGCGTGAACTCGTACATGATGATCATGCTTGCCGGAATAGCGAGGATGGGCTTGCCTCCCGTCACAAGCGGGAATGCCGTCTGCGTTGCAAATACGAAGAGGAACGCGGTGATGAAGCCGATAAACGCCCCGAACAGGGAGAATCGGAAGAGCTTGTTCTTCTTCACATGCTCCCCGAACGCGCCCTCCGGATACGGGTTGCCGGTCATCACTTCATAATCATCACTGGTGAAGCCGGCCTCGCGCAGGTTGCGCGCTCCCTCCGCGGCGGTATCCGCGTTTTCGTACAAGCCGAGAACACTCTGGTTTGCCATTGCTTCCGCTCCCAACATGCGGGCTACCAGGCCCGCGGCTCCTCTGATTCCCGTACGATTGCGGGCACCGTCACCTCACCGATTTGCACCTCGGATCGGAAGACTTGTCCCTCCTTCTGTTCCCACGCCGGTACTAATGGCACCAGCTTGGCAAAGATGATGAGCAACATCGCTACCATCCCGAACGAGGCGAGCACGATGACGCTCTCCGCCAAACTCGGGACATAGTTCGCCCATAAGAATGTGAGCTCCTGTTTCCGTTCAATGGCCGGGATGATGAGGAAGAACCTCTCCAGCCACATACCGATGTTGACCAGGATCGACGTCCAGAACATCAACGCGATGTTCCGGCGGACCTTCCGGTTCAACCATAACGGTATCGGTATCACGTATGAGGTCATCACCATGATGATGGTGATGGCGTTGAACGGCCACTCAAGCAGCCGACGCTCCATCACCGCGATCTCCTGCTCTTCCCGTGTGTAGAACGAGAAAGCGAAGTCCAGGAAGAAGAAGAACAGCCAGGCGGTCGCGATGAAGATCAGCAACCGGCCAACAGCGTCAAAGTGGTCTTCCCAGATGAAATTCTCCAGCTTGAAGATCCAGCGCATAAACGCCATTAGTGTCAGCACCATGGACACGCCGGAATGGACCGCGCCGATAACGAAGTACGGCGCGTAGACCGTCACGTGCCACGCCGGCACCACGGACGCTGCGAAGTCCCATGACACGATGCTGTGAACGGACACGAACACTGGCAGGATCAGGGCGGACATCAGGATGCCGAAGATGCCCTGCAGCTGCCACTGCCGCGGAGTGCCCCGCCAGCCCATCGCCAGTGCGCCGTAGATCGTCCGACGCATCCCTGTGCTCTGATCGCGAATAATCGCGAAGTCGGGGATCAACGCCGTGAAGACGAACAGGATGCTGCCCGTCAGGTACGTCGTAATGGCAACAGGGTCCCACACCAGCGGGGAGCGAACGTCCGGCCACACACCGCGCGTGAAGTCGTACGGCAGCAGCCAGTAGATGATGCGCCAAGGCCGTCCCGCGTGAATCACAGGATGGAGCAGCGAGGTAACCAACGCAAAGACCGTCATCACCTCCGCCGCGCGCGTAATAGGACGTTTCCATTCCGCCTGTGTGAGGCGCAGGATGGACGAAATCATTGTTCCGGCATGGCTCACGCCAATCCAGAACACGAAGTTGACGATGAAGAATCCCCAGAAGGCCGGGCGGTTCAGGCCTGTGACCCACAGCCCCTGCCAGACGATGACTGTGACAGCGATGGCTCCCGCCATAACGAGGATGAACGGCGGCAGGAAGGCAAGCACATGCCGCCTCCGCAGTTCAAAGACCGGCCAAAGCAACTCGTCGTTGATCTGGCTGGCCGTCAGGACCGGTCGATCTCGCATTCCCTCGTCTCTCCGCTAGTCCGGCTTCGCCACAATGTGCGCGTGTCCAACGCCGAATGGCCTCACCACGCGCAGCAGCAGTGCCTCTCGCGTCTCCCAGAGGGACACGAACGGCACCACTCGCGAGGCCAACAGAATCATCAGGGCAACCGCGGACAACATCCCGACAAACACCAAGATTTCAAGGATGCCCGGATAGCCGATGTTGTGTGGAATCTCATGCAGTCCGTGGCCGCCGACCTGCTCGATTGACCACGTATTCGCATAAATGCGGAGCCTGTCAAAAAAGTTTCCGATGATGATAATCACGCCAACCACGGCCGGCCCAAGGATGCTTCTCCTCACCGGGTTCCACATGATCAAGAGGAAGGCCGTGATAAATGAGAGACCGATAGCGCCGACGAACATCCAGAGCTGTGGGCGCGCCAATAAGTTCTCAACCGCCGGGTCTCCAAATGCCAGCAACGCGAGAATCTGCTGTTCATGCGGCAGACGGCCATACCAGAACAGGATGAATCCGCTCCAGAAGAAATAGAACCAGAACAACGTCAGCGCCAGCAGCAGCCGCCCGTAAGCCCAGAATTGCTCAAGCTCAAAGTAGCGCGCCAAGCCGCCCCACTTGCGCAGTGCAAACTGCACCACGATGAACAGTCCGAGCCCCATCTGCAGGCCGGTCACTGCGTGAAACGCGGGGAAGATCGGGTCCTTCCAGCCCGGCGTCAGCACCATTGCGTAATCCGTCGCGAATACCATGTGCGTCGTGGCGTAGGCAGCAATGTACATCGCTCCAAGGATTCCGAGCCCGGACTTGTGCATCGCCCACTGCTGAGCCGTGCCGATCCAACCGTAGGCGAGCGAGGCCGCGATGCCTCGGGAACGCCCGCTGCCGTGATCGCGGATGGCCGCAAGGTCCGGCAGCACGGATACGTACAGGAATATCAGCCCGATGCCGACAAACGTTGTCAGCATGAGCAAGTCCGGGAACCACGGGGCCAGTCGCCAATCCATCCACAGGCTGTTGCGACCCTCCAAGCCCGGATGCGCCGCCATGATCGGCAGGTAGAAGACCAGCATGACGGGACCGGCGAGCGCAAACAGCTCAGCCGCCCGGCTTGTGGGGCGGCGCCACTGCGCTCGGGCGAACCGCAGACCGATAGCGGCCATCGGGATGCCCATCACCAGTGAGAACACATAGAAATACCCGACGGCGTAGTATTTCCACCGGGTGTGATCATCCAGGCCGCCCAGCAGCATGATGATCGCCGCTACAACACCAAGCGTGGCGATCGCGGCGAGAATCCACAACGTGCGGCGCATTCGCGGGCCTGTTTCCCGCGCCTGGTGGATGAGCTCTTGTGTCAGCTCGTCCTGTGTCGCGGGAGGCCCGGGCGCCTCATGACCGGTGTGGCTAGTCTGCATCCTCTCCTCGTTGCTCAATTCGTGTCGATTTCACTGTCTACTTTGTGAATTTTGTCACCGCTCCTAATGCGCCGCGGCTGTCATCTCGTCAGAACCCGCCTTCGCCGTCGCGATGCCCTTCAGGTACCTCACGTTCGGCTCTGTCCCAATGGCCCCCTGCAGCGTGTAGGCCCTCGATTCGTCCGCAAAAAGCTGCGAAACGCGACTATTCGGATCATTCAAATTCCCAAACGTCAACGCATCTGTCGGGCAGGCCTGCTCACACGCCGTCATGAAGTGGTCGGGCGCGCTCGTGCCCGTGCGCTTCGCGATGCGGACGGCAGCATTGATGCGCTGGATGCAGAACGTGCACTTCTCCATGATTCCGCGCTCACGCACCGTCACGTCGGGATTTAGATAGTTGTGGAACGTCTCCGGCCACGTCGGACGGCGATAATTGAAGAAGCGGGCATGGTATGGGCAGTTATTGGCGCAGTAGCGGGTGCCAACGCACCGGTTGTACACCTGCACATTCAGGCCGGCGGGGTTGTGGTACGTGGCGTAGACCGGGCAGACAGGCTCGCACGGCGCATTGCCGCAGTGCTGACACAGAACCGGCAGGAAGTGCGCCTTGATGTTCGGATACTCGCCTTCCCAATAACGCTCGATGCGAATCCAGGCAATCGCCCGTCGCTCAGTGAAATCGCGCTCCAGGTTGATGGGCAGGTTGTTCTCCGCGGCGCAGGCAATCACGCAAGCCTGGCAACCCGAGCAGGCGTCGATATCGACTGCCATGCCCCATTTGTAGTCCGACATTGTCATCGCGCTAGTCTCCGTAGCCTTCCCTGGCTATGTGTACTCCAACTGAATGATGTGCGTTCCTTCAAGCTGTTGTCCCGTGAAGCCGCCCTCCATGCGCGCCATGCGCATCCGGCGACCAAGGGGGCGAATTGTCACGGTAGTTGCGGCCCAGGCCTGCGAGCCTGTGCCCTCGACTTCGATATCTCCCAGGACTGTATTGACGTTGCCGTCCGCATTGTCACCATACCGTCCCGAGAATGCCCGTCCGCGTCCGAATGGAACGGCGACGACATTCGGCGGGATGCCGGGATGAAGATAGACCGGAACGTCGACGGAGCCATTGTCAGACTCCAGTGCGACCAGATCGCCGTCGCGCAGACCCAAGCGGGCAGCCTCACGGCTGTTCACCTCAACCCAACTGTGCCACACCATGGAGGTGACAGGGTCGGGTGCTGATTGAACCCACGGCAAATGTCCGGCGCTGCCATCGCCTACAGTAGCGCTTGCGAACGGAATCAGGTGGTATCGATCTGTGTGCTCGGCGATCCGTTCAGGCATATCGGCGAGCGCCGGACCGAAATCAAATGCGGGGCGCTCCCATACGGTCACGCCGCGTCCAGCAATGTTCCACCAGCCGCCGCGCTGCAGCACGCCCGTTGTGAAAGCCGCCAGCGTAGAACCCTGAACAGAACCACGCCCCGGATGTAAAGCGTGCAGGTCCGCGAGGGCATTTAGCACCACCTGCTCCATGCTGTCGCCACGCGTTTGTCGGCTGATAACACGTGACTGCATCAGCGAGATCAGAATGTCCCCCATCGCTCGAGAGTCATGTGCGGGGCGCCGCGAACTGTCGAGCAGTGGCGCGACAACCGGCTGTTGCACCGTGAGAACCTCGTAGCCGGGGCCGGGGTCGGGAGCGTCAGTCCCCCAGGATTCCAGGTAATGCTGATCAGGAAGGATAAGATCGGCCATCGCCGTTGTCTCATTCGGTTCCGACGAGAAACTGACGACGTTCCGGGCGCGGCTGAGCGCCTGCCCGAACTTAAGGCTGGCCAACGCGTGAACCGGATTGGCGCCATCGACCAGCACGAGATCGATGTCTCCCCGATCGAGTCGATCACGAACACCACGCCATTCTGAGTACGTCGTTGGGGCAGGCAATCCCTGCAGCTCAGGGAGTGAGGTATCACTGTTGAACTGTACGCCACCGCGCCGTCCAACACTGCCAAGCACGCCATTGAGAATCATCCCCGCCTTGGCATTGAAAAGGCCATTCGGTTGGGCCGCGGCAGAACTGCCGACAAGAACGACGGTCGGACCGTGCGAGGCGAGATCGTGCGCGACATCCGTGATCATCTGACCGGTCAGGACGCCGGGCGTCGCGCCGAGTTGATCCGCGATGGCATCCGGACGATAGGCGGCTAGCGCGCCCTCGCCCAAACCACCGGTCATGGCATTCACGGTTGCCTCATCAGCGAGTCCCTCATGGGCCAGAACGTACGCAATGCTGAGGGCCAGAATGCCTTCACGCCCCGGGGCGATGGGCAGCCACGTGTCAGCATTCGCAGCGGTCATGGAGAAGCGAGAGCTGGCGTGGACGTGCGTTCCTCGGCTCCTGCCCTCTCCGCGACGGAAGTGACCATAGGCCTTGCTGTAATGGATTGGCGCCAGCCATGACTCGAGGAAATCGGCTCCGATTGAGAGCACGGAACCGGCATTCGCAATATCAAAGAAGGGGAGCCTATCCTGATTGAACACGTCCTTGGCAGCCTGCCGGATGGCGGCGTTCTCAAGCGGCTCCAACTGCAGGTGCCGGATGCCCGAACCCTGCGCAAATTCGTGGGTTACCGCCCCGAGGTGGCCCCGGTTCGGGCGGGTAATCAAGAGCGTGCGGGAGGCGTCAGCGCCGTTGATGAGGGCATCGAGTCGCGCCAAGCCGCCGGCCCACGTGACGCTCCGGCCATTCTCCATCGGGCCACTAAACCTGTCCGGGTGGTACAGGGATTGAACGCCCGCAAGGCAGCCGGCGAGGATTCCGCCCCTGTTGAGGGGATGATCGGGGTTGCCCTCGATCTTCTTGGCGCGGCCTTCGGCGACGCGCACAAGGATGCCGCATCCCTCGCGACATGAGGCGCATGATGTCGCATACATGTCCTCAAGGCCCTCTGCGAGGTCCTCAGGCAAATCACGCGGACTCTGCTTGATGAGCTCCCGCTCGGGGATGGCGCAACCCGCAAAGAGGACGCCGGCCACGGATGTGGCTCCGGCTACCCTCAGAAAGTCCCGCCTTGTTAGATCCATCTCGTGATATCCGTCCGTTTCTCTCTTGTTACTTCCTCAAGAGTGACACGTGGAGCACGTTGTCGGCGCGCTGTTTTCCTTGTGGCAGCCGACGCAGTCCCCCATCTTGAGAATCCGTACCTGCTCAACTTGTCTCACACTCCCCACGTCGCCGTGGCATTCGGAGCATTCAAAACCGGCAGTGATGTGAGGCTCATGCCTGAATTGGGTGTGGTCGGGAAGCCGATGCTGTCGCACCCAGTTAAGGGGCTCGCCAGATTCCCATGCGGCGCGCAGCGGCTCAAGGTTGGGATTGCCGGTAGCAACAGTCTTGTGACAGAACATGCACTGTTCCACGGACGGCACCGTTGCCGTTCGTGATGTGTCCGCGGCTCGGTGGCAGAATTCGCACTCTATGGCGAGTGAGGTCACGTGCTGGTCGTGTGGAAACTCCATTTCGTTCTCCGGTACGGAATAGACGGCGCCGACAACGGCGGTTCCTCCAGAAAACGCGATGACACCAATGATGATCAGGGCAAGAGGGATTGCAATCAGCACTCCGACGACACGGAGTGGCAAGGCTCCCATTCGCTGTCGCATCTGAATGAACGCCCCGTCCCTAGATCCACACCTTCGTGTAGATCGTCCTGAGGACATCGGACTCGGTCAAGAACCCGTAGAACGCGAAGAGGGCGACTGCTGCTGCTGCCACGGCTGCTGCGTAAAAGAGTGGGCGAACTCGCTCAACTCGTGGCCCGACGTGGCCGGTGGTAGCGAGGGACGGGATGATGGCGTGGGCGACGAGTAGAGAAAGCGCCATCGCGATGACGGACAGCCATAGAACCCACAGATAGACCAGCGTGGTCTGAATCTGATCCCAATCTGCGGACGTCAATGACTGCGGGTCAATTTCAGTCACGAATCAGGCGCTCCCCGGGCAGGAAATTGTGATACGCATCAATAGGAAACGTTACACGCCGCCGAGATAGGATGTCAATCCCCTTTTGAGGCGCGGCAAGGAGCGTTAACCGCGTGCCCTCCACGTAGACGACTGTTGAGGATATTTGTGCCAAAAATCACACAGCGGCACCCGAAAACCTCACGTTAGTCAGGGTTAGACATCCGTGCCGCGGTCTGCGCGGGTTAGACCCAGAACGGTGAACGCCGAGCAGCCTCCACATACATACCGAGGGGGCGTCCACCCAACAAGTGCAGATGGCCGTGGGGCTGCGACTGCATGCCGTCCTCACCAAAATTGGACAGCACACGGAAACCACCCGGCGCATGTTCCTTGCCGAGTTGGACGGCGAGCGCGGATGCGCGCTCCATGTCGTCTCGCCAGAAATCTTCCTGCGTCTTGTGCTCTTTCGGGACGATCAGCAGTTGAATCGGCAGCCAACGCAGGTGGTTGCGAAAGACGATCAGGCTCTCGTCCTCGTGCCAGACCTCGGCCGGTTCGCGGCCGGCAATGATTTCACAGAAGACGCAGTACGTTCGTGCAGGGCCCGTCATTCGACAAGTCTAACCGCGACTATGCCGGGACCGCGACTCAGACAGAGGTCGCGTGGTGTTGCGTCGCAGCAAGTAGTTAGGCACATCGATGTTGAAGGCGATGCTGAAACGCGGGTCGGCCAGGCGCGACGCGACTCGGGGTTCATCCTGCGCCAGTTCATCAAGGGAGATGTTCATGGTCACGACGGTAGCGAGCTGCGCGTTGTAGCGGTAGTTGATGATCTGATATAGCTTCTCCTGTGCCCAGGACGTGGTAGCATGCGCGCCCAGATCGTCCAGGATCAGTAGCGGAACGGTTCTCACGCCTTCAAACAGCTCGTCATATGAAACGTCGCTCTGCGGGCCAAACGTGTATCTCAAGTGATCCAGCAGATCCGGCACCACCACGAACAGCGTCTCGATCCCCTTGGCGCGGCACTGATTGGCGATCGCGGCGGCGAGATGTGTCTTGCCAACACCGTTATCCCCCGTGAAAACGAGCCATCCATCGGGCTGTTCCGCGTAACTCCGCGATGTGTTTAGGGCGCCCTCGATGCTCTGGTGCTGATGGCGATCCAACGCGTCATACGTCCGTGGATCGTAGTTCGCGAAGGTCATTTCGCGGAATCGCGGAAGGTCCAGCGCGTCCGTCGCGCGCAGTCGGCTGGTGGCCGCGCCGGTCGCGAGCAAGGTTGTCACCTCCGGAGCGGTGAGTCTGCTGAGGAAATGCGGTTCCATCTCAAACAAGGGCCTGCTGAGAGTGATAACCGTCGGGCGGCGCTCAATGAATCTCTGGTTCAACACCTGGAAGAGTTTTTCCTGGGCCCAAGGAGTTGCAGATTGAACCCCGAGGTCGTCCAGGATGAGGAGCGGCGCGTCTTTCACCTGCTCAAGGAGAGAGTCAAACGGGGTTTCGGCGTTTGGGGCATACGCAGCCCTGAGATAGTCAAGGAAATCCGGAACCGATACGAGCAGGGCAGGCAGTCCACGTTGTATGACGTCATTGGCGACCGCTGCAGCGAGACGGGTCTTGCCGCTGCCGGCCGGCCCATGGAGAACCAACCAGCCGTCAGGCTCAGCGGCGTACTTTCTGGCGCCGGCCAGCGCATCGGCATATGGGCCCTGCCTTTCATTGACAGCCGCCCGCGCCGATTCAGATTCAAGGGAGTCGAAGGTGATGTGGGCAAACGGCTCGAGCTGTCCATAACGCTGCAGGCGACGGAAACGCTCACTCTTCAGTTCCTCCGCGCGGCAGACGCAGGGGATGAGCTTGCCGAAGTCCGGGTGGTCAAGCGGCAGTTCTCGGCTCACCCACCCCAAGCCGTCGCAGACGGGGCAGTGTTCGACTTCCGGGGCCGTCTCATTCCCCGGGGCATCAACGCCAGCGGACGACCTGGCCGTATTCTCCGCCCCGATAGCGGTCCTTCGCAGGACGTCGCTGAGTCGTTCCATCTCCCCTACCCCTGTCTCTCCAGTTGCGAAGAATCGAGCGCACGTATGCCCAGCGCCGCGCGTTCTGCGCTGCCGCCTCCTGGAATGCCTCACGAATCCAGGCGGCGGGGTATTCCTGCTCTGTCTCTGAAAGCTCCTGCGCTATGCCCGCTCCCGGAATCGGGCCGATAGTGTCCTCGTAGAGCCGGAATATTTCACCGGGCTGTGACGGCGGCTCTTCCGTGTGAGCTCTCGTCCGCCTTGGCGATAGTTCAGCATCACCGGCCTTGACCCGCTCGGCGGCGCGTCGTCCCTCAGAGTCGTTCACAAAATACGCAGAGTCTCCATCCGCGAGTCCAACCTCAAGAAACACACCGGCACGCACGAAGTCGGCCATGATACGCGGCACGACCTCATCTGAACTCCAACCATCCTGAGTACCCTCGGCAACAGTGGTGCCTGTCAGTTCGCCGAGTTCGGGCGCATCGGCCAATTCGTAAGCGGTGACGAAGCGAACTGTGCCCTTGCGTCCGCGGATGCGGCGCAGGACAACAAGGAAGAGCTTGATCTCCTCAATGCTTGTGAGGCTTGGGAGAATCTCGGCGAAAAACGCCTCCGGGACCGGAGTGGCCTGTGTTGGTGTGGGAAAGCCCTGGAAGGCGTCAATGTCACGCATGGCGGCCTGCTCGGCACATCCCCCTAGTAGTACCCATCCGGGCCGGAGCCGCCGCCGGCGCGAGCAGCGTTGCGGAATGTGGTTGTCTGCTCTTCAAAGACGACCTGCATCCGCCCGGTCGGCCCGTTGCGGTGCTTGGCGGTAATGACATCTGCGATGCCGCGCGGATAATCCTGGTCAGGATGCTGCCGCTCCCATTCTTCTCCAGTGAAGACCATATCCGGACGATAGAGGAAGAGGACCACATCCGCGTCCTGCTCGATCGCGCCGCTCTCTCTGAGGTCTGACAGGAGCGGCTCATGACGGGGCCGATTCTCAACCGCGCGGGAGAGCTGAGAGAGTGCCAACACCGGAACGTTCAAATCGCGGGCAAGCGCCTTGAGTGATCGAGAAATCTCGGAGATTTCCTGCACACGATTCCCGAACGTGTTCGTGCTGGACATCAATTGCATATAGTCCACGACGATCAAATCGAGCCCTTCTTCGAGGAAGAGCCGCCGTGCCTTGGATCGGAGCGCCACCACGTTGAGACTGACCGAATCGTCGATATAGAGGGGCAAATCAGCTAGCCGCCCAACGGCGTTCATAATCGCGCCCTCTTCGTAGTCGGTCCACATGTGGGCACGGATACGCGTTGAGTTGATGCCGGACTCGCCTGCTAGAAGGCGCTCGATAACTTGCTCTGACGCCATTTCAAGGCTGAAGAAAGCGACGATGCGCGGTCTACCGTCCGCTTTCCGGGTTTGGGCAGCCGCCTTGGCAACGTTGAGTGCGAAAGCACTCTTGCCGACACCGGGACGCGCGGCAAGTATGAGCAGATCCGCGGGCTGAAACCCGCCGCCAAGCTGTCGGTCAAGATCAACAAAGCCGCTTTCGACGCCGCCGGCACGGCCGCCAACCGCCTGCTCACTGTCCTCAACATACCGATCCAGGACATCCCGCAGCGCCTCCAAATCGCGGGTGTTCTGTCCGAGCCGCATCCTGTAGAGTAGCTCTTCGGCCTTGCGAAGGGATTCCTCCTCATCTTCCTCGGCGCGGGTGCCAATCCCGGCGATCTGTCCTCCAGCGTCGATTAGTCGGCGGTGGATGGAGAGGCGCCGAACGACACGCGCGTAGTTGTCCGCATAAACGGACGTGGGGACAACGGCTATGAGATGGCTGAGGAAAGGTAGCCCGCCAACTTCTTCAAGTCGCTGATGGCGTGCGAGCTCATCAGCTACACTGATCTGGCTTATGGGGTCATTCCGTGTGAAGAGGGTTACGCAGGCCTCAAATATCCACGCGTGGCGTTGGCGGTAAAAGTCCGTTGCCTCCACGATGATCTGCACACCGGGGACGGTCTCGCCATCAATAAGCATTGAGCCAAGGACTGCTTCCTCAGCTTCGTCGTCATGTGGGGGTAGCTGCTCGGTGTACATTCGACACCTCGGCCCCTTCTGATCCGCAAGCTCCGGTGGCCCACGGACTGCGGGCCGAGCACTCCGCTTCTACGAGTCATCCTCGTCAGCGGCCTCGGCCTCACCCTCTTCAGGGGTGGCTGTCTCTGCCTCCTCGTCCTCGGCCGCAGCGGCCTCCGAACCTTCCGCCTCCGCTTCCTCTGCCGTCGCTTCCGGAGCGTCGGCTGCTTCGGCTGTTACCTCATCAGTGGTGGCCTCGGCAGTCTCTGCGCCTTCCTGTTCCTCTTCAGGAGTCTCTTCCACGAGGGGTGGAGGTTCTGTTCCCTCCTGGTAGACAGTGATGGTCACGCTGGGAATCACATCAGGGGCAAGGCGGATAGGGGTCTGGTGGTGCCCAAGCTCACGGATCGGCTGGGCAAGCTGGACGGCGCGGCGATCAATCTCCACACCCATCGCCTCATTCACAGCCTCTGCAATTTCAGTCGTGGTGACGCTGCCGTAGAGGCGGCCACCGGGCCCGACGCGCACGGCGATCAGCAAACGCTCCTCCGCAAGGCGCTCACCCACGCTCTCCATCTCAAGATTGAGCTTGGTCCGCCGCTCAACTTCAGCCTTCCTGCGAGAGTCGGCACGTGCCAGTTCCTGCGGCGTTGCAAGGACAGCCAACCCCTTGGGGAAGAGGAAATTACGGGCGTAGCCATCCTTGACCTCGCGGACATCACCGGCGATGCCAAGACCCGGCGCCTCATCAATCAGTACGACTTTCATGAATGGTTCCTTTCAGAACAAATATTAGAACGTATGTTTAGTTTCGTCAATTGTCCCGCTCTGGTCGTAGGGTGTGTTTCGGGACTGCACACAAGAAATAAAGTTATGGAACGCAGAGAGCGGCGGCAAGGGGTTTAGCGCGAGTTATCCACCAATTTAGGCGGTTTCCAGCGCGCCTTCCCAGCTACCTGATACATCCCCAAGCGGCACATCAATGAGATCGTCAATATGCAACGCCTCACCGCCTACAGTGCCGATTTCGCACATGCGAATGCCGTGTTGTTCGCACAATCCGCGGAGCGCACTGAGATCATCCGAGGCAGCGGACACGACGATGCGCGCGGGCGCTTCTCCAAACAGGGTCGAGTCGATTCGGGCATCTTCATTGAGACCCAGATCGAGAAACGCGCCGATGCCGCCGATGGCGCATGATTCTGCAACCGCGACTGCCAAGCCGCCCTCGGAGACATCATGCGCCGACTTGAGCAGCCCGCGTCCAATGGCATCACGCACAAGGATCTGCACCTGTGTCTCTGCCTCAATGTCCAAGCCCGGCTGTCCCGCAACTGTTCCATGCACGCGGGACAGATACTCGCTCGCACCAAGAGCGTCAACGGGGAGTTCCGCGTTCGGCGCGCCGATCAGGACGATGCTGTCTGCCTCACTGGCGAATCCTGCGTCGCACCTGGCCTCAAGGTCTTCAAGCAGGCCGACCATCCCCACTGTGGGTGTGGGGTCGATGGGGCCGTCGGCGGATTCGTTGTAGAGGCTGACGTTGCCGCTGATAACGGGGATGTTCAGCGCGTGGCACGCCTCTGCCATACCGCGGATGGCCTGCTCGAACTGGTAGGCTATGGGCTCGCGCTCCGGGTTGCCGAAGTTGAGGCAGTCGGTTATGGCGAGGGGGCGGGCCCCCACGCATGAAAGGTTGCGGGCAGCCTCCACCACCGTCAACGCCCCGCCCAAATATGGGTCCAGGTAGCAGGCTCTTGAATTCACATCAATGGTCAGCGCGATGCCCTTACCCGTTCCTTTGATGCGGAGCACGGCTGCATCCGCTTGACCGGGCGAGAGGACGGTGTTGTTGCCCACCTGGTGGTCATATTGCTGGTAGACGGGGCGCTTGCTGGCGAGGGAGGGGGCGGCGAGCATCTGCAGCAAGGTAGCGTTCCAGTCGGTTGGCTGGGGGAGATCAGAAAAGTCACGCTCGCGCAACACGGCTATCTGAGAATCCTCCGTGCCGGAGAGCAAGTAGGCAGGCGGCTCGGTCAGAGCCGCAATAGGCATGTCTCCGACGATCTCACCGTTGTCGCGGATGACGGCGTTATTGCCGTCCGTGACGACGCCGATCTCGTCGCAGTCGAGCTCCCACTTGTCACAGATCGCTTTAGCGGCCGTGACGTTTTCAGGCGGGACGACAAGCAGCATTCGTTCCTGCGACTCGGACAGCATGACTTCGTAGGCGGACATGCCGTCCTCACGACGCGGGACACGGGCGACATCAATATCAACGCCGTTGTCGGCTCGTGCGGCGCACTCGATGACAGAGCTGGTGAGGCCACCCGCGCCAAGGTCCTGCATCCCAACGAGCAGGCCGGCCTGGGCGATCTCCAGGCATGCTTCAAGGACGAGTTTTTCCAGGAACGGGTTGCCGACCTGCACGGCGGGGCGGCGTCCGGCGGATTCTTCAGAGAGGTCCACGGAGGCGAACGTCGCGCCATGGATGCCGTCGCGGCCGGTATCGGCGCCGACAAGGAGTAAGACGTTGCCTGCGCCGCCGGTGCTTGCGCGGATGATTTCGTTCTCTTTCGCAATGCCGACGCACATCGCGTTGACGAGAGGATTGCCGGAGTAGGCGGGGGCGAATGAGACCTGTCCCGCAACGTCCGGGATGCCGATGCAGTTGCCGTAGCCGCCGATACCGGCGACGACACCCTCGAACAGGTAGCGGTTGCGCGGCCTTTCATCCAATGGCCCGAAGAAGAGGGCGTTGAGGAGGGCGATGGGGCGCGCGCCCATGCTGAAGATATCGCGGATGATGCCGCCGACGCCCGTTGCCGCGCCCTGGTATGGCTCGATGGCGGAGGGGTGGTTGTGGGATTCCACCTTCATGACGACGGCGAGGCCGTCGCCGATGGAAACCGCCCCGGCGTTCTCCTCACCGGGGCCGATGAGAACCCATGGGGCTTCGTTGGGGAACAGGCGCAGCAATAGGCGGGAATGCTTGTAGCCGCAGTGCTCGCTCCAGAGGATGCCGAACATGCCGAGTTCAACCTCGTTGGGTTCACGTCCCATGCGGGTGACGATTTCGTCGTATTCGTCGCGGGAAAGGGATAGTTCGGCAAGGGTGGCGTCGGAAGCGGTCATGGTTTGAGTCTAGCGCCTGGCGGTGTGGCAGGATAGACTCGTGAGCCCTCGACCAGGCTCAGGGTGAACGTGGGAGGACTCGGCTAGGGACATGGGAATGAAGACCGTTGTGGCGGCGCTGCTCCTCATCGCTATCGGCATGAGCGCGGGGTGTGGTGTGTTCGAGACGGACGACAAGACCGATGAAACTCCGCTCAAGATTGGTCTGTTGCTCAATTTCACAGGGTCGCCGGAGGCATCGGCGGACAGACAGAGTGCTTTTGATTTGGCGATTGAGCATATCAACGATGCCGGCGGTGTGCTTGGGATGCCGGTAATCGGCGTAGTGGCGGACGCGACGGGGGATCCCGATACAGCCGTAGAGGAGGCGACGCGGCTGGTTGATGAGGATGGTGTCCACGCCATCGTGGGGCCGAATGCGAGTTCCGCGTCTCTGCCAGTTGCCGAGAAGGTCTCCGCCTCGCACCGCGTTCCTACGATCAGTCCGTCTGCGACATCTCCCCTGCTGACGGACGTTCACGATGACGGGTATTTCTTCAGGACTACGCTCTCAGACGTTGCGCAGGGGCCAATACTCGCCGACGTTACGCGTCGTCAGGGCTTCACTAACATCAGCCTGATTTACCAGGATGACGCCTATGGGGTGGGGCTTGCCGATGCCTTTACCGCGTCATGGGACGGCCTGTTGCGCTCCGTTAGCGTCGATCCGAACCTCACTGATCTCACGGGGCCGCTACTGGAGTCGGTGCGGGACGGCGCGCAGGCGCTGGTGGTTATCGGTTTTGAGGGTCTGGCCATCAAACTGGTTGGGCAGGCAATCGATATCGGCTACTACAGCGAATTCGTATTCGCAGACGCGGCCAAGCGGCTAAGCCTTCCGGAGGAGATTGGGGTCGATAGGTTGGCGGGGGTGTACGGAACAGGGAGCGCCCTCCCACCGCACAGCGATGACACCCAAGCATGGGACGATGCCTATATCGCCGTCTATGGAGCACTCCCCGTACTCGCATACGTGAAGGAGACGTACGACGCGACGGTGGCGATTGCGCTTGCAGCGCAGGCAGCGGGCAGTATTGATGGAGAGGTGATCCGCGATCAGCTACGAAACATTGCCGGGCCACCGGGCTCTCGCATTCCCAGCACACCGGACGGCATCGCTGATGGGCTGACAAAGTTGGCCGACGGTGGAGACATCGATTACGACGGGACGTCCGGCGTCCTTGAGTGGGATGAACACGGCGACGTGCGCCGGGGCTACATCGGAGTGTGGCGCTTTACCGTCGACGGTCGCATTGAGGATCTGGAGAGTATCCCGTACGGGTAGGCAGGTAGCTGCGCTATGGCTCTCGGTTCGCGGTCCGGTTTCGATTCCTGAATGAGGTAGTTCGCCGCGTTCCGGCTTTGGCGGTTTATTAGGACTTTAGACTCCTTCGCTGCGCTCAGAATGGCAAGGTGTGAACTGGGATGGATGGGCCGCGGATTGTTGTAATAGGGCCGACCGGCAGCGGTAAGACGACGCTGGCTAAGCAGCTGGCTGATAGACACAGCGTGCGGTATGTGGAATTGGATGCCCTCCACTGGGAGGCAAATTGGGTGCAAGCCCCGAAAGACTTGCTTCGGGCACGTGTAGCGGAAGCAACTGCGGGGCATGGTTGGGTGGTCGATGGGAACTATCAGACAACCCACGATATAACGTGGCCGAGGGCGACGCTGATAGTTTGGCTGGACTATCCGCTGCCGCTAATCCTATGGCGACTGGTCCTTCGCATCATGCGACGTGCCATGACGCGGGAGCGGTTGTGGAACGGTAATCGAGAGAGGTTACGTACACACCTTTTCACGAAGGAGTCGCTCATTCTGTGGGCGATTCAGACACATACGCGGCGCAGGCGGCAGTACAGAGAGGCCTTAGGCCGGTGGGAGTTAGAAGGAGTAGAAACGCTAAGGTTCGGTCGGCCCAAAGAGACCGAACGGTGGCTACAAGATGTCTTTAGCGGCTAAGCGGATCACGTGTGGATTCTGCCCTACGCCGGAATGACGGGCTGGGGCCAGGGATTACGGCAGTTCGGCGTAGTCTTCGTCCCAGTCGTCTGCGAGGCGGATGAGGTCTTTGAGCGGGGTGCCGCCCTGTTCGCTGTCCAGGCTTGGGGGCATGAGTCGGGTAGGCAGTTCCGCGCCGTCTCCGCCCGCGAGCATCAGCAGTGAATCGACCAGGTCTTCGCGGGCGTCCCACTTCGCTCCGGGGCGTCGAATGACGACGGCCGGGTTGAGGGCGGCGATAGCGGCGGCGCGAAGAACGTCCTCCTGCATCCACATGGGCTGCTCCTGGAGGTCCGCCTCTTGCGAGTGGTCGCAGTCCTCACACTCGAACTGGGCACGATCCCAGTCGGAATCGTAGTCGGTCGAGCCCTTTATCGACCCGCATTCCCGGCACGCTGCGCCCGCAAAGACCAACGGCTTCTCGTCGATCTCTGCTACCGCGTTTGACTCACGTACTGCGTCCGCAATCTGGCCGGGGGATCGGAGCGCGAGGCGGAGCACAGAGAGAAAGCCCGCTTCATTGACGAGTTCCGAGGCTCTGACGATCTCTACATCGGCTGCGCGGGCTGAGTCCTTCAACTCCTCCGCGTGGGCGTCAAACAACGCCTCCCAATAGTGGGCACGGGACGGATCGGCCGCTTCCGGGTCCGGTTGTCTGTTATAGGGACGGCCCCGTGGCGTCAGGTTGAATGGTCGACCTGGCTCAAAGGCGGCTTCATCGGTCGCGCAATCCGGCACCACGTAGATGACGCGGAGCCTTGCCGATTGACTGCCCCTGCGAATTCGGCGGGCGAGCGAGGCAGGATATGCGAGAAGTCGCAGGCGGTCAGCTTCAGTGAGCGCCGCCATAGGGATTTCTCCGGCGTAGACGGTGTCTTCGTGCTGCAACGACTCGCCGACCTCAGAGAGGCCGGCGGCGTTGCGGTAAACCTGTTCGGCGGTGGTCACGGAGGGGGTTAGCGCTCGATCGGGAGGCCGACGCCGCTGCCCCACTCGGTCCAGGAGCCGTCGTAGTTGCGGATGTTCTGATAACCGAGCAGCTCCTTGAGTACGAACCACGTGTGCGAGGAACGCTCGCCGATCCGGCAGTAGGCGATGACGTCCTTGTCTGCGGTCACGCCCTGTCCGCCGTAGATTGCGCTCAATTCATCGGCGGACTTGAACGTGGCGTCCTCGTTGACTGCCTGCGCCCAACCGATGTTGACCGCGCCAGGGATGTGGCCGCCTCGCTGGGAGCCTTCTTGCGGCAAAGCTGCAGGCGCGAGCAATTCCCCGCTGAACTCTGCAGGCGAGCGAACGTCCACGAGAACCGACGAACCAAGCGCGGCGCGCACGTCATCACGCAGGGCGCGGATGGACGTGTCCGGGTCATTGGCGGCGTACGTCTGCGGGGTAATTGTTGGAGCATCAGTCGTGGTTGGACGGTTCTCGGCCAGCCACTTGGCGCGTCCCCCGTTCATAAGTTGGACGTTTTCATGCCCGTAGTACTTCAACTGCCAGTACGCCCACGCGGCGAACCAGTTGTTGTTGTCGCCATACAGGATGACGCGCGTACCGTTGCCGATGCCGGACGCCCCGAGCAGTTGCTCGAAATCGCCCTTCTCGACAACGTCGCGCACGACAGAGTCCTGAAGCTGCGATTGCCAGTTCCAACCGACGGCACCGGGCGCATGTCCCTGGTCGTATGCCGCGGTATCAACATCGACCTCAACGAGTCGGATGCCAGCAGCATCAAGGTTTTGCGCCACCCACTCTGTGTCTACCAATGCGTTTGGATTTGCGTATTCAGCCATTGTGTGCCCCCACTCTGTTGCTTCTCACCGGAGAAGCTGTACCTGCGCTACATTCTCAACATCTGCAATATGCCGTCAAGTAAGTCTACTCATTCATGGTTCGACAAGCTTATGGTGAACGGGTAGCTGCGCTACGGCTCTAGCTCGCGGTTTTGCCCTGCCTGAGGAAGAAATACGCTTGCCGCGTTCCGGCATTCTTGCCAGATGAGTCTTTAGGATTCTTCGCTGCGCTCAGAATGACAAGGGGGGTAGGGCAGCATCGGTATGATGGCAGTACAGGGGATATCGGACAGGAGATGTTGGGACGATGCGCGTAATGGTGCTAATCAAGGCCACCGCTGAGAGTGAGGCGGGAATCATGCCCTCCACGGAGCTGCTTGAGGCCATGGGCAGGTACAACGAGGAACTCGTGGAGGCAGGAGTGATGCTGGGCGGCGAAGGCATAAAACCCTCTGAGCACGGCACGCGCGTCATGCTTGACGGCGACACCAATGCCGTTACGGACGGCCCTTTCCCTGAAACGAACCAGCTCATCGCAGGGTTCTGGATCTGGCAGGTCGCGGACATGGATGAGGCCGTTGAGTGGGTCAAGCGGTGTCCGCAGCCGATGCCCGGGATGGCCGAGGTTGAGATCCGTCCACTCTATGAGACGGAGGATTTTGCGCCGGAGATGACGCCGGAGCAGGCAGAGCGGGAAGAGGAGCTGCGGGAGCGGGTGGCCGCCGCCAATTCCGAAGACTGATGACCAACTTGCGCACACCCCTTTATGACACGCACGTTGCGCTTGGCGGGCGGATTGTGGAGTTCGGCGGGTGGGACATGCCCGTGCAGTACTCGAACGGCGTGCTGGCTGAGCATGCCGCCGTCCGGCAGCGCGTGGGCATGTTCGATGTCTCGCACATGGGCCGTATCAGGCTGAGTGGGGCGAGCGCGGCTGATGCGCTCGACCGCGTCGTGACCAGCAATATCGGCAGGCTCCGCCCCGGACGCGGACGCTACGGCCTTATCTGCAACGAATCAGGGGGCATTCTCGACGACGTGGTCGTTATGCGGCTTGCCGATGAAGAGTTCCTGATGGTCTGCAATGCGGCGAGTTGGGACCGTATTACCGGCTGGCTTGGTCAACATTGCGGGGATGCGGCTATCAACCATGAGCGGGATGAGACATCCATGATGGCCGTGCAGGGGCCGGGGGCAGTCGATGCGCTGCAGGCGCTCACTGATCTGCCGCTAGCTGAATTGGGACGCTTTGCGTGTCGTTCCACGATGGTAGCGGGAACATCGGCGCTTATTTCCCGCACCGGCTACACGGGCGAGGACGGTTTCGAGGTGATTGTGCCGTCTGCGGATGCGGAGCGAGTGTGGCGGACGCTTGTGGATGAGCGTGGCGTTGCGCCATGCGGGCTTGCGGCGCGTGACGTGCTGCGGCTCGAGGCCGGACTGATGTTGTACGGGCAGGACATGGACGACACGGTGACGCCATTGGAGGCCGGTCTGGATCGGTTCGTGAACCTGGACAAGGATTTCTTGGGCGTCGAGAGGCTGCGAGAGCAGGCAGAGAACGGCGTCGAGAAACGGATTACGGGCCTCACTGTGGAGGGGCGGTCAGCCCCACGGCATGGTTATACGGTGCGGACGGGGGACGGCGGGGAATCCGTTATCACGAGCGGGGCGTATTCGCCGTCGCTGGACTACAGCGTCGCGCTTGCTTACCTACCGACAGATGTATCTGAACCCGGGAACGGAGTGGATGTTGATATCCGTAACCGGACTGTCCGCGCGACGACGGTGTCATTGCCGTTCCTGCAGGCGAATCGCGGCTAACGACGTCACGCGAGTACTGGGCAAGCCACCTCGTTCTGCGGCTAGAATGAATGGGCACTTTGCCGCTCCACTGTATGCGGAGACGGACTAACTGGGGGACGTGATATGCCATTTGACCCGGCCAATCTGGTATTCAGCCGCGAGCATGAGTGGGTTGCGCGCGACGATGCGGACCCGAACACGGCCACCGTTGGCATCACGGACTACGCCCAGGGCGAACTGGGCGACGTCGTCTATGTCGATCTTCCGGATGCAGGCGCAGCAGTCAAGCAGTTCGAGACGTTTGGTGAGGTTGAGTCGGTCAAGTCCGTCTCTGACCTCTTCTCACCTGTCAGCGGCACGGTTGCCGAGGTCAATTCAGGCCTTGAGGACAAGCCGGAGCTGGTGAACGAGGATCCATACGGAGAGGGCTGGATGCTGCGCGTGACCATTGAGGACGAGCGCGAATTACAGAGCCTGCTTTCTCACGATGAGTACCAAGCATTCCTGACGGAGTTGAGCGGCGGTGACTGAGCAGCGCAACCCAGCCCCCTTCGTTCCCATGACCGCTGCCGACCGGCAGCACATGCTCGATATCATAGGCGTCAACGACGTGGACGACCTGTTTGCTGACATTCCGGCCGAATACCGCAACCCGCAGTTAGACCTGCCGCCGGCGTTGTCCGAGCACGATGTTGTGACTCATATGGGCCACATGGCGGCGCTGAACGTGTCTGCAGACGCGGCTCCGTCCTTCCTGGGGGGCGGGTTTGCGCGGCATTACGTGCCGAACGCGGTGGGAGCGATCATCTCTCGCGGCGAGTTCCTGACGCCGTACACGCCCTACCAGCCGGAGGCGAGCCAGGGCATTCTGCAGGCGCTGTTCGAGTTCCAGACGGTCGTCTGTGAACTGACCGGCATGGACGCCGCCAATACGGGGATGTACGACGGGGCGAGTGGGTTGGCAGAGGCCGCGTTGATGGCATGCCGCCTCACACGCCGCCGCAGTGTGGCCGTTCATTCCAGCGTGTCGCCGTTGTATCGGGCCGCGTTGGAAACATACGCGGGCGCGCAGGAGATCACGGTCATTGACGGGATTGACGACGCGCCGGAGGGCGAACCCGCCTGTCTTATCATTCAGCAGCCGGCATATGACGGCCTCATAGATGACGACCCCGATGCCCTTGCCGACGCGATTCATGAACGCGGCGGGCTGCTGGTGGTGGCCGTGGAACCGGTATCACTGGCGTTGATCAGGCCGCCGGGCGAATACGACGCGGACATTGTCGTGGCGGAGGGGCAGCCGCTTGGAATCGCGCTAGGGTTCGGCGGGCCGGGCGTTGGCTTCTTCGCATGCAAGAACGAGTACCTGCGGCAGATGCCGGGGCGCATTGTTGGGCGCAGCGTGGACGCGGACGGACGCGATGCGTTCGTGCTGACACTGCAGACGCGCGAGCAGCACATCCGGCGGGAAAAGGCGACGTCCAATATCTGCACGGCGGAGACGCTGGCCGCCATCGCGGTGGCCGTCCATACCGCCGCTCTCGGGCCGCAGGGGCTGCGGGAGGTGGCGTTCAGCTGCTACCAGGCCACGCACAACGCCGCTCGGCGCATATCTTCCCTGCCCGGTTTCGCAATTCACGGTGGCGAGAACGCGTTGTTCATCAAGGAATTCGTGGTCGAGTGTCCGATCCCGCCTGCGGATGTGAACCGGCGGCTGTGGGAACAGCACGGCATCATCGGCGGAATCGACGTTTCCGACCGCGTGCCCAACGGGCTTTTGCTCTGCATCACGGAAACGTCGACAACGACCGACATTGATCGACTTGTGAGCGCTCTTGCGGGGATCGCAGGCGTATCTGAAGAGAAGGACGGGGAAGACGGATCGGCGGCTACTACTCTATCGGATTGGCCTGCCGTCGAAACGGCTCCTGCGGGCAATGAGACGATCCTGGCCATCGGCGACGCGGCGGAGAAGCGTGTACCGTTGCTGCTGGATGTATCTCGACCGGCGCGGCGCGGGGTAACAACGCCCGTTCCGGCGGTCCCACCGGTTACGCCCCCGCTTCCTGAGGCGACACTGCGCAAGCAACTTCTCCTGCCGGAGATCAGCGAGCTGGACGTAATGCGCTATTTCACACGCATCAGCCAGTCGAACTACGCCGTCGACACCACCTTCTACCCGCTGGGATCCTGCACGATGAAGTACAACCCGCGAGTCAATGAGACGGTTGCGGGGATGCCGGGGTTCGCGAACGCGCATCCGTACCTGCCGCCCGAGGTGTGCGCGGGGACGCTGGGGGCGCTGTACAGCCTGCAGGAGATGCTGGCGAGCGTGGTGGGGATGGACGCGACAAGCCTCGCGCCGTCCGCGGGGGCACACGGCGAGTTGACGGGGATGCTGCTCTTCCGCGCGTATCACCGCAGCCGCAACGACAGCCAGCGCACCGTCGTCCTCTCGCCGGACTCCTCGCACGGCACCAATCCGGCGTCGGCGGCGATGGCAGGATTCACACTCGTGACGGTGCCGACCGATCCCGTCGGCAACGTTGATATGGACGCGCTGCGGTCAGTGTTGGGGCCGGAGGTGGCGGGCATCATGCTGACGATGCCGACCACTCTGGGGCTGTTCGATCCCAAGACCGCCGAGATCTGCGAACTCGTCCATGAAGCGGGGGGGCTGGTATACGGCGACGGGGCGAACCTGAATGCCCTGCTGGGACGGGCGCGACTGGGCGATCTCGGCTTTGACATCGTGCATATCAACGTTCACAAGACGTTTTCAACGCCGCACGGGGGCGGCGGGCCGGGCGCGGGGCCAGTGTGCGTCAAGGAGCACCTGGCGGAGTTCCTGCCGACGCCGCACGTAGAGCAACGCGCCGACGGCCTCTATCACCTTGCCGCGCCGGCGCAGTCTGTCGGACGTATCGGCTCAGCGGCGGGGAACGTCGGGGTGCTGCTGCGGGCGTACACGTACTTCCGGATGCACGGGGCGGCCGGGCTGAAAGAGGTGAGCGGGGCGGCCGTCCTGAACGCGAACTATATCCGCGCACGGCTGAAGGACCACTACCACCTGCAATACGACCGCATCTGCATGCACGAGGCCGTTTTCTCCGCCACTCGGCAGCGGCGGCAGCATGACGTGCGGGCGGGTGATATCTGCAAGAGGCTGCTCGACCACGGATTCTACGCGCCGACGGTCTATTTCCCGTTGATCGTGGAAGAGGCGTTGATGATCGAGCCGACAGAGACAGAGAGCCGCGAGACGCTGGACGTGTTCATCGACGCGATGATCTCCATTGCGCAAGAGGCCTCGGAAGACCCTGACCTGGTACGCGGCGCGCCGCATACCACGCCCGTCCGCCGAATCGACGAGGCGCTGGCGGCTCGCCGGCCGGTTCTGCGGTGGATGGCGAGGGATTAATCTCCCCAGGTCTCCATGACTGAAACGCGGCCTTTCGGTCCGCCGGAGTTGGGTATTTCCATTGCGCCGTTGGGGGTGGGGGCGTGGCCGTGGGGTTCCACGTGGTACTGGGGCTACGGCAAGTCCTATGGCGAGAATGACGTGCGCGGGGCGTTCCGGGCATCGCTCGGTGCCGGTGTGACGCTGTTCGATACGGCGGAGTTGTACGGGCGGGGGAGGTCCGAGAGGATTCTTGGGCAGCTGGCAGGAGAGCTTAGCTGTTCAGATGGTGAGGGCAATGCGCCCTTTGTGGCGACGAAGTATATGCCCTATCCGTGGCGGTGGCGGGCGGGTGATGTGCCACGCGCGCTCAAGGCGAGCCTGAGGCGGCTTGGGCTGGAGCGCGTCGATCTCTACCAGATTCACTGGCCGGTTGTGCCCGCGCGTTTGCGGCTCAGGCAGTGGGTGGACGGGTTGATTCGAGTGCACGACGAGGGGCTGGTCACGGCTGTAGGCGTGTCCAATTTCGATGCCGAATTGACGAAGCGGGCACATGAGCTACTGTCTCGCGCCGGTATTCCGCTCGCGTCCAACCAGCTGCCGTACAGCCTGCTTGATCGGCACATCGAGCACGAGGGTTTACTGGACGTGTGCAAGGACCTGGACGTGACGGTGATCGCCTACAGCCCCATCGCGGAGGGGTTGCTGACTGGCAAGTACACACCGGATAACAAACCCAGCGGTTGGCGCGGTCGGCGCCTGCGCAAGAAGGTAATCCAGGTTCAGCCGATCGTTGAGGCACTCAGAGAGATCGGTGCGCGGCACGAGGACAAGACGCCATCGCAGGTGGCGCTCCGGTGGCTCATCCAGAAGGGGTCGCTGCCGATTCCCGGTGCGAAGAACGCGCAGCAGGCAGCAGACAACGCGGGCGCGCTGGGGTGGGAACTCTCTGATAAGGAGATGGCGGAGTTGGATACCGTTTCGGCCTAATCATTCCCCTGCTTTACGCGCGGCGCGCCGTCCACGTAGGATTCGCTGAGACGCCTGAGCACTGAGGGGGATGACTCATGACGATGCAGTTGGATGACGTCAAGCGTGAGGTGGCCATTGCAAACCGCGTGTTGCCGGATATCGGCCTCGCGTCCGGCGTGCTCGGCTCTCTCGGCCACGTGAGCATGCGCGTGCCGGACAATCCAGAGCAGTTCGTCGTCAAGGGGCGCGGCTACGCCATCGACGCGCTGGCACGCGCCGAGCCGGAGGGGATGGTCGTTTGCGACCTGGACGGTTTCAAGGTCGGCGGCCCGCCCGGCATCACGCAGTGCTTTGAGGTCAAGATCCACTCCTGCATCTATCGCGCTCGACCGGACGTGCAGTCCATCGTTCACGTCCACCCGCGCTATGCAATCGTCATGGGGATACTGGGGGTCAACCTCGTCCCTATGTGCCGCGAGGGGATGGAACTCGTGACACAAGCGGTTCCTGTGTATCCGCATAGCAAGCTCATCCTGACCGAGGAAGACGGTGTGGGCGTGGCGGAGGCACTGGGCGACGCGACGGTTCTCACGCTGCAGGGGCATGGCGCGGTAACCGTCGGCACGTCCCCCGGTGACGCGGTGATGAACATGGCGCATTTTGAGGAGCAGGCGCGGATGAACTGGTACGCGTACGCGGCGGCGGGACCGGACCACGCGCGAATCACGGAAGAGCAGATAGCCGAAAGCAATGCCCAGCCGCCCACGTCTGAACTGCCGCATTTCAAGGAACTGGTGAGCGGCACGCGGGCGCAGGCGGCCGTGGGCGGTGTGTGGCGGCATTTGGCAGCCAACGCCTCAGAGGGACTGTAAACAGCGGGGAGGCAGGACGACATGGATCTCGGTATCGCCGGAAAGGTTGCGCTCGTCACGGGCGGAAGCAGAGGGCTCGGACGGCAGGCTGCCTTGAGCCTCGCAGCGGAGGGCGCGAAAGTCGCCATCTGCGCTCGCACTCAGGAGAATCTCGATGTCGTTCTGCCGGAGTTGACAGCGGCGGGGTCGCCAGCCGCAGCCGCAATAGCCGCGGACGTGACCGACAACGCTTCGCTTGAGCAACTGCACGAGTCTGTGGTCGAACAGCTTGGGGCAATCGACATTCTTGTGAACAACGCGGGCGCGAGCAGGCGAGGTGATGTCCTTGCAATCGGCGAAGAAGAATGGTCAGACCTATGGGGATTGAACGTGCTGGGGCCGATCCGGCTAAGCCGCCTCGTGCTGCCGGGGATGCAGGAGCGGCGTTGGGGACGCATCGTCAACGTCTCTTCCATCTGGGGACGCGAGCATGGCGGGGGCGTGGCGTATATGACGACGAAGGCCGCTCTTATTGCATTCACCAAGAGCACGGCGCTCAGCTACGCGAAGGACGGCATCCTGATCAACTCCGTCGCGCCCGGGTCCGTCGTGTTTCCGACGGGCAGCTGGGATCGTTTCCAGACGCAGAACGAGCCTGAGGTTGTCCGAGACTTCATCAAGAACAACCTGCCGATGGAGCGATTCGGTTGGCCGGAGCCTGTCGGCGACCTCATCGCATTCCTGTGTTCTGAGCGGGCGGGCTTCCTGACAGGCACGACGATCAACATTGACGGCGGGCAGTCCAAGAGCCTCATCTAGGGGCGTTGGACTAGCGTTGCACGGCTTAGCGGCAGCGCGGGAACTCTAGATTCTTCGCTGCGCTCAGAATGACGTAGGCAGTGCCTACGGCCAAGGCGCGCGATCCAAGTTGATTAGCAATTGGTTTTGAGGGCCGCGTTCCAACTTCTGCAGGGTAATCGAGTCTTTGGATTCGTCGCTGCGCTCGGAATGACGGCGAGCGGGTTGGGGTATACTTACGTCAAGAAGTTTTCGAAACGGTTCAAATGATGGGCAAGCGTCCGCAGACTGAGCCGTTTCCCAAAAGAGGAGGTGCCCTACGGCCCCCGATAACACAAGCTCGGCCTCGACTGATGAGCTCCGCCCGTGGCGCGAGGGCAGCGAGCGCATCGCCATCTTCATTGACGGAAGTAATCTTTATCACGCGTTAGAGGAATCCTGCAGCCGGACTGATCTCGATTTCGCAGCGTTTATCCAGTGGATCGCGGGCGAGCGCCCGCTCTTTCGCACGTATTACTACAACATCATCCAGGACGAGAAACGCCGCCCTACAGAGTTCCAGCAACAGCAGCGGTTCCTGCAGGCTCTGCACCTGATTCCATATGTGGAAACTCGCTTCGGCACGACGCGCATCCGCGACGGCCAGGTGGTTGAAAAAGGCGTGGACATCATGCTCGCCACGGATCTGCTGTACTACGCGTGGCAGGACTATTACGACATGGCGGTACTGGTATCCGGCGACGGCGATTTTGCTTACGCCATCCAGACGCTCAAGAACCTCGGCAAGTATGTTCAGGTCGTAACGTTCGAATCGAATCAATCGCCCGATCTCTGGGATAAGGCTGATCTGCGCACGCTTCTCACACCGGATCTGCTCTCACAAGAGGGTCTGTGGGTGAACAAGGAGCCGGCACGGAAGAGGCGGCGGCGGACAACGAATGGCACAACACGCCGCACGACGCGGAAGTCTTCAACGTCAGCGTCGACATCGTCAAACGGCCGGGCGGAGGCTGTAACGGCGCAGTAGCCGCGGTAGGCAGTGCCTACAGCCAAGGTTCGCAATCAGGCTTGAATGTGTAATGCAGTTTGGCCGCCGCGTTCCGGCTTCGGCTATGTTTCAAGGCTTTGGATTCTTCGCTGCGCTCTGAATGACAGAGGGTTCAGCTAACCCAGGTCGCCCTGATCGCGGCCTGTGGCGTCCTTGAATGGGGAATCGCTCCACGGGAAGATGTTCGCAGCGGTTTCCAGCAAGGGGAAGTCATCCCCGGGATGGAAGACGGCGACGCCATTTGCCGTGCCGATCCACAGGTTGCCGTCTCGATCAAGCACGAGCTCATTGACGCGATTGTGCGGCAACGGCGTTGACTCTGCCGTATAGACCATCCAGAGTTCGTCGTTCACAAGCCCGATGACGCCACCGTCCGTGCCGACCCAGTGGCGGCCCGTGGCCGTATCTTCGGCGAAGGACCGGACATTGTCATTGGGGAGGCGTCCATTGGCCCGATTCAACTTGGTCCACTGCTGGCCGTCATAGATAGCGACTCCATCACCGATGGTGCCGAACCACATGCGGCCCTGACTGTCCTCACGGGATGCAAGGACGAGGTCGGTACGAATATCGGCATTCTCCGTTTTCAGGCTGTTCCAGATGCCGTTGTCGAAGATATTGATTCCCTGCCAATGCGTGAGCCAAACACGGCCCGCGGAATCTTCTGTGACAACACTGATGATGTTTGTGTTCAGGCCATCGCTACGGTTGTAGAGGGTCCATTCGCCGTCTTCGAGCACCGCCGCGCCGAGGCCCGTTGCAAACCACACTCTATCCTGGCTGTCGTAGTAAACGTTGAAGAGAGAATTGCTGGGGAGGCGCTGCTCTCCTTCCTCATCACCGAACCTGTCGTACTCAATCCAATCGCCATGGTCGTAGACGGAGCCACCACTAAGGGTTGACATCCAGATTTGGCCATTCTTGTCTTCCGTGATTCCGGTCACAAAACGATAGGCGAGGCCGCTATTGAACTGGGTATAGGTTTCCCAGACGCGCCCATCAAACTTGGCGACGCCCTGCGATGTTCCCACCCAGATGTTGCCCTGGCTGTCTTCAAGGAGCCCGTAAACGTCATTGGCCGGGAGTCCGGTTTCGGAGGGCAAGAGGTGTTCGTAGGATTCTTCCTCGGGGTCATAGATGGACACTCCACCCCCAAAGGTTACGATCCAAAGCGTGCCGTCATCGTTGGCGTGAAGATCCTCGATGAAGTGGTGCGAAAGTTCTCCAATCCTGACCGTGAGCGGGTCAGAGAACACCGTTCCGTCAAAGCTCGATATGCCGGCCTCCGTCCCCACCCACAGGACTTCGTCATCATTGACCGCGTCCTCATCCGGTGTAATGACGGCCAGGGCAGTTACGAAGTTGGAGGGCATGCCGTGTTGGGCGGTATACGGGTCCTCCCGCCATTCACCATCTGCGTGCAGGACATTCAGGCCGCCGCCGTAGGCGCCAATGTACAAGTCACCCTTGGAGTCTTCCAGGAAAACACGTACTTCGTTTGAGGCCAAAGGACTGTTGCCCTCCGTATAGACGGTGCGTTGTCCGTCTGCCTCGAATACCACGACGCCGCCCTTTGATCCAACCCAGACCCGCCCTCCGGCGTCCTCGTAGAACGTCCAGATACGATCATCGGGCATGCCATCATCGATGCCGAATGATCGCCATTCACCGTCCTCAAAAAGATGGATGCCCTCGCCCCACGTGCCGACCCAAATCCGATCCTGGCTGTCGAGCAGGAGTGAGGAGACAAACACCTCATCCAGGCCGAGGCTGCCATCGGCATCAAAGCGCGACCATTGGCCCTCTTCAAGAACGACAATGCCTCTTTCCGTGCCAACCCAGACAGTGCCATCCGGATGGTAGATGAACGAGGTTGCGCGCGCGATGATGCCGCTATTGCTCGCGTTGTAGGTGATAATCGCCCCATCGTCATACAGAGACGCGCCATTGTCGAAACCTGCAAACCACTTGCGTCCATGGACGTCTTCATAGACTTCCGTCAGAAAGAGACTGGCGATACTGGTGTTTTCGACGTTGTAAACAGTCCATAGGCCACGACCTGAATTGGTCTGCTCGCCGCCACCGGCGGTGCCAATGAGGACAAGCATCGTCAGGGACGCCAATGAGATGCCTCGTAATACGTTCACAGCCTTTTCCCTCTATAGCCGTTTGAGGCGTGTCGTTCCATTCGATTCAATCTTGAGGGTGCGCAATTATCCACTCTGACCACACAGTGTAGCGCGGAATGCGGCAACTGGCGCAGCTAGCAGTAAAAATGACGGGTGAAGGAGTCGCATGGTACGATACGGCGTGTCTGACACTGCCAAGAGCAGCGTGAATCAGCGGTGGGGCCGGCTGAGTTGCCTTGCGCGTAAGGGGGTACCAATTGGCGGATGAGGTTCTAGGCGTATCCGTAGGAACTGTCGTCTCGTTCACGAAAGAGATTTCAGCACGTGACGTAGAGCAGTTTGCGGAGGCGACCGGCGACGTTCAGCCCATCCACCTTGATGAGACCTACGCCAAGCGCACCCGCTTCGGCAATCGAATCGCCCATGGGATACTCACAGCCGGTGTTATCTCTGCCGCGATCGGTACTCAACTCGTTCCAGATGCAATCGCTATCTATATGGGACAAACACTACAGTTCCGAGCCCCCGTGTGGCTTGGCGACTCAGTCACTGCAACCCTTGAGGTCACCGAGCTTGACGTTGATCGCCGTCGCGCCACCATTTCAACCACGTGCACGAATCAGAAAGATGAAGTGGTACTGACCGGCGAGGCGCTGGTGATGCTGGACACCGTGCGTGACGAGTAGCGTGACCCCCAATCTGCAGCATCGGCGTGACTCGGTCGTCTTCTCAGAATCCGTTTAGGAGGCGAATTTAGATGTTTGTTCTTGATCAGGGCAGCCGGATCGTCGTTCCACGGACGGAAATGACGTATCCCGGTCACAACATGCGGATGCATGAGAATGCAGCCGGCGCACCAGTCGACCACGTGATGGCGGACCTGGAAGACGCGTGCCCATATGAGTTCAAGGGCGAAGCCTCCCGCTCGACAATCATGGAGGCGTTCAACACGCTGGACTACGGCAGCAAGGTTGTCACGTTCCGTCCAAACAACATCCACTCTCGCTTCTTCCTCGGCGACGTGGAAACGATCATGCGAGGGGCGGTCGACAAGTTCCACGGAATTATCTTGCCCAAGGTGACCGGGCCGGAGGATGTCATTTACGTATCCCGCCTGCTCGATGCCCTTGAACTTGAGGCGGGTTGGACGACGAAGGTTGCCATCGAGACGCTGATCGAGACGCCGGAAGCGATGGTCAACGTCAGCAAGATCGCAACGGCCTCGCCGCGAATGGCGGGCCTGATTTTCGGTATCGCGGACTTCGCGGCGGTGATGGGTGTCGTGGATGTCGTCGAAGACCAGAACAAGAACTTCCACTACGCCAAGCAGCACATGGCGGTGGCGGCAAAGGCGGCCGAGCTGCACGCTATCGACAACGTGTTCTTCACACTTGTCCGGCGCGACACGTCGGAGGAGGACGCGGCGAAGATCAATGAGGACCTGCTCCAGAAGAACGTTGAAGCCGCGAACCTGGGCATGGACGGCACGTGGATTATCCACCCGCAGCAGGCGCCGATGGCCAACATGGCGTTCACGCCAAGTGATTCTCTTACCGAGTACGCTTCACGCCTGATCGATAACTATCATGAGCGCGGCGGCGGAGCGTTTGTCTTTGAGGAGACGGGCGAGTTCGTCGACGAGGCGACGGCCAAGGGGTATCTGGTGCTCCTGGCCAAGGCTGCCCAGGCGGGCAAGGTTGAAGCGGATTGGCTATCTGAGCACGCCGCGCGACACGCTGAAATCACGGGCTATGACGTTCTGCGGCAGGCGGGCCGACACGTCGCCTAAAGGGTCCTGCGTCCGGAAGCGTCATGCCTGATCCCATCATCGAACCGCAGGACGCCATCGCGGCTGAGGTGCGCCGATGGGTCGACCGGGAGGTTGTCCCGGTCGTTGATGAGCTTGAGCACAGCAACACGTTCCCGGATCAGCTTGTACAGGGGATGCGGGAACTTGGCCTGTTCGAGTTGATGATTCCGCAGGAATACGGCGGCATCGGTGCCACATATGTGAGCTATTCCGGCGTGGTGGAAGAACTGGCACGGGGATGGATGAGCCTCGGTGGGATCCTGAACACGCACGTCATAATCACGCACCTGGTCGCGTCATACGGCACAGATGACCAGAAAAAACGTTATCTGCCACAGCTTGCAACAGCCGAACGGCGCGGCGCGTTGACAATTACTGAGCCGAATGCCGGTTCAGACGTGCAGGCAATCCAAACGGTTGCCGTGAAGGACGGCGACGACTATGTGGTGAACGGTTCAAAGCTGTTCGTGAGCAACGGACGGCGCGGCGGGTTGTTTGCCATGGCCGTCAAGACGGATCCGCACGTTGACCCGCGTTATCGCGGCATCTCCTGCTTGCTCGTCCAGCCTGAATACCCGGGCTTCAATGTCACACGGGACATCGAGAAGCTTGGCTACAAGGGCATCGAGGCGTCCGAGCTATCGATGGACGATCTTCGCGTGCCTGCGAGCAACCTGCTTGGCGGTGAGGAGGGGCAGGGCTTCTTCCAGATACTGAGCGGCGTTGAGGTGGGTCGCGTGAACACGGCGGCGCGAGCCGTTGGTGTGGCGCGGGCTGCGTTCGAAGCAGCCGCAACGTACGCACAGCAGCGGCAGGCGTTCGGCAAGCCCATCGGAGAACACCAGGCCATCCAGCTCAAGCTTGCTGATATGTACACGAACATCACCGCGGCGCGGCTGTTGGCGCGTTGGGCGGCGGGTGTGAAGGACCAGGGCGGGCGCGCGGATACGGAAGTCGGCATGGCCAAGCTGTTCGCGACGGAAGTCGCCACGCAGGCGACGCTGGAGTCCATGCGGATTCATGGCGGGATAGGCTATACGAAGGAGATGCCGGTTGAGCGGTTCTTCCGTGACGCACCCGGCATGATGATCTATGAGGGCACCAACGAGATACAGCGGACAATCATTGCTCGCAGCGTGCTGCAGCGGTACGCGGTGAGTTAGGGGGTTTGGGGATGCAGTTTGGACGCTACCTGGAGGAGTTTGAAGAGGGGGCGGTGTACAAGCACTGGCCCGGCAGGACAATCACGCAGGCGGACGACATCGCGTTCTGCATGCTGACGATGAATCATCATCCCCTGCACATCGACGAGGAGTTCGGCCGGAACAGCCAGTTCGGGCAGAACGTGGTTGTGGGCAACCTGGTTGTGGACATTGCTTTCGGGTTGAGTGTTTCAGATGTTTCCGGTCGCGCCATTGCAAATCTCGGGCTGGACGAGATTCGATTTCACAAGCCGACCTTCCATGGGGATACCATATATGCGGAGACGGAAGTGCTGTCGGTGCGGCCAAGCGATTCACGGCCCGACCGTGGCGTCGTGACGGTGGAGACGCGGGCGACGAATCAGCGTGAAGAAACGGTGATGACATTCAAGCGCAGCGTACTCATTCCGCGAAAGCCGGAGGATAGTGAGGATTAGGGGGCGTCGCCATGGCAACACGCTCTGAAGAAGAGATCCGCGCGGCCCACACCGCGTGGGAAGAAAAGACCGCCGGCGCGCGTGAGCGCAAGCAGTCTTTTGATACTGACTCGGTGGAGGGAATCAGCCGGGCCTATTCGCCTGAGAGTATCCCTGATCTGGACTTTCTTGGTGACGTCGGCTTCCCCGGTGAGTACCCGTTCACGCGGGGCGTGCAGCCCACGATGTACCGGGGGCGGTTCTGGACTATGCGGCAGTACGCCGGATTTGGCACGCCAACGGAGTCCAATGAGCGGTTCCGCTACCTGCTGGACCAGGGCCAGACGGGGCTCTCCGTGGCCTTTGATCTGCCGACGCAGCTTGGCTACGACTCCGATGACGGGCATTCGCTCGGTGAAGTCGGCAAGGTCGGCGTGGCAATCGATTCCCTGCGCGACATGGAGTTAATGTTCCAGGACATCCCGTTGGACAAGGTCAGCACGTCGATGACCATTAACTCGCCGGCCGCCTTGCTGGTGGCCATGTACGTGGCCGTGGGCGAGAAGCAGGGTCATGAACCCGCCGCGCTCACCGGCACCGCGCAGAACGACGTGCTGAAGGAATACATCGCACGCGGGACGTATATCTATCCGCCGGGGCCCTCGCTGCGCCTCGCCGCCGACCTCGTCGGCTACTGCGCCCGAGAGATGCCGCGATTCAACAGCATCTCCATCAGCGGCTATCACATGCGTGACGCGGGCAGCACGGCGGCGCAGGAGATTGCCTTCACGTTCGCCAATGCCATTGCGTACGGCGAGGCATTCGTCGAGCGTGGCGTTGATGCGGATTCATGGGGGCCTCGCGTCTCCTGGATCTTCAATACGCACAACAATTTCCTTGAAGAGGTCGCCAAATACCGAGCGCTGCGCCGCATGTGGGCGAAGATTATGAAGGAGCGGTTCGGGGCACAGGACCCGCGCTCGTGGATGCTGCGAACGCATACGCAAACCGGCGGATCGACGCTGACGGCACAGCAGCCGCAGAACAACATCGTCCGCGCGGCATACCAGGCCATGGCGGCGGTGCTGGGCGGCGTGCAGAGCCTTGCGCTGTCCTGCTATGACGAGGCGCTTGGCATCCCGACGGATGAGGCGCAGCGTGTCGCGCTGCGCACGCAGCAGATTCTCGCGCATGAGACGGGCGTCGCGGACACAGTAGACCCGCTTGCGGGCTCTTACTTCGTCGAGTGGATGACCAACAACCTCGAGGAAAAGGCGTGGCAGTACCTGCGTCAGATCGAGGACCTTGGCGGCGCCGTGACGGCAATCGAGAACGGCGTGATTCAGAAGGAGATTGCACAGGCGTCCTACGATGTACAGCAATCCATCGAGAACGGCGACCAAGTTGTTGTCGGCGTCAACTCGTTCACTGATGGCAACGAAGACCAGTCGCTGCAGGTGTTCCGCGTGGACAACCGCGTCGTCGCGGAACAGCATCAGTCACTGGAGCGCGTGCGCGCTGAGCGAAGCGCTGAAGACGTGACGAACGCGCTTGAGGCATTGCGCGCCGCGGCGCGCGGAGACGGCGACCTCATGGAACCGATATTGGGCGCGGTACGCGCCTATGCAACGACAGGCGAGATTAGCGGCGCTTTGAGAGATGTGTTCGGGGAATACACGCCGCCCGTCGAGGTTTAGCCGTAGATAGCAATAGAGAAAACACCGCCCACTATAGAGGGCACGAAAAGATACAGGTAAGGAAAGGAACAGGGGGTAAGGACGATGGCAGGACTGTTGGACGGCAAGGTGGCGCTCGTTACGGGCGGATCACGCGGCATTGGCCGCGCGACAGCGATTGAGCTGGCAGCAAGCGGCGCATCAGTGGCCGTGAACTACAACGCGAATGAAGAAGCTGCGAACTCTGTAGTGAGCGAGATTACTGGCGCTGGCGGCAAGGCCGGCGCGTACCAGTTCAATATCGCGGATCGGGCGGCGGTTGATTCCCAGATTGATCAGGTTGTGTCCGACCTTGGACCGGTCACCATCCTGGTGAACAATGCAGGCGCAACTGCAGATCGCACACTCAGGAACATGTCTGACGAGCAATGGGACAGCGTCATCGAGGTCAACCTGACCGGAACATTCAACGTGACCAAGAAGATCTGGAACATCATGGGCGAGGCCGGCGGCGGCCATATCGTCAACATCAGCTCCATTGTCGGCGAGGCCGGACGGCTTGGTCTCATCAATTACTCGACTGCCAAGGCGGGGCTTTTGGGCTTCACCAAGACGGCCGCGAGAGAGGGCGCGCGCACCAACATCCAGGTGAACGCCATTGCGCCCGGGTTCATTGATACTGACATGATTTCCGGCCTGACGCCGGAGATGAAGGAGAACCTCAAGAAGGAGGCCGTTCTGGGCCGCCTGGGTGAGGTTGAGGAGATTGCCAAGGTCGTGCGGTTCATCGTGAGCGAGGCGAGCTACATGACGGGCGCGACGATTGACGTGAACGGCGGGATGTACTACCGCTAGAACTCTGTGGATTACAGAGGAGACCCAGGGGGAATGTGACCATGAGCGATGCAGTAATCGTGAGCGCAGTGCGCACGCCGGTTGGAACGATGGGCGGCGGCCTGTCAGGCGTTGCGGCGCCAAAGCTAGGCGCAGTCACCATCCAGGAGGCCATCGGGCGGTCCGGGATACCGGATGAGATCTTGCCGGATGAAGTGCTGATGGGGAACGTGATCCAGGCGGGGCTTGGACAGAACCCCGCTCGGCAGTCCGCCATCCAGAGTGGCCTGCCGGTTAGCGTGCCCGCTACCACCATCAACAAGGTGTGCGGCTCCGGCCTCAAGACCGTTATCCTCGCCTCACAGGCCATCCGCGCCGGCGATGCGAGCTACATCGTCGCGGGCGGCATGGAAAACATGAGCGCCGGGCCGTACCTGGTGCAGAACGGCCGCTACGGCTATCGACTCGGCCATGCCGAGTTGATCGACGCGACGGTTCACGATGGGCTGTGGTGCGCGATGGAAGATTGCCACATGGGCATCACGGCGGAGAACGTGGCCGCCGAGTATGGTGTCTCACGCGAAGACCAGGACGCATTCTCTGCTGAATCACAGCGGCGCGCAGGGGAGGCGATGAGCAGCGGCCGGTTCGCGGACGAAATCGTCAACGTGGAGATCCCGCAGCGGCGCGGCGATCCTGTGGTGATAGATACGGACGAGCATCCCCGCCCAGACTCCACCGGCGAGACGCTGGGCAGGCTGCGCCCGGCATTCACGCAAGACAATGGAACAGTCACGGCCGGCAACGCCTCCGGCATCAATGACGGAGCGGCAACGACGATCGTGGTCTCTGAGGAGTTTGCCAAGGAGCATGGTCTCAAGCCTCTGGCGCGTGTGCGTGGCTACGCCTCTGCAGGTGTGGATCCCCGCATTATGGGCATCGGCCCCATCACCGCTATGCAGAAGGCCGTCCGCCACGCCGGCCTGACCATCCAGGACATCGACCTGATCGAGTTGAACGAGGCGTTCGCGGCTCAGTCCGTGGCGGTGACACGCGAGCTTGAGTTGGACTCGGACATCGTGAACGTGAACGGCGGCGCAATTGCCATCGGTCACCCGATCGGCGCGTCCGGCACGCGCATCTTCGTCACGCTGCTCCATGAGATGCAGAAGCGAGAGGCGCAGTTCGGAATGGCGTCGTTGTGCATCGGCGGCGGTCAGGGGATCGCCCTGGTCGTTGAGGCCGTGTAGGAACGGACAGACACTGGCAGAGAGGGTTGCAGTCAGTTCTTTGGCGTGCGAATCGTCACGAGATAGGTGATGCTAGCGCGGCTTGGGACGCTTGCGTAGAACGTAATAACATGCGTATACTGCGCGGGTTAGCACTCTCTGCGCGAGAGTGCTAATTCTGCGAAAACGATGGTTAAGGGATAGTTACAGGAGGGATAGAGAGAGGTATGGCGCGCACATTTCAGCCGCTGGGAGACCGGATTGTGATTAAGCCGATTGAGCAGGAGGAGGTCTCCAAGGGGGGGCTGGTCCTGCCGGATACGGCGCGAGAGCGTCCACAAGAGGGTGAGGTCGTCGCGGCCGGCCCGGGACGACTCACGGACGAGGGCAACCGGATTCCGATGGAACTCGTTGTCGGCGACAAGGTTCTCTACGCGAAGTACGCGGGAACCGAGCTGAAGGAAGACGACGAGGATTACCTGGTGCTCCGGGAGTCCGACATCCTGGCGAAGATCAGCTAGTCACAGGTCAGAAGGGTACAGGAGGCAGACTAAATGGCAAAGCAGCTCATATTTGGCGAGGATGCGCGGCGCTCGCTGCGTAGCGGCGTTGACGCCGTCGCCGACGCGGTCAAGATCACACTTGGCCCCCGCGGGCGCAACGTTGTGCTTGACAAGCGCTTCGGCCCGCCCACGGTCAGCTCTGACGGCGTTTCCATCGCCAAGGAGATTGACCTGAAGGATCCGTTCGAGAACATGGGCGCGCAGCTCGTGAAAGAAGCAGCGTCCAAGACCAACGACATAGCCGGTGACGGCACAACGACAGCGACGGTTCTCGCGCAGTCCATCATCCATGAGGGAATGAAGAACGTCGCGGCAGGCGCGAACCCCATGGTTCTGCAGCGCGGCATCACGGCGGCCACGAACGCGGCCGTTGGAGAGCTCAAGACGCTGGCAATTCCAGTTTCCGGGCGGGAGCAGATCGCGCAGGTCGCGTCCATCTCCGCGTCCGACTCCGAGATCGGCAACCTGATTGCCGAAGTCATGGAGAAGGTGGGCAAGGACGGCGTTATCACCGTTGAAGAGTCACGCGGTATCCAGTACGAGACGGAATACGTCGAGGGGATGCAGTTCGACCGCGGTTACGTCTCCCCTTACTTCGTCACAAACTCCGAGCGCATGGAGTCCGCCATCGACGATGCCGTGATGATCATCACGGACAAGAAGGTATCCGCCGTCAGCGAGATCGTTCCGGCGCTTGAGAAGGCAATCGCCATCTCCAAGAACGTCATCGTCATTGCTGAGGACATCGAGGGTGAGGCGCTTGCGACGCTGGTAGTCAACAAGCTGCGCGGCGCGGTGAACTGCCTGGCAGTCAAGGCCCCGGGCTTCGGCGATCGCCGCAAGGCGATGCTTGAAGACATGGCCATCCTGACCGGCGGCGCAGTCATCAGTGAAGAGGTTGGCAAGAGGCTGGACAGCGTTGAGCCTGAGGATTTCGGTCGTGCGCGACGCGTGGTGGCCGACAAGGACAACACCACGATTATCGAGGGTTCAGGCAGCGACGAAGCTATCCAGACGCGCATCGCTCAGTTGAAGGCGCAGATGGACGAGTCCGGCTCTGATTACGACCGTGAGAAGCTGCAGGAGCGCATCGGCAAGCTGGCCGGCGGCGTAGCCGTCGTCCGCGTCGGCGCGGCGACTGAAGTTGAACTCAAGAACAAGAAGATGCGTGTTGAGGACGCCCTGTCCGCCACGCGCGCCGCGGTTGAAGAGGGCATCGTCCCCGGCGGCGGCGTTTCGTTGCTGCACGCGGCATCCGCGCTTGAAGAGTTGACGCTCGATGGCGACGAGTCCACGGGCGCTACAATCGTCCGCCGCGCGCTCGAGGAGCCGATGCGGATGATCGCAGAGAACGCCGGTAAGGAGGGCTCCGTCATCGTTGACGCCGTTCGCCGCCTTGAGAAAGGCGAGGGCTACGACGGTGGCCGCGACGAGTACGGCAACATGGTTGAGCGCGGGATCATCGATCCGGTCAAGGTGACGCGCACGGCGCTCGAGAACGCCGCGTCCATCGCCGCCATGGTCCTGACCACGGAGTCGCTCGTGACGGACATCCCGGAGGAGACCCCGGCGATGCCGCCGCAGCCGCCGATGGACTACTAGGCCGACTCAACTGATTCGAGACCGCAAGTACCCCGCTCACCGCATGGTGAGCGGGGTACTTCTTTTTGGCGGCAATTGGTCGTTTGGCTGAAGCCCCTGTACCATCACTCAGGGGGTGAACTCATGGGACAACTCGACGGCAAGGTCTGCATTATCACCGGAGGGGGCAGGGGTATCGGAAAGGGGATTGCCCGGGCATTCGCCAAGGAGGGCGCGACCCTTGTTCTGGCTTCCCGACAACTTGAGAACCTCAATGAAACCGCCGAGGAGATGCGGGGATACGGATCGCCTACCCTCGTTGTCCAGACGGACGTGACCAGCGAGGAACAGATCCTAAGCCTTTTTGAGGCAACGATGGCGGAATACGGGAGAGTCGACATTCTCGTGAATAACTCGGGGGTGTTTGACGGCGGGCCATTGGACGAACTCCCACTGGAAACGTGGAACAAGGTCATCACCATCAACCTCACCGCGGCTTTCATCTGCACACGAGAGGCTATGAAGATCATGAAGCCGCAGGGAGGCGGGCGGATTATCAACATCGGCAGTATCTCGTCCAGTATTCCCAGGATGAATTCAGCCGCCTACGCATCCACCAAGCACGCCATCATCGGTCTCACGAAGTCGACCGCGCTTGAGGGACGGGATCATGGCATCTCGGCGGGCGCGCTTCACCCCGGAAGCGTCACGCTGGAGTGGCGCGGTCCCGAGGACCCGAACGCGACCATGTCGGTGGACGAATTAGCAATTGCGGCGTTGGCAATGGCCGTGATGCCGCCATACGCGACGATGCTTGATGCGACCGTGCTGCCCATCAGGCAGCCGTTCCTGGGACGCGGTTAACCCGAAATCAGGCCGTCATTCTGAGGCTGGGGACGGCGTCCAGGCTGCCGTCATCCGGTTGGGCACCATGTTCAATGACGAACGCGGCACGGGCCGCAATCATGACGCCATTGTCGGTGCAGAGTCCGGGGCGCGGCCGCCATACGGGCATGTCCGCCTTGCGGAGGACTTCCTCGCCGAGGGCGCTGTTTGCCGCGACGCCGCCGGACAGCATGACGGACTTGGCCTTGGTGGCTCGCGCGACCTCAAGCAGGCGGTCCGCCAGGCCAACGACAGCTGTCTGCTGAAAGCCGGCAGCGATGTTGGCGATGTCTTCCTCGCTCAGCGCGTCCGTCCCGCCACGTTCATTCACCACGCGGAGCACGGCTGTCTTCAGGCCGCTGAAGCTGAAATCCCATGAGTCCCTGATCAGCGGGCTGGGAAAGCGTACCGGATCGGTCGCCTCTTTCGCGACACGTTCGATGATCGGGCCGCCCGGGTAGCCAAGGCCAAGCAGCCTCGCCACCTTGTCGAACGCCTCGCCCGCGGCATCATCCCGCGTCTCACTCAGCAGCCGGTAATGCTCATGCTCTTCGACAAGCACGATGTCCGTATGACCGCCGGAGACGATGAGCGCCACGGACGGCAGCAGCGGGTCGCCGCGTAGTTCACTGTCCCATTGCCCGTCTGCAATCCAATTTGCGTAAACGTGCCCCTCAAGGTGATGGATGCCATACAGCGGCAGGTCCCACGCCATCGCGAGCGCCTTGGCGAAGTTGACGCCCACCAGCAGGGAACCCGCCAGTCCCGGGCCGTACGTCACGGCGATGGCATCGAGATTGAGGTCTCCGTCATGTCGCTCCATGACGTCACGCAGGAGTGTGGGGAATGTCAGCAGGTGTTGACGTGACGCGATCTCCGGAACCACGCCGCCGAATCGCGCATGGATATCCGCCTGTGATGACAGGCCATGGACGATGACGCGACGGCCGTCCTCAACGATGGCGATGCCTGTCTCATCACAAGACGATTCGATACCAAGAATTCTCATGGTGGCGCGGCGATGTGGGTTCAGGGTGAGCCTGTGTGGCTCACGCCGCAGTGAGTTGCAGCATCAGCATAGCGAATTCATTTTCCTGCGCCGCCATGCGGTAGAGCGAACGCATTGCAGGCTCCATGCCGGACTTGATAATCGTCGATACATGCTCTTCTTCAATGACATTCGGCATCTGCGACCAGCCAATCACGATGGTATCGCCGTCGCTAATCTGCTCGTTTGCCACATAGATGGGCACTTCACCCTCTTCTCCGAGCGCGCTGACCGAGTTATCCGGCGTTACATAGCCCGGATAATAGATCTGTTTACTGGTAACGACCCACGAGACTGCCGGCCCGGCCCAGGCAAGGTAGATCTCATTCCCGGTGATCGCGGCCAATACTGCGCTGGCGCGCCAGCCACGCACCGAGTAGCCGCTGAGGGTCAATTGTGCAGACTCAATCGCGTTCTGTAGGTAGCGTGTCGTCGTTAGCGTTCGCTGCGCACCGAGTCCCTCCTCGAGCGACTCCCAAACGATGTCGGAGACTGTTGCTACCGGGCCCGAAACCACCTCCACCAGGCCGTAAACGACTTCAATGTCGTCTCGTCGCATGTCATCCCACACACGGATATAGGGCGCCATCGGCTGCGCCTCGCCGCCTGAAATGCTGAAACTGGCCGTCGTGTATGTTGCCATTCGAAAATCCCCGCGCTCAAAATAGCATTCGCATTAATGATACCAGTGGGCGCTACTCCCCGACCTAGCGCGAACGATTACCGCGCGAGATGTAGAATAGTCACCTGTAACGACATCAATCTCCCATCAGGGAGGAGGGACGCGCGCGCATGCAGGAGGTCGAGACCATTAGCCTAGTGCTATTGGGGCTCTCCTTTCTCTTTTCGGCAATCTTCTCCGGCACGGAGGCGGCTTTCCTCGCGTCTCAACCACATCGCCTGAGGCACCGGGCCGATAACGGTTCGCGAGGGGCGCGCATCGCGGAGCGGTTGAAAGAGAGACCGGAGCGGTTCCTTTCGACGCTGCTGGTCGGCAACAACCTCACCAACACAGCCGCGGCGGCCATCGCAACCAGCATCGCCCTGACACTGCTCGAGAACTCGGAGCAGGGTCTTGTCGCGGCCACGGTTATCACCACCATTGCCCTGCTCGTCTTCGCGGAAATCACGCCAAAGACGGTGGGCGCGCGCCACGCAGAGCGCGTAATGGTAATCCTCGCGCCACCTTTCCGTGTTTTTTCATTCGTTTTCGCGCCCGTAACGATTGTCTTCACGACGTTTGCAGGTTTTGTCGCATGGTTGACGGGCGGGACACGCCGCGCCGTGGTGGACGCGCAGGAGTTCCGCGCGATGATCAGAACCGGCGTGGAACAGGGAACCGTGGAGGAGCGGGAGGCGGAACTGGTTCACAAGGTGTTCCAGTTCGGCGACCGCATGGTCCGGGAAATCATGACGCCGCGGACGGAGATCATCTGGGTGCGGAACGGGACAACGCTTTCGGAGTTTCTTGAGACGTACGCCCAGCATTCCCACTCACATTTCCCGGTTCTGGGGGATGAGCCGGACACCGTGGCAGGCATACTCTCCATCAAGATTGTCCTCCACAAGCACGCCCTGGGCGAACTCACGATGAACAGTTCCGTCACGACGGACCTGCGTGAAACGCACTTCGTTCCGGAGACCAAGATGATTGACGACCTCATGGAAGAGATGCGGGCCCAGCGGTCACGCATGGTCATGGTCGTCGACGAGTTTGGAGACATTTCCGGGCTCGTGACGCTCAGCCGCGCCATCGAACTCATCGTCGGACGGGTGGATGATCCCGGCGACCCGCAGGCGTTCCAGGCGGTGGATGAGCGCACGGTGCGCGTGGACGGCATCATGCATATCGACGAACTGGCGGAGCAACTGAATATCCACCTGCCGGACGGCGACGGAGAGTATGAGACCATTGCCGGCTTCGTGCTCAAGCAGCTTGGGCGGATTCCCGAGGAGGGAGAGGCCCTCGTGCATGGCCCATATGAGATCACGGTGGCGCAGATCCACGGCGCACGCATTGATGAAGTGACGGTGCGCACGGAGGATGGTGGGTAAGGGAGATACTTGGGAGGATTACTTGGAAGACATCAAACTGTGGGAGCTGGATGGGACTCAAGCTAATTCTCTGACGCTGAACAGCCAGTTGGAGTCCGAGGGACTCCTTGAAGATACCCTCGTCAAGAACCCGAACCTGCTTATCGATGGCGTGACGCTCGTGGGGCGGCAGACACCTACTGAGGGTGGACCGCTCGATCTGCTCGGCGTTGACCCGGACGGCAAGCTTGTCGTATTCGAGTTGAAGCGCGGGACACTTTCAAGGGACGCCATTGCGCAAATCATCGACTACGCATCCGACCTCGACAGCATGGATCTCAGCGAACTCGCCGACCACATCTCAAGAAGGTCTGGGGATCATGGCATTGACAAGATTGAGAACTTTCGAGAGTGGTACAGCAACGAGGGTTTTGGTGAGTTAGAGTCGCTGAAACCGTTGCGCATGTTCCTAGTCGGACTGAGAGCCGACGACCGAACGGAACGCATGGTGCGGTTCCTCGCCCAGAACAGCGAAATGGATATCTCACTGTTGACCTTTCACGCGTTTGATTACAAGGGCAAGACCATCCTTGCAAAGCAAGTGGAAGTGGAGGCGGCCGAGGAACCTGTTCGCCGCTCAACACGGCGACGTCGGACTCAGGCGGAGTTGGACCGTGCCTTCGACGAGAATATGGCAAGGTTTGGAACGCGTGATGTCGTGCATGACATTCGCGGCATGTTCAAAGAGGCTTGGCCTACGTCTGTGGAACGAACGGGAGGCTATGGCCTCTTGGTTCAACTTCGCGAAAGTGGGAATTATCGACAATATGCACGTATCGATCCCTATAAACTTGACACGGTAAGCATCGTTTTCTTCCCGCGAACCAAGGCATTGTGCTTGGATGAGTTTAGAGAGCCCGTCAGCACTATTCGATGGGTAACTTGGCCGCAGCATCGAGCTCCGCTGGAAGACCCTCGGACAGAAGTCCATTTCCATCTAACTCCGCAAGAGTGGGAGACGCACAAGGGAAGCCTGACTGGTCTCGTACAATCCATCTACGCGGCGTGGCAGAACCAACAAGATGAGGATGATGAGGCGGACTTGGCGGAAGAATGAACCTGTACTTGGTGCGGCACGGAGAGACCGCGTGGAATCGTGAGGGGCGCGCGCAGGGACGGGCCGACGTTCCGCTCAATGAGGCCGGCATCACGCAGTCGCAGGCGTTGGCGGCCACTTTTGCCTCTATGAACGTAGCGGCAGTTATGTCGAGTTCTTCACGGAGGGCAGTCCGCACGGCGGAGGCTATCGCCTCGCCGCACGACCTCTCCGTGATTTCCGAGGGTGATTTGCTCGAGCTCAACTTCGGCGGGCTGGACGGCGCTCCTTTGCGGGATATGCGCGAGATGTTCCCGGATTTTTTTGAACATTGGACACGCGATCCCGCTACAGCGCAATTCCCGGACGGCGGAGAGACGCTCCAACAGCTTCAGGATCGGACGTGGGCCATCGTGGAGTCCGTCGCGCGCTCGCATGACGCGCAGGACAACGTGATCATCGTGTCACACGCCTTCGCGCTGTACTCCGTCATGTGCCGGGCGCTAGGGATGCCGCTGTCCAACTACGGGCGGCTGCGGATCACGCCGGGAACGTACAGCCTCCTCGTTTCGCGCGCGCCGAACGTCATCGGGCCGGCGGATGAGCTGCAATGGGCGCTCACGAGCCTGAATGTCACCCCCGCACCGCCCGCGGCCAACTGATCTCGCCATGCCCTCAATGAACCGGACGGCAGGATCGGAACTCGTTAGCAGTGTCCAGAAAGCCCTGGCGACCGGCGGCTTTGTGGGGTGCGGAGCGCGTCTCCTTGTGGGGGTATCCGGCGGGCCGGATTCAACCGCGCTGCTGGCAAGCCTCGTTGAGCTACGGGACGACTGCCGGTTAGAGATACACGTCGTCCATGTGGACCACGGCCTCCGCCCGGAGTCGAGGGGCGACGCGGCGTATGTGAGGCGTCTGTGCGCCCGGTGGAATGTGCCCTTTACCATGCGGCAAGCGAATGTTAAGGAGCTTCAACGGGCGGAGGGGTTGTCCGTGGAGGCGGCTGCCCGCACGGCGCGCCATCACGCGCTCCTGGAGGAGGCTGCTGCATCAGAAGCGGACACCATCGCTCTTGGGCACACGGCGGATGATCACATCGAGACCGTGTTGCTGAGCCTGCTGCGCGGGACCGGTCTGCGCGGCCTGGCAGGGATGACAGAGCAGTCGGAATCACCGTTCACGCTGCCCAACGGGGGGCGCGTGCCGATTCTCCGTCCGTTGCTAGGCGTGACGCGGGCAGACGTGATGGGCTATCTGAAAGAGCGGCGGCTCCGACCCCGGCAGGACGCCTCGAACACCGATCCGGCACATCTCCGGAACCGTGTGCGACATGAGCTGTTGCCCTTGATGGAGCAAATCCGCGAGGGCGCGTCGGACGCCGTTGGGCGGGCGTCTGAGGATGCCCGGCTGGCGCTGGAATACCTTGAGTCACAGGCAGACGGATTGTGGGGAGAGGCGTGCGAGGTCTCATCGGATGGACAGTCCGTTTGCATCGACCGCGGAGCGATGCGCGGGGCGCACGCGGCGCTCCGGCATATCGTCGTTGAGCGGGCAGTCACATCTCTGCTCGGCTCGACGGAGGGGTTCAGCCGGCGAAACTACCGGGACATTGACGCGATGATCACAACGGGCCGCACCCACTCGGAGATCGATCTGCCGAAAGGGCTGCGCCTTTCCTGTGGCGACACACGCACGGCGGTGCTGTCCATCGAAATGGTGGGAGGCGGCCGCCTCCGCGCGTCATTGGAGAAAACTCGACGGTAAAGGGTACTATTGAGGCATGAGCAGGCGACGAAATCAGACTCCAAGACCGGGCCGAGGCGGCGGTCGCGATGCGCGAGCCGGTCGCGGCGGCCAGCCAAATATGGGCGGGAATCGGGCGGAGCGGCGATCCTTCCTGGAGCGCATACGCGTGCGAGAAGACGTTGCGGCGGACGCGCCCGCCGGAATGCGCAGGAATCAGCCGCGCGGCAACAACAGGTCGCGCCGCCGCGGCGAGGGGTGGACGTTCGGTCGCATCTTCGTCTTGTCCGTCATGGCGTTCTTGGCGCTGGCACTCGCGCTCAGCGGCCTGATTGCGTTCCTGCCCCCGCCGGGGACGGCCAGCTAGCCTCATTGACATCATAGACTATTTGTTCTATTCTCCGTCCGCAGTGAGAATCGCCAACCAGGAGGCGTGAGGTGGCATCGACGATTGAGTGGACGGATGAGACGTGGAATCCCGTGACGGGCTGCTCACGCGTCTCCCCGGGCTGCGACAACTGCTACATGTTCGCGCTGTACCCGCGTCTTCATGCGATGGGCGTGCCGGGCTACGAGGAAACGCCGGACACAGTCAAGTTGCTGCCTGAGCGACTGAACGCGCCGTTGACCTGGGCTAAGCCGCGTCGCGTCTTTGTGAACAGCATGTCCGACCTCTTTCACCCCAAGGTGCCATTCGAGTTCATTTCACAGGTGTTTGACGTCATGCGCCGAGCGGATCAGCACATTTTTCAGGTGCTGACCAAGCGGCCTGGCAAGGCGGCCGGATGGTGGGAAAAGTGTGGGGAAGAGCAATTTGGCGAGTGGCCGTCCAACGTGTGGATCGGGACATCGGTTGAGAATCAGAAGTATGCTCCACGCCTAACGGTGCTCGGCCGGATTCCTGCCGCGATCCGCTTTGTGTCCGCCGAGCCGCTGCTTGGCGAACTGGATCTGACACCCTGGCTGACAGACAAAACCCTCCACTGGGTCATCGTTGGCGGCGAGAGTGGTGTGCGCGCGCGGCCAATGGAGGAGGAATGGGCAAGTTCCCTCAAAGAACAGACCCAGGATGCAAAGGTGAGCTTCTTCTTCAAGCAGTGGGGCGGCCGGCGTGGGAAGCGAAGCGGGGATAAAGCGCTCCTGGATGGTCGAACATGGCAGGAGATGCCAGTAGCAATCTGAGCGATGACTCAAGACCCTTCTTTCGGCGGCCCTTGGACACAGGAAAAGCTTGAGATCTTGCGTCGGTATTTGGACACATACACAACGGTACTCAAGGAACAGCCATCTGCGGACACGCCTTTCAGGCTCACTTACGTAGATGCCTTCGCTGGCAGCGGCTCCTATCAGGTAACAAGCTCTGACCAGCTGGTCGAGTACAGAGACTTCGATACATTCCGCCAAGGCTCAGCAAGAATCGCGCTGGACACCGAAGACAGACCTTTTGACCGCCTCATCTATATCGAGAAGAACCGCAAGTTCATATCTTCGCTGCAATCCATGAAGGAAGCAAACACTCATCGGAACATAGAGGTCATCAACCGCGATGCAAATCTGGTTCTCCCAGATATTTGCTCCAGGATGAGCTCACTCGACCGAGCAGTTATCTTCCTTGACCCTTTCGCCACAGACGTTGACTGGACCACTGTTCAGGCAATTGCAGATAGTAAGAAGGTCGACTGTTGGATCTGGTTTCCATTGAGCGCATTGACTCGCATGATGACAAGAAGGCAGCGCCCGAATGCTGCACTGTCTCGAAAGCTCGACAGGATTTTTGGCGGACGAGAATACTGGGAATCTGAGCTGTATCACCTTGCCGCTCAGCAGCCACTTTTTGGTGATTCAGAGCTCGTCTCTAGGGAACCTCAAGATCGCATTGCGGAAGTCTATAGGAACAGGATAGGAAGTGTATTCTCAGCGATAGCACCAACTAGACGCAAGTTTTTAAATTCCCGGAATTCACCTATGTTCGAACTCATTTTTGCAGCCGCCAATCCAACCGGTGCGCGGAGGGCTATCCCTATCGCGGACTATCTATTAAAGAACTTCTAGCCCCTCACTTCACCCTCGGTCTGCCGCCGAAGCGGAGGCGAGCTAGGCCCTTGATGTCTTCCCAGGCGGTGGAGATTATTTTGACCCTCGTGTCCGGGTCTTCTTCCCATACGACGGGGAAATCGGCGATTGGGTAGCCGTTCTTCTCGGCGATGAGCAGCAGTTCCGTATCGAAGAACCACGCGTTGTCCTTGATGAGCGGCAGCAGGTTGTCCGCAGCGCGGCGGCTGATGGCCTTGAAACCACACTGCGCGTCTGAGAAGCCGCTCCAGAACACGGACTTAATCATCAGGTTGTACGAGCGGGAGACGAACTCGCGCTTGAATGAGCGCGTCGTCTGCGCGCCGCGCTTGAGGCGGGAGCCCGTCGCCACGTCGTGACCGTCCCTGACCGCACCCAACAGGTCCGGGATGCGGTTGATGTCCGTTGAAAGGTCAACGTCCATATAGGCGCGGATGTCGGCGTCGCTCTCACTCCACGCCCGCTTGAGCGCCCGGCCTCTGCCCTTCTGCTCAAGATGGACGACGCCGACCTCGCCCTCAAAGAGCGCCGCTAACTGATTCGCTACCTCAAGCGTGCTGTCGACGGAGCCGTTGTCGGCGATGACCACGCGCCAACGGTAGTCGGCCAGGTTCTCGCGGCAGTACGGCAGCAGGCGTTCGAGGCAGACAGGCAGCGAGTGTTCCTCGTTGTAGACGGGGATGACGATATCAGCGGAGGGGCGGGTTTCGGGCGCATCCGCGGCGGGAGTGTCCGTCATACGTGCCGCCTAGTGTCGGAAATGGCGGATGCCGGTGAAGACCATGGCCGCGCCGGCGTTGTTGGCCGCGGCGATGACTTCATCATCACGGACAGAGCCGCCGGGCTGCACGGCAGCCGTCACGCCGCCCCTTAACCCCATCTCCAGCCCATCCGCGAACGGGAAGAAAGCGTCTGATGCCAGGACCCCGCCCTGCGCCTCGTCTCCCGCCAGTTTCAGGGCGAGCTCCACGCTGATGAGTCGATTCGGCTGTCCCGCGCCCATGCCGAGCAGCGCGCCGTCTTTCACAATCACGATGGCGTTGGATTTCACATGCCGCGCAGTTTTCCACGCGAAGCGGAGATCGGTAAGCTCGGCCTCCGTTGGCGCACGATCAGTGACCGTTTGCCAGTCACCCATCTCACCCATGTCCGCGGCCTGCACGAGGAATCCACCGCGCACCGTGCGAATGTCCAGTGAGGGGCTGGCAGCAGGTGTATCATCCATCTCCAACAGTCGCAGGTTGCGCTTCTGTGTGAGCACGGAGAGTGCGTCATCGTCGTAGGACGGCGCGATGACGATTTCGTAGAACGCCTCGTTGATTGCCTCCGCCGTCGCCTTGTCCATCGGGCGGTTGGCGGCGATGATGCCGCCGAACGCGGAGACAGGGTCGCCTGCGAGGGCGCGGCTGAATGCTATGGCTAGTTCAGGAGCGGTGGCGAGGCCGCACGGGTTGCCGTGCTTGATGATGGCAACCGTGGGCGCGTCCGGGAAGTCGCAGACCACGTTCCATGCGGCGTCCGCGTCAAGGATGTTATTGAAGGACATCTCACGGCCATGCACCTGACGCGCGGAGGGGATGCCCTGCGCGGGGCGGCTTGGGTCGTTGATGCGATAGAGCGCGCCGGCCTGGTGAGGGTTCTCGCCGTAGCGCAACGACTGGATGGACTGGAGGGGCAGCACGCGCTCAGCAGGCAGCGCTGCGGCCTCATCATCCATGCCCGCAGCACCCATGTCCCGCGCAAGATAGTTGGCGATGATGGTGTCATAGGCAGAGACGTGCTCAAATGCCTTGCGGGCAAGTCGACGGCGCTCGGCGACGGGGACGACGCCTGCGCGCAGCATCTCCAGCACGGGAGCGTAATCAGCGGGATCAATCATCACAATGACGGCGGGGAAATTCTTGGCGGCGGCGCGGACCATGGTCGGGCCGCCAATGTCGATCTGTTCCAGCGCGTCCATGAGCGTCACGTCGGGCTTGGATACGGTCTCGGCGAACGGATAGAGATTCACGGCGATGAGGTCGATCGTGCCGATGCCGTGCTCCTCCATCTGCGCTACGTGGTCAGGTTCCTCACGCTTGGCGAGAATGCCGCCGTGGACGCGGGGGTGGAGCGTCTTGACGCGGCCATCGAGTATCTCGGGAAAGCCGGTCAGATCCTCGATGTGCTTTGCATCGACTCCCGCGCCGGTCAGGAAGCGATGCGTGCCGCCTGTCGCGTACACCTCCCAACCGAGGTCAGTGAGGCCGTGCGCGAGAGTGTCTGCTCCGTCCTTGTTGGACGGGGCGATGATTGCTCGAAACGTCATTCGCGCTCCATTCTCAGGATGACTTTTTCGGCGCCCGGCGGCCGTTCTTCGATTGTGCCAATCTGCGCGCTGCCCTCCATCACGGACATGACCATCGGCGCGTCCTGCGGGCGTACAACGGCAATCATTCCTATGCCCATGTTGAACACGTCATACATCTCCATCAGTGGAACTTCGCCGCGACTGCTGATGAGCCGAAAGATGGGCGGAACCTCCCACGCGCCACAGTCAACAACGGCACACAGGTTATCCGGCAGGACACGCGGAACGTTCTCCGAATAGCCGCCGCCTGTGATATGGGCGAGTCCGCGGACACGTCGCCGCATCGGCTTCAGTTCACGGTAATAGGGCCGATGGACGGCCAATAGCGCCTCGCCGAGAGTTTCGCCGCCGAGTTCAGGCGGTCTCTCGTCAAGGTTTTCAGGATGATCGTCTATATCAAAGACACGGCGGGCCAGCGAGTAACCGTTGGTATGGAGGCCGGTGGAGGGCAGGCCGACTAGCACATCGCCAGCACGGATGCCTGTCCCGTCAATGAGATCCCATCGCTCCACCGCGCCGACGATGAATCCGGCCACATCATAGTGACCCTCACGGTATGTGCCGGGCATCTCAGCCGTTTCCCCGCCAATGAGAGCGATACCGGCAGCGCTGCAAGCCTCCGCCATGCCGCGCACGATGGCAGCGGCGTCCTGTGGATTGAGGCTGTCTGTGGCGATGTAGTCCAGAAAGAAGAGCGGGTCGGCGCCCTGCACCCATATATCGTTGATGCAATGATTCACGAGGTCCGCACCGATGCTTGCGAACGAACCGGCTTGCCTGGCGATGTTGATCTTGGTGCCCACACCGTCCGCGCTGGCAACGAGTATCGGCTCACGATAGGAATCGAGTCTGAAGAGGCCGCCGAAGCCGCCGATATCACCCAGAACGCGGTTGTTGTACGTGGCCTGGGCGAATGGGCGCATCAGGCGCACGGCCTCCTGCCCCGCGCCGATGTTTACACCGGCTGCCGAGTAACTCGACTCAGAATCAGACACGCAGGGGAAGCCGCTCCAGCGCGAATTTATCAAGCTCAACCTGGACGGGAACGGTGTATTCGCCCGTGAAACAGGCCGTGCAGAATCCCGGGCCCTCCTGAGCGACGGAACGGTACAGGGCCGGAACATCAAGGAATCCGAGGCTGTCGACGCCGAGCTCATCGCGCACTTCTTCGACGCTGCGATCCGATGCGAGAAGCTCGGCGCGATTCGGCATATCGATGCCGTAGTGGCAGGGATAACGGATTGGGGGGGCGCAGACGCGGAGATGGATTTCCTTCGCGCCGGCGCTGCGCAGCAGGTCGATCAAGTGACGTGTCGTCGTGCCTCGCACGATGCTGTCGTCTACAATCACGAGGCGCTTGCCCTCGATGACCTCGCGGAGCGGGGTCAGCTTGAGACGAACACCCTCGTCGCGGAGGCGCTGATCAGGCTGAATGAAGGTGCGGCCAACATAGCGGTTCTTGACCAGCGTCTCATAGAAGGGGATACCTGAGCCGTGTGCATAGCCGATGCCGGCAGCGTTGGCGGAGTCCGGAACGGCGCTGACGATATCCGCCTCAACGGGGTGCATCCGCGCCAGTTCCTTGCCCATTGCCTCGCGGCTCAGGTAGACGCGACGGCCTTCGAGGACGGAGTCAGGGCGAGAGAAGTAGATGTGCTCAAAGATACAGAGCGATCGTGCCTCGCGCCGCCCAAACGTGGAATGGATGCCGGTTGCATCGATGCGAACGATTTCGCCGGGCTCCACGTCTCGAACAAACTCCGCGCCCACGTTCTCCAGGGCGCAGGTCTCAGAGGCGGCCATCCAGCCGGATTCGCCGACTTTGCCGAGGCTGAGCGGGCGGAATCCGTGCGGGTCTCGAACCGCATAGACGGCGTCCTTGGTGAGGATAGTCAGGCTGTACGCGCCCTCAAGCCGGAGCATTGCCGCCGTGATCTTTTCCTCCCACGTTTCGCCCGGCAGGACAGCGATGAGTTGGGCGACGACCTCGGAATCAGTCGATGTGACGAACTGCGCGCCGAGTTCAACCGCCTCCTGCCTCAACAGTTCGGCATTGACGACATTGCCGTTGTGTCCGAGAAGAAGCTCTCCCAGAGGGCCGTTGGCGGGAATCGGCTGGGCATTGGCAAGCGTGGAACTGCCGGTGGTGGAGTAGCGAGTATGCCCAATGGCAAAACTGCCGGGGATCACGTTCAGGGTGTGCTCATCAAAGACGCGATTGACGAGACCTAGCCCACGATAGAGGTGGAGTTCGTGGTTGTCGTCTGACGCGGCAATACCGGCACTTTCCTGGCCGCGGTGTTGGAGGGAGAAGATGCCGAAAAAGGCTGCCCGCGCGGCATCACCGCCCGGTAGGTAGATGCCCACGACGCCGCAAGCGTCGTGCAACTTGTCGTCGTCCAATGTCACCTTTCGGCGGGCATCGACTTGCATTCTCCGGGGATTATCGGGGCGATGCTCAACGCAAATTATAAGCGGACACGCTTATCTTTGTCACCACAGAATGCTTGTTACCCCGCCACCGCTGCGATGGCATCCTCCAGGATGGCAACGCCCTTGTCCATGTCCTCATCTGTCAGCGTGAGGGGCGGCATGAGGCGAAGAGCGCTGGGGCGTACGCGGTTGACCAACATACCGCGCTCAAGGCAAGCAGCTAGCAGGTCACCCGCGATTTCCTCTTTGAATTGCACGGCAGCCAGCAGGCCCATGCCCCGCACCTCGGCGATTGACGAATGGCGGTCCGCGAGGCCCTTGAGCGCTCCGAGCAACCGCTCGCCCGAGGCCCGGACCCGGCCGGGGATATCCTCCGCCAACACGGTGCGAATGACAGCGAGCGCGGCGGCTGTTGTCAGGACGTTTCCGCCATATGTGGAGCCATGGTCGCCGTAGGTGAGCGCGTCTGCGTGATCCTTGGTCAGGAACGCGCCGATCGGCACGCCGCCGCCTAGTCCTTTCGCCAGCGACATCACGTCCGGCTCCACCCCAAATGCCTGGTAGCCGAAGAGGTGGCCGAGCCGGCCGACTCCCGTCTGCACTTCATCCAGGATCAGAAGCAGGCCGTTCTCATCGCACCACGCACGCACGGACGTCAGGTAGTCGGGATCCGGAACGTTGACGCCACCTTCTCCCTGCACCGGCTCCAGCATCACGGCGACAGTGCGTTCGGTCGTTGCCTCACGGATGGCGGCCATGTCATTGAACGGGACGTGGACAAAGCCGGGTGTGAGAGGCTTGAAACCCTCCTGGTAGTGGGGCTGGCCGGTGGCGGCGACGGTCGTCATCGTGCGGCCATGGAAGGACTCAAGGGCGGTGATAATTTCATACGCGCCGTCCTTGTGGAGCGCGCCGTAGCGGCGGGCGACCTTAATCGCGCCCTCCACTGCCTCTGCGCCGCTGTTGCAGAAGAAGACGCGATCCATGCAGGAGTTGTCGATGAGGAGCTGGGCGAGCTCAATTTGAGGGACGGTGTAGAAGGCGTTGGATGTCTGGATGAGCGTGCCAGCCTGCTCTGCGATGGCCTCTGTCATCGCCGGATGAGAGTGCCCCAGTGTGGCGGTTGCCCATCCACCGACGAAGTCCAGGTACTCTTTCCCTTTGTCGTCCCACACCGTGCTGTCCTTACCGCGCACGAGGGTGACCGGAACGCGGCGCACAGTCTGCATGTAATAGTCGGACTCTACCTGCTGCCAGTCTTTAGTTGTTGTCATTTGGTTCTCTCCATTGCAATCGGTGGATAAAAAGAAAGCGCGAATACCTCTTGCGCGGTTTCCGTATAAACTATCGTACCCCGTAGGGACGCAAGTCGGTAGGGCACGCCCGATGGAGGGCACAATGACGGAATCTGCAGTCAATGAGTCTTTCAGCCTGTTCAATACGAGCGCGTTGCTCGGTGACAATCAAAGAGTCTCGGCACTCGGCTCTGACGACAGCCCTGCAGACGGTTGGATCGTGGGCGTGCAGCATGTTGCTGAAACGTGGGCGGAGTGGCGTCATGCCGACGGTGATGCGTTCCTGTTCCTGCTCTGGGGCGCGGCGACCGTGCTCACTACTGATGACCCCGCAGGAGAAGCAACCTCGAATGACCTCAAAGCGGCCAGCGCGTTTATCGTTCCGTCCGGGACGTGGTACCGGGTGACGGTGGAGGAGCCGGCCAACCTGCTGACGGCAATTCGGGGGTAAGGGCACGGCTGCCTTTAGGCCGCGCGCTCTTCGTCGTCGTCCTCCACAACCTGGTCGATGGTCTCGGAGAGGGCCTCAATCTGCCGCGTCAGCTGAACGGCAGACTCGCGTATCTGCTCAAGCTCCGCACGGAGCCGTTCCAGTACCGTGCCCTCGGTTGCGCCGCCTGTTCCAACTTCCTCGCTCGGAATCTCACGGATCGCTGTCGTGCCGCCTCGCCGCGCTATCAGGTTGTTCAGGGACTGGCTGAGCGAGGGGAGCATGACGGGTTCCTCGCCCTGCTGAACAAGCACAACGCGCGTCAACTGCGGGTAATCGATGTCCTCAGCCTTTAGGTAGATAGGTTCGGCGTACAGGATGTTCTCGCCTACCGGAATGACGAGCAGGTTACCTCGCAGGACATTCGATCCGGCCTGATCCCACAGCGTGAACTGCTGCGAGATCTCTGGGTTCGTTGTAATACGTGCCTCAACCTGCTGCGGGCCGTCGATCTGGCGCTCCTTGGGGAACGTGTAGGCGATGAGCGAGCCGTAGTTTTCGCCGTCGTTGCGGGCCGCCAGCCATCCGACAAGGTTCGGCTTGCCGTCCGGCGTGAACGGCATAATCAATACGAACTCCTCCTGCTCTTCACCCGGCAGGCCCATGATGAGGTAGTAGGGCTCCATGACCTGTGCCTGATCGCTGAAGAACAACTCTAGCGGGAAGTTCCACAAGTCCTCCTGGTTATAGAAGACCTGCGGATCCGTCATGTGGAACTTGAGGTACTTGTCCGCCTGGATGGTGAAAAAGTCTTCCGGGTAGCGCAGATGTGAGCGCAACGCTTCCGGCATTTCGCTCATCGGCTTGAACAGATCCGGGAAAACGCTCTCATATGTCCTGATGATGCCGTCCGATTCGTCCGCCACATAGAGATCAACGGAGCCGTCATAGGCATTGATAACGGCCTTGACGCTGTTCCGGATGTAGTTGAAGCCGTTCGGCGCCGGTTCGGAGTACGGGAACCGGTCACTGATTGTGTAGGCGTCCTGGACCCAGTACAACTTTCCATCCGCCACAACGATATATGGGTCGGAGTCGAGAGCGAGGAATGGGGCCAGATGTCCAACACGTTCCTGGATGTCACGGAAGTAGAGTATCTGGCTCTCGTCCGTAATTGCGCCCGTGATCAGGATATTGAGGTCAGTGAAGCGCCACGCAAAGAGGACACGGGTGAGCAGGCCGCTGATGGACACACCGTCTCCCTCGAAGGAGCGGTAAACGGGGCCGGCGTCCGTTGGATGGTCGAATTCCGGTGTGGTACTTCGCACAATAACCCAGTCGTCAGTCGCCTCCCCGAAGTAGACCTGCGGAACATCGACGTGCGGCGCGCCGGTGACCGGCTCCGGCGGAATGTCCTGCAGGAAGAACTCCGGCAATCCGTCCTGGGTGAATTCCGTCACAGGGCTCATGGCTGCGCCGTAGCCATGTGTGTATTGGAGCCGCTCATTGACCCACGTCTGCGCCTGCGGGTCCAATTGTGATTGCACCAGCTCGCGTGTGCCGACCATTACTTGCCGATAGTCGCCGTCAATTGTGTAGCGATCTATGTCGATATCCAGGAACGAGTACTGCAGTCGGAAGAATTGGATCTGGTTATAGATATCGCGGAGTGGCCGGTGATCCCACAGGCGGATGTTCTCGAAGGTGCCCGGGTTGTCATTCACAATGTCACCTGTGATGACCTCCGGGCTTGAATCGTATGGCTGCTCTTCGATGCGGTTCAGGGCAAACCCCTCGCGTGTCATCTCAATGCTGCGTTCAATGTACGTTTCCTCGCGCTCAAACTCGTTCGGCTGTACCTGAAAACGCTGAACGGCTGCGGGCAGAAGTCCGGTCCCAATGGTCAGGGTTAGGAACCAGATGCCGATCGCGGCCAGCGGCAGGCCCTGCCAGCGGAGAAATGAGTTTGCCGCAAGAAGGATGGCAACCACGATACTGATGACAATCAGAACCCGCAGCGCCGGCTGTCGTATCACAACATCCGTGTACGCCGCGCCGTACGCCGCGCCTCGTGCTGAATACAGGAGTTCTTGAAGGCTGAGCCAGTAACCAATAGCAAGCAGGAGGAAAAAGACGACGCCCAGTGTGGAAAGATGGGCGCGCAGGGTTGGCGTCAGCGAGAACTGGAAGCCGCCAAGCGCGAAATTGATCGCGTAGATGCCCACGGCAAAGAGGGCGTTGACGATGACGACACCCAGCGCCCATCCCTGCAAGAATCGATAGAAGGGCAGGTCAAACAAATACGCCGAGACATCGCGGTTATAGAGCGGGTCTGTCAGATTGAACATCTCCGCGTTCGTAAACCGCAGCGCCGTTTCCCAATACCCGGACGCCGCCGCGCCAAAGACAATGGACAGCAGGACACCGGCGACGATTAGGCCGATGACGACCAAACGCCGCGCCCACGTGAGCGCCTCAAGCGGGATGTTGAGCGCCGCTTCCGGCGAGATGCCCTTCGGCGAAAAACGTTCGGCCAGGTAAACATTTATCCCAAAGACAGCAGCAAAGATCAGCGCGCCGAGCACGAACAGGGTTACGCGCGTTGTGAGAATCGTCGTAAAGACAGACAGATAGCCCAGATTGTCGAACCAGAGCCAATCCACATAGATGTTGGCGGCTATCGAACCGCCAATCCAGAGGAGGAGCAGCGCACCGAGCGGAATCGCCCAGTTGAGAATGGATGAGAGGCGCGGCGGGTCTCGCCGTTCAAATTCGTCTAGAAAGCTCACGCCGTCGCTCCCGCCGTTGCAGCTTGTTTAGTCTCTTTCACAATACGCGTGCCGGTGTTGTGCTCGAGCGCGTCACGCAGAGCATCCGGAACACGGCCATCGATGATCTGCGCCGTCTGGGCATGGGCCAAGGCGTTCAGGCAGGCAGTGACTTTGGGAATCATGCCGCCGGTTATCACGCCGTCATCAATCAGCTCTCGAACACGCATCTCCGACAAACTGGTCAGCAGTTCCCCGTTAGCGTCCAATACACCCGGCACGTCCGTCATAAAGATGACGCGGTCGGCCTCCAACGCGCCGGCAAGAGCGCCCGCCACGGAGTCCGCGTTGACGTTCAGGAGTCTGCCCTTATCGCTAGCGTCTACGGAGACGGGCGAAAAGACGGGGATGAAATCGTGGTGAAGCAGGCCGGTGATGAGATCCGTCTGGATTGAAGCAACCTCGCCCACGCGGCCAAGCTCAGGGTCTTTCACTTCGGCGGCAATGACCGCGCCGTCCGCGCCGGTCAGGCCAACGCCGCGTCCGCCCGCTTCTCCAATGGCTGCCACGATGCGCGTGTTGACCAGGCCGCAGAGAACTGCGGTGACGACGTCCAACGCCTCGTCGCTGGTAACACGCAGGCCGCGCACGAAGGTAGACTCGACTCCCACCTGGTCGAGCCACTGAGATATCAGCGGGCCTCCTCCGTGAACGACGACGGGCCAGACGCCCTGCTTCTGCACGGCAACCAGGTCCTGGAAGGTCGTATCGTCAGGACCGAGGGCGTTCCCGCCTATCTTGACGACTATTCGGGCGTTTTCAGCCATTACCTTTCCGATTCAGTTTCGCGGTGAAACAGCATTCAGACTACCAGAGTAACGAATACGACGGGGATAAACAGCGTCCGGGGCAACGTCAGGTTGTGTATTCGCCGTTGATGCGCACGTATTCGTAAGAGAAATCACAGGTCCATGCCGTCGCCGCCCCATTTGAGAGGTTGAGCGACACGTCGAAACGCACCTCGGGCTGCTTCATGCGCGCGACGGCTTCGTCTCTGTCAAAGGGAACGGCCTGTCCGTTCTCCAGCACGCAGATGTCATTGAAATGCAGCGTCACTTGAGATTCCTGCATTTCAATACCGCTGCGCCCCAGCGCCATCATTACGCGGCCCCAGTTAGGATCATTGCCAAAAACAGCAGTCTTGACCAAAGGTGACGTGGAGATGACGCGGGCTGCCTGCCGGGCGTCATCATCGTTGAGCGCACCGATCACGTTGATCTCAATAAGCTTCGTAGCGCCTTCGCCGTCACGCACGATGGCCTTTGCGAGTTCCATCGATACGTGAGTGATTGCCTCTTCTATGAGCACCTCATCTTCTCCGCCGGTGATGGGAGCGTTACCAGCCGCGCCATTGGCGATGACGATGAGCGTGTCATTTGTCGACGTGTCGCCGTCCACGCTGATCATGTTGAAGGATCTGCTGACGGCGCGCTCAAGGATGCGGCTCAGGCAATCCCGCTCAATAGCAGCGTCCGTTGTGACGAATGCGAGCATCGTGGCCATGTCCGGGTGGATCATGCCTGAGCCTTTCGTTGTTCCGGCAACAGTAATCGTTTGCCCGCCGATCTCCACCGTTACGGCGCATTCCTTGGGCTTCAGGTCGGTCGTCATGATGGCCAGCGCGAAGTCATGCCCGGCATCGTCTGTCAGCTCAACAGCCTCAATTCCGCTCCGCATGACGTCCATGGGCATGGGCACGCCGATGACGCCGGTGCTGCAAACAAGAACTTCCTCGGGGCGCAGGCCCAGTTTGTCTGCCACCATCTGCGCAGACCCGCGGGCGTCCGTCATACCCTGATCGCCGACAGCGGCGTTGGCGTTTCCACTATTGACGACGACTGCGCGGGGAGCCGCCTTGCCGATATGCTCGCGGCTCAGGATGACCGGCGCCGCCGTGACCTTGTTCTTCGTGAAGACCGCCGCGCCCGTTGTCTCACGATCCGCGACCAGGATGGTCACGTCGAGGACATCCTCCGGTGTATCCGAGCGGATGCCGGCATGAACTGCGCCGGCGCGAAAGCCGCGCGGCGAGGTGACAGAGCCGTTTTCCAGTGGCGTGATGGTCATTTGTGTATCCCCAAGACCAGTTCAGTGTGTGCGTACAGAATCTACGATACATGGAATCGTGTTGGAGTCGACATCAACAGGCAGGCAAGTGCGAGTATGGGTACAATGCCGGTAATAGAAAAGAGTGGAAGCATGGCTATGAGTGATTCCGAGATCATATTCTCAGTGAGAGAAGACGAGATTGACGGTGGCTATAACGCAGCTGCCCTCGGTTTCGATATCTTTACACAAGGAGATTCGCTCGAAGAACTTCGTGCCAACGTTCGTGAGGCGGTTGACGTGTTCTTTGACGACGCTGGGCCAAAGGTTATACGGCTCCACTTCGTAAAGGATGAAATCCTCGCACGGTGACTCTTCCGCGGGACATCAGCGGCGAACAACTCCGGCGGGCGTTGAGACGTTTCGGTTACGAGCCAGTCCGCCAACGCGGTTCACATTTGTATCTGACGACGCTTGTCAACGGTGAACATCACGTGGGTGTTCCAATGCATCGAGCAATAAAGGTTGGAACTTTGTCCGATATCCTGAAAGCCGTGGCAAGGCATCACGACTTTACTGTGGAGGAACTCCTACGAGAATTGCGGCTTTAGCGCAAGACTTCATGGGAGGCATTCAAATTGACAGAGGCAAAAGAAGGGACGCGCATTGTTGGGCGAGGTGTTCAGCGTGTCGACAGCGCCGAGCGTCTTACCGGCGAGGCGGTGTTCGGCGCGGACCACACAACCGATGGGACACTCTACGCCAAGCTGGTCCGCAGCCCGTATGCCAACGCGCGCATCCTGAGCATCGATGTCTCAAAGGCTGCGGCTATGCCGGGCGTGCGAACTATCATCACGTCCGCCGACTTCCCGTTCATCGCCATGAGCAACCAGGCCGTCGGCGGTGAAATCACGATGACCCCGCGTGACCAGCGTCGCATGCAGATGGCGGAGGATCGCATCTTCTACCACTGGCAGGCCGTCGCTGCCATTGCGGCGGACGATGCGACGATTGCAGAAGAAGCCGCCGCGCTTGTTGAGGTGGAGTACGAGCCGATTGAGCCCGTTGTTGACGTTGAGCGCGCAGTCCGCCCTGATTCATCCCTCGTCCACGATGATCTGTACACGTGGGAGTTTGCCGGCGGGCCATCCGACAGGGCGAGCAACATCGCGCGCCGTGTTGAGTTCAGCCGCGGGGACATTGAGCGGGGTTTCGCCGAGTCCGACATCGTCATTGAGCGGACTTTCCGGGGCGGAACCGTCCATCAGGGGTATTTGGAGCCGCAGGCATGCACCGTGGACGTGGGCAAGGACGGCCATCTGACCGTCTACTCTTCCAGCCAGATCAGCTTCAACCTGCGCGATACGCTCTCCATCATCCTCGGCCTGCCGCAGGACAAAATCACCGTCGTGCCGCTGGAGATCGGCGGAGGATTCGGCGGCAAGGCGGGGCTTGGCATCGAGTTCGTGACGGCGCTGCTGGCGATGAAGGCACGTCAACCCGTCAAACTCGTCCTCGCGCGTGAAGAGGTTTTCCGCGCCTCCGGGCCAACGTGTGCCCATGTCATCAACCTGCGGATCGGCGCGATGCGTGACGGAACAGTCACGGCGTTCGATGGTCGCTATCTGCTGGACACCGGCGCGATGACGGGTTTCACGCACTCCGCCACCGCGGCGCTGACCGGTGCATCGCACTATCGGTTCAAGCACCTTCACATTGACGCGTATGACGTGGTGACGAACAAACCCGTCGCGATGGCCTACCGCGCTCCGAGCGGCCCCATCGGCAACTATCCCACCGAGGTTGTGATGGATGAGCTCGCCGAAAAGCTGGGCATGGATCCGATTGATCTGCGGCTCATGAACGTGACGGAGGAGGGTGATCCGCTGCCGAACGGCCTGAACATGCCCGTTTGGGGCCTGAGGAAGATCCTGCTTGCCGCCAAGGAACATCCCGCTTGGACAGATCCCGTCCCAGAGGGGCATGGTCGTGGATTTGCGGCAGCGTACTGGGGCGGCGCAACGCTGACTTCAAGCGCGGAGATCGTCATTAACCCGGACGCAACGTTTGAGGTCACGACGGGCTCCGTCGATCTGACCGGCACGCGCACAACAATGGCGCAGTTTGCCGCGGAAGAGCTTGGCGTGGAGATGGAACAAATCAGCGTTCGCAGCGGAGACACAGACTCCGTCGGTCACACGGACGGCTCTTTTGGCAGTCGCACGACGCTTACGACAGGAACCGCCGTCATGATGGCCGCCCGCGATGCGCTGGAGAAGCTGCGGGGCATAGCGGCAGACATGCTGCGGGTGGAATCAGACTATGTCGATTACGAGAACCAGACGTTCACGGCCCGTGACTCTGACCGCTCCTTCAGCCTGCGTGATGCGTGCCAGGCCGCGGTGGAAGTCAGCGAGGAAGAGGAACTTAAGATAGTCAGCATGGCGACAGGGTTGCCGGCTGCACCAACGTCTGCAGCGTCCATCGCTGAGGTGGCCGTCGACAAGGACACTGGGCGCACCCAAATCAAGCGCTTCACGATCTTCCAGGACCCGGGCAACGCCATCAACCCACTTGCCGTTGAAGGTCAGATGCAGGGCGGCGCAGCGCAGGGCATCGGCTGGGCGCTGTGGGAGGTGTATGACGTCGACGTGGCGACGGGCATGATCCGTAATCCGAATTTCCTGGATTACCGCATGCCGACAACTCTGGATGTGCCCATGATCGAGCCGGTCATCGTGTCCACACCGAATCCAAGCGGCCCGCACGGGGCACGGGGCGTGGGTGAGATACCGCTCGTCACGCCCGTCGGCGCAATCGGCAACGCCATCTATCATGCGACGGGCGTCCGCCTGCACCAGACGCCGTTCACGCCGGAGCGGGTGTTCTTTGGGCTGCAGGAGTTGGAGGGGGAGTAGCGGCTATTTCGATGGCAAACAAGGAATTGGACTTACATGGACACACGTGGAATGAAGCAAGAAACGCTTTCACTCATCTGTACAACGACAGCTTTGACGCCAACGGGCGTGTCTTGGTGAGCACCATCGATGTGATACACGGCTATGGCTCGACAGGCGAAGGCGGGGTGATTCGTGATCGACTGCGTAAATTTCTTGAGAGGCATCCGGTCTACCTCGAGTTTGTGCCTGGCGAGGACATGGACGGAAATCAAGGACACACGCTGGTTGCACCGAAGGAGCCACTCCCCAGAGACGAAGATGTCCTACTAAACGACATCGTTGAGTATTGCCGTCGCCCTCGTACGCAGGAAAAGGTTGCAGGCGAATTCATCCGCCGGGCAGATGCACCGGAAATCAAACAGGCTCTAGGTCAGTTGCAAAGGCAGGGCCGGCTCAAGAAGGTCGTTAAGAACAACCGCCCGATGTTCGAGGCTAAATAGTCGCCCTACTCCTCGTCCTCCTCCGTATCGTCCTCTTCAGGGAGCTCAGCGTCCTCGTCGTCCGGCGTGATTTCAACAATGTCTACGGAAGCGTCGTCGTCACTCTCTTCTGCTGATTCCTGAGCGGCTTCCGCCTCTGCGGCCTTTGCCTTGCCGTTCCTGCGACTCTTGGCGGATGCCTTTGTCTTTACGCTGGACTTGGCCTTTGGCTTCGCGCCGTTCTTCTTCGCGGAGCTGGTCTTGGTCTCCGGCGGTGGCAGTTGCTCCTCGGGCTCCGGGAACTGGGCTATGGCCACAACCACGTCGTCCTGCTCCAGGCGCATGACGTGGACGCCGCTTGTATCTCTCCCACGCGTGGGCCGTACATTGTCGAGAGTCGTGCGTATCACGATTCCCTTTCTGGAGATAAGCATAATTTCCTCGTCACGCTTTGCGGCGGCGAGGCCGACTATCAGGCCGGTGTTCTTGTGGCGGTCACTCCGCACCTTGAACGTGGCGACGCCCATACCACCCCTGTTGCGGAGCGGGTAGCCGTCGGTTTGCGTTCCCTTCGGTGTCTCAACGACTGCGCCCGTGCCCATGCGGGTGCTCTTGCCGTAGCCGCGGGCGGAGATGACGAAAAGGTACTTCTCCGGATCTGCCATGACCGCGCCAACGACGTTGTCTTCCGTGCCTCGCTTGCCGAAGCGGATGCCGCGCACGCCGCCGGACGTTGCCGATGCGACTCTCAGGGCGTTTATCTCGAATCGGATAGCGAGGCCCTGCTCAGTAACAAGGATCACCTGATCCTCTTCCTTCGCAAGGATGACGCTGACAAGATCATCGCCTTCTTCCAGGTCCATCGCCTTCTTGCCCGTGCTGCGAACCCTCACGAACCGCTCAAGCGGTGTTCGCTTCACTTCGCCCTTTCGGGTAGCGAAGACCAGATAGTCGTGTTCAGAGAGGTCGGATGCCGCCATAACCGTCGTGACCTGCTCGTTGGGTGCCAGCGCGCTGCCTTGGAACAGGTTGGCGACGGGGATGCCGCGAGCCGTCCGTGACGCCTCCGCCGGAAGGTCAAAACACCTAAGCGTCGTCACGCGGCCACGATTCGTGAAGAACAGCAGCGTGTCGTGCGTGTCGCAAACCAGCAGGTGCTGGACGATGTCCTCTTCGCGGGTCGTCACGCCGGTGACGCCCCTGCCGCCCCGGTGCTGCCGCCGGTACGCGGAGGCCAGCACCCGTTTGATGTAGCCGCGCTGGCTGATGGTGACGACGACCTCATTGTGCGGGATCAGGTCCTCGCGGCGAACCGCGCCGAGCTCGTTCTCATCGATCTCCGTCCGGCGCTCGTCGCCGTGCTTCTCCTTGAGTTCCTCGATTTCCTCGCGCACGACGGACGTGATACGGGTTGGATCGGCAAGAATAGCTTCGAGTTCGGCGATGCGCTCGCGCAGTTGCTCAAGTTCTTCCAGGATGGCCTGTCGCTCAAGGGCGGCCAAACGGCGCAGCTGCATATCCAGAATCGCCTGAGCCTGCCGCTGTGACAGCGTGTAACGCTCAATCAGCGTGATGCGGGCAGCGTCCGCGGACTCGGCGTTACGGATGACCTCAATCACTTCATCGAGGTTGTCCAGCGCGACACGCAGCCCCTCCAAGACGTGGGCGCGATCCTGCGCGCGGCGCAACTCGTAGCGGGTGCGGTTGATGACGACATCACGCCGGAAGCGGATGAAGTGGTGGATGATCTGCCGGAGCGGCAGGACCTGCGGCTCCCCGTCCACCAGCGCGAGGGCGTTGATGGAGAATGAGGTGCGCATGGCCGTGTGCTCAAAGAGATTGTTGAGCACGATGTGGGCGGCGGCATCACGCCGCAGTTCGATGACGACTCGCAAGCCGTCTCGGTCTGATTCGTCGCGAATCTCGCTGATGCCGTCCAGCCGCTTGCTGCGAACGAGGTCAGCCATCTTCTCAACGAGCGCCGCCTTATTGACCTGATAAGGGAGTTCCGTGACGACGATCTGTGGCCGCTGGTTGCGCCCCTCCCCGTCCTGGATCTCGGCACGGGCCTCGATAATGACGCGGCCGCGTCCTGTGGCATAGGCGGCGCGGATACCTTCCGTGCCGCGGATGATTCCTTGAGTGGGGAAATCCGGGCCCTTGATAAATTGGTGAATCTCATCAAGCGTTGCATCAAATTCGCCGCCGTCCGGCGTCTCCCGCCAGCGATTGATGGCGAAAAGGATGGCATCGCAAACCTCGGTCAGATTGTGCGGCGGCATGTTTGTCGCCATGCCCACGGCGATACCCGCCGTTCCGTTGACAAGGAGGTTGGGGATCCGCGCCGGGAGGACGACCGGCTCACGCTCCGAGCCATCGAAGTTTTCGGCAAATGCGACGGTCTGCCTGTCGATGTCGGTAAGCATTTCTTCCGCTATGGAAGCCAGACGTGCTTCCGTGTAGCGCATGGCGGCGGGCGGATCGTTATCAACGGAGCCGAAATTGCCCTGCCCGTCAACAAGCGGATAGCGCAGCGAGAATGGCTGCGCGAGGCGAACGAGGGCGTCATAGACCGGAGAGTCGCCGTGCGGGTGGTACTTGGCGATGACATCACCCACCACGCGAGCACTCTTGCGATAGGCAGTATTGCTTCTCATGCCCTGCTCGTACATGGCATAGAGGACACGGCGCTGGACGGGCTTGAGTCCGTCTCTGACGTCCGGCAGAGCACGCGAGACGATGACGCTCATCGCGTAGTCCAGATACGCCTCGCGCATCTGGCGTTCAAGAGCGACGGAACGTTCAACCATGAAGCATCGCCTCCATCCCGGGCCGACGGGCAGTCAGGCGCTAAGAAACGTCGGGAATCCTATTTGATTCGTACGTCCAGTTTAGCATTTTTGGGCATAAAATGCGCGCTGATGGTAGGGCGTGAGGGTGGGCACAGTCCTTGAAACCTACCTAGCGGTCATGGTTTGCGGCATGGCAGTCTATAGGGTACGCCCAAATGAGTTAGTGCAGGAGGATGCTCTATGTACCAGACTGGCGTCACCATCAAGGATACGCTCGACCAAATCCACCGGCATGACCTAGTACTGCCAGCGATCCAGCGCGAATTCGTCTGGGATGATGAGGAGGTATGCAAGTTCTTTGACAGCCTCATGCAGGGTTATCCTTTCGGGACGTTTCTCTATTGGCGTGTCGACCCTGAGAACAGTGAGAAGTTCAAGTTCTTCGGTTTCATGCTCAATTACCACGAACGTGATAACCCTCATTGCCCGGTATTGTCCCAGATAGTGAATCAGAAGGTGACGGCGGTGCTCGACGGACAACAGCGCCTGACTGCCCTGAATATCGGCCTTAAAGGGAGCATGGCTTGGAAGCTGCCGAGGAGGTGGCGGAATAACCCCGACGCCTTCCCCGCCCGACGGCTTTACCTGGACTTGCTTTGGGAGGCCAACCCGGACGATGAAGATGGACTGCAGTACCGCTTCGCCTTCCTAACTGACGAGCAGCTACGGCGGCAAGGAACTGACGAGTGCTGGTATCTGGTTCCTAATGTGGTTTCCATTCCACAAGAAGCTGCACTAGCCATGACCGCAATCGATGAGTGGCTTGACGAGCGCTTGCCTGAAGGTCTCCCGCGGGCAAAACTAACACATGCCCGCCAAACGCTCTTCGCACTTCATCAGGTAGTCCATGCCAAGCCCCTAGTTGTCTGCTACGAAGAAACAGGCCAGGAGTTGGATAGGGCGCTCCAGATTTTCATTCGGATGAACGATGGAGGCATACCCCTCTCCCACTCCGACCTCCTGCTTTCGATTGCCGTGGCCCAGTGGGCGCCCCATCACGATGCCAGGCAGGAAATCCATGGTCTGGTCGATGATTTGAATCGAATCGGCACAAATTTCTCCTTCTCTAAGGACCTTGTGCTCAAGGCCGGTCTGATGTTGAGCGACATTGGCAGCGTTGGGTTCAAGGTGGACAACTTCAATCGCGCCAACATGGAGACCTTCGAGAGCAAGTGGGAGGGCATCAAACAAGCTCTCATCCTGACCGTGCAGCTCGTGTCATCATTCGGCTTTAATGGGCAAAACCTGACCGCCTCCAATGCTATCTTGCCCATCGCCTATTACCTGTACAAAAGGACACTTGGCGAGTCTTTCCTTACTCACGGCAACTTTGCAGAGGATAGGGCGAACATCCGGGAGTGGCTCATCAGGAGCCTATTGAAATCCGGTGTCTGGGGCAGCGGCTTGGACACTTTGCTAACAGAACTGCGGAGGGTCGTCCACGAGGAAGGGAGCACGGCTTTCCCCATCACGGAAATCAGTGACAGGATGGCTAGGAGAGGCCGCGAGTTGACCTTCAATGACGAGGAGGTCGAGGAGCTTGCGGACATGGGATACGGCAACCGCCTCACATTCGCTTTGCTGTCCCTGCTCTTCCCCTTCGTTGACCTGCGCAATCAGTTCCACTTGGATCACGTCTTCCCTGCCGCGAGATTCACAGAACGACGCCTGCGGAACGCCGGTGTGCCAGACGATAAAATCCCGGGTTTCATAGAGCGGAGAGACGCACTGGCCAACCTCCAGCTGCTCCAAGGGGCAATGAACACCGAAAAGAGCGCCAAAATGCCAGCCGAATGGCTGTCTAAGACCTTTCCCGATGACTCACGTAGGGATCGTTACGCTCAGGAGCATCTGCTGGGTGACGTCCCTGATTCGATAGCCGAATTCGATACCTTCTACGAGGCCAGAAGGGAGCACCTAAAGGAGAGGATAAGCGCACTTCTCGGACGATAGACGCCCTGCATGTCCTCCGCCGATGGATTCCCGTTTTCACGGGAATGACGAGGGTCACTCGCCCGTGTAAATCTCCGTCATGGGGTTGAATGCCGCCCATGCGAACCACAGTGCGTTGTCCGCCTTCACTGGAGTCAAGCGTTGGCCGCCAAGTTCACCCTGATCACCAAATCCAAGCAGGGTCCACAACGTTCCGGTTTCCGTGTCACGGAAGAACTCACCTGCTGCTTCAAATTCCAGGATGCGATCACCTAGCCGCCGGCTGAACGCAGCGGCGGAACCGGGGTCATGCGACTCAGAAATGTTCTCTTCATCCAGGGCCGAACGCGTGCCCGTCTTCCAGAGCACTACCACCGGCTCGCCGGCAATCTCCGTATTGATGACCTGTGTCTGCCGGAGCTGCGCAAACGGGAAGGCAATAACCTCGTCGCCAATCTCCACACCAAGGATGCGCTCCTTGGGGCTTAGCCGCTCATCCAGCTGGCCTATGAAAAACTCCGGGGGGTTGTTGGGGGAATCGTAGCCGAAGTATTGCGAGCCGCCGTAAATGGGCCAGAATTCGGGGCTGCCGCTCGCCGGCGACATGACCCTGCCCTCAGGATATGTGCGGGCAAACTCCCGGAAAGACGTGATGTAGGCAGGGATGTACTCCAGCCGCTGCCCCGCTGCCTCACCGACGATGGCCTGCCCATTCGCCTGCTGCCACCACGATTCCGTGACATCGTCCCACATGACGAGGTTCGAAAGCCGCACGTTCCCCGTTGTGCCAAAGTTCAGTTCGACGTTATCGACAACGCGGTTGTACGCCAGTGCCGTGTAACACAACGCGCAATAGGTCACCACCACTCGCTGGCCGTCAATAACATCATTCACCACCTCATGGAACGTCAGGATGCCCAACGGATAGGCACGAGCATCGCCGTTGATTTCCACGACCACTACGGGGTGATCGCCGCCCATCCAGTCCAGAGTGGCGCCTTCGAGAAGCGAGAGGAAATGGGGTTGATAGATGGGTTGGATGCCGTTGCGTCCAGCTCCCACTGAGATGATTTCGTCAGGGTCCACGGTGAAACGGCGAAAGTCGGTCTCTCGCCATTGACTGATATTCACGCTGAGCGGCGGTATCTCGGCATACACGTTAACACCGTCGATGACTTCAAAATGGCCGGGGGGAGGCGTATTCGTTGCGACGGCGGGCGGCAAAGTCGGCCGTGGAGTTGGGCTAGTATCTGGAATCAAGCCGCGGTCACCCGCTGCCGAACTTTCATCACATCCGCCGGCCATTGCGGCAACGACTACGACCGCAATCAATGGCACAATAGCAAGGACGGGCCGCAGTCGGCTCATTATCCGAAGCCTGAAGATACTAGCCAGTCGGTTCGTCATGTCTTGTCACTTGTGGCATTGCGCTTGGGGACGCGCTTATGTGCTTTCCAGTATGTCACGGAGGGCAGAAAAGCGAGAGGATATGAGGGTCGCGTCGTGACATCCAATTCCCGGGGGCCTGTTCTCATCAGCGGTGGGCGGGTTATCGACCCGTGGCAGAATCTGGACGCCACGGGAAATGTCCTGTTGCAGGATGGCCGCGTCGCTTGGACGCATGTTGGCACGGACAGCAGTCCCGACATCCCGACCGGTACACAGCGAATCAATGCGGAAGGCATGGTTGTCGCTCCCGGGTTCATTGACCTTCACTGCCACCTGCGTGAACCGGGTCAAGAGCACAAGGAGACAATAGAGAGCGGCGCGCGCGCGGCGGCCAGAGGTGGATTCACCACCGTCTGCGCGATGCCAAATACCGAGCCTCCCCTCGATACGCCTGAGCTGGTCGAATTTGTGACGCGCAGGGCGGCGTCCGTCGCGAGTGTCCGCGTCTTGCCCGTTGGAACAATCACCGTTGGGCGGGCAGGCCGGGAGCTTGCGGATCTCAGCGGACTCGCAGCAGCAGGGGCCGCGCTGCTCAGCGACGACGGCACAGCCGTTGAGGATGACAACGTGATGCGCGCGGCCTTTGTGGAATCTGCGCAGCTCGGCCTGCCGCTGAGCCAACATTCCGAGGATCCACAAGTTATCGGCGACGCAGTAGCGCATGATGGCGCCGCGGCGAGGCAACTTGGACTGCCCTCCGCGCCCGCAGAGGCTGAGACGAACATCGTCGAACGGGATCTCAGGCTGTTGGACGAGGCGGGAGGGCGTTTGCACGTGGCCCATGTCTCAACGGCCGGCGCTGTGCATTTACTGGGCGATGCCCGGGAGCGCGGTCTGTCCGTGACATCTGAGGTCACACCACACCATCTGACACTGACGGATCGCGCGCTGTTGGGCGAACGCGGGCCGCAATACGGTTGGCCCAACGGCCCCGTGGCGGACACGTCATTGCGCGTCAACCCACCGATACGCTCGGAAGAGCACGTGAACGCAATGGTTGACGCGCTGCGTGATGGAGTTATTGACGCCATCGCGACGGATCACGCGCCCCACTCGGCCCAAGACAAGGCCGTCGGGTTTGTGGACGCGGCGCCGGGCATTTCCGTCTTTGAGACGGCGTTCGGATTGCTGATGACGGCGCTCGTGCACACGGGACGGCTGGATCTACCAACACTTATTGACCGGTTGACCCTTGGCCCCGCCAGGATAATCGGCACGGCGACTGACACGCTGGGCTTGCGGGGGCTGACGGCCGGCGCGGCGGCTGACGTTGTCGTTCTCGATCCCAACCGCTCGTGGACGGTGCGCGCTCAAGAATTTGCCTCTCTGGGCAAGAACACGCCGCTGGAGGGATGCGAACTGCGAGGTATGGTGACCCACACCTTTGTCGGCGGAGTTCAGGTCTATGCGGCAGATGAACAGTCTGCCAGACATGGGGCGGCACGGCCATGACGCTTATCGGGAGAACTGAGGAAAGGGAGGCTTTTCTCGTTCTGGAGGACGGGAGTGTACACCGCGGCTATGGGTTTGGAGCCGTCGGTGAAGAGACTGTCGGCGAGGTCGTTTTCAACACGTCGATGGTCGGCTACCAGGAGATGCTGACTGATCCGTCTTATGGCGGCCAGATTCTCGTGCCGACGTACCCTCTGCAAGGCAATTACGGCATCAACGATCGTGATGTTGAATCGTCGCGGATACAGGTTCGCGGTTTCGTGGTCCGCGAGGCGTGTGACTTGCCCAGCAACCGTCTCTCGACACGCACCCTGGACGATTTCCTGCGAGATGAGGGAGTGCCCGGCATCTATGGGGTAGACACGCGCGCGCTCACGCGGCGAATCCGCATGGCCGGCGTCATGATGGGCATCATCACCACCGAGGGGTCGCCGGAGGAGGCGCTCACGCGGCTCCGTGAAGCTCCGGACTACGGCAGCCTTGACTTGGTGAGCGAGGTAATCACGGCGTCCCCGTACGAATGGACGGAGGGGCCGGGCGAACTGACACCGGACGCGCCGCACGTCGTCGTGATGGATGAGGGACTCAAATACAACATCCTGCGGCTATTGCGGCGGCGAGGATGCGCGGTGACGGTGGTTCCGAGTTCCACTTCATTCGACGACGTGATGTCTTTACGTCCCTCAGGCGTGCTCCTGTCGCCAGGACCGGGTGATCCGGCGCTGCTGGAAGGAGTCGTGCAGACCGCAGGGAGCTTGCTGGGGCGGCTGCCGGTCATGGGCATCTGCCTCGGACACCAGGTTGTTGCGCGGGCATTGGGCGGGGAAACGTACAAATTGAAATTTGGGCACAGGGGTGGGAATCACCCGGTGAAGGATCTTGCCACGGATCTTGTGACGATTACGGCACAGAATCACGGGTATGCGGTGAACCCGGACGGACTGCCGGCGGGACTGGACGTAAGCCACGTGAACCTGAACGACCACACGGTTGAGGGGCTGACACACCGTGAAATACCTCTGCTGACAATCCAGTATCACTCGGAGGCGTCGCCGGGCCCTTTGGACAATGAATATCTTTTTGACCGGTTTTTAGACTTGATTCGAGAATACAGGTAGGGTATAGTGTCGCGAAGCGCGGGAAAAGCGGAATTGGTTTTTGTGCCGACGTCGTGTCTCATGACGGACGGCCAAGAAGGAGGTTTCGATGGTGCTGGAAATGGAAGCGCCACTGGACCGGGGCTATACACCTACCCAACAGACGGAGCCCCAACGCCGACAGTCCCAATTGGTCGAGTACGAGATTCTCGACTCATTTTGGGTACACCAGCATCAGTGGATCTGGTTGTCCGGCTTGGTACTAGTTGTAATTTCGATGTTCGGCATGGCCGTACTGCCCATGGGGCTAGCCGGCCACGAGCTGCGCACCGAAATCATCAGCTTTGTATCGGTCATTTCAGTAGCGCTCACACTCATCTGGTGGGGAATGCTGCGCCACATGCTGAACGCACTGTCAGTGGTGAAGCATCGCAAGCGCGAGATCGAACGAAGTCTTGGAATGCGGATGGAGTTCTACCTTGCGGCATCACGAGCGCGCCGCAAGCGCGAGCGCATTCGCGAGTTCGCCCAGCAGGAAGCGGGCGACGATCCGGAGCTTCGAGCGGACATCGCCGATTTCCTTCGATCCGTTACCGTTCGCCAGAGCTTCGTCCCGGGCGAAGAGACCGCATGGGCAATCATCCCGTTCCTGTTCATGGGCGCGTGGATTGTCTTCTGGGCCATCACGGCCGGCCCGTCGATCTTCACCTTCTAGGGCCAAGCGACACTATCGCTCACACGTTGCGCGTCCCGGCTCAATATGCCGGGGCGCGTGAACTTGTGTCTTTGACATTGCCTGCGTTCCTGCGCGGGAGGGCGGCATGACGACCACGCCGGAACGCCCGTCCCGCGTGCTCGTGCTCGGCAGCGGGCCGATCGTCATCGGCCAGGCCGCTGAGTTCGATTACGCAGGCACGCAGGCCTGCCGCGCTCTCCGCGAGGAGGGCGTTACGTCCATCCTCGTGAACTCCAATCCCGCCACGATCATGACCGACCACGAGATCGCTGACGTGGTCTATATCGAACCACTGACCGTCGAAGCCGTGACACGTGTCATCGAACGCGAGCGGCCTGACGGCCTCCTACCGACGCTCGGCGGGCAGACCGGCCTCAATCTCGCCGTCGATCTGGCGGAGGCGGGCGTTCTGGAGCAATACAACGTCCGTCTCCTGGGAACGCCGCTGGATGCGATACGCACAGCGGAGGACCGCAATCTCTTCCGGCAGATGCTGGATGAAATCGGCGAGCCGGTGCCGGAGAACGAGGTTGTCACTACAGTTGAGGACGCCCGCAAGGTGGCGGAGCGTCTCGGCCTGCCTGTGGTGATTCGCCCTGCCTATACGCTAGGCGGCTCGGGCGGTGGAATCGCATACACGCCGGAGCAGCTTGATGAGCAGGTTCGCACCGGCCTCTCGTACAGCCCCATCGGACAGGTTCTTGTTGAGCGCAGCCTGATCGGTTGGAAAGAGATCGAGTACGAGGTCATGCGTGACGGGGCGGACACAACTATCACCGTCTGCAACATGGAGAACCTGGACGCGATGGGCGTCCACACCGGCGACAGCATCGTCGTCGCTCCCAGCCAGACGCTGACGGACAAGGAGTACCAGATGCTCCGTTCCGCCAGCCTGAAGATCATCTCCGCGTTGGGCATTGAGGGCGGCTGCAACGTGCAGCTCGCATTGGAGCCGCACCCGACGATAGCCGGCAATGGGCAGAATGCGGGTTATTCGGAATCGCCCTATTACGTCATCGAGGTGAATCCGCGTGTCAGCCGCTCTTCCGCGTTGGCGTCCAAGGCGACCGGCTACCCGATTGCGCGCGTCGCCGCCAAGATCGCCGTCGGCAAGCGACTGGACGAGATTCCAAACGCAGTTACACAGGTCACCACGGCCGCATTTGAACCTGCGTTGGACTATTGCGTGGCCAAGATTCCGCGCTGGCCGTTCGACAAGTTCCCGTCCGGCGACCGCTCATTGGGGACGCAGATGAAGGCCACGGGCGAGGTGATGGCCATCGACCGCTCTTTTGAGGCTGCCCTGCAAAAGGCCGTACGGTCTCTGGAGGTCGTCGGAGACAGCCTGCTGTGGGAGCACGGCTCATGGAGCGCAGTCTCTGACCCACTTGAAGAATTGCCGCTTCACCCGAATGACCAGCGATTGTGGGCGCTGATGGCGGCGCTGCGCCGGGGCGTTTCGCTCGAGGACCTCTCCGTCAAGACCGGCGTTGATCCATGGTTCCTGTACAAGTTGAACGCCATTGTCGGCATGGAGAACAGGCTGCTGGCGGAGCCACTGACGCCGCGCCTGCTGCGGGACGCAAAACGCATCGGATTCTCTGACACGCAGATCAGCACGCTGGCGGACCGGCTCCCCGAACAGGTTCACGAATTGCGGCAAGAATGGGACATTCGCCCCGTCTACAAGATGGTTGACACGTGCGCGGCGGAGTTTGAGGCGGCGACACCCTACTTCTACTCGACTTACGAAGAGGAGAACGAGGCCCTGCCGCTGGAAGGGAAATCTGCGGTTGTCATCGGCAGCGGGCCAATCCGCATCGGGCAGGGAATCGAATTCGACTACTGCTCCGTCCATGCGGCGTGGGCATTGCAGGATGAGGGCGCGGCGAGCATCATCATCAATTCCAACCCTGAAACCGTATCGACGGACTTCGATACGTCGAACCGGCTTTATTTCGAGCCGCTCGACGAGGAAGGCGTCGCCTGTGTCCTGGAGAACGAGCGCGTCACGCAGGGGGAGCAGGAACTGTTTCCCCGCACGGCGGCACAATTCGGTGGACAGACCGCCATCAATCTAATCAGCCCGCTGAGCAGACGCGCGTTTACCATCCTGGGCACGCAACCGGCGACCGTCGATCAAGCGGAGGATCGCCAGCGGTTCGACGAGTTCGTCACCACGCTTGGCATCCCGCGCCCGCCCGGCGCCGGCGTGACGTCCATCGAAGAGGGGCTGGCCGTCGCCAACTCCGTTGGCTATCCCATTGTCGTCCGGCCAAGCTTCGTTCTCGGCGGGCGGGCCATGGAAATCGTCCATACGCCGGCGGAGTTCACCCGCTACGTCATGGCGGCAATGGAGGAGGTCGGAGACAAGCGCCCTATCCAGGTGGACAAGTTCCTAGAGGGGATGGAGGTGGAGGTGGACGCCGTCAGCGACGGCGAGGACGTGCTCATACCCGGAATCATGGAGCACATTGAGCGGGCAGGCGTCCACAGCGGCGATTCCATGGCCGTCTACCCTGCTCCCTCGATATCTGAGGACGACGAGCGGCAGATTGTCGACTACACAATCCAGCTTGGCCGCGCATTCGGCATCATCGGCCTGATGAATATCCAGTTCGTCGTTGTCCACAACGAGAACCAGGACGGGACCCCTGCGCCGTCCACCGTCTACGTGCTTGAGGTCAACGTCCGCTCCAGCCGCACGGTGCCGTTCATCTCCAAGGTGACGGAGGTGCCGATGGTCAGCCTCGCCACGCGCGTCATCATGGGACGCACGCTCAAGGAGATGGGCCATGTGAGCGGCCTGTGGCCGAAGAAGCCGCTCGTGGCCGTCAAGGCGCCCGTCTCCTCTATGGCCAAGCTGATGGGGGTCGATACGTACTTGGGGCCGGAGATGAAATCCACGGGCGAGGTCATGGGCATCGACACATCGTTGGCACCCGCTCTGACAAAGGCTCTGCAGGCGGCGCGGCTCATGCTGCCGCATTCCGGCGGTATCCTCATCAGCGTGTCCGACCGCGAAAAGGCGGAGGTGGTGCCGATTGCTCGCCGCTTGGCCGGGCACGGCTACGAAGTCTACGCGACGGAGGGCACTGCAACAGTCCTGCGCGCGGTGGGAATTGAGGTTGCAGGCGTTCCCGTCAAGGTCAGCGAGGGGGGCGACGGCGACGGCACGACTACCGACCTGATTCGCGACGGACGCGTGCATGCGGTCGTCAACACCATGTCCGGCAACCGCGTGCCATTGAGGGACGGCTTCGAGATTCGCCGCGCTGCTACGGAGCAGGGCATCCCCTGCTATACAAGCCTGGACACGTTCCGTGTGGCTGTTGATTCCGTGACGGGCGGCGCGGAGGCGGGTGAATACAGCATCATGCGCCTTGACGAATATGTGAACGGCAAGCCGGCGGACGACATTCGCTCCCGGTGACGGGACCGTCGTCGTCATCACGGAAATCGCATGGCCACTTTCGAGACGATCGCACAGGGCATGATTCTTGTGCGCGTCGCAGCGTCAAGAGTCGCTCGCGCCGCGCAGCCGGGCCAATTCGTTCAGCGACGGGGACACGTCACAGAGGGGTTAGTGAGCGATGACGGCCGCGCCCAGACGACGCCATTCGATCCGCAACCCTACCCGATTCTTTCAGTCGATACGGTAAGCGGTGAAATCACAGTCCTGGCGGTCACGAACGGCGAGGACGATTCTGCAATTACATCGACACCGACAGGTCTCGAATGGGCGGTGAGAGGACCGTTGGGCAAGCCGGTCACAGTTGATCCCGCCGCACGGCACGTGGCGTTCATTGCGCAGGGGGGTGGCATTGGGGCGCTCATCGCCGTGATGCGGGAGACTGCCGAACGCGGCGTCCGTGTGACACTCATGGCGGGAGCGGAGAACGCGTGGCAGCTTTATCCCTCGCACTTGTTACCGGAGGGCGTGCGTGAGATGACGGCGACGGACGACGGTTCGGCGGGCATCCGCGCTCCCGTCACGCATCTGCTGCCACAGGTTCAGGATGAGGCGGATCTCCTGATAGCGTCCGGCCCGACGAAGCTATACACAGATCTGGCGCGCATGCGCTCCGACGGCCTGCTGACGATTCCAACGACGGTCTTGGTCTTGCCACAACTGGAGTGCCGCACAGGGGAGTGCGGGAGTTGTGCTGTCCAGACGGCTGATGGCTCGCGGCTGGCGTGCACGGACGGGCCCGCGTTTGCGTTAGATGAGGTGGAGTGGGGCTAAGCCACAGCAGTTCATTCGGCGATGGTCCGACTAGCGCGTCGGCAACTGAACGATCGCGCTGCCGCGGACACACGGCCTCCGGGCACTGCCCTCACTCCACAGTTCAAGTTCAATGAGGGGTGATTCATCCTCATCTCGCCATTTCCGTGTGACGCGGCCGTAATGCATAATCGTCTCGCCGATGAATGCCGGGGAGCGGACCTCGCCGCGGAAATGCCGCAGGATTCCGCGCCGACCCATCCAACGTGTCGCGGTCTGGCACAGCATGTCCCCTGATAAATCACCCTGGGCGATTCTCCCCGGCAGTCCTTCCACTTGCGCATAGGCGTCGTCGTAGTGGACCAGGTGGCTGTTCGTCTTGACGAGGCCGTATAGGAAGACCTGGACGGTTGAAATGAAACGTGGCAGCGGCGTTAGTTCATCGCCTTCGCGTACGTCATCCCACACCGGCTCATCCGTCCATTGAGGCGGCTCGGCGGGCCGAGCCTGAGTTCCATCCCCAAGTTGTAAATCGCCCCAATTGCGTCCTGTGCCGTCCGGTGACGACGGCTGCGGCACGGTGGCCGTCGTGGTGAGGTCAATCATCACGGTGCGGCCTTGCTGATTCGTGATGATCATTTCCTTGGTCGTGAATATCATGGCACCCGAGCGTCCTTGCTTCTCCTCAACGGCGGTGACCGTTGACTGGCGCGTCAGGACATCGCCGGGTCTGATTGGCTCAATGAATGTTACGTCCGTGCCCGTGTAGCGCGACTGCGCGCCGGGGATGCGCAGTAGGAGAGGATCATTTCGCGCGTCCGGCAGGCCGTCGGGGCGCAAGTCCGCGATGGCAGTCGGCGGGAAGCTGGTGAATCCGGTGAAGAGCGGCGCCGCGACGATGCCGCCGTACGGGCCATCCTTCGCTGCTACTTCATCGACATAGGAGGGTCGCACGTCATCGACGGCGTAAGCATAGCGGGCAATCTCATCAAAGGTGATGGGCGGCCGCGACTCCGGCTCGGATGTCCGTCCGAGCAACTCCCGCGCCGCCTGCAGCGCCTCGCCTGTCATATACTTGTCCGCCTCGATGACTTCTGTGAGTACCAAGCAAGGATACGCCAGCCACAGCAGGAACGTTGGTCTAGCGAGGACGGACGAAATGAGTTGAGTTAACCAGCGCGAGCAGCTTGCCGTTGTCGTCCGTGACTCTTGTGGAAGCCACCATCAAGGTTCTGCCCGGATGGGTTACCGTCGCCTCCGCGACCAGCATGCCTTCCTGTATGTTCCCGACTATCTGGCTGGACACGGTTATTGCCACCGGGATTTCATTCTCATCAAGCTCACCACGATATGCCGCCATCGTGGCCCATGTCGCCGCGCTGTCGGCTAAGGAGACCATAGTACCCGCGTGAACAAAAGGCAGCGCTGCGAAGACACCACCGTCCACTGGCGCCTCGACGATGACGCGCTCCGGGCCCGCCTCCCTAACCCTCATCTTCAGGTTGTCCATCAACGTCCCGTCTTCGTGGTAGTGCTCGTTTATCCAGACCCCTAGCTCTTGCGGCGACAGGTCCTTCGGCAGCTTGTCCATCTTTCCCCCTGTTTGTGCTATTCCGTACAACCAGAGTGGTCGACTTCAGCCAGCAGTACTATCCGTTTCTGCTTTCTTAGTCGAACGCAACCCTGGGCCCGAGGAGAGTATCCGTTGCCCACGCGCCGCGTCGTGTGGCACAGTGAGCGCCATGACCACGACAAATAGCGAATCGACGGCGCTTGGGCACCTGACGGTCGTTGAGCTTGGCGGCGGCACGGGCGCGGCAGCGATGGCAGGGCGCCTGCTTGCAGACATGGGCGCGGACGTTGTGCTCGTTGAGCCGCCCGGAGGAGTTGGAGCGCGCCACATCGGCCCATTCGCCAACGATGTTGACGATTCGGAACGGAGTTTGACGTTCCTCGACCACAACATCAGCAAGCGCTCCATGGTGCTTGATCTCGATACGCCGGAGGGGCAGGAGTCCGTGCGCCGCCTCGCGTCATGGGCGGATGTGCTGATCGAGTCATATGAACCCGGGTATCTGCCGGAGCGCGGTCTGGGCTATGAGGATCTCGCTGAAATCAACCCCGAACTGGTCTACGGCTCCCTGACGCCGTTCGGCCAAACGGGACCGTTTGCGAATTACGCTTCGACTGAACTCATCATCCAGTCGCTGGCAGGCGATCCGTGGGTTTACGGGGATGATGAGCGCGCTCCCGCCATGGTGCCCGGGGACGCCACCGCTCGCATCGGCTCCATGCATCTTGTCTACGGCATCCTGCTGGCGCTGCGGGAGCGACGGTGGTCGACGCGTGGCCAGCACGTGGACGTGTCGCGGCAGGACATCGGCGTCTGGCAGCTCGTGAGCGGCAGCATCTCCCGCGTGGGGCTGCGGAACGAGGTCTTTCGCCGCCCTGGCAAGGCGTCCACCGGCATCGGCAGCATCTACACCGTACAAGACGGCGCCGTGCAGTTCTTCCCGTCCACCAACGCGCAGTTCCGCCGCATGGTAACGGATTGGATGCAGGATTCCACGTTCGACGACGAGACATGGGACGACATGAACTTCAGGCGCGATAACTATGACATCATCGATGTCCGCATGAAGGAGTTCATGAGCAAACTCACCGCTGCGGAGATCGAGGCGGCGGCGACTACACACGACGTGCCGACGGCCCGAATGTCCACGATCTCCGATTTCCTTGAGCACCCCCACACGGTGGCTCGCGAGTTTGTAGTCAATGCCACCCACCCCGTCGTCGGCGACTACCGCGCGCCCGGCCCGCCATACAGGTTCAGCGGGACGCCGTGGGCGATTCACCGCCACGCGCCCCGTATCGATGAGCACGGCGCTGAACTGCGAGCGTTGATTAAGGGGCTCTCATCCACACCGCCCGATCCGACCAAATACATTGCGCGGCGAAACGATCGCCGTAAGCAGCCGCTTGAGGGCATACGGATTGCCGACCTGAGCCGGGTGTTTGCCGGGCCGTTTGGCACGATGCTGCTGGGATTCCACGGCGCGGAGGTCATTCGCATTGAGTCGGAGGACCTGCCGGCCTTCAGGATGCCGATGCAACCGAACTATCCGGAACTCAATCGCAACAAGCAGTGCGTCACCATCGATATGCGCTCCAAGAAAGGGCAGGAGCTCATCAAGGGCATCGTCGCGCAATCGGATGTCGTGTTTGAGAATTTCCGCCCCACCGTCATGGAGCGCATGGGGCTTTCCTACGAGGAACTGCGCAAGGTTCGCCCGAATGTGATTATGGCATCTATGTCAGGGTACGGTATGTCCGGCCCGATGCGAGACCGCCCTGCTTTCGGGCAGCTGCTGATGGCATTCGGGGGCTTGTCGTACATGTGGGGGCACCCGGAGAGCGACATCGATACGCGTCCGAAGAATGCGTATTCAGACTTCACGCTCGGCGCGCAGATGGCGATGGCCGTGATGCTGGCGCTGGAGCACCGCGACCAGACCGGCGAGGGTCAGCACATCGAGAGTTCTCACGTGGAGGGGTTGGCGGCGCTGCTGGGGCCGGAGATGTTGAGCTACCTGATCAACGGCGAGAATCCGCAGCCGCGCGGCAACGCCAGCGACGTGTACGCGCCGCACGGCGTCTATCGCTGTTTGGGACATGACGCCTGGGTGTCCATCGCCGTCGGGAACGATGAACAGTGGAACAAGTTGGTTGCGGTGATGGACGAGCCGGGGTGGGCAAATGACGGCAAGTACGCGACACAGGAGAATCGCCTGGCGAACCGGACAGAATTGGACACGCACCTAAGTGAGTGGACCTCGGCTCGCTGGGCGGGGCAGATTCAGGTTGCGCTTCAGGCCGTCGGCGTGCCGTGCGGCGAGGTGCAGAACCCGCTGGGCCTGCTTGCCGATCCGCAGCTGCAGCACCGCGGCACCATCGTGACGGCGCATCACGACCCGGACTGGTGGGGCACGATGCAGCACCCGGGCGTCTCCCTCCATTTGAGCGCCACGCCCGGCTGGGCAACGGACTCCACGCCCGGCATCGGCCAGGACAACAACCGCGTCTTCAAGCAACTCCTCGGTCTCACCTCCGCACAAATAGAGGCTCTAACGGCGGAGGGGGTACTGCGGTAGAGGGCTAGGTAGTCGATTCTGGCCGTGTGCCTAGTCAGGGCGCTTACCATATAATTCACTGAGACAATGACCACCCCAGAGTCTCGCCCCCTACCATACTGGGTCCGAATTCACCTCCCCAGAGGTTTGTCGGGAGGACTCCGCCTAGTCGAAAAGTCCAACTGGGCCGGAGAAGGCGTTCTTTTTCCAAGAAGCGCGTATCCAGATATCCGTTCTCTAGATGACTTTGACTTCAATCGAACCGGGATCTATATGTTGTGGGAACCAGCGGGGACTGGGAATTTGCCCCGCGTCTATATCGGGGAGGCGGACCCTCTCAGAAATAGGCTTGACCAGCACCTGTCACAGAAGGATTTTTGGACTAATACGGTTGCTTTTTCTGCCAAAGACCAAAACCTCAATAAAGCTCATGCGCGCCACATTGAGTCGAGGCTAATTGGCCTTGCCAATGAAGCGAAGAGATGCCGACTTGAGAACGGCAACACACCCAGACCGCCGTCACTGTCGCCCGCTGACAGAACACAGGCAGATGCTTACCTTTCTGACATGATGCTCTGCTTGCCAGTTCTAGGGGTTGATTTCTTTGATAAGCCAGAAGCACCCACCGAAACCAATCAAGAGCTAGCACTCAGAGTGGGGGAAACTACAGCGAACGGCTACGAGCAGGGCGATGGTTTCGTGGTAAGGGCTGGTTCTATGGCGAGAAAAGAAGAAACGCGCCATATACACAGGTACATGTCGCGGCTTCGCAGAACTCTTATCGAGCAAGAGATTCTGTACGACATGGGTGACCATTTCGAGTTCAGAGCGGACTATAGTTTTGGATCACCATCAACTGCAGCCGGCGTCGTACTTGGACGTCCGGTGAATGGCCGTACTGCGTGGAAAGACAATGATGGCCGCACCCTAAAGCAGATTCAGGAAGACAGTATTCGATCTGAGTAGGACTGCCCGGCAGATTTCGGGCCCATTTTCTTCAACTACGGGACTCTAACACCATGCCAAACATTGAGTTCTATCACTGGACGACTTGAAACACATGCAAGACGGCGAAGGCGGTGCTTTCGCAGGCAGGTCTCGAGTTTGCCGAGCGTGACTTCTTCAAGGAGCGATTCACCAAGGATGAGATCGTCGAGCTTCTGAACGGGCAGCCGCCCAGTGCGTTGTTCAATCCCCGATCGCAGGCCCTCAAGAAGGCGGGTATTGATCCTGCCTCGCTGAGCGAGGACCAGATGCTGAATCTGCTTGTCGAGGAGCCGCGTTACTGGCGGCGTCCGGTGGCAGTCATCGACGGGAAACTTATCGCAGGGGCGAACGCCAAGACATTGGCGGCAGAACTCGAATTGTAGCTGCGGCCATCTCAGGCAGAGTGCGGATTCTCGCCTTATTCCCCGTCCAGGATGCGAACTGCCAGTTTCCTGGCGCTTTCCATGTCAGACACGAAGTGGTCTTCAGGAACATTGGCCAGGACATTTAGCGAGCGGAGGGTAGCGGCGGCCGCCCCGCGCAGCCCCAGGATGATGTAGAACGTTCCTGATTCCGATTGCAAGTCGATGAGCCTCTCAACGACAAGCGCGGCGCTGTCATCCATCAATACCGTTGCGGTGAAGTCCAGAATCACTCCCTCGTGTTCCCGGATATCGATGCTGAGCGCGTTCACCAGGCGATTGGAGGAAGCAACCGTGAACGTCCCTTGAAGGGATACCAGGCCCATCCGCGCTGAGAATTCGTCGCCAACATCCGTGTTGCCCTGGTAGAGGAAATGCTGGTCGAGCAGCGGTGTGGAAATGACGTGGTCCATCTCCAGCCGCTCGAATTGCCGCGCGCCGGCCATGCCAGCCGCTATCAGTCCGATTGCCACAGCAGTGACCAGGTCAAGGAACACCGTGAGGCTAAAGGTAATCAGCATCACCACCAGGTATTCTCGCTTCACGCGGTGGGCGCGAGTGATGAAACGCCAGTCTATGATGTCCCAGCCGACCTTCATCAGGATACCTGCCAGGACCGCCAGGGGGATGGATTCCGCATAGCGGCCCAGCCCCAGAATCAGCGCCAGCAGGATAAGCGCGCTCAGTGAGCCTGCCAAGAGGGTTCGTCCGCCTGCCCGAATGTTCACCAGCGTGGCCAGTGTGTTGCCTGCTCCCGGCAGTCCCCAGAACAAGCCGGCGAAGGTGTTGCCAATTCCCTGGCTGACAAGCTCCCGATTTGGGTTGTGGCGACCATGGGTTACGGAGTCTGCAATCAGGGACGTAAGCAGGCTGTCTATCGACCCAAGCAAGGCGATGGTCAAGGCCGGGGTGGCGGCTTCAATAAGGAATCCGGGGGAAACGTCAGGCAAGCGCAACTCGGGAATGCCGACGGGAATTGTGTCGATTATCGGCGCATTGGTCAGCAAGAAAACACCCAAGACGGTTCCGGCCGTGAGGGCGGCCAGCGTAGCAGGCACCCACTTGCCCAACATTGAAGGCCAGAACACGTTCACGCCCAGGGTGGCAGCGGCGATGATGAAGGCATGTACGTTAAACCCGGCTATCGCGTCCGGAATGACTCGCAGCGTGCCCGTCGGCCCTCCCGTAGCGGGTTCAGCGCCCAGGAAGGGCATTATTTGCAGGATGATGATGATCAGACCGATACCGGACATAAAGCCGGAAATCACTGAATAGGGCGTGAATGCCACCAGACGGCCAATCCGGAACACTCCCAGGAGAATCTGGATGATGCCGGCCATGACGACTATCGTGAAGGCATGGCTAAGGCTATCGGCATAAACGGTCACGACCGCTGCCATCACCACAGTCATGGGGCCGGTGGGGCCGGAAATCTGCCCTCGCGTTCCGCCAAAGACCGCAGCGAAGAAGCCCACCGCCACCGCTCCGTAAATGCCGGCAAGCGGCCCAAGACCTGATGCGACTCCGAAGGCCAGGGCTATGGGTAGTCCGACCACCGCGGCGGTAACCCCGCCGAAGACATCGTCGCGCAAAGCCTGCGCGCTATAGGTCAATTGGGGAATCTTCACCGTCAAGGCCGGGCCCGCTGCTTAGTGGCTACCGCCCCAACTAGGAGGCGCGCTTCGGTAGCTCCACTGTTGCCGTGCCGGGGGTAACCCTTTCGCCGTTCTGGTTGGTAATCAGCATCTCAAGGTCAACGACGTGGCGGCCATCGTCGTCAACGCGCTTGTCCGTCACGTGACCCGTGCATGTCAGGACATCATTCTTGAAGTTGATACCGCGCAGTTGGGCGTTCAGCGTCAGGATCGCGCCTCCGTCACCGATCCACTTGCGCACCAGCGTGTGCAGATAGGAGACGCGAATACGACCCTGCCCGATGACGGCGGGTTGGCCGTTCTCTTTCGCGCCCTCGTCGTCCATGTGGTACGGAACGAACTCGTCATAGGTGGCCGCCCAGCGATTCCAGTTCATCAGGTCCGTCACACGTTCGAACGGCGGCAACTCCTGTCCGATCTCGACGTCATCCCAGTAAAGCGTCGCTTCTTGCGTTGTCATATCGCTGTCTCCGTTCGGGCTACCACGCGATGTTTGTGGTACGCGTTGTCTTGATAACTTCGCCCGTCTGCTTCGTCCACGTCTCCTCGGTGATGTAGAAGAGCATCGAGCCAAGGCGGCCGCTGCGTTCGTAGAGGTCTGTCGCGGTGATAACGCTTGTAACTACGTCACCGGGCCGCATCCGTTCGTGATAGACGGTGTCGACGCCCCCGAATAAGAAGTTAGGGGGCGCTCCGGGCGGCCTCAGGTTGCGTGCGTCCTCAAGGGACGTCTGGGCATCATCGAGTCGATCCGGCTGCGGACCGACGTGCGCCCGGCCAATCATCCACGCGAAGGGGTTGAACTCCTCCGGCGCGATGATGCCGCCCCAGCGTGTCTGCGCGGCGTGCTCGGCGTCCCAATAGATTCGGGGCGGCACCTCCGGCCAATATATGGAGATGGCGGCGCGTCTGATATCGCTTTCGGAGATGGGGGGCGATGTCAGCGGCGGGGCCTTTGAACCCACCCATGCACGCATCGCATCAGTGATGAGGGACTGTCCGTCGCTGTTTGTGCTCATGGCCGCCTCCGGCTATAGCTTACACGAGCGTTGGCATTCCCAAACAAGAAGCCCGCCCTCACGATTATGAGGGCGGGCATTTTCAGCATTCGCCAAGCGGCAATGTGACGTTGAAATTACCCCTTGAGTTCCTTCTCCAGGTTCTTGATGAAATCCTTCATTTGGGAGTTGGCTTTGGAGCGGATGAACGGCTGCCCCATGGTGCCAAGCTTGCCCATGAACTGGATATCAGTCGCGACAGTCAGCGTAGAGCTGTCCGCGCCGCCGTCGGCAATCGCGGCATCCACAATCACCCGCAGTCCGCCACCGGCAAGGGCCTTCGCGTTACCCTCGATGCGCCACGTATAGTCCTCAGCGTTCTGGGTTGTGGTGAGTTCACCATCCAGACTGATTTTCATGGGGCCGACACGTGTTTCCATCTTGCCGGAATAGGTATTCGGGCCTGTCTCGACGACATTGCTCACGCCCGGAATCAGTGACGCTGCGCGCGGCACATCCTCCAGCAGGCTCCATACACGGTCGCGCGACGCGCCGACCTGTGATTCCTGTTCGATCTTCATCCCTTGTGATTATCCTTTCGCCGGTGATGGCCGGCTGCTACTCAAGCCCGAGAACGCGGGTGAGGGCACGGCGCGTGAACACCACGGCCATGTCCGTCTTGTACTCCGCGGAGCCGCGGAAATCAGGCGTCGGCGCGCAGAGATCTCGAACCGTCTCGGCTGCCTCACGCACCAGATCCGCCGTCGGCTCCTTGCCCACCAGCACGCCTGCGACGGTGTCCGCATAGACAGCAGTGGAATTCACTGCGCCAAGCCCGACGCGCACGTCTGTGACAACACCGCCGTCAACGACGCCGAGCGCGGAGACGGCGACCGTCGGATAATCATCCGCCGTTCGCGGCAGGAATTTGATGTACGTGGTCTTGGCGTTTGCGGGAGCTGCAGGGACGGTGATGCCTGTAACAATCTCGCCCTCCTCGACGCCCGTCGTGTAGTAATCGACAAACCAGCCGTCGCGGACCTTGACCGTCCGTTCACCGTCCTTGCCGGAGACATGGACGCTCGCATCAAGGACAAGGAGTGTAGGAGGGGGGTCCTGTGCCGGGTCGCCGTGAGCGACACCGCCGCCAACGGTCGCCGCGTTGCGCACACGAACCGTCGCGACCTCGCCGTAGGTCTCGGTCAGGAGTGGATTGTTCTCATGGACGACGCTTGACGTCGCCATCTCCTGCTGCGTTGTACGGCCGCCAACCTGCAGGCCCTCACCCGTCGATCGGATGTAGTTGAGGCCATCGATGTTCTGAAGGCTGACGAGGTGGTCAACGTAGATGAGGTCCTGCTTCATCATGTTGATGAGGCCGGTGCCGCCGGAGATGACGCGCGCCTCCTCGCCGTAGTCGCTCAGCAGGCTGTGCGCCTCCGCCAGTGTGGAGGGCGTATGGAATTGAAAATCTCTCATTTCACCCTCCCCTAGTTGCCCAGCCGGATCATTTCGCCGGCCTTCTGAATCGACTCGATGATCTTGTAGTAGCCCGTGCAACGGCACAGATTGCCCATCATCCAGTTCTTAATCTCGTCCTCAGTGGGATCGGGATTCTGTTCGAGCAGGGCGCGCGATGCCATGATCTGGCCGGGGGTGCAGATACCGCACTGGAACCCGCCATAGTTCATGAAAGCCTCTTGCAGCGGGTGCAGTTTCTCACCGTCTGCCACACCCTCGATCGTCGTGATCTGGGAGCCGTTGGCCTGGACGGCAAGGAGAATGCATGAGGAGACAATGGCGCCGTCCATCTCGACGGTGCAGATGCCGCACACGCCGACGCTGCATGCTTCCTTGGTACCCGTGAGGCCGAGATCGTATCGAATAAAGTCGACGAGTGTTCGTCGCGGCGGAACTTCCGCCGAATACTCCGTGCCGTTGATTGTGACCGTTACCGGCACGCGAGCAACTGTATCTGTCGTCATCTACTCCTACCCCTCTGTGTGGCTTACCCGTTGGGCGCAACAAACGCAGCGTCGTTTTTGCTACTCCCTTCGTTCGGCCAATCCAGAGCGCCCATTATGGACGCATAAGGTAGGCGCGTACGAAACGGCGTGCGAATCAACGCTGCAAAGTGATTATAGCAGGGAGAAGGGGCAAGCAAAGCAAGTGCATTCGCGTGCCGCAATGTGTTACAACTCAAAGCAGCGTCCCCCCCAGCGCCGGTGGTCGTCCCGGGGCCCCAGGGGCCCGCATTGGCGCCACCACGGCGAGCACTACCCGGGCAAGGAGGTACTAAGCCATGTCTGCCTATTTGATAACCGATGTTGAGGTTACGGATGAAAATCTCTACGCGCAGTTTCGTGAACAGGTAACGCCTGTGATTGAATCCCATGGCGGCAGGTTCGTGGTGCGAGGCGGCGAGATTGAGATCAGTGAGGGCGCCTGGATGCCCAAGCGTCTTGCCATCATGGAATTCGACAGCATGGAGCGGGCCCGCTCATTCTTGGCATCGCCTGAGTACAAGGCGCTCGCTGATATTCGTACCAGATCTTCCAAAATCAACTTTGTGCTTGTCGAGGGCGTATAAGGAGGTACCGAGCCATGGCCGCATACTTGATCACTGATGTTGAGGTTACGGACGAGGGCCTCTACGCGGAGTTTCGTGAACGGATGACGCCTGCTATCGAATCCTATGGCGGCAAGTTCATCGAGCGTGGGGGCGCAATCGAGATCGTTGAGGGCTCCTGGAGGCCGACGCGTCTTGCCATCGTGGAATTCGCGACCGTAGAGCAGGCGCACGCCTGGTTGGACTCGTCCGAGAACCACGCGCTCGATGAAATCCGCAACAAGTCGTCAAACATCAACATGGTGCTCGTCGAGGGTGTTTAGCTAACCTCGTACGCCCACATCTCGTGCCAGACGTCCGGAATACTACGCTTGTTGACACCCCTTGAGAGACCTCTCACTATGGCGTCAGATTGCGGAATCCCTGTTCTATACGAGGAGATCCATGGAAATTGAAGGCTTGATAAAAGATGATCGGGATGGGGGTATTTTCAGGGTCCATCGATCCTCTATGACCTCCCCGTATCTGTTCCGCCTGGAACAAGAGCATATCTTTGACCGTTGCTGGATATACGTAGGGCACGATTCCGAGATCGAGAACCCCGGCGATTACCGGCGCCGCACAGTGGCAGGGCGTCCGGTTTTCCTGGTGCGCGGCAGGGACGGCGAGGTCAGGATCTTCCTCAATTCCTGCACCCATCGCGGCGCGTTGGTCTGCCGCAGGGACACCGGGAACAGCCTGGTCTTTCAGTGCTTCTATCATGCCTGGACATTCAACACCAGTGGAGAACTCATCGGAGTCCCAGGCGAGGATGCCTACGGGCCTGCCTTTGACCGAAAAGAGTTGGGCCTTAGAGAACCACCCCGGGTGGACAGCTACCGGGGTTTCTACTTCGTGAGCTTCAATCCCCAGGCGGAAGACCTAATTACCTATCTTGGGGAGGCTAGGGAATACATCGATCTGGCAATGGACCAGTCGAGTTCGGGGATGCGGGTGATTCCAGGTTCCAACAAATACGCGGTGAAGGCCAATTGGAAACTCATGATGGAGAATAGCGTTGATGGGTATCACTTCGCCCCAGCCCATCGGACGTATATCGACTATATGGCCAGTATCGGAACGGATGACAGCGGGCAAACCATGTACGATCGCATATACTCCACCGTGAAAGTCCTCGGCAATGGACACTGCGTGGCGCAGACTACAGCCGCCAACGGACGCCCCATTGCCCACTGGCATCCCCTATTCGGAGAGGACACTAGGGAAGAGATCGCAGAAGTCCGTCAACAGCTGGTGGAGGCTTACGGAGAGGATCGCGCCTACCAGATGGCCGATACCTACCGGAGCCTGCTCATCTATCCCAACCTGATGATCAGTGACATGATGATCACTACGATCAGGTACATCGAGCCCCTGGATGCCCAGCAGATGGAAGTCACTGCTTGGCACCTTGTCCCAAGAGAAGAATCCCAGAGAATGCGCGGTATTCGGTTGGACTCATTTCTGACCTTACTGGGGCCGGGAGGATTTGCCACTCCCGATGATGTGGAGGCCTTGGAGTCCTCCCAGTCCGGCTTCCGGGCGACCGAAACCGAGTGGTCCGACATCTCCAGGGGAATGCTCAAGCCAATTCCCGAAGGAACGGATGAATTGCAGATGCGGTCCTTCTGGCGTCAATGGCATGCCAATATTCAGGGCTTTAACAAGACCAACTTGCAGGATAGGAATCCCGCAGATAGCGAATCAACGGCTATCCCGAACATGCGCGCATGAATCCGCACTGCGCCAGGTGAATGATGGCACAAGCCGGCAATCCCACATTGCGCCAACAGGTTGAGGATTTCCTTTTCAGGGAAGCCACTCTTCTTGATGAATGGCGACTGGACGACTGGAGCGAACTCTTCACCGAAGATGCCCGTTATGTGGTCCCTACTACGGACCTGCCTGAAGGAGACCCCGAACACGACCTGGTGTTCATTGATGACGACATCTTCCGGTTGCGTGCCCGAGTGAAGCGGCTGAACAGCCGCCATGCTTATCGAGAGTATCCCTGGTCCCGAACGCGCCGATTTGTTTCCAACGTCCAAGTCCAGGAAAGCAATGACGGCGAGATTTCAGTCAAATCAAACGTGTTGGTCTACCGGTTCCGCAGCGGTGAAGAAGCTCCCTTCGTCGGAAGCGTCGACTACACTTTGCGTTGGGAGAACGGAGACCTGAAGATAGCTTATCGTCGGGCGGTTCTGGATCAGGAAAGTCTTTCCTCGCATGGAGCGGTGAGCATCATCTTCTAAAGTGCCGCCACTGAAGACATTACCTCAGCAGACTCAAGTTGTGCGGACCTCGTAGGCCCACATCTCATGCCAGACATCCGGCTCACCATTGGGCATCGGCTGGAAGGACTCGCTCCGCTCAAGCAGGCGCCACTTGCCCTCAGCTTCGAGGGCGGCCTGCTTCACGTCGAATCCGGCCTCCGTGTAGTAGTCAGTCCGTATTGAGAAGACCACGGGGCCGCCCGGTTTCGTGACGCGGATCAGTTCATCCAGCGAATCCGGCAGCGCGTGGGCGTAGGTGAACACCCCGACACACGTTGTCCCGGCGAAGGTGTCCGACTCGAAGGGTAATAACTTGCCCAACTCGCCAATGACGAAGTCCCCGTAGACGCCCTTCTCCTTCGCCGTCGCAAGCATCCCCGTCGACATGTCCAGCGCCGTGATCCGGGTGAAGCCCCGGCGGGCCAGTTCAACACCGACCATGCCCGTGCCGGCTCCGGCGTCGAGTACCTTAACCCCCTTATCGGGCACGTACTTATCCAGTAGCTCAGCCGCAGCCATCGGCGACCTAAACCCTAGCGCTTCCAGATCGGCGTCATACTCAGATGCCCAGTTGTCGTACTCGCTTCTGAGTTCTGTGTAGTCCTTCACACCATGGATTCGCTGAAGGCGTTCGGTTCTCGCCTTGTCGCTTGCCATACACAACCTCCGGCGGTGACTCTCAGTTGTCACCTGCGATGTCGAAGCGGTCCAGGGTCATCACCTTGTCCCACGCGGCGACGAAGTCGCTCACAAGCTTCTCGCGGCCGTCATCGCTTCCGTACACCTCGCAGATGGTCCGAAGCTCGGAATTAGAGCCGAAGGCAAGATCGACCCTCGTTGCTGTCCATTTCAGGTCGCCGGTTTGCCGGTCACGCCCCTCGTAGACGCCCCTGGACGCCGCAGATGCTTGCCATTCGGTGTCCATATTGAGCAGGTTGACGAAGAAGTCATTGGTCAACGATTCCGGCCTGTCGGTGAAGACACCGTGCTGAGATTGCGCGGTGTTGGCATTGAGAACACGGAGGCCGCCGACGAGCGCCGTCATCTCGGGTGGAGTCAGCGTCAGCAGGAATGCTCGCTCCACCAGCAGCTCCTCCGCCGTTTCACTGCGGTCGGTCTGAAGGTGATTGCGGAAACCGTCGAATGTAGGTTCAAGCACGGCGAAAGACTCAACGTCCGTCCACTCTTGCGTTGCGTCCGTGCGACCTGGGGTGAACGGCACCCTGATCTCATGCCCCGCATTCTGAGCCGCCTGCTCTACGCCTGCGCATCCTGCAAGGACGATCAAGTCAGCAAGGGAGATGCTCTTGCCGTCGGTTTGCGCCCCATTAAAGTCCGTCCGAATCTGCTCCAGGGTCTCCAGCACTCCGGCCAACTCAACGGGGTTGTTGACTTCCCAGTCCTTCTGCGGCGCGAGGCGGATCCGCGCGCCGTTCGCGCCGCCCCGCTTGTCCGTGCCGCGGAACGTCGCCGCAGACGCCCAGGCTGTTGAGACCAGCTGCGAAACGCTGAGTCCCGAGGCGAGCACACGGGCCTTGAGATCAGCAATTCCCTGATTACTGATTTGTTGACTACCCGCTTCCGGCACCGGATCCTGCCACAGCATTTGCTCGGCGGGCGCAAGCGGCCCGAGATAGCGACTACTGGGACCCATGTCTCGATGGATCAGCTTGAACCATGCCCTGGCGAAGGCGTCCTCAAGCTCTGCGGGATTCTCGAAGAAACGCTTTGAAATTCGCGAATAGTCAGGGTCTGCGGTGAGCGCCAAGTCGGTTGCCAGCATCATCGGCGCGTGCGTTCGAGACGAATCATGCGCGTCCGGCACAGTAGCCACGGCTGTGGCGTTACTGGGCGTGAACTGCGACTTGCCCGCCGGGCTGGTTGTCAGTTCCCATTCGTGGTTGTGCAAGTTCTCAAGGAAGTTGTTGTCCCAGGTAACCGGGTTGGTGGTCCATGCGCCCTCCAAACCGCTGGTGAATGAGTCGACGCCCTTTCCACTACCGTACTCGTTCTTCCAGCCGAAGCCCTGCTCTTCAATCGAGGAGCCCTCCGGGTCGGGGCCCACGTGTTCCTCCGGAACTGCGCCATGCGCCTTGCCGAAGGTGTGGCCTCCGGCGATGAGAGCAACCGTCTCCTCGTCATTCATGGCCATGCGAGCGAAGGTCTGGCGAATGAACTTTGCGGCTTCAAGGGGATCCGGATTGCCGCCCGGTCCCTCCGGGTTCACGTAGATCAGCCCCATGTGGTCTGCGCCCAGCGGCTGCTGCAGTGTGCCGTCGCCGCTGTGACGCTCATCCCCAAGCCACGTTCCCTCGGGACCCCAATAGGTTTCATCCGCCTCCCAGGCGTCTGTTCTCCCGAACGCGAACCCCATTGTCTTGAAGCCCATCGATTCAAGGGCGCAATTTCCGGCGAAGATGATGAGGTCTGCCCACGAGATCGCTCGACCGTACTTCTGCTTGATGGGCCAGAGCAGGCGGCGCGCCTTGTCAAGGCTGGCGTTGTCCGGCCAGCTGTTGAGGGGCGCGAGGCGCTGGTAGCCGGAGCCACCACCGCCGCGTCCATCGCTGATGCGGTAGGTGCCGGCCGCATGCCAACTCATTCGGATGAAGAGAGGCCCATAGTGCCCGTAGTCCGCCGGCCACCAGTCCTGCGATGTGGTCATCACCTGCTCGATGTCGCGTTTCAGCGCATCGACGTCCAGGGACTTCAATTCCTCCGCATAATCGAAGTCATCTCCCATCGGGTCTGACACGGGCGACTCCTGGCGTAGGGGCTTGAGACTCAACTGATCCGGCCACCAATACTGATTTGTACTCACTGTTTTTCTCCTTTATCGCGAGTAGTCAAAAATAGCAGTTTCCGCTTTCAGCGGACAATATCAGCGGGAGGATGGAGAGGTAATTGACATCCAAACTGCTGCCGGAGTAGTTCCCTATCAACATAATTTGCAAGGGTACAGGCCTGTTTCGTAGCTAGATCAGGGGTGAAACGGCTCTTGGATGCCCCCGGAATCCGGGGCCCGGCTCTGAATGTTCGGGGAGCGTACCCCGTAGAAGGCAGGCTAGAGCGCATCAGATGCGCTCTAGCCTTGCTACGCAGGGACCCAGCTCTTACCAGTCAGGCGAAGCAGCAGAAACTGCGCGGAAAGCGAAGGTATACGGGGCCGACGGAAGCACAATTCCAGCGTCGAGAACCTCCCACGTCTCCAGGTCAACGACCACGACCGATGCGTCGCGGCTGTCGAGGGCGTACAGGCGGTTCGCGGCGACATGAACGTTTGCTGTGTCGTTATCACCGAATGGAGGGACGAGTCGCAGAGGTTCCCCCTCCACTGAAAGGTCGTCAAGGTGCACACGATACAAGTACCCGTCGGCAGCGAGAACGAGGATGTGCCCGCCGTCCTCAAACGCAAACTCCTTTGGCGCGGAAGGCACACTGAAGCCGGTCACGGCGGGTGCAGCCGGATCGACAGCCACCAACCCTAGCCCGGAGACTCCGACCATTACCGGCGAAGCCTCGTGGGACTTGAGGAAGTATGGCCGACTACTCCAATCATCGGGGTAGGGGGCCACTACTGACGAGAATCCGCTTGTTGGGACGTGCATGTGGTGAATAAGGAGAACGCCCTCGTCGCAGCCGTAGCCGACGTAATGGCCTAGAGAGGCCTCTCCGTGCAGGTTGGTGCAGGTCTCGCTCTCATGCACCGGCGTGCTCGTGTCGTTGTGGTCATAGGCGACGACGCCAATGGGAACCGATCTCTCTCCGACGGTCTCCGCCACCGTGACGAGCAAATGACCATGGAAGTCAAGAACAACGCCGTGGTGTGGCTGGTTCGACATCACAGTATCAACGTCGACTTCCCCTCCGAAGGTCAACTGGTCCTCGGTAATCAGGCGGGCTTCACCGGAGCCGTCGAAAAACACAGCCACCAACCCATCGTGTTCGACGATGTGTGCGGGGTTGGGGCCGGTCATTGAGAACGAGTGGATTTCCGGGTCAGTCTTGTCGACATGATAGTGGGCTCCGCGACGGATGAATTCGATCCCGACGTCCACAATCTCAACGCGATTGTCAACGTAGTGCACCATCCAACTGTACGGACTTATCCCGCCAGCGCCCTGGAGGATGCCGCTAGCAGCCGCGACGGACAGAGTCGACACCGAGAAGTCGTCAAGATCCACAACGTAGGCCTCGGGGAGCGTTGCGGAGGTGACCACGAGACGCCCACGCGTCAGGTCATCCTCCTCATCCGCCGGCACGGTTGTCGCTGTCGGTGCCAGCGTCGGAATAGGAGTGGGTTCGGGAGTAGGTATCGAGGTTGCGGTCGGTACGGGCGTGGATGCGGGAGCCGGGGTTGCTGTCGGGTCTTCGCTTGCACACCCGATTATCGCTATAGCAACCAGGGCGATAATGAGACCTACCCATAATCTGCGGTTTGACAATTCCTTCAGCATCAACTCCTCCTGATTTGGTGAGTATTGCTACTATGTACCAGTCACAATGAAGTGATACATAGTATCAATTGAGATTAAGCTACCGCTCTCACATGCGACGATATCAGTCTTTACAAATAGAAGTCAAGACCTCGAATCGACTCGTCGTACATATCAGACGGACGAGCGTGGGGCATCCTGGACTCGAACCAGGGACCTCAGTCTTATCAGGACTGCGCTCTAACCACCTGAGCTAATGCCCCTCACCACCGTGACCCCACTGAAACGAAGCGCAATGAACACTGCTCCACGTCAGGGTCACCAACACACCCATACGCAGGCGCGACTCCCATTGTAGCCCGCTATGCGCTGGCCGTCATGCGAATCGCGAAGATTGCGGCTAGTCCCGTTCTGCCATCTTGGCCTCCTCCCAGAGGGCGTCCATCTGATCCAGCGATAGGTTCGAAAAATCCTCGCCGCGGTCGCGGGCTGTGTCCTCCATCGAGCGGAAACGCGACACGAATCGGCGGTTTGCGTGCCGCAGGGCGGTCTCCGCGTCGATGTCCATCCATCGGGCAAGGTTCACAAGGCTGAATAGCAGATCGCCGAATTCCCACTCCAAGGCGGCGCGTGATTCGTCCGTCTTCTCATCTGCCGCCCCCTCGTGGGCCTCCGCAAGTTCCCCGGCCTCCTCTGCCACTTTTTCAAGAGCGCCGTCCACGCTCGGCCAATCGAATCCGACGTTCGCAGCACGTCCCTGCGCTCGCTGCGCGTAGGTCAGCGCCGGCAGGTTTGCGGGCACGCCCTCCATCAAGGAGGCACCTTGCCGCTCCTCGCTCTTGAGGACCTCCCAGCGCGCGGCGACTTCTTCCGCCGTGCTCGCCTCAGCATCACCGAACACGTGCGGGTGGCGGCGGATGAGCTTGTTGACGAGGCCCTCAATCACGTCGGCAACAGTAAACGCTCCTTCTTCCGAGGCTATTTCGCTGTGAAGCATCACCTGCAGGAGGATGTCTCCAAGCTCCTCACGCAGCCCGGGGAGGGAGTTGGCGTCGATCTGCTCGACGGCCTCATAGGTCTCTTCAATGAGGAACGGCGTCAACGATTGGTGCGTCTGCTCGCGGTCCCACGGGCAGCCGTCCGGCGCGCGGAGACGGGCGACGATGTCAACCAGTGTCTGGAACTCGCGGTGGTCCTGCCCGATTACGTCTTTTGAATCGACCACGTATCACCCCCATCGGTCGCGCGTCAGCTTGTTGGTTTCAGCATAGGGAGACTGGCTGATCGCCGCCACGCCTGTCGTTCTTGCCCGCCTTACAGGCCGTTGCTAGACTGGATAGTCGGTAAATGCGCTACCGTGCGCAGCCCCGTGGTGGGTGTGGCCTAGCAGGTTTAAGGCACCAGGTTGTGGCCCTGGAGATCGTGGGTTCGAATCCCATCACCCACCCCATTTTTTTGAAGTTCACAATCAACATTGCTTGCCTATGTTGTTGGCGTCCGCGTTCCGGTTTTTGCGTCACATACCGCAGCGGCCAGTTTGGCGTATGTCGTCGCCAGCCAACACTTTGGATTCTTCGCTGCGCTCAGAATGACAGAGAGGGTAGCCTCACATGTTGGCAGCGCTGGTGTACCTCGGTGGACGTGGCGGTCGCAGGAACAGGATCAGGACGGCAGACACCGCGAAGAACGCGATGAAGATGAGGAACGCAGGCCGGTACGACCCCAATAGGTCGTAAATGAGACTCATGACGATGGGGCCCGTCGCGCCGAACCCGAACGTCACCACGAATCCCATCGACCGTATGGAGCCGAGGCTCAACCGTCCGAATGAGTTGGCCCACAACACTTCCTGCGTTACGCCGAGGCTTGTGATGCCCATGCCGTAGACGATGAGCGCCGGAAACAGAAAATAAACCTCGTCCGCGAAAAGGAACAGCACGCAGCCGATGGTCTGCAGGATGAACGGCAGAGCGCGCACCGGGCCCATATTCGACCGCTCCGCCACCAGACCCACGACGGGGAGCGTCACGGCCATCACGATGGCGCGTGTCGTCAGCGCCGCCGCAACGAGGGCTTCCTCATAGCCCAGGTCCTGCACGTACGGCGCGAGCGAGATGTTGATTCCCTGAAACGCGAGGCTGGAGATTGCGAAGCACCCTGCGATCAGCCAGAAGGCCGGCGCTCGCAGTGCCTCTCCCCGCGTCCAAACCGGTTCAGGCATTGCCTGTTGCGCCTGCTCTTGTGAGGTAGCCCTCTGTTGTCCGGGCAAGAGTGTTGTCGGCGCGGGGTCCTGCGGGTCGTCCGACTCAACCCCGTCAGGCCGCAGTCCCATATCCTCCGGTCGGCGGCGAATGAGAATCGTGGACGGTGCAAGCACCACGATCCACGTGATGATCGCGAATATCCAGAACATCTCGCGCCAACCGTATTCAGCGATGACGTAGACAGCGACGGGAATCATAACGACATTGCTGATGCTCGCGCCGGTGCTGGAAATGGCAAGCGCCCGCCCACGCATCCGGATGAACCAGTTGTTGATGGCCACACTGGTAACCAGGTTGCCCATCAGCGTGAATCCGATGGCGGCCACGAATCCACGGACGATATAGAACTGCCATAGCGATTCGACGAATGTCACACCGACCAGCGCCGTGCCCGCCACGAGCGCGCCGACCGGCAGCAGTGTTCGCGCTCCGAAACGGTCGACGAGTGGGCCGGCCAGTGGCGCAGTTCCCGCCTCAACGACACGGGAGATCGTTTGGACGATGGATATCTGCGTGCGAGTCCAGCCGAATTCGCGAGTCAGTGGGTTGAAGAAGAGGCCGAGAGTGGAGGAGAACTGCTCCGCGTAGGCGAGATGCGCCATGAACGACGCGGCGACGATGTTCCAGCCATAGAAATAGCGGCCCCGCCTCCGTCGACGAGGCCGCTGGCCGCTATCTCCCTCTCCGTCCGCTCTCTCCAACGCTACCCCCACCCTTGCGCGAGTCTTGATTATGGCGCGTCAAGGGCGCGGGCGTCATGCGATGGCGCGAGCACTTACGTGACGAATCCGGGAATTGATCCTACAGCCCTTCGCGGCCTCTGGGTCTGCGCCTCCTGCGCCTGCGGCGCGGGCGGGTTGGGGTTTCGGGGGAATCATCACCGTCCGCTTCCGTGGCGGCGGGCGGTTCCGGCTCGTCCGTAGGGCTGGTCTCCGGCTGCGGGAAGAGGGAGGCAGTGCGTCCGTATTCGTCCTCTTCGTTCTCATAATCTGCCGCGTGAGTGGGCGGGATCTGCGGTGCGAGGAAACCGCGGCCGGAGATGAAACGTCGCGCGCCCCCAATGGCGAATGAGATTAGCAGGACGATTAGCGCAATGCGGAACGGCCCCTGCGCCGCCCCGAAGAAGGTCGCAAGATCCTCCGGCACGTCATTCCGTGAGCCGGGCACAAGGACACCGGCGGCGATGCCGGAGATCAGCACTACTGCCCCCAACGCCCCCAGCGCCTGCGGAACTTGACCACGATTCCAGAGGATGATGGAGGCAGCGGTCAGCCCTCCTTGCCCCAGGGCCACCAGCATCCGTGACGTCTCGATGTCCGTTCGCGCGCCGCTCTCAGGCGGCAACAGGATGATTGGGAGCGCGAGGTACGCCCCAGCTAAATACAGACCGGCAAAGAATGCACTGTCGCCCCAACTGCGCGTCGCAATGGCTCCGCCGATGACCGCCGCGAGGATCGGGCCTCCCAGGGTGGCAATTCCCACCGCCAGGTTGAACTCCCCGTCCTCCGGGGCAAGCAACGCCCACAGCAGCGCCTGTGTGCCCACGATGCCCATCGCCATCCACGGATAGCCCCACCGGGGGGCGCCCCGCGTCGCGATCAACAGGGCGACGGCCATGGCGATGCCCGTGGTGAAGAGATAGGGCGGAGACGAATTCAGCCTACCTCCCGCAGACATGGTCCAGACGATGCCGGTCAAAGCCCCAACGAGAATCAGGATGATGGGCGCGATCTCCCGTAGCATGGACTGCACGGGGGTACGCGTCGGCGGGGGTACGGTTGGCCTGCTCATCGTCAGTTACAATAGCAGGCGCGGCATAACGCGCATTGGCAGGAGTTTCCCCCTAAGTGCAATCTTCTTGGCTCATTACGCTCTTTTTCCAAAACAGAGCTGTCGCCTACATCGGCGTGGCAACGTTTCTGTTTACCATTGCGCAGGGCATTACCATCTTCGCGTACCCACTCTACGGCCGTGAACTCGACTTGACTGTGGCACAAGTCGGGCTCACGGTGTCAGGATTCGCACTCGCCCGCGTCTTTACTAATGTCCCCGCTGCGATGCTGTCCAACAGGATAGGCCGGCGGTGGGTGTTAGTCGGCGCGGGGCTGCTCGCCGCGACGGGCTACATTCTCACTGCAAGCGCGGACGCACTGCTGCCACTGATGGCCTCCAGATTTATTGTCGGCATCGGCTCCGGCGCGTTCATCACGGTGGCGATTGCCGCAACAGCGGACCTGAGTTCTCCAGGGAACCGCGCACTGCTCATGAGCATTTATCAATGGACGTTCATCGCGGGAATCACGCTCGGCCCATTCGTTGGGGGCATCATCGCGGAGTTCTGGGGACTCCGTCTCCCGTTCTACCTTGTTGGGGGCGTCGCAGTCCTGAGCGCCCTCTGGACACTGACGATGGTGCCCGAGACACGCGGTACACAACAGACAACTCCGGCCGCCCCGGAGACGCAAAGCCCCCATGAGACACTCCGTGAACGGGCGCGTTCATGGCTAATGGAGTATCGGTTCATGTTTGGGCGCGACTACGCCCTAATCATGCTCATATTTATCGGAGCATTCTTCATCCGGGGCGGAGGGCTCTTCAACCTCTTCCCAATCATCGCGAGCGAGGATCTTGCTTTGTCTGAGGGGTGGGTCGGATTCATGCAAACCTTACCGGCCATCGCGTCCCTCTTTGTGCTGCTCGTTGTCGGGTGGTTATCAGACATCGTAGGGCGCAGGTTGATCATCGTGCCAGCCATGCTGTTCTACGCGGTTTGCCTCATCATCCTCGGCTACAGCGCGCCCGTCTGGATTCTGCCGGCCGCCGTCGTCTTTGCTATTGGAATCTTCATCTTTGGTATCGCGCAGGGCGCGGCCGGCCCTGTGCCCATAGCCTATGTGGCGGATGTCAGTCCAACGGAGCGACAAGCCACGGCACAGGGAATGGCCAGGACAATCGGCGACATCGCGTTGATGAGTGGAGGCCCGGTTCTTGGGCTGCTGAGCGACAGTTTTAGCAACGCGACTGCGCTCTACAGCACCGCGGTGGCGATGGGCATCTTCATGCTCATCTTCTGGTTGTTCGCCCGCGAAACGGCGGGGAGACGGGTGAGGGGCGCATAGCAGAATAACTCTGATCGCGAACTTCAGAATTTTGATCGACCTTCAACGCCCCCATGCGGAGCCCTGACCGCAAAAGCCTCGCAATCCCGGTCGGGAGCCAAAAAATATCTTGTCCCATAGACTTGCCGTTTGCTATCATCGGTGTCGGCTATAGCGACATGCTGCGCTCGTGTGGGGGCCGGGCGGTGGCCAAACACACTTCCCCCGCGGTTGGTAATCCGGCCGCTTTAATTCATTCGCTTGGAGGACACCCGCAGATGCACCTTGTCATGGATGGGTACGGGGCTGACGCCCACAGGCTGCAGGACGAGTCTCGCGTCCGTGAGCTGCTGGACATTTACCCCGATGCCATCGGGATGACCAAGATCTCAGAGCCGCTGGTGCATCGCTACACGGACGGCAAGGTTCCCGTGGATTGGGGCGTGTCCGGCTTCGTGCTCATCGCTGAGAGTCACATCAGCGTGCATACGTTTCCTGACCGCGGCTACCTGAACGTGGACATCTTCTCATGCAAACCGTTCGATGCCGAGCTCGCAGTCGCCGAACTTCGCGGGCGTTTCGGAATCACTGAGGTCAGGATGCAAGTGCTGGATCGGGGACTCGAGGAATTCCCGGACAAGCAGGCGGAACATGAACTGAGCGGCGCGGGCGCTGCGGCGACAACCACGAGCGTCTAAACGCCAATTGCGCGCTTGTGAGGCGCAAGACCGCGCACCTGACTCACGCAAATGACTTCTTTCCTCGGCGGCGAAGCCTTTCCATGGAGCTTTGCGTCACTCGACGGAAATGATGCTGACTTCGATAGGGCCGCCGTTGCCATCCTGCCCGTTCCCTACGACGGCACGGTGTCCTATCGCAGCGGCGCACGGGACGGCCCGCAAGCCATCATCGAGGCGTCACGCTACCTGGAACTCTATGAACCGGATCTGGACCTGGAACCTGCGCAGTGGGGTATCGCGACGCTCCCAGCGTTAGAACCGGACGCTTCCGGGCCGGAGTCCAACGTTGCGCGAGTTGAGCGGGTTATTGGCGAACTTGCGGACGCGGGTAAGCTCCCGGTCATGCTCGGCGGAGAGCATACGCTTACCATCGGCGCGGTGCGCGCCCTCGCCCAACGGCATCCCCGCCTCTCGGTTCTCCAACTCGACGCGCACGCGGACATGCGCGACAGTTATCAGGGCAGTCGCTACAGCCACGCAAGCGTGATGCGGCGGGTACGGGAAATCGTCGGGGACGGTAATGTCGTTCAAGCCGGTGTCCGTAGCATCAGCAGCGAGGAGGTGCAACACATCCGGGATGCCGATATCTCGGGGCTGCATCTCTACACGCCCGGCCAATACAACGATCCCACCGCCATTGATGAAATGCTGGCGGGACTGGGTGAGACCGTCTATGTGACGGTTGATCTCGATGGGCTGGATCCGTCAATCATGCCCGCCGTCGGCACACCGGAGCCGGGCGGGCTCTCGTGGCAGGAAACTCTCCACATTTTGAGGGCCGTCGCCCAACGCTCACGCGTGATCGGTTTTGACGTCATGGAACTCGCGCCGAATGAGGGGCCGACGCACGCGGCATTCACTACCGCACGGCTCACCTACAAGCTAATCGGGTACGCACTGGCATACCGCTGACTGCCAGCCTTTATTTGCGCCAAAAATGAGCCATCGGCCGGAGGGCGGTGCCATTCGGCGCGGCCCTCCGGGCCAAAATGCTCTCGCCTGAGACGATTGCGGAAGTACGGTGTTGGCCGGGACTAGCTGCTGGCCAGCGTGACGAGTTCGTCCTCGTTCAGGGACTGTTCTGCGTCCGCGCCGTTGCCATTGCCATTCCCGTTGCCATTCGTCGCGCCGTTTGTCCGGGCGCGGCGCTTCCTGGAGCCGTTGCCGTTGGACGTCGCGCTGCGTGCTTCGAGATAGCGAAGACCATTCTCAATCAATCCGCGCAGTTCCATCGCCTCTTTGTGAAGCTCTTGGATGTTCTCCGTGACCTGGTCCAGATGGTTGGACAGGCGCTCAAGTGACTGAGCAGCATACACATCAGAGTCCTTGATGAGGCGCGCGGCGTCACTCTCGGTGCGCTGCTTCCTGCGCTCGACCTCACGCTCTGCATCCAGGAGGATCTGCTGCGCCATTTCCTCAGCCTCTCCAACGATGGCGCTATCCTGAACCGCCTGGCGATGATCCTCTTCGGTCTTGGCCTTCATCTTCTTGGCGAAGACATAAGCCTCGTTGACGATGGACTCGCCTCGCTCACGAATCTCCTCGGCTTCACGCAGCTCGGCCGGAGCCGTCGCGCGCATCCGATCGATGATCCGTGCAAGCTCATCACGGTCCAACATGACCCGTCCGGTGCCCGGAACACGGCGTGCGTCTTCAGCCATGTCCTCCAGGGCATCAATCATCTCAAGGAACTGCATCAGGTCACCTCCCTGCTTTCGGCGTTCCCTTGCCTCTTTCTCCCGCGCTTTCCCGATCCGTCTGTTGCCCACTCCCTAGAGCGGGCGGCCTTGACTTGCACTAAGTTTGATATTTCTGCCGCAGCGCCTCCGCAACTTCCGGCGAAACGAGGCCGCTGATGTCACCGCCGAGTGAGGCGGCCTCCTTCAATAGACTGGAACTGACAAATTGATGTTCCGCGGCCGTCATGATGAATACGCTCTCAATCTCAGGATCGAGCTGCCGATTCATCTGGGCAAGTTCCATTTCCGAGACGAGGTCAGCCCCGTTCCGCAACCCGCGAATCATCGCCGTAGCGCCAAGTTGGCGGGCCAGATTCACGGTCAGGTCTCTTGCGTAGGTGGTGACACGAACGTTTGAAAGATGCTGTGTGGACGCTTCCGCAAGCGCCACGCGATCCTCCGTGCTGAACAGCAAGCTCTTGGACAGTGGACTGTCATAAACACAGATGATGAGCTCTTCGAAGAGGCGCGCGGCGCGTTCCGCGATACCCGCGTGTCCCATCGTCATCGGATCAAAGCTCCCGGGGTAGATCGCTTTCGTCATGCCACTATCTCCCCTGAGTCACTCCCTGTTAGCACATGACGCTTGAGGAGAGAGACCAGCGTGTCGCCATAACGACGCGTCGCACTGTCTTCTACTGCAAGGCCACTAAGGTCTGCCGGATTCCTGCTCGACTGCTCGACGACGATGATTGCGTCATCATGCAGCAGCTCGTCAGCAGCCAGCAGGGACTCCAGCGTCGTCGGGATAATCTCTGAGTCATCGTAAGGGGGATCCATGAAGACAAGATCGAACGGCCCTTCCAGCGATGGAATGCCACGGGCTACGGGCATGGCGAGCACGGTAAGGTTGTCTGCCACGCCGGTCCGTTTCGAGTTCTCGCGGATCGTGGCGCATTCGCGCGCGCCGCGTTCAACGCAAACTGCGGACGCCGCGCCGCGGCTCAACGCCTCAATGCCCAGGGCGCCTGTCCCTGCGAACAGATCTAACACTCGCCGATCCTTCACCGCTTCCCGCGCTTCCAGCATGGAGAACATCGCTCCACGCACCCTGTCCGTTGTCGGACGGCCATGCCAACCCTGCGGCGTCCGCAGTTCAATCCCTCTTGCGGATCCTGCAGTGACTCGCATAGCTTCACTTGACCCCAAATTTTAGTCTGGGTCTAAAACCAGGTCAATGGAATATATGGTCTATTCCGGAGGGCAAAGGGATCCGTTGCCAAGAAACGCTCAATGCTATACAGCTCATGCGCCGCGAATCGACGTGTTTCTCCATACTCTTCGGCATGATTGTTTATCATGAAAACAGCGCCCATCTTCACGGAGAGTAGTTTACGTGTCCCAACGTCGTAGAAACGCGGTAACAGCAGGCGGCGGCAATCGCAGCGGCATCATCATATTTGCGGCCACCGTTGCCGTAATCCTGCTCATCGGCGGTCTGCTCGTCCTGCAAGAAGTCTTGCATGAGGAGCCCGGTTACGCCCTGGAAAGCCAGGGGAACTACCATCTGGCCGATATACAAGAGCCTCATGTGCCGTACAACTCGTCTCCTCCAACATCCGGCCCTCACATGGCCAGCCTTGCACCGGGGCAGATTTACGATGTCCAGGTGCCGAATGAAATCCAGATTCACAATCTTGAGGACGGGCACGTCAACGTCCAGTATGACTGCCCGAATGGATGCGCTGAACTCGTCGCCCAGCTAACCCGGGTTGTGAGTGAATACATTGCCGAACCGGAAGGACGCATTCTCATGGGCCCGTACAGCGGAATCATCGATCCCGTTACCGGTCAAAGACGCCGCATCGCCCTCACGGCGTGGACGCGGCTGGACACATTTGATGAGTTTGATGAGGAACGCATCCGCACGTTCATCGACGCCTATATGGGCCTCGATCACCACGTGTACTGAGGCCCGGCGCTCGCTCCGGGCACCTCACATTCGTCGATACCCGCGGCGACTCCGTACATCCACTTCTCGTAGCGCGCCGCCAAGTTCCGCAACCAGCAAGATCACGAAGCCTGCCACATATATCCAGATCAGTAGAACCACGACTGACGCGAGTGAACCGTACACCGCGTCAAATCTGCCAAAGGTGGTCAGGTAGAACAAGAAGAGATTCTTGATGATTTCAAGGGAGATGCCGGCGATAAACGCGGCAGGAACGCAGTATCGCCAGGGCGTGCGGTCGCTCGGCAACCAACGATAAAGCATCAGCAAGCCCACTATCGCGCCAAAAAGCGACGCGACGCCCAACACGAGCCGTCCGCCGACGTTGACCACGCCAGCAAGTGTGCCCAGCCATCCGTCCAGGTCGGCTCCCTCTGCGGCGTGAACCAGAGTTGACATCGCCAATGACGACAGCAGGAGCGCGCTCACACTTCCCACGGTGATGACGGACTTGATCCGCACCAGGTGAAATGCGTATGGGTTCGCATTGCCCCACGCCGTGTCCATGAAACGCGCCATTGCGCCGAAGAAGTTGCTGCCGGACCACGCGAGCGCCATCAGTGAAATGATGCCGATTGCCCCGCGAGACTGAACTATCGCATCCACGTTGTCGTCGATGAGACTGGCCCCCAGCGGCACATACCGGGAGACGATTAGGTGGACCTCATTCACGACTGTTTCCGTGTCCAGCACGTAGCTCAGGACAGTAATGGTGAAAATCAGCAACGGCAGGATGGCGAGGATGCCGTAGTATCCCACGGCCGCCGCCATATCGCCCACGCCATGTCTTCCGGCATTCCGAATCATAACGATCGCAACCGCCGTCGGCTTGAAGTTATCTAGGATGAGGAGGAGGACGTTTACAAGCTGCCGTCCTTGATCAATGAGGGCGTTAAACACTCCTCCAGCTTAATGGCTTCTCCAATCGCAAGCCCCTTGTGGGCATGTATCATTGAATGCGCGGACTAAAGAACCGAAAGGGTGTGCGGTCATGTTTGCGACTATCGGCAGAAGTTGGCAGCTCTTCAAGCTCTGCCTCCACGTTCTCAGCGTTGATAAAGAACTAATCTTTTTCCCGATTTTCTCCACCATTGGCGTGGTCTTCGTGACCCTGACGTTCTTCGGCGTCACCTTCGGCATCGGGTCCTTTGAAAGGTTGGAAACCGGGGCATTCAGTGCCCTTGACCTGGTCGCCGTCTTCGGCTATTACGTCTTCTCCTACTTCGTCATCATCTTCTTTAACGCGGCGCTCGTCTTCGCCGCGCATGAACGGCTGGAAGGAGGCGATCCCAACATCAGATCCGGTTTGGCGGGCGCATCCAGCCGCATCATCACGATCTTCTTCTGGGCCGTGATTGCGGCGACCGTCGGCCTTATCCTGCAAATCCTTTCAAGCCAGGCACGCGAGCGCGGCGGCATTATTGGAATCATCGGGCAAATCGTCGTAGCCATCATTGGAGCAGCATGGTCCCTCATTACGTTCTTCGTTGTGCCGCTCATCGTCATCGAACATCGCGGACTGTTTGACTCATTCAAAACATCCCTCAGCATGCTCAGGAGAACGTGGGGTGAGCAGGTTGTCGGCAACTTCGGACTTGGGCTGATCCAGTTCGGCGCAACGATTCTGGCAGTCTTGATCGCGGTGGTTCTTGGATTTGTCCTGTCCTTGCTCGGAACCGCCGGCATCGTCTTGGCTGTTGTGATTGGCATTGTTCTCGTGGTCGGTGTCTCGCTGGTCTTTGCCACGCTCAGCGGCATCTACAAGGCAGCGCTTTACAACTACGCCGCAGACGGCCAGGTCCCGGAGCTCTTCACGGAGGACACCATTCGCGGCGCGTTCCGCCCGCGCTAGGACGCACATCGAAAGGGAGTGGGGAGATGGACTTTCGATTCAGCGCCGAGGAGGAGGCCCTTCGCGCCGAGGCGACGGAGTTCGTTCGGCAGAATTGGGACCCAGGTGACAAGGACGCCTACAGCATGATCGTTGCCTCGTACGACGTTGATGACATCGACGAGGAAGAGCGCATGCACGCGTATGCGAAGAAACTGGCCGAGAAGGGCTGGTTCACCATGCATTGGCCGAAGGAGTTCGGCGGATGGGGCGCGCCGCTCAGCACGCAGATGGCGTACCGGGAGGCGATGGCCTACGCAGGCTCGCCGGAGATTCTTGGCGGCGGCATGTTCGCACCCATGCTGATGATGCACGGCGCGGACTGGCAGCGAGAGTTCTTCCTGCCCCGCATCGCGAGCGGCGAAATCCACCATCTGTCACAGGGCTTCTCTGAGCCCAACGCCGGCTCCGACCTCGCCAACGTGCAGACACGCGCGGTGGAGGACGGCGACGACTATGTCCTCAGCGGTCAAAAGATATGGAACTCGGAGGGTCGCTGGGCGGACTGGGGCCACTACCTGGTCCGCACAGACCCGACCGCGCCCAAGCATCGCGGCATCTCCTACTTCATCGTCGACATGAACGATCCCGGCGTTACGCTACGGCCGCTGTACGACGGTTTGGGACGATGGCGCTGGAGCGAGGTCTTTCTTGAGGAGGTGCGCGTTCCCAAGCGGAACCTCATTGGCGAGTTGAACCGCGGCTTCTACACAGCCATGACAACGCTCAGCTTCGAGCGCTCACAGGTGGAGATTCCGGCACGACTGCAACGCTACATGGAGCAGTTCATCGACGCGTACCGGAACCGCCCGTCGGCTGACGGCACGTCGCTGCTGGAGAATCCCGTCGCGCGGCACAAGCTGGCGGATCTGCGCGTGCAGGTGGAGACGACGCGGATGCTCTGCTACCGCGTCGCGTGGCTGCAGACGCAGGGGCAGGTGCCGGACAGGGAAGCCTCCATGGTCAAGGTCACCGGCGATGAGGTTGGCTGGAACGTCTACAACGTCCTCGCCCAACTCGCCACTGACGACGCTCTGATCGCGCCGCGCGGCAGCCGCCTCGCGCCGATGCATGGCTTCCTGGGCGCGAATGCGTGGTTGACACGCGGCCTCGCAATCGGCGGCGGCACCGACGAGGTGCAGCGCAACATCATCGCCCAACGCGGCCTCGGCCTGCCGCGGTAACTGTCCCGAGTCCCTACGCGCGTCGTTCCGGCGTTACGCCGCCCAATAATCGCTCCGTAGCTGCCGGACTCCCGCAATGGCTAGCGTGACGGGCAGGAGTGTGTCGATGACTGCCCAAAGGGTCCAATACGTCGCGTCACCGGAGAAGGCGTCCGGGCCATGGGCAAGCAGGTTGAACCAGTTGTGCAGGAACAGGATCGTGACGATGACGATCCCGTAGAACGTCCCGTTCACAGCGATGTACCGTGCGGTACTGCTGGTGCCCGCGGCGCGCTGACGCCTCTCCTCCGTCTTGTCCCCAAAGCTCAGAAACAGGCCGATGGGCAGCGCGATGACCATCAGAACGTCAAGCACGTACCAAACGTCCATGACGTCAAACGTGTCGTTCGCGGCAAAGAACGAATTGATGATGAAGAACACGACAACGGCGAGGCTCACCGCAATCAGATATATGCCGCCCAGCTGTTTCACGCCCATGACTACCTCCCGCAGGCTCCTTCAGGGTTGGCCAGTCTCCCGATGAGTTTACACTTTATCGGCCTATAGCCGGACGCGGGAGACGGATTCAGTGTTAGCGGGTCGGCACATCCACCGCCGCGCCTGTCCTGTGCGACTGCTGGATGGCGTCCAGCACGCGCTGGCACTGCAGGCCGTCATGGAAGTTCGGGGCGGGCGACTCGGCGTTCTCAATGCCGCGCACAAAGTCCTGGACTTCAAGCCGGAATGGCAGCAGGCGATGGTCGCGGTCATCATCGAACGGATGCAGCTCCTCCGGTATCGGGATTGTCCGCAGCTCGCGGGAATCATCTTCGAGCCGCCCGACGCGAACTGTTCCCTCCGGCGCGGGATTGGGCCCCGACTGGCTCAGGTGAATCGACCCCTCCGTGCCATAGATCTGAATCGATGCGCCCTGCCCGAGCGGGGAGTTGAGGCTGCATGTCAGCGTTCCCCACGCGCCGTTCGCGAAGTCCATGTGGACGCTGAACGCATTGTTCGTATCAGCGAGATTGAAACCTGCCGGCACGTTGCCGTGCAGCGTGCCGCTGACGCGGGAAACATCGCCGAACCAGTGGCGCATCCCGTCGATGAAATGGGAGCCGAGCGCGCCGAGCATTCCGCCGCTGCCCACGGACGGCGCGGGGGGCGCGGTCCCAGGACGACGAGCGAATCGCAGGTGCAAGGAGGCGGTGATATGCTGTGGCTCGCCGATCCGGCCCTCATCGATGAGTTGCCGGGCATACGTGCGTTGCGGCGCGAAGCGGAACTCATGCGCAATCATGTGTGTCAGGCCGCGCTCGTTGGCCATAGCGAGGAGTTCCTCCGCCTCCGCGGCGTTGGTCGTGAACGGCTTCTCGCACATCACGTGCTTGCTGGCCTCCAGGGCGGCCTTGGTCATCTCATAGTGCAGGTTGGGGGCGGTGACGACGCTGACGGCATCAACGTCCGGATGCGTCACAAGCTCGCGGTAGTCCGTGAACGCGTTGGGGATGCCGAATTTCTCAGCGGCCTCCTGCGCGCGTTCCTCCCGGCTCGCGCACACGGCGACGACCTCCACCCCCTCGGACTGAAACCCGGGGATATGAACCGTCGCCCCAAACCCAACACCGATAACCCCAACACGGAGACCCGCCATGCTATGCCCCCATTACCCACCGCATACGTACTCGTCGCGGCGTTCACCAGCCGCTGGTATGAGTATGGCATGGGGGGAGGGGAGGTTAGTGTTGGTCATCGGACAACTCGCGATACTGCGTTAGTTCTACATCCGAGACTTCGTCCGAAGGCACAAGGCTGTAATGTCGTTCTGAAGCAATCCGAATGTCTAATCCTTGCTCAACGAATTCAAGCAGCGCAATCACTCCTGTGTCCAACATTTGAACTCCGATCGGCCTGCAAAGCAAGTTGGGGAATCGTGCCGCGCATAAGGCCAGGTCTTGCTCAACTTGAACTCTACTCAACTGATCGCGACCGGACTTTGCCTGCACAGGTATGACAAAGTGGGCACCTGCCTTATTGAGACCCACATAGAGTTCATCTGTCTCGATCTGACCAACATCGCGGACAGTAGTCCGCAAGTGATTCTGCAGCGAATAGCAGGACAGCCCCAAGAATATATCGATTAGCCGATTGTACCGGACGCGAGCGAGAACTGCCTGCTCATCATTGAGTGAATACCTGGCTATGATTCCTGGGGTGGCATCAGGCACTCTAATGGCCGCTAGACTAGGGTTGGGAATCAATGGAATGTCTGAAACTAGGGTGAGGTTATAAACGGATCGTCCACCCGGTCGGATAATCCACGCCTGTCCAACTGGTGCAGTTGTGCGAATTGCTTCCGGTAGTGGCACTCGATAACGGAATGAATAGATTACATCGCCAACATTTCTGGGGAGAGTAATTCCCAGATCGGCGGAAAAACTTACGATGTCTTCCCGGCTAAAGCTTACGACAGTATCTCCAGGCTGATACTTCGCCGCGAAAATGGCTTGAATAATGGCTGAGTATCTGTTTTGCTGAGTCACTACATCACCACCGGCGTACGCCCTGGCCACCTTAACACCAAGGCTTCTTCTCTCAGTTGTTCCCCGGTGACGGTCGCAAGGCGGGTCCTAAAGAGCTCTCGGTCAATCACTTCATACCCAAGAGAGTCGGCTATCTCTGCCAGCAATCGCCCTGTTTGAATCTTGACACGTAGGTATGAGGCTTGATCTCCGACGATATACACGAGTTGGGCACCTGGTTTGAGCACAAATGATAAGGCTGCAAGATGCCGTGCCATGCCACCAAAGTAGAGACGTGTGACACGAGCGTACATTCGCTCAAAACCCGACGTTTTTCCTAAGTCCAGTCGTCTTTGCTCAATCTCGTCAGAGATCCGCTGTACTTCGGGAACCTGTGCAATGGCTTGATCATCATTGTCACCTTTGTATACACCCCGTGTATTTGACCGGATGAAGTTCCCTTTTTGTCGTCTTAACTCGGTTCGACTGCGGACAAAGCCTAGGAGTACAGACTCGAGGCGGGTCGTTCTGGTGTAGTCCTTTTCGTTTGGATATGGTGGCGAGGTGATCACTGCGTCAACGGAGTTTGGTTTGGTTAATTTGTCAATCGTCCGAGCGTCACCAAGATGCGTATCGCTCAAGGCTGGCGTTGTCCCTTGGACATATTCAATGTCCCTAGAGATTTCTTCCATTTTCTGCATCCAGGTTTCGATTACAGGCGCGTCATGTCTGATGCGTCCAATCCCGACTTCCGGTCCAAACTTTAAGTTGCCAATGCTCTCAACTAATCCACTGGCCAATGCAAGGCGTCCGAATCTTGCCTCTTCGGCAGTCCCAAGCGAGTCGATACATGCCAATAGCCCCAAGCTTCGGTGCAGAGGTAGCGGACTAATGGAGTCCTTTAGCAACAACTTGGACGCTTCTGGATTTAGTTGCCTCAGCATCCGCGCAATCGATTTACCGTTGACAAATAATGGGAGTTCGCCATCAACGCCAAGAGGAATCCTCGCCTCTTCTCCGCTGGCCTCATCCGCAACTTTCGCCGCAAATACTCTCAGGTTTTCCGTATCCGTTTGCCAATTTGCTTTTACTGAACTAGCAAAGTGTGCCATCGGGTTGGATTCTATGCCGAGGCTGTTGATGCCTGCCTTTTTGGCCTCAATGAGCGTAGTGCCTGTTCCTGCGAAAGGATCAAGAACCATGTCACCAATTTCTACACCAAATCGACTGAGATAGTTCTGAACAAGGTGGGGGGGAAAGGATAGGACAAACCTGTACCAACGATGTACCGCTGCATCCTCTGGACGCATACGGTTTTCTTTAGCATCACCACTACCCGGTGCTTCTCTTCGAACGCTGGCGGGGCTGTACATGCGTTCTACAGTAGCATACTATGGCTGCTTTTCTCCTCCCTCTACCCGTTCTTCTCCCTCAACCCGGCCAGGAGCTTCTCCGGGTGGATGGGGATCTCAAACGGGCGGACGCCGCAGGCGTCATACACTGCGTTGGCGATGGCAGCCGCCGTTGTGATGTTCGAGTGTTCGCCGACGGCCTTGATGTTGTAGTTGCCCCAGCCGCTCGGAGCTTCAACCAGGATCGTCTCCAACTCCGGGATGTCAGGCTCCGTCGGCGCCTTGTAGTCGGCCAGCGAGGGGTTGGACACGCGTCCTGACTCATCCACTGTCAGGTCTTCCATCATCGCGTGACCGAGCGCCTGCACCAGGCCGCCCTCAACCTGCCCGTGGAAGCCGATGGGGTTCAGCACGCGGCCAACGTCATGCACCGCGACGATCTTCTCAATCGTCACGCGGCCCGTGTCCGTGTCCACGCTGACCTCGGCCACCTGCGCGACGAACGACGTCATCGGAGACATCATCGGAGGTCCGCCCTCCGGGGCCTTGTTGCGGCCTGAAACCGGCTCACCGCTGCGGCGCACGATGTCCTCCATCGGAACGCTCTCGTTTGTCCGAGAATTCACCAACGCGCCGTTCGCGTACTCAACGACCGCCTCGTCCCAGCCATTGAACTCCGCTGCCAGCCGCTTGAGGGTCGTCTTGACCTCATTCGATGCCTCAATCGTGGACATCGGGCCGACCAGCGACGCGCGGGAACCGCCGTAGCCGAGATCATGCAGCGTGTTGTCGAACTCATCCGTGTTGAACGGCACGACGCTGACGCGCTCCATGTCCACCTGCATCTCCTCCGCCACCGTCTGGCGGATCAGCGTGTTTACGCCAGTGCCGGGGTCGAAGAACGACGTTCGCGCCGTGAGGCTGCCGTCTTCGTTCACGGCCACCGCCGCCTGCGTCATGCCGCCGTACTGTGGGCGGTGGCCGTAGGCGATGCCGCGTCCGACGTTCGCGGGGCGGGGCTCAGCCATCTTGCCCGCGCGCGCCGCCTCCTCGATGATCTTGTCCGCGATGATGCCGCTGAACTGGTGGCCGGTGGGCGTATCGTCGCCCTCATGCATGACGTTCTTGAGTCGGAACTCGACGGGGTCCATGCCAAGCTCTTCGGCAACGATGTCCATCATGGACTCGCCCGCGAAGATGCCCTGCACCTCGCCCGGCCCGCGCTGGAAACCGCCGGGCACGGTGTTCGTGGCCATCTGCCACGTATCGATGCGAGTATTCGGGATGCGGTAGGGCCCCGCCACCTCATTCGCGCCGGGCAGGCTGCCGCTGGGCGAATAGGCGCGGTATGCCCCCGCGTTGAAATAGATGTCGGACTCCCACGCCGTGATGGTCCCGTCGCGCTTGACGCCGACCTTCACATGCACCTCGGAGCGATGGCGAGGGTTCATTGCCATCAATTCCTCGGTGTAGTCCATGGCGAACTTCACAGGGCGGCCCGTCCGCTCGGCCAGCGCGTAGCAGATCGGCACACCGACGATATCTCCCTTGCCGCCGAAATCGCCGCCCACATAGGCAAAGTTGATCACCACTTGCGAGATGTCGCGGCCCGTCAGCGCGGCAATCGCGGCGCGGTTAGACATGGGCGACTTTGTCCCGATCCACGTCTGTACCGTGCCGTCGTCATCGATGGCGACGACACAGTTGTGCGGCTCCAGATACAACTGGTGCGTGCGGGACGTCTCAAAATCGCGCTCAATGATGAGGTCGGCCTCCGCCATCCCTGCCGCAACGTCGCCCTTGCTCCAGCTATTGTGGACAACGGCGTTGGATGGACCGTCCAGCTGCTCCATCACGCCCTCATAGGTATTGAAGTCAGGGTGGAGAATCGGCGCGTCGGGGGCGCGGGACTCCGCGATTGTCACGATAGCCGGCAGTTCCTCGTATTCCACGTCGATGAGGTTGAGGGCAGTCTCAGCCGTCTCCTCATCGTCTGCGGCGACCGCGGCCACCTTGTCACCGATGTACAGCGCACGGTCCCACGCGATGATCGGCTCATCCTGGATGGTCTTGCCCCATCGCTGACCCTCGAGGTCCTTGCCGGTAACGACGGCGTGAACGCCGGGCAGCGCCAGCGCGGCGGATGCGTCGATGGAGACGATGCGAGCGTGCGCATACGGCGAGCGCAGCACCTTGCACCAGAGCGTGCCGGGCGGCAGAACATCGATCGAATACTTGCCTTGCCCCGTGACCTTTTCCGGGCCGTCCGCCCGGCCAACGGGCTGTCCGATAACGCGATGCTCAGTTGTCGCCATGAATAGTTTTCCCTTCCCTGTAATGGGTTCGACTACAGCCGTTGCTCAACCGAACCTGTCGGAATTATACGAAATGACGCGGCAAACTATTCCGCGCCCGCGTCGATTAGAATCTGCACGATCTCCCGCGAATCGAGCCTTCCAGCTATAGTCAGGATGCTGTCGCCGTGCGCGCCTCCTGCGTTGACGTTGGCACCGGCCTCCACAAGGATTCGGATAATGTCAACGTTCTGTTGAAGTACCGCCTTCATCAGCATCGAATCGCCCCATGAGTCGATGACGTTCACTTCTGCGCCCCTACTGACAAGAGAACGAACATGCTCAGCGCGGCCAGATTGAATGGCATGCCTCAAGGGTGGATTGCCAACCGCGTCACATAGGTTTGGATTTGCGCCCGTAGCAAGGATGATGTCCACGCGGTCGGCTAACCCAATACTCATGGCTCGAGACAACAAGGGCATTCCATGTGAATTGCGAGTGTCCGGATCAGCGCCGTTTTGCAGGAAGACGTTCAGCAGTTCAGTACTCTGAATGAGTGCAGTGAATACAGGCGGCTGGCTATCTCCTAGAGAGAGTCCCGCGTCGGCGCCAGCCATGAGCAGGATACGAATTGCCGCAGCCTCACGTGACCAGGTGGCATTCTGAAGGGCGGTCGCTCCTTGTTGGTCAACAAGATTCGCATCCGCTCCTGCTCTGAGTAACAGAGCGAGCGCGTCCGTGTTTCCAGTTCTGGCTACCTCGACGAGAATGGGTGTGCCGAACGCACCACGGGCATTTACATCGGCGCCCGCCTCTATCAGCGCCGTGACGACGCTCTCGTTCCACCTTTCCGGGGGGGCCAGTGCCGCAACTCCGAGCATGGGCGTGCCGACAGGGTTACGGGCGTCAACGTTCGCCCCTTCTCGAATATTTAGTCTCAGATAGTCAATGTCACCGTAGTAGGCAGCCGACCATAGCGCCTCTTCCTGGGAGAGTAGTGGGCAGAATGTGATGGAGTCTTCACCCGATTGTTCCGGCACCATCAATATCCTCCACACGTCATCGTCTGCCGTTGCCACTAAATCCACGACGAAGTCACCACGCAGCACATTCGTTGCCTCAATGCGTTCATCCTCCAGAAACGAAAGGAATTGGGCTCCGCCATTCAGTTTGACTTCAAACGCGCAATACGTACCGGGATAGCGGCAGACTTGTCCGGCTCTCACTTCCATGCCAATCACACATTCGCCCAGATCCGGTGACGTTGGGAGTGTGAACTCATTGGTTTCAATCATTGAAATCGGATTTGGCAGCGCCGTTATCGTTCGGGCGTTTCCGTCCCATTCCGTTTCGAGGCCGCAAGCACACACCTTGGCGTCGGGCCTGAAGATTTTTTCAGACAATGAGAGCGGCCCGACATCGCCATCCAGGTACGTGGAGCCATCGTCCCGCACGGCGAGAACAAAATCGCTCTGGTCTCCGTCCGCATATGAACACGCTTCTCCGCGCTCGAGGCGAAGCCCGGCCATGCACTCATAGTGGACCTCAATTGGCACGCTCGTGGGTGTCGGGGTCTGCAGAGTTAGGGTTGGTCGGGCTGTCGGCGTTGCTGTCCTGATGACTGGCGCCGGCGTGGGGCTTGGACGCTCTGCCAACTTTGTCGGCTGAGGAATGAGGGTGGCTGTCGGGGGCGGCGCGGGCGTCACCTCATCAACCCTCGTGCAGCCAATGATCGCCGTTAGCAAGCAGCCAACGGCCAAAGCAAGGAGAACGGCGCGACTATTCACATCACGTGAGGATAGTCCACTAGAGTCGTGTCTCTAGCGCTTCACCCCGGAGATGGACGCGCTGTACCAGAACTGTCCCTCGGCCATCTCCTCCCCTTGCGGCGCCGTCTCGACCGTCACCTCGGCGAAACCCGCGCGGCGCACCGTGTCGGCGTATTCCGTATCCGGCAGCGAGCCTGAGACGCAGCCCGTCAGCAGCGCCATGTCCTGCATTTCAGACTCCGTCGCGGAACGCGTCAGCACGATGTCTGACACCATGAGCCGCCCGCCGGGCCGCAGCACGCGAAACGCCTCGCGGAACACGGCGTCCTTGTCAGGAGCGAGGTTGATAACGCAGTTGGAGATGATCACGTCTACTGCGGAATCCTCCAACGGAAGCGCCTCGATGTCACCATGCTTGAACGAGACGTTGTCGAGACCAAGCTTGGCGGCGTTCTCATTCGCCTTGTCGATCATGTCCTGCGTGAAGTCCACGCCGATAACCGCGCCCTCTTGACCCACCTGCTCGGCTGCGAGGAAGCAGTCGAGGCCCGCGCCACTGCCCAGATCCAGCACGGTCTCTCCGGGCTGCATGCTGGCCAACGCAACGGGGTTGCCGCATCCAAACGTCACCACGCTGCCGGGCAGCTTCTCAAGAATCTCAGCCGGATACGCGGCCAGTGATTCAGAGTCGCCGCAGCAGGCATCGGCATCAAGCTCAATCGCCTTTCGCAGTTGATCTGCATACGACTCAGATACGACGACTTTGAGTTCAATCGGTGAATTCATCTCTCTGCTCCAACACCGTCATTCACAATTGGGACTCACAGAATAATCGAGTGAGTTATAGAAGGGAATCCCCACGAACCATATTGGAAGCAGACAACCGATTTCTATTCTGCGCCCGCGTCAGTCAAGTACTGAACAATCTCTTGTGAGCCGATCCGTCCGGCGAGTTCCAATATGCTCGATCCTTGCGAATCCACAGCGTTGACATTTGCCCCCGCGTCTACCAGCACGCGGACGGCATCCTCGTTCTCCCGTAGCAGCGCAGTCGCCAACATGGGCTCACCATCGGAGTCGTGGCCATCCGCATTTGCTCCGGCATCCAACAGCAGCCGTACGATCTCCGAATCACCGGACCGGATTGCATAGACAAGCGGGGGGTTGCCGGCATGATCGCAGGCCTCCACATCCGGCCCTTCGGCGAGGAGGAGTTTCCACGCGTCCAAATAGCGCGTCTGAGCCGTCGCCGATATGATGGGCGCTCCCGTCCTCACACGGATATCCACGTGTGCTCCCGCTTCCAGGATCAGCCGGGTCATGTCCGGGCCCTCCCAGATTGCCGATTCCAGGAGGGGACGCAAATCTTCGTCAACCATATTTGGATCGGCGCCTGCTTCGAACAGCATCTGGGCAATCTCAAGCTCACCGCCGAGGATGGCGCCCCATACAAGCGGATTTCTTTTATGATCCCCTGCGCTGGGGTTGGCCCCAGCGGCCAGAAGCATGGCAATTAAATCCTTATCTCCCTCCCGGATTGGCTCCTGCAGCGCCGGTCGTCCGTTGGTATCAATGACACTGGCATCCGCGCCCGCCTCCAACAACAGTCCTACCACGTCGAGTCGATCGAGCTTCAGTGCCGACAGCAGCAATGGACGCCCGATTGCATCGACTGCGTTCACGTCAGCGCCGGCCTCCACAAGTATGTGGAAGAGCTCGGCGTCGGCCCCATCATCGATTGCCGCCGACGCTACCTCCAACAGGTTACTCCCGCTCCGATTGCGCGTATGCACATCCGCGCCCTGCTCAATCAATTCTTTCAACTGCTCCACGTTCCCGTGCAAGACGGCAGAGATTAATCTGGCTTGCTCTTCAGAGCGTTGGCACAGCCAAATTGAATCGGCTTCCTCCGGCTCAGGCACAGTTTGAATTGTCCACGTCCCACCATCTGCGGATGCTACGAAGTCAAACATTCTTCCGCCAAAGGGCAGGGCGTTGAGTTCAAGGTGGTTTTCTTCCGTATAGCCCAAGAAGTGCCCTTCGCCGCTCTGCCTAACCTCAAACACGCAGCTTGTGGCGGTATACCTGCAGAGCTCCCCGGCGACCAACTCCATTCCGGGCTCACATTCGCCCAGGAAAGACGAGGATGGTGGCAACTCCGGCCTTGACCAGAATCGTCCCAGATCGTTACTGGGAAGTGCCGAAATGATGCGGCTCAGGCCGTCAGATTCCGTGCGGAGTTGGCATGCGCAGAGCTTCTGGCCGGGCGGAGTGTTCCTTTCCGTTACATCTGTTGGGCCAATGTCCCCGTCCAGGACCGCAACCCCGTCCGGCAATATCGCAAGGCTGAAATTGATCTCTTCGGCTTCAATGTACTTACACCCTTGCCCGGGATCCAACCTCATACCAACCATGCACCATTCATAGGCTATTTCAGGCATCGCCGTGGGTACGCTCGCAGGAGCGGGAGTCGGCCCGTCCACCGTTGCAATTTCGGTAGGCTCCACCTCAGGCGTGAGAGTTTCTAACGCTTCCGTAGTCGGCTCGGGCGTTGGTGTGGGAGTCGGCTCATCAGCGCGCGAGCAGCCCATCAGGGCAAACAGAACGACAGCGCTGAGGATGAATAGCCCCAAAAACCACAGAACGCGCGGGTCTGATACACCGCTCACAATGCACCTCCAAGGCCGATGTTTCCGGCCTGTTTGGAAGTAACGCGGCGACCCTCGCGCACTTTCTCGTCACAGTCTATCACCCCCAGCGCCTTGAATGCTGAGACGGGACTTTCCACTTGGGTGATGTACATTCTATGTTTGGAAGACCCAGAGTGCTCCGTCCGCTGGGCAACGCAGAAACCGGAGCCGATTGCCGGGGCTTCCACGGAAGAAGGAGTGGCCAATGATTAAACAACTTATCGCTCCACGAGATCTGGGGGCTATTCCTGCCCTGGCAGTCACGGCGTTCGTGATTTTCGCCATCTTTGGCTGGACCGAAAGGACTGAGATTGCCGACCCGGACGGGCTGTCCGTTCACTATTGGCCATGGAAGTTCTGGCAGATACCTCCGCTACTGATCGGGTTCGGCGGTGTTTGGTGGATCTGGTTGAGTACCCGCCGTGTCCCTTGGGTGCGCAGCCTGGCGCTTGCTATCCTCGCTGCGGCGGTCTTCGCCAACGGCTACAGTGACGTCTTCGGCGACAACACGGGTGACGTGTGGCGCACCATCAACCCGTTGTTCCTTGGCTGCGCGAGCGTGGCAGGGGTAGCCCTATGGCGCCATGGATCCCCCGAGGCGCGTGTGGGCGCCGTACTCTCAGTGGCGATGGGCGTTGCGCTCTTTACTAACGCCTACTTCGTCAATAACGCGGATTTCTGGCCGATACTCAACCCGGCGCGCGTGCTTACGGAACTGGCCTGGGCCGCCGTCGCCAGCGAGGGTAACAGGATCTCAAACGAAAACGGTTAAACCGCGGACAACGGCGGACTCTCACACCGTCGGCAGCAGCTCCCCACAATGGGGACACCGATTCTCACCTTCCATGAGTCGTCGCTGCCTACGTGTCTCTTCGACGAACCCGTTGCCAAGAATACCGGCGGGAAGCGCAATCAGACCGATGCCGAACACTGCGAGAGCCGCAGTCAACATCCTGCCCCACGTCGTCACCGGCACGGCGTCGCCGTAGCCAACCGTCGTGACAGTAATGACCGCCCACCACATGGACGCAGGGATGCTCGCAAACGTATCCGGCTGGGACTGGTGTTCCGCAAAGTACATCAGGGAAGACGCAATCAGGAGCAGCAGCGCCATAACCACGATGACGGCGGCCAACTCTCGTGAGGCATTGCGTAGAACACGCCCCATGATGGTCATCGTCGTGGAATAGCGGCTCAGTCGAGCCACACGCGCGGCCAGCCGCACCGCCCGCAGGAAGCGCAGATCAAGGCCGGCATCCGGAAAGACGAGAACAACATAGAACGGCAGGATAGCCAGTAAATCTATCAGCGCTATCGGCGACAGCGCGTACTTAATGCGCCCCGTAACGGGATTCTGATATTTGCCGGACGGTTCCTCCACGCACGACCACACCCGTAGCGCCCACTCAACGGTGAAGATAACGACCGTCACAACTTCGATGCCGATGAAAAGTTCTTGTGCCCGATCGCCGAAGCGTTCGACTGTGCCAAGGACAAGCCCGACGATGCTGATGGCGATTGAGGCGAGGATGAAGAAGTCAAAGGCGCGGCTGGCCCTGTCGCCGTCGCGACCCTCCTCAACTATCTGAAAGGCGCGGCGCGTCAGTGTTGTTTCAGGCATGCTCGTTCTCCCCGCCGAACCGGCGGCATGAACGCCTTGCCGCCGTAAATATCAAGTGGTTGTAATCAGGCCGGGTTCTACTTCTGGAACTTGGCGTCCACCGCCCGACGTTCGGCGTGATCCATGCCCCACCATGTCGGCCAGTCCGTGTCGTCACCCTCCGCGGGCAGGTCGGCCACAAGGGCGGCGGCGCGGCGCACGATGGCGGTGACAAGGCCGGAGTCATAGGCCGCGCCCAGATAGCCCTCATCAAGGCGGTCCTGCCGGAGGAGCACGGTGATTAGGCGGCTGAGGTCAAGTGGGCTGGCATCGGCAACTGCTGAGGGGTCATCCATCAGGCGCTGCGCCTCAGGGGTCGCCTTCCAGTCCACCCACTCGAAGCCCTGCACCCAGCCGTTGTCGTTACAGTACTCGAAGAAATCACGCCCGACGCGGGAAAGGCGATACCACTTGCCGCGCCCCGGTTGATCCACCCACTCGCCGAACTCGAAGTCCGGCCGCTCGAAGGGGCGCAGGTACACCGCAAGCGCGTTGAGGCGTCTGGTGAGCGGCCCCGCGTCAGAGGCCCGCATCGCGATATCTTTGCGCATTCGATCCCGTTCAGTCGCCATTCACCTACCCCCCGTGCCTCATACATAGAAATTCCGTCCCCAATACGATACGCCGATGCGACGGTCAGGACACGTCTCCCGTTTCATACACCCTCTGCTACCGTTGGGGCATGGACAGGAACCCGCCCCGGACATCGGACACCCTTACTGATGAACTCCACATGCTCCATGAATGGGCCGAGCAATTCGGCGCGCCACTGACTGAGCAGCAGATTGATGCGTTCCGTCTCTACCGAGACGAGTTGCTGGCATGGAACTCGTCTCGAGCCAATCTGACCGCAATCACGGACCCCGATGAGGTTGAGTCGCGCCTGTTTCTCGAAAGCCTGTGGTGTGCCGCCGCCCTCCCCGAAGGCGTCACGTCCGAAGGGCGCGTGATAGATGTCGGAACAGGCGGTGGTTTTCCCGGGCTGCCCCTCGCTATCGCTTTCCCACAGCTACACGTCAGGCTAGTGGAAGCGACCGGCAAGAAGATCCAGTTCCTTGAGCACATCATCGACCTGCTCGGTCTCAGGAATTGCATCGCCGTTCATGGCCGTGCCGAGGACCTGGCACACGACCCTGAACACCGGGAAGTCTACGACGCCGCAACAGCCCGCGCCCTCGCCTCTATGCCCGCACTGGTTGAGCTGTGCCTGCCCTTTGTGCGAACAAGCGGCCTCGTCATTGCTCCAAAAGGAGCGGATGCGGAGCAGGAGATAGATGCTGCATCCAATGCGCTATCGGCTGTCGGTGGAGAGTTCGAGAGGATCATCCCGCCAGAGAAAGGCGCCCCTGTCTCTGGCGACCACAAGTTGGTGATCATACGCAAAATCGCCCCGACGCCGTACAGGTATCCCCGGCGAAACGGTGTCCCCGCACGAAGGCCGCTCTAGCTTCCATGAATGATTTAGCAGCGCCCGCGTCCGGCGCGCTTCGGCGGCGCATCCTGCATCCGGCGACGCTGATCTCATTCGGCGTCGCCGTCCTGCTTCTAATCGCGCTGGCGCGCGGCGTGAACGTCAGCTTCCCGGACATGGCGCGCGCGATTGGGGATGCTAATCCTCTACTCATCGCTGCTGCACTGGCTGCTTATTATGTCAATTTTCCCATCAGGGGCATCCGATGGCGCTTACTCATCGAGAACGCGCAGACGGCGACTGATAATCCGATCCCACTTCCATCCAGGCGCGCCTTTTCGGAGATCATCTTCCTCGGCTGGTTTGTGAATGCCGTCGCATGGTTACGCATGGGCGATCCGTACCGCGCCTACCTTGTCTCTCGGCAACACGAGCACCAGTCTTATCCAAGGATTCTGGGCACGGTCCTTGCAGAGCGAGTCCTGGACGTGGTGACGTTCGCGGCCATTCTCCTGCCCATCGGAGCCCTCCTCTGGGTGGACGCGAGCGGCGTGACCACTGCCATCATTGGCCTCACCGTCGTTGTTGGAGGAGGAAGCATCTTCCTGGTGGTCGGCATGGCGCTCTTTGGGCAGCGCACCACCGCACGACTCCCCGGGGCGATTCGAGATTGGCTGGAGCGGCTTCGGGTTGGCGCCCTGCTGAGCCTCAGCGGCCGGCTCTGGCCCGTCACTATCCTCAGCATCAGCGGATGGGCGGCGGAGGGAGTGCGTCTTGCGCTGGTCGCCTGGGCGCTCGGTCTGGATGTCCCGCTACCCGTGATTGCATTCGTGGCGCTCGCCCACAACCTGATTACCGCGATTCCGTCCACGCCGGGCGGCCTCGGCGTCGCGGAGGCGGGCATGGTGGGACTGCTGCTGCCGTGGGTAGCGCTTGAGGATGCCGCCGTGCTGACAGCGCTCGACCGCTCAGTAACGTGGTTCAGCGTTGTCGTGTTCGGCGCTTTAGTGATGGCGTGGCGGGAGGGAATCAAGCGGGGGCGGTTCTAGGGTCACTCCTTCGCAATCTCATTCACAGTCGTTCGGCGACGGAGACTCTTCCTGATAAACGGTGCCAAATCACTGCTGTCAATTCGGTGAGGGTGCCACTCTACTAAAAGGCGATGAGTGTGCTGGTACGGAGCCGGGGCAACGTATTTGTAACCACTTGCCACCTTGCCGATAAGATACTGTCGGTCGCCCATATTCGTTATAACCCAGTCGCCAACATGGATGGAATTGGCAAAACGGTGCAGTTGGCGGGCATCTGAACCAGCTTCACGTGAAGTCGCTTTAGGCCTACGCTTCTTAACCTGCCCGCGCACATCATCTAGGGACATGGGGGTCAGGTCGCCTATCTCCTCCCCACCAAACCCAATGGAGACGAATCCATCGCTTTCGACTTGGGCCTGCATGAAGTCTTCTGAACGCACAAACCAGTAGTTGGCCATCGGACATTCCTCCGTTCGGTGGGCCGTGAGTTATCGAGTTTGCAGTATATCAGCGGCAGTTTTCCCGCCCTATCAATAGCGTGACTACGCCGTGGTGCGGCGGTACATGACGGTGGTGGCCGTCAGGGCAACGATGGTCATCACGATGAGTATCGAAACGCCGGGCAGGACATGTTCCCACTCCCAGCCGGTAATCACGATTGCGCGGATCGCCTCCAGAACATAGTTCACGGGGTTGAGGGATACAGCCACCTGGAACCACCCAGCCATGAGCTCCTTCGGCATGAAAGCGGTCGTGACAAAGACCGCGGGGATGAAGAAGATGAACATGGATTGCGTCACCTGAACGCTCCGCGTCTTGATGGCGATGATCAGTCCCAGGCATGACCACGCCACCCCGAACATGGTTCCCAGCACCAGGATGGCAAGGAAGCCGAGCATGCCCGATTCAGACGATGCGCCCATGATGACGCCCACGATGACAATCGTCACGCCCTGGATAAAGCCCCGGGTCGCCGACACGAGAAGAACACCGAGCAGGATGGAGATTCGGTAGATGGGCGCAAGCAGGAGTTTGTTCAGATAACCGGACAGGTCGTCCGTCAGCAGGTTGAAGCCGGCGTCAATCCCGCTGAAAATCATCGCCTGAACAATGATCATGGGCATCAGGTAGGTAACATAACTGTCAGTCGGGAATCCCGGCAGCATGGAGACATTGTCGAACGCCGCCACGAATACGACCATGAAGAGGATATTGATTGAGACGGCCGGCAGAATCTGGCCCGGCTGCGTAACCCAGGCCCGGAAATTGCGCAGGTAGATATACCAGGTCTGAAGAACGAGGCTGATCATAGCCGCTTAGCGACCGTCGCTCAGGCCGAGCAACGGCCGGAAGGTGTTGTTCATCTCGTCGCCGCCCGTTTCCTCATCGCGGATGGTTCGGCCCGTGTGTTGCAGGAAAACGTCATCCAGCGTGGGACTCGCGACGGATATGTTGGAAACGGGCACATCATTGGTGGCGAGAAGCTGCATAAGCCCCGGCACTGCCGCGCCGCCATTCTGCACAGTCACGGCAATACCGTCCTGCACAGGCGCCGTGGCGGACACGTACGACTCACCGTCGGCAAGTTCCTGTGCCCTGGCTACCAGCAGCTCCCGGTCATCCGCCGTTTCCGGTCCCGCGATGACGATTGTGACAACATCGCCGCCAATCTGCTCCTTGAGGTCACGCGGCGAGCCTTCGGCGACAATCTGACCGTGGTCGATGATTGCCAAGCGCTCACAGAGACGGTCCGCCTCATCCATCATCTGCGTGGTCAGGATGATAGTGACGCCTTCTTCCTTGTTGAGGTGGCGGAGGTGATCCCAAAGCGTGTTGCGGCTTTGCGGATCAAGACCCGTCGTCGGCTCATCGAGAAACAATACTTTCGGTCGATGGACAAGGGTTGCCACGAGGTCAAGTCGACGCCGCATTCCTCCGGAGAATGTGCCAATCTTTTTCTGGGCGACGTTCGCCAGCCCGATGAACTCCAATAGTTCCAGTGATCGCGCCCGAGCCTCTGAGCTCCTAAGCCCGTAGAGGCGGCCTTGAAGCGTCAGGAAATCATGTGCTTTCGCCAGGTCATCGAGGCCTGCGGTCTGCATGGCGACGCCGACGCTGCGCCGGATCTGCTCGGACTCGCGGTCAACATCGTAACCCGCGACACTGACCTGGCCGGATGTCTTCTTCAGCAGCGTTGAAAGAACCTTGAGGGCCGTGCTCTTGCCCGCGCCGTTCGGGCCGAGAAAGCCGAAGAACTCGCCTTCATGAACTGTGAAATCGATACCGTCGACGGCGCGCGTCCCACCCGGATAGACCTTTACGAGACTACGAACATCAATGACGGCTTTTTGTTCCTGGGACACGCAATCTCCTCACATAGGATGGGGCATAAGATCGGGGCAAATGACCGCTACAAGTAAAGCATACTGAACGGAACCTTAGACGCAAGGGAGGGGCATGCCTACGTTATATCGCTACGTCATCGTGCTTGCAGTGATCTTGGTGCTCAGCGCTGGGGCCCTGCTTTTCTATTCTTGGTCTATGGAGCTTGACCGAACATCCGCAATGCTCGCGGAAACAAGGGAGGCGCTTGCCAGCACCCAAAATGAGCTTGAGGATGCCGTCTCTACGCTCTCTCACACAACTGCGGCTTTGTCTGAACAGCAAGTGCTCACTGCCAACCTTGAGGATGACGTTGCTCAGCTGCAACAAAAGGAGAGGCAACTTCGTGAAGACCTGGCGGCGGTGAAAGAACGCAATTCAAGCTTGCTTTCAGAGCTCGGGGCCACGAGGAGCTTGCTTGCCAGCACAACGACGGAGTTGGACACGACCCAGAACACTCTCACGGAAACCGAAGGTGCTCTTGAGGAACAGACTGCGCTGGCCCTTCGTTTAGACGAGGAAAATGGCGCTCTCCTTGAAGAACGCAAGGACTTGGAGGGTCGGCTCGAAACAGTCACCGGACAATACGCTGACCTTGTCGAGCGCGCCGGAACGAAGGAGCAATTGGAGGAGGACGCTACCGAACTGCAGCAGGAGATCCGCGATCTCGAAAATCAGCGTGCGCCGCTCATCCTGAGCCCAAATGACCTGCACCGCACAGGATTCTTATGCACAGGCAGTATGGAGCCCACAATCTCTTGTCTCGATGAAGCAACATGGCTTGCCGATTTCCGCCCTGAAGACATTGTTGTAGGGGCAACAATTGTCTTCTCGCCATCCTGCTGGAATACACAACGGGTCGCTCATCGGGTCCTGGAAGTTGAGGTGCGAAACGGTACGCACTACTTCTGGCCCAAAGGCGACGGCAATCGGCAAGCAGATGGCTGTTGGGTGCCTGAAACAAACGTTGAGATGTATATCGTTGAGGTTCATCGAAACGTTAGGCCGGAAAACGCCGCGCTCAGAAATCACGTGAATAGCGCCAAGGACACTTACTACGAACTGTTAGATCGTTACTGTGGGGACATTCCCTCCCAGGAATGCAGATTACCCAATCGGGAATACTCCGAAGTTCGGGCAGCCTTTGACAACTATAGCTGCTGGACTGACGTCGCCTTGAACTCAAGAAACCCCGGCCACATCCCGGAAAACACCTGCAGATGACGCGAGCGGCGCGAAATTCGTACCTGAATCTGCCCCTATCCTTGCCCGGCTATCGCCGCCGCCTCTATACTGTCAGACACTATGCCCAAGCGAACCTATCAACCCAAGGTGCGCCGCCGTAAGCGCGTCCACGGCTTTCGTTCACGCATGAGAGACCCCGGCGGCAGAAACGTTATTGCGCGTCGACGCGCCAGGGGGCGTCACCGTCTCAGCGTCTAACATCTCTGCCATGGCCCGGACGATGGACCACCGGCTGCGTCGGAGTTCCGATTTCGACCGCGTTTCTCAAATCGGCAAGGGCCGCGCCAATGAGCTTGTCGTCCTCCGCTATGCGCCGAACGACGTGAGCACCATGCGCGTCGGCTATGCCGTCAGCAAACGTGTGGGCGGCGCGGTCACGCGCAACGCGGTCAAACGCCGACTGCGTGCCGCGGTACGCAAGCTGGGGCCACGCGAATCAGGAGTCGACCTGGTGTTTATTGCCAGACCGCAGATTACCCAGGCGGACTACCACGGCATCGAAGATGCGGTCGCCGACGTTCTCAAGCGCGCCGGGTTGGCAGATGGAGAAACCATCGCAGGCTCTAGCAACGGATCAGAACCACAAAGGGATTGAGCAAGGCGCATGAAGTACCTCGCGCTCGGCCTCCTGCGGCTGTACAAGTTCATCCTTTCGCCGCTTCTACCTGCCGCCTGCCGCTATCAGCCCACGTGCTCCGAGTATGCACGTGAGGCCGTTGAACGATATGGCGCGCTGCGCGGCACAATCCTGGCTGCGCGGCGGCTGTCCAAATGCCATCCGTTCCGGGAAGGGGGCTACGATCCTGTTCCGTAGGCCCTCGCCCTCCAACGAGATTGAACCAAGCCGCAATGGGTCGGCACGACGGGTCATGCGGCCGGTCTTCTTGCTCATTGCCGTGTTTGCACTGCTCACGACGTTCGGGTGTACCGCGGGCAGTTTGTACGACCCGAAGCCGTGGGCGGCACCCGTTCTTCTCGGCGAAGAGACCGTCGTCATTGGCACGGACACCGGGCACATCGTCGTCGGTAACATCATCACAGGACGCGAACTGGGTCGCTGTGAGACAGGGGAGGGCCGCAATAGCGTCCGCGCGATCTTCGGCGCGCCTCTGCTCCATGACGGGCGCATCTATGCGGGTGGCTTTGATGGGGTTTTGTACGCCATAGACCCCGATTCACTGTTACCTGAATCCGAGGCTGAGTGCATCCCGTTCTTTGAAGCCGACTCCCCAATCGTCGGCGGGCCGACGCTGACGCCGGACGGCGTGCTCCTGGTTGGCACAGAGGGCACCACGGACACGCGGCGCGGGACGCTGTACGCAATCGACATCACCAACGCATCAACGTTGTGGACATTTGAGGCGGACTCCGAAATCTGGGGAACACCGGTCATCGGCGATGGGTTGGTATACGTCGGCACGCTAGACGGCACGCTTCACGCAGTACGCATGGAAGACAGCCCCGGCACCGAAGTGTGGCGGCATCAGGCTGAAGCCGGTATCGGCGGCATGACGCTGCATGAAGGCGTCCTCTACGCCGGCGCGTTCGACAATAATCTCTACGCGCTGGACGCCACGACGGGCGCGCCCTATTGGTCGACACCGTTCACCGCGGATAACTGGTTCTGGGCCGCTCCGCTCATCATCGGTGACCGCCTGTTCGCGCCATCTCTTGATCACTCCCTGTACATCCTCGATAAGGACACAGGCGTGCAGGTGATGGATCCTGTGATGACCGGCGGGGCAATACAGAGCAACCCAATCCTGACAGGCAGCTACATCAGTATCGCCAACGAAGAGAAGGAGACGTGGTGGATCGATCCTGAGACTGGTCAGGGCATTGTTGGCGGCAAACTGCCGGATCCTGTCTACGCTCCGATCGTGTCGTTCGGAGAAAGCGATGCTCTGTTCTTTGCCCAGGACGGCGCAATTTACCGTGCGTCCCCTTCATTGAGACAACCCGTACGGGTATTCCCCCTGGATAGCTAGGCAACAGCAATGGAAGTCGTCGGCGATATTTTCATCTTCCTGCTTCTGCAGCCGATGCTGAATGGGCTGCTGCTGCTCTACAGCCTGCTCTTTGACAGCATGGCGCTTGCCATCATTGCCCTCACCGTCGTCGTTCGCGTGGCGTTCTATCCATTGACCATCAAGCAGCTGCAGTCCTCCGCCAAGATGCAGGCCCTTCAGCCGCAGATGCAGGAGATCCGCAACCGCTACAAGAACAATCCGCAACTCCAGCAGCGCGAGACGATGAAGATGTATCGGGAGGCGGGCGTCAGCCCGCTCGGCTGCCTGGGGCCGATGGTTGTGCAGTTCCCAATCTGGATCGGATTGTACTGGGCAATCATCAAGGGGTTGGGGAACCTGCCCGGCAGCTTTGTCTATCTCTCGCAGCGTCTCTATTCGTGGCTGCCTGTTGGCGGCGAAGTGCTGCCATTGAACACGGAGATGCCATGGATCATCGGCACGCTGGACCTTTCCGCGCCTGACCCCACGCCCCTTATGCCTCTGCTTGTTGCGGCATCCACGTGGGCGCAGCAGCGAATCATGCAGCCGCCCGCAATGTCTGACCAGCAGAGACAGCAGCAACAGATTATGTTGTTCCTGTTCCCCATCATGTTGGGATTCCTTGCCTTTACTTTCCCATCGGGCTTAGCCCTATACTGGTTCGTCTCTAACTTCATAACGATTGGCATGCAGGGATTCATGTCCGGGTGGGGGAACCTGATTCCTGGTCGGCCACGGGTCACCGCGAATGCCGCTGTCCCGCCAACCCCTCAGGTGGAGACGAGGTCAAATGATGAATCAGAGTCTGGAATGGACGGGGAGGACCGTCGAGGAAGCAATTCAGCGAGGACTAGACGAACTCGGTCTGGATCGCGAAGACGTCGACGTCGACGTCATTAGCGAGGGACGCTCCGGCTTGCTGGGACTCCGATCAGAAGATGCACGAGTCCGCTTGCGGGTGCGGCAAGAGGATGATGACGACCAGTACGCATCTTTCGCGTCCTTGTCTGCGGATGCAGAGAGCGCGCAAGAGATTCTCGCCGAACTACTCCGCTACATGGACGTTGATTCTGATATATCCGTATATGTTCCCGGAAGCGACCCCACTCGTCCCTATGAACCCGGAGACCCTATCGTCCTCGACGTTGAACGCGAAGACGCCGGTCTGCTGATCGGTAGGCGCGGTCAAACGCTTCGTCACGTCCAGATGCTCCTTAACACAATCGTCTCGCGTTCTGTTGGACACTACGTCCCCCTCCGCATTGACGTAGAGGGCTATCAGCAGCGCCACATCTACCGTCTCCAACAGATCGCCCTCCGCGCCGCAGATCACGTTCGCCGGCGGAGGCGTCCCATCACCCTCGACCCTATGTCACCCGCCGACCGTCGCATCATCCACATGACTCTTGCCAACAATCCGGCTGTCATCACAGGGAGCACGGGCCACGGCGAGAATCGACGGGTCACGATCCAACAGGCTCCCCGCGGCGGCGGTGACCAGCGCGGCGGTGCTCCGGTCGCTCAGGCTCCTCCGCCACAATCGCCCGCCCTTGATGAGGATGAGTACGAGGACTATATCGAGGACGAGGATGAAGACCTCGATGAGTACGACGACGATGAGTATGACGATGAAGAATATGATGATGAAGGCGATTACGACGATGAGGACTATGACGACGAGGACTACGAGGACGAAGATGAGCTTGAGGAGGACGAGGAAGCTCCTCGCTGATGACAGGCAGTCCGCCTGATTTCGTGGCCATCGGCGGGCCCACCACCGCCACCGCTCTCGCTACGCTGACTGCAGTACGTCTTGGCCGCTCACCCGGCCTCCTGGCCGCGGACTCGCTGCCCCCCCATGAACGTGAAGCGCTCGTACCGGCAGGTGTTGAACTTGCCTTCGGGCCCTCACTTTTAAGAGCGGAGCACATCCCCTGGTCCTGGCTGGATGCTGAAATCGTGCTGGCTATTCGATTCGCCACCGAAATTGATTCTGCCTTGGTGGGCAGATTCGGCCGCTCCCTTATCGGCATCATGGCCGGAGGATTTGATGCTCCAGACCATCCGGCAGGTTTCCCCGCCTCAGGGGCCGGTGTGCTTTTCTTCACGGAGGAAGCCGCAGAAACTGCCTCCTTGGACGCGCCCATCGCCTTATCACTCGGCCCTGCAAACGGACTGCGACTGTGGTGGCAAGAAGGGTGGCGCACCGTAGCAGCCACGCCTGAGACCCGGCGCGAACCCAGCCCGCTGATCCTGGCCGCGACCTCGACAGCTTTCCTCGTACGCCTCACTGAGACACGTAATGCCATCACGGCTTCCCAATTTGCTGCGGCCATGGCAGCCCTTCTGCCTGAGACACCGCGCCTCTCACTTGAAGACATCCCCACACGGGAGATGATCTCGGACATCCAGCCGAGCCTCGGAGAGGGCTAGGCGCGTATCATGTGACGCAGTCAGGGAGACGGGTCCCTAAGGAGGCGATTGGTATGAAATTGGGCCTGGCGTTGCTCTTGGTGGGCATCGTGATGGTCGGCGGATATGCGGCGTACGCGCTGGTGCGCTTCGTCGTGCTTGTCGACGAGGTCCCCTTCATCATACGAATGGGCCTGCCGACAATTGCTATCGGCGCGCTCGTGCTGTTAGTCAAGGCCATATGGGACCGTCTGCGGGAAAGAAGGAGCGCCGACGTTCGGCGGTATGAGGAGGCGCAACCATGATTACTGTCACGTCAAACGATATTCCCGGCATGACTATCACGGAGACCAAGGGCATCGTCTACGGTAATTCCGTCCGTGCCCGCAATGTTGGCCGTGACATCACCGCCGCATTTCGAAACATCGTCGGTGGCGAGGTACCCGAATATGCCAAGCTCATGGCGGAATCCAGGGCAGAGGCGCTGGATCGGATGGCGCAACGAGCTGAAGAGATGGGTGCCAACGCCGTGGTCGCACTGCGATTCTCCACCTCGGTGGTCATGTCCGGCGCTGCTGAGCTGCTTGCTTACGGCACCGCCGTCGTCGCCGAGTAGGAATCTCCACCATGTCTGAGGCCGTCCTCGTGTTGGTGGGCCTGCTGACCTATGTGGCAGTGCAGATAGCCGTTCAGATTGCCGCGGGACGCGATCTCGGCAAGCGCAAGCGCGTGCGCGGCGGCAACCGTTGGCTCTGGGTCATCGTCATCCTGCTGCTGCTCCCCGGCGCGCTGGCCTACTTCGCCTTCGGACGCTTGCCGGATGAAGAACCGTCAACTCTCCCGCCACAGAGCCCGCCGGCGTGGTAGCAGAGCTTCATATGACGCCGACGCCGGAACGCGGCGAGTCAACTGATTGACAGACCGCGCCTGATCGCGAACCGAGGAAAAACCTTGACGTTGCCGATTGCCGTTTTCCACAATGGAATGTCGCCTCGGGCCTTCCCCGAGACCAAACGACTCAAGAAATAGCAGGCAGGTAGACGACTGATGCCCTTTTCGCCGGTATCCAGCAAGGTCTCGTTTCCGGACATGGAACGGGACATTCTGCAATTCTGGAAGGACAAGGACATCTTTCGCCGCTCTATGAAGGAGCGCGCGGATCGGCCAATCTTCACGTTCTTCGAGGGACCGCCGACGGCCAACGGCGCGCCCGGCGTCCACCACGTCCTCGCCCGCGTCTTCAAGGATGTCATCCCTCGCTTCAAGACGATGCAGGGCTACCAGGTACCCCGCAAGGGCGGCTGGGACACACACGGCTTGCCGGTGGAGCTCGCCGTCGAGGCGGAACTCAACCTTTCCACCAAGCGCGAAATCGAGGACTACGGCATCGCCAAGTTCAACGAGAAGTGCAAGGAGAGCGTCTTCCGCTACGTGCAGGACTGGGAGTCGCTGTCGGAACGCATCGCTTTCTGGGTCGACATGGACGATCCGTATGTCACCTACTCGAATGACTACATCGAGTCCGGCTGGTGGATCTTCAACCAGCTCTGGGACAAAGGCCTCATCTACCAGGGCTACCGCGTCACGCCACATTGCCCGCGGTGCGTGACTTCTCTCAGTTCACACGAAGTTGCGCTCGGCTACAAGGACGATGCGGAAGACCCGTCCGTCCACGTCAAGTTCCGCATTCAGGACAGTGAAAAGACGCGTGAGTTGCTCAGGGAGAATGGCTCGCCCGCCTACCTGCTGGCCTGGACGACGACTCCATGGACGCTGCCCGGTAATACCGGCCTCGCCGTCGCCGTGGGAGCGCGCTACGTAGTAGCCGAAGGGGCGTGGGGCAAGGACGGTAGCAAGGAACGGTTGATCCTCGCGGACGCGCTCACAGATCAGGCGCTTGAGGGCGACTACGAAATCCTTGGCGAGTTCTCCGGCAGGGAATTGGTCGGCCTCACATATGAGCCGCTCTTCGACTACGCGGTGCCGGACGGCTACGCGGGTAAAGTCGTCTCCGCCGATTTCGTCCTCCTTACCGAGGGCACGGGCATCGTCCACATCGCACCGGCCTACGGCGCAGAGGACTTGAGCGTTGGCAACGCCGAGGGCCTGCCTGTCGTCCACACCGTGAACATCGATGGTGCAATGCTCGATTTCGAGAATGTCCCCTGGTCCGGCAAATTCTTCAAGGATGCCGACCCTGACATCACTGCGGACATGGATGAACGCGGCCTGCTGCTGCGCGGCGGCACCCTCACCCACACGTACCCCTTCTGTTGGCGATGCGACGAGCCGCTGCTCTACTACGCCAAGGAGTCCTGGTACATCCGCACGACGGCGCTCAAAGACAGGCTCATCTCCGCCAACCGTGAGATCGGCTGGGTGCCGGAGCACATCGGCGAGGGCCGATTCGGTGAGTGGCTGCAGAACAATGTGGATTGGGCGCTGTCACGCGAGCGCTATTGGGGAACACCAATCCCGCTATGGGCGTGTGACGGCTGCGACGACGCGATGGCCATCGGCAGCATCGAACAGCTGGCCGGGCAACCGGGTCTCGAGGGTTACAGCGAAGGCATGGATCTTCACCGACCGTTTATTGATGACGTGACCTTCAATTGTTCAGGGTGCAGTGGCAAAATGCGCCGCGTCCCGGAGGTGATGGACGCGTGGTACGACTCAGGCGCTATGCCGATTGCCCAGTGGCACTACCCGTTCGAAAACACGGACGTTTTCGAGCAACAGCAGATGGCGGACTATATCTGTGAGGGTGTCGACCAGACACGCGGCTGGTTCTATACCCTCCACGCGCTCGCCGTCCTCCTGTTCGACCGTCCCGCCTACAAGAACGTTCTCTCACTCGGCCACATCCTGGACGAGGCCGGCGAGAAGATGTCCAAGTCGCGCGGGAACGTGGTAGAGCCGTGGGACATCCTTGAAGCCCGTGGCGCGGACGCCCTACGCTGGTACATGTATACCGCCTCCACTCCCGGCAATGCCCGCCGTTTCTCCGCCAATCTCGTGGGAGACACTGTCCGGCGTTTCCTGTTGCCGTTGTGGAACACCTACAGCTTCTTCGTGACCTATGCCAACGTGGACGGCTTTGACCCCATCTCCACGCCCACGCCACCTTTGGCGGATCGTCCATTGCTCGACCGCTGGCTTGTCTCACGCCTGCAGGGACTTATCGCTGCCGTAACCGACGCCATGGAGCGCTACGAGGTGATGGAGGCGACCCACACGATTGAGTCATTCGTGGATGAGCTGTCCACGTGGTATGTCCGGCGCAATCGCCGTCGTTTCTGGAAGTCCGACAATGACACTGACAAGGCCGCGGCCTACCACACGCTCTACGAGGGTCTTACGACTGTCTCGCGTCTCCTCGCACCATTCACGCCCTTCGTCGCAGAGCACATGCACCGCAACCTGGTCTCCTCTCTTACTGAGGATGAGCCTGAGAGCGTCCACCTCGCCGAATGGCCAACGGTGGATGACGCCCTGCGTGACGAGACAATCGAGGCGGACGTCCGGCTGGCCATGCGCCTCTCTAGCCTGGGCCGTGCCGTGCGAGGGCGGGCGCAAATCAAGGTCCGTCAGCCGCTGCAGGAGATACTGGTCATGCTGCCGGGGCGCGCGGACCGTGAATCACTGGCGCGCATCGAGGATCAGTTGCTTGAAGAGTTGAACGTCAAAGCGGTGCGTCCTGTCGATGACGAGTCCACTTTCCTCTCCGTCCGCATCCGCCCGAATCTACAGAATCTCGGACGCCGCCTCGGTGGAGACCTGCCGAAGCTGACCGCACATATCGAAGGCCTGTCCGATGCTGAACTCAACACCGTCGCCGCGCGTGTCCGAGATGAGCAGTCGCAGGAGCTGGCCGGTTTCGATTTGTCGCATGAGGACCTGCTTGTCGACACCTCTGACCGTCAGGGCTTCATCTCGGGCGCGGAGGGTATCCACACTGTCGCGTTGAACACGGACATCACGACCGAGCTTGAACGTGAGGGGCTGGCCCGCGAACTCGTGCGCCACTTGCAAGAGCTTCGCCGCACCGCCGGCCTGGATGTCTCCGACCGCATCACCGCGTACATCTCAGGTGACGGAGACGGTGTCGCGGGCGCGCTATCCGACTTCGGTGATTACGTCCGACAGGAAACCCTTTCGGTGGACATCCTGCAGACAACGCCGGGCGACGGAGCAGCCACCAACACCGTCAAACTCGACGAGGCCACCGTCACCATCGGCGTGGAGCGGGTGTAGTTCCCTAACTCGGCAGGGTTGCCCCGATAAAATCCGCGCTGCCCCGCGCGAAATCCCGGGCGGGCATAGTCCGTCGCCCTTCTGCCTGCACTTCAAGCAGTTCCAGCAGCCCTTCGCCTGTGCCGATAGCGACACCCCTGCCGCCGCCATCCTCCGAGCGCCTGAGGCTCACCACTTGCCCGGGGGCGGCGCCTCTCGGGTCGTATTCCGGCGGCAGGGCAATGGCGCGGCGGATGTTCAGCCGCTTGCCCGAAAGTGTCGTGTGCGCCCCCGGCCATGGTGTCATGGCCAAAACGCGCCGCTCAAGCTCCTGTGCCGAGCTGTTCCAGTCCAACGCGCCGTCTGCCTTATCGAGCATGTGTGATTGCGTGGCCAGGTCGTGATCCTGGGCCTCAGGTGTTATCGATCCATCGAGCCAGTTACCCAGGGTCTCCACCAGGAGAGACGCGCCCAACTGCGAAAGTCTTTCGGTCAGTTCTCCCGCCGTCTCACCAGAGCGAATCGGCACGACGCGCTGGCTCAATACCGGTCCCGTATCAACACCCTCCTCCAGCAGGAATATACTGACGCCGGCGTTCTCGTCACCTTCAAGGAGTGTCCACACAACCGGTGCGGGTCCTCGATGACGCGGCAGGAGTGACGGATGGATGTTTATTGTGCCGCGCGGCGGGATGTCCAGCACGTTGCGCGGGAAGATCAGACCGTAAGCCGCCGTTACGATGACGGTCGGCTCAAGTGCCCTTATGCGCTCAGCTTCCTCGTCCGAGCGCAGCGTTGTAGGCTCCAGCACCTCGATACCATATTGCTCGGCGCGTTCCTTGACGGGCGATGGTCGTGGTCGTCGCCCGCGGCCGGCCGGCTGGTCCGGGCGCGTCAAAATGGCGACGGGCCGATTCTCCGATGTCATCAGCGCGTCAAGCGTCGGCACGGCGAACTCGGCGGTGCCGCAAAAGATAATCCGATGATTTTCTGCCATTTTTCTCCGCCGCGAGCAGGCTCCTCAGTACGGGTACCCTCGAATTATTGAGGTATTGCGAGCCTGCCGCAATGGCGTGGGTGCGCGCCCCATTGCGGCATTCGTGGGCACCATGACGGTTTGCCTTTCTACCGTCTCGACGCCCTCCGCTAAGCGGGTGCTAACGTAGGTTCTTGCGGCTCATATGCGCCAGCGACACTACCCGTCTACGGCGTGCCCTCCACGCTCGCGTAGGGCTGTCATTCCGATAATCGGAGCCGCTCTCGGTGGGGGAGAGGACTGAATTTCGATGCCGGATTGGCCTGCGCGCGAAGTCTGGGAAGAGGCCCTTGGTCGCCTACGTAAGCAGATGAGCGCCGCCGCGTACAACACGTGGCTGGCGGGCACAGTCGGCGTTGCCCTCACGCACAATGACCTCACGGTCTCCGTGCCAAGCGAATATGCGCAGCATTGGATCCAAGGCTCCCTGCTTCCCATCATGGAACGCATCGCCTCCGATGTCCTCAAGCGCCCTGTTGCAGTCGTTCTCGAGGTGGCATCAGATGCGGTGCAAGCCCAGCCCGTTGAGCCGGCCGCGGCAGAACGTTCTGCTGCACAGGACCCGACAGTCGAGAGGCTTGTCCGCGGCTCCTCCTTGCTCGTCGGCGCGAGACCGGATCCACAGCTTACTTTCGGCAGTTTTATCGTCGGCGATAACAGCAAGCTCGCCTACGCCGCCGCGACGAAGGTCGCCAACGATCTCGGCGGCGGCTACAACCCGCTCGTCCTGTACGGCCCACCCGGCCTCGGCAAGACACACCTGCTTCACGCTATAGCCAACGAAGCACAGGGGCACGGTCGCTCCACGCTTCTCGCTACGTCCGAGCAGTTTGTCCACGATTACGTCACGTCCGTCCAGAAGAAGACGACGGCAGGATTCAGGGAGAGATACCGCTCCCCGGACATCCTGGTCATCGACGATGTCCAGTTCATCTGCGGCAAGGTCAAGAGTGAAGAGGCATTGTTGCACACATGCGGAGCACTCTTGCGAGCAGGTCAACAGATCGTCGTCTCCGCGGACAGGGCGCCGGACGCCCTGAACTTCAGAAACCCCCGCCTTGCCGCCCGATTGCGCGCCGGCCTCCCTGTTGATGTCAAGCCGCCGAACAGACGCACGCGCCTCAACATCCTGGCCTTCAAAGCGGCACGCTATGACCTCGACACGCCGGACGACGTCCTCACCTACCTTGCCGCTCGGCAGTTCTCCAGTGTCAACCAGTTAGAGGGAGAGCTCACCCGCGTTATAGCCCACGCCACTCTGCTAGATGAGCCGCTCACATTAGAACTCGCTCGCCAAGCCCTCTCCGCCGCGTCAACAAACCCGGACCCTGTTCCCTTGACGATTGAGGCCATCATCCGCACAACGGCAGCGTATCGGCAGCTAACCCCGGCAGACATCACCGGCCGCAGTCGCGCCCGACCCACAGCCGATACCCGGCACCTTGCTGTCTTCCTCACCAGCCGTCACACAGACCACTCTCTGGCGTACATCGGCAAGTCGTTTGGCAACCGTGACCACACCACCGTCATGCACAGCATCCGCCGCATGGAGCGTGCTCTATCCACAGATGCAAAGCTCCGCGCCGACGCCGAAGCCATCATCCAGATCGCATCTTCCACATTCGCCGGGCAATAGCCCACATCTTTCCACCAAACCCTCATTCACCTCGGCGGCTTTCCACCGCTTTTCCACATGGATTCCACGTCGAATCCACAAATCTTCCCCTGTGTACCGCCTTTCGGTTTCCACGGATTCCCCAGAGTTAACCGAGTTTTGATAATTCACTTCCATATATCCTGAGAGAATGATTGACCAAGCTCAAATCCACGTATCTGGTGGAAATGGTGGCCGCGGCGCGGTGTCCTTCCGGCGCGAGAAGTATGTTCCGTTTGGTGGGCCTGATGGTGGTGATGGTGGCGAAGGTGGCAGCGTGGTGTTTCAGGCTGACGAGAATCTGCTGACGCTGCAGGATTATGGTCGCCGTCTTCGGTATGCGGCGCAAAACGGAGAACCAGGACGACGTAAGAAGCAGACCGGGAAGACAGGTGGGAATCTGACTCTAACAGTTCCTGTTGGAACGATTATCACGTGGACTGGCGAAAAGAACGCCGGAACGGTGGATCTTGAGTCAGATGGCGCGAGTGTCGTCGTAGCGAAAGGTGGCAGCGGAGGCCGTGGGAACGTGCGGTTCACGAGTTCGACGAATCGTGCACCGCGGCTGGCGGAGGGTGGTGAGCCCGGCGAAGAGGTCGATGTCCAGCTGGATCTGAAACTTCTTGCTGATGTTGGGCTTGTTGGCCTGCCCAATGCTGGCAAGTCTAGCCTCCTGGCCAATAGCTCCGGTGCGAATCCGCGTGTTGCATCGTATGCATTCACCACGACGGAGCCGAACCTCGGCGTCGTTGACATTGGCTGGAGCAGCTTCGTGTTGGCGGATATACCGGGGCTCATCGAGGGGGCGCATGAGGGTAAGGGGCTTGGCGATCAGTTCCTTCGGCACGTGGAGCGCACCGCCATCCTCATACACATCATTGATGGAAGTCTGCCGGATGTGCTTGAGGCGTGGCGCGGCATCAACAACGAGCTGGCCCTACACGAGGCGCAGCTCGAGGAGAAGCCGCAGATTCTCGCAATCAACAAGATTGACATGCCCGAGGTCCAGGAGCAGTTGACGGAACTCCGGGAGGCATTCGTCGCGGAGGGTGTCAACGAGGTGTTTGAGGTGTCTGCCGTCACCGGCGAGGGCGTGACGGAGCTGATGAGGGCTGCTTTCAGCCGCGTGGAGGCCGAAAGGGAGGCGCGGAAGAACGCGCCGGTCTCGGTGGCAGATGAGCCGGAGGTCATCCTGAGACCCGAGCCGGATCGCATCATGCCGGTCGTAGGAGTTGAGGAAGAGGGAGTGTGGAGGCTCAGTCATCCCCGGATTGAGCGGCTTGCGGACGGCATCGACCTTACGGACATGTCCGTCGCCGCCCAGTTCTGGCGGGAGCTTGGGCACATCGGCGCCATCGATGCGCTGGAGCGAGCGGGCGCAGAACCCGGCGACTGGGTGCTCATCGGCGATACCGAGGTGATATGGCGGTGAGTCGCGTCGGCATCCTGGGCGGCAGCTTTGATCCTCCACACGTCGGCCACCTGATGATCGCGCGGGAGGCGCAGCAGCGTGTGGGCCTTGATAGAGTGCTCTTCATACCGGCCGGTGAGCAGTGGCTCAAGGAAGGACGGGAAGTAGCCCCCGGAATGGACCGCCTCGCCATGACACACCTGTTGGTAGGCTCAACTGCCGATTTCGTCGTGTCTGACATGGAAGTCACGCGCCCCGGCCCAACCTACACAGTAGACACGCTCCGGGAGCTGCTGGAGAATGCGCCGGCGGACACTGAGTACTACTTCATCCTGGGTGAAGACTCGGTGGCGGACCTCCCGCGCTGGCATAACCCGCAGGAACTTGTGACCCTGTGCCGCTTCATCGCCATGCCGCGTGCGGGAGACGAGGGACGCCCCGATCTGACCCCGGCCTACGACGCCATTCCCGGCCTGCGCGAAAGGGTCACCGTTCTCGAGGACGCTCCCCGCATGGATGTCAGCTCCTCGTCCATCCGTGACACGCTGAGGAGCGGCGCAAACCTGCGAGGGGTCGTGCCGGAGGCGGTTGCGAAGTACATAGCCGCCCACCGCGTGTACGGATAGGGAGTGTAGCCTACTCCTCCAGCATCCTGAGAAAGCGGTCATCGCGACGCCATCGCGGCCTCGTGCGCGCCCACAGAGATAGCATTACTGGGCGTCCCAACAGTTCCTCGATAAGAGGCCTCGCACGCACACCCACGTCCTTGAGCGCCTGCCCCCCCTTGCCAACGACGATCCCCCGCTGAGAGGAGCGCTCCACGTACACACTCGCCTCGATGAAATCCTTGTCGCCGTGTTCCGGGTCTTGCGGCACGTGCTTTTCCACCTCCACGGCGGTCGCGTATGGCACCTCGTCGCCGTAGACGGCAAACACGCCCTCCCGTATCAGCTCGGAAATGAGGAACGTCTCTGAGCGGTCGGTCAGGGTAGACGGGTCGAAAAGCGGTTCCTGCTCCGGTAGATTTGCGATGATGCGATCCAAGAGGCTGTCCAACCCGTCGCCCGTGCGTGCGCTGATGGGCACAATGTCCCGAAACTCGTCGTAGAGGTCGTTGTAGTCCTCGATGACGGGCAACAGTGTGCCCTTGCGCACAGTATCAAGCTTATTGACGGCGACGATGGCCGGCAGATCCTGCGCTTGGATCTCTTCGAGCAGCGTTTCTTCAACGTCGCCCGGCGAGCGCGGTGCGGAAACCAGCACTGCCAGGTTGGCAATCTCCAGCGCCTGCCGCGTCTCCCGCAGCATTCTGCGGCTCAGGGCGTCAATGCGCGGCTCGGCCGGACGCCCCGGCGTGTCCAGCAGCCCCACCTGGAAATCGTCCCCGTGAAGAACAGCAAGGATGCGATAACGTGAGGTCTGCGGCTTGGGACTGACCGCGGCAAGCCGCGTGCCCACCAGGTTGTTGACGAGCGTCGACTTCCCGACATTGGGCCGTCCAACGATGGCCACATACCCGGCGCGAATCATCGGAGACAAGGGCCTTGCTAGCCTTCCAGCGCCGCGCGGACAGCTGAGATTAACTCATCGTCCTCTTCCGGCAGCACGGTGCGTGGGTCAAGGAGGAGTTGATCCTCATCAATGCGACAAATGATGGCCGAATGGGAGCCTGACAGGCGTAGCCGTTCCGCCAGCGCGTCCGCGTTTGCCCGCGAAGGCTCAATAGCGAGTGCCCGTGTCGGCAGTGTCCCACCCGGCAGGCTTCCACCTCCGACGGCTGTCTCCGCCTCCACGACGCGCAGACCCTCCCCGCCGATCTCTTCGCGCCATCTCAGCGCCCGCTCATCCAGAGCCGCCACGTCTGCCGAGATCATGCGCCATACAGGCACTTCCGTCAGTGCCGCGCCGCGCGCATACGCCTGCAGGGTCGCCGTCAACGCCGCCAGGTCCAGCTTGTCGATCCGCACTGCGCGGGCGAGCGGATGCCCCTTCATCTTGTCGATGAAGTCCTTGCGCCCTACTGCGATGCCGGCCTGAGGTCCGCCCAGCAGCTTGTCGCCGGAGAACATCGCGATGTCCGAGCCCTCGCGCTCCAGCGTGTCTCGCACTGTCGGCTCCGGCGCAAGGCCGAACTGCGCCGTGTCCAGCAAGCAGCCCGAACCGAGATCGTTGAGGAGCGGTACGCCACGCGTATGCGCAATCTCCGAGATCTCCGCCGCGTCCGGCGTGCTCGTGAACCCGACAACAAGGAAATTGCTGCGATGCACCCGCAGCAGCGCACCGGTGTTGTCCGTTATGGCCTCCGCGTAGTCCGCGGCGTACGTGCGGTTGGTGGTTCCGACCTCAACAAGCGTCGCCCCGCTTTGCCGAAGCACGTCCGGTATCCTGAATCGCCCCCCAATCTCCACCGCCTCACCGCGTGAGACGATGACCTCCCGCCCGCCGGCGATGGCAGCCAGCGCAAGCAGCACGGCAGAGGCGTTGTTGTTGACGACGATGGCCGCCTCCGCGCCTGTCAGGAATTGCAACAGCCGCTCGGGGTGCGCGTGGCGTGATCCGCGCTCTCCGGCCTGCAGGTCGTATTCGAGGTCGGAGTATCCGCGCGCCACGTTGCTCATTGCCTCGATGGCCGCCCGGCTCAGCGGCGCGCGACCCAGATTCGTATGGATGATGACGCCGGCCGCATTGATGACGCGGCGCGGTCGCGGCCCCAGGAGATTGTCAATGGAGGTTGTAACCTGTTCGGCGAGGGAGACCACGTCAGGCGCCGTATCCGCCGTGCCTGTGAGTATCGCCGTGCGGGCGTCGTCAATCGCCTGCCGTGCGGCATGCGTCACCGCGTCGGCGCCAACACTCTCCGCCAGCGCCCCCAGTAGTTTGCTACCGACCAGTCGATCCACGCTCGGCAGTGCGCGCAGGGCCTCAGATTGTGTCCGGGCGTCGTCCCGTCTTGAGTTCGCCATGCCTAATTATCCCTTATGCGCATACAAGACGGAGTGGATGCCCTATGCGTGGGGCGCGAGTCGTGCCGTATACTACTAGTTCGGGCGCGCGTGGGACATGCGTGGTCAAACTACCATTGGTTCGGGCATTGGCCGAACGGTGAGGGGGTAAAGGAATGCAGGTCATTGGCCTGACGGGGGGGATTGCAAGCGGAAAGAGCCTCGTGAGCGAGGTTCTTCGCGATGAGTACGAAGCGACTGTCATCAGTGGCGATGAGTTGGGACACCAGGCGTATCTGCCTGATACCGACGCGTGGAAGGACATCCTGGCCCGGTGGGGGGATGACCTGATGAATCCTGAGACGCGGGAGATTGATCGCCGCAAGCTCGGCGCAATTGTGTTCGCGGATCCGGCGGAACTCACGGCCCTCAACGAGATCACGTGGCCCCGCATCCGCGCACTGGCCGAGAAGACCATCTCGGACTTGCGCGAAAGCGGCGTCAAGATCGCCGTTCTTGAAGCGGCCATCATGATCGAGGCGGGATGGACGGACATGTGCGACGAGCTTTGGGTCACCCAGGCATCTGAAGCGGATGCCATCGCGCGTCTACAGTCCCGCAACAACCTCACTGAAGAGCAGGCGAAGCAGCGCATCAATGCGCAGCTTTCGAACGAGGAACGCGCGGACGAAGCGGACGTCCTCCTCCAGAACACCGGCACCATCGAGGAACTGCGCATCCGCGTCGGCGAGCTCTGGCACGCCCGCATCCGCCCGTTCCTGTAGGCTGCTGCTTGTAATACAGACCGAGACCACTCAAAGGGATTGGAATGACCGAACAGACAGTTCTCAAAGACGCCACCGTGATGTCGTACTCCGAGTACGAGATTGAGGAATACACCATTGACAGCGAGCCATACTACCTGCCCATTAGGGATGAGGTGGAGGTGTTCACGGCAGCCTACGAGGAAAAGATACCCGTCATCCTGAAGGGTCCCACGGGCTGCGGCAAGACGCGGTTCGTGGAATATATGGCGTGGAGGCTTGGACGCCCCATCACGACAATGCGGGCTGACGGCAAAGAGAATTCCCACGGCAAGGCGCTCGTGACGATCGCCGCCCATGAGGATTTGACTGCCAGCGATCTCGTTGGACGGTTCCTGCTTGAGGGCGAGGAGACCAAGTGGGTAGATGGGCCGCTCACCCGCGCGGTCAAGACCGGCGCCATCTGCTACCTCGATGAGGTCGTGGAGGCCCGCAAGGACACCACCGTTCTTATCCACCCGCTGACGGATCACCGCCGCCTCCTCCCGGTTGAGAAGCGCGGCCAGATCCTGGAGGCAGCGGACGGATTTCTGCTTGTCATTTCCTACAACCCCGGCTACCAGAGCGCCCTCAAAGACCTCAAGCAGTCCACGCGCCAGCGTTTCGTCGCCATGGAGTTCGACTATCCACCCCGTGACGATGAGGCGAAGATTGTGCAGCAGGAGAGCGGCGTCGACGAGGATTCCGCTGACCTCCTTGCTCGCCTCGGCGAAAAGGTGCGCAACCTCAAGGAGCACGGACTGCAAGAGGGCGTGTCGACACGCCTGCTGATTTACGCCGGCAAACTGATTGCCCGGGGTGTGCCTGCGCGTCGCGCGTGCGACGTGGCCATTTCTGACGCGCTCACCGACGATGCCTCCGTACAGCGCAGCATTCGGGAGATTACGACAAGCATCTTTGAATAGGACGATGGCAGGGCCGTGCGTATGCGGCTGCTCCGTCGGAATAAACCCAAGAGCGAATGACATCGGAACAAGGCGGAACAGGCAACGCATCACCAACGCGTGATGAGCTAGTTGCTGAATTGCTCGCGTTGCCCGCCGCGGTTGGGCAGGCCTACCACGGCGCGACCGACCATGTTGAGCATCGCCTGGGCAGCGAAGAACATTACGACCAGTGGCTGTCGGCGGCTCTGGGCATCGCAGGGGCCTCGTTCCGCGCGTGGGAGGCCGCCGCGGAGTACGTCCGCTCCTCCCCCGCCGTCCTCGACGCGCTGGAGAGGCCGCAGGAAGCGAAGGCCTGGTACGAGAGCGGCCGAGCGTTGTCGGCGCATTCCGCTGCCCTCGCCTCATCCTTCTTCCGCGCCAGTGCGGGTTTCCTTGAGCGCCGGGATGTTGGACGCCTGCCCGCGTGGATTTCAGCCGCTGAAACGCTTTTCCACGGGACGTGGAAATCCGGCGCGTTGGCCGCCCGGTTCTTTGAGGTGAGCCCCGGCCTTTTGGATCACGTTCGGCTGAGTGACCTCGCTGCTTTTGCAAACTTCCTTGACCACGTCGCGCAGCACTCCAGCGAACTCGCTGAAGAGTGCTTGACGATGGCGCCGGACTCTCTACCGTACGTTGATGACGAGACCATAGATACCTACCTGGAACTGCTTGACGAGACTGCCAACCGCAACTGGAAGTACGCCAAGGAAACGCAGCGCGCCGCCGCCGTGGCATTGCCCCGCATCGTCCGGACGGAACGTCAGCGTTTCCTCACATTTGCCATCAACCTAGCCGCTGACGGCGGCAAGCGTTACCTGTCTTTTCTGGCTGAAGGCTCCCGCGCCGTCAGTGATCTCCCGCTCTTTCTGCACCGGCAGGTGCTGGATGATTTCGAGGTCCTGTGCGGGCTGTCCGAAGAGGCGGCAGTCGAGTTCCTGCGCGCCGCCCCGCAAGTCCTTGAGCGCATCGACGATGATAACCTCAGCAGATGGTTCCAGGAAGGCGTCACGATGCTTGAGCGGAACGAGGCCGCCGGCATCGCCTTCTTCAGGTTGGAATCTGCACGCGGCGAAGCCCTCCTGCAGGAACTCTCCGCCACTATCAGCCTTGAGGATGTCGCTCCAATCCTGCAGATGTATGCGCGCGGCCTCACCGGCGGGGACATGCAGCTGCGGCCCACCCCGGAGCTCGCGAATCGCAGCATCGGCTGGGCGACGGAGGATCGCGCATCCACGGACGGTACCAACGTCTTCCTCCCGCCGGAGATCGCGCTCTTTGAGACCAAGGACGACAACTTTGGCTGGTTCAAGGTGCTCTGCACACACCAGACGGGCCACCTTGAGTTCGATAGCTTCACATTCAACTTCAACCGCGCGGGTAATATCTTTCCTCTCACGCGCCCGGCGCTCGCCGCCCGGGTCGCGGAGCAGAACGCTAGCGGGGCAACCCGGGAATCCGTTGCCGCGGCGCCCAACCCGGAAATGACCGGCGTTGACACCGCCGTCCTCTCGGACTATGAGCGATTCTTTGACCTCTTCCCGGAGCGGCGCCTCGCATCCGACCTGTTCGGCGCGCTTGAGGACGCCCGTGTTGATCACCTCGTCAAGCAGCATTACCGTGGACTGCGCCGTGCCTATGGAATGGTGCAAGCCGCCTCTGTAGTCGGTCGTCCCGCTCCGCAGCAGCTTCCTCTCCGGATGGCGCTTGTCGAGTTGCTCATCCGGATGACCCTGCTTGAGGGCGACAAGAAGATCCCCGTCCCGCAGAGCTTGCGCGACGTCGTCGAACGCATGGCCGTTATCCTGATTCGCCTTCGGCATGACGAGGCAACCGTGGAGGACTCGGCCGAGGCCACGGTGATTCTGTATCGGCTGTTGATCAGTGTGCCGAACACCATGCCGCAGCCCGATCTCGATTGGGATGAGATGGATCTCGACGAGCTTGGCGGCGAGGCTGCGCAGGGCCTGCAAGAGGCAGACAGCGCCCAGATGGGCGGTGAAGACTTTGTTCCCGGCTCAGGCACGGAGCAGGACGTTCCGTACCAGTCCCCGCAGGACGTGGATTACCGTGGCGATTTCAAGCCGGAGCTCGTGCAGACGCTCGCCAACCTCCGCAAAGGCCAGCAGCGTGCCGAGGACAGCGTGCAAGCCCCGCCGCTCACTGAGGAGATGGTTCGCCAGCTCCTTGAGAAGAGCGCGGAAATCGATCTCTCCAGCGTCGTTGAGGGCGACATAGACGACCCAAGCGGCCTGTTCATCTCTAGCCTGATGAGCGAGGCCATCGAGGGCCCGGACGCCGAGTTCAATGATGAGATGGGCGAGGTGGGCTCCGGCGGCGGAGACGGAGATGAGAGCGAGGAGTCGTTGGAGGAACAGGAACAGACCGCGCTCTATGACGAGTGGGACTTCGTAGCGCTCGACTACAAACCCGCGTGGTGCCGTGTTCGCGAGTCCACCATGCAGGAAGGTTCTGCGGAGTTCTATGAGCAGACCATCGAGCGCCACGCGGGCCTCATCAATGAGGTTCGGCGGCAGTTCGAGATGATGGTGCCCGAAACGTACCGCAAGGAGAAGCGCCTGACGGACGGTGAGGAGTTCGATCTCGACGCCGTCATTGATGCCATCGTGCAGCGCAGGGCGGGCGCAACGCCGGACGACAAGGTCTACTGGCGTCGCAATAAGACGGAGCGCGACGTCGCCGTCATCTTCCTGCTTGATATGAGTGCGTCAACGGCGGAGGCCATCGAAGAGCGCTCAGACTTCGACGATGACGATGAGGACATCCCGGACGATCCCCGCCAATACCTCTTCTGGCTGCGGTCCCGCCGTGAACAGCAGAAACGCTCATATCTGCGCATCATCGACCTCGAAAAGGAATCCACAGTCCTGCTGATTCGAGCGCTGGAGACCATTGGCGATCAGTACGGCATCTACGGTTTCTCCGGCTATGGCCGTGAGAACGTCGAGTTCTACAGCGTGAAGGGCCTGGAAGAGCAGTTCTCAGATCGCGTCGCCAAGCGCATCGACGGCATCACGCCGCTCCACGCCACCCGCATGGGCCCGGCCATTCGCCACGCGACCGCCAAGCTGGACGACGTTAGCGCTAAGACCAAGGTGTTGTTCCTGATCTCGGATGGTCGCCCGCAGGACCGAGGGTACAGCCGCGAGGGGGCCGAAAAGGAATACGCTGTCCACGATACGCACGATGCGCTCGTGCAGGCCAAGGCCAAGGGAATCATCCCGTTCCTGCTGACGGTAGACCGCGCCGGCCACGATTACATGAAAGAGATGTGCGGCGACCTCCCGTACGAAGTCCTCGCCGACATCGAGCTTCTCCCCAAGCGCCTGCCCCAGCTCTACTCTCGACTAACGCTGTAGGCTGAGCACTCGGCCCGAGAGTTCTTCAGAGAGACTGAGGCAGAGAGCAAGCGCATTGTGGAATCTGGATACATGGAAGCGAATTAGTATAGGGGTGGCAGTGTGTCTGCTGCTGTTTGGGACTGCGTGCGAAGACTCTTCCACCCTCATCTCCGAACCCACTCCCTCGACGGCGAGTGATGCCGTTACTGCAGAAGATTTTGAAGAGTTGTTGGCTGGGCTCTCGGACGAACAGCGCGCAATCGCTCAGCTGATTTCTCAGGCAGAATTCGACTGCTTTTTGAGTCGACTGGAAGATGCAGATTTTATCGAAGCGCACGAAGAGTCCAATCAAGAAGCCTCTGTAGCTCTTATTGAAGTTTGGACTGAATTTTGGGAGCCCTGCATAACACCCGAGAGAGATGCGGATATCCTGCTGGGATCCCTTGAGGAGTACTATGGAAAACTATCGCCCGAAACGGAGGCGTGCATTCGCGAGAAGATTCGGCAGAACCAAGATTCACATCCAGGATACCGGTATCGTGCTCTTGTAGCCTCTTCCGCAACGGCATATACATGCCTCAACGAATCAGAAGACCTCGAAGGTGAGATTAGCCTGTTCGCACGCTTGGTGGGTGGCCCGATTACTGCGAGCGAACGAGCCTGCCTACGGCAGGTGGCGACAGATACAGACGGATTTCTGTATGCCGCCGTTGCTGATATTGGGCGAGGGCGGTCGGAACATGTTGCATTCGACTGCTTTACGAAAGAGCGAATCGTGGAATTTAGGGTTCAGCGATTTTCCTCACGCGAAGGTTACGAGAACCTAGCAGACGGCGAAATGGAATGTGTTAAGCAGACATTTATCCAAGCGGAACTCGTGCGAGGAGGTCTGGATACTGAAGAGTCGAGGCGATCGGCCTATTCGATGTTTGATTTCGCGGCCACTTATGGTTTCCTCTCCAGTGAGCGACTGAACTCATTAGCTTCAGGGAGCGGCCTGAATTCCAGTGGAGGCAAAACAGACTTTGAATGCGTGCGTATGCTCTCTCGGGAGACCTTCCCGGAGCTATACGAGGAGAAAATCGGCCTTCGAATGTTTGGCAACGAAGCAGATCTGAGTCCAGAGGAATATGCGGCCCTGGCCTCGTTCGCAGCAGAACTGGAAGAGTGCCTGTTACCTGACTTCTAGCCCCCTCAGCCCTCCGGCGTCTCAAGCATCCGCCACCAGGTAGCGAGGTCCGCCGCTGCTTGAAGCAGCTGCTCTGGCCGCCGTATACCGTCCTCTGTGATTACGTGGTCGACGTACTTTGGTGGGATGATGTCCAACTCAAGCGGGGATTGGCCATTGCTCCGTGCAGGGAGCCACGGCGCCAGCTTGAGCGTATCCGCGAAGAAGTGAACCGGCACGACAGGATCGCGGTCCGCCGCTGCCTCCACCAGCCCCAGCGTTCCTACGTCCGCCGCCATCGAGCCGTCTGCCAAGAACGCTGTGCAGCCCAATAGCACAATGTCTGCGCCATCAAGAACAGCCTGACTGTCCGCGGAGGCTGGCGTGGAGTCCCGCGTCACAACAATGCGGTCTCCGGCCAGCTCAATGGCCGCACGGACGCTCTCTGAACGCCCCATCGTCACGACGGTGGCATTCTCGGGCAAGAGTGGCTGCCCGCGCCGTGCCAGCGACGCCGGCGTGTCTCCCAACAGCCGCGCCAGCCGCGCGACGCTCCGTGCCGCTGCAGCCATCCTGTCGCCGGAGCGGGCCTCACGTGCCGTGCGGTAGGCCGACACACCCACGTTCCGTATCGCGACGACTTCCGGGCGTGCCTCTGCGATGGTGTGCGCGATCTCACGCAGCGGCTCCGGCTCCCCGATGTACATCTCCGATAAAGCGCGATACAACAGTTGCGCGCCGCTCGCTGCCAGGCTGGAAGCCGTCCCCAATTGTTGGTCTCGCAGCGCATCTGCCTCACGATGGAGGTCATCCCAATCCATGGGCGGTCTCATGCGTCGTCACCGGCGGATTTCGTGAGGATAACGTTGTCCAGCAGCCGCGGCTTGCCCAGCTGCACCGCAGTCGACGCCATCGCGCCCTCAATCACCTCGCCCTCAGCCTCCGCGAGCGTCAGGGGGTTGGCAATGGAAACGTAATCGATGGATGCGATGAGTGACTCGGATTCCAGAGTTGTGCGTATCACGTCCCGCAGGGCGTCCGCGTTCGTCTGCCCGGCGCGATAGAGATTCAGCGATTCCGTTAGCGCGCGGTAAATGACCGGCGCGGCCGCTCGTTCCTCCGTTGTCAGGTACGTGTTGCGGCTGGACATAGCGAGGCCGTCCGGCTCGCGCACCGTCGGCCCCACGACCAATTCACCGGGGATGTTCAGATCGCGCATCATGCGGCGGATTACCGCCACCTGCTGCCCGTCCTTCTGCCCGAGGTAGGAACGGTCCGGCTGCACGATGTTGAACAGCTTCAATACAACCGTCGCGACACCCCTGAAATGAATGGGGCGCGCGGCCCCCTCAAGGCGAGCGGCAATCTCCCCCGGCACCACGTAAACATCCTGTTCAGGCGGTGGATATATCTCCTCCGGCGAGGGGTGGAAGAGCAGATCGCAGCCAGCAGCCTCAAGCATCTCCATGTCACGCTCAAGATCGCGTGGATAAGCCGCGAGATCCTCATTCGGCCCGAACTGCGCCGGATTCACGAAGATGGACGCCGCAACCACCGCGTTCTCCGCCCGCGCCATCCTCACAAGCGAGATATGCCCCTCGTGCAGAAAGCCCATCGTCGGCACAAACCCGAGCGACCCCGCCGCGCGCGCCTCTTCACGCACGCGACGAAACTCCTCAATCGTCCGAATCAGCTCCAACGCCATCGAGCGCAATCACCCCCCTGCGCTATAGATTGTAGGGGGTGGGAGGAAATGGAGGGTTGACAGAGGTCCGTATGATGGCAAAACCAAAGTCCCAGAGCAAAGTATGGAGAGAGACGAATGAACAATAGATTCTACGAGTCACTGGCCGCGAGCGATGCAGAGCTTGGGCAGAAAATACGAACAGAACACCATCATTGGTTCGCGGCAATCGAAACCGCCTTGGATCAGGTTATCCAAGGTCTGAACGAGTATGCAGAAATCAACGAAAAGCCTAAGGGGAAACTTGAGAGCGCACGATTGTTCTTGGCAACCCGTACATTCATCAACTTACGCCTGGCCCTTCAGTTGCTTGAGAAAGGCTATTGCCAACCAGCTGCAATCCTGATTCGGACGGCAATGGAGGAGATGCTAATCGCAGACGACATCGAGGTCTACCCAAAGACTCTGGATGTCCTGCTGGATGAGAGTCCGACTGCCAAGATACGGTTAGGCAGGGACGACCTGAGTTATGGAGCTATGGCTGGTCGGATATCTACTAAGGCCGCTGAAGTTTGGAAGGACACTTACGAATCTGTCAGTGTCTATGCAACACATCCAAGAAGCACTGGACTTAAGGCGCTTGTTTCTTGGGATAGCAAAGATGTGCCCCATCTGAGCCTTGCTTCAAGTTATAACCGGGAGCAACTAGCTGTCTGTATTGAACTGGTTGCTACAGAATGCTTGAGTCTCTCGAAGACAGTGATGCAGCTACTCGATGAAACTGGAAGCGACTGGAAGGTTCGAGCCTACCCCTCTTACGGAGCGCTAGAAGAACTGATTGGTGAAGCTCGCAGAACCGCAGATTCTCAATGACAGGAATCACTGTTAAGCGCAGGAAGCCAACACTTGTGGTGTGACTAGGACTTTTGGGTGCTTTCTGTCACCTAAGAGTCCGTCACGGCCCCCTGCCTCCTTACCACCCCGCCACGAAGTCCAGTTCTAGGCGGATGTTGTCTTCCAGGCTGACGATGAAGAATAGGTCCGGGACCTCCATCTCGAACTCGCCGAAGGTGAAATTTGTCTTCGCGGTGCCCGTCACGCTGTTGCCGTCAAACGTGGCGGTTGTTTGCCACACAACTGGCCGTGTGACATCGCGCACCGTCAAGTCACCGTTGATCGTGAACTCGACTTCGCCGGACGCCGGCAACGGCCACGCAAGCCCGTCGATGCTCGTGGCGACAAAGACGATTTCAGGATAGGTCGCCGTCTGGATGCCGTTGCGTCGTAGGTAACGGTCGCGATTCTCCTCGTCACTGCGCAAGCTTGCCGCGTTCAGCACGATGCGCGAACTTTCCGGCGCAATGTCGCCGTCTGCCGTGAACGTAAACGCACCGGACACTTCGGATGTCTCTCCAATAGCGTCAAATGGCAGCTCGATGCTTGCCAGCTCCTCGCGAATCAGGTAACGCGCGAGGGTCCCCTCCTGCAACATGGCGGAGAGCCCGCCGGCGGGCACGTCAAGCAGGAACCGCTGCTCACCCTCTGATGTCGTTGGCGTTGCGGCCACCTCATCGCCAGAGGCACTTTCCCCCGTATCGACGGGAGTGGCAGTCGGCGGGGAGACTGTCGGGACTGTAGTCGCTGTGGCCGTCGGGCTATCGACTACTCCGTCGCCGCCGTTATCTGATTCACTGCCGGTGCCACAAGCGACGACCAACAGTGCCAGTATCAGAGCCGCCATCGCAATCAACGGGAGAAATCGTGTGGAAGAAGAGCCTTGCTTGTGCATGGAAATACCTAGTCCTCGTGTTCCTGAGTTGGATGTCAGGTTTAAGCATACGAACACTGAACGGAACACGCACGCGATGCGCTAGCATGCACGCCATTTGTCCGTAGATGGTCGCGCGGTAAAATACATGGGTTATGACTGCCGTAGAAGCAACCACGCGCCGCCATTTTCTGTCCTTGGCTGACCTCTCTTCTGAAGAGGTCTATGCCGTGCTGGATGCCGCCATGGCCATCAGGACGGGCGAACTGCGACCGAATCTGAACGACCGTAGCCTTGTGCTGTTGCTGGAGAAGCCGTCTCTCCGCACGCGCGTGAGCTTTGAGCTCGGAATGCGCAAGATGGGGGGCCACAGCCTCAGCATGCTGCCGCAGGAAGTTGGCCTTGGCGGACGGGAGCCGCCGGAGGACGTTGCGCGCGTCCTCAGCCGCTATGCGGATGTCATCGCCGCCCGCGTCAACTCCCACGACACGTTGGTGGCCTTGGCGAATGCCGCCGATGTGCCCGTCATCAACGCGCTCTCCGACGTCGAGCATCCCTGCCAGATACTCGCTGACCTGCAGGCAATCCGTGAGCATTTTGGAACACTAAAGGATCTAACGATTGCGTTCATCGGCGACGGCAATAACGTCGCAGCCAGTCTTGCCCTCGGGTGCGCCCTTGTCGGCGCAAAGTTCCACATCGCGTCGCCATCCGGCTATGAGCTGCCGCAGGACATCATTACACAAGCGACGAGGCTTGCGGGACAAGAAGGGCACGCCCCGCAGCTGCTGCTGAAGCCGGAAGAGGCCGTTGAGGGCGCGGATGTCGTCTATACGGACGTGTGGGCGAGCATGGGGCAGGAGGCGGAACGCGAGCAGCGCGCGCGTGATTTCCGGAGCTACCAGGTCAACCCGCACCTCATGGAACTGGCCGACCCCAGGGCCGTATTCATGCACGATCTCCCCGCACATGAAGGTGAGGAGATTTCCGAGGGGATGCTCACGCACCCGCAGTCGATCGTCTTTAACCAGGCTGAGAACAGGATGCACGCGCAGGCCGCCCTCATCGCTATGCTGCTCGGCGAGATCCCTCTGCCTCATAGGGAAACGTCATGACAGCCCTCGTTGAAACACGCACCGGAGTACCGCGCGGCCTGCCGACGGTCGCCATCGTTGGCCGCCCCAACGTTGGCAAATCGTCACTATTCAACCGCATGGTCGCCGAGCGAATCGCCATCGTTGCGGATGAACCGGGCACCACACGGGATCGCGTTACCGCATACGTCACGCGTGACGACCGCACCCTCGCCCTCATCGACACCGGTGGACTCATTCTCGGGGACGAGCAGGGCATGATTGGCGCGATCCGTGACCAGGTGGCCGTCGCCCTCGGAGAGGCGGACGTGCTGCTCTTCGTCGTCGATGTAGACGCAGGCCTGCTGCCCGCCGATGAGGAAGTCGCCGATCTTCTGCGCCGCGTCTCCAAGCCCGTCGTACTGATTGCTAACAAGGCGGACAACATCCAACGTGAAAGGCTCGCCGCGGAGTTCTATGAACTCGGCATTGGCGATCCCATCATCGTTAGCGCCCATCACGGACGCGGTCTGAACGAGTTGTGGGACGGCATCATGGCGGCCCTGCCGGACGTGGAGGCGCCGCCCCCTGCGCCCCAGGGCTCGATCCCCGTCGCCATCGTTGGCCGCCCCAACGTCGGCAAATCCTCTCTCGTCAATGCCATCCTCGGGCAGGAGCGCGCGATGGTGCAGGACGAGCCGGGAACCACCCGGGATGCGCTTGACACCCTATTCGAGTACGAAAACCGCCAGTACCTGCTCATTGATACGGCGGGCGTACGCCGCCGCGGGCACATCGAGCGCGGCGTGGAGCGATTCAGCGTCGCCCGTGCCATGCAGGCAATCGAACGCGCGGATGTGGCCGTCCTCGTCGTGGACGCCACAGAATACCTGACTGCACAAGATCTCCACGTCGCCGGTTTCGTGCAGCAGGCCTACAAGGGCCTCGCGCTTGTCATCAACAAGTGGGACCTTGCGCAGGAGGATGAGATCGATCGGCAAGAGGTCGAGATGCTCGTCCGTGCCCGCCTAAAGTTCTTTCCGTCCATGCCGATTATGTTCACGTCTGCCTTGCGGGGTCGAGGCGTACGCGCTGTCCTCGATGCAGTCGCCCGCATCCAAATGGAGCGCATGACGCGCGTCACAACGGCGCAGTTGAACCGCGCCTTGCTCGATGCGCTCGCCAACCATCCACCTCCCTCCTCTGGCCGTAGGCGGCTGCAGATTTACTACGCCACTCAGCCGGAGGTGAATCCGCCAACATTTGTCTTTTTCTGCAACGACCCGTCTCTCGTCCACTTCTCCTACCGTCGCTATCTCGAGAACGTCCTGCGGCGGCGCTTTGGGTTCGATGGCACTGCTATCCGCCTGATTTTCCGAGGCCGCAACCGTGAGGAGGAGGAGCCTGTCTAATGGATTTTCTTGATGACATAACCCTCGCCGGCGTCGCCCTAACCCTCGCCGCTGCCCTCGGCAGCTATTTGCTCGGCGCGGTGCCCATCGGCCTGCTCGTGGGCAAAATCTTCGGCAATGTTGACGTTCGAGAGTCTGGCAGCGGCCGTACAGGCGCAACCAATGTCCTGCGCACGCTCGGGTGGAAAGCTACAGTGCCCGTCGTCCTGTTCGACCTCTTGAAGGGCTCCGTCGCTGTCATCGCGAGCGGAGTTATCGCGGACACGCCCGGAGAGGTTGCTGGAGCTGTGGCCGTCGTTGTTGGTCACAGCCGGTCGATCTTCATCGGATTCGGCGGCGGACGGGGCGTCATCCCTGCTGGCGGCGCGGCCCTTGCTCTTGTCTGGCCCGCCGCCATCATCGGCACCATTGTCGGCATCCTGATCATCGCCGCTACTCGGTACGTCTCGCTTGGTTCTCTGCTCGGCACGGTGACCTGCGTCGGAATCATGATTGCCTTCGCCGTCCTGGGGTTGGCGCCGCCATTTCTGGAGGTTGTGCCCTTCATCGTTGGCCCCCTCGCTCTCGTGGGAGGGGCAATCATCATCTACGCCCACCGCGACAACATCCAGCGCCTGGTTCGCGGCAAGGAACGCCGTTTCGGCCAACCGGCTGAACCAACGGGGTAGGCAGTACTGTAGCGTGCCACTGTCTCGACTCACCGAGCGGGACACATTGACATGTCCCTTGACAGTGTCCATGACAATGTCGAGAATGTTAGTGTTCTAAAGCAGTCTACCAAGCTGCTTATGGGAACTGAGCATGATGACAGTGTCCATGACAATGTCTACATAGTGGAGTAACGTTCATGCCATCATGGCCAATAAACTTTGAACTTGTCGTTCGAACCGAAATCGATGTTATCGAGTTGACGGCGGCTATTCGTGCAACTGCGCGAACAATTCGAGAGGTGCCTGTCACACCAGAGACTCAGGAGAGGCTCCATCGCATGAACATCGTGCGAGCAGTTAGCGGCACGACAGGAATCGAGGGAGTGACCTTGACGGAGCAAGAAGTGGATGCGGTGCTGTCCGGAGAGGGCCCCCCCCTTCCCCCAAGCAGACGCCGAGAAGAACAGGAAGTCCGAAACGCCCACGAACTCTTCTTGCGTGTCGAGAGCATACTTCGTACCGATCCGCAAGCTGTTCTGTCAGAACACTTAATACAGGAGTTCCACGACATCTTGACTCACGGAATTGACTACTCCAATAACGTGCCGGGGCGGTATAGGACGCACACAGTAACTGCTGGTGATTACATTGCTCCTCCTGCGGACGAGGTGCCTGCACTGATGACACGCTTCATCCACTGGGTCAACCGGGGGGCTGGTGCACAAATTAATCCAATTGTTAGGGCAGTGGTGGCACACTTTCTCCTCGTCAGCATTCACCCTTTCGGTGATGGAAACGGCCGACTTTCACGGGGAATTGAAAGCTTTCTACTCTACAGAGCAGGTATCAACGTTCGTGGGTTCTATTCTCTCGCCAATTACTACTATCAGGATCGCCAAGCCTACATTGATGCTCTGACTGCTGTCAGATTCGTCTCAGACCCTGACGTAACGTCATTCGTGCGATTCGCGCTGAAGGGCTTGGAAGAAGAGCTTGAGTGGGTCCATGGAGAAGTGATCGATGAAACGCGCCTTATTGCGTTCCATGATTACGCAAGAGAAGTGATCGCTCGGGATGGCGGTCTTGGCCGATCGACTGGGCGACGGCAGCTTGAACTAGTCCTAGGCCTTGTGCGAGCACAGGTTCCAGTGGTAGATATTCGCTCTGGTGCTCATCCGCTCGCGCGATTCTATCGAAGGGTTGGTCTTAGAACCCTTGCCCGCGACCTCATCGCTCTGGAAAGACTCGGCCTGGCTGTCGTCGAGAATGGTGCTGTTCGAGCTAATCTCGCTGTTATCGATGAGTACACGGCTGGCCTAAGGTAAAGAGCGCCTTCAATATGGGACAATTGGGGGGGCACCAAGCGCAGGAGGTCTTGTGTGAGCGGGCAGGCGCGCCGGGCAGCAGTCATCGGCACGACGAGTTGGGGCACAACTCTCGCCCTTTTGCTCGCGCGTGAGGGCGCAGATACCCTCCTGTGGTCCCGAACTGAAGAAACCGCCCGCCGCATGAATGATGCCGGCGAGAACGTCGACCGCCTCCCGGGCTTCCCCTTCCCCGACAACTTGCACGTCACCCCGTATATGACACAGGCCGTTTCGGACGCCGACGTGATTATCGTCTGCGTGCCGTCCCCGACATTCCGCCAGAATCTGCAATGGCTCAAGGAAGGGAACCCCGGGCCTGATGCCGCCATCGTGAGCGCCACCAAAGGCCTCGACCGCGCTGATGGCTCCCGTATGAGCGAGGTCTTTGCACAAGAAATGGGGGAGGACGCCCTGCGCCAATATTGCGTCATCTCCGGCCCCAATCTCTCCCATGAAGTCGCCGCCGGACTCCCGTCCTCCGCGGTTGTTGCGTCTGCCACGGAAGAAATGGCGGAACGCGTACAGGGGGCGCTTACCTCATCCGTTTTCCGGGTCTATACCAGTACAGACGTAGTCGGAGTTGAGCTTGGCGGCACCCTCAAGAACATTGTGGCCATCGGCGCGGGCATGATTGACGGCATGGAATTCGGGGACAATGCCAAGGCAGCCTTTATCTCCCGCGCCATCGCGGAGATCCTGCGGCTCGGCATCGCCGCAGGCGCCCAGCCCCTGACCTTTAGCGGACTTGCCGGTGTCGGCGATCTGGTTGCGACGTGCTACAGTCGCCTATCTCGTAACCGGTATGTGGGTGAGCAGCTGGGACGGGGACGAAACATCGCGCAGATCATCGAAGACCTCAACGAGGTCTGTGAAGGCTACAACACCACCCCTGCCGCCGTCCGCTTGGCGGAACGCCTCAACGTGGAGACCCCCATCACGCTTGAAACGCACAGAGTCCTCCATGAAGGCCTGAACCCGCGCGAGGCGATACAGTCCCTGATGGGACGCCCTGCCACAACGGAGTACCCCGGCGAAACGTTGTAGTTCGCAAATACACGCGCCACCTGCCAGCATCCTGTAGTATTAGAGGCAGTCACACATCGCCGCAGCCTCTCACGCAGCCCCGCCGCGGCCCACGAACACGAAACGCGAAAAGAACCAACTTTGATGCAGGTAGCCTCAATCGATCTGGACGATTTATCTGCTGACAGCAGAGGCGATCCGTCCGGGATGGGCGGGCACATAGCGGCATTTCCCCAACGTGTAATGCAGGGATGGCATGGCGCTGCCTCTCTCCGGCTGCCTGATGAGTACCGTGCCGTTCGCCACGTTGTCGTACAAGGCATGGGCGGCTCCGCTATTGCGGGAGACATCGCCGCCGAGGCTGTGGAAGCCCTCCGCGAGCCCGACGAATCCGGGCCGCAAATCGATGTCTTTCGGGACTATGGCGCTCACCCCGCCGCCGGACCTGAGAGCCTTGTGATTGTGATGAGCCACTCCGGCCGCACCGAGGAGGCATTGTCCGGTGTCGAGGCCTCGCGTGAACGCGACGCGCACCTCATCGTCATGACTGGTGGCGGGCCGCTTGAAGAGGCAGCCCGTGGCAGCGGGATCCCGATTGCCATGATGCCGGAGAACGGCGGCCCTCCGCGCACCTATCTTCCCTATGCGCTCGGAGCGATGCTGCGGATCTTTGTTGATCTTGGCATCGCCCCACCCAGCACAGAGAATGCCCTGACCGATGCTATTGCTGAACTCGAATCCCGTCAGGCAGACTTCGATGCCAGCTGCAATCGAACGGTGTCCGGGCGAGTCAATCCCGCCAAGGAGTTAGCGCGGGCGCTTTCCGGGCGCATCCCTGTTATCGTCAGCGCACGAGGACTTGTTTCCGCAGCGCGCCGCTGGAAGACGCAGCTCAACGAGAACGCCAAGACACCCGCATGGACGGAAGAGTTGCCGGAGATGCATCACAATGCCATCGTCGGCTTTGAACAGCCTGGTCACAATGACAGCCTCGCCGTAGTCCTGCTCGGCCCCTCATCCACGGACTCTCGTGGTCTCCATGATCGCTATGCAATATCCCGCCAGATCCTGAGTGACCTCGGCATAGCCGTCCATTGGCCCTCGCTGTCAGGGGCCACGCCATTGTCTCGCTTATTGGAGGCTGTGCTGTTGGGCGATTACGTCAGCTACTACCTGTCGCTGGTGAATGGCGTTGATCCCACACCCACGATGGCGCTTGACAGCATCAAGGCGCAGATTCGCCGCTCGACACGACACGATACTCCCGAGAAATAACCCCCACTCTTATGGCAACACGTATAGGTATCATTTCCGACACCCACATCCCGAGTTCAATCCCTGAACTCTGGCCGGAGGTTGAAATCGTCTTCAAGGATGTTGACATCATCCTGCACGGTGGTGACCTCATCACGACCGGCGTTGTGGACTGGCTGGAACGGATCGCACCAACGTATGCCGCTGAAGGCAACCACGATTACGGCCTCAGCGAGGTTGATGACCGGATACGCCCCAAATGGTTCTTCAAGTTCGAGGGTTTTAGCCTCGGCCTGGTTCATATCATCGACGGCTGGGGGTCGCGCACCGCCAGTGACCTTGTCAAGACGTATCTCGGTTTGACACCCGATGGCAAGCTGCCTGACATCGTGGTCTGCGGTGACAGTCACTTCGAATTCATCCGCAAGGAAGACGGAATGTTGATCATCAACGGTGGCAGCGCCACCTACCCCCACAACCAGGAGTCCCGTCTCGGCCACGTCGTTCTGCTGGACATTGAAGAGGGCAAAGAGCCTGAAGCCCGCATCATTGACCTGACCGACTACTCAATTGACGGCACGGACGGACGCAGCCGCTACGCCCGGGGAAGAAACCGCTAACCTCTTGTCATCTCTCCTTCTGGGAGAAGGCTAGGGGTAGTTACGCGTCGCCCCGTCACCCATTCCGCGAAAGTGGGAACCCCAAGTCCACTCTCCTTGACGAGGTTGGACAAGTAGAACCTGTCCGCAGGGCGGACAATGCTTTCAAGAGTTGCTGGGGGGATGGGGAGCGGTGAAGCAGGCGCTAATAGCGAGGGCCGCCGCGGCCTCCGCCGCCGCCACCACCGCCGCCGCCTTCACGGCGATCGCGCGCCTCGTTCACTGTCAGCTGTCGGCCCTGGTGCTCCTGACCGTTCAGCGCGGAGATTGCTGTCTCCGCCTCTGACCCGTTCGGCATCTCCACGAATCCGAACCCACGCGAGCGCATCGAGTAGCGGTCAATGATGACTTGCGCTGACGAAACCTCGCCGTGCTGCTGAAAAAGTTCCTGCAAATCTGCGTCTGTCGCCTGAAAACTCAGGTTTCCGACATAAATCCTCATACGTCCGGTCTCCCCGTCTCTGAATACTGTTATCCCCAACCCCAGCAAATGCCATTCCGCGCGGGGACGGCCGGCAATCTGTTGTCGGAACATACTAAGTATACCCTGTATGAACCCGCTTATCTCCTATTCCGTCTGTCTGACCGTGCAATTGACAGTGAGTATCAAGAACCAATTTGAAGAAAATTGAGAAAGTAGTTGAAAGCATGTATCACAAAAACAATGAACTAATTTCTGCTAACTGGGTATGACCAAGCTCTTTTCTTCGCGGCAAGAGCAAGGATTTACCCATGAGACCGCCAATAACTATTGAAAGTTGGCATCAACGATTGAACGCCTTGAGGCCTCCTAGTCCGAACTTGCCTCGCGCAAAAACTCCAGCAATGCATCGTTGAACGCATCCGTCGTTTCTATGTTAGGGAAGTGCCCTGCGCCCGGAAGGATTACCAGTTTCGACTGCGGGATGGCGCGGTGAATTCGTACTGATCCTCCCGGTGGAGTCAGCCGGTCCTGATCACCACAGATCACGAGAACCGGACACGTAATCTGGCCCAACTGCGGCGCAACCGGATGCTGTGAGAGCTCCGGGCCGGAGATGCGCACCCCTTCGGCGTACACCTCGGGAGCGTTGCGCTCCGCCGTCGCAGTGTTGAATGCTCGAATGTCTTCCAGGTTGGATTCTATATACGGGTCGCCCCAGCTTCGCTGAGGATCGAATGGGAGGGCGGCAATACCCTGTTCGCGTACGGTCTTGAGCATGCCGTCCCATCCACCCAGGTACTCTGCCTTGATCTCCGCGGACGTGTCCTGGATGACGAGCGAGAGCGTCTGCTCCGGGTAGTCGATCGCAAACTGCTGTGAAACGAGACCGCCCAGTGAGTGGCCGTGAATGTGTGCGGCGCCTATCCCAACCGCCTTCAACAGCTCTGAAAGATCCTTCGCGAGCGTCCACCGGGAATACGCCCCCTCGGTTACCGGCACGCGCTCCGACTGACCAAATCCGCGCATGTCCCACAACATCAACTGGAACTCGGCGGAAAGGGCCTCTATCTGGTTTTGGTAGCCCCGTCCGTGGCCGCCCAGCCCGTGTGTCATCACAAACGTTGGCTTGGACGAGTCTCCGAACAGCTCATAGAACAACTCCACACCATTGGCCTTGACGTGCGGCATCTCAATCCCCCCTTATGCGCGGCGTCCCTACGCAGAACCCGCTCTTTACCCCAGATCCAGGCGCAGATTCAGCCTCTGCGCCACGTTCCTCAGACTTTCCACGGAGTCCATGTACAACGGTATGCCATTCCGCTTGCGATCCTCAATGGTCTTGGCCTCAATGTCCCCGGGCACAAGCACGCTCTCTACGTCCGGAAGCGGCGGGGTCTCTCGCAGCGCTGTCATATAGCCTGTCATCGACTGCTTGAACTCGTCAGCGTTTGTAAACGCATCAATCCGCATCGCGCCAAAGAAGTGGGCAGACTGGTATCCTCCCGCGACGCCGGAGCCCGCAATGGCCAGCCCCGGACCCATGCCTGACAGCACGCCGCAGAGGATGTCCACGATCATAGCGAGGCCGTAGCCCTTGTACGATGAGTGCTCAAGGTCGCTGCCCAGCGGCAGGATGCGCCGCCCGCCATGCCCACGCGCCGGATTCCGTATTGGCTGCAGGTCATCAGTCAGTCCCCATCCCTCCGGGGCGAGCTTACCCTGACGATGATACGTGTCAAACTTTCCTGCCGAGACGACGGATGTCGCGGCATCAAAGATAAAAGGTGTCCCGTCCGCCGTTGGTGCGGCAACGGCAATTGGGTTCGAGCCCAGCCGCGGTTCCGCCCCGCCCGCCGGAAGGACGATTGGCCCCGTGTTCGTCATGCTGATGCCGATCATGTCGTGCGCAAGCGCCTGGGTTGCATATACGCCCGCCGCCCCAAAGTGACGGCTGTTCGCCACCGTTACCCATCCGGAGCCGACTGCGCGCGCCTTCTCAATGGCGAGGTTCATCGCGCGGACGCCCACGCTCAGTCCCAGCCCGCCATCCGCGTTGATTGTGGCAGTTGACGGTGATTCCGCCCGCACGATCCACGCAGGTCGCGCGTTTACCAGCCCCGCCCCAAGCGGTGTGAGGTAGAACCGATCCAGCCTTGCCATCCCGTGTGAGCCGATGCCGCGAAGATCCGCCTCGATGAGCGTGTTGGCGGCGTCGGCTGCATCTTCGTTCGAAACACCGGCCGCAACGAATGCCGCCGCGGCAAACTCGCGCAGCGTCATCTCCGGTACGCGGATTGTTTGAGCGAGAGCCTCAGTAGAGCTCATAACGGCAGGCCATCATTGGTGGCGGGGCGTGCTCACGGTGCAAGCACGCCCCGCTAGGACGTTCCGGTACTACGGGCGCGCCTCGCGCACGCGGCCCGCCATCTCCTGGTCGATCTCCTTAGGCCACGAGCGCTTCTCAGGGTCCATAACCTTGACGCTGAACGCGCCGATGCCCTGGATCTCTATCGTGCCCGTCTCGCCGTCCTGCAGCGGGCCGATGCCCTGGTGGTTGGTGCCGAGGGCGATAACGTCGCCGGGCAGCAGCGTCATCACCTTCGTCGCCCACTCGATGAGTTCAGGAACCGTGTGCTCCAGGTCGCTCGTGTTGTAGTCATGACGTATTTGGCCGTCGACCCAGTACTTGATGTCGAGTTCGTGTGGATTCTCAATCTCGTCTGCCGTGACGATGCACGGACCCATGGGCGCGCACGTGTCGTAGGACTTCTGGATCATCGTGGGTCCGCGGCCGATGCCGGCACGCGGCGAGACGTCCATGAATGCTGTGTAGCCGAAGATAGAGTCCATCGCCTCCTCTTGCGTCACATGCTTGCTCCGCTTGCCAATCACCAGCGCCAGCTCCGCCTCATGGTGGCAGATGGTGAACGGCGTGTTGGGCAGCACCACGGTGTCGCCCGGGCCGATGATCGCCTCAGGCGACTTCAGGAACATATCAATGGGGAAGGCGTCCCGATCCTGGCCCTCCTTGTAGTTGCCGAAGCAGCAGATGAGCTTGCGAGGTCGCGGGAGCGGCGCGCGCAACTGTACCGTCGATACCGGCACTCCACCACCGGAATCCGCGATGTCCTCAAGGTCGTCACGCACGGACGCAAAATCCTCAATGAGGTTGATCATCACGTCCTCGACGTGAGCGCCCATATAGTCTTCCGCCAGCCCGCCCAGCCCGATGACATTGCCATCGACAAGCAGGCCGGGCCGGAAATCGTTGTACATCACCAGTTTCATTCCCATCCCCCTGTATGCGGTCGTTCCGCAGATATTTCCGTTGCATCATACCGTGTCCGCGTCCCACCCGCGCCATCCCACCCTGCTGGCAGCCCATATGTTGCGGATCCTCTCAAACGACCACCACAATATGCGAGGATTCCATGCGGTTATGCACTAGATAGACTGTTGCGACTTGACCCAAGTCCGCTCAACGCGGGATACTCGCACCATATACGGGGGAAGGTGGCCCGACGGGCCTCATTGGGGAGATAAAGTTCAATGAAATTCTCGGTTCTCCAGGAGAATCTCCAGCGCGGACTCGCGACGGTCATGCCGGCGGTGGCAACACGCACAACGATGCCCATCACCACCCACGTCATGCTCCAGACGGATGAGTCCCGTCTACGGCTCACTGCAACTAACCTTGAGCTCTCCATCTCCTGCTGGATCAGCGCCAGTGTGGAGACGCAGGGATCAATCGCCATCCCCGCCCGCCTCTTCTCTGACTACGTCTCCTCACTCCAGCGAGATCGTGTTGACCTTGAGCTTGACGCAGGCACACGACAACTGAACATCATCTCCGGTCGATTCAACACGCACATGAGCGGGCTTGACGCGGATGACTTCCCGCCCACACCCGTCGCCGATGACGGTATCAGCGCGGAGGTTCCACCTGATGTCCTGCGCGCGGGCATTGACCGTGTCATCATCGCCGCCGCCACGGAGGATTCTCGCCCGGTGCTGACCGGTATCCACACGTCCATTGAGGGCGATAGCATCACGATGGCCGCGGCCGACGGTTTCCGTCTCGCCGTCCAAACGACCAAGCTGCCGCAAGAAGTGGGCGAAGGGGTCGATCTCATCATCCCCGCGCGTTCTCTGCGCGAGCTCAATCGAATGCTGTCCGAGCAGGAGATGCCTGTCCGCGTCACTGTGAACCAATCCAAGACGCAGGTCCAGTTCCACTTGAACAACATCGTGCTTGGCTCACAGCTCATCCAGGGCAACTTCCCCAACTATCGCCAGCTCATTCCGGAGTCATCCAACACGCAGACATCGGTGGAAGTCGCGGATTTCCTGCGAGCCACCAAGACTGCCGCCGTCTTCGCTCGAGAGGGCAACGGCATCGTCCGCCTGTACATGACCCCAGGCGAGAACGAGATGGCGGGCACAATGCGCCTTGAGGCTCGTTCAGACCAGATCGGCGATCACGAGGGCGTGATTGATGCCAACATCGGCGGAGAGGAGGCGCACATCGCCTTCAACCACCGCTATTTGGAGGATGTTCTCGGCGTCCTGAACTCCACCGCGACGCTTGAGGTGTCCGGCCCTTCCAGCCCTGGCACCATCCGCCCTGCGGCCTCGGATGACGGCATGGAATACATCCACGTCGTCATGCCCATGTTCGTGCAGTGGTAAGGGAGTAGGAACCCCTACACTCTAGCTAGCTATCCGGAGGTCATCCAAATAGTGAATTGTGCCGTATTCCATTCGTTCGAGCCGATACAGAACAAATATGCTATTATGGAAGCCAACGGTAACTCGTATCTGCTGGAGAATCTATTCGGGTCAATGGACGCAATTCCAATGGACGCAGGCTCTTTGTTGGCAGTATTGCGAGGGAAAATCATTGGTGACCTTCGCCCGGCAATCGATCAGTGCATAGCTATGGGCCCATATTCGCTCAAAGACCCGAGTAAACCTAATGGTTGGATAAGAGGGCACTATGGAGAACTCGTGCAGAGAGCAAAATACTACGGAGATGAGCGACCTCTTCCAGAATTGACTGACGACATAGTTGCATTCATCCGCACTCATCCGGGGATTTCACAGCCGACCCTCGTTGCTGCAACAGCAATCCGAGACTCCAGCTCTCAGCGCCCAATCGTAAAGTTGCCTGATTTAGTTGCCGGAAAGCTGGACCTTAGTCTTGTACGAGCGCTGGCCACCCGAGATACCGAACAGCAGAAAGATGCGCCTCAGGGTGCAAGTCAAAGCGAAATGAGAGACAACGTTGTCGATAGCATGAGGTTTGGAGATGAAGTCCGTGGCGAGCGCGTTCTCATCGTGGATGATGTGCTAGGCTCAGGGGAAACACTGCGGGAAATGGGTAGGGCACTCCGGCAGGCTGGAGCGCAAGAAGTAGTGGCCGTCTGCATGGCAAAGGATGCAAAGTTCACCCATTCACAGTTGAGTTGGGACAAAGACCAATGGCCAGAGAACGCGTAGTAGAAGTAGCGCCGACCACAACTGGCTATCCAGAAGGATTGAGCGTTGCATTCGGTGATCTTCCGGTACTTCATACGATAGGTGCTTTGGAGCTACTCGATCGTAATGCCATAGGTGTCTGCGGGTCCCGTGATGCATCAGATGAGGCTCTTCGCTATGCATACAGGTTTGGCAAGATTTGCGCCGAAAACAATTTCGTAGTTGTAAGTGGTCACGCGCGAGGCGTAGACCGTGAGGCTCAAAGGGGAGCTCTAGAGGCCGGTGGTGCGACCATAGCTGTGCTTCCTGAAGGTGTTGACGGCTTGCACATAGTCCGTGAGTTGAAGCCGCTAGTGAATCCTGTGGACAATTTTCTAGCAATCTCAATGTTTGAACCGGGTGCTCATTGGACTGCTTGGCGCGCAATGGAGAGAAATAAGCTCATTGTGGGGCTGTCATTGGCCCTGCTTGTTGTCGAGGCACGGCAAAGGGGAGGTACCATCAATGCTGCATATGAATGTGCCCGCCAACAAAAGCCGTTAGCTGCTGTCAAATTTGGTACCGAAGGCGAGAATCGCTTAGGGAACAGGGAGTTACTTCTCCAAGAAAAGGCCTTGCCTCTCGAGAGCAGGGACACACTTGAAAGTGTACTAAAGCTGGCCAGCGAAGGATCCAGAACTCTCGGGAGCCAAATCCCGCTGGCTGTCTAAGACCACTCGGCATGACCAAAATCATGGTGCATCGGGAAAACCCTGCACACCCCATCGAAACACTAGAAGATTATTTCCGGAAAGGTGGAGCGTCCTTAGTGCAGGCTGCCTTTGCCCACTCTTACTTCATCCACCCAGATTCGATGCGAGAGAAAGTAGTGTATTTCCCTGATCGTGCTCGTCTCAGTAGAGAACACTACCCGGGACTCGATATAGGGGCAAAGGCTGTCTGGTCAGGGGACATGCGGGAAGTGAAGCTCGACAGGAATCAGCGAGCGCAGATGGCTTGGGCGAAATATACAGGGCAGCCTCTTGCCAAGAAGACAGGCTATTCGGTTCGACACATCTGGGGCCACCCGTGGGATCCCGATGCATTTACGGCAGGGTGGAACCTTTGCTATATGCCGTTCTGGGCAGGAATGCTAACTGAAGAACAACACCCTCATGAAGACCTTGAACGAGCCATACGCCAAGCTTCATGGGACATGTATTTCCGCGAGAATCCCGTCTGTGAACCGCCTAGTTTTGTTGAAGACCCGGGCCTTGACTTGGATTCTCTTTTGGATGGTCAGCCGATTCTGGTACTCGCTAGACACGAATAGAAGCAACCCCACGAAGCCGGGGCATTGCCATCTGAATAGCAAAGGGTGGCCTCCCCGCCGGTCTAAAGCGGGAACGGCATCCCCTGCATGCCCTTGAGGTATCGGATCTCCCCCAGGTGGTAGTAGGTGTGCCCGATGATGAACGTCTGAAGCAGGCGTGCCAGCGTTCGATCCGGCCGTTCCTGATCCATCACGCGATCCAGATCGTCGTCTGTCATGCCCTCGAACGCCGAGGGGATTGTCGGCCCCACCTCGGTTGCGTAGGCCCGTAGCAGCTCAAGGCCGGGGCGAAAATCGCCAACCTGGTCCGCAGTGAACCCGGTGCCCGTCCCCTCCTCGGCCGGCATGACGAACTTGTCGTGGTAGCCCTGCGCTGCCCAGAGCGTCGGCTGTGGCTCCACGGGTATGGAAAGATGTACGGCGTCGTCCAGCGTGCGAGTGATGTGCCAAGCAATGAATGCGATGGTCGTCGCGCCGGCAATCGGCGCGTAGTAGATATTCTCTTCCGTCAGCGGCTCCAGTTCGCGGAGGAGGCTCGCCTGTATCTCGCGCATCTCCCGGGTCAATACCTGTACGCCGTTCATTTCCCCATCCCCCGCCGACTAGCGGAACGTATTCTTGATCCAGTCCATGAAGCCCGTGCCCTCACGCTCGCCATCACCCCCGGTCTCGGGCGCGGCCGGCAGCGTCGCGGCTAGTTGCTCCAACAGCTGTCGCTGTTCGTCCGTGAGTTGATCCGGCACGTGGACGGAGGCAACCACAAACAGGTCGCCGCGAGCGCGCTGATTCTTAGGATCGACCACGCCGCGACCCTTGATTTTGAATGACTGTCCGGACTGCACACCTGCCGGAATATGGAAAGGCTCATCACCCTCCAGCGTCGGGATGGTGATTTCGGCTCCCAGCGCTGCCTGCGCGATGTTGACGGGTACGCGATGGAAGAGGTGCCGCCCTTCCCGCTCGAAAACGGTGCTCGGTGCCACGTCCAACTCGATATACAGGTCCCCCGGCGGCCCGCCGTTCGCGCCGGCCTCTCCCTCACCGCCCAGACGAATCCGGTTGCCGGTGTCCACCCCCGGCGGCACGGTGACGCGCACGGAGAGTTCCCGCCTGATTCGCCCGGCCCCGCGGCACTCAGAGCACGGGTTCGTGATGACCTTGCCCTCGCCGTGGCACGGACCGCAGGCGCTGATGTTCACATACTGGCCGAAAATGCTCTGTTGGCTGCGACGAATCTCGCCGGTCCCGTTGCAGACCGTGCATACCTCCGGCTGAGTACCGGGCTCCGCCCCACCGCCATTGCACGGTTGGCACTGTTCATTGCGAGAGATCTTGATGTCCTTCTCAACGCCAAGAACTGCGTCCTCAAAAGGCAGTTGCATACGCATTGCGAGGTCATCGCCGCGCTGAGGTCCGCCGCGCCGGCCTTGCCGCCCGCGCGCGCCACCAAAGAACGCATCAAAGATGTCCCCAAAGCCGCCGAAACCGGAGAACGCGTCGCCGTTGGCAAACCCGTCCGCACCGTTCAGTCCGGCGTGGCCGAAGCGGTCATACGCGGCCCGTTTACGCTCATCGCGCAGGACCTCGTACGCCTCATTGATCTCCTTGAACTTCTGCTCGGCATCCGAGGAGCGATTGCGATCCGGGTGATGCTCAAAGGCGAGCTTACGGAACGCCCGCTTCACATCCTCCGCGGACGCGTCACGAGACAGTCCAAGAACGTCGTAATAGTCTTTCTTGTTCGTTGTCATGGCCGTGTTGTTGAGGCGGAATCACCGGGCGGCCGCTCCCCACCAGAAGCCTTAAGGTGCCCGCCCGGTCAGCCCCTCCAGTGTATACCACGCACCGCCTAGAGACTGTTCCGCCACTCGTCGAACGCCGCCACATCCTCCGGCGCCGCGTGCCGGATCAATGACATCAGCCGATTCATCGCCGTCACCAGTTCCTTGGCGTACTCGTCCCCGGAGTCCCCGTTCTTCAATTGCGGCCGCTCAAGCCCTGACCGCAGCGCGTTCACCCGCTCCTGCGCCGCCTTCAGCGCTCGCAGCTGCGGCGATTCATCTTTAGGCCGTTCCTCTTCGGGAGTGCTCATTGCCGAACTGTCCCACTAACGCCTAACCCTTCTGGAACTGCGAAAAATCGATACGGGAGCCTTCTCCAACGAACGGGTTGTAGCGTCGCTCATTGAGAATCGTCGAAATGTCGTTGTGCCCGGGCAGCACGACGGTCTCGTCCGGCAGGTCGAACAGCCGCGTCTTGATGGATGTGAGAATCTCCGGCATTGATCCGCCCGGGAAATCCGTCCGTCCAATTGAGTGCTGGAAGAGAGTGTCACCCGTCAGAACCGCATTCTCGTAGACGAAACAGCTGCTCCCCGGTGTGTGCCCTGGCGTGTGCAGCACGCGAATCGCAGTCATGCCGAGCACGAGTTCCTGCTCGTGCTCCAGGTACGCGTCCGCCATCGGGGAGGGCATCTCCGGCTTGCCTAGCCACCCGTCACCCTTTGCCAGCTCCTCCAGCATCGCCTCATCCAGCTCGCCGATCATCAGCGTCGCGTCGGACCCGTCCATCGCCAGTCCGTTGTCGAAAGTATGGTCGGAGTGGCCGTGCGTATTGAGGACGTACTTGGGGAGCAGACCGTGCGACTTCATCCACACCAGCACCGGCCCTGAGCCCTTGGACGGATCGACGATGGCCGCCTCTTTCGACGCCTCATCGAACACCACGTAGGTGTTATTACCCATCGGCCCCACGGCAAATCTCTGAATCGGCATACCCACACCCCACTAGTCGCTTAGTGAAATTGTACCGTGCTTCAACTGTCATTCTGAGCGCAGCGAAGAATCGATCACGTGTGCCGCAGCGCCACAGCCACCCAACTCCTACGTGATTCCGACGTAAGCATGCCCTGTGCTCTGAATAGCAGGCTCCGTCGCGGCAGAAGTGTGTCGGCAATGAACTGCTGTGATTGGGGATAGCCTACTACTCTGTATCCCTGTTGAAGACAGCATTTTCAAAACTAAAGACAGCGCGCTCAGGCGGTGGGTTACCATACTTGTCACCAATTCCAGTTAACCCAAGTACTGACCGAGTCAGATGACCCAACATTAGGACATAGAATCGATAGAAAGCATTCGTAGGCTCTCCTGCGTTTAGCTGCATGACCAATGGCCTGTGACGATCCCACATGTAGGTCGCATCGTATGAATTGCCGCTAACGTCCGAGTACCAAGCCGTACCATGATCAAGGACGCAGAGGGTCTGAACCATTTCGTCTCTATTGAGCATGGAATTTATGTCGCCGAACCTCTGGGCGATTTCAGCAAAAGTGTTGCCGTCCTTTAAGCCTGTGGCGAAGACGACGGTGTGTAGGGGATTCAGTATGTGTTCTGGTCGATCAAAGTCCTGAATATGTTGGTTCTCCGTTATGTGTCCGTAAGGATTGGGAGGCCGCTCTAGCCTTGAAATTCTGACGAGCTTCTCCATCGCGCCATCAAGTTCAGTGGTGCCCAGAGACCTCTTGATTTCCACTGCCGCATACACGCCCTCAACAGGAAAGTGGAATCTTCGGGAGTCGATTGTTGCTCCGAGCTTTATAGCTGGCGACCAAGTCTTATCCCTGATTATGAGGTCGCAGTCTCCTGCAGTCTTCCCATTGCGGTCATTTACGACACCAGCCGCCACGGAGTACCGTTCGGGTAGAAGGGTGGACAGTTCTTCTCTTACAATATCTTCGACGCCAGGACCAACGTCGTAGTTGTCGATATTGAAGCGAGCCTCTGCTTTCGACCTGGCTGTAATGCGATCTTGAGCCAGCTGGCACGTGATCTCTAGCGCCCGTCTGAGGGTGTCACTATTTTGGGTTCTGGGTTGCCATCGTGAAACGTCGGGCAACCCTGAGTTCGCATTGCTTGGCATCTTATTCAACTCCGAATTCATGTGTCACTCGCCTCAAGTGTAGTTGAGTGAGTCCGGCAACTACGCGGCGTGCAGACGCCTGCATTCATTCCGAGCGTAATCGAAGAACCTAAAGCTTCACCCCACCCCCACAATCTCAACAACGTGCGGCATCACCTCCGCGTCCGGGCGTGAGTTGTAGATATAGTCCGCGACCTTATCCAGTGCCTGTCTGCATTGCGCCTCTGATTGGCTGACGCAAGAAACGCCGAGAATGGCCGTGCGCAGGTCATCCTGCATCTCGACCTCGCTGATGGAAACGTTATAGCGGCGCTTCACGCGCTCGATAACGCTCTTGACGACGTGCCGCTTATCTTTGAGCGACTGCGATTCGGCAATCCGCAGCTCAAGAACGGTGTAACCAACAAAGATGGCCATGGATCACCCCCCGCAAAATCCCCTCTCCCTCAGGGAGAGGGTTAGGGTGAGGGCCACCCTAGACGTCCAGGTTCTGGACCTCCTGCGCGTGCGTCCGGATGAAGTTCGCGCGAGGCCGAACCTCCTCGCCCATCAGCATCTCGAACAGCTCCGCCGCCTGCTGCGCGTCCTCAATCTCAACCTTGAACAGCGTCCGCGTCTCCGGGTCCAGCGTCGTCTCCCACAGCTGTGTTGGGTTCATCTCGCCCAAACCCTTGTACCGTTGGATGCCGACGCCCCGTGTGGACACGTCCTCCACCACCTCCGTGAGGTCGATCATGGAGTTCAGACGCCCAACGGCGCGCTCCCGCTTATACACCGTTCCAACCTTGGGTAGGTGATCGCTGAGCGCCGTGGCCAACTCGGTCATGCGCTGGGAGGCGTCCAGGTTGAAGAATTCGTGATCGAGTCGCAGTGTGCGGCCGCTCTCCGTGTCCTGGATCAGGATGTACGTCTCGTTCTTGGCCGGGAACACGGTGTCTTCGCCATCATCGTCCCCCGATGCCTCGTCCTGCTCCTCTGCAGACTCCTCGGAGAGATCGAGTAGTGATGGCTGCTGAACGTCCGGTACCGCAGTGGGGGCCACCGGCGAGGGCGGGGGAGCGATGGGCGTATCGTCGTACTGGAACTCCAGGATGCGCACGTTGCCCAAATCCTGTAGCGCCCGCATCAGTTCCTGCAGCGTCTCCTCCGTGGAAAGATCCCGCTCGCCCGTCCGCACGGTCAGCGCGGTCGCCGTCAGCAGCGGCCATGGGTAGCCCGTCCCCTGCAGGTCGTGCATTGCCCGCCCAAGTCGCTGCACGGACGGTAGCACGTCCCGCACCTGCGCTTCGGTGTAGACAATGGCCGCGTCCTGCTCGGAACTCTCGCGGATCGTCATGTCCTTCAGCGCCTGGTTGGTTAGCGTGTCGTCCTTCTCCTTGTCGGTATAGAGCCAGTGAATGTCATTGCGGCCGATCTGTACGCGGTACAGCGGTGGCTGGGCGATGTAGATATTGCCGGCGCGAAGCAGCGGCTGGAAATGCCGGTAGAACAGCGTCAGCAGCAGCGTGCGGATATGCGCGCCGTCCACGTCCGCGTCCGTCATGATAATGACCTTCTTGTAGCGCAGCTTGGAGAGATCCAGCCCGTCGTTCTCGTCGACCTCTGCTTCATCCTCGGATGCGCCGTTGCCGTTGGCATGGCCGTTCAGCCCGCCGAAACCGACGCCGAGCGCGGAGGCGATGGCCTTGATCTCCTCATGGCCGTACACCTTGTCGAGCCGCGCCTTCTGGACATTGAGGATTTTGCCGCGCAGGGGCAGGATGGCCTGGAAGCGACGATCGCGACCGCCCTTGGCGGAACCGCCGGCTGAATCACCCTCAACGAGGAAGATCTCGCAGTTGTCAGGATTCTTGTCCGAGCAGTCGGCCAGCTTGCCGGGCAGAGTGGTGGATTCCAGCAGACCCTTGCGCTGCACGCTCTCCTTGGCCTTGCGGGCAGCCTCCCGCGCGACGGCCGTGTTGCGGCACTTCTCAAGAATGCGCCGTGCGTCCTGCGGGTGCTCCTCCAAATACGAGGACAGACCCTCAGCCAGTGTGCTCTCAACCTGGTTCTTGACCTCGGCGTTGCCCAGCTTGCCCTTCGTCTGTCCCTCGAACTGGGGCTCGGCAAGCTTGACGCTGATCACCGCGGCGATGCCCTCACGCACGTCCTCGCCCTGCAGGTTGCTGTCGCCGTCCTTCAGCAGCTTGAACTTGCGCCCGTAGTCATTCATTGCCCGCGTCAGCGCCGCGCGGAATCCGGTCAGGTGTGTTCCGCCGTCCACCGTGTGGATGCAGTTCGCAAACCCGAAAACATTCTCCTGGAAACCGTCGTTGTACTGGAGCGCAACCTCGACTCGCGTTCCGTCGATGTCCCGTTCCACGTAGATGGGTTGCTGATGGAGGGGCGCGCGCGCCGAGTTCATGTGACGAACCAGCGAGCGAATGCCGCCCTCGAAATAGAACGTCGTCTCGTTCTCCGTCCGCTCGTCGACGAAACGAATCTCCAGCCCCGGGTTCAGGTACGCCATCTCCCGGAACCTCGCTGCCAGCGTATGGAATTCAAAAGACGTGTCCTGCATGAAGATGTCGGGGTCAGGTGTGAACCAGACCGTGGTGCCCGTATCGTCCGCCGGACCGATGGCCTCCACAGGCGCGAGCGCCTTGCCGCGCGCGTATTCCTGCATATGGGTCTGACCGTCGCGTCGTATCTCTGCTCGCAGGCTTTCTGAGAGCGCGTTCACGACCGAAGCGCCGACGCCGTGCAGGCCGCCGGAAACCTTGTATCCGCCACCGCCGAACTTGCCGCCCGCGTGCAGCGTCGTCATCACCGTCTCGAGGCCCGTCAGGCCCGTCTGCGGATGCTTGTCGATCGGCACGCCGCGACCATCGTCGTCAATGCGCGCTGAGCCGTCCGCCTGGATGGTGACGGTGATTCGATTGCAATAGCCGGCCATCGCCTCGTCGACGGCGTTGTCGACGATCTCATAGATCAGGTGATGAAGTCCGCGCTCATCAGTGGAGCCGATATACATACCGGGGCGGCGGCGCACCGCTTCAAGCCCCTCGAGGACCTCGATATTACGTGACGTGTACTCGGACGTGTCAGTCGCGGCTGCATCGCGCCGTTCCGACCGTTCTGCCATCTAATTCACCCCTTCAGTGAGCGGCAATCACGCGAGCCGACAGCGGCTCCGGATTCGCTATATGTACGCCACCTATATGCGCCTCGCGAATCGCCGTGTTTGTCACCTGCTTTTCCCCGCTGCCTGAGCGTCCGATCCACTTCTCCGCAGAGCCGATTCAGATATGCCCCCGCAGTACTTGCGGATACGGCCGCTACTTGCATCCATTCTACCAGAAATCCAGATTCCGCACATTAATTTCAATGCCGCGTCTCAACTGGCAGGAATCGCGTCCCCACGCCGTTCCCGGACATGCTCTTAACGCTTCGCCAAACATCCCCGCGCCCCCACCGGTTCACGCTGCGAGCACCGAAGGGTTTAAGGCCTGAATTGACCACTCACAACAGAATGTGGAGAACTAACTCCAGAGAGGCAATAGCCGGATTGCAGAACTGAGCCGCAGCGCAGCCTTTACTCGTCGCTCGTGGACTCCTCGGCGGGTGCCGCAGCCTCCGCAGCGCCTTCCTCGGCTGCGGCCTCTTCCTCGGCAGCCTCGGCGTCTTCGGCCTCAATGGTCGCCGCCACGCGGGAGTGCGTCGCCCGGACGATGATTGTCTCGGAATCCGTCAGGATCTCCACCCCGTCGGGCGCGGTGATATTCGAGACGTGAAGTGAGGTTTCCAATTCTTCCAGGACGGTTACATCCAACTCGATAGCGGCGGGAATGTTGGCCGGCAGGCACTCGATAGTGACTTCGTGGGTCAGGTGCGTGATAACAGCCCCCGGCAGCCGTGCCGCCGGCGCATCGCCAACCAGGTGAACCGGAACCGTCGTCTGCACGGGCCGATTCATCTCCACGATGTAGAAGTCCGCGTGCAGGATCGCCCGGGTCACCGGATGCCGCTGTAGACCGCGCAGAAGTGTCTGGTGCTTTTCGCCGTCGATGGTCAGTTCAACGAGTGATCCGCGCCCGCCGTCTGTGACAAGCTTGTCCAGCGCCCGTGCCTCGGCCTGGAAGCTGATGGACTCTGCGCCACGGCCGTAGAGATTGGCCGGCGTAATGCCGTCTCGCCGGAGCGCCTTCACGTGGCGGCCCAGAGCCTCGCGGCGTTCGCCCTCAAGGGTCAGCGTTGATCCGTTTGCGCTTGTCATATGGTTTCAGCCTTGTCTGTGTGTGCTGCGCCGTTGATAACGCGTTCCGGCGACAAAATGAAGTCTACTTTGTGACTTTTGACACAATATCCTAGCTACAGGCCCCTATTGCGGTCAAGTTCGCCAAGCTAAACGCATGCGGCACAATGTTGGGGTGAGTCAAACGCCCCCTACGAGACCTCAATGACGAACAACGGCACACAACATGTGACCAGCAAACCCGATGATAAGTCGCTCTGGCGATTCGCAAGCGCTAACGGGATGGATCGGCGCGAATTCCTGCGCCTGCTGATCATAGGGGGCACGGCGGCCGTTATTGCCGCCTGCTCCGGGAATCTATTCAACGGAGACATTGCCGACCCGACACCAACCGCCCTCAGGCAGCGCCTGCTCTTCAAAGACCCGACGCCCTTCATACGCCGCGATGACATCGGCCTTGAAGCACGGCTGGAGAACCTGCAGGGCCTCATCACGCCCAATGAACTGTTCTTCGTTCGCAATAATGGGCCAACCCCGGACATCGACGTGTCTACGTGGCAGCTGTCCATCGAAGGGAATGCGATAGCCGAGCCCATGCAGTTCTCCTATGAAGAGCTACAGCGCCTGCCAACCCGCACCCTGGTTTCGTACTTGGAATGCGCGGGAAACCATCGCGCCATGTTCGGCATCTTGCAGGGCCGGGAGGCGAAGGGTACGCAGTGGGAAAGGGGCGCGATTGGGAATGGCGAGTGGGCCGGAGTGGCGCTGCGAGATGTGCTGACGCTTGCCGGCATCACGGATGCTGCGGTGAGCGTGCTGCTGGTTGGCCTGGACACGGAAGCCCCTGAAAACGGCTTTCGCTATGTGCTGCCCGTCGAGAAAGCGATGGATAGCGATACCCTGTTGGCCCACTCACTGAACAGCGAGCCCCTACCGAGAGACCACGGCTTCCCGCTGCGCGCCATCGTGCCGGGCTGGGTGGGAAGTTCGCACATTAAATGGCTGGGCAAGATCGTTGTGTCCTCAGAGAAACTATGGACGCGGAACAACACGACCTCTTATGTGCTCATCGGGGACGACTACCCTCCGGAAGGCGAGGCACGCGGTAAGCCGGTCACTATGCAGATCATCAAGAGCGCGCTCGCCTTGTCATGGCCGGCGCAACTGGAGCAGGGAAGACACCGCATTCACGGCTATGCGCATTCACCCGCCGGGCATATCACGCAGGTTGAATGGAGCACGGATAGCGGACGGACATGGCACAACGCTGAACTATCCCGCCAACAGCCCGACTACTCATGGGCACGGTTCGAGTTCGCTTGGGATGCCGAAGCAGGCGAGCACACAATCATGACGCGGGCGACCGATTCCGCCGGGAATACCCAACCCGATCACGTGCCCTTCAACGAGAAGGGCTATCTCTTCAACCAGCCCCTCCCGCACCCTATCCGTGTGGCTTGAAGCCCCGTCAGGCCGCTGCGCCTAACTCGCGTGGCCGATACTGAAGCGCCTCGCTCAGATGGCGAGATGTAATGGTCGGTTCTTCAGCAAGGTCTGCGATCGTCCGTGCCAGCTTGAGAATGCGGTGGAAGCCACGAGCGCTCAGGTGCAGCTGCTGCATCGCCGCCCGCAGAAGCCCATGCGACGCATCATCCAGCCCGCAATACTCCCGCACTTCCACCGGACCCATGTCCGCGTTGGTCAACACGCCGGGCGAACTGCCGAAGCGCGCACGTTGTCGCGTCCGTGCTTCCTCCACGCGACTCCGCACGACCGCTGACGTCTCGCCTTGGCGTTCGTCCGTCAGTTTCTCGTACTCCACACGCGGCACGTCAACGAAGATGTCGATGCGATCCAGCAGCGGCCCACTGATACGGCGCTGGTAGCGGTCAATCGAAGAGGGCGAGCAGGAGCACGCCTTTACAACGTCTCCGTAGAACCCGCACGGGCAAGGGTTCATCGCGCCCACAAGCATGAAATTTGCCGGAAACGTGATCGAGCCCTGTGCGCGGCTGATCGTGACCGCCTTGTCCTCAAGCGGTTGCCGCAGCACCTCCAGGATGTGGTGGCCGAACTCCGGCATCTCGTCCAGGAACAGGACACCGCGGTGGGAGAGCGTGATCTCGCCCGGCCGTGGCCAGTGCCCTCCGCCCACCAGCCCCGCGTTGGAGACCGTGTAGTGTGGGGAACGGAACGGACGGGCGGAGATGAGTGGTCGCTCCGGCGGCAGCAGCCCTGCCACGCTGTAGATCTTGGTCACGTCCAGAGATTCATCCCGCGTCATGGTGGGGAGAACGGATGGCAGGCAGCGCGCGAGCAGCGTCTTTCCGCTGCCCGGCGGTCCCATCATCACGAGGTTGTGACCGCCCGCCGCCGCAACCTCCAGCGCCCGCTTTACGTTCTCCTGCCCGCGGACGAGCGACATATCAAAGCCGTCGATGGTCGCTGTCCCGCCCGGGTCTGCCGGCGGCTCAGTCTGGTAAAACGGGCGGAACGACTGCTCACCGCTGATGTGCTCTACAAGTTCCCGCAGGTTGCCCGCGGGCAGCACCTCGATGCCATCCACCAGCGCAGCTTCCGGCGCGTCGACAGCCGGAACAACGATCTGAGTCAGCCCACCTTCACGTGCCAGCGCCGTCATCGGCAGCACGCCCTGCGTATGCCGAACCTGCCCTTCAAGGGAGAGTTCGCCTAGGAAAGCGACGTCTTCCAATGAGAATTGCGCTCCCGCTTGCCCGGAGCCGATCAGGATACCGGCGGCGATGGGCAGGTCATAGGATGTTCCATTCTTCTTGAGATCCGCGGGCGCAAGAGAGACCGTGATTCGACGCTGCGGAAACTCAAACCCGGAATTCCTGATTGCCGCGCGAACCCGCTCCCGCGCTTCTTGCACGGCCGTGTCCGGCAGCCCCACGATTGTGAAAGCAGGCAGGCCGGGCGCGATGTCCACCTCCACCTCAACGATCGAACCCTCAAGACCGACAACTGCGCAACTGCGCACCTGTGCCAACGTCATACCAACACCTCCGACACGCGCACGAAACCAACCTAAGCGAACGCGCGTTCTGACGACGGTACCATGCCCTGACGAACATTGCAACATGCGTTCTGGAGCTCCTCCTGCGTGCCGCGCCGCCCGCCCCTAACTGGAGTACCATGGAATCGGCAAGGCCCCATGCACAAAGGCAACCACCATGATTTTGGGATATGACTACACCCACTGGCTCATCATCGGCTCCCTAGCGCTGCTGACCGCGGCCCCTGTCATCGGCATCGCCGCCGGCTTCATCATGAGCAGGCTAAGGCGCCGTCGCGCCGCGTCGTAAGGTTCGCCTCGAGCGGCATTGCGGCGCCCTCGCGATTCATGGGCGGATTCTGAAGGAATAGTCAATGACGCGCATACTGCTGGCGGTGGACGGATCCAGCCAGGATGTGTCGTCCGTGGAGTGGTTGGGCAAGCTGTTCGGTGACGTGGCGGCAACCCTCGAGATTACCGTGTTGCACGTTGCTCACCTCAGGATGCCGGGGCCATCCTCCATTCGGCTCGGGTTTGTCCCGCGCCTGCCGTCCCGTGAAGACCTCGAAGGCATTGAGCACCAGACTCGTACAGAGGCAGACGAGATTGTCAACGCGGTAAAGGAAGACCTTGAGGACTACGGCTTCGCAGTGACCACGATGGTGGAATGGGGCCCCACTCCGGACGTGATACTTGAAGTGGCCGAGGCTAACGACTGCGACATGATTGCCATGGGGCGGCATGGCGCCGGTAGGGTTACTGATCTAATCGTCGGCAGCGTCTCAGATCGCGTTATGCGCCGCGCCCGCGTTCCTGTCCTATTCCTGCACGCCCCAATGGACTAACCTCGGCAACAAGCCGACTTCTAGGCAGGCACCGGTTCCTCGAACCGTTCGATCACCTCGAACTCCAGCGCGTAGACCTCTACTTCGTCGACGGGACCGTCGAACTTGCGCCCCTCGCTGAACTGCTCGATCCACGCCTCCGTGTCTGGCCAGCCCTCCGCGAGCGCCTCCTCCTGAGTCATATCCCCGAGGCGTTGCTTCCACACACGCGTTACGAGGATCCTGGCAAACGGCTTCTCGCCGGTCATCGGAGGGCGGCGATAGAGCAGGTGCTCTGCGCCCTCTTTCGCCCGTGCTCGGGCCCACAGTTTGCGTGCCTGCGACTTCTCGCCCCGCAGGATCAGTTGGACACTCGGCTCCTTGAAGAGAATCATGCGGATACTATACAGGCCGATAGGCCATCTGGCTGTGACGCATCATTGGATGGCCTTAACGGAAATTGGAGGTAGTCATGCAGCAGTTTCTTGTACTGACCGTCGGTCGCGCCCTGGATCCGCAGGACGGGGATGAGCAGACACAGGCATATATGGGTGAGTGGCAGGCGTGGATGGGGGGGCTGGTTGCCTCCGGCGCGCTGGACTCGGGCAGGCCGCTGGAGCCCGGCGGCAAGGTGGTCGATAAGGATGGCATCAATGACTATGTGCCGGAGGAGGTTGGCATCGGTGGCTATCTGATCATCAACGCCGAATCACTGGAGGACGCTGCGAGGATCGCGCAGGGTTCGCCACACATCGCCATTGGTGGAAGCGCCATCATCCGTCCGTGTCTCAGTATTTCTGAGTAGCGTGTCGGTGCGCCGCCGCCGCGTTTACGTATAAACAGCGATTATGATGGCCTCAGTAGGGTCGGATGGATCCGATGCAAAGGCCACGATGCATGATCGGCCTGCGAGCATCTCCGTGGACGGAATCGCCCGGCTGATGCGCGCCCCCGTCAGCCATGTCGGCACGCTCCCGTCCAACTGGACATCCGCTGTGAATGACGACGAATAAAAGCTCCTTAATGTGCCCCGCCTCAGTTCCATGCCTACACCCCGCTCAGATCAATGTCCTGTCGATACACCGGCTGAGACCTGCCGATGTCGTAACGTGTCCTCAGACCCGCGACCCGCAGCCGTTCCGACGCCCAGCCCACGGACGGCGCGGTGACGGACACCACGTCATGCAGCTGCTGACCGGCATTCACCGGAACCGTGATGCGCGCGAAGGGCTGCAGGATGCCACGCGAACGTAGCTCGGCATCTGCTCGCGTGGCCAAAACCTCCGGCGTCGTCAGCGAGCGGTCAACGACCTGCACCAGCAGGCTGCCGACGGATGCCATCTCCTGCTCGTTGACCGCCTGTGCGATTGCCCCGCGCCCGTAGACCTGAACATGGTTGACGCGGGAGAGCGCGGATGAGCGCGCCGCGTCCAACAGCGCATGGCCACCCGGCCCCCCATAGGAATAAACGGCGGGGTCAGTCTCCCGCGCATGGATCGTCTCCAATACGCCATCTGAGAATCGCAGAACATCCGGCACGCGGGACATCAGGCGGTTGATGGCAACCGCAAGGCTCTCGTTCGGGGAAACTGTGATAGCGGGGTAGGTGGCGACAATCGCCGGGCTTGAACGAGCAAGTGTCGCGGACAGCCCGGCCATCGTGAGCAGTTGGCTCAGGATGTTCCACACAGACGCCGTATGCGCGGGCCACGTGAGTTGACGCCTCGCCCGCATGTTGGCCAGGAACCACCACGGATCCTCAGCCTCCAGCACCGTTGCAGGACTGCCCCGCCGCGTCTCGCGCCGGACTTCGCGCACCCAATAGCGCTGCGGCTGGCCCGTTTCCTGTCCCTCCGCAGTCTCATATCCCCACGCAATGCTGAGTTCATGCCCCAATGGGCCGGAGCCGACGGTGATTGACGAATCAAGGCGTGGCCCCTCAGCCAGAACGAGAGCCACTGACGCGCCGCGCGGTGTCTCTCTCGCCTCTGCGGCAATGACGGACCGGGAAACATCGATGGACGGTGTGCCGATGCGCGCCCGCCACACGCCGGACGGTGTGGTCAACCACGCAAATGAGGCATCGGCGGTCAGCGCAGGTCCCGTACCCCCAATCTGGCCGAACGGTGAGGGCTCGCGCCAACGGTGGTCGCGAAAGCGCGTGCCCGCCGCCGCATGCGTTGTCATCGTTTGTGAGTAGCCGACTGCCCCGTTATATACCTCGACAAAACTGATCCGCGGCCCATCCGCCGCGCAGATTCCGGGATCACGGTAGGTTACGTCTGCGCCCGCCGCTGAGGCAATCACTTCACGCAGCGTCGACCATGCTCTCGCGGTCTGAGATGAACCCGCGCCAAGAGTGCACGTCCATACACCCGACGATCCGTTTGACAGTGTCCCGCACACCACAACCGCCCAATCGCCGTCGATGTTGGCGCAGGCTATGCCGTCCACCGTCCTCAGTGAATTAGTCCATGCGGCGGGCGACGACCATGCCCCGGCCGTTCTGGTCATTGAGCGAACGAGGCCTGTTGACTCTGCGTAGAGCAGCAAAGCAACGCCGCCCGCGCCGGACGCCGCGGCAAGAGAGACCACATTTACCGCCGCCGTAGCGATTGTGCGTGGTGAGCCAAAGGTCACACCGTCATCCCGACTCGTTCGCTCGCGAATCGTGCGCTGATTGCCAGCAACGTCAAAGACATGAATCTGTCCGCCAAGCTCGATGGCCGCAACGCCTGCTGAAGCGGATGTCCCACCCAGATTTCGCCACGTCCCGAACTGTGCATCCGGGCCCGGAGTGGCAGTTCGTTGTACGAAGAGGCCGTTCGGAGCGGCTTGAGCACGGACGCGGATGAGTGAGCCGCCGGACGTGATGACGGCATCATGCGGCCCGTCCGGTTCCTGCCCGGAGACAAGGCGCTCCCAGCGAAGCTGCGTTACACCGCCCCACCGCTCAGCGAGCGTGGCGTGCACGTACGGAATGGCGGCGCGGTCACGCTGCGCCGCCAGCAGGGTTTCAGATAGCGAATGCATCTCTTGTCGCTGGGGAGTCGATAGTGCCGCTGAGTCTGGACGGCCTAGAGGTCGCCATCGTCCGGATGGAAGAGCTTTCGGGGGCGAAAGCCTGAGCGCCGGCCGATTCGCGCCAATTGCAGCTCAAAATCGGCCATCCGCTCCTCCGCCCATGTCAGGTACTGCCGCCATACATCCTGCCCGCCAACGTTGAGGCGATTGACTGCGTAGGCGGCCCACTCCAGCGCCGCGTACGCAGCCGCGCCGGTGATCACCAGTTCCTCCAGCGCCTCGGGCAGGGTGGACGCGGAGTCCGTCAGCCGATGAAGCGCCCCATAGTACACCGTGACGCTCTCTCCGGCCTTTGGCTCGCCGGGAAGGTTCAACCTGAGGATGTCGCCCCATTGATTGAAGCGCACGCGGGACGGCGGGTGCGTGCCGACGGGATATTCGACAGCCTCAACAATGATGCGATCGGTCAGATCAGCAACCGAGATCTCCCGGGTGCCGCCTGTCAGCCCCCGAGAGGCCGTCTTCTCCTGCGGCGCAACCTTTGAGACCTTGGCAAGCGCCCGCTCGATGTGGCGGTTCAGCACCTCGTCCGTCCAGCGGTAGCTGTCGGCGTCCTCATCGTGCAGATCGCGCCGCACGCGCTCCCGCACCTGTCCCAGCGTGCTCATCTCTCCTCGCGCCTCCCGAAACCCATCGTCATTCCCGCGAAAGCGGGAATTCAGAGATTGGCCCTAGTCACGGACTCCTGTCAGCTTGGCGAGCTTGGCCGTATTGAAGAGGGCAAGGCTCACGTACCACTTCACGCGCGTTCGACGCGCATCCTTCGTCTCCAGGTTGCCGACGCGCTCCACGTGCATCCCGCCCGGTGATGTCAGCCCAACCAGACTGCCCTCGCCTGCCTGGTAGGCGAAGACCGTAGAGCAGTCCGTATTGTCGCCAACCGTCTGCGCATCGGAGATCCAATCATTCACGCCCACCGGAATACCGTCGTAGTACTGCACCATCTGACCGAACTCATCGCGGTCGGACACCACGATGCCGGAGCCGGAGGCGCGGGCGAGAGCGTTGAGCTTGCGGCGGGAACGGCGGCTCATCAGGAGCATGTCCGGTTTTCCGCCCTTGACCGTGTCAATCAATTCATCAAGCTTGTCCAGGGTCAGCGTGCCGCCGTTCTGCCCCATCGCGAGGGCCTGATCGCCCGCTGCAAGGACATCGATGCCATCAAACGAGTCTTCGTCCGTATCCGTGTTCCCGTTGACGAATGTGTCCTCGAATTTGTGCTGGATAGCTCGAGCCTTCAGTTGGACGACGGCCGCCTCAAGGTCCTGGACATTGGACCGCGTGGTGGCAAGGTAATTGTCCACGTCCGCATCGCCTCCCAGGATGGAAAGCGTTGCCGTCAACTGTGTGAACGTCGGCGTGCTCTCCGCCCACGTATCGCCGACGCTATAGAAACTGACCGTCGGCGCGGCCTTTTCCCTGTTGTACGTTAGACCGTTTCCGACAATCTCAATGAACGGCAGCGATTGGAGAACAGGGCTGTCCTTGATCACGGTTTCTATCACACCCTGCAGCAAGACGTCGTTGGAGAGTTTGGCTGCTTCCGTCAATGTGAGCGCCATTCGTTTCACCTCCTTGGGAGCGGCGTTGTTCCGGCGGTATCCAGTGGTGGAAAGATAAGAACATGTGTACTTATCTCGCAACTCCATGTGGCACATGAACGCGCTTTCTCCCGCATTCTCTTATGTTCTGTCGTGTTGCCGTCATGACATATGGGGAGTACCCTTTTCCCTATATGCAGGACTTAATGCCGGTAATAGGTGTGCTTCTTGGGGCGTCGCTTATCGCCGTCGCAGTGCTGGAATGGCGTATGAAATTCTTTAGCAACCTCTTCCGTGGGATGTCTGAACCCAGCAGGAATGAAACACTGCCGGACACGGACGTCGCTGACGCTGCCGATTTCGAAGAAGTGCACGCGGAGGTGGAACAGGACTTTTGGCGCAGTTTTGAGCGGCAGATTGCCTCGGCGGAGCGGCGTGGTGACAACGAGGAAGCTGAGCGCCTCCGCCGCACGTATGAATCACATGAAGAGGCGTGGCGCGCCCAGCGGGCCCTGAGAAGCAGGGCGCCATCCTCCAGGGATGCCGCTTCGCCACATGCATTGCAGGCGCATCTGCGACCGGAAGTGCGTTTGTTGCTTGAGCGCTCTGAAGTCCTTGAGACCTTCTCGGCGCAGGACTGGGTGTTCCGTGGCAATGCCTACCTGGCCATTGGCGAGGATGAACGCGCCTCCGCCGCGTATAGACAGGCGCTGCGGGAACTGCCGGAAGACCCCCAGATTCGCTTGCTGTACGCCGTCTCGTTGCAGCGTGACGGCGAATTGCGCGAAGCGCTCCAGGTGTATGACGCGCTGCTGTCCGCGAACGGAAACCCGGACCCGGCGATCCTGGCCGGCCGCGGTAATGTTCTTGCCGAGATGGACAGATTTGAAGACGCCATTCGCGATTTTGACTCCGTGCTAAGCATCAACGAGCAGGACGGCGACACAATCTATGACCGCGCTCGCGCTCTCTCCGATTCCGGCCGTCTTGACGATGCCATCACCGGCTTTGAGAACGCCCGAATGTATCTGTCCGACAACTCCGATCTGCACAATGATCTCGGGAACGCGCTTGCCCTCGTGGGTCGCAATGAGGAGGCCTTGCGCGCCTATGATCGGGCCATCAGCCTTCGCCCCGCCTTTGCTCGTGCTTACTATAACCAGGGCGTCACCTACTCCCGCATGGGACGGTTTGAAGAGGCGGCGGATGCCTTCGAGCGTTGCCTCCGCTTGCGGCTGGATATTCCGGAAGCCCACTACGGTCGGGGTGTTGCCCTTGCACGGCTGGAGCAATTCCGGGATGCCGTTGCCGCTTTTGATCGCGCCGTCGTCCTGCGACCCAGCTTCGCGGACGCGCTCTTTCACAAGGCCAGGGCGCAGAGCCGACTCGGCCAAACGACGGAGGCGTTTGAGGCCCTGCGGCAGGCGGTCAATGCCTCCCCCACTTTGCGTGAACATGCCAAGACGGAGACGGACTTTGGCGCGTTGTACTCTGACCCGGATGTCGCGTCACGGTTTGAGCAATTGATTGCATCGTGAAGACGCTTGCCGTCAGCATCGCCTTGGTGCTGATCTCAGCTATTCTTGGCATCCTGCACCTCACCGGCCTGATTACAATCCCCTTTGCCGATATTGGCGACGCTATTGTCACAGGCTTTATCCCAGTGGCCATAACGGTCATAGCGTTCGCAGCTCTGGTCATCCTCGCGTTCACCCTTCGCAGCCAGGCAGAACTGCGAAACAGGGAGCTTGACTACGAGGAGGCTATTGCCGAGGTTGACGCCGTGCGCCGTCAAGGGGAACTGGTCAACGCCATCCGTCTGCGTCTTTCTGCGGACACGGGGGATAGTGAAGAGGAGCGGCAGGAGCTGGCCGCAGAATTGGTGACGGCTGCGGAGCGCTACCACACCGTCCTGCGCGGATTCATCCGCGCCCGCCCGGAAATCGCGCGCATTGAGCGGGACGCCATTGCGTCTTACCTGGCGGAGGCGGAAGCCGAGGTACGGCGCCTCCGCGCGGACGGCTCCACTGCATTCGAGGACATCCCGATTGTTTCTCCGTTCGCCGTTCTGGACTCTCCATCCCAGGCGGCAGACCCCTTTGATGATGACCCGACGCCTCCCGGCAACTCCATCGGTGATATCCTCTCGGAAGGCGCGGACAATGAGAGGCGCCGCGCGTGAGCCTTCCGCCCCTCCTCGATCTCCGGGGCACTGCCATTGAACTCCTTGACATGCCTCTGGACTGGCCGCGCGGCGATGACTGGATCGATGCCGGCATCCTCGCCTCTCGCCTACCTGACGCCGCCGAGCAGATCGGTGTCCTCCTGTACCATCTCCTCGAACAGGCCTCGGATGATAAGACAACTACGGACTGGCTCCTTGAGGGACGCGCGTGGGCAAGCACCGGCGATTGGCTTCGCGCACTCGTCGCCTATGAATACGCACTTGATGGCGCAACCGACAAGCAGGCCCCGGACATCTGGTATCTGCGCGGCCTGGCACTTATGCGACAGCGGCATTTCGATGCTGCCGTTGAATCGTTCGATTTCGCACGCGGCAATCGGAAGATTATTGGCAAGGTATCGTACGCAAGTGGCGTCTCACACTTGGCTCTGGACAAGCCTCAGGATGCCCTGCGCTCATTCGAAAGGGTTATCGCTGCCGACGCTGATAACGCGGACGCCGTCGCCGGGCGCGCAGCCGCACTGTCGGAATTGAGCCGATTTGAGGAGGCCCTGCAGGCCCAGGAGCAGGTTCTGCGACTTGGCGGAGCCCACCCAGCTCGCGTCCTCAACAACCGTGGCAACGCCCTCGTCCGGCTGCGGCGCATAGAACCCGCCTTTGCCAGTTATCGCCGAGCGACCGAAATCAACCCGAACCTCATTGAGCCGAAGGTCAACTCCGGCAACGTCTTCATGCTGGCCGGCCAGCCCCAACAGGCGCTGGTCTCGTTCCAGGAGACGCTGCACGATCATGAATCTCTGCCGGTATTGCACGTCAATATTGCCGCAGCGCTGACGGAGCTGGAACGATACGATGAGGCAATCGAGGCATGTGACCGCGCCATCGCCCTTGAGCCCGGTCACGCCCGCGCCCTCTCCGCCAAAGGCCGTGCCCTGCTGGCCGTCGGCAGGGTGGAGGACGCCCTGGTTGCCCTACAGGACGCATTGCTTAGACGCCCTGACCACATCGAAGCGCTTGTCTATCGAGGCCTCGTCCTCAATCAGCTTGATCGGCTTGATGACGCACTCGGCACGTTCAACCTCGCGCTCCAGCTGGCGGAACGACACCCGGACGCCCACCACGGACGCGGTATCATCCTCTACCGCAAGGACCTGCTGGGCGACGCGCTGGCGGAGTTCACCCGCGCCGTGGCCATTGAACCTCGCCACGCAGACGCGGAGAACAGCCGTGGCAACGCCTACATGGAGTTGCAGGACTACGCTGCGGCGCTTGAGTCATACAACCGCGTTCTCACATTGCGTCCCAATGACCCGGACGCGCTGAACAACCGCGGTAACGCGCTTGCTCAGATGCGCCGCACCATGGAGGCCATCGATTCATTCGATGCCGCGCTGCGCATCGCCCCCGATCACGCCGATGCCCTCTACAACAGGGGCGTCGCGTTTGCCGACGTTGGGATGCTCACGCAGGCGTTGGACTCACTGAACGAGTCTGTTCAAGCGCGACCGGATGATTCCGCAGAGGCCCTGTTCTGGTACGCGCGTGTGCTGGGAAGGCAGGGTCGGGCGGAACTGGCGCTGAACGCCCTGCGCGCCGCCGTCGCATCTAATGAAGAGGTTCGGAGCTGGATCTGGGGCCAGGACGATTTCAGTTCACTTGAGAACGATCCCCTCTGGGGCCGGCACTACCAGGCCCTGCTCAGAGGTCGCAGCATTCGGAGTGGCGCTACGGGCAACGGCCAACAACACAACGGGACCAACGTGAACGCGCAATAGCGCACGCATCAGGCCTAGCCAGCCGTCCTCACCCCTCGCCGCGTCCGCGTTGCAACGCGACAGTAAGGGCGACACCGATAGCCGTCCCCAGCACGATTCCCACCCACAGCGGCCCGACCGTCAGGCCGATGAACAACCCGACGCCAATTCCAATGGCCATGCCGACAACGTACAGAATCACACGGGCGTTCCTGGGAAGAAATGGCGGTGCGTCCGGCTAGGCTGTCTCGAACTGTAGCGCGGAGAAGTCGAGGTTGGGCGAACGTTCGGAGAGGCGCAGCAACTCTACCCCAACAACTTGGTTGGCCTCGTTGTAGTCGAGCACGACCCCGGGGGAAACCTCTTCGGATTCGACAATCTGGGATTCGTCGAGCCGCAAGTACAGAGCATCGGCTTCCTTATCAACCTTGAGTTTCATAGCATTTCTCGGGCTAGGAGCCCCAACTAGCTCCCCTGCTCCCGCGCGGCGGCCTCTTCCTCCGCCGTGCGGCCGTGGTACTTGGCGTCGCGCTCATTGCGGAACGCCTCCCAGCCGCGGTCCTGCAGTACCTGCAGTCGCTGCCGCGTCTCGTCGTCCTGCTGCGATGATGCCCACAGATCGGCGAACGCTTCGTCGTCGCGATAATTCAGCGCCGTGCGGAACCCGCCCACCTCATAAGAGCGGTTAATGAGAGCCTTGTTCATTCGCACCGTCGCCGCAGGCAGCGCCGCAATGCGCCGCGCGATGGACAGCGCCTCGTCCATCACCTTGTCGGCGGGCACGACGCGATTCACCAGCCCCATCGCGAGCGCTTCCTGCGCGTCCACCATGTCGCCCAGCAGCAGGATCTCCTTCGCGCGCTTCAGCGTCACGACGTACGGCGTCATCAGCACCGGCGGGCCATAGCCATGCCGAATCTGTATCTCGCCGACCTTCGCGTCCTCTGCCAGAACAGTGAAGTCGCACACCCCTGCCAACTCAAATGCCAGCCCGATGGCGTACCCATGCACGGCGGCGATGACCGGCTTGCCCAGCTCCCACACCGTGATGTGCGCCGCGCCGGGCGTCGCGCGCTCCAGCGATTCATCGTTCGCCAGGATGCGGCGGGACGACTCCGTGATGTCGCCGCCGGCGGAGAACGCGCGGCCTGCGCCGCGAATGATCACGACGCGCACGTCGTCATCCGCGTCCGCCTTGGCGAGCGCCTCTTTCAGCGCCTCCGTCAGCGCGCCATTGATGGCGTTCAGCACGCCGGGCCGGTGCAGTGTCACAATGGCGACGCTGCCATCCTCCGCCGTCTCATACAGGACGGGCTGGCCGCCGCTCTCATCGTCAACGGGCTCCGGTGGGCCGCTAGGCCGATTCTCTTGCGTCATTGGTTGATGTCTCCCCTGTCATTCCCGCGAAAGCGGGAATCCAGAAATGCTCGCGTTCCGCGATTGTAGCAGGGACGCGGCCACAGCTACTCGTATGGCTTTGCACCAATCGCCTTCAGATCCACCGCCAACCCGGCCGTCATCTGATAAACCCTGTCCGCCCGTGCCGCGAAGAGCTGGTTCACGCGCCCAAGCGCGTCCTGAAAAGCGCGGCCCAGCACAGTCGGCGGCACGACGCCTTGCCCCACCTCATTCGTCACGACAACCCATTCGGCATTCGAAGTCTCATACACCCCAAGCAGCCGCTCCGCCTCTGCCGCGATCTGCTGCTCTATGTCTGATCCCTCCTCCATGTCCAGCAGCAAGTTGCTGACCCACAGCGTCAGGCAGTCGAACAGCAGAACATCATGGGGTGGCGTGGACTCGAGCGCCGTGACAACCTCACGCGGCTCTTCTAGCGTGTGCCACGTGTCCGGGCGGTTTCGCCGATGGTTCTCAATGCGACGCCGCATCTCGTCGTCCAACGCCTCCGCCGTCGCGACAAACAGGACGCGCTCATGACGCGCAGCCAGCTTCTCCGCGAACGCGCTCTTGCCGGAACGCGCCCCGCCGATGATGAGTGTCAGCCCCGCGCCCATCACGCCCCTCTACGGTGCATAGGAGTCATCCCCGAAGCTAAAGTTGATATCCATCCGGGACCATATCGGCTCAAGCGGCAGAACGTCGCCCAAAACGATCAGCGATGCCGCCACCAGCATCGACATGGTTGCCAGCTCATTCACCGCCCCATAAATGTCGCCGGTCACGCCGCCAAGCCGACTCGTCGCCAGTTGACCGACACCAAGCGCCACCACGACCGCCACGACGAGCAATAGAATGCCCATCGGCCCGGCAAAGGCGACTGCTGTGGCGATCGCCAGCACTGTTGCGATGAACGTCTGCGCCCGCGTGCCGCCCTGGAGAAATGCCGACCCCAGGCCGTCATCACTTCGGGCGTAGGGGAACACGGCCATCGTCACCACCATCGCCCACCGCGAGAGGCAGGGAATAAGGAGAAGCGCCCAGAATCGACCCGGAGGCCAGAGCGAGACGATGGCAGCAAAACAGATCAGGAAGAGACACGCTGCACCCGCCACGGCAAACGACCCAACCCGCGAATCGCGCATGATTTCCAGTCGACGCTCTGAGCTGTCACCGCCGAACAGCGCATCGCACGTGTCCATGAAACCGTCCAGGTGTAGCGCCCGCGTGATGACCACGAGAAATGTGATGATTAGCGCGGCGAGCAAGAGGGCAGGAAATCCGAAGCCGGTCAGCGCCCAATAACCCTCACGTAGCGCGTAATCAAAGCCCGCCAACAGCCCGCCGATGCCAAGCCCAACCATGGGGAACCACATCCGTGCCCACGCAAGCGCCCCTTCGCTCACCCGTGGCGTCGGGATAATGGTCAGAAAGCCGATTGCGGCGAACAGGCTGTTCATTGCTCGCTACCCCGTGGTGTCCCGGGCTCATCTGCCGGGCCGGACACGCCCGCCTCGTCGAACGTCGCCATATCGGACAGCGTCGCCGCGGCTGCCTCGACGATTGGCATGGCAAGCGCCGCCCCCGTCCCCTCGCCCAGCCGCATCCCGAGGTCAAGCAGTGGCGTTAGTCCAAGGTGATTGAGCGCCGCGCGATGCCCGCGCTCCGCGGAGAGATGCGCCGCGATCATATAGTCCCGGGCCGCAGGGGCAAGCAAATTCGCGATGAGCGCCGCCGCGCTTGATATAAAACCGTCCAGCACGACGGGCCTGCCACTCGCCGCCGCGCCAATCATCACGCCTGCCAGCACGCCGATCTCATATCCGCCCACAGTGGTCAGTACAGTGAGTCCATCCGCAGGATCAGGGTTATTGATCTCAAGCGCGCGCCTGATGATCTCAATCTTGTGATTCAGTCCCGCCGCAGGCCGCCCCGCGCCATCTCCCGTCACCTCCTCTGGCGGCAAATCTGTCATGACAGAGGTGATGGCTGCGGATGCGGTCGTGTTGCCGATTCCCATATCTCCGGTGCCGATGAGGTCGATGCCGTTCTCAGCGCACTCCTGAGCAAGACCGATGCCCGCCTCTATACACTGCCGCGCCTGCTCTCGCGTCATCGCAGGGCCCTGCGTCATATCCGCCGTGCCGCGACCGATGCCAAGTGTCCATAAGTCAGGGTGAGACGGTAGTTCCGTCGCGACACCCGCATCGACAATGATCTGCCGAATGCCCAGCTGCCGACACAGCACGTTGATCGCCGCGCCACCGGCCAAAAAATTGAGAACCATCTGCGCCGTCACATCCTGCGGATAGGCTGTCACGCCCTGCGCAACAACGCCATGGTCCGCCGCAGCGATGACGATTGCCTTGTCGCTGATGCGCGGCTGCTCCATGCGAAGCATTCCCGCAAGCCGAATCGACAACTCTTCAAGGTGCCCGAGGCTCCCCGGCGGCTTGGTGAGAGTTGCCTGCCGCGTCGCCGCCCGACTTATCGTCTCAGCGTCCGGCGGACGAATGGCGTCAACGGCTTGCTCAAGAGTCAGGGCAAGGGTTCCCATCGTTCAGAACTCGATGCCGGGTTGGGCGCGGATGCCCTGCTCATTGAAAGGGTGCTTGATCTCGCGCATCTCCGTCACAAGATCGGCGTAGTCAATCAAAGCCTGCGGCGCATTGCGCCCTGTGATGATCACGTGCATCATCTCCGGCCTCTGCTTAAGGACGTCAATCACGCTCTCGGTGTCTATCCATCCGTATGCCAATGGGTAAGTGAACTCATCAAGGATGATTAGCTCGCGCTCACCTGCGATGATCGCCTGCCTCGCCTCTTCCCACTGCGCCCGTGCCATGTCTGCGGAGGCATCGATGTCCTTGCTGAGCCACGTGAAGCCGTCGCCCATCGCGCTCCATGGAATCTCCAGCTTGTCTGCGGCACGACTCTCCCCGAAACGGGAACCGGTGTGCTTGATGAACTGGAAGACCTGCGCGTTCATCCCGCGCCCCCATGAGCGGAAAAGCACGCCGAGCGCGGCCGTCGTCTTGCCCTTGCCGTCGCCCGTATTGACCATGACAAGCCCCTTCCGTTTGGCCGCACTCCCCCGCCGCGCGCCGCGACCACCACCACGTGTTCCAGCGTTACTATCAGTCATCCCGTCCCCGCTCCCCATGTGCCTTCCGTTCGGCAAACTGTAGAATACCCCGCACTCTGGACGACGGGCACTCATGGCCCGGAACGCGGCGGGCACAGCTACTGGCAAGTCTGCGCTGATTCGCGAACTCCAAAAACCTTGCGTGTGAACGCGTCATGCGCCACTATTTCCCTGTCCGACGTGATTCGTCTCACGTCATGGGAAGTAAGGGGATAAGGAGAGGACGATGACGTCAAATAATGACTCGGAATTGGAGTGGGGCCCAACACGAGAATTACTCGGCAAGGACATCATGATCGAGCCGAAGACGGGCATTGATGCCGTTGAGCAGAGCGGTATCCGCCGGCAGATGGAGGTACTGGAGTTCGACTGCCCGCTGCACTTCGATGAGGCCGTCGCGCGCAAGTATGGATATGAGGGCATCTTTGCCCCCGCCCACATGATTCAGGTCTTCCAGCAGGGGTCAATGTGGGAGCCGGGCATCGGGTCGATTTGGCCGACTGATGACCCGCACTACACCAACGCCGGCACAGGCCGCGCAGGCAAGACCCTGGAAGTCCCTTCGCCCGGAACCGCTGGATTCGTCACGGATCTTGAAGTTGAGACCCTCAGGCCGCTTTACCTCGGTGACCGTGTCTCCCAGGTGTCACAGGTCCTGATGGACGTCAATCCGCGCAAGACGAGGGTCGGTGACGGCGCGTTCCTGCGATACGAGTACAAGTGGAACAACCAGGACGGCACCCCCGTCGGTCGCCAGATCATGGTCAGCTACACCTACATCCCCAACCCGCAGGCAGCCGCGACTGCAGCCTCCGGGGGCGGCGACGATGAGAAGCCCGCTCGTGCCATCGAGCCGCGTGCTAACCCGACAATCGACTGGGATTTCCAGCGGTACTGGGAGGACGTGAACGAGGGGGACGAGGTTCCGGCGGTTCACTATCCGCTGACGATCCAACGCATGGTCATGGCCGCGGGCGCGAACCGTGACTTCAACGCCATCCACCACAACACCGTCGTCGCGCAGGCTGGCGGCGCGGCGGACATGTACGCCATGAACTACTTCCACAACGGCATGTGGGAGCGCGTCGCGCGAGAGTTCATCGGGCTCGGCGGCAAGATCAAGCAGATCGGCTCATTCCGCATGCGGGTGTTCAGCACCGTCGGCGATACCGTCGTCACAGGCGGCACCGTCAAGCGCAAGTGGCAGGAGAACGGTGAGAATCTCATCGAGCTGGAGTTGACGTCCGTCCTCTCGACGAACGGCAACACCTCCGTCGGTCCGGGCCCCGTCATCGCCACGCTGCCAAGCAAGGGCTAAGGAAATCCACTCGATTAGCTGAATAAGCATCGAAGAAGCCGCCCCCGGCCCCGAGCTGGGGGCGGCTCTCCGCCCCAACGCTGTTGAATCAGCCCACCGACCACCGCAACCGCCCGATCACAGTACGCATAGCCATCGTGCTCGGCGTCATCGCCATAATCGCCGCCTTGGGCTATATTGCCTACCTTGTCGAAATCGAACAGTCCAACTCCGCCCGATGGCACCGCTGCGACTCCCCAACCGAAGAACAATATCTGGACGCACTCACTGACTACACCGATGCTATAGCCGCCCAACTCTATACCATTGCAGACATGCATGATGACATGACTAGTGATTCTAGAGTCCTCCGTGATCGCCAGTGGCTGGAAGCCGCCCTCGACACCATCACCACAACCCGCACGCTCGCAAGGCGCATGGGAGGCCTCCGCCCTCCTCATCGTCTGGAGCCCGTCCATGAACAAATCCGACTGGCAGTCGGTGGCATCCTCTACTCCACCGGCAAACTCGCAGGCGGCATCGCAGACGTCGACACCGAAGCCCTTGCCCTCAGTGACACTCACATGACCTTAGCCGTCCTGTACACCGAAGAAGCACGAGCTCTCAGAATCGAAATATGCGGCGTATAGACGTTGCCCCGCACGGGATGAGCCGTTGACGATTCTCAAGCAACGGCATGAGTGAGTGAAACAACTTTGGAACGATGTCAGACATAGGCGTACTGAAATGACCTAAATGTAGGCGTAAGGTAACCCCCCACTGAAGGGCGGGCTGTCTTTCCTCTTGCTATAGCAACTGTGGCTGATTCAAGTCAACAGTTGACTGACCATTGCCCGTCTCTGGCGAGGTAATCACCTAGGCACCCAAAGCGTCGAACAAGTCCTTTACTAGTTCCGTTGGCTCATAGCGAGTTCCGCGCCCTCGACCCACTATTTGCAACAAGCCCATCTTGACTAGCTGCCGGAGATGATTGACGGCCGTCTGATTGGTGACATCTGCCAGAGCCCTATAAATGCTGTTCGTGACTGCACCATTATGATATGCGATCAATACTGAGAGTGCCCTGACGACATCCACATCGAAGGTGCTCGTTAGGGTATTGAGCCGTGAGGTCACAGTTTGTTGACGAGTGGCTGCTGCAACTGCTTGCGCTGCGTGAGCCTCGAGGTAGTAATTCACCCACGGAGACACATCTGCATCGTCAGGTCGGTAGAACGGGCCTAGTGATGCATTGAGTGCTGTGTAGTAGGACTGTGTGTCTCGGCCAAAGAACTCCTCAAGTGACACCAACTCATGAGACATGTAGTCTTCCATATAGAAGATTAGAGCCTCTATGATCCGGGCCGTTCTTCCATTGCCGTCTCCGAATGGATGAATGGCGACGAAGTTGAGATGGGCTAGCGCCGCACGGAGGTAAGGGTCAAGTTGCCGCCCCGTATTGTTCAGCCATTCAACGAATTCCTGCATTAGCAGCCCTACGACCTCTGGCGAGGGCGGTCTGAATACTGCGCGTCCGGTCACGCTATCGACCACGTTGTTTTGAGCAGTACGGTAACGTCCTGGGTCGTAGGAACCAGGCAAAGATTTTGATACAAGGAAGTGGATTGTCCGTATTGTTTGCTCGGTTATCTGACTGTCACGCTGAGAGCCGACCTCCTGTACATAATTGATCGCTTCCCTATAGTTCAGAACTTCTTGAACTTGGTCATCTCTTGCAGCGACCTGCTCGCCCCGAAGTAGGCTTTCGACCTGGCCAAGGGTGAGAACATTCCCCTCAATGGCAGTAGAGTAGTGGACGCTTGTTGCCACGGCATGCCGTCGAAGTTCTCCGTAAACGGGACCGGGCTCGTGGAGACCTCGGTCAAGTACTTCTCGTGCCTGCCTTAGCTCATCAAGATGCCGGTTAGCTTGCAGATAAGGATTGAATCTTACGTAGAGCATTGGCCGTCTCAGCTACGGCTTTCTCCCTTAGCTCCCATTGACTGCAATTGGATGATTAATCGATTAATCATATGAGTCACATGAATAAATCGTGTGATTATAACATTCTATAAGATGGGTGCAAGCTCTGGCGGAGGCGATGTTTACTGAGTGCGCCCCAGCGCAGAACTCAAAAACTCTCCGACGCGGCGGCCCAGGTTCATCTCCTCGCCCCACCAGAAGTGGTCCGTCTGCGGCGCGATGTAGATCTCCGTTGCGCCCGGCAGCATCCCCGCCAGACCCCGCACGCGCTCCACCGTCGCGAAGTTGTCCGCCTCGCCCGTCGCGATGAGCTTCGGCATTGTCAGCGACACATATGCATCGGACGACGCGTCGCCAATCCCGGGTGATATCAACGCCAAAGCCGCCAGGTTCTCTGCCCGCCCCGCCGCGCCCAACGCCACACCGCCGCCGAATGAATATCCTGCCAGCGCCACACGGATCCCATCGGGCAATTCGTCCGAAACGGAGCCTGATGCAAGGGCATCCAACGCAGCCAGCGCGTCGTCCTGCTCGCCAACGCCGTTGTCGTATGAGCCGCTGCTGCGCCCCGCGCCACGGAAGTTGAAACGCAGCGCCGCCAGTCCGTACGCCACGACGGACGACGAAACGGCCATCACCACGTTGTTCGTCATCTCCCCGCCGTATTGCGGATGCGGATGACAGATTACGACACCCGCCGCGGGCGCTGCCGCCCCCTCATCAGGCAGATCAAGCTGCCCCTCAAGGACAATCCCGCCTGCCGATTCAATCGTTACGCTGCGAGTGCGAATAGCCCAGCCTCCTGGTTATCCCTCATTCCGGTCTTCACAGGAATCTATCCGATGCGCCTTACCATAATGCCCCATGCCGGAACGCGGAGCGCAAACTCAATTGACCGAGGAACGTGGATCGCGAACCGAGAGCCGTAACGCAGTTACCCTAACAGCATCTCCAGCAACAGCCGTGCTCCGCGCTTGTCCAGCATCTCATTGTTGTTGCCGCACTTGGGCGACTGCACGCATGAGGGGCAGCCGTTATCGCATGGGCACTCGTTGAGCATCGTGAGGGTCTCCTGCCACAACTCACGCAGCACGTCGTAGCCCCGCTCAGCGATACCGACACCACCCGGGATGCCGTCATAGATGAAGATCGTCGCCTCTTTCGTGTCCGGGTGGTAGGGCGTCGAAAGCCCGCCGATGTCGTTCCGGTCGCACAGCGCGAACAGCGGCAAGAGGCTGATGCAGGCGTGCTCGCAGGCGTGAAGCGCGCTGGCGACGAACTCGTCCTCAAGCGTAGCCGTCTCCTTCGCGGCATCTTTCCCGGACGGAGGCTCCGGCGCGTGCTCTCTGAGTGCCTCGACCATCTCCTCGGGCACCGTCCACCACAACCCCACCGTTTCAAAGCTGCGCGGCGGCAGGTCCACGTCGCCGTAGGAGAGATTGTCATTCCGGTCATGCCGGCGGCGACTGAAACGGTACACCGTCCGCTCTACTTTGACCTGCCCGACCGACGCCTTTACTTTCCCCTCTTGCTTTTCCCGATCCGTCTTGAGCACGGTCATGTCCGTGGACGCCATTGACGTTGTGTAATACTCCACGTTCGTGCGCTGCAACAAGGCGTTCATCGTGGTCAGATTCAGGTCGCTGACCATGAACTGCTCTCCGCGGTGCAGGTAAACCGCCCCCTCATGCGCGTAGGCGAAAGCGTACTCCTCCGCGATGGTCTCCAGCACCGCGCCCGTTGTCTCCTCCACAAGCACATAGTTGTCGCCGGACGTTGATCGCAGTGAGACATCGCTTGCCGGATGAGCCCCCGCCTTGGGGTGGGGGTACCATCGCTCGGTCCCACGCCGATCCCGCCCGATCAGGTAGCTGTCCTGCGAGAGTCGTTCCAGCGCCGCCGATACCACCTCATCACCGCCGAACAGTTCCGCGTCGCCCGGAATCTCGCCGATGGGCGCCTCAACCGCCGCGCACACCAGGTGCGGATCGAGGATGCGCGGGTTCGTGGTGGAGATCCGCGCGTGCTCCATTCCCCGACGGAACAAAATATCCGGGTGGCGTGCCAGGTACTGCTCAAGCGGATTGTCGTACACGACCATGATGGACAGCCCGCGCTCGCCTCGCCGCCCGGACCGCCCTGCCTGCTGAAACGTGGACGCAAGCGAGCCGGGGTACCCGTTCAGCACCGTCGCGTCCAAGTGGCCGATGTCGATGCCCAGTTCCAGCGCGTTTGTCGTCACCACGCCCGTCAACTCGCCGGTGGATAGCGCAGCCTCAATCTCCCGCCTCTCTTCCGGCACATAGCCCGCCCGATAGGAACTCACCCGTGCGTTTGACGTCTCGTACCGCTGCAGATTCTCCTCGGATATCCGATACATCAACTCCGCCGCCTGCCGCGTCCGCACAAACGACAACGTCCGTGTCCCCGTCGCGACGAGCCACGAAAACAGCTCTGCTCCTTCCACCAGCACGCTGCGCCGCGCCGACTTCGCGTCGTCGATGATCGGCGGGTTCCACAGCGCGAACTCCCGCCCTGCGCTCGGCGCGCCGTCGTCTGTGATGACTGTCATCGGCAGGCCGGTGATTCCCTCCGCGTGCTCCTTCGGATTACCGAGCGTGGCGGACGTGACAATAAACTGCGGGTTTGCCTCATAGCGGCGGCAGATGCGCCGCAGCCGCCGAATTAGCATCGCGATGTGCGAGCCGAACACGCCGCGGTACATGTGCCCCTCGTCGATGACCACGAACGCCAGCCGGCGCAGAAACCGCGACCACAACTTGTGATTTGGCAGGATGCCGACGTGCAGCATCTCCGGGTTCGTGAGCAGCAGGCGGACATTCTTGCGGACGGCGGCGCGCTCATGCTGTGGCGTATCGCCGTCATACGTGGCGGCGGTTGGCCGCTCGGGCAGGGGTGCGGTCAGTTCATTCAGGGCGCGGAGCTGGTCCTGCGCAAGTGCCTTGGCGGGGAAGAGATAGAGCGCCGTCGCCCCTGTCCGAGACGAATCGGCGCACGCGTTCAGGACGGGAACGTTGTAGCAAAGGCTCTTGCCGGACGCCGTGCCCGTCGCGACGACCACGTTCTCACCCGCCAGCAGCGCGTCGATGGCTTGCGCCTGGTGCGTGTAGAGGCGGTCGATGTCCCGTATCTGCAGGGCGTGCTGCAGCAGCGGATTCAGGGACGCGCTGAGCCGGCCGTACGCCGCCGAACTATGCGGCATCGACTCCACGTGAACGATCTGCCCCGCGTATCCGATGCGCGAGCGCATATCATTAAGAAACGCCTGCGTATCCAGCGTCACTCCCTCCCGCTAAGCCTGAATTGAGCGTATCACGACGTGACACAGACGTTCGATATTTGCTCGGCTGAGGGCTAAGCGTTATATACGAGGACCAGAATCTTTGGCTGGCTACCCCCTTGCCAGGGGTTTCACGGCGTCCACCTTGTCACCCAAACGATCTTCAGCGATATCGAGGTCGTACTGGTTCTGGATGCCCATCCAGAAACGGACTGAATTGCCGAAGAACTGCGAGAACAGCAGAGCCGTCTCCGCAGTGATGGCACGCTCGCCGCGGACTATGGCATGAATCCGGCGGGGGTCCACGCCAATCGACTTAGCCAGCCGGTATTGGCTCATATTCAGTGGTTCTAGGAACTCTTCCCTAAGGATTCTTCCTGGATGGATTGGCGGAAGTTTCTCATTGCTTACAGTTTCTGCCGTCATCAGCTTGCTCCTTTAGTGGTAGTCCACTATCTCAACTTGGAAGGCGTCCCCTTCGTAGAAAACGAAGCAGATTCGCCACTGGTCGTTGATCCGGATGCTGTGCTGTCCACGCCTGTCTCTCGACAGAGCCTCCAGGCGGTTTCCCGGGGGTATCAACAAATCTGAGAGAGTTTCTGCATTGTCCAACATAATCAACTTTTGTCGTGCCCTGTCCTGTATCTCTAGGGGCAATCGCCTTACTCGCCGTCGCTGCCAGATCGCTCGCGCGTCCCTGTCCTTGAAGTGCCGTATCACTCTTGAATAATAGCGTGATACGCTAATAGCGTCAAGCGCTATTACGCCACAGTTTCTTTGGTCCTCCTCGCAATACCACCCCACCCCGTCCGCTATCATCTCTGTAGATAGTCACCGACTCTATCTACCGGAGGTCGCTGAAAAATCCTCGATAGGCGGCGGATCAGGGAGGCGCACGACGAGACCCGTGCCGCGTTGGCGCGGCGCGGCGACGCGGAGTCGCTCGCCCTGCTCGATGAGGTTGTCGCGCTCGATGGCGAGTGGCGCGCGGCGCAGGCCCGCGCTGATGACCTTCGTGCTCAACTCAACGCTCATTCCAAGACCTTCGGGATGCTTCGCGGACGGGCGAGCCGCGGCGATTTATCCGCCGATGACATCCTGTCCACCGCCGGCGTCGCAGAACTGCTTGGTGAACGAACGAGTGGCGACACTGATGAGTTGATTGACTCCTTGCAGACCGCTCTACGTACCTTCTCTGAAGAGGTTGATGAGGCCGCCAAACGCACCGCTGACCTCGATGAGCAGATAACCCAACGCCTCAGCTACCTGCCAAACCTCCCTGACCCCACCGTGCCCGACGGCGCGTCCGAGGAGGACAACATCGTCAGCCGCCAATGGGGCGAGATTCGCGAGTACGATTTCGAGCCGCAGGCGCATTGGGACCTCGGCCCTGCACTCGGCATCATAGACTTTGAGCGAGGCGCGCGCATCGCGGGCTCGCGCTTCTATGTGTTGACCGGCGCGGCGTCCAAGCTGCAGCGCTCGCTCATCCAGTGGATGCTGGACATACATACGCGAGAGCACGGCTACCGCGAGGTCTACCCGCCGTTCGTCTCAACGGAACAGACTCTCTTCGCCAGCGGGCAGCTGCCCAAGTTCGCCGAGAACGTCTACAAGGACGGCGAGGATGATGTCTGGCTCGTGCCGACGGCGGAGGTGCCACTCACGTCCATGCACCGTGGCGAGATTCTTGAGCCGGGTATGCTGCCCATCAACTACGTCGCCTACACTCCCGCGTTCCGCCGCGAGAAAATGTCAGCAGGACGAGATATCCGCGGCATCAAGCGCGGCCACCAGTTCGACAAGGTGGAGATCTACAAGTTCACCGAACCGGACCGCGGGCTTGAAGAGTTGGAAATCCTGCTCGGCCACGCGGAGTCCATTTTGCAACGGCTTGAGCTGCCGTATCGAATCGTCGAGCTGTGCGCGGGCGATCTTGGACAAGCGTCGGCCAAGACCTACGACATCGAAGTATGGGCGCCCGGCTGCGGCGAGTGGCTTGAGGTATCAAGCTGCTCCACGACCACCGACTACCAGGCACGCCGCGCCAACATCCGCTACCGGCGGGAGGCGGGAGCGCGTCCGCAGTTTGTGCATACACTCAACGGCTCCGGCCTCGCGCTGCCCCGCGTCATGATCGCCATCATGGAAACCTACCAACGCGCCGACGGCACAATTGAGATACCGGAGGCCTTGAGGCCGTACACGGGATTCGCTGAGATTACCCGCGAATAAAAGGGCCGGACGCCGCCCCCGTCGTCGGTGGGTAGTACCATTAGTGGACGGAAAGAGGTGGGGATTGATGCGAATCGGCGTGCCAACAGAGACGGCCCTGCGCGAAGCTCGCGTGGCACTGGCGCCGCCGTCCGTTGCCCGATTCACCCGCTCCGGCATAGAGGTCCTCATTGAATCCGCCGCGGGTGAGCGCGCCTTTTTCACCAATGACGCATACAGCGAGGCAGGCGCGGAGATTGCCCCGGACGCCGCAAGCGTCTACGCGAACGCCGATGTCATCGTCAAGGTCGCCGCGCCGTCCACTGAAGAAACGGAGTCGCTGCGTGACGGCCAGATTCTGATCGCCGTCCTCCAGCCGCTGACGAGCCATGACCTTGTTCGCGGGCTGGTCGGTCGCGGTGTCACGTCGTTCAGCCTCGACGCAATCCCCCGCATCGCCCGCGCGCAGCCGATGGACGTGCTCTCGTCCCAAGCGTCCGTCGCCGGATACAAGGCCGCTGTCCTGGCTGCCGACACGCTCGGCAAACACCTGCCCATGATGACGACGGCTGCCGGAACCATGCCGCCTGCGCGCGGCCTTGTCCTCGGTGCCGGTGTGGCCGGCCTGCAGGCCATTGCAACGGGACGGCGGCTTGGAGCGATTATGTCCGCTTTTGACGTGCGCCCCGCCGTCAAAGAACAGGTTGAAAGCCTCGGCGCGACATTTATTCAAGACGAGGAACTGCAACGAGCGCAGGCCGAGACGGCGGGCGGCTACGCGAGAGAACAGACCGAAGAGGAGCGCGACCGCTCTCAGGCGTTGGTGCGCCGTCACGTCGGCGCATCCGACTTTGTCATCACGACAGCTCTTGTGCCTGGCCGCCCCGCCCCGAAGCTCATTACACGAGAGATGGTGGAGGACATGCAGCCGGGGTCCGTCATCGTGGACCTTGCGGCGGAGACGGGCGGTAACTGTGAACTCACATTGCCCGGCGAGGTGATCAACTACAGGGGCGTCATCATCAACGGGCCCGTCAACGTGCCGTCCTCCATGCCCGTCCATGCCAGCCTTATGTTCTCCCGCAACGTCCAGAGCTTTTTAGACTTGCTGATCAAGGACGGCGAGGCTGTTATCGATATGGACGATGTTATCCTGCGGGATTCCCTGATAACGCAAGGTGGCGAGATTGTCCACGAAGCCACGCGCGACGCCATGGGCGCCCCGGCGGCGTAGCCAGAGATAAGGCGAAAGGAGCCTAAAGGGTGCTTGAAGGCGGACTGCTTATCGCGATCTACGTCTTTGTGCTGGCCGGATTTATCGGCTTTGAGGTCATCACAAAGGTGCCGCCGACGCTCCACACGCCCCTCATGTCCGGCGCGAACGCTATCTCCGGTATCACCATCATCGGCGCGCTGCTCATCGTCGGCTCGAGCGAGGGCCTGTTGACACAGGTCTTGGGAGTCGGCGCTCTCATCCTCGCCACTATCAACGTCGTGGGCGGATTCATGGTGACGGATCGGATGCTGCGCATGTTCCGACGCGATCGCAGGCGGGAGCCGTCGGCATGACGCTCGACCGCGACATCATCATCCTGTCCGCCTACCTGGTGTCGGCGGCGCTCTTCATCCTCGGCCTGCGCTACATGGGTTCACCTGCCACCGCGCGGATGGGCAACACACTCGGCGCGTCCGGCATGCTGCTGGCCATCATCGTCACACTCATAAACGAGGAAATTATCCAGTATGAACTGATTATCGCTGGGGTGCTGGTTGGCGGCGTCATCGGTGTGATCTTTGCCCGTCAGGTCAAGATGACGGCCATGCCGCAGATGGTCGCCGTCTTCAACGGCTTCGGCGGCGGGGCGTCAGCCCTCATCGCCGTGTCCGAATATTTCCGACTCTACGACGCGGGCACAGAGATGTCTCTGGACACGTCAGTCACCATCATGCTTGGCGTGCTCATCGGTACTGTGACCTTCTCCGGCAGCGCCATTGCCATGGGCAAGCTGCAGGAAGTCATCACGGGGCGTGCCGTCCGCCTGCCCCTGCAGAACATTTTGAGCGCTTTACTCTTCCTTGTGATCGCTGCCCTGGCAGTCAGCCAGATAGCCCTTGAAGTCAACCCGATTCCGTTCGTTGTGCTGATTGCCCTCTGCCTCGTGCTTGGCGTTCTGCTTGTGATGCCCATCGGCGGCGCAGATATGCCCGTCGTCATCTCATTGCTCAATTCCTATTCCGGCCTCGCCGCCGCCGCCGCCGGATTCGTCATTGGCAACCCCATCCTCATCATCGCTGGGGCGCTTGTCGGCGCGGCGGGATTCATCCTCACGCAGATCATGACGCGGGCCATGCACCGCTCTCTGGCGAATGTCATGTTCGGCGCGTTTGGCGCAGGCAGTGGTGGAGCAGCCGCCAGCGGCGTGGCGGAGGGCGCCACTGTTCGTACGGGATCTCCTGAAGATCTGGGCGTTCTGCTTGCCTATGCGGAATCCGTGATCGTCGTGCCGGGCTATGGGTTGGCCGTGGCGCAGGCGCAGCGGCAGGTGCGCGACCTTGCCGACCTGCTTGAGGAGCGCGGCGTGGACGTCCGCTATGCCATCCACCCCGTCGCGGGACGGATGCCCGGCCACATGAACGTCCTCCTGGCTGAAGTGGACGTTCCCTACGACCGCCTCTATGACCTCGACCAGATCAACGATGACTTCGAGCGGACGGACGTGGCTATCGTCGTCGGCGCGAACGATGTCACGAACCCTTCTGCCCGAGAGGTCACGGACAGCCCGATCTACGGCATGCCCATCCTGAACGTCGACCACGCCCGCAACATCATCGTGCTCAAGCGCTCCATGAGCCCCGGTTTCGCAGGCATCGACAATCCACTCTTTTACAACGAGAAAACGTCCATGCTGTTCGCCGATGCCAAGGACGGCCTCAACCGCCTGATAGAAGCCGTCCAGGAGAACTGAACGTCCGCGCTCAGTCGTGACAATGGCCGCCACGTTAACACCGCCACCGTCGCAGCAGCGGAGGCCCGGAGCCCCGTTTCTGGTGCGCCGCATACCCTTCTTCTACGGCTGGACGATTGTTGGCCTGACCTTTACAACCAGCATGATCACGGCGGGAATCAGCGGCTACGGGCTGTCATTCTTTGTCGTTCCGATGAGCGAGGCGCTCGGCGTGACACGAGCGGAATTCTCGTCCATCACCCTTTTCCGCCTTGCTGCCATCCCGATAGTTCCGCTGCTGGGACTGTTGGTTGACAAGAAAGAAGGACCGCGACTGGTCATCGTCATTGGCAGCGCGGTCGCGGGACTCTCTCTGATCGCCTCCGCGTTCGTCCAAAACATGCTCCAGTTTTACCTGACATTCGGAATATTCTTTGGGGTCGCGATGATAGCGATGGGCGGGCAGCTTGTCGGACCCGCTGTCCTTGCCAAGTGGTTTGTCAGACGACGCGCCCGTGTTATGGCAATCAGCGCCATCGGTGTCTCCGGAGGCGGATTCGTCATTGCGCCTATCGCCGGTCAGCTAGTTGAGAACTTCGGATGGCGTGATGCGTGGGTCATTCTCGGCATCGGAATGATTCTAATAATTGTCCCCTTTGCCGCGCTCTTTATGAGACGACAGCCGAGCGACGTAGGCCTGGTTCCGGACGGCATACCGCAAGCCAATCCTGCACGGGAGGGCATGACGGATCGGGAGGCGGCCGATCTGGCCTCAGGCGAGCCGTACGAGTACCCGTGGACGGTGCGCGAGGCGGCTGCAACAGTGGCTTTCTGGATTCTGCTTGCCTCCCAGGTTCTGTTCTTGACATCACTCATGCCCCTCCTCTTTCATCAGGTCGCGTACATGCAGGACAAGGGCTTGAGCGTTGGTGACGCCACCCTGGCCGCAACCGTCCTCGCCGGATGCGCCATCCTCGGCAAAATCATCTACGGCCTGATTGTTGAGCGGATTCATGTGAGATGGGTTCTGCCATTCTCGATGATGCCCGCCGGCCTTTCCGTATTTCTGCTGGTGATTGGCGAGGACACGCAAATGGTGATGGCCTACGCGATTGTGTCCGGCATCACCATGGGGGGAGTCATGCCGCTTATGAATGTGGCATTGGCGCAATACTTTGGGCGGCAGCACATGGGAGCGATCCGCGGCGTCTTTACGCCGCCCGCCAACATCGTTGCAGCGTTCAGCCCATTCGCCGTGGGTCTCATGTGGGAACACCTTGGCAACTATGATCTCGCGTTCATTCTTGTCGGAGCGGGGTGGTTCATTGCAGGATTCATTGTTCTGTTCGCACCGGAGCCGCAGGCGCCGATAAACGCGGAAAAGAGCCGCATTTGACGGCAGAGAACCCGCCCCGGACTCGCGGGACACCTTTCCCCGTCCGCAACATCCCCTTCTTCTACGGATGGGTGATTCTCGGAATCACCTTCTCCAGCAACATGATCACGTCCGGAATCAACGGCTACGGCATCTCATTCTTCGTTGTCCCGATGAGCGACGCCCTTGACGTCTCCCGCGCCGAATTCTCGGCAATCTCGCTGTTCCGCCTCGCTGCTATCCCGATCATCCCCTTCATCGGGATGATGCTGGACAGGCGTGAGGGGCCGCGGCTCGTGGTCACGATCGCCAGCATCCTGGCGGGACTCGCCCTCATCGCCACCTCTTTCGTTGACGCGATGTGGCAGTTCTACATTGTCTTCGGCGTTATATTTGGCGTCGTTGCGACCACCATGAACTGGCAGCTTCTTGGCGCGACCGTCCTGTCCAAGTGGTTTATCAGGATGCGGGGCCGCGCCTTCGCAATCAGCACCATCGGGATATCCGTCGGAGGGTTCGTTATTGCGCCCATCGTCGGGCTGCTGATCGACACGATTGGGTGGCGAGAGGCATGGGTCGTTCTTGGCATTGGTATGCTGATCACCCTCGCGCCTGCCGCCTTCATCTTTATGAGACGCCAGCCGAGTGATGTGGGGGTTCTGCCGGACGGCCGCAAGGCCGACGCTGCCACCAATGGTTCAACTGATAACGATGCCCCTCAGCAGACTTTGTCAGAGGAGCCGTATGAATACCCATGGACGGTTCGTGAGGCAACGAGAACAGCCGGATTCTGGGCGGTGCTTGTCGCGCAAGCCCTTGGTCAGGCCGGACTGTTCGGAGTCCTCTTTCACCAGGTGGCCTATATGCAGGACAAGGGGCTCAGCGTCGCTGAAGCGACACTTGCCGCAACGACTCTAGCGGGCGCCGCATTGGTCAGCAAGTTGTTCTACGGCTTCCTCGCCGAACGATTCGGCGCGCGGCTCGCTCTCTCAGCTGCAATGATCCCGACCGGGCTGTGCCTGCTGATTCTGGTCGTCGGCTCCGGCCTTGAGATGGTTATTGTCTATGCAGTGCTGTACGGCTTCACGATGGGCGGATTCATCCCGATGATTAATGTCGCATTCGCGCAGTACTTCGGCCGGCAGAACATGGGCGCAATCCGTGGTGCTGCCGCTCCGCTCTCAAACGTGGTGGGCGCGGCCAGCCCGTTTGCGGTTGGGGTCATGTGGCAATGGCTTGGCAACTACGATGTGTCATTCATGATGCTCGGCGCGATCTGGGCCATCGGTGGGCTCATCGTAGTGATGGCGGCGCAGCCACGAGCGCCGACGCATGCTGCGGAAACGCTATAATCGCTAGGCGTCGCCACTACAGCACGTGAGTAGATTGTGACCGCAGAGAACCCTTCCCAGGGTCGCAGACCCCCCTTCCCGGTTCGGAACATCCCCTTCTTCTACGGATGGGTGATTCTCGGCATCACGTTCTCCAGCAACATGATCACCGCCGGCATTGACGGCTACGCCATATCCTTTTTCGTCGTGCCGATGAGCGAAGGGCTCGGCGTCTCCCGTGCTGAATTCTCCGCCATCTCCCTTTTCCGCCTCATAGCCATACCTGCCGTCCCCGTCATCGGCCTGTTGTTGGACAGGCGTGAAGGGCCGCGCCTTGTCGTCACCATTGCCAGCGTCGCCGCGGGTCTGGCGCTCATCGCCTCCTCGCTGGCGCAGGAGATGTGGCAGTTCTACCTTGCCTTTGGCGTCGTCTTCGGAATCGTATCCGTCACGCTCAGTTGGCAACTCCTGGGCGTGGCGATCCTGGCCAAGTGGTTTGTCCGGATACGAGGCCGCGCCTTCGCAATCAGCACCATCGGCATCTCGACGGGCGGATTCGTCATTGCCCCCATCGCAGGCTTACTCATCGACACATTCGGATGGCGAGAGGCCTGGTTCATCCTCGGCGTCGGCATCCTGGTCACGCTCGCTCCCGTTGCCGTGATCTTCATGAGGCGCCAGCCAAGCGACGTCGGCCTGCATCCGGACGGAATCTCAGATAGTGAGGCGACGCGCAATGCTGAGGCAGGGGAGGACGAAGCCGTTGCCCCGGATGATGGAACGTACGAGTATCCGTGGCGCGTGCGAGAGGCCATCAGGACAGGTGCGTTCTGGGCAGCGCTGGCAGTACAGGCTCTGGGTCAGGCAGCGCTCTTTGGCGTCCTGTTCCACCAGGTGGCGTACATGCAGGACAAGGGGCTGAGCCTGGCGGACGCGACAATCGTGGCCGCAGTGCTCGCGGGAGTCGCGATCCCGAGCAAGATACTATACGGCGTTCTTGCGGAGCGTTACACGCCGCAATGGGTGATGGCGGCGGTGATGATTCCTGCCGGTGCCACCCTAATGCTGCTGGTGGTGGGAGTGGATCGGAATATTCTTCTTGTGTATGCGATCCTGTACGGCCTGACCATGGGCGGATTCACGCCCGTCATCAACGTCGTCCATGCGCACTTCTTTGGCCGCGAGCACATTGGCGCAATCCGTGGAGTCTCATCTCCCGTGGCAACCGTGGCCGGGTCACTGAGTCCCTTTATCGTCGCGTGGGCATGGGAGTGGTACGGCGACTACGACGTAGCGTTCATCGCGATGGGCGTCGTGTGGGCCATCGGCGGCCTGCTCGTACTGGCAGCAAGAAAACCCCGAGAGCCGGTGGCTGTTGCCAACTAGCTTCCGCTACCTCTCACAGACGATACCGTCTCCGTCACCATCGCGGGCAGATGGGACCATCCCTGCCGAGAACCCCCGTCCCGAGTCCGATGAGCCTTGTATACGCTCTTCGCCTGCTGCCTCCGCCTCGTCACACGATGAGTAGACGCGGTCCGATATGGGCGAGACAGCCGGGTCTGGTGCAACAGTGGGAGCAGCGGCAATTGTTGTAACCAACTCTGTCGGCTCGTCACAGGTGGCCAGCATGGCCATCAATGCGTCTGCCTCCGCGAGTGTCGCGGATAGATTCCATGCCTGCTTGACCCTGATCCAGTCCATTGCGTACTCGCACCAATAGGACTCATCGGGTGGACGCCACTCCTCCGGCCCTTTGGCGCCCTTGGAGCGATTGGCACGTGCAGTGACGGCAATCAGATGGTCAGGGTCGTCCAGGCTGTTGGCATACGCCCTCTTCTGCTCCGGCGACCATGCCCACCCGCCGGACCGGTGCGCGTTGAAAAGAGGTACCAGATGGTCTATATCCAGATCGCCGGGATTCGTGACAGTCGTTCCCGTATATGCCGCGAACCAACTGCCCTCAGTCACCCTGCACTCGTTTTCGCTGCGGAAAGCAACATCCACCCTGCTTTCTGCGACCAGCACCTCCTGCCGCGTGTCCTGACAATCACGATCTTCATCAGTCCAATGCCGCCAATCATCACGGTCGTATGGAGGGACATCACGGGGAATCTCGGCCACAGCGATTGAGAACTGATTGGACGGAATAGGAGTCGCCGTCGGTGACGTTGATATGTCTGTTTCAAGAGGGGTCGCCGTTGATGTGGCATGAGGAGAGGGACTTACTGTTGCCGGAATCGTTGGAGCAGTCGTTACATCGGCAGTGGGCTCTCCCGAGATTTCGCAGGCGAGCAGCCCCCCTAGGAGTGCGAGTAGCACACCTGCAAGCAAGGCGGTCCGTGTGGTCTGCATTCCACAATTGTATGTCCCACCTTGACCCCCAATCCTCGCGTTCCAATACTGATATGGCGCTCTGCCTAAACGCGGAGGGGTGGCCGAGTGGACGAAGGCGGCAGTCTTGAAAACTGCTTTGCGGTAACCCTGCAACGCGGGTTCGAATCCCGCCCCCTCCGCTTGCGCGGTTTCGGTGTCCTGTATGACACTACTCGTGAAAGAACTCACAGGGTGGGGGGCCTTGTTCTATGAAGATTCACGAATACCAGGCAAAAGAAGTACTGAAGTCGTTTGGCGTTGCCGTCCCAAACGGGCGCGTCGCTACGACCGCCGATGAAGCGCGAGCCATCGCGGAGGAACTCGGCGGCCGGGCCGTCGTCAAGGCGCAGGTTCACGCCGGCGGTCGCGGCAAGGCAGGCGGCGTCAAGGTTGTGTCGAGCCCGGATGAGGCCGCGGAGTTCGCCGCAGGCCTGCTCGGCTCAAACCTCGTGACCGCGCAGACCGGCCCGCAGGGCGTCCCGGTCAATGCTGTCCTTGTGGAAGAGCCTGTCGACATTGCGCAGGAACTCTACCTGAGCGTGACGGTGGACGGCGCGGCCAAGTCGCCCGTCATCATCGCCTCCGCCGCGGGCGGCATGGAGATTGAGGAGATCGCCGAGGAATCACCTGAGAAGATCACGCAGGTTCACATCGACCCACTAATCGGCTATCAGCCGTTCGTCGGACGTCGTGTGGCTGCTGCGCTGGAGTTGGATGCAGCCTTGGCGCGACCGTTCGGCGCGCTGCTCGGCGGCATCGTAAACGCATTCAGCAACAAGGACCTGAACCTGGTCGAGATCAATCCGCTCGTCGTCACCGGCGACGGCAACCTGCTCGCCGCCGACGGCAAGATCGATACGGACGAAAACAGTCACTTCCGTCACCGTGACCTCGCTGAGCTGCGTGACGCAGACCAGGAAGATCCGCTTGAGCGGAACGCCAATGACAAGGGCGTGCAGTACGTCAAGCTGGACGGCGATGTCGGCTGCATGGTGAATGGCGCGGGCCTTGCGATGGCCACCATGGATGTCATCGCGCAGGTCGGTCACGCGCCCGCCAACTTCCTCGATGTTGGCGGTGGCGGCACCGAAGAGCAAGTTGCCGAAGCATTCAAGATCATCGTGTCAGACCCTGACGTTAAAAAGGTTTTGATCAACGTCTTTGGCGGCATCCTGCGCTGCGATGTGCTGGCGAACGGCATCGTCTCCGCGTACAACGAGGTCGATGTGAACGTGCCCATCATCGTGCGCATGACGGGCACGAACGCTGAGGAAGGCGCGGAGATCCTGCGCAATTCGGACATCACCGTCGCTGTGGCAGCCGATCTCAACGACGCTGCTACCAAGGTCGCGGAGATCAACTAGGGCTTGCCGCGAACGCAATTCAAACTGACAAACCTATAACACTTCGAGGAGAACTTTCTAAATGAGCATTCTTGTTGGTGAAGACACCCGCGTGCTGGTTCAGGGCATGAGCGGCCGCGAGGGAACGTTCCAGACCGAGCGGTGCATCGCCTTTGGCACCAACGTCGTGGCTGGCGTCACGCCGGGGCGTGGCGGAACGACCCACATCGACCGACCCATGTACGACTCCGTTGCCGAGGCTGTTGAGCAGGAGGGCGCAAACGTCTCCCTCATCTTCGTGCCCGCCGCGTTCGCGACGGATGCGCTCCTTGAGGCCGCCGAGGGCGGCGTCGATCTCATCGTCTGCATCACGGACGGCCTGCCGACGCTGGACATGGCGCAGGTGGCGCAGTACCTGACCAAGAAGGGCGTGCGGCTCATCGGCCCCAACTGCCCGGGTCTAACGTCCGTGGCGGAGAAGCAAAAGGTTGGCATCATCCCCGGCAACATCCACGCGGAAGGCCGCATCGGTGTCGTTTCGCGCTCCGGCACACTGACCTATGAGGCCGTTTCACAGTTGACAGCGCTCGGCATCGGGCAGTCCACGTGTGTTGGCGTCGGCGGCGACCCCATCATCGGCATGCGCCACCGCGACATCCTTGAGTTGTTCGAGAGCGACCCTGACACGGACGCCGTCGTGCTCATCGGCGAGATTGGCGGCACGGCGGAGCAGGAAGCTGCGGACTACATTAAGAACCACATGAGCAAGCCCGTGACGGGATTCATCGCGGGCGCGACGGCCCCTCCCGGACGTCGCATGGGACACGCCGGCGCAATCATCACCGGAAAGGCGGCGACGGCGGAGGCCAAGAAAGAAGCCCTGCGAGACGCCGGCTGCTACGTGGCGGACAGCCCCGGCCAGATCGGCATCACCGTGCAGCGCATGTTGGCAGAGCGGAGGATATCCGCCTGATTTGCCAACGCCGACTGCGTGAGCATACTGGTATACGTGACGTAATTCACAAACTGACCAGTTTCTCTCGGGGAGTCTTTTCCGGATGCTTCTGACCCGTCTCCTGCTCCTGCTGCGGCTTATTCTCATGCCGTTCAGGGCCGTGATTTCGTTCGTCGAGATGGCATTTGAGCGATTCGGGATGATCCCCACGCGCCTTGCCCTGCGCGTCCGTATCGTCACGATTATCCTCCTCGTCGCCCTCATCGCCACCGGTATCTGGTCGTACACGCGCCTGCAGGTGGAGTTCCTGCCGTCGGTCGATTTCCCGCTGGTCACGGTTGTTACGTTCTATCCCGGGGCCAACCCAGAGACGGTTCTGGAGGACGTGACGATCCCGATTGAGCGCATCCTGCTGGAACAGGAGGATGTTAACATCGTCCAGTCCTCCTCATCACTGAACCTGTCTGTCGCCTTTGCCGAGTTCGAGTTTGGTTCCGACACCGCAGCGATTGAGCAGGCAGTGCAGGAGGCCGTTGACAAACTCCAACTGCCTCCAACTGTTGCCGAGCCGAATGTCGGCAGGCTGAACTTCCAGCAGTTCCCCGTCTTGCGGGTATCGGTGCGGAGCAATCAGCCTCCTGAAGAGCTGAAGGCGATGGTGGAGCGCGATATCCTCCCCCGTCTGCGTGAGGTTCCCGGTGTCAACAGCGCGGACATCCCCGCCAACGCCGGTGGGGAGGGCGTCATCAACCGCACAAACGGCTTGCCCAGCCTGAACATCGGCGTCGTCAAGGGGCCGGATGACAACACCGTTGAGGTGACAGACGCTGCTTTAGCGGAACTCGACGACATCAAGGCCGGGCTGCCACCGGATGTCGAGTTCACCGTGATCGAGAATCAGGGCCCTGAAATTCAGGACTCCATCGACACGTTGGGCAGGGAGGTGGCGCTGGGCGCAGTGCTCGCCATCCTCGTGATTCTGGGGTTCCTGCTCAGCGTCCGTCCCACGTTCGTCACGAGCATTTCAATCCCTGCCAGCCTGCTAATCGGCATCATCGTCATGAATCTGCAGGGCATGAGCCTGAATCTTGTGACATTAGGTGGGTTAGCCATCGCGGCGGGGCGTGTCGTCGACGACTCCATCGTCGTCATGGAGAACATCTACCGCCACATACAGGACGGGGAAGATCGTCTCCACGCGGCTTTCGAGGGCACAAAGGAAGTGGCCCTCCCAATCACAATCGCCACCATGACCACCATCGCCGTCTTCGCTCCGTTGGGTTTCATCGGAGGCATCGTCAGCGAGTTCTTCCTTCCCTTCGCCCTTGTCATCACGTTCGCCCTGCTCGCCTCGCTGGCCGTCGCCCTGACCGCCGTTCCCGCCCTGGCCAGCTTCCTGATTAAGCGGCACTCGTCGGACACCGCCGAGGAAGTACTTTCGCGCCGCATCGTCCGCTTCTACACGCCGATAGTCACGTGGGCGCTTGGCCACCGCCTTATTACAATCATCGGCGCAATTGTCCTTTTCGTCGGCAGCATGTCACTGCTGGCCAATATTCCGATCGGCTTCCTGCCCGGCAGCGTGCAGAACCTCCTCACCATTGAGATCGAAGCGCCCCCAACCACGCGACCGGATGCCGTCGCTGAGTATCTGGATGAGGCCGAAGACCGGCTGGAAGAGCTGCGAGTCGCGGGCGACATTGAGCTCTATACGTCCTCGGTTGGCGGCGGTTTCGCGTTCGGCGGCCCCGGTGGCGGCCTGACGACGATCAACATGACGGCACGGTTGACCGAGGGCACCGACGCAACGGTGATGGCCGACCTGCTTCGCCGCGACCTGGCGGGGCCGGGGCGGACGGTATTTATCGAACTGGCTCAGGGCGGCGGCCCGCCCGCGGGCGACCTTGAGGTCCGACTGATCGGTGAGGACTACACAAGTCTTATCCAGGCGTCAGACAGCTTGATCGGCCCCATCAGCGAGCTTGAAGGCGTGATAAACATACGCTCCGATGCTATTGATGTCAGAGACGCCGGACCGTTCGGTGGCGCGGCTATCCCCATCACCCGCGTCGACGGCCGGCGCACCGTGACGATCTCAGGCGTCATCACCGCGCAGGACACCCGCGCCGTGAGTGCGGAGATCGATCGGATCGTTGCCGAGGTGGGTTTGCCGCCGGGGGTGGAACAAGTAACCGGAGGCGTCTTCGCTGACATTCAAGAGGTCTTTACCCAGATGATCATTGCCATGGGCATCGGAGCGGTGCTGGTCTACGCCGTGATGTTCATCGCGCAGCGGTCATTCATCACACCGTTGATTATCCTGATCGCCGTCCCGCTGGCGTTCACCGGCGCGATCGCCGCGCTCTTCTTCACCGGACGAGCCTTGAGCCTGCCGGGCCTGATGGGACTGTTGATGCTGATCGGCCTTGTCGTCACGAATGCTGTTGTGCTGATCGCCTTTGTGGACCAACTGCGAGGGCGCGGCGCGCGGATTCGGGACGCGCTGATTCAGGGTGGGCAGGCGCGCATCCGCCCCATCCTGATGACGGCATTGACCACGAGCTTTGTGCTGCTGCCGCTCGCCCTTGAGGAGGGTCAGACCGGCGGCATCATCGGCGCGGAACTTGCGACGGTGATCATCGGTGGCCTGATGACCTCCACTGTGCTCACACTCGTGGTAATTCCCGTCGTCTACCGTCTCCTGCGTCGAGAGAATCGAGAATTACCCGGTACGCCACCCGCAGGCAGCCCAAGCGCCGCCCCTGCCGGCGGCGCGGACTAGCACCGCTCACCCCTCCCCGAACAACCCGCTCTCCATGCCTTCTGAATCGGAAACCGGCGGTATCAGCCGCGCGTAGACCTCACGCGGCGCGAGAATACGCCGAAGGCGAACGGGCAGCAGTTCCCATCGCCGCATCCACCACGCTCCCTCTTTGAGCGCCGTCGTGTAGCATCTCGCGGCCTCCAAACGGCGATTGAGGACGCTTCGCACGTCAACCGTTGTTGTCGGACGCTGGGATTCATGCGCGATTCGCAGGGCGTCACGCACGTCGCCCAGATTCTTGCGCCGCGTCAACCTCCCGATGCGCAGGCCCGCCGCGAGTTGGCGTCGGCCAAAGACGGTAGCGAAGAGGCGCGGCGCGGCGACGCCTGTCATCGATCCGACAGCTTGCAGGGTAGCCGCCCCAATCAGGATGTGGTTCAGGTTGCCGGTAGCGCCGGTAGCGTCGAATGTGATGACGACGTCGGTTTGGAGGCCGCGGAGTTCGGCACGAATTGTGTTGGCGAGGTGAGGGAGGGCCCCTTCGCCCCGGCCGTCTCCTCCAGAGAGAGGGAGGAACGCGTGGCTGGTGATGCCGAGGGTGTCGGCGGCGGCTTCGAGTTCAGAGAGGCGTTGGGGCGTCGGCCTGCCGTCGGGCTCTGAACCGAAAGGGCCGTATATGACATGGACATCATGTCCACGCGATGCGTAGAGGGCCAGCGTGCCGCCGATGATGAACGTCTCATCGTCCGGGTGGGCAAGGACGGCGACGATGGTGCGCGGAGTTGTCACACCATGTTCCGCGCGGCCGTTTGAACCTGTTTGAGTCATGCCGTGAGGCCGTTCATATTAACCCGCGCATTCGCCGTGCTGGACGCCTATAATAGACGGAACCCCGAACGGTTTCCGAACGCGGGAGCGAACGGGCGGGGCCGCTGAGGGGAGGAGCCATGCGCATCGGCGCCTTTGAAGTCCAGGAACCACTGCCGGAATTACGTGATCCGCACATATTCGCTATCCTCCAGCCGTGGATCGACGTTGGCTCCGTGGGCACGCTCACCCTCGGCACACTTGAATCACAGTTTAACGCCACGGAGTTGGGACGCCTTGCGCGACCCAGCCAGTTCTATGATCTAACGCGCTACCGCCCCATGCTGTATCGCCGTGGTGGGGAGCGAATCGTGGAGATTCCGAATACAATCGTGCGCTATGCCGTGGGCGACGGTGGCAATGATTTCGTCTTCCTGCATATCCTTGAGCCGCACAACAACGGTGAGGACTTTGTGGACTCTCTGCTGGAGTTGGCGGACCGGCTGAACGTGCGGCGTTACTGCCAGGTGGGGGCAATGTACGGATCCACCCCCCACACCCGGCCCTTGCTGGCGAGCGGGCAGGCGTCCGACCCGAACGTGCAGAGCATCCTGGAGCGCGCAGGCGTGCGCTCGTCCAACTATGAGGGCCCGACCAGCATGATGGCCATCGCCACACAAGAGTTGGTCAAACGCGGCGTCGAGACCTTGTCGGCGCTGATCCAGCTGCCTCCCTATGCGCGACTGGAGGAGGACCATCGCGGTCAGGAAAAGCTCCTGAAACTGCTGTCACCCATCTACAGCTTCCAGATCCCGGACCTCACCAAGATTGAGCAGGACGGCGACCGTCAGTATGCAGAGATTGACCGGATGGCCCAGCGAGAGCCGCGTGTCCGCTCCCTCGTGAAGCAGCTTGAAGAGGCGTATGACAGCGAGGTGGGGGCGAACCAGGGCGAGATCGGCGAGATGGACGAGCAGCAGGAGCCGCCGCGCCTTGCGCCGGATGTTGAAGACTTCCTGCGGGAGCTTGAGCGGCGCGACGAATGAACTTCCCCGCTGCGCCAGGTTAGGACGGTGTCATGAGAGGTTACCAAATACGGCGTTCCGGGCGTATTCTGCCGGGCGCTATTCTCATTGCTCTGGGATTGGTCTTCCTTGCGGGCAACCTGTGGTCATTCGATCTGTGGGAAACGCTGTGGCCGCTGGTGCTGATTGCGCTGGGGCTTGTGTGGATTGTCCGCGGACCCCTGTGGCTGGGCATAGTGAGCCTTGTCGCAGGCGGCATCTTCCTGGCGGACGCTCTTGGCGCTGACGTTGATATGGGAACGTATTGGCCGTTGCTGATTGTCGCGCTCGGTGTCGGGATCCTGCTGGAACGGAATAACGTGGGCGGACGACGGGCGTCCACAGTGCCCGGCAACGCAGAGATTCTCACTGACGATGAGAGCACGATCGACGTGTCAGCGACGTTCTCGGGGACGAATCGAACAGTAACGTCGCAGTCGTTCGTTGGCGGCTCCGTTGCCGCAACGTTCGGCAGCGCGGAGATTGATCTGCGGCAGGCCAGGTTGCATGAGAACGGGGCGGACTTACAGGTTTCCGCGACGTTCGGCGGCGTCACACTCCATGTCCCGCGCGATTGGGTCATTCATCAGAACGGTTCGTCAGTGCTGTCTGACGTGGAGGATGTGCGGAGCAACCATCCAACGGAGGGGCCTGTGCTGCGCCTGCGGACGTCCACGACGCTCGGCAACGTAACGATAGAGGATTAATTTCTCGGTTCGCGATCGTTCATGAGTGGCCGTTGAGGTTGGTCCGCCGCGTTCCAGCCCCGGCGACAGCATCCGAGCGAGGCAATTGAGGAGAGAATAGTATGCAGTCTGAACGCCCGTCAGGTTCGTCAGTTCCCTTCGCGATTCCGTTGATTGCCGGAATGGTCATGGGGCTTGCCTTTGCGATCTTCATTGGCATCATCTTCTCTGATGAAAGTTGGATGAGGTTCATTGGGCCTGGCGTCATCTTCGGCCTCTCAAGCACTGCCTCCATCCGGAAGCGTCACCTGACCAGTATCGTTATTTTCGCAGGAGGCCTTCTTGGCCTGCTCCAAATCATCAGCTGGCCTGATGTCGGATGGCTGCCGTTCGCAGGTGCAGCGCTCGTCATTCTCGGCCTGCTCTTGTGGTTCTTTGGCAGCCATCGCGGTTCCGGAGGATCAGCCTAGCCCAGATCGGGCGCGTGGGTGTGCCAGTCGGTGGCGTTCTGGTAGGCGTGACCGACGTTGAAGGCGGTCTGCTCGTCCCAGGCTCTTGTGACAATCTGCATACCGGCGGGCAGGCCGGATGAGTCGAACCCGATGGGGACGCTCAGGGCGGGCATTCCCGTCAGATTGAACGGGAAGAGGTTGCGCGTCCGCAGGAATGACGCCTCCTCCTCGCCGTCGCCCACCTGCACCATGATCTGCCCGAGTTTGGCTGCCGTATACGGCACGGTTGGCATGACCAGAACGTCGTAGCGCTGAAGGGCTTTCTGCACGGACTCTTCCCAAAAGGCACGGGCGCGCTGGGCATTCACGTAGTCCATGGCCGGGATGGCATAGCCGGGGATGAGCCGGTCAAGGATAGCGTAGCCGTATTCGCCGCCTCTTCCTTCGCGGATCCAGCGGTGGTGGTAGGCGGCGGCCTCCGAGGGAAGAATGGTAGCGAACAGCGCGGGCAGGACGTCCGTGTGGTCGAGAACGACATCCTCGAGTTGCATGCCCAGGCCACGCAAGACCTCGTATGCCTGCTCATTGAGCTGGGCGACCTCCGGTACGATGGGCTCCCAGAAGTAGCCCCGCACGATGCCTGCCCGCAGCCGACCAACGTCCGAATCGAGATTGGCGGCGTAGTCCGGTACGGAGCGGCGTGATGTCGTCTCGTCCTTCGTGTCGTGTCCCGCGATGGCGCTCAGCACGAGAGCGGCGTCCTCGACGCTGCGGGCGAGCGGGCCCGCAGCGTCGAGCGTCCACGCCAACGGAACTACGCCGAATCGGCTCACGCGACCAAACGATGGCTTGATGCCGGTGATGCCGTTGAAGTGGGAGGGATTGCGGATGGAGGCGGCGGTGTCCGTGCCGAGGGCGGCGTAGGCAAGCCGCGCGGCAACAACCGCCCCTGAGCCTCCCGATGAGCCTCCGGAACTGCGTTCCATATCCCACGGATTGTGCGTGACGCCGTAGTGCGTGTTCTCCGTGGTGCCGCCAAAGGCGAACTCGTCCATGTTGGCGCGGCCGATAATGATCGCGCCCGCCTGCCGCAGCTTGTGGACGGCGGTTGAGTCATCGTCCGGTACCCAGTCCGCGAGGATGCTGGAACCGGCGGACGACGGGATGCCGCGCTCGGCAAAGAGGTCCTTGACGGCGATGGGAACGCCGTGGAGCGGGCCATGGTCGACACCGGCGGCGAGAAGCGCGTCCGCGGCGAGCGCCTGCGCCATCGCCTGTTCCATGTGGACGGCGACGTAGCCGTTGACGGTCGGCTCAAGCCGCCCGATGCGTTCAAGCTGCGCGCGCGTGACCTCCTGGCAGGAGACCTCCCGCGCATGGATGCGGGCGGAGATCTCTGCAAGGGTCAGGGCGGTGATGTCCGTGCCGGATGTCATGGTTTCTTGTAAAGAGAAATGCGTCTGCCTGTGTTATGGGGTTGTATCCGCAGGCGGACGCCACGTGTGCCAGTCGGTTTCCTTCTGGTAGGCATGGCCTGCGCGGAGCACGGTTGCCTCATCGAATGGACGACCGGCGATCTGCAGGCCGATGGGCAGTTCATCACTGCTAAAACCACACGGAACGGACATGGCCGGGTTGCCGAGCAGGTTGAACGGCGACATGTTGCGGGTGAGGGCACGGGTGAGTTGCAGCTCTCCGTTGCCGACCGCGACGGTCTCATAGGCATGACCGATCTTCGGGGCGGTGACGGGGGAGGTGGGGAGTGCGAGCAGATCAACCCTGCGCCACACGTCATGCATCTTCTCGCGCAGGATGGAGCGCAGTCGCGTGGCGTTGATGTAATCGACGGCGGGAACCGTCGCGCCCTGCAGGAGTCCGGCGAGGACGCGGGAATCATAGTCCTGCGGCCTTTCGCGCATCCATCTGTGATGATAGGCGGCGGCATCCGCGAAGAGGATGGACGTCTGCATCGTCACAAATTCGTCCGCAAGCGGGATTTCGACATCGATGACGCGCGCTCCGAGGCCCTTGAGGACATCGATGCTGGCGCGAACAGCCGCATCAACCTCCGGATCAATGGGATCCCAGAACGGCTCGCCGGGGATGCCGATGGTCAGGCCCTCGATGGGGTCGTTGATGTTCGCAAGATAGTCCGGCACGGGGCGGTTCGAGGAGGTGGGGTCAAGAGGATCATGTCCCGCGAGCACCTGCAGGGCGCGGGCGCAGTCCTCAGCCGTGCGAGCGAGAGGCCCAACGTGATCCAGCGACCATGAGAGCGGCAGGCAGCCATAGCGGCTGACACGCCCGTAGGTCGGCTTGATGCCGGTCACGCCGCAGAGGGTGGCGGGGATGCGGATGGAGCCGCCAGTGTCCGTGCCGATGGCCATATAGCCCATGCCCATGGCCACCGCCGCGCCGGAGCCGCCGCTGGAACCGCCCGGCACGTGCTCCGGGTTCCAGGGGTTGCGCGTGTTGCCGTGATGCGGATTCTCCGTCGTCACGCCGAAGGCGAACTCATGGAGGTTGGTTTTGCCGATGATGACTGCGCCGGCCTGCCGAAGCTTGCGGACGACCGTCGCGTCAAAGTCCGGCTTCCAGTCGGCCAGGATCTTTGATCCGGCGGTGGTGGTGATGCCGTCCGTCGTCAGGATGTCCTTGATGGCGACGGGGACGCCGTGGAGTGGGCCAAGCAGATGCCCGGCGCGGAGCATGTGATCCGCTGCCTCTGCCTCTTGCAGCGCCTGATCCCGCAGGACGGTGACGAACGCGTTGATGGTGTCATCCGCGTGGGCAACGTGCTCAAGCACGTCCTCCAGCGCGTGGGTGGCGGAGACCTCCTGGGTTTGAATGCGGCGGGCGATCTGCGTGAGCGAAAGGCCGACGCGCTCTTCGTTCATGCTTAGGCTCCGCCGGACGCGGCATCAGGGTCGTACACGAGGGCGGGTTCCGTGAGACCGAAGTCCATATCGTCGAGCCGGTTCATCGCCTCCTGGTAGAAGGCGACGCGCCGCTGCAGACCGGGCAGGGCAGCATCATCGATGCTGACGCCAAGCAATGCCAACTGCGCCTTGAGTTCCTCGTGGCTCGGTACCGGTCGTTCCATGCGCCCACCCCCAAAGACCCTGTCAGGCCATCAGCCCGCCCCACCCCTCAATACGTATCGTCATGATACGGCATCAGGGGGTGGGAATAGCATGAAACGGAGGGCAAGTCGGCAGGAGTTGCGATTCAAGTGGCGGCCTGACTAATTGTGATCTAACATCACTCATACCTACATAACAGCTATCCACGGAGGTAGGAATGCACCAGCAAGGCGGCACCATCGAAAGTACCTTGAGGAACATCGAAACGCGTCAATTCGTCCTGCCGGCAATTCAGCGCGAATTCGTATGGGAGCCAGAGCAAGTATGCGATCTGTTTGACAGCCTCATGCAAGGATTCCCGTTTGGGGAATTCATGTTCTGGAAAGTGGAAGCTCAGAACTCAAGTCAATACCGCTGGTACGACTTCGTGCGTGAATATCATGAGAGGGACAATCCCCACTGCCCCGAAATCGGGATTCTCCACAACGAACCCCTTACGGCAGTGCTTGATGGCCAGCAAAGGCTAACCGCATTCAACATTGGGCTACGGGGCTCCATGGCCAAGAAACTACCCCACAAGCGTTGGGCCAGCCATGATGCATTCCCAGAGAGAGTGCTCGCTTTGGATCTCCTTGCCCCAGCTGAACCAGACGAAGAGGGGAGGCGTTACACCTTCGAGTTTATCGACGATGAACGAATTGGTATGGAAGGCGACCACCTCTGGTTCAAAGTGGCCGACATTCTTGGGCTTGATTCCGGCCCTGATATGCAAGATTGGCTCCTAAACGTGGGGCTACAAATGGATCAGCTGAGCGGCGCTTACCGTGTATTGGATCGTCTCCATCGCGCAATTCGTGTGGAACCGGTTGTTGCATGGTACGAAGAGACGACGCAGGACATTGAGCGAGTACTTCAGATTTTTATCCGATGCAACAGCGGTGGCACTCCGCTTTCCTATTCCAATCTGTTGCTGAGCATTGCGGTTTCTCAGTGGGAAAAGTTGGATGCGCGTGCTGAGGTACATGGCCTCGTTGATGAGCTCAGCAACAATATCCGCGACGGGCTACGCTTCAATGCGGACTTTGTGCTAAAGGCCGGACTGATGCTCACTGACATCGGGAGTGTTGGTTTTCGGGTCGAGAATTTCACGCATCAAAACATGGCAATACTTGAAGATAATTGGCAGGAAATCAAGGCCGCCCTACTGATGACAGCACAGTTGATGGACAGCTTCGGGTACGACAGTCGAACGATTCGTGCGATGAATGCACTCTTGCCCATTGCGTACTACCTGTACAGGAAACAACCTCCCGACAGTTACATAGCAAGTGATCGATTTCTTGAGGATCGGAGGACAATCAAGAAATGGCTAACCCGTTCAATCTTGAAGCCATCAGGAATCTGGGGCAGCGGGCTTGATATCCTGCTCACCGCATTGCGGGAGGTTATTCGCAACACACAAGAGGCGGGTTTCCCTGCACAGGAACTCGGTCGCGTCATGACGCAGCGGGGCAAGGGACTGGAATTTCAGGGCGAAGAGATTGATGACCTCGCTGATATGCGCATCTCCGACTCGCGTATGTTTCCATTGCTTTCTATGGTTTTCCCGCACGTCGGAGCACGAGGCAGCACCGATATCGATCATGTTTTCCCCAAGAGCAGATTCACAACGGCGCGGCTGAATGGCGCTGGGGTGGATGCCGAGGAGCACGAGCAGTATCAGGATCGGAGTGACCGGCTTGCCAATCTCCAACTCCTTGACTCCACTGTGAACAACGAGAAGCGTGCTGTCATGCCTGATGAGTGGCTGGATACACATTGTCCCGACCCGCAGTCGCGCCAAGCTTACGTTGACCGGCATCTTCTGGGGGATGTGCCGCAAGAAATGGCACGGTTCGAAGGGTTCTATGCGTCACGCCGCCAAGCGCTGCGGGACAAGCTCTCACAACTGGTGAATGTCGCGTAGAGCCCAAGGCATTATTCGTCGTTGTTGCAGGGGACCAGGTTGGAGCCGTCGTCGTTTGTGTGCACCGCGTAGGTGGTATCCCCAAGCGCGAAGACCAGCTTATAGCCCGGAGTGACAACCTGGGCATAGGCGAAGCCCTCTTGCGGGCATCCCAGACTGGCGTCCGACCACGACACACTTTCGGATCTGGCCAGGATGAAATCGTCCGCATCTGCGGCTGCCATATCCGCCAAGAGCAAACGCGCAGCCCTTTCGATGTCGGGAGGAATGGCCTCGTCCTCTTGCTCCGCGCCGCCACCAACCTCCGGGTGGGCACTCCATGTCTCGAAGCGTTGCTTGGTTGCGGGCAGTGTGATCTCGGCCATCTGCCCGGGTGCTAGATCGAGAGGCGTCGTCGGCCCAAGCTCAGCACCGTTGGAGAGATGAATCTCCACACGCACGCGCGGTAGCGTTTCGCTAGTCGTGTTCTCCACCGTTCCCCTAAAGGTATTCCACGAGTCGTCGTAAGACAGGATCAGGCGAGCGCCGGCGCGAACGACATCATAGGTGTCCGTCAGGCCGTACTGGGTGGCGGATTCTTCACCTTCGCCCTCACCCGACTCCGATTCCCCCGAATGTTCGCCGGATTCCCCGTCCTCGCGATGCTCTCCCGACTCCTCGCTAGCGGACGAACATGCCGCCAGCGCCGAGACTGTGATGCCAAGAGCCAACAGGATAAGCACTGGGATTCGCATAAAGGATGTCGCCTCCGGTGGCGGTAGTTAATCTCTATAACGCCGGAGTCGCTCAGAAGGTTGTCTAATCGCTAAGGGCTCCGCCACAACTGTGGCGGAGCCCTCGGATGTTGCGTGAGATGCTAAGCGGTCTAGCGCAGCTACCCGCCGACCCACTGAGGCTTGCGCTTCTCAACGAAGGCACGCGGGCCTTCGGCAGTGTCCTTCGGGGACAACATGCGCAGGCGGTTGCTGTTCAGGGACTGGACCTGCAGCGCTTCACGCGTCGGCAGATGCAGCGTGCGTGTGATGTGCTCCTTGGCGACACGCGTCGCGATCGGCGAGCACTCCGTCACGATTTCCGTCGCCATGGCAACTGCCGTATCCATCAGCTCTGCCTGCGGGACCACCTGGCTGACGAGGCCCATGCGGTAGCAGTCCGCAGCCTTGTAGCGTCGGCCTGTGATGATGAGTTCCATCGCGAGGCCGATGGGGATGGCTCGAGACATGCGTGTTGTGCCACTGATGGAGAGCAGTCCGCGACGAGGCTCAAGCAGTCCCATCTCGGCATTCTCGGACATGATGCGGATGTCTGCCCAGAGCGCCATCTCGGACCCGCCGCCGAAGGCGTAGCCGTTGATCGCCGCGATGACGGGCTTGAAGACCTCAATGCTGGGATAGGAGTGCAGGCCCTCATTTGGAATCTGGGGCGGAGGGGGCGGCTCCTCGGTTGACGCGTCTTGCTGCGACTGCCTGCGAAGATCGAGGCCGGTGGAGAACGACCTCTCGCCGGCGCCGGTCAGGATGAGCACCCAGGCGTCATCGTCATCGCGGAATTCGCGAACATAATTCAGCAAGGCTGCGTTGCCGTCCAGCGTCAGAGAGTTCAGCGTCTCCGGCCTGTTCATGGTGATGAGCCGGACGTGCTCCGCCGGCGTCGAGTACATAATCTCAGGCTGTGCGTTTTCCTGGGTCATCTCCTACCTCCCGGTATGTCTTGTACCCCACTTCCTCCAAATGTCTCCTGTCCCGACCATCATGTACATGGCCGGAACGTGGCAGACAGCCACTTCCAAAGACTGTACCCGGAGCGAAGTCCAGAAACCTCATCGCACGTGCCTGGCCGGAACGCGGGGAACACCCCTTCTATCGACCAAGCTGGAACGCGAAGCTCAAAAACCCCCACCACGGTAGCCGTTTGGAAACGGCGCACAAACTATAGCACGGGTAGGGCGGATTCGTCAGTGGGCGGTGGGAAGGGCTAGATGTCAACGCGGCAATGGCAAAAGAAAAACGCCTTAGCAACTGGATAGTGAAAGAAAGGTTTCAGCCTTCGGTTCGTTTTTTGTTGTTTCAAGTGAATGAACCAACGGTGGTGTGCGCCGAAGCGCGCAACGATCTATGGTGCCCTGCCCGCGATCCGGTCGGGGTTCCGCCACTCGCAAGCGAGCGGTTCATGCCACTCAGACACCGGATTGTAAGGCAGGAGAATCGCTGACCGACCTGGGTGCAATGCACTCCACAGAAGCGGAGTGATTAGCTCCCTAGAAAGGAGGTGATCCAGCCGCACCTTCCGGTACAGCTACCTTGTTACGACTTCGTCCCAATCACTAGTCCCACCCTCGGCACCGACCTCCCCGAAGGGTTGGCAAAGCGACTTCAGGTGTTACCAGCTTTCATGACGTGACGGGCGGTGTGTACAAGGCCCGGGAACGTATTCACCGCGCCATGCTGATACGCGGTTACTAGCAGCTCCTACTTCATGCAGGCGAGTTTCAGCCTGCAATCTGAACTGGGGCCGGTTTTGATGGGATTCGCTCCGGCTCGCGCCTTCGCAGCCCGTTGTACCGGCCATTGTAGCGTGTGTGTAGCCCTGGGCGTAAGCGCCATGATGACTTGACGTCATCCCCACCTTCCTCTCCGTTTTGCGGAGCAGTCTCGCCAGACACATGTAACTGGCAACAGGGGTTGCGCTCGTTGCGGGACTTAACCCAACACCTCACGGCACGAGCTGACGACAGCCATGCAACAGCTGTGTATGCTCCTGACTTGACAGGTCGTCCCCTTTTCGGGTTCCTACTTCATACATGTCAAGCCCAGGTAAGGTTCTTCGCTTTGCATCGAATTGAACCACACGCTCCGCTGCTTGTGCGGGCCCCCGTCAATTCCTTTGAGTTTTAGCCTTGCGGCCGTACTCCCCAGGCGGAGTGCTTAATGCGTTAGCTACGACACGGAGGGGGTCGATACCCCCCATATCTAGCACTCATCGTTTAGGGCGTGGACTACCCGGGTATCTAATCCGGTTCGCTCCCCACGCTCTCGTGCCTCAGCGTCAGAAATAGCCCAGAAGGTCGCTTTCGCCACAGGTGTTCCTCCCGATATCTACGCATATCACCGCTACACCGGGAATTCCACCTTCCTCTGCTATCCTCAAGCCCGGCAGTATCCCGTGACCTCTCCCGGTTGGGCCGGGAGCTTTCACACGAGACTGACCGGGCCGCCTACGCACCCTTTACGCCCAATAATTCCGGACAACGCTTGGCCCCTACGTTTTACCGCGGCTGCTGGCACGTAGTTGGCCGGGCCTTATTCGCTGGGTACCGTCAGAACTTCTTCCCCAGCAAAAGGGGTTTACAATCCTAGAACCTTCATCCCCCACGCGGCGTCGCTGCGTCAGGCTTTCGCCCATTGCGCAAGATTCCCTGCTGCTGCCTCCCGTAGGAGTGGGGGCCGTGTCTCAGTCCCCCTCTGGCCGATCATCCTCTCAGACCGGCTACCCGTCATCGCCTTGGTGAGCCGTTACCTCACCAACTAGCTGATAGGCCGCGAGACTCTCCTCCGGCAACCGAAATCTTTGGTCACATCACTTATGAAACGTGACATCATGCGGTATTAGCCACGGTTTCCCGTGGTTGTCCCCCACCGGAGGGCAAGTTCCTCACGTGTTACTCAGCCGTCCGCCACTAGATCACGGGCCGAAGCCCGGTCTCTCGTTCGACTTGCATGCATGAAGCGCGCCGCCAGCGTTCATCCTGAGCCAGGATCAAACTCTTCGTACGAATTGAACGGAAGGCCTCTGCCTTCCTTTTCACTATCCAGCTGTTAAGGCGCTCACACCCCTCCCGAGGGAAGGGCGCAACGTTCAGACTATGTGTCAGGGCAACCCTTGTCAAGCCCTTAAACGCGCTCCCCACGCGGTAAACGGGCGCTCGGTCTGCCTGCAAAGTTCCGTTCAGAATGGCATGGCCTGAACGAGCGCCGTTAAGGACTACATAGGTGATAGTTAGCCAATAAGATAGGATGAGAGTTAGCCTACAATGAATTGGCGCCCTGAATCAGGAGTGCGGCATGCAAAACATCGTCCGGACCTACCTGGGTATCGATTCGTCGATGAGCTTTACCGTCATGCTCAGCCGGTTGTTAATCTGGGCGCTCGTGTTATCTGTTGCTTCCTGGATCCTCATCGGCCTCGTGTCTCTGCGCTTCGATCTTGAGGGTGGCTTAGGGGATATTCTGTGGAGTCAACTCATCGTTGCTGGCATCGTCGTTGTCAGTATCGCTAATGCCTATGCTGTGGAGCGTAAGATCTACGGCGATAGCGCGCTCTCCCTAGTCCCTGTGGTGTGGCTGGGACTGTCGGCCGTCAGCTTGCTCATGCTCATCTGGCAGATATGGGTCGATTTCAACACTGAGCCGAATGAAATCTTGAAGGTGATGTACTCCCTCCTCGCCATCGGCCTGTGCGGGACGTACGCGGGAATCATTGCTATTCCAAAGCTCAACCAGATCTATAATCCGGTTCGATGGGCAGTCTATCTGCTAACTGCTGTTGTCGGTGTGGAAATCCTTGAGGAGTTGTGGTCACAAGCGATACTATCCGGTGCCGATGCAGGCACAGAATTTGCCACTGTGGGTATCTACATTGCCATCACCCTCGGGGGCTACGCTTTCGTAGCGACAATCATCGCGGCAGTGTTTAGGAATCACGTGCCGGGAGTCATCACGTATGCAATTATCGGCGTCGCCGGATTTGGCATCATTCTCCTGGCTCTCTGGGGGAGTCTGGACGCCGGACCTCTGCGGTTCGTGTTTGGAGCGTCGCTTCTCCTTGCCATCACAACGGTGGCCATTGTCCTGATGAACAGATACGAAGTCGGCTTACCTGAGCAAGTCACGCGACTCTTCCAGGCGCCCGAGCTCCCCTCCCGACCTTCTGACAGTGATCCTTCCCTCCCGCCTCGCGAGTAGGCTTCCGCATACACAGAAACCCAAGCCTCCACGCGGTAGACGGCCCAAAGGACGGGGCCAAAACCCTGACCAGCCATTGCTATGCTCCCGGTATCATGGAGATAGCGCGTCGACGCGGTGAGGGAGCCTATGAGAGTCGGCCGTTCTGTGTTGTCCGGGGCGGCGATCTTCGCTGCGGGAACGCCGGCGTCATTCGCTGCCACGCTAATCCTCCTGGACTTTGCGCCGGAGCCGGTCGTGTGGTCGGCCATCAACCACCCCGCATCGTTCCTGCGCCTGCCCTTAACATTCTTCATGCTGGCCGGTACCGTCTTTGCCGTCCTGACGATACTCCGTGTGAGATCAGGAGACCGCAACGCCATCCGGACAGCTCCCGATGCCGCCATGTATTTCCATGCGGTCACCGTCGTCTACGTCACCATCGCGTTGGCCACACCGTATTTCGACACCCTTTCGTATGAGCCTGCGCTCTACGCGCCGTTCGCTGTCGCTCTTTTGGTGGTAGCGCTTGCCGCGCGGAAGGCAGCGCGTGGTGCTGATGACCACGGTGCAGGCGGTGCCACTACTGGTCAACAAGGTGGGGCCGTAGTGCTCGCGTCTCTGGCCGTTGCCATGGCCATCGGCGCAAGTGTTGCTTACGGGCTGCAACTGTTGGACGGGGACACGGCGGGCTGCACGCGAGGGTATTGCTCAACGGAGGCGACGATCACCTTCGTTGGAGTGATGGCGATGGGGGCTATCGCCGCGTCCGGCATGATGCTGCGTGGCGTTTCCGGCAATGATTCCGCCGCGACGCACGGCCACCTCAGCGTGACTGCCTTCGCGTGTCTCACACTCCTTATTTCACCGTTGGTGGTGTTTCGAGTGGTGCCGTACTACGTCTTCGTGCCGGGCCTCTTCTACGGGCTGTCCGCAACGGCGCTTCTGGTCAGCATTTCGCCAAAAGCGAGCCTCACGGACGCTTCGGAGCCTGTAGGGGAACTACCTCCGCCGCCGGACGTGCCGATCTGAGCCGGAACGCGGCAACCAGATCTATTCCTCATCCGAGCTGGAACGCGAACCCCCATCAAACGAAGTTTGTTCGCTACTAATCAGCGCCATCTCAGCCTCTGGGTCTGACACGCCGAACCGCGCCATCGCCGTGCGTCTGGAGCGCAGCCCGTTCCTGACGAGTTCGATCTCCTGCCGCGCTATGTGACCCTGGTCCTGCGGCAGCACCGCGCCCCATTCGATGGAGGTGCGGTAGGGAGCAAGCTGCTCGCCCGTCATCTGCTCATGAATGCGCAGCGCAATCTCATTACGCTTGCGATACGCAGCCGCGCGGATCAGCCGCTTGCGCCGCAGCTTGTGGAGAAGTGGATGTAGCTCCATCTCCAGCGCAACGCCGGACAGCCCCTGTCGGTTGTCGCCAAAGGCGATCCGCGGCGTTTCGGAGAGGTCATGCAATGCGCGGTAGATGGCGTTCACGTAGTCGATGTGCAGTTGAACGCCGCCGCCTTGCAGCAGGTCCAACAGGTATGCGCGCGCCCGATCCGGCAGTTCCCACACCGCGCCGGGCTGGATCGCAATGTCCTGCGATTGGTCCACGTTCTCAAGCACCGCGATGGGGTTGCCGGACAACTCAAGAATCATGGAAAGCTGTGAGAGCGCACGGTTGAGTTCACGGATCGGCTCCACCATCGCCGGGATGTCTGAAACGCCCCAGAACTGCTTGGGCGCGCGGATGTTGGGATAGACCACAAAAGGAATCAGGCTGTAGGGGTTGGCCTCGTCACGCACGAGGGTGTCACCCGCCCAGAGCTGGAACTTTGTGTCGTCCCACACCTCCGTGATAGTGATGTTGGGCCGACCTCTACCCCGTGTCGGCGGACGTACGCCGTGCAGCTCACGCGCCTCATCGGCATCCAGCGTATAGCGCGAGGCAACGCGGCGGATGCGATTCACGTCATCGCCCACCCACCAACAATGGAGACCCTGAACGTCCGGCGCGGTGATGCGCACGCTTCCGCGCTCCTCATCCCACGTGACCTTGTACGCGCCGTCGCCGAGCACCGCCGTGTCGATCTCCGAATCAAAGTCCAGTTGATCGAGGGAGTTGGCCTCACTGATGTCCGCAAGCAGGCGCTCTGCTTGCCGCGCTCGCTCCTGCTGCTCAGGTGACGAATCAAACGGCGGCACGGTGGAACGGATATCGGCCATCAGGTAGGACGTGACCTTCTCCACGGCGGCCTTGGCGTAGTTGAAGGTGAGGCGGCGCTCTCGTCCGCGGGCCCGTCCCGACCAGTGCTCACCGTTGTAGAAAGCGAGGTTGCGGCGATAGCGCTCACGCCGCTCCGAGTCACGCTTGTCCAATGAGGAAGGCACGAACGCCGCGCCGTTCTGTGTCCGTCCGTTCAGTGATGTCGTCATGATGTGGCCTTTCTCCTTGCCGTGACTGCAGGCTCGGTTTCATCCCGCGCGGAGCGCAGGACACGGAAGACGGTGCGCGTGCCGACGTTGAATCTCTCGGCGATAACGGCGATGGGCAGCCCGTCCTTGAGGCGTGCAGCCACGATGGCCCTGTCTCTCGGCATCAGCCTTTCACGGCGTGAGACGAGTGGCTCATCGTAGCGGCAGCGGGGGTAAGGGCACTCAAGGGAGCGCGTGCAGTCGTCGCCGCAGCCGCGGTCGATGTAGAGGGTGTCCTCCGGCAGCCTGTCTCCGTGATTCCCGTCGCGCCGTCGCCGTGCAAGCGGAATCTCCAGTTGGTCGACGTTGTTGGGCTTCCGCGGGACGGGTGGCAGGGCGGCATGCGGTGGGGGTTGGATTGTCATGTGGTGGCCTCCTCCGGGATTGAAGTGGATGGAATTCGTGGGCCGGAACGTACTAGGTGGAGGAATGGCTGCGTCCGACGGCCTTGCGGGGACCTCCTTCCTGCATGCTTGCGTGCGCCAGCAGGGCGAGTGAGACCAGGTAATCGTCATGGCCCTCCCGCTCCGGCACGTAAAAATTCATGGTGCGGTTCGCTTTGTGCTCCGCCTGCGCGTGGTGCAGTTGGTGGCGAGCGGCAATGGATTCCGGTGACTGGTCATCCGCGTACAGGCGCAGGCGGCCGGCGTTGACGAGCCCAAGCAGCCCAAACCCGAGCCGGGATTTCGACTGCTGGGTAAAGAAGATGGGCTGAACGGTCTGACCCATACGACGATGGAGCGCGGCGGCCGTCGGCTCGCCGATTCCGGTGGCGTCGACGGCAATACGCCGTACGCGCCACACGTTTTTCAAGAGGTCCGTCAGTTGCTCCGTGAGCGCCCCGTGCGGCGTGCCACGCCAATGATAGTGCTGTACAACCCGAACCTGCGGTTCACCGCCGTCATCATGGCCAACCAGTTCGCCAATGGTCAGTACGGTCTCATCGCGGCCAACTTCATGGGACGCTCCCCACTCCGGCTCGGTAATGGCCACCGGCGCGCCCGCGAGATCGAGACCTGCAACGTAGACTGCGCCGGGCCGCGGGGTCTCCTGCCGGGGATGATCGCCGTGCAGCTGAACAATCTGCCCGCGGTTGAACAGGCGGGTGTTCTCATCAATCGGGAGCAGCGCGTACTGCGTGCGAAAGAGCGGATGCTGCTCGCCCAGCCGTTGCCGCTCCGCCTCCACGAAAGCGCCGTAGGACGGATTGTGCAGGGCAACGTCCTGCCAGTCGTATCGAAAATGGCGCTTTGGGACTGCTGCCTCATAGGAGCGCTGGGATGAGCTCAGACGCTCGGTAGACTTGACCTGTTCAAGCAGGGAATCGCTGCGCCATGCCGTGCCGTAGAGAACGGTCGTCGCGTTCCGGGCGGCGGCCATTGGACGGAAATCGCGGTTGAACTTGTCCGGGGACACGTCCTGCGCCTCGTCGATTTCCAACAGGAGATCCGCCGTCTGCCCCACCACGTTTGAGGACGGGTGCGCGCTGAGATAGGTGGCGCGGCAGTGTCCCACGTGGAGGATGTGCCCCTTATCAAGACGGGAGATGTTGCTGAGACCGTTCTCGTCGAGACGGCGCATGATGCGCTCAATAGAGATAAGTGCTTGTGGCTGAAAGGTGGGGGCGGCCTTGACGATTGCGCCGCCGCCCGCAGCGTTGCGCAGCAACAGCACCATCTGGAGATAGGCGGACAACTCGTTCTTCCCCGCCTGCCGCGCCATCTCCACCGTGAACGTCAACCCGCGCCGATTGAGCACGGAGTCAAGCACGGCCCGCGCCACCTCCGCCTGGTAGGGACGCAGGCGGATGACGGGTGAGGGAGCGCCGCGTCTGGCCGGAATGGTCCGCGGCTCCATGATGGTCACGGCTACAGGCCCGCCACGCGCAGGATGGCCTGCAGCGCCACTGTGCCGACAATCAGCAGGAACAGGTCGTTGATGCGTCTCCTCAGGTCTTGCAGCTGCTGCTCAAGCGTCTGCATCTGTTGCTGGAGCAACGCCTCAAACGTTGTGCCTGGCTCCATATCGAGCACGGGCCTGGCCTCGGGAGTGGCCGCGACGGGCGTGTGCTCGTGATTCCTGATGGCGCGGCTCAGCAGGCCGCGCAGGGCGTCACGGAGTTCCTCGGTTCGACGATGCGCCATTGCTCGCAATCTCCTTAGCATCGGCTCAAGAGTGTTCTTTGCGGTCATGATTCGAACTCTCCCTCCGGTCCCGGGAAGAGCTGCTCCCCAAGCCCGCGCAATGTGCCGACGAGACTGTCGAAGAGGTCTTTCTCCGCCTTGTCGGCAAGGCGATGCCGCGCCGCGAGAGTGCGGGACAGGGTGCCGATGCCCTTCATCAGCAGGGGCAGATCGTCCGGCCTGTCTTCCAGCGCGGTGAGGAGCTTGGCGCGGAGAACGGCGATCTCATCATCGAGGCCGTCCATGTTGGCAGCGCGTTTCAGGTATTCCGCCTCCGCCTCTGTCAGTGCGCGCTCGTAGAAGTTGACCTTTCCTCTGCGGCGTGACGATACTGCCCGCGCCGGCGATTTGACGGCCTTATCGATTTTTCTGACCATCGAACCGTCCTATGCTTTCCCTTCAGGCAGTGGCTCGCCCGGTAGCTCGTCAAGAAAGAGATCGAGCGCATCCGGTGGCGTTTCGGTTATCGCCCGGGTGAGCCCCCAGATGAGAGCAAGGGCGGAGAGCTCAGAGAGTCCGGGTTCCTCCGGATGGCGAATCGCTTTGAGAGTGACCGGTTGTGCTGTCATCGTGCTGCCCTCCTGTCCCGGTGCTCGACTGTTGTTGCCATGCTCAGCGTGATGAGCGGCGGAGGCGTGAGAGGATGAGCGCCGCGAAGAACAGCGTCCCTGCCAGGGCGATGATGCCCGCCAGCAGCCAGCCGCGCGCTTCTTGCCAAGTCATGGGATGGCTGCGCGGCAACAGGACCAAACCGATGAAGATACTCTGCATCGCCATGCCAACGGATATGGTGGCGACGACCCGTGCAGCGACGGTCGCCCGACGGCTTTTCCATCGGCGTGTCAGCAGGTAGCCTGCGTTTATAAGGGAGATGATTGCCGTGACGGAGTGCTCGGCGGCAATGAGAATTGACCACGGCAGCGCTGTACCTCCTGTGGGTTTCCCGCGTGGGCTGGTGTGTCGTCAGAACGGAAGAATAGAATAATTGTTCTATTCCGTCAATGGGTCATGGCACACCGGCGTTGCGTGGGGACAGCCGTCCGGTTCCCGCGACTCGGATACACTGGTATGAGGCGCGCATGGCGCGTCTGTTCACTTTCAGACCGAAGCGAGGATGATCGACGGGTGGATTTCCGATGAGAGCCGTCAGAACGGCACTTGTGAGCATTGTCTTGACCGCACTGGCGTTGTCAGGAGCCTGCGCGGCCATTGAGGGCGCCATACGTCAGCCGCTGCCGTCCCCGGAGACGTTGAACCTGCAGGCAGCCCTGATTGAGGGCGGCGGCGTGATGCCCGGCACACAGGTCGTCCGCATAAGCTGGAGTCCACCGGATGAGAACCTGGATATCGACTTTATCGTCCTGGAGTATTCGGAGAATGAAAACGGGCCGTGGGAGGAAGTCGCCGCAAAGAACCCTGATGACGGTCACCATGAGCACGGCGGAGTCTTTCGCAAGGGCAGCTTCCACTATTACAGGGTGTTCATGACACGCGGGCAGGAGGAGACGCCTCGGACTGTGCCGTTGTCGACGTGGGTACACGACCGGGGTGCGCTTCAACGCTCTGAGACCGGGCAGCCCATTCCGGATCACATAACACCGACGCCGCTACCGGGATATGTACCGCCCCCCACCGCCACGCCGTTGCCGCCTCTCCCCGGGGATACCAACTCACCGTTCATCGCTGTTCCCCCCACGGCGACACCAAGCGTAACAGCCACGCCGACCGCAACTCCAACACCGACACCCGCCGCCTGACGGGCAGCAGGGTATCTGCCACTTGACGATGCACGTGGCCAATTCCTAGAATCTGAGCAGCTTTCGAGCTTCGTCTGCGACGTGCCTATGCGTCCGGCAGACGTGTCAGGCGTATAGGTGGGGAGTGTATGCCGACGGATATCCCGGTTGTCGTGGTTGACAGGCTGCCGCATTATTTGCGGACGCTGCGTCTCATGCTCGACGACGGGATTGAAGTCGTCAGCTCACGTGAACTCGGTGAGGCGCTCGGGACAACGCCGGCGCAGATCCGCAAGGACCTCAGCTACTTCGGACGATTCGGCAAGCAGGGGCGCGGCTACGATGTCTCAGCCCTGCTTGGCGACCTGACGCGCATCCTGGGCCTGGAACGCTCGTGGCCGGTTGTGCTGGTCGGTGTTGGGCGTTTGGGGCGCGCAATCATCACGTATCCCGGGCTGACCCCGGAGGGGTTTCACGTGCGGGCGGCCTTTGATGCCGATCCCGGCATCGTGGGCAGCAACGTCGATAGCGTGCCCGTGCGCCCCGCAAGCGAGATGGAGAGTTTTATCCGCGACGAGGAGATCGAGATTGCGATCCTCGCGACGCCGGGCGATGTGGCGCAGGACGTGATTGACAGGCTCGTCGCGTGCGGAATCCGCGGTATTCTCAATTACGCGCCTATGACGCCGCACGTGCCCAATGGCATCACCGTGCGAACGATTGACCCCGTGCAGGCTCTACAGACGATGACATTCTACCTGCGGGACTCCGAAGACGAGGAAGACATCCTCCCCAAGCGCAAACGCGGTCGCCGCAACAACTCCCGCCGCTAGATCATCCTCACCGATTTTGGTTCGAGTCCCCGCAGGGGTACTTTCTGGTTTGGGTCTGACTATTACGCTAGCCATTCGGTTCAGGGGGCCTCTATTCCTACCATGTCACCACCAGCTCGAAGTTAGTTCGCAGTGTCGACTCGTATCGCCCACATTTGTTCACAATAGCCTGCCGTCAGCGCAGCCATTTCATCAGGTGCCGTATTCCAGTTGACACGTTCGCAGAGAGCGGATACTCTGCGCAGTTACTCGATACTTAGTATCTCTATTTTTCTCATAACAGTGCCAGTATGTAAAAGAGAAAAGACATAATGATGACACTACCTATCAATAGTCTACTGCTACAGGCCGTAGTTGATGCCAAAGCCATGGGGAGACAACATCGCCGATGATGGTTCATCGAAGGATGCTGGCGCTGACGGTAAGCGCGCGTGCTCGAATTGCGCTTACCGTAGCACTGGGGTTAGCGATCTCCGGCACATTTATCGCGCAGGGCGTGGTCGTGGCGCTGGTGGTCAGCCGCATCCTGGCCGGCGAGCCGTGGACGGAGGCGCTTGTCCTCGTGGGTGTTATCGCTCTGCTGGCGGCGCTTCGTGCGGTGCTGCTCCACTGGCGAGAGATGAGTTCTATGTACACAGCCGCGCAGGTGAAAGTGGCCTTGCGCCAGCGACTTTATCTCGCGCTTCTTGCCCTCGGCCCCGGGTACATGGAACGAACGCGGACAGGAACGGTGCAATCCACCCTCGTGGACGGCGTGGAGGCTTTGGAGTCCTACATGGGCTACTACCTGCCGCAATCCATTGTCGCGGTCGTCGTGCCCATGGCCGTTGTAGCCTACATCTTTGTCCTCAGTCCGCTTGTGGGCGTGATAGTACTGGTGTGCGTGTTGGCCGTTCCCCTGGCACCGCGCCTGTGGGACGGCCTGTTGGGCGAATACGGCCGGCGGCATTGGGGGGCGTACTCAGAACTCAACGCACAGTTCGTAGACAGCATGCAGGGAATGGTCACGCTAAAGGCGCTCAACGCTAGCGAGCGCCGGGGGCGGGTTCTGCAAGACGCCGCGCTCGCGCTCTACCGGGCGACGATGGCTCAGCTCTCCATCTCCATGATCCGCAACGGCGTGGTGGGGTTGGCGATGAGCGCGGGCATTGCGATGGCCGTTGCCGTGGGCGCTTTCCAGGTTGCCGACGGCGCACTCACCTTGGCAGGACTCCTGGTAGTGCTGTTTCTCACGGGGGAATCATTCCGCCCGCTGGTGGAGCTGAACTCCTACTGGCACAAGGGCTATATGGGCATTTCCGCCTCCACGGGCATCTTCGCTCTTTTGGATGCAAAGCCTGAGGTGGCCGACAGTGAAGCCACGTCGACTCGCCCCGAACCGTCGAGCACGCCGACATCCCTTGCCTTCGAGAATGTCACCTTTGCTTACCACCCGGATAATGAGCCGGCGCTCGAGGGCATGTCGTTCAGTGTGAATGAAGGCCAGAGCGTTGGCCTTGTTGGTCAGTCGGGGGCGGGGAAGAGCACGGTAGCTGCGTTACTGCTGCGGTTCTTCGACCCCCAGCAAGGGCGCGTCGAGATTGGGGGCGTGGACATCCGCGACTACCCTCTGGAGACGCTGCGCGGCCTCACCGCCGTGGTGTCCCAGGACACGTACCTCTTCCATGGGACGGTTGAAGACAATCTCCGTCTGGGGAAGCCCGGAGCCTCCTTGGGCGAGCTGGAAGCGGCGGCACGGGCGGCCAACGCTCACGATTTCATCACCGCACTTTCCGGGGGATATCAGACCGTGGTCGGAGAAAGGGGGGCAAAGCTCTCCGGAGGTGAGCGCCAGCGCATCGCCATCGCGCGGGCGTTGTTGAAAGACGCCCCCATCCTGATTCTGGACGAGGCGACATCCAGTCTGGACGGCGTTAACGAGAGCGCCATCCGTGACGCGCTGAATCGACTGGCTCAGGGTCGGACGACCATCACCATCGCCCACCGGTTCTCTTCCGTCGTCCACGCCGACCGCATCGTGGTCCTTGAGGAAGGGCACGTGGTTGAGGCCGGCCGCCACCAGGAACTGATGGAGCGGCGAGGCGCGTACGCCGGCCTCGTCCTGGCCCAGCAGGAGGCCATGTGAGCACCCTGGAGAGCAATCGCCCCCGCAAATGGGAGTTCACTCCACGCAGCGGCCGATGGGACTCCGGGTTCTGGCAGTTACTCCACATTCTGCGCCCGTATTACTGGCTCATGGGAATCACCGTGCTTATGGGGATCCTGAATCACGGCTTGATGATCGCCGCCGCCGGGATTGGGGCATTCATGGTGGGAAGAGTAGCGACGGGGGCGGCGGCTGACGCTCTCTACTTGAGCGCCCTTGTACTCGGCGGCGTCGTGGTCGGCAGAGCGGTGTCGGCGTGGGCGGAGATGTGGCTGGCGCACGACCTCGCCTACCGCATTCTGGCCGAGCTCCGCATCTGGCTCTATCAGGCGTTGGATCGGCTGGCGCCGGGTTACCTTCTTGACCGACGTTCCGGTGACGTCTCCACTGCCGCAATGGCCGACGTGGACACCATCGAGTGGTTCTACGCTCACACAGTGGGGACGTTCATCGTGGCGGTTGTGGTGCCGCTGGGAGCGCTTCTCACTCTCGCCGTGATGCACTGGCTACTCCCCTTGGCGCTGCTTCCCGCGACCTTGGCAGCGGCGACGGTTCCCTTCTGGTTGCGCAAGAGGGCGGCATCCCAAGGCCGGGGATTGCGAGAGACGTTGGGTTCGCTGAACGCGGATGTGGTGGACGGCGTTCAGGGACTCCGCGAAGTGGTGGCCTTTGGGCAGGGACAGCGCTTCCTGGAAGGGCTGCTCAAAGACAGCCGCAGCCTGGTGAGGGCACAGGTCGCCCACGGGAGCCGAGCAGGTGGAGAGCAGGCGGCCACGTCCGTGCTCATCACGTTGGGCATGCTTAGCATTGTCATTGTTGCAGCCTACCTGGTGTCCTCGGGCTCACTCACACCCGCGCTCTATCCGGTTGTCATCATCCTCGCCATATTCATCTTCAGGCCAGTGACTGACATTACCAGGGTCGCGGAGAGCCTTGGGGTAGTCTTCGCGGCAGCGGACCGGGTGTTTGCCGTGCTCAACGCACCTGCTCCTGTACGGGACACGGTAACGGCGCCACCCCCAGGTCCGGTGGAGCCCCGCATCGAGTTCAAGGGTGTGAACTTCCACTACGCACCAGAGTTACCTCCGGCGCTGGACGCAGCGAGCTTCTCAGTAGAATCGGGCGAGAGCGTCGCCCTCGTGGGGCACTCCGGCGCGGGGAAATCCACCTGCATCCATCTTCTCATGCGTTTCTGGGATGTCACAGACGGAGCTATCACAATCGGCGGGCATGACGTGCGGGCGTTTCCACAGAGCGCCTTGCGCGATCTCATCGCCTGGGTGCCGCAGGATATCTACCTGTTCAACATGACCATCCGCGAAAACATCCGCCTGGCGCGCCCGGATGCCCTGGACGCGGAGGTGGAAGAAGCCGCACGGGTCGCTCTGGCACATGACTTCATTCAGCGGATGCCCCAAGGGTATGAGACCAACGCCGGTGAACGGGGAGTCCAGATGTCCGGGGGGCAGCGGCAGCGCATCGCCATCGCGCGCGCGGTGCTCAAAGATGCTCCCATTCTGGTGATGGACGAGGCCGTCTCTAACCTGGATGCCGAGAACGAGCGTCTTCTCAGGGAGGCAATGACCCGCGTCCGTGCCGGCCGTACCTCCTTAATCATCGCGCACCGCCTGTCCACCATCCGCAGCGCGGACAGCATCATCGTTCTGGAAAACGGGCGCGCAGTGGAGACCGGCCCACATGACTCCCTGCTCGCCGCGGGGGGCGTGTACGCGGACCTCGTCGAATTCCAGCGGAGAGCCATTCTCCCGTGACTACCAGTGACTGGATCGTGACCCGTCCAAGCAAGTACATGGAGGAAAGGTTTTATGAAATATGTAAATCGTAAGCCTGACTCTTTTCCTGCTGACGGGAGTGCGCCGAGGAAACGCCAACCGCGACCCCGCAATTGACGACTACCGAGGCTTCCGCTGTCATTCCGAGCGTAGCGAGGAATCTAAAGACGCGCTTGATAGTCAGCCGTGACCTGTCAGATAGATCGCTAACGCTACGCGAGACGTTCCACTAACAAGACTCCCGCCGGTCAGATCCTGCGGCAGGAAACTCCTATACCATGTTGAAGTCGGGCACACCATAATCCTTCAGTCCGATTGCGGAGATGATGGCTGATAAGAGCTTCTCTTTGGGGCGGGTCCGCTTAGCGTGGATCGCAATCGTTATGGCTCTTGCAGCGCCGGCGATAGTTTTCCTTGCGGCAGAAGTGACCCATGGTCAAACTCCGATCCCGGCGATATCGAGCGTTGACCCAGCTCCTCCCTACTGCGTTCTCGAACGTTCGGCAGAGGATACCGACAGGCTGTTGACCATCACAGGGGAAAACCTCACGGCGTTTGGCAACGACGGAAGGCTCCAATTCCTCGAGGAGCGCTCCCGATCTCAGTCTGAGCTGTTCAGGCGGCAGATCAATTGGCAAGACTCGCGTCGGATCTCCATCGATATGTCAAGAGTCAACCTGAGATTTGAATCAGATGATCAGCTGAGACTCCAGGTTCGTGTCATCTCGGCCGATAATGAACAGTTTGCTTCGGAGTGGTCAGACGAATTCATCTTTGCCGAAAATCGAAGAGCTTGCGGAACCGACGCGAGATTCCCACCAACATCCCCGATTCGGGGACTTGAAGGGGATCTATGGGCAGACGTGATTCTTGGAAAGCCAGACTTCTCACAGATAGCTCCATTGAGCGTGGTGCCATTCAAGGTATTCGGCCCAGGCGGGGTAGTCGTGGACAGATCTGACGGCGCCGGTAAGGCCTATATCTGGGATTCCGGAAACAGCAGGATACTTGGAATAGACCTTGCCAACTGTTACGAAACCACTTCTCCGTGCTCTGCAGACCTCGTTATCGGCCAACCTGACGGATACGACCATTCGGCATGCAACGGAGATAGCGGACTTCAACGGTTTCCCTACCGATCTGTTGCATCAGCAGACACATTGTGCGGCGCGCGAGATATCGCGCTCAGCCCGGGTGAGACCCACAATTTCGTAACGATGGCTGTCGATGATGAAGGTGGATTATACGTACCTGACTCAGTAAACCATCGAATCCTGAAATACGAGAGCCCTTTTGCGACGGACGCCACTGCTGATCGAGTCTGGGGTCAAGCTGATTTCACAGGTATGGCGTGCAACCGGGGTAGTCCACGGCGTCCGACTGCCGAAACTCTGTGTTTCCACTCTCCTTCTAATCAAGGGGCGACCAACTGGTACGGAAACGGAGTGGAGATTGATGCTGAGGGCAATATGTGGGTGGCGGATGGCGGCAACAACAGGGTTCTGCGATTCCCTGTGAATTCGGTTACGGGGGAAATCGCCCAACGTGCAGACCTCGTATTGGGACAACGCGATTTCCGCAGTGCTGAGGAGGGAGACGGGCTTTCCGGGTTACAAGGCCCGTCGGCGGTGAGAGTCAGCGATAGCGGTTGGGCATACGTTGCTGACACGATCAACGACAGGATTCTGGTCTTCAAACCTCCGTTCGAGTCCGGCATGCAGGCCGATGCAGAGTTTGGCTCGGGATTCCATCGCCCATCCTCGCTTGAGCTTGACCCTTTGGGGAGAGGCGTGTGGGTTGTCGATGCAGGCAACTCCATGATCCAGCTATGGGACGAAGCGGGTAACTCCGTCCTGCAGGTTCTTGGTAGAGACTCCTATATGCCTGACCGCATGTGTGGCGAGCGGCTCTCTTCATTGCCTGGTGTTCCTCTCCTGTGCCCGGTGACCGGCAGCGTGGGGATTGATGCAAGCGGCAATGTTCTGGTCCCCGTCTACCTCATAACTGCGGATGTGTTCCGATTTCCAGCACTTACAACTGAGACTGATACGAAAGCGGTTGGACCGGCCGACAAGCGACTTTTCTACCCACCAGGCGACGCGAACTTTAAGGATAGGAATGGGCTGCTCTCTGCTAGGGGGGTCGCCATCTGGCAAGACCAATTGATCGTGTCTGACAGAGAACGACTCCTGTTCTGGAATGGACTTGAAACTCTGTATGACGGGCAGCCCGCCGATGGCGTAGTTGGCGATGAATTCCAGGTAGGAGAAGGGCACTACTGTTGCGGCAGAATCAAGGTGGACGCCGCAGGCAGATTGTGGGTGCTGGGCTTTGAGGGTAGGTTTTTCCTAGACGTCTATCAACTCCCCTTGACTGAAAGCTCCGCACCGCTGCACACCACGTGGAGAGAATCGGCCACATTCCCGGTACTGGGGACGACGGAGGAAATCACTTTAGGGGCACGCGTTTTTGGCATCGCAATTGAAGGAGGAGGCAGTCATCTCTGGCTCAGTGATACTGATAATCATCGCGTGCTCCGTATACGTAACCCACTGACAAACCCGTTGGTGGATGTGATTCTGGGCCAACAGGATGCGACCAGTACACAATGCAATCAAGGCCGATTCCGAGAGGATGACAGGAGTGCAATCGGGGATGGCGGCCACCGTGATGTGTTGTGCTACCCGGGCGCGCTGTCTATAGACAGGAAGGGTAATCTCTATGTCTCCGACCACGCACTGGAAGTTTCAGGGAATAAACGGATGCTGGTCTTTCCTCAATCTTCGACCGATTCAGCGAACTCCCAGACCATCTTTGCTCCGAATGCCGATAAGGTGTTCACACTCTCTGCCGAAGCCTACACTCATCTATCCACGGGTTTTCGTGAAGACAGAGAAATAATTGGCAAGTCCGGACATCATATCTTTACCGCGGCAACTTGGGAGCCCGCTTTCGACAGCACTAACAGGATGGTCGTCGGCTACAATGCGTACTTTGGACCACGGTTCGTGGGTATATATGATGATCCACTCGAACCGAATGACTTGCCGAATTCCTATCTCTATGACTTTGGCTCCATGCCCTATACGGCAACATTCGACGATAACGACGACCTCTATATAGGTGATATCAATCGCGGAAGGGTACTCATCTACAAAAACCCATTTGGCAACACGCCTTCGGAACAGCCGCAACAGCCTGATGTCAGTGAAGTGCCGGTTCCTTCACATCCGGTCTCTATTGAGTCTGCTCACCCTAGTACGCCCTACTGCCTCCTGCGAGAGTCACCCCGGAATTACGAAACCACATTGGAACTTGCCTTAGAGGGATTGGAAGATACTCGTGACCTCACACTGGAGTTCCGCAAAGTAACGTCACGAGACAGGAGATTCATCGATATTTGGCCAGAATTCTTTCACAATGGCGACGCAATTATTCGACTCAATCAACAGCAGCTATGGCAAAGGCTGTGGTCGCACATAGATAGGGTAGCTCTCACAGTCAGAATCCTCGCAGGAGGGCCCGACGGCAGGCCCATTTCCAATTGGTCGCCCGCGTTTCTCCTAGCCAACGACGCCAACGTCTGCGGCATCGCCTTGCCGACCCCAACTCCAACGCCAACCGTGACGCCAACGCCGTCACCCACACCCATACCCACCAATACAGCCACGCCAACGGCAGCATTTACGCCAATGCCGAGTCCAACACCGACACCGGGGGTGACGCCTGTTCCGGCAACGCAGGAGGATCCGGCATCAACGCCTGGCGCTTCAACCGAGCTGACAGCAACGCCGGCTGCCGAATCCAGCATCCGGAGGGAAATTGGTCAGTGGCTGATAATCGCAGTTATTGGCATCCTCGTGGCGGCCATCATCATCGTTTGGAGAAGGCGCCGCTAGATTTTCGGCCGCACTGGGAACATCCTGAGTCGGAGCAAACTGACGCCATCGTCACCGGCTACCGCATCGCAAACGCGGCCGCCGCAACAACTCCCGCCGCTAGCTACTCCTGCCGGGGTTGCTGACCCCCCGGCGGCTGCCTGCGGCGGCGGGCGGCGATGCGCTCCGCGACCCTGATGCGGGCCATTGAGCGCAGGAGTGCAGATTCCGCACGCGCCATTTCCAGGTCCGGGGTGGCGCCTGGACTACTGAGGCGCTCTTGCGCGCGGCGGCGCGCCTCCTCGGCCCGTTCCATGTCGATGTCATCCGCGTACTCCGCAGCGTCGGACAGGATCGTCACGCTGTCCGGTCCGATCTGCGCAAAACCACCGCTGATGGCCAGCGAGGTCTCCTCGCCGCTCTTGCGCGCCAGCACCTCGCCCGGCTGTAACAGCGTCACGATGCGCGCGTGCCGCGGCAGAACGCCAAGCTGCCCCTCCTCCCCGGGCAGAACGACGATATCGACGTCGTCCTCGTAGGCGATCCTGTCCAGCGCGATGATTTGCAGGTGGGTCGGCATGGTTTACCCCTCGGCTGCCATCTCCCGGGCCTTCTCAACGGCCTCCTCGATGCCGCCGACCATGTAGAAGGCTTGCTCCGGCAGCTCGTCGTGGTTGCCGTCGAGAATCTCCTTGAAGCCGCGTACTGTTTCACGGATGGCGACGTATTTGCCGGCCTGCCCCGTGAACGCCTCCGCAACGAACATGGGCTGCGAGAGGAAACGCTGGATCTTGCGGGCGCGGGACACCGTCAGCTTGTCCTCGTCGGACAGCTCCTCAAAGCCGAGGATGGCGATGATGTCTTGCAGGTCCTTGTAGCGCTGCAGCACCTGCTGCACACCCCGGGCGACATCATAGTGCTCCTGACCCACCACCTGCGGGTCAAGAATGCGGCTGTTGGACGTGAGTGGGTCAACTGCCGGATACAGGCCCTGCTCTGCGATGGAGCGCTCCAGCGCAATGACGGCGTCAAGGTGTCCGAACGTGGTGGCCACGCCAGGGTCCGTGTAGTCGTCGGCGGGCACGTAGATGGCCTGGAAGGATGTGATGGAGCCCTTGTTGGTGGACGTGATCCGCTCCTCCAGCGCGCCCATCTCCGTCGCCAGTGTCGGCTGGTATCCCACTGCGGAAGGCATGCGGCCCAGCAGCGCGGAGACCTCCATGCCCGCGAGGATGTAGCGGTAGATGTTGTCGATGAAGATGAGAACGTCCTGCCCCTCAACATCCCGGAAATACTCGGCCATCGTGAGGCCGGTCAGGGCGATGCGGGCGCGCACGCCGGGCGGCTCGTTCATCTGCCCGAACACGAGCGCAATCTTGTCGATAACGCCGGAGTCGCGCATCTCGTGCCAAAGGTCGTTGCCCTCGCGGGAGCGCTCACCGACGCCGGCAAACACAGAGAATCCACCGTGCTCGGTGGCGATGTTGCGGATGAGTTCAAGAATAACGACGGTCTTGCCGACGCCCGCGCCGCCGTACGCGCCGATCTTTCCACCACGTGTGAATGGCGTAATCAAGTCGATGACCTTCAGGCCGGTTTCCAGCATCTGCGTGCTGGTCTCCTGCTCATCGAAGGGGGGCGGCTCGCGGTGAATCGGCCACGTCTGCTCGGCGGATACGTCTCCAAGGCCATCCAGCGGCTCGCCCAACACGTTGAAGAGGCGGCCCAGGGAGCCGCGCCCGACAGGGACGGCGATTGGGCGACCCGTATCGACAACCTCGACGCCGCGCTGCAGGCCCTCCGTCGCGCCCATCGCGAGGCAGCGCACCCAGTTGTTGCCGATGTGCTGCTCCGCCTCAAGGACGATCTGCTCGCCCTCCATGTCAACCGTCAGCCCGTTGTAGATATCCGGAAGCTCCTGCGCCGGAAACTCCACGTCAACGACGGTTCCGATGACCTGTACAACCTGTCCGTTGGCCATTTCCTCACCTCACCTAGCGTGCCGGGGCCAACTCGGCCCCCTGTCCAAAGTAACGATCCACGTCAAACTCTCGAAGGCTCTCGATAATCTCATCCGCCTTCGAAATATCAAGGTTTGTTGTCATGCCCGTGCGCAGTGCGACTGTCCGAATGCCCGCGCTCTTGGCGGCCTTGATTCCGGCCGGGGAGTCCTCGATAGCAATGGCATCCGCCGTATCCAGCTCCATCAGCTCCGCTGCCTTGAGATAGATGTCCGGCGCGGGCTTTGTCCGCCGCACGTCCGTGGAGCACACTGCGACGTCGAAGTACTCCGTCAACCCCAACTTCTCAAGCTTTATCGTGAGCCACTTGCGGCGTGACGCCGTCGCAACGCCGCGTGGGATGCCGCGCCGCTCCACGATGCCCAGCAGCTCCTCAGCCTCCGGCGTGAGTTTCAGCTCACGCCACAAAACAGCCTCAATCACCGCCTCATAGCGATCCTGGTAATGCTTCGGAGGCTCCGGCAGATTGTTCTCCCGCGCCAGCGCTTCCCAAGTGCGTGTGGCCGTTGAACCGATCCACCTCTCGTATTCGGGTGCCGTTAGCTGCGGGACGCCGCACTCTTCGAGGATCACATTCACTGACTTCAAATACAGCGGCTCGCTGTCGATGAGCACACCGTCAAAGTCGAAGATGATGCCGCGGGCTTGGAAGGTGCTCATGATCCTTCACCTCCCGCCAGCAGCGCGTCGATATCGATGTCTCGCAGTGAATCGACGATGACGTGCGCGTAGGTCTGATCAGCGTCACGCATCCAATGCGTGCGGATGGCGATGGTGTACAGCCCCGCGTCGCGCGCCGCCTTGATCCCGCTGGTCGAGTCTTCGATGGCCAGCGTCCCCGCCGGGTCGACGCCCAGCGCCTGCGTTGCCTTCAGATAAATCTCAGGATCCGGCTTGTGCGCCGAAACATCATCGGCCGTCACAACATGGTCAAAGGCATCGGTGATGCCCATAATCTCAAGCCGCTGTCCGGCCCACGCTGCCCTAGCCGAAGTCGCCAGGGCGAAAGGTACGCCGGTCTGGCGAATCGCCGCGACAAGTTCAATCGCGCCGTCCGCTACCACCAACTCGGTGGGGAAGAGAGTCCGCGCAATCATATCGACGCGGTGTGTGTACTCATCCAGCGGCGTGGTGAGTGTGGGACGCATTTCTCGTATGCGCCGCCACCATGAATCGTTATCGAGGCCGGTCATCGTACGTGCCTCGTCATATATCAGGGGCGCTTGCTCTTCTTCGGCTAGAAATCGGTTTACGGCAGAGACAAGCACGCTCTCCGTATCGCACAGCACGCCGTCAAGGTCAGAGACGACGGCGCTCAGGCGCGGTGGCGTGTCCGCGAACCTGTCTATGGTGGACATGGCCACACCCTGCATCGGCTACGCCTTTTCCAGCGCGGCAACACCGCCCACGAGATCCAGCAGTTCCTTGGTGATGGTCTCCTGCCGCGCCTTGTTGTATTCAAGCGTCAGCGCGTCAATCATCTCGCCTGCCGCGTCCGTCGCGGCGCGCATCGCAACCATCCGCGCGGACTGCTCAGACGCCGCATTCTCCAGAGCCGCCTGGTAGATCTGCATCTCCACGTAGCGGGGGAGCAGGCCGCCGAGCACCGTTGCCGCGTCCGGCTCATATTCGTAGTCACCGAGTGACTCGCTTGCCCCGTTCTCAGACGCGGCCGGCGGCTCTACGGGCAGCAGTTGCCGGATTGTCGGCTCCTGCACGGCATTGTTCACGAAAGTCGCGTAACCAAGGTAGACACGGTCAAGCCGTCCGGCCTCGTAGTCCTCCAGGACGATCCGCGCGATGGGCGACGTGTCGATCGGCTCCGGGAAATCGCCGAGGTTAAGGAACTCGGCGCGGATATCCCGGCCTCGTCTCGAGAAGAAGTCGTTGCCCTTCTTGCCCACGGAGATCTGAGAGACGGGGTGTCCCTGTTCCAGGCCGAAATTGTAGGCGGCGCGATTTAGGTTCGCATTGAGTCCGCCGCACAGCCCGCGATCCGGCGTGAACAGGATCAGCCCGATGTTGCTCGGCTCACGCACCTGCATCAGTGGGTGAATATCGTCCCCGCTGCCGCTCTGCCGCGCGACGATGTCCGCGATGAGATCAAGCAGGCGTGTGGAGTAGGGGCGCGTGGCCAGTACGCGCTGCTGGGCGCGGCGCATCTTTGCTGCCGCGATGAGTTCCATCGCGCTCGTGATCCGCTGCGTGCTGGTGACGCTGCGAATCCGCTGTCTAATCTGCCGTGTATTTGGCACGACGCCCTGTCCTCTCGGTTGTGTCCCGTTCTCGCCTAGTAGGTCCCGGTGTCCTTGAACTCCTGGATCGCGTTCCGCAGCGCGGTTTCCGTTTCCTCTGCAAGGTCGCCTGACTCGCGGATCGTGGTCAGGACGTTCTCATGGGACGCGTCGAGGAACGCGAGCAGAGCGCTCTCAAAGGCGCCCACGCGCTCAACGGGCACGTCGTCCATCAGGCCCTGTGTCGCGGCAAAGAGGACTACAACCTCCTTCTCCACCGGCAACGGCTCGTACTGCCCCTGCTTGAGGAGTTCCGTGAGGATCTGCCCGCGCTCCAGCTGTCGGCGTGTTGCAGCATCGAGGTCGCCGCTGCCGAACTGTGCGAACGCCTGTAGATTGCGGAACTGTGCGAGGTCGAGCCGGAGTCGGCCCGCCACGCGACGAATGGCTCGTGTCTGCGCTGCGCCGCCCACGCGGGAGACGGACAAGCCCGCGTTTACCGCTGGGCGAATGCCGGAGTTGAACAGGTCCGTCTCTAGATAGATTTGGCCGTCCGTGATGGAAATGACGTTTGTGGGAATGTAGGCGGACACGTCGCCGGCCTGTGTTTCAATAATCGGCAACGCTGTAAGCGAGCCGCCGCCGTTCTCGTCACTCATGCGTGCCGCGCGCTCAAGCAAGCGGCTGTGTAGATAGAAAACGTCGCCGGGGTAGGCCTCACGACCCGGCGGGCGGCGAAGCAAGAGCGAAACCTCGCGGTATGCCCACGCGTGCTTGGAGAGGTCGTCATAGACGATGAGCGCGTCCTTACCCTCTTCCATGAACTGCTCACCGATGGCGCAGCCCGCGTAAGGCGCAAGGTATTGCATCGCTGCGGAGTCCGCAGCGTTGGCTGTGACGATAACGGTGTGCTCCATCGCGCCGTTCTGCTCAAGCGTGGCCACCAGCTGCGCCACCTTGGACGCCTTCTGGCCGATGGCGACGTAGATGCAAATGAGGTCGCCGCCGCGCTGATTGATGATCGTGTCGATTGCGATAGCCGTCTTGCCCGTGGAGCGGTCGCCGATGATCAACTCACGCTGGCCGCGGCCGACGGGAATCATGGAGTCCACCGCCTTGATGCCGGTCTGCACCGGCTTGTTGACGGACTGGCGGGTCACAACGTTCGGCGCAACCCTCTCCAGCGGCCTGGACTGCGTGGTCTGGATTGGGCCCTTGCCGTCCACGGCGACGCCGAGCGCGTCCACGACGCGTCCCAACATGCCGTCACCGACGGGCACCTCTGCGATGCGCCCTGTCGTGCGGACCTCCGAGCCCTCCTGGATGCCGGCGTCTGAGCCGAGGATGACCGTTCCGACGGTCTCCTCCTCAAGGTTCAACGCGATACCGATTGCGCCGGTGGCGAATTCAATCAGCTCGCCGTAGCGCACTCCGGTGAGGCCGTGAACCGTCGCGATTCCGTCACCAATCTGGATGACCGAACCGACGTCGACGGTCTCAATCGAAACCCCAAAGTCCTCAATCTGACGCCTAATGATTGACGCAATATCCTGGCCGCGAACAGCCATCTTTCAGTCCCCTTGTCTCTATTTCCCTGTCGTTACAAGTCCTGGTCTATTCTCCGTCGGGCCCACTTAGGATGACGCGGCGCTTTCTCGTAGCCAATCGCGAAGATTGCGAAGACGGGAGCGCGTACTGCCGTCCAGAACCCGGTCTCCCACACGCGCAACGAATCCGCCAATGATCTCCGGGTCCACGTCCACGGACAGCCGCAGCTCACGCCCAACCTGCCGATTCAACAACTGGCGCACCTGATCCTGCAGGTCGTCGTCCATCGGCTCTGCGGATGTCACGTTTGCGGCGACGATTCCGCGTTCCTCGTCCAACATTTCCAGGTAACTATCCAGGATGCCCTGGGCGAGGTGAGAGCGGTTGCGCCGTATGAGGATCATGGCGAGGTTGCGCGCCAGCGGCGCAACGCTGCCGAGGTGCTGATCAAGCAACTGCTGCTTGTTCTCCTCCGAGACGCGCGGCGATTCCATGAAGGTCTGCACGTCCGGCAAGCCAAGAACGTCCGCTATCGTCTGCAGGTCGTCCCGCCACTGATCAAGCGTGTCTTGCTCTCGGGCGATGTCGAACACCGCCTGCGCGTATCGCCGGGCTGATCCGCCGGAGGGCATCGGTTAGGAGCCTCCGCCATTCGTGATCTCTTCCGCCTCGCGCAGCACCTCTTCAACGAGGCCGCGATGCGTGTCATGGTCGAGCGACTGATTGATGATGCGCTCGGCGGCCATGATCGAGAGATTGATGATCTCCTGCCTGCCTTGTTCGATGATCTCCGCGGCCTCGCGCCGAAGCTCCTCCCGTGACCGTTCGGCAACAGCCTCCGCGTCCAGGCGAGCTTGTGCCAGCAGCTCCTCCGCCTGGCGTCGGCTTGTCTCCGTCGCCTGCTGGATGATCTGCTGGGCGCGATCCCTGGCCTCTGCGAGCGCCTGCTGAACCTCCTCGCCGCTGCGGGCGGATTCCTCGCGAGCGCGCTCCGCCTCTGAGAGCGCCTCCCGGATGCGTTCCGCGCGCTGGTCAAGCATCCGCGTCACGGGCTTGTAGAGGATCAGCGACATCAGAAGCAGGAATATCCCGAAGTTGATGAACTGGCTGATCAGCCCGGGGATGTTGAATCCGATGGCTTCCATCGACTCATTCCCCCTTCCGACCGACTGCAAAAGTCTGCGCCGACATCACAATGTCCTGTCTTGCTCTCACCGTTCTAGACGAACTGGAGCAAGATTGCGACGACCAGCGCGTAGATCGCGATTGCCTCAGCGAAGGCGACACCGACGATCATGTTGGTCTGAACCTGTCCGGCTGCGTCCGGATTGCGACCAATGGCCTCCATCGCCTTGGAAACGGCGATACCGATACCGATGCCGGGGCCGATCGCGCCCAGGCCGATGGCGAGGCCTGCTCCGAGCAGCTTCAAGCCCTCTGTGGGTATAAACGGCGTGCTGTCCTGCGCGAACGCCACACCCGTCGTCAGGGCCATCAGGGACCCGACAATCATCAGAACCAGAAGAATCCGGCTCCACCCGCTGTGCGAACCAATCATGCTACCTCCCACTCGTCTGTCTCTTTCTCTGCTTGTTCTGTGAATGCAAATGCCTAGTGTGCAGCTGCTTCCTCGTGATGCTCTCCGCCGTGGTCCTCGCCACCGTGGTGCGTGACCGCAAGGATGGCGAAGATCAGGGTCAGGATGGCGAAGATGAACGCCTGGATGATACCGAAGAAGACTTCCATGAAGAACACGCCGACAACAAACGTCAACGGCACGAAGAATGACATCATCAGGATGAGAATCTCACCGGCAAAGACGTTGCCGAAGAGCCGGAAGGTGAAGCTGAGGAGCCGCACAAGCTCGGAAACCAGATCCACAAATCCGACGAATATATCGATCAGGCCGAACGGGATGTTCCCCCGCAGAAGACGACTGAAGTTGAAGAACTTGCCTAGATAACTAAAGAGTCCGAGGCTGGTCACACCCCAGAACTCCACGAAGATAAAGCTCCAAACAGCGATCGCGAACGGCGTGTTCACGTCCGTGTTGGCGGGTCGCAGGAACGGGACGAGGTGGCCGGCGTTCAGTTCGGGGTTGTTCGCGTGGAACTCCTCCCACTGGTCGCCGTAGATGTCGTATTGCGTGGTCGTCTCGCCGCCCAGTTCATATTCGAAGCCGCCAATCGGGTAATTGTTGTTGGCATCCAGAACGTAAAGGTGGAGATCCTCGAGTTTGGATTCCAGTTCCGCCCCTGAGTATTTCTCCTCGTAATGGTGAACCTCTTCCTCTGCCGATACGACGGTGTAGATGGTTCCCGTGCCGGGGATGAAACCGAGCAGATTAGCGCCGGCGACGAACAGGAATATCGTCGCGACGACAGGGAAGAAGCGGCGTCCGTTCGCCGCGCCCGCTGCCCTCTGGCAGAGATTCAGAAGCCCCTCGACAACGGCCTCCGCCAGCGCCTGCATGCGACCAGGGATAACCTCCATCTTTCGCGTGGCGAACCAGGCAAGGCCCAGGATGACGATCATGGCGATCCACTGCTGGATTACGGTGGCACGGAGCGGATAGCCGAACGGTTCGGCGACGGGATCAACCTGGAGGGGGGGAATCTCCAGTGGGCCCTTCAGGAACAGGATTCCCAGTACCGTTAAAAGGAGCGCGGCGATGAGGCTGAACAGCACCCGAGGCCGCTCAAGCAGACTCACTCGTCGTTATCCTTTCGCGTGGGTCGTGGTGACAGAAGCGGCGCAGCCATTCGATAAGCGCCCCAAGCGGCCACAATCAATGCTAACCCCACCCCCAGTAGTATGAACAACGGCGTCACCCCGAGGCGGTCATCCAGCCACACACCGCCCAGCACCCCTAAAACGATGCAGACGGCTACGTACCATCCGAGGCCAAGCAGCCGCACTGCAACTTGCATGGCTCTACTGCCGTTTAACCGCGACATGACACCGCTTGCGAAAGTTATCACACACGCGTAGGCGCGTCAATCAATTCACGTACCTGCCTGTGGCCTGCTGACCGCCAGGTCGAAAGACCCGATGGCTGGCAATGCAGGAACGCGGCGGGCTGATTGCCAGGTCGAAAGACCCGATGACCGCCAATGTTGGAACGCGGTGTCCAAGCCAACAGGCCAATCAAGCTTGACCGCGAACTTTAAAACTAATCTTTGCGCTGCTCGCCCTCGAGATCCATGTTGATCTCTTCTACGGCGTCACTGAATGCGGACATCCTTCGGGCCTCGTCGTCGGACACGCCTTTGCCGCCCTCAAGGTCCAGTTCCTCGACAAACTCCCTGAATGCCGAAAGCTTGTGAAGTTCTTCTTCAGTCACTTGGCGAGGCTCGGAGCCATCGGCGTCACGCGCGAACACGTAGTCGCCGGTGTCTGAATTGACCAGCACGCCGGCCTCGTTTAGTACCTCGTCCGCGGCGAAGATCGGGACTTCTGCCCGGACCGCAAGCGCGACGGCGTCGCTCGGTCGGCTGTCAATCTCGATGTCCTTGTCGCCGTGGCGCACGATGATCTGTGCGAAAAACGTGTCGTCTTTGAGATCCGATATGAGGATGTGGCGAATCTCTCCGCCGAGCTCGGGGATGACGGTGTTCAGGAGATCGTGCGTGAGAGGGCGCGGAACGCGGACATTCTGCATCTTGATGGCAATGGATTCGGCCTCCGCGGGGCCAATCCAGATGATTAGGCGCCGCTCAGCCGCTTTCTCCTTGAGAATGACGACGCGCTGATAGCTGTTGAGGCTCACGCCGATCCTGTCGATTGTCATCTCGATCACGCGGCCACCTCCCCTCGCACCCTGGGCTCAATTGTACGCCCGTTGGCTAGGCGGGACAAACCGAAATGGACTCAATCCTCACGCGGAGAGACTGTAGCGAGAGCCGTTCTCCGTCTTGATGACATCGATGCGCGTATCGAACTGGTTCCGTACGTCGTCGATGTGCGTAATGATCAGGATCAGGCCATTGTGGAAGACCGGGTCGTTCCAGAGTTCCGAAATCGCCTCGATGAGCCGCTCGCGCCCCTCCGCATCCTGGCTTCCAAACCCCTCATCGATGAACAGCACGGGCACCTCTGACCCAGCCCGCCGCGCCAGCAGCTTTGACAGCGCGATGCGCAGCGCAAAGTTGATTCGAAACGCCTCGCCGCCGCTGTACATCTCGTAAGCGCGCGTGCCCTGGATGTCCGAGATAATGACCTCAAGCGTCTCGATGGTGTTGCCCGCCTGCGTCTGGCGTTGTGTTTCAAGCCGCAGCGTCATCGAGCCGTTCGTCATGCGGCCGAGCAGATCATTGGCATCATCCTCCAGCTCCGGCAGCGCCGTCTCTATGAGAAGCGCCTGAACGCCTCTGGGGCCAAACGCCAGCGCGAGGTCATCGTGAATGGAGGCGCGAGAGGCCGCTTCCCTCTCCTCCTCGTCCAGTCCCGCCTTCTCCTCCCGCTGCCGTTCGAGACGCTGGAGATCGCCCTCAACGAGAGTCTGCTGTCGATCGGCTTCTCGAATCTGCCCCTCCAACCCTTCAACCTCTGCCTGCGCCCCCTCTGACTCCGTGACGGCATCATCAAAACCCTTGAGGCTGTCCTTAAGCTCTGCCGCGCGAGACTGTTCGGACTCATGGGCCTCTGCCGCTCGTTGCCACCGTTCGTTCACGTCCGCAAACGCTGCCCGGTCGGCGTCCACACGGGCGGACACGGCGACGAGCTCATGCCGCTCGTTCTCCCAGCGGCGCAATCCCGATTCCGCTTGCTGTGCAGCGGTGTGCGCGTCCGAGTCATAACCAAGTTCGGCGATCTTCTGCCGGACAGACCGCAACTCGTCAGATTCTTGCGGCATGGCGGCGAGCACTGCCCGCGCCTTTTCCAGTTCGATTTGCGCACCGGACACCTCATCCGCAGCTTTCTGCGCCTGTGCCTCCTGCGTTTCCAGTGCGCCGATTTGCCCACTGGCACGTGCGGATTCATTGCGCCACGCCGCTTCAGCCCCCTCTATTTCCTTAACAAGAGCGTCATATGCGCCACGCAAAGACTTGCCGCTGTCAGTGAGTTCCTGAACCTGCACGGCGATCTCTGTCTTGCGCTGCCGAAAATGCTCACGCACGCGCTCCATCCCGTGCTGCCCCAATTCCGTGCCACACACCGGACACTCGGCATCAGAATCCGCTTCAATGAGCGCCATTCGCGGGTCAAGTTTGCTGCTCTCAGAGTTCAGTGCCGCAAGCGTGGCGCGCATCTCGCCGAGCCGACCGTTCATCTCATCTCTCGCTGCACGACGTTCCAAGAGTTCCCGTTCATGTTCCTCTAGGCCGGTGCGAACAGTGTTGGCCTCTTGCAACTGCCGCTGTACCTCAGGCAGCCGCCCCGCCTGCTCGGCGAGTTCACCATGTCTCCGTTCCGCCTCCGCGACTGCATTCTCAAGGCGTGAACGCTGTTCGGACGCAGCTTGCTCAAGCCGGCTTCGCTCCGCAACCAACTCGCCGTGCGTGCGGGCACGGCTGCCCAAGTCGGCCAACGCTGATCGAGCGGCCTCCAATGCCCGCCAACCCGACTCAATCTCATCGGTGCGCGCCAGCATCTTTTCGGCGCTCGCGATGGTCTCGCGTAGTTCCTGACGACGCCCAGCCAGACTCCCCACTTCGTCGGACAACTCGGCGATACGCTGTTCCGTCTCCCGCAGCTGCCGTTGGCGATCCTGCATGTCGGCGACGACAGCCGTGAGTGCATCCCGGCGCTTCGCGGCGGATTCAAGTCGTTCTTTCAAATCCGACAGGCTCTCGGTAATGTCCCGAGCCTGTTTCTCAAGCCCCTCTTCTCGCTCAAGCTCGCGCTCGATGGACTCGATGCGGCCCCGCGCAATGGCCTGTCGGTTGCGGTCGTCCCGCGCCATCTCCCGCGCCGTCTGCGCGTACCCGTCATAAACGGACAGGTTGAGAATCTCGCCAAGGATTCGCTTACGCTCCGCCGGCCGTTGCGACACAAAGAGATCGGCTTTGCCCTGGACCAGGAAGGCGGAATTGATGAACGTGTCGTAGTCGAGGCGGATGGTGTCGATAAGCTTGCGGGTCGTCTCTCTGACCGTCGTCTCATTCAATGAACGCCAGCGTGCGCCGTCGCGCATCTGGAAATCGAGCGTGGTGTTTCCGCCGCTAGCCCTCCGCCTGTGGCGCCGCTCCACGCGGTAATCCACGTCATGCGATCGAAACTCAAGCTGCACACCCATGTCCGACATCTGCGCGGCTACAAGCTGATCCGCCGCCGCGCCCGCCCGTGAACGCCCCCACAGCGCCCATGTGATGGCGTCCAGGAGAGATGATTTTCCCGCGCCGTTGGGGCCGGACAGGCATGCGATGCCAAGTCCCTCAAGCAAAAGCGGTTCCTGCGCCCCCCGATAGGGCATGAAGTTCTCAACGGTCAGCTTGAGGGGTAGCATGGAATAAGTGAACCGGGCGCTAGGCTATCTCGATGGCTCGGCCGCGCTCCGTCATAACGTTGATTGGCAGTCTTTCCAAAGCATCTGCAAACGCCTCGGTCTGCGCCGTATGGACTGGAATGATGTAACGGGGGACGATGCGGCGAATCATCGCGATCGTCTCGTCAAATGTCGCGTGCCCTGAAGAGTGGAAATAGTTGGCGTCCTCCGCGTCCCGCCCGGAAATGTCGAGGCCCATGTCACGAACCCGAGTGAGCACCGTGTGCTCGTTGCCCGTGGCTGCACGCGAGCGAATGTAAACGCCCCTTATTGGCCCATCCCCCTGCAGAACGCCCAACTCCGCAGGCGAACTTCGCACAAGGTAATCTCCATCGTTCTCACGCAGTTCTTGAGGCGAAACGAGAATCGTCTCGAATCGATCGCGCAGTCTCGCCTCCCAACCGTTCGTCGAGTCGTCAAATTGCGGCGCGTCCAGGATGCGAAATGTATCCACTTCATCAAAGGCGGGAAACTGCCGCCAAACGATGGACATGGACAGGTACATGTGGGCATCTCTCACTGAGAGGACAAGCTTGCGGCCTGACGCTTCGGCGACATGATTGAACGTCAACAGCCGCTCCATGTTCATCGTGTCAAAATCCGCCACAATCAGACCGTCCTGCCCTTTGATGGCCTCCATCACACGTTCGTACACGTCGTTCTCAGTTGTAGGAGTGACGCCCGGCTGCATGTTGGTCCCGTCCACGATCAGTGCAAACGGATGTGAGTCGGTGAATCCCTGGACGAACTCCTCCATGAGGCCCGGCTGCTGGCCGTGGAACCGTATATCCCCCGTATAGCCGACCCATCCGTCTCGTGTCTCGATGGCGATGGCGGACGCGCCAAGGATGGAGTGATCGACGGGGTAGTGCCGTAGAGCACGTCCGTTGAGAGCGCCGGGGGCGTGCTGAGGCAGAACCGACGCGGGGCGCGATTCGATACTGTTCACTCCAAGAGCAGCCATCTGTCCAAGCCACCAACGATGTACGTCTGCAAATGTGTCCACCGGTTGCCCTTGCGGATTAGCGGAATCGTTCTGTGTCAGCAGGAATGTATACGGGCGTTGTATCGCTTGGCGGGATGCTGCAGGGCCGTCGTACCCGCCCGGGACTGCAAAGACCGTTTCGTTCTCTCGTGCGGGTCGGGAAATATCCTGCGTTGCCTTGAGAATGGCGGATGTCATCACGCTCGCGTAGATGGGCGTGTCATGGAGAAGGTAGGGAATGCCTGCTGTGTTCAATGGGTGGGCGTTGCTGATGAGCGCCCCGTCCAGCCGTGGTAGCGAATCACTCCAGGATGGCGCGCCGCAATCGAACAGGAACGTGCCCAGGCCGTCCTCCACCAAAACCTGCGACCTGGCGTCGTCGTTCAAGCCGGGTTGAACCGTTATTCGTACAGACACCCGGCTTTACTCCCTGTTGATAAACGCGCAGACGGCCCGACCGCGCAGGCGGGGAACACGCGGCCACCTAAAGAGTCTAGCGGCGAAAGGGCCCGTGTGCCGGATGATTCCAGCCCGCCTGCCCGCATCCTTGTCTATCTAGGCGCATTTGGAGAACAGGAGTGAGCGGCGTATACTTTGCCCCATCGCGGTCTGCCACCGTTGCGCTGGAAGGAGTTGGACGTGGACAGTCTTTCGCGATTCTTTGCTTTTGCGCTCCTGATGCTCGTAGTCGCCTTTGCCATTGCCTGTGGCGCAAGCGAAGAGGATTCCGGCGAATTCTTCGACGACGCCGACTTCTCGCAAGAGAGCTTCGATTCTGATGATAGCCTTGGTGCCGTCGTTTCAAACGAGCGGGCCCCATCTTCTGGACCATCCGACCAGACCACAAGCATCTCCACGGATGATAGCCGCGGCTCAGATACAGACCAGCTCGAGACCGGCTTCCCGCCCGTTGCCGCTCAGGACCGCCTCATCGTCCGCATCGTTGATATGACCATTGAGGTTGATGATGTCCCGCGGCGGATAAGTGATGTGTCCGGTATCGCCTTGCAGCACGGCGGATGGGTCGTCAGTGAGCAGCGCTCCAGCCGGCACGTTGGGGGCATCTCCATCCGCGTGCCAAGCGCGCAGCTGGATGCGGCCGTCCGTGCCATTTCTGCGCTGGGACTGGACGTTCTTTCGCTCTCATCCTCCAGCCAGGACGTGACGGAAGAGTACTTTGATGTGCAGTCGCGGATCACCAACCTCAACGCCACGCGCGATTCCCTGCATGAACTGCTGAGTCGCGAAGGTGAGCTTGAGGAGATTCTCGCGGTGCAGCGGGAGATCACCCGCGTCAGCGAGGAAATAGAAGTGCTTGAGGGTCGTAAGCGTTACCTTGAGCAAACGTCTGCCACCTCACTCATCAACGTGACCCTCGAACTCGCTCCCGGCGAAATGTCCGCCGACGCCGGTCCGGATCTGCAGGTCGTTGAGGGCCGCCCCGTCGCCTTCCGCGCAACGTTCACCGAGCCGCAGGGCATCGACTCCTACGAATACCGGTGGGAGTTCGGTGACGGTGCAGTCTCGGAGCGGCGTTCCCGCACTGCCGTCACGGAGACTCCCGGTGAACGTGTCACAGAGCTGGTCTGGTACTCCTATGACTCAAGTGAACAGTCGCCGTACTTTGTCACCTTCATGATTCGCGGCACGGGCGACGCCGGCGTTGTGGACGGCGAGGACTCAATCACGGTCAACGTCGAGCGCGTGCCCACCATCATCGTCTCAACCGAGGACTCGATTACCGTCCGCGCGAATGACGAAGTCACGCTGACCGGCTCGTTCACGCGTCCTGAGAACGTGTTGAATCTCTCGTATGAATGGGACTTTGGCGACGGCCTGATCCCCGTGAGCGGCGACATCGATGAGGGCGTACAGGAGATTAGCGCCACACACGAGTACACCATCGACCGCTCCCAACCCTATGAGGCTCGCTTCACCGTGAAGGGTGAGACAGACTTCGGCGCGCCGCTGACCTCTTCGTCGATAGTCTATGTTTACGTGGAGCCGAGTTCCGAGTGGGTTATCGGCTTCCTCGATGTCGGCGAGACGGCCCGTGCCGCCACACGCACGTTGAGCGTGATTGGCCAGGGAATCGTCGTGCTTGCTATCTGGGTAGTACTGTTGAGCCCGATTTGGGGAGCAATCGTCACCCTGATCTGGTTCGTGCGCCGTCGAACGTCAATCAGTTTGCCGTCCCGCCGCAGGCGTGATCGTGAAGAGGATGTTGCTGAGGAGACGGGTGACCCGGATACGGACAACGCGGAGCCGGAAGATGACCGCCCGAACTAGCGGAACGGCGCAATCGCCAAGGTGATGGCAATCGCCACCTGGATCACGGCAAACACCAGCCAAATGACGCTAAAGCTGATGCCGATGAAGACAGCCGCCAGCGCCCAGGAGAACGCCGCGGATCCTCCCGCCACATACCGCAGCGTTCGCGCGCGGCTCCGATTGGCGGCCACATGGACGGCCTGCCCGATGAGAAAACCCGCCAACGCCCACATGATTAAGCCAAAGAACCCGCCAAAGAACGCCGAGAGGACGGTGATGGCAATTGCGAGCAGCAAGCCCGCCCCCAGCCCCGCGCCGAAGGCTGTGAGAAGTCGCGAACTGTCCACCTGACCAACCGGATTCCTCTCCCACGTGACGCAGGATGGGCAGATGTGGCCGACGGCGGCCTGCACCATGCACTCCGGGCAGATCGGATCGTTGCAGCGGCCGCAGCGCAGGACGGTTTCCCTGTCGCGGTGCCGTAGGCAAAAGACGGGATCAATCGAGGCTGTCATTGGTCTCCGTGTCGGATTTCAACGCGTTCACAAGCCAGTTTACCCACAGCGCCCGAATTGAGGCGCGGGCGATAGGGGCGGCATGCCAGCCGCGCGGCACGATCATGAGGTCCTTGGGGCCGGTGAACTTCTGGTAGAGAATCTCACTCGCCATCACCGGCACTGAAGTATCGCCCTCACAGTGGATGAAGAGCGTCGGGCGCTCCGGCACATCGAGGATCGCGATACCTGCCTGCGCCGTCCCCCACGTCTGCAATGTTTCGCTCCACCGGACGCGCAAACGATACCCCCTCAAAAAGCTCCACACGCGGGTAACCGCACGCATAGCAAGGCCGTCGACCCAGGGCAGGGACCCATCTCGCGGATAGACACGGAGATCAGGCGGTTCGCCCGGCCTCCCGGGACTCCGGCTGCCCATCGTCCGCCGATAGAACGCCTCCGCGGCGCCCGGTTCCTCACGAGGGATGATGCCGGCCGTTGATGAGCACACGAGCGCTGCATAACCGTCCCAATTGGCGCAGGCGATGATGGCATCGCGCGCTCCGGAGCTATGGCCGACAACACCGATGCGCGAGGCATCCACGCCGTCCCGCTCCGCTATGAATTGAACCGCCGCCCGCACATCAGCCGATGAATCGCCCGTGTAGGCCCCGCCGCTCTTGCCATGCCCGCGCTGGTCAAACGTGAGAGCGATAACACCGTTCTGTGCGAGGTCACGCGCCGCCCCGCTCATGGCTTTCTGCCCCGAGCCGAGTCCGTGAACGAGAACAGCCGCCGGGCGGGGATTGCCGCTTTGGAAATCGGACGGCAAGTAGATGCGCCCTGCGAGTGTTTCCTCCCCGCTCTGAAAGCTGACTTCCTCAGTCGCAATGCGCATAGAGCCATGGTAACGACGCCATGCCGACCTTTTGGCGATTGGGACTAGAATAAGGGCGAGACTGAGTGGCGGTCACAAGGGAGAAATTGTATGGAACTTGGAATGATCGGCCTGGGACGAATGGGTGGCAACATGACCAGGCGACTCCTGCAAAAAGGACACCGCGTCGTGGTCTTTGATTTCAGTGAGGAAGCCGTCAGCGCCGCTGCTTCTGAGGGCGCCGCCGCCGCAAGCTCCCTTGAGGACATGGTCTCCCAGCTTTCCGCCCCGCGCGCCGTGTGGGTCATGGTGCCCGCCGGAGACCCGACGGAGCAGACCATCAACGCCGTCGTCGAGCTCCTGAGCCCCGGTGACAGCATCATCGACGGAGGCAACTCCAACTACCACGAAACCCAGCGCCGCGCCGCCGCCGTCGCCGAAAAAGGCGTGACGATGCTTGATTGCGGCACCAGCGGCGGCATCTGGGGGCTCACTGAGGGCTACAGCCTGATGGTGGGTGGTGATGCGGACGCGTACGCGCGCCTTGAACCGATCTTCCAGGCCCTGGCCCCGTCCGAGACGCAGGGAGTCGGCCACGTCGGGCCCGCAGGTTCCGGGCACTACGTCAAGATGATTCACAACGGCATCGAATACGCCATGATGCAGGCGTTCGCGGAGGGCTTTGAGATTCTCAAGGCCAAGGAGGAGTTTGAACTTGACCTCCACGCCGTTGGCAGCATCTGGCAGCACGGCAGCGTCGTCCGCTCCTGGCTGCTTGATCTCGCCGTGTCCGCCTTGGACAAGGACCCCGGCCTCGACGAGATCATGGGGCACGTCTCCGACTCCGGCGAAGGGCGATGGACAATCCAGGAGGCCATCGATCTCGATGTGCCCGCCCACGTCATCACAACCTCGCTCTTCACGCGTTTCCGCTCCCGCATGAGCAACACGTTTGCCGACCGCATGTTGGCAGCCCTGCGCAATGAGTTTGGCGGACATGCCGTTGTGAGGTCCGATTCCTGATGACCATGTACGCGCCGGCCTCTCCGGAGCATCCGGCCGCCACGGACGATCCGATTACGACGATCGTTATCGCCGGCGCGACGGGAGACCTCGCTCAGCGCAAGCTCCTCCCGGCCCTCTACCACCTGTGGGTTAAGGGCAGGCTTGCTCCAAACGTCCCAATCGTTGGCTTTTCCCGGGCAAAGATGTCCACAGACGAGTTCCGGGAGTTCATGTGGCGCGGCATCCAGGAGATTGGCGGGATCGAACCCAATCGTGACCAGTGGGAAGCCTTTGCCCCGCGACTGAGCTATTTCGGCGGCGATCTTGGCAGCACGGATGACGTCGGCGCGCTGGGTCGGCATCTTGACGAAACTGAAGCCGGTGACCCGCATGCCAACCGCCTTTTTTACCTGTCCATCACCCCCGCCATCTTTGAACCTGCCGTATCAAGTCTGAGCGCCTGCGGCTTGGTGGAAGAGACTCCTGAAACCGGCTGGCGTCGGGTCGTCGTTGAAAAGCCGTTCGGACGCGATCTGGCTACTGCAAATGCGCTGAATAGAACCATCCACAGCGTGTTCCGGGAGGAGCAGGTCTATCGCATCGATCACTATCTGGGCAAGGAGACTGTTCAGAACCTCCTGGTTCTGAGATTCGCCAACGCCATCTTCGAGCCGATTTGGAACCGCAACTACGTGGACAACGTGCAGATTACCGTCGCGGAGTCCGTGGATGTGGGGGAGCGGGCAGGGTACTACGACCAGTTTGGTGTCGTCCGGGACATGATCCAGAATCACCTGTTGCAGGTGCTCGCGCTGGTAACGATGGAGCCGCCGGTCACGCTTGAGGCGGATTCACTGCGGAACAAGAAGGTTGAGGCGCTGCGGGCCATCCGGCCATGGACGGCGTCGGAGGCGGCCCGCAATGCCGTCCGCGCCCAGTACGTCGGCTACCGTGACGCCCATGGCGTCGATCCGCATTCCGCCACACCCACGTACGCGGCCATGCGTCTCTACCTGGACAACTGGCGATGGCAGGGCGTGCCGTTCTATCTGCGCTCCGGCAAGGCGATGGCACAGAAATCATCTGAGATCGCGATTGAGTTTCGGGCTCCGCCACACCGTATCTTTCCCGCCAATCCCATGTGGGGACCCCTGGCCAATATCCTGACGCTGCGCCTCCAGCCGGATGAGGGCGTGCATCTGCGTTTCGCCGCCAAGCTGCCTGACCAGGGTATGGCCGTGCGGCCGGTGGACATGGACTTTTTCTACGGCACGGAGTTTGGATCGGAAGAGTTGCCGGAGGCGTATGAGCGACTGTTGAGCGACGCGCTTGATGGCGATGCTTCTCTATTCATCCGCAGCGATCATATTGAAGAGGCGTGGAAGATTGTTGACCCTCTGCTGGAGGCATGGGAAGACTCCATCTCTCACCCCGTGCAATGGTATGAGCCCGGCTCGTGGGGGCCGGAGACTGCCGACGCACTCCTGTCCCAGGATGGACGGGCGTGGGCGTCCGTCGGTGAGCGGCATGGACGCATCAACGACTGAGATAGAGATTGCCATCCTGCCGGACGAGGACGCCGTGGCGCTTGCGACCGCGAACATCGTCGCAGCATCGTCATTGGCCGCGGGTGACCGATTCTCCATTGCTCTCGCCGGAGGAGAGACGCCCCGCCGTCTCTACGAGATGCTTGCGACCGAACCCTTTCTCTCCGGAATTGCGTGGGAGACGTGGAGCGTCTGGTGGGGTGATGAGCGCTGTGTGCCGCCAACCGACGAGATGAGCAACTATCGGCTAGCCGCTGAAACCTTGCTGAACAGAGTTCCGATTCCCGCCGAGCAAGTGCATCGCATCCGCGCCGAGACAGGATCACGAGCGGCCGCCTCGGCGTACGAGAATGAACTCCGAGACCATTTCGACTTAGAGACGCCGCAGTTTGATCTCATCCTGCTTGGCATGGGGGAGGATGGACATACCGCCTCCCTGTTTCCGGGAACGCTGGCATTGCAGGAAACGCGTCTGACAGCAGTTCCAGGCGTCGCGCCCTGGCCTCCACATGACCGCGTGACCGTTTCACTGCCTGTAATCAACGCTGCGCACCGCGTTCTCTTTGTGGTCGTTGGACGAGAGAAAGCCCACGCATTGCGCATGGTCATTGCCTCAGATCAGGAGGACACCCAGCAGCCGCCGGCAGCGCTGGTGCGTCCTTCAAACGGCAACGTGCAATTCGTCGTAGATGAGGCGGCGGCGCTGTTGCTGACGGGAGCGCCGGCCCACTAGGGAATACATCCGAATAGAAGATTACGCGTATAGTCCTAACATGACATCCACCTCAAACCCCTACAAGAACATCGGCGACTACGGCCTTATTGGAGACAGACACTCGGCAGCCCTTGTTGGTATCGACGGCTCGATTGATTGGTGTACATTTCCCCGCTTCGACTCGGCAAGCGTCTTCGCCGCCATCCTTGATAGCAAAAATGGCGGACGTTTCGCCATCACCCCGTGCGAGCTCTACACCGGTGGGCAGCATTACCTGAAAGACTCCAATGTATTGGAGACGCAGTTCGTCACACGCACCGGCTCCTGCACATTGACGGACTTCATGCCCTTCTTCCGCCGGCCGGACCTTTCATGGGTGGCGCATGGCTGCATCATCCGCATTCTGCGTTGCACGTCCGGAACGATACCCATGCGCATCTCCTATGAGCCGCGGCCCGACTACGGGCGTTCGTCAGAGAAGATGTTTGAACGCAACCACAAGGTGATCGTCAAGGATGAAGACTTTGAGTTGATCCTGGAGACCACGCTGCCCCTGGAAATCAACGAATCCGGTGACGGTGCATACGCCGAGGTTCTCCTGACGGAAGGTATGGAGGCCGTGTTCGTTGTGCGTCACGTGCTGGAAGGCCACGAAGAGGCCATTCCCTCTGCGCTTGCCTTCAACATGCCTCGCGAGCTGCTTGACCTCACGGACTCCTACTGGCGCAACCTCTCAATGACGGTTAACTACAACGGCCCGTATCGTGATTTCGTCGTCCGCTCGTATCTCGTCCTTCACCTGCTGGTCTATATCCCCACCGGCGCGATCGTCGCCGCCCCCACCACGTCCTTACCTGAATGGATCGGCGGCAGCCGAAACTGGGACTATCGCTTTACGTGGCTGCGTGACGCGGCATTTACAGTGGACGCCTTGATGCGCCTCGGGCACACGGATGAGGCCGTTGAGTTCTTCGAATGGTTAGCGCAGGCATGCGGCCTCAGTGACGACTCACTCGAAAGCGAGATGCACGGCGAGGAAGAGCACATCCATATCCTGTATCGCATCGATGGCGAGACGGACTCCACCGAAGAGGAACTGCCCAATCTGGAGGGGTACAAAGCCTCAGGCCCCGTCCGAATCGGCAACGGCGCATATGACCAGATCCAGCAGGACGTTTACGGAGAACTCCTTGCCAGCGCCCACCTTCTGGCCACGCATGGCGAGGAGGTGACCGCGGCGCACTGGGATGTCGTCAAGACGCTTGCCAACCTCGCCGCGAAAGAGTGGCGCGATCCGGACAGCGGCATTTGGGAGGTGCGCGGAGGACCGTTTCATTTCGTCACCTCAAACGCCCTCTGCTGGGTTGCCCTTGACCGCGCTATCAAGCTGGGCGAGATGTACATGCCCGATGACCCGGACATCCCCCGCTGGCGAGTGGAGGCGGAGACCATCAAGGAAGACGTGCTGGAGAAGGGCTGGAGCGCGGACAAAAATGCATTCGTCCAGCACTACGAGTCTGAAGCAATGGACGCCGCCACTCTGCTGCTGCCACTGCTCGGTTTTATCGACTTCAACGACCCGCGATTCATCTCCACACTGGAACGAATTGAAGCAGAACTGCGAGACGGCCCGTTCGTCAAACGCTACCGGACGGATGAGACAGATGACGGCGTGTTCGGCCCGGAGGGCGCATTCACCCTATGCAGCTTCTGGCTCGTCCAGGTGCTTAGCCGTGTTGGCCGCCGGTCCGAGGCGAGACGCATGTTCAATGAGCTGCTGACCTACGCCAACCACCTGGGGCTGTTCGCGGAGATGATTGACCCCCGCAGCGGCCTCGCGCTGGGCAACTTCCCGCAAGCATTCACCCACATCGGCCTCATCTTGGCGGCGCTGGAAAACACCTGGCATGAGGGTGATTCTGAAGAGGGCGAACACCGGGAACACCACGACCACGCCGCCCACACCGACCACGACCACCACGGAGACTAGGTAACGCTCTCTGTAGCGTCATCTCCCCGGCGTCATTCGCCGTCCGTGTCCTCCACAGCCGCGCCCGGCTCCTTCTCGGGGACCGTTGCGCTATCAGCGTTCCACTGTTGGCGGAAATAGATGATGATGTCTCTCGCCATCGCGACTAACGGTGGCCCGAGGATCACTCCCCAAAGACCGAAGAAATAGCTGCCGAGAACAAACACCAGGATGACCGCTATCGGGTGCATGTTGAGTGTTTTCGCCTGTATGCGGGGCGCCAAAACTGTGTTCTCCACCAATTGAATGGCGACATAGAACAAGAGAACCCACAGCACCTTGTCGGGTTCTGTCGCCAGGGTGACGAGGACACCTGCGGCCCCGCCGATGAAAGGCCCAATAAGAGGAATCAACTCCGTTACGCCCGCGACAATCCCCAGGAGCAGCGCGAAGGGGATGTCCAGCAGCAGGAGTCCCACGGCCACAATGACACCGATGGTCACCCCAAGGGTAAGCTGGCCTCGCAAGTATCCGCCCAGTGTGCGATCCGCTATATCGAGCGTGTTGCGCAAATGGGGACGGAGGGCGGCGGGGAAAGGGGCATACAGGGATTCTCGTAGTGTTTCTGAATCCTTGATCAGGTAGAACACAAGGATAGGAGCCGTCGTCAGGCTCAGGATAAAGCCGAGGGAACCCACGGCGGCCCCCAAGGTCTGCTGCGCGATGGTCCCGGCCGCGCTGCCGATAACACCCCCGGAGTCCGCAAGAAACTGCTCTATCGAGGTCCGCGTATCCTTCGGGACGGTATCGACGTATTGTTCAACCCAACCTTCCACCGTGACGCGGGCGTTGCTGATCAACTCAGGAAACTCGTCCGCGAACTCCCGGCCTTGTTCAATGGTCGGTGGAACTATCATGATCAAGCTGCCCGCAAATGCCACCACGGCAGCCAGGAAGATTGCCGCAACAGCAGCAGCGCGAGCCCTGTCCGGGCGGTCCTGCCACCATGGAATCCCGCGCTCGATGCGTCGGGCTGCGGGCATCAGCACATAGGCGAGAATGGCGCTGAGGCCGAAGACTAACAGCGCCGTACTGAGCCAAAAGAGAATCAGGAGTGTGGCGATTAGAACGACGCCATACGCTACCAGCCAGGGACGATTCCCCGACAGGGCGCGGCGCACGCCGGACTCAATTGCCATATGACTTCACCATGGGGGGGTGCGTCGGTAGTAGGCACATAGTACATGGTGCGGATCGTCAGACCCCGCCGCGCGCCAACACAATTCCCAGCACGATGACGAATAGCGCGACGAGGGCAATCCCCTCCGCCCGCACAATGCGGCGATTCGTCCACGCAACAAGGAAAAGCGCCGCTGTGGCTGCCGCCAACACCGGAATCTCAAAGGTGTAAAGTTCACGGCCTATTGGCAGAGTGGAAACTGTGGCGGTCAGTCCCATCACGCCCAGCAGATTGAAGATGTTGGATCCAACCACATTGGCGACGGCTATCTCACGCTCGCCATGGTAGGCGGCCACCGCCGTGGTCACGATTTCAGGCAAACTCGTTCCTATCGCGATGATGGTGAGGCCGATTGCCACATCGCTCAGGCCAACACGCTCCGCAATGCCAACCGCTCCGGTCACCGTCAACTCGGAACCGAGGGCCAGCGCGCCAATCCCCGCAAGCAGGAGCAAAACCTCACGCGCGATTCCCCGCTTGGATAGCGACTCAGTAACTCTGGTGAACTCCTCACCCCCGTGAGGCACCTCCCTCTCCCGATGCCGCAGCAACGAGAGGACCACAAAGGCGATGAGCCCGATAAACAGAGCCGCACCGACGAAATGCCCAACCATTCCGGTCAGTCCCGCCACGATGACCGCAATCGTTGCGACGCCCAGCGCGGGCATCTCCCAGCGCAGCAGGCTTGGATGGACGTCCATGGGACGTATCAACGATGCGATGCCCAACACCAGCAACACGTTTGTGATGTTTGACCCCAGGATGTTGCCAACGGCCAGCCCGCTCGACCCCTCAACCGCGGCCGCCATGCTCACTGACAACTCAGGGGATGACGTACCCAGCGCGACCACCGTCGCACCCACGATCAGAGGCGAGATTCCGAACGCCAGTGACAGGCGTGCCGCCGCCTTGACCAGCAGCCACCCACCGGCGAGAAGCACGACAAGTCCCGCTGCGGTCAGCGCCAGGTCGAGAACAAGTGAGGTCATCGTTACTCTCCCGGCTCAGAGGTGCGTGGCCGCTGCCGCGCCTCGCTATGGATCGCAAGATAGACGCCCAGCATAAGCAACGCGCCGCCCGGGATCACGGTCCACGCGGGAATCTCCCCCAGCACGGGAATGGCCACCGCCGCCGCAATGACCGGCTCAGCTCGCACGGCGAGTGTGATGTTCACTGCCGGCCAATACCCCAGCGCCCAATTCATCAACGAATGCCCGATGACCTGCGGCACAAGCGCCGCCATCGCCATCCAGAAATACGACTCCATCGGCAGCCCCAACATCTGAGAACCGCTCCCCACAGCGCCAATGATCAGAACCGCAGCGGCCACCGCGTACACAACCGCGATGTATGGCAGCGTCGGGATGCTGCTGCGAACCCGTCGTCCCACTAAAAGGTAGCCCGCCACGGCCACCGCCCCCGCGAGGGCCAGCGCATCGCCGTAAAGACGCCGCTCACCCTCCGCCCAATCGCCCGCTGCAATGATGACTCCGCCTGCAATGCTCACGATGACGGCAACTGTGGTCAGCCATCCCAGCCTGTCCGACAAGTAGAAATGGCCGGCCACTGCGACGAAGATAGGCGTCGTCGTCACCAGCAAGACCGAACTTGCAACGGATGTGTGGGAGAGCGACGTTATCCATAGCGCGAAATGTGCGGCAAGGCAGAGCCCGGACGCTGCCAGCAGGGTCAGGTCAGACCGACGAACCGTGCTGAACTGGCTCCGCACAAACAGGGCCGCCGCTCCGATGACGAGCGCGGCGATGCCCATGCGATACGCCGCCACCGTGAGCGGCGGCGCGTCCGCCAACCGGATGAAGATGGCCGCCAACGACATGCTCAGCACGCCAACACCGACCCCAAGATAAACCCTCATCTTGTTACGATACGCGAGAGGAGGCGAGAACCATGCCTGAAATGCAAGCGCCGGATCAGATCACCCCGCAGAGCATCAACGACTACCTTGATGTCATGAGCAAGGCCGTCTTTCAATCCGGCATCTCGTGGCGTGTCGTCGAGAGTAAGTGGTCCGGCACGCGGGAGGCGTTCCACAACTTCGACGTAGAGCGCGTCGCCGATCTCACGCCGGATGACGTCGATGCCCTCGCTACCGACACCCGAATCATCCGTAATCGCAGAAAAATCGAGGCGATAAAGAGCAACGCCGAGCGGATGCTCGAACTCGAAAAGGAGCATGGGTCCTTCCAAAGCTACCTGCGCTCCAAACCAAACTACGCCGACCTCGCAAAAGACCTGCGCAAAAACTTCAAATTCCTCGGCGACACGGGCATTTACTACTTCCTGTACGTCGTCGGAGAAGAAGTCCCTCCTCACGAGGAGGTCTTGGGCAACCGCTAGACCCCATCCGTCATTCCCGTGCTTGACACGGGAATCCAGTGCGGCGCGCAGCGTCGCCTGCCCCTGAACCAGGGGGCACATAGGAGTTTAGGACGCCGTTAGCTACTGATTCCCGCGATACGGCCAACCAACTCCATGTCCAGGTGTTCCCGGACGAACGCGGCCAGCTTGTCGTACTCCGCGTTTTGGTCAATCTCGCTGTCGGACTCGGGCAGAGGTATGCCCTTGCGGCTGGCAAGCCACGAGAGCATGGCGCGCCGAAGCTGCCTGTTGTGAAAAAGCCCGTGCAGGTAGGCGCCAAGCGTCAGCCCCTCTTCATCCATTGCCCCGTCCGGGAGGGTAACATCCTGCCCGGAGCGACTTTCAATCACGAACGGACTCGTCAACGCCTCTCCCGTCGTGACGCCCATGTGTATCTCGTAGGCGGTTAAGGGAGCGCCCTCGCCGCCGCTCAGGATGCCCCGTCCGTCAACCACGCGCCCAGCCACCTGGTGCGTCGCCTTATCCCTGAGAAACGTCGTTGTGACGGGAAGCAGCCCTAGGCCGGGTGAGGACGGCCGCGGCGATTCGATTCCATCCGGATCGAGCAGTTCAGTCCCAAGCATCTGGTAGCCTGCGCAGATCCCGACCACCGGCGTGCCCGCCTTACGCGCGCCGACAATGCGCTCCGCCAGCCCCTGCTCCTGAAGCCAGTCCAGATCGGCCATCGTCGTCTTGCTGCCGGGGATGATGATCAAGTCGGGTGTGCCGAGCTGCTCGCTCCGCTCGACAAACCTCAGGCGTACGCCGGCCTCATGGCGCAGGGGGTCGAAATCGTCGAAGTTGGCCAGGTGGGGCAGGCGGACCACGGCAATGTCAATCGCCGCATCCCCAAAACCGGCCTGCGCGTCCGGCAGCCCCAGCGTGTCCTCCTCGGGAACGTGAATATCGAAGAAATACGGCAGTACCCCGGCCACCGGCACGCCCGTAAGCTCCCGTAGCTGTTCGCGCCCGGGGTCGAAGAGTGAAATATCACCGCGGAACTTGTTGATCACGTGCGCCTTGACCAGAGCCCGCTCTTCCGGCTCCAGCAGCGCCATGGTCCCCACAAGCTGAGCGAACACGCCGCCGCGCTCAATATCCGCGACCAGCAATACTGGCGCGTTCGCATACTTGGCGATGTTCATGTTGACGATGTCGTACTGCCGCAGATTGATCTCTGCAGGGCTCCCCGCTCCCTCCATGACCACCACGTCATACTCGCGCCGCAAGGTATCCAGGGAGGACGTCACGACATCCCACAGTGCCGCCTTGCGGTCGTAGTAGGAGCGGGCGGACAACGTCATATGTGGACGACCCAGCACGACCACCTGCGAGCGGCTGTCGGCCTCAGGCTTGAGCAGCACGGGGTTCATCTCAACGCGCGGCGCAACCATTGCCGCCGCGGCCTGCACGGCCTGTGAACGCCCAATCTCCCCGCCGTCCGGCGTCGCGTATGAGTTCAGTGACATGTTCTGCGCCTTGAACGGCGCGACGCTGTACCCGTCCTGAGCAAATATGCGGCACAACGCCGCCGTCAACACGGACTTCCCCGCATGGGACGATGTTCCCTGCACCATGATCACCTTGGCGAGGCCGCTGTTAGCCAAATCCCTGCTTCCCCATCCTGCATGCCGGAAAACTCGGTGTAACGCTCCAACGAGTGTGCCAGATTGCTGTCACGCGCGCGTGACTTGACACCTGTATGAAGTGATATAAACTAGTTTGTGATACAAACTAAATCAGGGATTGGCTCGACTGAGCATGAGGAGGACGTGATGCAATCGGCAGCAGGAGACGGGCAAGAACTCTCCCCGCAACAGGGATGGGAAGACATCCACGCCACGATGGATCAACTCCGCAGTTCCATGTACGTGGCGGGAACGGCGACGATTCTGCTCGTGTGGGGAGCAATCATCTCGCTGGGCTATTTCGCGGAGTATTCGTTCACGACGTTCCTTGAGGACTTTGCTGCTGACAGGCCGTGGATCAGGGCGCCGCTCTGGTTTGGGCTGGTCGGAGTGGGCATGCTGGCCAGCGCGCTCATCGGGAGTCACGCGGGCGGGAAGACCGGCGCGGGAGAAGCGGTGCGGTCCGCCGGCATCCGCACGTTCCTGTTCTGGATCACCATCGGCGTGGCCGCCTTCGTGATGCCCGCCGCGCTCGGACTGTGGGACGAGGGCGACGCGCAACGCATCGCCGGCGTCTCCATCGGCATCGCCATGCTCGGCTTCATCCTGTTCGGCATCATGCACCGGCCCATCATCGCTGTGGTAGGTCTCGCGTTCCTCGCAGCCTACTTCGTTCCCTACGCGCTGGCAGGTGATGCCGCGCTGCTCTACTCGGCAGCCCTGACGGCAATAACCGCCGCCGCGGGTTGGGCAATCATCCGCCGGAGCGATGTTCTGTGACCACGAACGAAGCCCTCGATCTCGACGAGACGATCCACCAGCCCACGCGGCTGCGGATCATGACACTGTTGGCCGCGCAAGCGGCGATGGACGGGCGCCTCGCCTACGGCTTCGTCCAGAAGGAGCTCGGCTTGACGGGCGGCAACCTCACGGCGCACCTGCGCAAGCTGGAGGATGCGGACTACATCGCGATGTCCAAGGAGTTCATTGACGCCAAGCCCCGCACCTGGATCAAGGCGACGGACACCGGGCGCCAGGCCTACGCGCGCTACCTGGACAACCTCCGGCAGGCCCTGAACCTGTCAACTCCCCGCCCCCGCCGCCAAACCTCCCCGGAGGACCCAAACACCAACCAACCAAAACTCTGGTGAAGCCCCTCCCCTCATTCCGGCGTAGGCCGGAATCCATCCCGTGGCCCGACAGAGCCTGCCCCGTACTTGATACGGGGGCCACCGCCGCCCCTCCCCTAAACTAGGTTCGCGTGAGGGAGCGATGCCATCCGCCGGTCGAGAGTCAACGTCTCAACCCCCGCCCGCGTATAGCCGTCAGTGATCAGCCTGTCCATAAGACCGGGTCCACCGGAAGACTCTAACGCGTCGATGATGGCCCGTCCATTAAGAGGAGTGACGAGACCGCTGGTTAGTATTCGGGCAAGCGCCCCTTGTGCCTCTGTTTTTGTAGCGCCGTAGTTATGCTGAAGCACCACATAAGTCTCGCCAATGACCTGGTTGGAGGCCATGACCTCAAACCCGTCAGCAGTCAGAGCTTCCAGGCGCTCAACGCAGCGCGCGTAAATGTCCGCCGGATCCCGAGTGATAAGCCGAACGAGGACAGACGTATCAGTCCCGATACGCCGCTGGATCATAGCCCTCATCCCTAAATGTCCGGATGTCGAACGGTGGTGTATCGGGTTTGACCAGGTAATTCAGCGTCCCCAGCTTTGAATAGTCGATGCGCCGCGGCTTCAGGAGATAACCGTCCGGCCCCTCCAGCAGTTCGATCTGATCGCCCGGCTTCACTCCAAGCTCATCCAGCACCTTCGCCGGGAACGTAACCTGCCGCTTTGACGTAACCTTGACCAACATGACGATTCTCCTTACCGACACTCTAATGAAGTAAGGTAAACGAGTCAATCTGAACGTAGGGTAGAATCAAGGCAAGCGCGCAGCGCCTGCTCCCGCAGCCTCCGATCTTCTTCTACGGATACACAGATGCTTTCTAGCCCACAGATTCTTCGGCAGCTCCGTCAACTGTCCACAGAGTTGAAAACTGCGCATGGTGGCTCGGATATCCACCGTCGCGTGAGTGATCTCGATGGATGGATGGATCGAGCCTCCGCGGAAGATGATGGCGCGACGGACTACGACCACGCTCAAACTGTCAGCGAATACTACAACCTTTGCAGCCAGTTCATGGTGTTCGGATGGAGCGAATCTCTCCACTTTGCACCGCTGTCACCCCGGGAAAGCCTGGAAGAATCCCAAGTACGGCATCAGCGGTTGATGATCGACAAGCTGAACCTGGAAGAAGGCATGACGGTGATTGACGTCGGCTGCGGGATCGGCGGCCCCATGCGCCGCGTCGTTCAGGAAGGCGGTGTCAGGGTTGTCGGCGTCAACAACAGCGATGTCCAGCTGGGCAGGGCGAAATCGTTGAGCGCCGAAGCAGGCATTGACCACATGATCGACTACCTTGCGTGCAGCTTCATGGACATGAACGCTATAGCGGACAACACGATGGATAGGGGCTATGCCATCGAATCGACGTGCCATGCGCCGGACAAGGCCGGCGCGTTCGCGGAGATCTACCGCGTCCTGAAACCCGGAGCCCTCCTCTGGGGTCAAGAGATGTGCTTGACGGACACGTTCGATCCCGACGACAAACAACACCAGGCCATCAAGCAGGAACTCATGCGCGGCATCGCACTCAAGGATATCGCCACGTTCGCCGAGGTGAACCGGGACCTCGAAGCGGCGGGATTTGAGGTCATCGAGGGGATAGATCGCGCCGTCGGGCAGAACGGCTCGACCACGCCTTGGTATCAACCCATGGACAACCGGCAAGGGACGTTGGGTAGCGCCCTGCGGAGGATTCCGGCAGGCCGCAAGCTCATCATCTGGCTAACGAGGCTGACTGAGAAGGTAGGTGTATTCCCGAAGGGCTCCGCGGATATCATTGAGCTGCTGGACCGCACCGCCCGAGCTTATGTCGCGGGCGGCCGCACCGGCATCTTCACACCCCTCTACTGCTTCCTCGCCCGCAAACCCCTCTAGCCCCCCGCCGAGAGCTTACACAAGACCCGTTCGTCATTCCCGCGAAAGCGGGAATCCAGTACCGCCCGTAGGGCGGCCATTACCCCGCCGCCCCCTCAAGCTTCATGCTAGGCTCCACTACTCCTCATTCGACTCCAACTCGCTAAGAATTCGCTCGAGGTGCGGCTCAAACACATTCTTGAACTGCGGCAACAGATTCAGCATCCAGGCCCTGATTTCATCTAGTCTCTCCGGCGGATCGTCAATCTTGCCGTCTCTCCTTAGCCCGATCCAAGAATATGTCCACCGATCTTCCCGCGCCCAGTGCCATTCAGGATTGGGTCCTGCATCGATGCTGGATTCAATCTCTGCTCTGTCCTTTTCTAACTCGTCAAATATGCGCTCGGTAAGCTCCTTGTCACTCGTCCTGAGATGTATGTCTGCATAAGCATCGTTCTTCCCGGACAAGGATAGTTCGTACCAGAGCCCTTGGATTCCAATGGAGCGGAAATATCTTTGACCGTCGCCATAGAACTTGTCGGTTTTATAGGAAAAGTGCCTCCCGAGGAGTTCGTTCTCGAGAGGCTCGTAAAAGGCGTTGAACACCTGCGCTTGCGGTGACGGGGGAGGGATTAGCGATAGTGTCTTTTCCTTATCCCATCCGCCGGGGTATACAACTTTGGTGAAATGCGGCTCCGGCTTTTCCTCTCCGGCTCGTTCGATCAACTCGACCTTCACACCGTAGAAACTGATCTGATTACCTGACCACTCATTGAGCTTGTGCAGCGCCTGCGCGGTCTCCACTGTGAATCCGGCTGCGACCCAGATTCCAATCTTTGCGTCGACTCCTGCCGTATAGATCACAAGCTGGCCGAGATGGTGTGTGTCCGACCACTCCAACTGGTTCTCGATGGCCACCTGCACGCCCAATGAAGTTTCTTTGGCCAAGATGTCGAGGTACATCGTGCCAACTTGCTGTTCCATCTGGACAGGCTCCAAATTCAAGCCAAGTTCTGCTCCCAACAGTTCAAGGTTTTCTGCAAGCCATGGAGTAAAATCCAGAGCCTCATGCGGCCACTTCGAACGCAGGTCTATGCTCTGGACTTCCTCATCGGGTTCGGTCATTGCTCCCCCTAACTCGTCCCCGTATCCCCCGGCCGAATATCAAAATCACGATGGTCCCGATAAAACGGCGCGCGATTCAGCACGTCGTCATCATCGTCCAGGTTGATTTTGTCGACGTCGGTCATCATCCAGTACTTGTATCCGCCCAGGAACAGGTACGGCCTCCTCTGCCCAAAGAACGAGCACTCGACGCCCTCGCCTCGCCTGATCCGGTCCACGAACGCCGCAAGCAGTTCATGCTGCCCATCCTTATTGATAACGACATACTCATGCGGCCACGTATCCCGATACGTCACCGCCTCCCGCCACGGCGCCTCGGCAATAAGCTGCATCATCTCACGGACTTCTTGTTTAGCCATTACGTGTCTCCACCAAACCAACGAGGCTGCATACCCGACATTTCCCCGCCTGAAACAGTCTATGAATGCCGCAAGCAGACCCCTCTGCGCTAATCCAATGGTGCCGGTGTTGATTCTGAATAGCACCAACCGCTAAGCCGACTGTTTGGATCCCCTACCTAGGGAAACGTGCCTCAAGGAAGCCGATTCTGTAGATACAAAGAGACGCCCCCCTAGGGGAGCGTCGGCCCAGTGATACGCTCACTGGGGTGGTGACACACTTATAGCACAAGTATACGTAGCCGTCAAAGATGAACTGTGTCAAACAAGGCAATCCTTGTTTAACTATAGTCCAAACCAAATGATCGCCGAATATCCACCTGTATCATAAGGGACGGTGAGTCAAGTATATCTGCCAAAGATTACGATATCCAATAGGGAGCCAAATTGACCGAACGAGTGATGGTATATGTTGACGGGTTCAATCTGTACTATGGTCTCAGATCCAAGGGCTGGCAGCGATACTACTGGCTTGATCTGGCTCGCCTCTCAAGAGAGCTTCTGAAACCCAATCAAGTTCTGGAGAAAGTTCGTTACTTTACCGCAAGGATACTCGCAGTGCCACAAGACCCAGACAGGCCGCGGCGGCAGACTACTTATTTGGAGGCCCTAGACACATTAAGCGACATTCAAATCCATGAGGGTTTTCACATTCTCAAGGAGCGAACGTGCCCGCATTGTGGCGGGATATTCCGAGTACCCGAAGAAAAGATGACGGACGTCAACATCGCAGTCGAATTGCTCGGTGACGCACAAGACAATGCGTTCGATACGGCGCTAATCGTATCTGCGGACGGTGACCTGCTTGGTCCAATCCGTGCCGTCAGGCAGCGTCACCCTCAAAAGAGGATTGTTGTCGCGTTTCCTCCGGGGCGAATAGGAATTGCCCTGCGCAAAGAGGCAACGGCGTTCATTCATATAGGGCCAAATGAACTGAGGAAGAGTCAATTGCCTGACCCAGTGATTAGGTCTGACGGGTACGCCCTGGTGCGACCGCCTAGCTGGAAATGAGCCAGATTCAGACTTCAGTGGCGGAGTCTCACTATACTCCACCAAAGCTTCGAATCAGCACTTTTCACCCGCCTCTCTCTGTCATCACCAAAGCGGCAAGCCTATCTTCCGAGCACGTAAAGTCCGGATAGAGGTCTCTTGGTAGCGCGTACGGGATTCGAACCCGTGATCTCCGCCTTGAGAGGGCGGTGTCCTTGGCCACTAGACGAACGCGCCACGTGAAAAGCTAAACAACAGTTTAACCATCACCCCGGGGAATCGCCAACCGCGAAAGCGAGAGCCCGTAGTGCCCGCCTACATACCCTCCGCGGCGTCCCTCACCTTCTCCATCAGTGCCTCCGCCGGCGCGGACAACGTCCGACCCCGCAGCGTAATAAGACCGGTTTGATCGACGGGCATCATGTGGCCGAGAGGAACGATTCCGAGGTTTTTCTCGTCGCCCGGCTCCGCCACCACGCGCGGGATAACCGAGATGCCGTAACCGTCACCCACATAGCGCTTAATCAGGTCCAGGGAATCGGCCTCCATGATGATGTCGTAGTCCAGACCCTTGCGGCGGAATTCCGACTCCACTGCGGACCGCGTGTACGTGCCCGGCCCCATCATAATCAACGGGTATTTGGCGATCTGCTCGAAAGACGTCAGCGGCAATTCCTGCAGCACCGGATGGTCAAGGGATGAGATCAGCAGCCGCTGATAGGGAAATAGCGGTCGGAATTCCAGCGCAGGGTCGGGGTCCAACCCCGGCACGATGCCGAAATCCACCTCGCCCTGCGACACCAGCTCGATCACTTCGGAACGCAGCCGCGAGCGCAGACGCAGGTGAACTCGTGGGTTCTCATCGCGAAATGCCTCCACGGCGCGCAGCAGAAAGTGTGTCAGGTTCGTCGTTGTCGCCACCGTCACCGGCCCCTCCGTCTGCGCCTGCTGCGTGTTAGAGGCTAACCCTTCAATGCCCTCCACAAGCGGATCGGCAAGTTCAAGCAGCTTCTCGCCCGCCAGCGTCAGCCGTATCGGCCGCCGGATGCGGTCAAACAGCTGCGTTCCCAGCTCTCGCTCCAGCTTCTTGATGTGCGTGGACACCGTCGGCTGGCCGATGTCCAGCAACTCCGCCGCGCGCGAAATGCTGCGCACACGGGCCGCGATGGTGAAACTGCGTAGCTCACGAACGTCCATATCGCCCCCTCATCCCTTTACCTACCCCATTGTACCATCACCAAAACAAATATTAACTATCTTGGAATATCCCTTGATGCAATCCTATGGCAGCGGCACTATGGATACATGAGAAATAACGAAGACAGAGAAATGAGAGAAAGAGGGAGGACCCCCATGACACAGACAATTCAGACCATCAGCCCGCTAGCAAGTGAGCAGATCCGCCCGGTCAAGACCGGCAAGGTCGCGACAGAGGCCAAGGCGAGCGTCGACAGGATCGTCGCGCTGAACGCAAACCTGCTGGCAGCGGCATAAGGGGTCAAACCCCAACACCTCCCCCGTCAGCTCCGAAAGGGGCGGGGGGACCAAAAACGAAATACCACCACCACACACCTCCTCCCCGGGAGAAGCTCCGCACCACACCGCGGAGCTTCTTTCTTTTTGGAGAAAGCAAGGATGCCCCCGAATCCCGGCGGCATCACGAAACGACGGCGCGAATCAGGGAGCGATAGCTGCCGTAAGGGCCTCAGCGTCCAGCAGAACATCGTTCTGCTCGCTCGTATCCAGGTCGCGTAGTGCCGCCGCGCCCTTGGCGACCTCATCATCACCGATGATCAGCGCGTAACGCGCATTCGCCGCGCTCGCAGACCGAAGCTGTGCCCGCAGGCTCCGGCTGCCCGTGGGGAGCGAAACACTGAGGCCGCCCCGGCGCAACTCGGCGGCCAGCCGCAGCGCGTTGCCGTGCGCCGTGTCGCCAAGGTAGACGATGTACAGGTCCGGCCGCGGCGATAAGTCGTCCGGCGGCGTCAGCCCGGCCTCTCGCAGATTCATGATGATTCGTTCGATGCCGGAGCCGAAACCGACTCCCGGCGTCGGTGGGCCGCCAAGCTGCTCGACCAGACCGTCGTATCGCCCGCCCGCGCCGAGCGCTGTCTGCGACCCCTCTATAGCGGGATGAACCTCAAACACGGTGCGCGTGTAGTAATCCAACCCCCGAACAAGCCGCGGCGTGACGGTATAAGGAATCTTCCAGAGATCCAGCAGGGCGCACAGCCGCGTGAAGTGGTCGTCGCAGTCCTGGCAGAGGCTGTCTGTCGGCGTCGGCGCATCATCGATGATGGGTTGGCACCGCTCCTCCTTGCAGTCCAGCAGCCGCAACGTGTTCTTCTCATACCGCGTGTGGCAGTCCCCGCAAGAGTCATCCAGCCGCTTCGAATAGTAGCTCCGCAGCGATTTCAGATAGCGGGGGCGGCAATCCCCATTGCTGCAGCCGATGGAGTTCACGTGCAGCGTCAGATTCTTCAGCCCAAGTTCCCCGAACAGGCTCCACAGAACGTGGATGACCTCCGCGTCGATCTCCGGACTCCCATCGCCGATGGCCTCCACCCCAAACTGATGATGCTGGCGTAGCCGCCCGGACTGTGGCCTCTCATAGCGAAAGATGGGCGTGATGTAGAAGGCGCGCACCGGCTGCGGCAGGGTATGCATCCCGTGCTGGATATACGCGCGGCAGACGGGCGCCGTCCCCTCAGGCCGCAGCGTCAGCAAGTCATCGCCGCGGTCCGTGAACGTGTACATCTCCTTCTCTACGATGTCCGTGCCCTCGCCGACGGTGCGCACAAATAGCGCCGTCTCCTCGAATACGGGCGTGTCGATGCGCCTGAAGCCGAAGCGATGCGCAACACTCTGCGCCGCTGCCCGCACCCAATCCCAATACGGCTGGTCGTCCGGCAGTGTATCGTTCGTGCCGCGAACCGTCTGGAATCGACGCCGCTCGTCGTTTTCAGCTGAAGTCATTGGATTCTCAGCCGAATGGAATCACGGACTGTCATTATTGCTGCCATATCCTGAACTGACTTACCGATCGGCATTGTTGCCGCCATGCGTTGAGCGGACTTACGAACCGACATTGAATTACGGACCAACATCATTACTGCCAAATTCTGAACGATGATTAAATCAAACGCCGGCGATTTGGTAGCCGCCGTCGATGGGCAGCACATGGCCGGTGATGCCGCTCGAAAGATCGCTCAGCAGGAACAGTGCCGCCTTGGCGACCTCATCGTGCGTGATGTTGCGCTGCAGCGGCGACCGTTCCGCCTGGATGCGCTTCATATCCACGTAGCCGTGAATCGCCCGCGACGAAAGCGTATCGAGCGGCCCCGGCGAGAGCGCGTTCACGCGGATGCCGCGCGGCCCCAGCTCATACGCCAGTTGCCGCACCTCGTTCTCCAGCGCCGCCTTCGCCGTGCCCATGATGTTGTAGCCGGGGAAAACGCGATCGGACGCCTGGAACGTCAGCGTCACTATGGTCGAACCCTCCGGCATCAGCGGCGCGGCGTACCGCGCGACAGGAATGAGCGAATATGCGCTGACCTCCAGCGCGATCCTGAAACCGTCCCGTCCCGTCGCCGAGAAATCCCCGCCCAGGTCGTCCCGATTCGCAAAGGCAATGCTGTGGATCAACAGGTCAACGGACGCCCCGTCCGCGGCGATCTGCGAGAAGGCCGACTCAACATTCTCGTCCTCGGACACGTCGCACTCGATGAGCGTGACGTTGTTCATCTCGTCGGTCAGCTTGCGGATGCCGTCGCCAAGCCGCTCGTTCTGGTAAGTCAGATACAGATTCGCGCCCGCGGAATGCAGCGCCTGTGCGATGTGCCACGCGATGCTGCGGTGATTCGCCACCCCCAGCACAACCGCATTCTTCCCCGAAAGATCAATCGAATACATAACCCGGCATCGCCTTTCCGCCGCGCCCACTCACACAGCGATTCCTATTGTAGCGGGTTGATGCCCTGAACCTGTCATTCCGCGATCCACTCGTCATTCCCGCGAAAGCGGGAATCCAGTGCGGCGTGCAGCGCCGCCTAACCTGTCATTCTGAGCGCAACCGAAAGGTTCCCGTTCGCCCTGAGCATAGTCGAAGGGGGCTCCCGAACGGGGACCTAGCCGTAAAGTAGTCTTGCACTCGCCGCCACGCCGGAACGCGGGATACAACTGCTTGAACGTATCGAGCTTGATCGCGAACTTAAGCCGTAACGCAAGTTACTCACTCGCCGCCACGCCGTAACGCGGAATGCCAACTCCTTAGACAAACCAGACCTAATCGCGAAGTTTAAAATCACCCACCCGCCGTCCGTGCCGCCACACGCACGTCCCGTGCGAAACTCGACCGCAATGCGAGGACGATTGCGAACATGACTGCGACGCCCCCGCCGATCCCCACCGCCATCGGCGCGCCCAGCCACGCCGCCAGTGCGCCCACCTGCAAGCCCCCCAGCGGTATCAGGCTGTACGTCATGCTGAACACGCCCATCACGCGGCCCCTCAGCTCCTCCGGCACCGCGCTCTGTAGCAGCGTCAGGTTCGTGATCTGCGAGAGCGAGTTGAACGTGCCGGACAGGAATAGCGCCCCCAGCGACAGCCATAGCAGCTCGCTGAACGCAAATATCATCACCATCACGCCGAACAGCCCCGCGCAGCCCAACAGGATCACCAGCGGCCATCGACCCTTCACCCAGAAAGCCGCTAAACCCGTGCCGATGAGCCCGCCCGCCGCCGATGCTGACAACAGCCAGCCCATCTCCGTCACGCCGCCCCCCAGGATGTCCCGCGCGAACACCGGCATCAGCTGGAAATAGGCCACGCCGAAGAAACTGTCGACGAACGTTAGCAGGATCAGGCTCGCAAAGAGGTTGCGCCGCGCGATGAACGTGATCCCCTCGAACAGTTCCTTGAATACATTCCCCGGCACGCGGTCGACACGAGGAATCCGAACGAAAAAGAGAAGCAGCGTCCCCAGACCATAGCCCACCGTCACCGTTCCAAACGTCGCCGCGGAACCGATGCGTTCAATCAGGAACCCGCCCAGCCCCGGTCCAAACACACGCGTCCCCTGCCAAATAGAAGAACTGAACGCCAAAGCGTTCATCAGCAGCCGTCTGTCCGGAATCAAAGCGGGGACCACCGCCGTCCGTGTCGGCTGGTCGATCCCCTGGATGATGCCGATTGCCGCGGACGCCGCCAGCAGGTGCCACGGCGCGAGTATCTCCCCGAACGTCAACATCATCAGGACGGTCACCGTAATGGTCGCGCAGACCTGCGTGGTGATTAGCAGAGCGAGCCTGCTTACGCGATCTGCCGCCACTCCGCCAATCAGGTTCACGCTGATTGTCGCAATCCCCATCACGCCGCCTAGGTACCCGAGGAACAGTTCGGAGTCGGTTAGCTCATACCCCTCCCAGGCGATGAGGACGCGGAGGATCTGCCAACCCATCACGAATGAGACGGCGCTGAACCAGTAGTTGCGGAAGTTCGGAACGGCTAACGAGCCAAGCGGAGACGTGACGGCTCTATGCGTCTGGTCGAGTTCCTGTTGTTCAGTGTCTGTTTCGCGTGGCGTGGACATTGACGACGCTGGCCTGTAAGACCGGCCCCCATAGGCGCTTATGATACAGCGTTGGTCGTGGCGGGCGGCGTCATGAATAAGCGTGTACTATCGGCGGCATGGTAGTTGAAAGAAACCTGGCAAGAACCGTGAGACACTTCATCGCCGCCCTCCTGATCATCGTTGGACTTGGCGGCTTCGCCATTTCCGCCGTGCCAATCCAACAGGAACGTTCCGGTGGTCACGCAGCCCTTGTCGAAATCGATGGCACTATCGAACCCGTTACGGCCCGCTACATCTCCCGCGCGCTCAGCAGAGCGGCTGATGATAATGCCGAGATCGTCGTCATCACAATCGACACCCCCGGCGGCCTGCTCAATTCCACCCGCGACATCGTCGAGGAGATATTCGCGAGCGAGGTTCCGGTCGTCGTGTACGTGTCCCCAAGTGGCGCGCAGGCCGCCTCCGCCGGTACGTTCATCACGGCGGCGGGGCACGTTGCTGCCATGGCCTCTGCCACCAACATCGGCGCGGCGTCGCCGGTCGGCGGTGGAGGCGAGGACCTGCCGGACACCCTGGAGTCCAAGGCGAAGCAAGACGCCGCCGCCTTCCTCAGGAGCATCGGTGACCGGACGGGGCGCAACCCGGAGGCATTGGAGGCGACCGTCCTTGAAGCCCGCTCCTACACCGCATCCGAGGCGCTCGATGAGGGGATTATCGACCTTCTTGCGGATGATATCGACGATTTACTTGAAAGCGTGGATGGACTGACGGTGACCGTGGGCGGCAGTGAAACCGTTCTGGAAACCGCGAATCTTGCGGTACAAGACATTGAAAAGACGGCGCTGGAGCAGTTCCTGGAGATCATCTCCAATCCCGACATCGCCTTCCTCCTCCTGAGTATCGGCGGGCTGGGAATCATCATTGAACTCTACAGCCCCGGCCTCCTTGGGCCCGGCATCGTTGGACTCATTGCACTTGCGCTGGCATTCGTCGCTCTCGGCCACCTGCCCGTCAACTGGGTCGGTTTTGGCCTCATTGTGGTGGCCATGGGCCTCTTCTACATGGAAATGCAGGCCCCGGGAATCAGCGTCTTTGGCATCGGAGGAGCGATCAGCTTCCTCCTCGGCGGCTTCCTGTTGTTCGGCAGTTTTGAGGCCCCGGCCATTGATGCCCCCAGTTTCCGTGTTAGCTACTGGATGCTGGGCGGTGTGGGCGCTGTCGTGTTCACCGGTCTCGCGCTGACCTTCCGTGCGCTGGCTCAATACAGGGGTGTCAACTACGCCTCGCCGGCAAAAGCCCCCTTGGGGAAGTCAGGCAGGGTCATTAATCGTATCGATCCGCAGGGCACGGTTCGTCTTGAGGGAGAGATCTGGACTGCCGAGTCCGCCACCGGCGAGCCGATTGAAGAGGGAGCTCGGGTCAGTGTCGTTGACGTGGACGGATTAATCGTGACAGTGAGAAGGGAAGAGTAAGTCGTTCACCGAACGGCGAAAGGAGCATGCAAGATGATTCCGTACATATCAGTTGTCAAGCAGTATGAGCGGCTGGCCGTCTTTACCCTCGGCAAATACTCAGGGTTGAGGAACCCCGGGCTCAACCTGCTGGTATGGCCGTTCCAGTCGACACAAAGGATAGACCTGCGAGAGAATGTGATTGACATCCCCCGTCAGACCAACATCACCCTCGACAACGCGCCGATAGACATCGATTTCCTCGTGTACATGAGAGTGCAGGAGAACGACGCGGAGAGGTCCGTGATTGAGGTTGTCGACTATCGCAGCGCCGTGATTGGAATCGCCACCACCAACCTCAGGGCGGTCATCGGTGAGATGAACCTGGATGATGTCCTATCTCAGCGCGAAAGGATAAATGAGTCCCTCCGGGCCAAGCTGGATGAGGTGACGGAACGCTGGGGCATCAAGGTCACGCAAGTTGAGATTCGAGAGGTGGAGCCCAACCGCGAGATCCAGGAAGCCATGAACCGCCAGATGTCCGCGGAGAGAATCCGACGCGCGGCAGTGACGGAGGCAGAAGGAACGCGTCAGGCTGCCATCACGGTCGCCGAGGGTGAAAAGCAGGCCGAAATCCTCAGAGCGGAAGGCGAACGGCAGGCCGAAATCCTCTCAGCCGAAGGTGACCAGCAAGCCGCCATCCTCCGCGCCGACGGCTTTGCGAGCGCGCTTGACCGCATCTCCGGCGTCGCGCGTGGCATCGACCCCAACACCCTCAGCCTGCAATACCTCGACGCGCTCAAGGACGTGGGCGCTGCGCCGTCCACCAAGTTCATCTTCCCGATGGAGTTCACAAACCTGATCCGCCCGTTCACGAACATGATGTCCACCAACGACGACGACAACAACGAATAGCCGGTTCCGCTCACCCTGAGCCTGTCGAAGGGTGACGCGCCCGCTTAACTAAATGACATTCGGCCCCCCTGTGACATTCCAACCCCTCATATGTCATTCTGAGCGCAGCGAAGAATCACTCAACAGCGGGGGAAAGCAGTGCCGGCATTCGACGATTTCACAGGAACCGTGCGGGGGACGCCCGTCGTCACCCGCGTCATGGAGAGCATGATGATCGAGGCCGCCCAGGCCCTGCGTGACATCTGCCGCACGTTCAAGCAGACAGGTGAGCCGATGGGCGGGCACCATCTCCCCGCCGGCGGCTACATGGGTGAGATGATCGTCCGCGCCCTCATCGAAGCCGATCTCATTGAAGAGGTCGAGGGGCAGGAGCGCGGCTTCATGCGCCGGTACAAGCCGACTAAGAAGGGCGAAAAGACCTACACCAAACTGGACAAGGAAGACGCCTTCTCCCGCCGCGCCAGCTAGGTACTCCTCCCGGTAATCATAAACCTCACGTCAGTCTTCCGCTTTGCTTCAGCATTCCCGCGAAAGCGGGAATCCTGAACCTGGAGCGCAGCCAATACCGGACGTCATTCCCAAGTCCCTGTCATTCTGAGCGAAACGAAGAATCTTAAGACGCCCCAACCGCCACAGCCGGAATAAAGCAGGCGGACGTCTTGGATAGTCGGAACTTGATTACGAACGGGGAAAACACCCCAACCGCCACAGCCGGAACGCGCAACGCCAACAGCTTGGAAGGCTCAACACTGAGCGCGAACTTAAAAAATATCGGGGCGCCCGGATTTGAACCGGGGACCTCCGCGTCCCGAACGCGGCGCGCTGCCGAACTGCGCTACGCCCCGACCGACAAATTAATGGCGGGCCTGTGCCCGCTCGCTTAAGAGTATACGAGGTTGCGAAGCGGAGTGCCCTCTGGCCGCTCGCGCAGGAACGCGGCGTGCCAACGCCTTGGACAATTCGGATGCAGATCGCGAACTTAAGAGTAGACGCCTTGAGCGCCAAAGCCGGAACGCGGAGCCGGTCATCACAAGCCACCCAAGAGTGAGCGCGAACTCTAAATTAAACTCGCCCGCCGTGGCCTGCCGTGTTGTAGATATCGCGAACTGCGAGGCCGATATCCTCCGGTCAACCCTCAGTCGTGCGGAAGTACGAGTCAACGTCGCGGGAGTCCATCAACTGAGCCGCCTCCGCGCCGAACATAACCGTAGAAATTAAACGGTGTGCGCGTCTCCATGCGGCGCCCACGCCGCCCTCAGTCGACGTAGCCGCGGGCGCGGAGCGCATCGTTGACGTTGACATCGCCCACCCACACCTCTGCCTTCAGCCTGCCGAGACTGTCCGGTTCCGTGGCCTCATAAAACACTATTGTATCCGCCACCAGCTCTGACAGGTATGCCTCCGCCTGCCCGCGCCGATCAGGATCGCTCGGCAGCGTCACCCCCGCCAGTACCAGACGCTCCGCGTCCTCCATGTAGATCACGCCACCCTCGATAACATCCGCCACGCGCCCCCATCTACGCGGTGTCGTGGAGTCACCGGGGCTCGGACCATCGTTACTCGTGGTCACCGCAGTCTCGCAGATACCCGATGCCGCCCTACGTCACAGGCCCAAAGACGAGGACAACCGTCAGTCCCGTAATAACGCGACCGACAATCGTCCCGATGATCACCGCGCCCGCAGCCAGCGGCATACTGCATGACAACGACTCACGCGTTGCGATCATCATGGCCGTCGCGATCCAGAAGATCGCGGCAAGAGCTGCCACGTCGCCGATCGCTGGCACCAGGACGAGAATCATCAGCAGGGCGGGCGTTGCCGTGAAGCCCACGCTCCGGATGAACTGCAGGAACGTGCCGCCCAGGAAACCCGCCGCGGACGTGCCCGCAATCACGGACACGATCATGTAAGAGAACAGGGCAGAGAGCGTCCACCCCAGACCCGTGAAGATGAAAGAGGAGATGAACACGTTCGACGCCGTCAAATCCCCTTCCGCGTAGAGCGTCCCTAGCGACGCCGCAATGCCGTGGACGATTGATACCAGGACGACGACGAATATTGCCTGCCGGATTGCCCCCGGGTCTTGCCGCAACTCGTCGTACAACACCGCGTCACCCAGGGCGGATCGAATCATGCGGACATGAAGACTATCAGGCGGCCCTACCACTGCTAACTCCAATCGCGAACTGAGAAAAGAACATATCGTTAGAGTATAGGAACGGGGACGAACGAGTGGCAGGAGGACATCGCGCCGATGAGCACAGATGATGTTGAAGTGCTGCGTGGAGAGATCATCTCCATCGGCACGGAGATCCTGCTTGGCGCGCTGGTAGACACCAATGCGAATTACCTCGCGTCTCAACTCCCGGGCATCGGCATCGGAAACTACCGCGTCACCACCGTCGGCGACAACCTCGACCGACTTGCCCGTGTATTCGAAGAAGCGTGGAGCCGATCTGATGTCGTCGTTGCAACAGGCGGCTTGGGGCCCACAGAGGATGATGTTACGCGTGAAGCCATCGCCCAATTCCTCGGTGAGGAACTTTATCCCGACCCCACGCTCGAAAAGGAACTGCGTGCGTTCTTTGATCGTCGCGGCATCGCCATGGCGGAGCGCAACCTCAAGCAGACCATGCTCATCCCGTCTGCCGAAGCCATCCCCAACCCTCGCGGCACCGCACCCGGGTGGTGGGTGCAGCGGGACAACAAGATAATCATCGTCATGCCGGGCGTCCCGCGCGAGATGTACGGCATGTGGGAGGAACAGGCCCTGCCGCGCCTCCGACTCCAGCTCATGGGCAATGACGCCGTCATCCACTCCCGCACCATCAAAACGTTCGGCCTCAGCGAGGCGAGTGTTGATGAGCGGCTGGGTGAACTGCTCCACGGCCTCAACCCCACCATCGGCGTCTATGCCAAATCGGACGGCATTCACATCCGCCTCACAGCGCGCGCGTCAACTGAGCTGGATGCCTCCCAGCTCATCACCCCCGTTGAGGAGGAGGTGAAAGACCGGCTCGCCGCCCACCTCTGGGGACAGGACGATGACACCCTTGAAGCTGTCATTCAGCGCGTCTACACAGAGCGCGGCCTGACTGTCGCCACCATGGAATCCTGCACCGGCGGCAATCTTGCCAACATCCTCACGGACGCCCCCGGCGCGTCCGCCTATTTCCGTGCCTCCTACGTCACCTACACCAATGAGATGAAGATGACCATGGGAGTTCCCGCCGAGATCATCGAAAAACACGGCGCAGTCTCCGGTGAATGCGCCATCGCCATGGCAGACGCCGCTCGAGAACGGAGCGGCGCGGATGTGGGCGTCGGCATCACCGGGGTCGCGGGGCCCGGCGAGCTTGAAGGCAAGCCTGTCGGCCTCGCCTACATCGGCATCTCAGACAAGAGCGACCACAAAATGCGCGAGGGACGCTATCCCGCCCAGCGCCTCGACTTCAAACTCCGCGTCGCCCGCACCGCCATGTTCGAACTCCGCGGCTGGGCCCTTTCGCGGGACTAACCCCCCTCGTCATTCCCGCGAAAGCGGGAATCCAGTGCCGCCCGCAGGGCGGCCCACAAACCGCGCTAGGCTATTCCCCTCATTCCGGCGCAAGCCTGAATCCATCGGGTTCTGTCATTCTGAGCGTGTCGAACAGTGCTCCCACTCCCCTTGACCCCGCGTCTACAATGGGACGAACAAGCGCGATGCGACAGATCGGAATTCTCACCAGCGGGGGAGACGCGTCCGGCATGAACGCGGCGATTCGTGCCGTCGTTCGTGCGGGCGCATCCGTCGGCATTCGCTCTCTTGGCATCCGAAACGGCTTTGACGGCCTCATGCGCGGCGATTTCCAACGGCTCGGCCCAAAATCCGTTGCGCACATACTGCAACGTGGCGGCACCATACTTGGCACCGCCCGCGCCCCTGATATCGAGACCGAAGAGGGTCGGGCCCGCGCCGCCAGGCAAATGGCTGCGTCTGAGCTTGATGGTCTTGTCGTCATCGGCGGCGAGGGCACCCTGAGGGCAGGCCAGGCGCTTCATGGCGAACACGGCTGCAAGGTCGTCGCCATTCCGGCCACGATCGACAACGATATCCCCGGCACGGACATGTGCATCGGCTTTGATACCGCCGTCAACGCAGCCGTCGAGGCGATGGATCGAATCCGTGACACTGCTGAATCGAGCGGCCGCGTCTTCTTCGTGGAAGTCATGGGTCGCACCCGGGGCCTGATAGCCCTCTACGCCGGCCTCTCCGGCGGCGCGGACGCTATTGTCATACCTGAAGAACATGAAGATATCGATGTCCTTTGCCGCCGTCTGGTCACGGCCCACCGGGGCGGCAAGCGCAGCCTGCTCGTTGTTGTGGCGGAGGGAGAAGAGGCCGGCGGCGCATTTTCAGTCGCCGATCAGGTGCAGCAGCGGCTCAATGGCCGACTCCGGGTGGACTACCGGGTGACGGTGCTGGGTCACGTGCAGCGGGGAGGAGTGCCAACGGTGGCGGACAGAATCCTCGGCACCGTGCTGGGCGCCGCCGCCGTTGAATGCTTGAACGATGGCCTTGATCACCACATGGTGAGTGAAGTCGGCAACAATCCCGTCTTTACTCCTCTTGAGGACGTGCTCTCAACGACCAAAGAACTGCCGTCCGATTTGATGCACCTGCTCCACACCGTCGGCCAGTCATAGGCCCCGTTCTTCAGCAAGTCACCGTTAGAATTCGGCGTATACTTATGTTCTAGGTACAGACGGTAAGACTCGCTATCAATCTCGTTAGGCAACAGGACATTCTCTAATGGCATCTCAGTCAGGGCAGAGGCCCGGCGGCGGCCCTCCCCCAGCAGGCGGCCCGCCCCCTAATGGACCCGGCGGCCCGCCCGGCGGATGGGGCGGCGGCGCCCCCCAGGCGGAGAGAGGCGGCCCGTTCCGCGCGTTGCGTCCATTCCGATACGGAAGCTATACGGCGTACTGGGCGGGATCGATCCTCTCGATAACGTCGTTCTTCATGCTCATCATCGCGCGGGGATGGCTGACATTTGATATCACGTCGTCAGACCTGTGGGTTACGATCGTCAGCGCGGCATCGTTGCTGCCTGCGCTGTTCCTCTCGATAGTGGGCGGCGTCATCGCGGACAGGTTCAACCGCAAGCACATCCTGATTGCCAGCGAGATTTCGAATTTCGCCACACATATCGCGTTGGCGCTGCTCGTTCTGACGGAGCTCATCGAGGTCTGGCATCTGGTCGCGCTGTCTCTTCTGCACGGCACGATGTTCGCGCTGTCCTCCCCTGCGCGATTCTCCATTGTGCCAAGCCTCGTGCCGCCGAACCTGATTGCAAATGCGACCGCGCTGTCGTCAATCATGTTCAGCGGTGGCGCATTGATGGGCCCGGTTGCCGCGGGGTTCCTGCTTGACGTTGAGCCGTCATACGCCTTCTTTGCGGGCGCGGCGTTGGTGGGCGTCTCCACGCCTCTGTTCCTGCTGATCAAGCTGAACGCGATGCCGGCATGGGGACAAGGGCAACAGCGAGGCGGCGTGTTTGAGAACATCATCGAAGGTCTGCGGCATATACGAGAGCGAAAGATACTGCTTGGCCTTGTTCTGATGGGGATGGTTGCCACATTCTTCGGCATGCCGTATCAGGCCCTGCTTCCTGTCTTTGCGGAAGAAGTCCTTGAAGCCGGCCCGAGGGGACTCGGCTATCTTGGCATGGCAGGCGGCATTGGAGGGACGATCGGCTCACTCCTGATTGCCACGTTCAGCTCAGTCAATCAACTGAAGGCGTGGCTGGTTGTCGGGTCACTCGGCGTCGGGCTGTTCATCGCCGGATTTGCGCAGGCAGAGTGGTTCGCCGGCCTGCTTGGACTCGATCTGTCTGGCGCGTTCATCGTCGCCCTCATCTTCGCCGGAGTCGCCGGCTGGTTCTTCCAGATGGTGATGACGGGCAACTTCTCTCTGGTGCAGGTCTTGACGCCTGACCAACTGCGCGGGCGCGTGATGAGCGTGCGGCTTATCGTGTTCGGATTTCAGCCATTCGCGCTGATCATTACCGGCGTCATCGCAGAAATTTACGGCGCTCCGTTCGCGGTCACAGTGACAGGCCTCGGACTGTTCATCTGCTCCATCGCGCTGCTCTCGTTCTTCCCCGCGTTGCGCAAGAAAACTGATGACGCGGTGCAGGGCGTCGGCCATGGCCCCCCGATGGGAGGCCCGCCAAACGGCGCGACAGACGGCCACAGTGGTCCTCCGGAGGACGGAGAAGTTCCCGCGGGGCGACCGCCCGCCGCAGTCGCAGAGCGTCCCGCCGACTAACTCCTCACCCGCACGATCCCCGGCCTCGGCAGCACGACAAACACGAGGATCATTGCGAGGAAACTGAAGGCGGCAAACAGCAGGAAGCCGTTCTGCATGCCCCCCATGTACTGATCGGTTAGTGTCGCCACGTACGGCGCCACTGATACTGCCATCGCCACCATCGTCCACAGGAAACCCTGCGCCGCCCCAAACGCTCGTCGCCCGAAATAGGTCGCGAGAAGCGCAGGCTGCAACACGATGATCGCCCCGAAACCCGGCGAGAACGCCACGAAGAACAGGATCAGGTACCAGTTCGCCTCCGGCCTGCTCAGCGCAAATGCTGCGATGCCGATTCCCTGCAGCAGTGTTGCAAGGACCGCCCCACGCCGCGGGTCCATCGCATCCGCCAGCCAACCACCCCCGACTCTGCCCACAATCGTGATCAACGCCATTGCGCCCACGGCGTCCGCAGCTGCCAGCCGTGAATAACCGGCCTCCTCCATGAATGGAGCCTGGTGGATTTGCAGCGCGCCGATTGGCCAGAAGGACAGGAACATCAGCATGGACAGCAACCAGAACGTGGGCGTTCGAAGTATCTGCGTGAACGTCAGCCCGTACAGGATAGGCGCCTGAACGACGCCCTCCGCAGACGATTCGACCACCTCGTCCCCGTCCGGTCGCATCCCATAATCCTCGGGAGTCCGCCGCAGCACGAACGCCATCGGCAGCAGGACGACAATCACGATGACCGCCATCAAGAGGAAAGAATCCCGCCAGCCGATCGCCTCCATCACGTAGAGAGACGGACGCGTGAGGACCCCGCCCGCTCCTAGCCCGACAACCGCAATGCCAACCGCTCGACCCCTCATGCGGTCGAACCAGTTGACGACGGCTGAGACGCCGCCGGCAAAGAAGACGATTGGGCCCAGCCCCGCCAATGTCAGACCGATGTACAGGTGCCACGGATCCGTCATCACACCCATGATTGCGAACCCGGCCGCCCCCAGGATCATCCCGCCCCCGACGACAGGCTTGGGGCCGATTCGGTCAAAGATGCCGCCCAGAATCGGCGACACTATCGCGCCGCCGACAGTCGCAACGATAAACGCCGGCTCGATAGCCGCCCCCACGTCCGGTATCTCGTCACGGATCGGCGTTACGAAGAGAGTGAAGTCATAGAAGAAGAAACCGCTGTAGATGAAAGCGACCATGAACGCAGCCACGACGATCCACCAACCGTAGAAAATCGACGTTGGCGACGGCACACGAAACCCGCTGAGTTGCTGCATCCCTGAATGTCCTGCGCGTGAATCCGAAAAACGCCGCATCGTCCCAATCAGGCGAGCCGCGGCCCTTAAAGCCTAGCACCCCCACTCCGTCATTCCGGCGCAAGCCGGAATCCATCGGGCTGTCATTCTGAGCGGAGCGTAGCGGAGTCGAAGAATCTAAAGCCAGGATTATTCAGCCATCGTCATTCCCGTGAAAGCGGGGATCCTGGGCGACGCACCAGCGTCGCCCATCCGCTCACCTTGAGCCTGTCGAAGGGTGAACCCTGTTTCCCTCATTCCGGTGCAAGCCGGAATCATCGGGCTGTCATTCTGAGCGGAGCGTAGCGGAGGCGAAGAATCTAAAGCCATGATTACTCAGCCATCGTCATTCCCGCGAAAGCGGGAATCCAGTGCGACGCGCCAGCGCCGCCCATCCGCTCACCTTGAGCCTGTCGAAGGGTGAACGCCAACCGAATAACTAACCGCACAGGCCAATCAAGGCTGAGCGCGAACCGAGTAGCCAAACTCTCGATGACTGCCACTGCCGGAACGCGGACTCAACCCCCACAGGCCGGTCTAAGGTGACCGCGAACTGGGAAAACGAAGGCGTACGATAGATGAATGACCTCCCCTAACGGTATGACCCCGCAAGGTGACGTCGTTACTAAGAAAAAGCCGTTGATCTTCTACGGCTGGTGGGTCGTTGCCGCCGCCGTTGTCTTGAACATCGTGTTTGGCGGAATCCTCTTCTACGGATTCACGCTCGTCATTGATCCAATCACCGAGGAGATGAATTGGACCAAGACGCAGGTGACGGGCGCCTATCTCTTCATGGGTTTGCTTATCGGCGTCCTCGCCCCGCTCCTTGGCTGGTCTTTTGACAAGGTCGGCCCGAGGCCGCTCCTCTTCGGCGGCCTGACCAGCCTCGGGTTCAGCCTCATCATGCTCCACTACGTTCAGAGCCTTCCCATGTTCTACCTGTGGTTCTCGCTGGCCAACGCCTCTTCCGTCGGCATCTGGATGTCGGGCGGCCCGGCCGTCGCCAACTGGTTCGTCAGAATGCGTGGCCGTGCATTGGGCATCCATTCCTTGGGATTCGCATTCGCGGGATTCATGGCCCCGCCGTTCCTGTGGCTCGTCGATGGCGCTGACTACGGATGGCTCGTCTTTGCCGGTGTCGGCTGGCGGGACGCCTTTCTTGTGACCGGCGTGATTTTCTTCATCCTGATGCCCTTCGCGGTGCTCATCATCCGGCATCGCCCTGAGGATCTCGGCCTCTACCCGGACGGCGCGGACGAGCCGCCTCCCGAGGCCGCCATGTCATCCGGCGCTCCTATTTCCGACGACGTTGAGATCAATGCCACCGCGTGGGAGGCGCTTAAGACGAATGCATTCTGGCTGCTCGCCGTCGCATCCATGTTTGGCTTCCTGACGATTGCCACCCTGCAGGTTCACTGGGTGCCGTATCTCGGCAGCACAGGATTCTCACGCGAGTCGGCGGCGTTCTACCTGACTCTGCTGCCCCTGAGCACCGTCGTCGGAAGGCTCACCTTCGGATTCCTGGCCGATTTCATGGACAAGCGGCGCGTAACAGCCCTCGCCTTCGGCGTTCAGGCCTGTGCCGTCTTTACCCTCGCATGGGTGGATGAATCACGCCAGTGGAGCATCATGCTCTTCCTCGTCTTCTGGGGCTTTGGCTTTGGCGGTACGGTTGTTACGCGAATGGCATTGCAGGGCTTTCTGTTTGGGCGCAACTCTTTCGGCGCGCTCCAGGGCGCGCTCTCCATGACCAGCGAGGCCGGCTTCGCTCTGGCGCCTTTCCTCGCCAGCATCGTTTTTGAAGGTCTGGGCACCTATCGCCCTGCGTTCCTCGCATTCGCCTTCCTCTGCTTCATGTCCGTTCCGCTCACTCTCCTGATACGCCGACCCGGCTTGGCCGCGCGGGGATTCGGCCCGATCAGACCCAGAGACGAAGCCGAAGAAGCTGCCGACAAGGACCCCACCCCGGTTTCGCCCCCACGATAATCGCCCCCACTCCGTCATTCCCGCGAAAGCATGTCCCGTACCTTGATACGGGCGGGAATCCAGTACGGCGTACCATAGGTAAATGTCCCTTGTGACCGGTGCATTTCCGCCGGGCGGAAACATAACACGCAGAAAGCCGCGCATCTTCTACGGCTGGTGGATTGTCATCGCCGCCGTCATCCTGAACATCCTCCAGGGCGGCATCCTGTTCTACGGCTTCACCCTTGTCCTGGACCCGGTCACGGACGAAATGGGATGGACCAAGACCGAGCTGACCATCGCGTATCCCATCATGGGCGTTGTCATCGGCGTCATTTCGCCGTTCCTCGGCGGGCTGTTTGACCGGATCGGACCCCGGCCGCTGATCGGCGCGGGCATGGTCATCGTCGCAGTCAGCATGATCATGCTCCACTACGTTCAGAGCCTTCCCATGTTCTACCTGTGGTTCTCAATGCTGAACCTCGGCTCCATGGGAATCTGGCTTTCCGTCGGGCCTACGGTGGCCAACTGGTTCGTCCGCGCTCGAGGCCGCGCGCTCGGGACCTATTCGCTTGGATTTGCCTTGGCCGGGCTTGTTGCCCCGCCCCTGTACTGGTTGATCGACGGTGGGGTCATCCTCGGATTTGAATTTGATGGCCTGGGGTGGCGGGACGCCTTCTTCATTCTTGGCGTGATGTTCCTGTGCCTTATGCCGATCACCATCCTCATCTTCCGCCACCGGCCCGAGAACATGGGCCTTTATCCGGATGGCTCTGACTATCCGCCGCTGGAAGTCAGTCCGGGCGCCGAGATGTCGGACGACGCCGAGATGACCACCACGGCCATGCAGGCTCTGCGGTCCCAGGCCTTCTGGTTGATGGCGATCTGTTCAGCCCTGACATTCCTGACGATCGCGACTTTGACCGTGCATTGGGTGCCCTACATGGGCAGCATCGGTATCGAGCGCGAGGCCGCGGCATTCTTCTTGCCGCTGCTGCCGCTTGGAACAATGATGGGTCGGCTATTGTTCGGGTTCCTCGCCGATCTGTATAGCAAGAAGCGCGTCACGGCGCTCGCGTTCTCCGTGCAGGCGGCCGCTGTGCTCATGCTCTCGCAGGTCGATGCCGCTCGCGAGTGGACGCTCTTCGTCTTCCTCGTACTGTGGGGGTTCGGATTCGGAGGGACGATCGTCGCACGAATGGCCCTTCAGGGCTATCTCTTTGGTCGCAACTCCTTCGGCGCTCTGCAGGGCATGTTGACAATGACTACTGAGGCGGGCTTTGCGTTGTCGCCGCTCCTCGCGAGCATCGTTTTTGAGGAACTGGGCACATACCGCCCGCTGTTCCTGGGATTCGCTGTGCTGGCCTTCCTCGCCGCGCCACTAACCATGCTCATCCGGCGCCCCACACCTCAATTCGCCATCGGATACGCAGCAGTCCAGTCCGCCGACAAGGACCCCGCCCCCGCGCCGCCCCCACGCTAACCGCCTCCTCCGTCATTCCCGCGAAAGCGGGAATCTTGAACGCGGAGTGCAGCCGATACCGGACGTCATTCCCACCTCGTCTGTCATTCTGAGCGCAGCGAAGAATCTAAAGCCTCAATTGTGAAACCAGTTCTCTCCCCGTTCACCCTGAGTCCGGCGTCAATGCCGGAACGCGGAGCCAATCTCCACAGGCCAATCAAGGCTGAGTGCGAACCGGGAAAATAGCAGGCGTACGATAGTTAAATGTCACTTCTGAACCGCGCATCTCCGCCGGGTGGAAGCTTAACGCGCAAGAAGCCCAGGATCTTCTACGGCTGGTGGATCGTCATCGCCGCCGTCTTCCTGAACATCTTCCAGGGCGGTGTTCTCTTTTATGGCTTTACCCTTGTCTTCGATCCCATGACCGAAGAGATGGGCTGGTCAAAGACGCAAGTCACCGCCACCTATCCCATCATAGGTCTGACGATTGCCGTCCTTGCCCCGTTCGTCGGCTCGCTCTTTGACAGGATCGGCCCGAGGCCGCTCATTGCCGTCGGCATGAGTGTCGTCGGGACTGGCCTGATCATGCTCCATTCCGTCGACAGCCTGCCGATGTTCTACCTCTGGTTCTCCCTCGCCAACATCGGTTCCGTGGGCATGTTTCTCTCCGTCGGCCCAACCGTCGCCAACTGGTTTTTTAGGCGGCGAGGGCGCGCCCTGGGTATCTTCTCCATGGGATTTGCCCTCGCCGGGATCATCGCCCCGCTGCTCTACGTGCTCATCGATGGCGCAAGCTGGGGCGGTTTTCAATTCGACGGTGTGGGATGGCGTAACTCTTACCTCATCGTCGGTATCATCTTCCTGCTCCTCATGCCGATTGCCGTCCTTATCTTTCGACATCGGCCCGAGGACATCGGCCTCTATCCGGACGGCGCTGATCGCCCCCCGCTCGAAGCATCCGCCGCCGTGGAGTTCTCTCGTGATGCGGAGATGAACACAACGGCAAGGCAAGCACTGCGAACGCAAGCATTCTGGCTCATGGCATTTGGCTCGGCCTTCACTTTCCTGACCATCGCGGCACTTGAGGTTCACTGGGTTCCATACCTTGGCAGCGTTGGATTCTCACGTGAGTCGGCGGCATTCTTCCTGCCGCTTCTCCCACTGGGCACCCTTCTGGGCAGGCTTTCCTTCGGGTTCCTGGCAGATCTGTGGGACACGAAGCGGGTGACCGCCCTGGCGTTCGTGTTGCAGGCCGCTGCGGTCCTCATGCTTTCCCAGATCGATGCAGCGCGAGAGTGGACCGTGTACATGTTCATAATCATGTGGGGCATCGGATTCGGCGGGACGGTAGTCTCCCGCATGGCCTTGCAGGGCTACCTGTTTGGCCGCAATTCCTTCGGCGCGCTGCAGGGAATGCTCTCCATGACCGGCGAGGCGGGCTTCGCCTTCGCCCCCCTGCTTGCCAGCGTCGTATTCGAGAGTCTCGGAACCTACCGCCCGCTCTTCATGGCATTCGCGACCCTCGCGCTCCTCGCTGCTCCGATCATCCTGTTGATCCGCCGTCCCAGACCTCAATTCGCCATCGGATACGCCACAACCCAGTCTGCTGGCAATGAGCTGGAAACGCCCTCGCCCGCCCGAACTGCCGCAGAGGAAGATAGCTAGTAGTGATCCTCGTAATGGTCGTTGGCGAGTGACCGCGTGTGGCGGCGCGTGTCGTACACAAACCGCTGAGGATCATCCGGGCCGGATGCCAGCAGCATGAGCACGACGGCCGGCATCGACGATGTGACCTCCGTGGAGTGGATGTCCATCTCAGGCGGCAGGATTGCCGTCACGTCGCCCGGCTTGAGTCGACGCCGCGTCGTGCGTTTGATCACGGAACCGTCGTCCGCCTTCTCCGGGTCCGGAACGTAGGACACCTCCCGCCCCGCGCCCTGGTAGATGCCTGCCAACCCCCAGCGCGACCCGTGGTCGTGAATGGGAGTCTTGTGTTTGGGCGGAATCACGGAAACCAACAGGCTCAGGGAGCGGTCCGCTGAGCGGAAGATGATCCACCGACTGACTTCATTCGGGGGAGTGTCTCTGTATTCGTCGGGTAGAAAATTCTCCATCAGCAGGTGCCGGAAAGGGTCGAGCGTCCTCCGAATAAGATCCACGGGATCCGCCACGCTCACGGCCACGCCCCCCAGTTGCCCAAGGAACGTCCCGAGCGCGGGATGGTCGACGCGTAGATCAGAAGTCACGTTAGAACCGGTCTCGCAACTACACTTCGCGGAACTCGCCTTCGACCGTCTCCGAATCGTCGGCTGATGCCCCGTCGCTCGCGCCGTTCGCGCCAGTGCCGTCCGCGCCCTGCTGCGCGTACATGGACTGGCCGATTTCCTGCACGAGCCTGCTCAACTCCTCTGTCAGCGTACGCAGCTGCTCCGCCGGAGCGTTCTGCTCAAGCGCCTGTCGTACTTCAGTCACCTTGGCCTGCACGCGATCCCGCACATCGTCCGTGATGTGCTCCTTGTGCTCTTCCAGCAGTCGTTCTGCGGCGTAGGCTGCGGAGTCCGCAGTATTGCGGATTTCCACCTCCTCGCGGCGCTGGGCGTCTTCTGTCGCATGCGCTTCCGCGTCCTTGGTCATCTGCTCGATCTCATCGCTGCTGAGGCCGCTCCCGGCCTGGATGACAATCTTCTGTTCACGGTTCGTCGCCTGGTCCTTGGCGTTCACGTTCAGGATGCCGTTGGCGTCGATGTCGAACGTCACCTCGATCTGCGGCATTCCGCGCGGCGCAGGCGGAATCCCGTCCAGCATGAACCGGCCCAGCGACTTGTTATCGCCCGACATGGAGCGCTCGCCCTGCAGAACGTGAATCTCCACACTGGTCTGCCCATCCGCCGCCGTCGAGAAGGTCTGGCTCTTGGACGTGGGAATCGTCGTGTTGCGTGGAATGATCGGTGTTGAAACGCCACCCAACGTCTCGATGCCGAGCGAGAGCGGGGTCACGTCCAGCAGCAGCAGGTCCTGCACGTCGCCTGTCAGCACGCCGGCCTGGATTGCCGCGCCCACAGCGACAGCCTCATCCGGGTTGACGCTCCTGTTTGGCTCCTTCTGGAAGATCTGCGTCACCTTCTCCTGGATGGCCGGCATGCGAGTCTGCCCGCCGACAAGTATTACCTCATTCACCTGTCCTGCGGACAACCCGGCGTCCTCCAGCGCCTGGCGGCACGGTCCCGCTGTCCGCTCAACCAGCGCTGCGGTCAGGGATTCCAGCTGGGCCCGCGTCAATGTCATGGCCAGGTGCTTCGGGCCGGACGCGTCCGCCGTGATGAACGGTAGATTCAACTCAGTCTGTGTGACGGTGGACAGTTCCAGCTTGCCGCGCTCCGCCGCCTCACGGAGACGCTGCATGGCGCTCCGGTCAGACCGCAGGTCGATGCCTTCCTGCTTGAGGAACTCATCGATCATCCAGTCGACGACGGCATTGTCGAAATCGTCGCCGCCCAGGTGTGTGTCGCCCGCTGTCGAGCGAACGTGGAAAGTGCCTTCACCGATCTCGAGGATTGATATATCGAACGTCCCGCCGCCAAGGTCGAAAACGGCGATGATCTCCTCGCCTTTCTTATCCAGCCCATACGCCAATGAGGACGCCGTGGGTTCATTGATGATGCGCAGGACGTTGAGACCCGCGATGGTGCCCGCGTCCTTGGTCGCCTGCCGCTGGCTGTCGTTGAAATACGCCGGCACCGTGATGACGGCGTCCGTGACCGTCTCTCCCAGGTACGTTTCCGCGTCCGCCTTGAGCTTCTGCAGGATCATCGCTGAGATTTCCTGCGGGCTGTACTGGTTCTCACCCATCGTGACGCGCACGTCCCCGTTCGGCGCGGCTGCGACAGGGTAGGGCACCAACTTTGTGTCCTGCTGCACGTCCGCCTCATCGTGCTTGCGCCCAATGAACCGTTTGACGCTGAAAATCGTCTGATCGGGGTTCGTCACTGCCTGCCGCTTGGCCACCAAGCCGACAAGCCGCTCTCCGGTCTTGTTCAGGGCGACCACCGACGGTGTCAGCCGATTCCCCTCCGGCGTCGGGATAACCGTCCCCTCGCCGCCCTCCATGACCGCGACAACGCTGTTCGTCGTCCCCAGGTCGATTCCGATTGCTCGTGCCATTCTTTGCGTGTCTCCTTATGTGATTGCTGTCTTGTCGCTATTACTCGTCAGTTGCCGTGTTGTCAGCATTAGATTCGTCGTTGCCTTCGCCGGAGGCCGAACCATCCCCTACTTGAACGAGGGCCGGCCTCAGCACGCGTCCATGGAGCATGTACCCCTTCTGGAGTACCTCCACGATCCGACCCTCCGGCCCCGGCACACGCGAGATCGCCTCATGCAGATTCGGATCAAAAGCTGCGCCCGCCGACTCGATCTCAGTGACTCCGCTTGATTCGAGCGTTCCCTGCAGCTTCCGGTAGATAAGCAGAATCCCTTCAACCCACGTCATCCGCAGCAACGAGTCAGGGATGGAACCGAAGGCCCGTTCCAGGTCGTCCACGCTCGAAAGCAGCTGCATCAATACTGGCGCAGCTGCGTATTGGAGTTCCGCCGAATGCCGCTCTCCGGCGCGGCGCGAGAAATCGACCGCGTCCGAATACGCCCGGTGATACCTCTCCTTCTCAGCTACTGCTTCATCAAGCTGCGCCTGCAGGGATTCGAGAACGGATTGCTCATCGCCGCCCTCCGCATCCGTCTCCGCAATCCCGGAAGCCTCGTCTTTCCTCTCGTCAACCATGGCCTAAACGTACTCCCTGTTCTGATAGACGGTATCCAGCGTTTCCGCCATGTTCGACAACAACTCTCCCAGATACCGGACTGCCGGAATAGCAGCCGCGTAGTCCATCCGGGTTGGCCCCAGGGCCACAACGGCCCCGCGTTCCTCACCCTCCTGGGTGGGCCCGTAGGTCGACATGATTGCCGCGTACGGGTGCAGGAACGGCTCATCATGCTCATTTCCAATGACGACCCGCAGCCCGCTGGCCGGTAGATCGTCCGTGTGGAGCGCGGGAGCAAGCCGGCCGCTCTCCACCGCGTCCAACAACTCACGGACCATGTCGATTCGGTCGATGAGTTCCGGCTGATTGACGACCTGGCTGATCCCATACACCACTGGCTCGTCCATTCCGTGCTCCGTCCGGCCCGGCAGCGGAGTCACGATAGCGAGCGCCTCTGAAAGGCGGGCGAGCGTCGCCGCCGCGAGACGCGCCCACAGGAAAACGTCCTCCGACTCAACCTGGTGAAACTGATGGCGGATCGTCTGCTGCCGGTTGGGCGGTACCTCCGATGATTCCAGCAGGACTTCAACGTAGTAGCGATAAGCCCGCCCTGTAGGCGTAGCGCCCGCGGACGAGTGTGTGCGTTCTACATAACCCTCCGACTCAAGCTCGGCGAATGTGTTGCGGACTGTCGCTGAACTCATGCCGAGCTCATTCCGCGCAACCAGCCCGCCTGAACTCACCGGCGCCGCAGTGGAAATATATTGCTCCACCAGCAGCCGCAACAGCTCAGACTGCCGCTCTGCCAACTCCTGCGTCATCGCTTACACCATTACATCGTGAATTTTGTCACCACTCTGCCAGGGGGCCGCCGCATGCGCTTTTCGTGGTCGTCACGCTCTTGGCACCCAATTAGCAGTCTCCATCAATGACTGCTAATTCCCGTTCAGACTACTCACGGACGATAGCTGTGTCAAGGCAAATCTTGGCCCCAACTCTCGTTGACCCCCAATTGGCGTCGTTGCTAGAGTGGTACAGGCATCAGAGTGCTGTTGCCTAGGTTGACCGAAAGGTCGTAGCGCGGGAATTGGTGACACGTTGGATATAACCTATCTCGGCGGATCGGGTTTTCAACTGCGCGGCAGAGATGCGTCACTTTTTGTTGACCCCTCCGCCTCACCTGACCGTCGCTCCAATGCGCGCGCCATCCTTATGAGTGGCTATGGCATGCAGCCGGCCGTCGATGTGGGCGATGCTCGTGTTATTAGCCGCCCAGGTGAGTACGAGGTCTCCGGCATCCTGATTCGCGCCATCCGCACCAGCCGAGCCTCAGCGGACGACGCCTCCAATCTTGGCGGCATGGCCTATGCCGTCGCAGTTGATGGTGTCAGTATCTGCCATCTCGGCCATCTGAGCCGCGCGCTCACCACTGCAGAAGTCTCGGAACTCGGTGAGGCCGACGTTGTCCTGATGCCGGTGGGCGGTGAGGAAACCCTTGCTCCGAATCTTGCTGCACAGGTTGCTACCCAGCTGGGTCCCAAGATCATCATTCCCATGCTTTGGCAAGGTGAAGTCGAGCGCTCCGTTTCAGAAAGCGCGCCCCCCGCGCCTGCTCAAGCCGAAACTGAAGATGGAGAAGATGACGCTGAGGAAGCCGCCCCGCCCCCCGTTGAAACCGTCAACGTTCCCTCTCTTGAGCCGTTCCTCAGGGAACTTGGCATCCGTTCCCTGACTCCACATGAGCGACTCTCAGTCACGCCCACCAACCAGCCCCCCACCCAACAGGTTTCTCTCCTGCTGCCCCGCTCCTGAACGGCTGCAACTAGGACCTGGTTCTCCATCCGGATTAACGACGTGCCAAGTCTTGGCTACTCGGTCCGCTCCACGTGAACCGTCACGATATCAAGCCCGTAGTATTTGCTGTGGCGGACCGCCGCCGCATAGTGGCGCAATAGCCGATACGACAGCTCGTTCTCGTCGGTAATCTCTGGTGTTTCACCTAGGACGGCCAGCCGATCCTCGAGATTGCCCTCTGCCGGCCCGGACACGAATTCCAGTTCAGCCGCTGTCCCAACGCCTCTGACGGACACCACCGTTCTCCTGTCTTCGTCGGACTGTTCCTCGTTTTCCGCAAGAAGTCCGGAAAGCGCCTCCTCGCCCACCAGCGTCAAGCGATGCGCCGCATCGTCCGACCACTTGGATTTGCTCGCAAACTCCTCCAGGAAGTCCCGTAGCTGTGAGAATCCCTCCGGCCCACCGTCCAGACGGAGCTTCTTCCGTCGTTGAGAGGTCAACTCAAGGAACAACACCATGATGAGTGCCACGATGGCTCCGCCCGTCATCCCGTTCTCAAGCAGGAGACTCATGAATCCGTCTCCGAACGATTCACCGAAAATCTGACCGTTTGTAAAGCCCACGCCGGCCCAGAACGCCAGCCCGATGATAGCCGCCTTCCTATGGTCCACTCCGTCATTGATGACAATCTTCATCCCCTGCACAAACAGCAGGCCGATGAGCACGGTCATGTATGCGCCTGCCACGGGCGATGGTATTGCCACGAGGATTGCTGACACCTTTGGGAAAAACGCAAACAGGATGAACGTAAGGCCGATCACCACACCGACACGCCGTGCCCCGACACCCGTGATCTCCACCATCGCGACGCTGCTGGAATACGTCGTGTTTGGCACCGTTCCGGCTAGCCCGGAGAGGAGATTCCCCACGCCGTCCGCGTTGATTGCCCCCTGTGCCACCCGGAAATCCGGCGCGGGCGGGTTTCTGCGCGACACCTGTTGAATCGCCACGCCGTCCCCCAATGTTTCAATCGCCCCGACCGCCGTGACCATAGCAAACGCGGGCAGGAGCGCCCAGAACTGCACTCCAATGTCCAGCGACAGCCCAGGCCACTCTTGGAACGGCGCCCCAATCCAGGCCGCCTCAGTGATGATGCTCGTGTCATAGAGCCCGAACGCTGCCGCCGTCGCCGTTCCAGCCGCAATGCCGATAACGGGCGACCACAGCCGCAGCGACGGAGGCGCCCGAAGAACAAGTGCGACAGTGAGTGCCAGCGTCACGCCCGCGGCCGCCATCGCCCCCTCGACGGGCTGATCGGGTTCCACGGCGTCCAAAAGGCTGAATGCGATAGGCATGACCGTCGCAGCGATGAGCATGATGACAGTGCCGGTCACAACCGGGATGAAAATCCGCCGTGTAAGCGACAGGTTCATGCCGATCAGGAACTGCATAATGGACGATGCCACAATCAGCGAGGCCATTAGTGCCGGCCCGCCATTGACCAGCGCGGCAACACACGCGGCCAGGAACGCCCCGGACGTTCCCATGATCAGGATGTGGCCGGAGCCAAAGCGCCACAAGCGAACTGCCTGCAGGATTGTCGTGGATCCGCTGACCAGCAGCGCAGCGAATACTGCCCAGGAAATATAGTCCTGTGACTGCTCCGCGACGCGCATCACGATGACAACACCCAGGACGATGGCGCCGACGATGATCATCGCGCCCTGTACCCCGGCCCCCACTGTCATCAGCAGGGGTGGATGCTCGTCAGGCTCGAACCGTACGTGCTGGTTTACTTGGGACATGTCTTAGGGTGATCCCGGGATTCTCTGAAATGAGAGCGGGGGCGATTCTTTCGCCCCCGCCATCTTACCGTGTCTTGGCTCCGGCCCGCTTATGCCTAATCTGTAATCGGCTCCGTGTACATCTGCTTCAGGTCCCGCTTCAGCACCTTTCCAAGCGGATTGCGCGGCAGAGGCTCTGTCGAGAACACCACGTGCTCCGGCCTCTTGAAGCTGGCCAGCCGCTGGCGTGAGTACTCGATCAACTCATCCTGCGAGGCCTCTTGACCGGACTTGAGCACCACCACTGCGCGAACTCGTTCGCCCCACTGCTCGTCCGGGATGCCGATGATGGCCGCTTCGTCCACTGCCGGGTGGGACATCAGCGTCTGCTCCACCTCTTCAGGGGAGATCATCTCGCCGGCGCGCTTGATAAAGTCCTTGGCGCGGCCGGTGAGGAAGATGTAGCCTTCATCGTCCTGGTAGCCAAGGTCACCCGTGAAGAGCCAACCATTCTTGATGGTCTCTGCCGTCACGTCGTCCTGCTGCCAGTAGCCCTTCATAAGCTGCGGCCCGCTGGCAATGATCTCACCCTGCTCGTTCGATGGGACATCGTTGCCGTCCTCATCGACGATGCGAATATCGACGCCGGGCAGAGGCTTGCCGATGGAGCTCAGGCGCTCGAATTTCTTCTCGCGCTCCTCTTCGGAGAGCCCCTTAACGTTGTGGTCCTCCGGCATCAGCGCCGTGATTGTCGCCGAGGCCTCCGTCTGCCCAAACGCGTTGATGAATTGCGTGTCTTCCATCTCCATGATGGCGCGCTTGATGACCTCCTTGGGCATCGGCGCGGCGCCGTACGTCAGTACCGCAAGGCTGGAGAGGTCATAGTTCGGGCGCGCCTCATGGTCGAGCAGCATCTTGAGCATCGTTGGCACCATCATGGCGCGCGACACCTGCTCATCCTGCACCAGCTTCATCCATGACTCTGCCTCGAACTGCCGCTGGATCACCAGCGTGCGGAACCCCCAGACCGCGGAGATCACGGCCTGCATCCCTGCCACGTGGTACAGCGGCACGGTGAGGATGTTCTTCTCGATCTCTTCAGGATCAAGCTGCGAAACGTTGTTCAGGCTGTAGCTGCTGACGCTGCCGAACGTGAGCATCACGCCCTTTGGCAGGCCGGTTGTGCCCGCCGTGAACATCAGGATCGTGGTGTCCTCGTCGTCAACCTCCGCCACGTCAAACTCGGTGGACTGGTCGGCAATCACGTCCTCGTACGCCTCCCAGCCGTCACCTGTTCCCTCAAGCGAAACATAGTGCTCAACCGTGCTGAGTGAGGGTCGCAGCTCATCGACCATGCCGAGATAACGGGAGCCGGCAATCACAACCTTTGACTCGGAGGCGTTTACCATGTGGCGAATTTCTTCGGCGCGGCCTCGGAAGCTGAGTGGCACGAAGATCGCGCCGATCTTTGCGCTGGCAAAGTATGTCTCGATGACCTCGTGGCAGTTGACCTGCATGATGCCCACACGGTCACCCTGCGTGACGCCCCATGACGCCAGCCGATTCGCCAACTGGTTCACGCGCTGATCCAGTTCACCGTAGGTATAGCGCTTGTCTTCGAAAACGATGGCCTCTTTATCCGGCGAGACCATGTTCGCGATTGTTAGAAACTCAGCAGTGTTCATCCGTGAAATCCCCTCCCCGTCATTCCCGTAATTGTGGGAGTGCAAACTCCCTCAAAATGCCCCACCACACGGGCATGTGTAGCTAGCAGATACTAGCAGAGCGCCGCTTGAAAGTCACCATCCATGACGCCGCTCGCCCTGGGCTTGTCGAAGGGCCGTTGTCATTCCCGGCGGAGTTGGGGAATCCGGAGACTCAATGACCCTCCTCGCCGGAACGCGGAGTCAAACGCCACAGACCGGCAGGACGGAGCGCGAACCGAGAAGATTATCCGGGGCCCGGGGTTGCCATCGATTGACCGGGCACGCATTCCGGAGCCGTCAAAAGCAGGTTGAACAGCGCTTCTTCAGATGTCGCTTCGTCAGTCAACATGGCCAGGAAAGCTTCCTCACCGCCAACCTGTTCCTCAATGCACTGCAATACGGACGGCGGCGGCAACTCTGCCCCTTGGCTTGCCGCCCACGCTTCGGCCTCCTCATCGGTAAGGCACAACTGCATGCGTATTGCTCCGGCGATCACCTGACCAAAACTCTCCGGTGGTGGCCCCAAGCCAAGAACGCCGGGGTTCTCAATGGCGATTTCTGTGATGCAGTTGCGCGTTTCGGGGCTCAACCCCCCTGCCTCCGCGGAGAGATTCGCAATCACAAAACCCATAGTGCTTTCCATTCCCAGACACTGGATGGGGAAATCTTCCGCGCCGCCTGCAAGGCTCGTCACGGGAACATCTGCAATCAGGTTGAACGCGTCGGCCCCAATGGCCTCACGTATGCAGGTCTGTTCTTCTTCAGAGAATGCAGAAACGACTTCACGGACAGTTGTAGTTGCGGTTATCTCCAACTCATCGATAGAGACAGGAACCGGTGTGGGAGTCGGCTCCGGTGTTGGGGTGGCCGTGGGAGTGGGCGGGACTGGTGTAGCCGTAGGGATCGGTGTTGATGTCGGTTCGGATTCACATGCCCCTGCGAACAACAGAACACCGACGATAACTCCAACTGCAAGTGTGGCTGACAGAAAGCGACCGATTCTCCGTGCCAAGATAACGACCTTTCACTCCAAACCCCTGCGCGCTTAATCCAGTGTAGGGCAGACCCCAAATTGTGGGTTAGGGAAAGGGGCGTATTTCGGGAACTAACTGGTCTCAAGGGTGAACTGGCAAAGTGCCTGTAGCCAGCGCTGCTTCTATCCGCAAGCCTTCTGCTAACGTGACGTCCGTGCCACGCCGCAGTGCCGCCTTCGCCGCGGCCCGCGCCTCACGTGGGAGCCGCCGTGTCTCCGTCAGCAACGCATCCGCCGCCTCCGCCAGACCGACAGCGGGCGCGACACGATGAATCAATCCAAGCGCCAGCGCCTCGTCCGCATCAAACCAACGGCTCGTCAACAGCAGATCCAGTGCCCGCGCTCGCCCAATGACCCGTGGCAGAGATTGGCTTCCCGTCGCGAACGGAATCATCCCCAAAGCCACCTCCGGCAGACGGAAGCGTGTGTTGTCCGCCGCGATCCGAAAATCGCAGCACAGCGCCATCTCCAGCCCTGAGCCGATAGAGAAGCCATGCATCGCAGCCACCGTCGGCATGGGCAAGGAGCGCAGCAGCGACCACACATCGCGCAGATAGCGCGCCTCCCGCGCAATGACGCGCGACGGCGCAGTCCCGAATTCAGTCAGATCCGCGCCGGAGCAGAACGCCCTTTCCCCGGCCCCCGTGATGAGGACCGCGTCCAGATTCGGGTTTGCGTGGAGCTCGGTCAGGATGGCGAAAAGGTCATCCCGCATCTGCACGTTGAACGCATTCAGTTGTTCAGGCCGATTCAGCGTGATCCGCGCCAGGCCGGAGTCATCAACCTCGCATAGCGCCGCCGGTTCGCCTGCCTGCGCCACAGCGCGACTCCTACCCTCTACCTCAGAAAATTGATGGACAGGATGTACCCGGGTGGATCACCGCGGCTTGCTCGAACTGCCGCCACAATCGTCCAGACGACTGAGACGATGCTGAGTCCAATCAGGAAAGGAATGCCTATAAGGACGAATGAGAATATGACGGCGATGATGATGAATATCGTCATGCTGATCTGGAAGTTCAGCGCCCGCTTGCCGTGATAGTCCACCATGTCCGACCGCGCTCGGAAAATGAGCCAGACGATTAGCGGGGCGATGATGTTTGCAAATGGGAAGAGAAACCCCGCAAAGGCGCTCAGATGCACCAGCAATGACCAGTTGCGTTCCTCGGGGTCACTTACTTCGCCGTAATATGCCCCGCTGCCCATACCCGATCCGCCCTGTCTCATCATCGGATCAGCCGCCGAGCCCGGCACGTAATTCGCCTGCTGATTCTCCTCTGACTGGGGCTTTTCGTCCCCGGACCCATCCTCAGGACGGTCCATCTCACCCTGCGTCATCACGCACCTCGATCCTGCTCAGCCAACACCGCCAATTGTGGCTGTAAGTAGTAAAGTCGTCAAAGAAGTTGCTACTCCCCTTGGAACTCCGGATCCCGCCGCTCAAGAAAAGACCGAATCCCCTCCTCACGGTCCTTCGTCGTCTGGAGAATCATCGTCAGGTCGGTCTCCAGCAAGATGCCCTGGTCAAGCGTCATCTCTGAGCCGCTCAGGATAACCTCCTTCGCGTACCGCGCCGCGATTGGCCCGCCGGCAAGAATCTGCTCCGCTATCTCCTGTGCAGTACTCAAGACATCGCCGGGTGCCACCACCCGATTCACCAGCCCCATGCCCAGCGCCTCGTCTACTCCTATTGTTCGGCCGGTCAGCAGAAGGTCTGTTGCATGGGCAGGTCCGACGATGCGTGGCAAACGTTGAGTGCCGCCGTCCCATGGAGTGATTCCCTGCAAAGCCTGGCCCATCCGGAAATGAGCCGTCTCCGCGGCCACGCGGATATCCGCCGCCAGTGCCATCTCAAGCCCCTGGTCGTAAGCGTCTCCACTAATAGCGGCGATAACGGGAAACGGTAGAGAGGCAATCGCGCTTGCGCATCGGTAGCTGTCAAACAGCGCTTGAGCCACGCTTCCCGACGAGGCCTCCGCAGACTCAGAGAAGAAAGACTCGCTTGTCCCCCGCGAAAAAGCTGACGCGCTCGGCTCGCTCCCACCGGCCGCTCCACCCTCTCCAGTGATGATCAGCGCGTCGAACGGGCTATCCTCGCGCAGCGTCGCGCACAACTCTTTCAAGGAGAAAGCCACGGCGCGGTCGATGAAGTTGTCAGGAGGGCGACTGAGAACGGCGATAAGTAGGCGGCCCTCAGGCCGAAGTGTTATCGGATCGTTGGTGCTCATGCGTAATGCGCGGCTGTCCACGCCACGTAACACGATTGTAACCCTCGTGTAACTGAGGCGTCACAGAACAGCGACAGGATTGATGGTGATACGCGGCCAAAGCCGCGTCGTTGTGGGTTCTGGAAGGAGGACAGGATGGGCGAGTTCAATAGCGGCGATACTGCCTGGATGTTGATGTCAACGGCACTGGTGCTGTTCATGACACCGGGCCTCGCTTTCTTCTACGGCGGACTGGTGCGTGGGCGAAACGCCATTAGCACGATTTCACTGAGCTTCGTGTCGATGGCCGTGGCCAGCCTTGTCTGGGTGCTCTGGGGATATAGCCTGGCATTCGGTGATGGTGGAGACCTTAACGCATTCGTAGGCGATCTCTCCTACATCGGTCTCTCCGGTATCGGGATTAACGACGGAGGAAACATACCTGATCTCCTCTTCGTTGCATTCCAGATGATGTTCGCCATCATCACGCCCGCTCTTATCACGGGCGCGATTGTGGAAAGGTTCAAGTTCACCACATACATCATCTTCCTTGTCCTATGGCTGACCCTCGTCTACGCTCCCATCTGCCATTGGGTCTGGGCCGAGGGCGGCTGGCTCTTTGAAATGGGCGCGCTTGACTTCGCGGGCGGCACCGTTGTTCACATCAACGCGGGCGTTGCGGCCCTCATCGCCGCTGTCCTCGTAGGACGCAGGCGGAGGCCGGCTCTTGAACCTCACAACGTCCCGTATGTCGTCCTGGGCGCAGGAATCCTCTGGTTCGGCTGGTTTGGCTTCAACGCCGGTTCCGGACTGGCGGCCAACGGGCAGGATGCGAACGCTCTGCTTGTCACCAATACAGCTGCGGCTGCGGCTGCGCTGACATGGGGCATCATGTCCTACATTCAAACCGGTCGCATGAGTACAGTCGGTATCGCGACAGGCGCTGTCGCAGGACTGGTTGCCATCACCCCGGCAGCGGGATTCGTCAATGTCATGGGCGCGCTTGTGCTCGGCATCGGCGCAGGGATCATCCCGTACTTCTTCGTCCTCTACAGGCCGCGAATGGGTTTCGACGATGCGCTTGACGTCTTCGGCGTGCACGGCGTCGCAGGAATCTGGGGCGCGCTTGGCACAGGAGTCTTCGCCATTGAGGCCATTGGCGGTACGGCAGGGCTGCTTGAGGGCAACGCTGAACAGATGGGGACGCAGATTATCGGTGTGGTTGCGACCATCGCGTACTCCGGTGTTGCCACATTCGTCATCCTCAAGGTGCTTGACCTGATACCCGGACTCGGTCTCAGGGAGTCGGAGCCTGCCGAGGATGAGGGTCTTGACCTGGCCGCTCATGGTGAGCGCGCGTACGTCGCAGACGGCGCAGACTAGACCTGCACACAGGAATGACTACAATCGGGAGCAGCGCGACAGCGGGGAGCGATCCCGCGTCCCGACGGTCCGAAACCGTCGGGACGCCCAGGAGGGAATAGGAGACGACGATGCTGAGCATAGAGGCGATTATCAGGCCTGAAACAATTGAAGATGTGGTAGGCGAACTGGAGGCCGTTGGCTGCCGTAAGTTCTACTACGCCAACGTCACCGGCACAGGGCGGCAGGGTGGAGTTGAAGTGTTCGTTGGGCGCGCGGGGCAGATGACCCGTCGCCATGAACGACCGAGAACCATTGTCAGGGCAGTCATTGAAGACGGAATGAAAGATGACGTGATCAATGCCATCATTCGCGGTGCCCGCAGCCCCGGCGACGGGGAAGTAGGCGATGGCAAGATCTTTGTCACTCCCGTGGAGGACGTCATCCGTGTCCGAACCGGCGAATCCGGCGAGGATGCCATCTGACGGGGAGAAAGGCGAGTGGGGAACGTAACCGCGGCGGGCACTGTCCGCCGCGGTTACGCCGTTTTTGTCCTCCGTGCATCCTGAGCGCAGTCGAAAGGCCACCCTTCGTCTTCCTGCCAAAGCCGGAACGCGGCGCACCAAACCCAAGTGCCATTCAACCCAGATCGCGAAGTATGGGCGTAGGCACTGCTTGCCACGTAATTCCCGCCAAAGCCAGAACGCGGCGCACCAACCCCAAGTACCACCCAACCCGGATCGCGAATTGTGGCAGTAGGCACTGCCTACCACGCACTATCCCAACGCCTGAAAAATCCCTATAGTTTGTAGGGACAACGAATCCTTCTGGCGAATGGGAGACAGGCAACGATGACTTCAACGGCGGAGCCCTTTGAGCGAGTCGACATCGATCAGGCAAAAGAGCTTATCGATGGTGGTGGTGTCGCGCTGATCGATGTCCGCGAACAGGAGGAGTGGGACGAGGGTTACATCGAAGGTGCAACCCGCATCTCCGTGAACGACATCATCAACATGAGCGCCGTCGATGATCTGCCCAAGGACCAGCCCATCGTCTTCTACTGCGCCGCAGGCGTCCGCTCTGCTCTTGCCTCGGAACTTGCCGCCTCGGTCGGCGTCCCCGGCCCGCTCTACAGCATGGAGGGTGGCTTCGACGCTTGGAAGAAGGCCGGCCACCCCACCGCGCAGGACTAAGCCTGCGCCGTCCGGTGACTACTGACCCCTACGAAGCCCAGCGTCCCATAATTGACGCCCTAAGCTCCCCCGCAACTTATCCCCCCCGCGACGGTGTCGACACCGTCGAAGTCCGTGAAACCCACTCTGCCGTCGTCTTCCTTGCCGGCAACCGCGCCTACAAGATGAAAAAAGCCGTCGACTACGGCTTCTTGGACTTCACCACCCTCCAAAAGCGCCGCCACTTCTGCTACCAGGAGCTATTCCTCAACCAGCGAGCCGCCCCGGACATCTACCGGGAAGTCCGCGCCGTGATACCGAATGGACGGGGCGGCTACCGTATCGTCGCGGAGGAAAACCTGGCAGCCGTCGAGTACCTCGTCCAGATGGTCCGCCTGCCGGAAGACATGATGCTGGATGCGCGTCTGGAGCGCGGCGAGGTCACGCCGGAGATGATGACCGAGCTCGGCCGCATCGTTGCTAGTGTCCACGGTAATGCGGAGACGAACGACAAGATAGGTGCCGCAGGAGACCTCGAAGGCGTTCGTTTCAACGTCGAGGAGAACTTTGAGCAGACGGAGGCTTATATCGGCCGCACGATCTCCCAGGACACATACGACACCGTCTCCCAATACGCCCGCCGTTTCATGGAGCAGCGTGAGACTCTCTTCCACGCCCGTTCACAGAACGGATTTGTCCGTGACACACACGGAGACCTTCACGTCCAGCAGATTTGCATTGAAGCCAACGGACGCATCCACGTCCTCGACTGCATCGATTTCAACGAGCGCTTTCGCTACGGCGATGTTGCTTGGGACGTGGGATTCATGGCAATGGATCTCGAAGCCCGCGGCCACCCTGACCTCGCCCGCGCCTTCGTTGAGGGCTACCTCGAACATGCTGATGACCCGGGAATGCCTGAGCTCCTGCCCTTCTACCAGTGCTACCGTGCCTATGTTCGCGGCAAGGTTGAGGGCTTTCGACTGGATCAGCCCGACCTCAGCGATGAAGAGGCCGCAGAAGTCAGGGAGCGTGCCGAAGGCTATTTCCAATTGGCCGAGCAATACGCCCGGACGATGATCGGCCCAAACCTTGTTCTCATCGGCGGGCTCATGGGAACCGGCAAGAGCACCCTCGCAGAAGGCCTCGCCCGTGAGCGCGGCCATGCCTACCTCTCAAGCGATGTGATCCGCAAGGAACTGGCCGGTGTCCCCGAGAATGAACGCCACTTCGTTGAGTGGAACACCGAGATTTACTCGCCTGAAATGACCGAGCGAACCTATGATGAACTCGCCCGCCTCACTACCGAAGCGTTGCAACAGGGCCGCTCAGTCATCGTTGACGGCTCCTTCTCCAATCCCCAGCAGCGTCAACGATTCACAGATATTTCCAACGCCACGGGCGTTCCTATCCTCATGGTCATTTGCGAACTCTCTGAAGAGGAAATCCGCCAACGGCTTGATGCTCGTGTCGAAGAGGGCGGCGTCCCAACGGACGGGCGTTGGGAGATATACGCCGCTCAGCGCGACTCTTTCCAACCGCCGGACGAACTCCCCACCAATTCTGTCATCCGCCTTGACACCTCTACCTCCCCCCAATCCGTCATCGAAACCCTCGTCTCACGTCTCGATGCAGATTCGCTAGAATAGGCACTGTCCCCGTGCCACCATCAATCAATAGGAGAACATGCCACCGATGACCGTTACCGATACCGCCCATGACGTAGCCAACCTGTCCCTTGCTGATAGCGGTCAGCGCCGTATTGAGTGGGCTGCGCGGGAAATGCCCGTCGTCAAACTGATACAGGAGCGATTCCGCGAGGAGCGCCCCCTGGAAGGCCAGCGCATCGCCGCCTGCCTGCATGTCACGTCTGAAACGGCCAACCTCATGCTCGCCCTCAAGGAGGGTGGCGCCGAGGTCCGCCTGTGCGCCTCCAACCCGCTTTCCACGCAGGACGACGTTGCTGCGGCCCTTGTCGCCAATCACGGCATCTCCGTTTTCGCAATCCACGGCGAGGACACAGAGACGTACTACAAGCACATAAACCAGGCGCTTGATGGCAACCCCACCATGACAATGGACGACGGCGCAGACCTCGTCGCCACCATCCACGGTGAGCGACAGGATCTGATCGAGGGCCTCCGCGGCGGCAGTGAGGAGACGACCACAGGCGTTATCCGCCTCCGCAGCCTCGCGCAGCAGGGCAAGCTCATGTATCCCGTCATCGCCGTCAACGATGCCGATACCAAGCATCTCTTTGATAATCGCTACGGCACCGGCCAGAGCACGCTGGACGGCATCACTCGCGCCACCAACATCCTGTGGGCCGGCAAGACCGTGCTCATCGCCGGATACGGCTGGTGCGGGCGTGGCGTCGCCATGCGGGCAAAGGGCATGGGCGCGCAGGTCATTGTGAGTGAAATCGATCCCATCCGCGCCCTGGAAGCCCTGATGGACGGTAACCGCGTCATGACAACCGCCGATGCCGTTCCGCAGGCCGATGTCATCATCACCGTCACCGGAGACATCCATGCCATCGGCCGCAGCCATATCCCGTTGCTCAAGGACAACGTCGTGTTGAGCAACTCCGGCCACTTCAACGTCGAGATCGATATACCGGCGCTTGAGGAGGCCAGCAATGGCTCTCGTGAGCTCAGGCCGAACGTCGTGGCCTATGACATGAAGGACGGCCGCACCGTGAACCTCCTGGCAGAGGGCCGCCTCATCAACCTGGCCGCCGCAGAGGGACACCCGTCCGCCGTCATGGACCTCTCGTTTGCCGATCAGGCGCTCGCCGCCGAGTATCTGTCCGGCAACGAGGCCAGCGACCTGTCGAATGATGTCCATACCTTGCCGCGGGAACTCGATGCAGAAGTCGCAAGGCTCAAACTTCACTCGATAGGTATTGATATTGATACGCCTACGGACGAACAACAAAAATACCTCGGCAGTTGGGAGATGGGCACCTGAATCAGCCGACGACAGCCCCGGCCAACACTGCGGGCAGAACTGGAGCAGTGTCGATCCGAGCGACTGCCTCCCTTGAGGAGCAGGAGCGATACGGTCACTGCTTCGCCTGCGGCGCAGCCAATGCCTCCGGCCTCAACCTCGAGTTCGAGGCCCCTGAGGACGGAAGTGTCACCGCCCTGTATGTTCCTCAGGAGCGACATCAGGGCTGGCCGAATGTCCTGCACGGCGGCATCGTCGCCACGCTGCTTGATGAGGCCGCTGCATACGTTGCCTATGCGCGCGGCCAACATGCTGCCACGGCGAGGCTCAATATCCGCTTCAGCCGCCCTGCGCCGCTTGATACCCCATTGCGTGTCACCGCAACCCTTGTGAAAGACACGCGGCGCATGCTTACCATAGAGGCTCGCGTCACAACCCTTGAGGACGAGAAGATTGCCACTGCGGAGGCTACTCTCCTCCTTCTCACCGCTAAACAGCAGCAGGAATACGGCCTGCTTCCGCAGCAACGTTAGGAACTTCACCCAAGCCGAACCAATGGGCACACAAGTAAAGACCATGGAGGGATAGAGATAGATGACCACGTTCCTGCAGACGAGCGAATCTGTGACTGAAGGCCACCCGGACAAACTATGTGATCAAATCTCCGACGCGGTTCTTGACGCTATCTTTGCGGATGATCCGACCGCCCGCGTCGCTTGTGAAACCCTCGTCACGCGGGGCCTGGTCTTCGTCACCGGCGAAATTACCACTAGTTCCTACGTCGATATCCAGGACATTGTTCGCAGCACTGTGCGTGAAGTTGGCTACACAGAAGACGACTATGGCTTTGACGCGAATACGTGCGGCGTGATTGTCTCCATCAATGAGCAATCCTCGGACATCAAGAGCGGCGTCGACGAAGCCGAGGAGATTCGCGGCGAGGGAGCTGCAGACGCCATCGCGAATCTTGGGGCGGGAGACCAGGGCTCAATGGTGGGCTACGCCTGCCGCGAGACTGAAGACGCCCTCGGAGTCGAGAACATCTTCATGCCGTTGCCTATCTACCTGTCACATCGGCTGGCGGAGCGGCTGGCCGAAGTCCGCAAGAACGGCTCGCTGCCGTATCTCAGGCCTGATGGAAAGTCCCAGGTAACCGTCGAATACGAGAATGGCAAGGTTCGGCGGGTCGACAGCATCACGCTGGCCGCCCAGCATGACCCGGAAGTGAGCAATGAAACGCTTCGCCGAGACCTTCATGACAGGGTCATTCGGGAAGTTGTGCCGCACAACCTGATGGATAAGGACACCAAGTTCCACATCAACTCATCCGGCCGTTTCGTTATTGGTGGGCCCATGGCTGACGCGGGGCTGACCGGCCGCAAGATCCTTGTTGACACATACGGCGCAGGATACAAGCACGGCGGCGGAGCATTCTCAGGCAAGGATCCGACGAAGGTCGACCGCTCCGGCGCATACTATGCCCGCTACGTGGCCAAGAACGTCGTCGCAGCCGGACTCGCCGAGCGCTGTGAAGTTCAACTCGCCTACGTCATTGGGCGCCGAGAACCTGCCTCCGTATCCATTGAGACATTCGGCACGGGAGCCGTCTCCAACGACAAGATTGAAGAGCTCGTTCGTGCAAACTTCGATATGACCCCGGGAGCAATCATCACGCAGCTTGATCTCATGAGTTCGGATGCCGCTCGACGCCCCCGGTATCGCCGCGTTGCCGCATACGGCCACTTCGGACGGAACCACATCAACCGCACTGACGGAACACGTATTGAGGTGCCCTGGGAGCGAACTGACAAGGCCGCTGCCCTCCGCAAGGAGGCCGGCCTGCCCGACCCAAATGAATAGACCGGGTGAAGCAACTAATTGACCGCCAACGCTGGAACGCGGTAACCGAATGGATGGGCTTCCTCGCCCAGATCGCGAACCGAGAAATTAAATGTTAGACGGCCTCACCGCAGTCGTTCTCGCGGGTGGAGAGGGAACACGCCTCCGCCCCCTTACCAATGACCTACCCAAGCCCGTCCTGCCCGTCGCCAATCGCCCCTTCTTTGAATACATGCTTGACCATCTCAGGGAAGCGGGTGTCACACGCGTCATCATGGCCCTCGGGTACCGCGCCGAGCCCCTGATTGAGAGTTTCGGCGACGGGAGTGCCTATGGCCTGCTGATTGATTACGAGGTGGAACAAAAACCCCTCGGCACCTCTGGTGCAGTGCGCGCACTCCTGCCGGAACTCAAGGAGACCTTTCTCGTCCTCAACGGCGACTGCGTGACGGAGATCGACATCGCCGCCATGGTAGAGCAACACGTCGAGCGCCGTGAGTACGCCACCCTCGCCGTCCACACCGTTGACGACCCCTCACGCTACGGCGTCGTTGTTATCGACGGCATCGGCTACGTCAACCGCTTTGTCGAAAAGCCGCCCGGTCCCCGCTTTCCCGCCCACACCGTCAACAGCGGGGTCTATGCGCTGGAGCCGGAGATGTTCAACTTCATCGGTGGTGGCTTTTCCATGTTTGAGAAGGATTTGTTCCCCACCGCTCTCATGTCCGGCGTTGAGATCGGCACATTCCCTTGGGACGGCTATTTCATGGACATGGGCACCCCTGAAAGCTTTCTCCAACTCAACCGTGATGTCCTGACGGGAACCGCTCCAACGCGCCGCCCCCAGGACAAATCCGCAACCACCCCAATGATTCACGACTCCGCCCGCATTGACGGTCCAATCAGCTACGGCGACGGCGTAACCGTCGGCGAAAACGCACGTCTCATCGGCCCTGTCGTGCTCGGCGACGGCGTCACCATTAGCGACAAAGCCCACGTCGAGGACAGCGTCATCCTCTCCGGAGCGCGTATCGGTGTAGGCGCGAGTCTTCAAGCCGCAATCGTTGCCCAAAACGCAGTCGTCCCGGATGGTGCGATAGTCGAACCGGGCACCGTGTTTGACGGCGCTCTTTAGCAACGTCAATGATTGCGGTCTTCATTAGCGTCGCCAATGAGCAAGGTCTTTAAGAAACATGGAAGCGCCTACCGATAGGCCCTCGCGGCGACCCGTCCACCCCCTCCTCGCGGGACCGCTCCGCACACTCCAATTCCGCGATTTTCGTGTCCTGTGGGTCGCCACTATGGCGATGTCCATGGGCTTCTGGATGCAGCAGCTCACTCTCGGCTGGCTTGTGCTCCAGATCTCCGATTCCGCATTCTGGGTAGGTGTGGCAGAGGCAGCCCGACTCGCCCCGTTCCTCCTCTTCGGCCTCGTCGCCGGCACCCTCGCGGACCGACTCGAACGCCGCATCCTCCTCCGTGTCATCGTCACCTGCAACATCATCCTGAGCGTCATCCTCGGCATGCTGGAAATCAACGGGATGCTCACCGTCCCCATCGCCATCGTCGGCGCATTCCTGTACGGGACCGTCAACGCCTTTCTCATGCCCACGCTCCAGGCGTACGTGCATGACATCGTTGGCAGCCGCTACGTCGTCAACGGCCTTGCCCTCAACCAATTTGCGCAGCGCCTCATGGGCGTGTTCGGCGGACTCATGGGCGGCGTGCTGCTCGCCTTTCTGGGCATCGGCGGCACGCTCCTCGTGATGGCGGGAGGCTACGCGACGGCGCTAGTGATCCTGTTCTTCACGCGCACCGCCTCCCGTCCCGGCTTTGGCACGCCGGAGCAGCCCACTGTTCGACAATCGTTTGGCGAGGCGCTCAGCCTGGTTGGCGGAAACCCGTCCGTCCGCGCGCTGCTGCTGCTGTCTGTCGCAACGGAGATATTCGCCTTCTCGCACACCGTCATGATCGCCATCTTCGCCCGTGATGTGCTGGAGATCGGCGAGCAGGGATTCGGCATCATGGTCGCCGCCCGCGCCGTCGGCTCAGTTGTGGGCGTCGCAGTCCTTGCCTCCATCGGCGACCGTCTCCCAAAGGGCAAGAGCCTGCTGGTTGCAAGCGCTCTGTTCGGCCTCAGCCTGGCCGCATTCGGGTCTCAGCCATGGCTCGTCACCGCGCTGTTCTTCCTGGGCGTGGCGGGAATGATGGCCTCGATATTCGATCTATTCCAGCAAGCCGCCCTGCAGCTCGCCGTCGGCGGTGATCAGCGGGGCAGGGCGATGGGCATCTGGGTCATGGGCGTGGGCGCGGGCCCCGTCGGCCACCTGGAGGTCGGCTCCCTCTCCGACTTCACCAGCCCCCAATTCGCCATCATCTTCAACGGCCTCATGCTGATCGTCGTCGTCATCCTCCTCACGATGACAACCCCCCGCCTCCGCCAGATCTAACCAAAATCCCCTCCCCTTTGACGGGGGAGGATTAAGGTGGGGGAGACTCCCGTCATTCCCGCGAAAGCGGGAATCCGTACGGTGCGCAGCGTCGCCCCGCGCTCATCCTGAGCCCGTCGAAGACCCCGTTCGCCCTGAGCGTAGTCGAAGGGGGCTCTCGAACGAGGACCTTTCCCATGTAATTCAAAGCGCAGCCGAGGAATCTAAAACCTTAATTGGCCGCCAAAGCCGGAACTCGGCAAGGAACTTTGTTGAATAATCGAACCGGAACGCGAACCTTAGCCGTAACGCAGTTACCCGCTCGCCGCCTCCAGCTGCTCCCACAACTGCCGCGTCAGCGCCACATGACCGATGTGCTCCCCGAGATGCCGAATCATCCAGGCCAGCACCCCGGCCCCGGTCGACTCATTTCCTCCGAAGTTTCGAGTATCGGCCAGCATGTCGTCTGTCGTTGTCGAGAGCGCCTGCTCAACCTTCGCCTGGGTGTCGTCGATTAGCTTGAGAAGGTCCGCCGACTTCGTTCCGGCTGCGGCGAACTCCGCCGCGCGGTCACGCTGCGGCTCCTCACCCCGCGCGATGGCGCACATCCCGCCCGCCATTCCCATCATGTGTGAAACGAGCATGTAGATCGAACTGCTCTCATCGCCGATGGGCCGCCAATTCAGCGCCTCGCCCTCCAGCCCGTCCAGTGCCTGCCGCAGATCGTTCAGCACCGTGTTGAATTGAGCCTGTACGCCGGAGATGGTCGCTTCCGCCAGTGTCATTGCAGTAGTCACTTCCTGTTCGAGAGTACGTTCCGCGCATTTCCCCCGCGCGGTGGGGAAATAAGTGTAGCCGATTGGTCAAGGTGCGGCTACGATTGGCCGCCCAAGCCGGAACGCGGCACGCCAACGCTAGGGCCCATCAAGCCCCGTTTGTGAACTTTAGCCGCAGTGCAGCTGTACCCGCACAACGCGTGGTATCCCCGCGAGGTCAAGCGCCATATCCACCTCCGTGCCCGCCGGGAAAACCTGTTTGGCAACATCCACCATCAACGGCGCCTGCCCGTACCCCACCTCCATCAACAGTCGACCCTCCGCCTTCAGATAGTTGGGAGCGCTGCGAACAAGCCTCTCGGCGATCGTCATACCCCCCTCGCCGCCGTCCACCGCCACGCGCGGCTCATGGTCCCGTATCTCCGCCTGCAGCTCAGGAAGATTCTCCGCCGGGATGTACGGCGGGTTGGTGATGAGAATGTCCACTGGTTCCGACAGCGGCTCAAGTAGGTCGCCAACGGCGAACGTGATCTGATCTGCCACCCCATGCCGCTCCGCGTTGGCCTGCGCAACCTCCACCGCCTCCGCCGAAATGTCCGACGCAATGAATCGCGCCCCCGTGAGTACCGTCGCCGTCGCCACGACGATGCAGCCTGAACCGGTGCCGATATCGGCGATCAGCAGCCCCGCGCCCTTGTCATGGGCATCCCCCATGTTCGCAACCGCTGCGATGGCCTCTTCAACTAGCAGCTCGGTCTCTGGTCTCGGAATGAGTGCACGCGCGTCCACGTAGAATGGCAGCCCATAGAACTCCCGCTCCCCCGTGATATAGAAGAGCGGCTCGCGATTCAGCCGCCGTCCCAGCGCCTTCCGAAACCGCGCCTCCGCGTCTTCTGAAACTGCCTGATCCGGCTCAGCTAGCAGTGATTCGGGAGCAACATCGACTGCGTATGCCAACAGCAGCCGCGCCTCAAGCGCCGCGGAATCAACTCCCGCTGAATCTAGTTGGGCGCGAGCCTCCGTCAGCAGAGCGCGGGCGGGAGTCGGGCTCAAGAGACGGATTCAGCGAGCAGACGTTCCTGCTCCGCGTTGCGCAGCGCATCAAGCAGCGGATCAAGCTCGCCGTCCGTCAGCCGCTCAAGCGAGTGCAGAGTCAACCCGATGCGGTGGTCCGTCACGCGGTTCTGCGGGAAGTTATACGTGCGGATCTTCTCGGATCGGTCCCCCGTCCCCACCTGCGAGCGCCGCGTGCTCGCCAGCTCCTGCTCCTGCTTCTGCGTCTCGATCTCCAGCAGCCGCGCCCGCAGGATCGCGATAGCCTTTGTGCGATTCTGCAGCTGCGACCGCTCGTCCTGGCACGTCACCACGATGCCCGTCGGCGCGTGAGTCAGCCGTATCGCCGTCGCCACCTTGTTCACGTTCTGGCCGCCCGCGCCGCCCGCGTGGAACACGTCCACCCGCACGTCGTTCATGTTCAACTCAACGTCCACTTCTTCCGCCACCGGCAGCACCGCCACCGTCGCGGTTGATGTGTGAATGCGGCCCTGCGACTCCGTCTCCGGCACGCGCTGAACCCGATGCACGCCGGACTCGTGCTTGAGCCACGCGTACGCCGACGCGCCCTGCACGCCGAACGTGACCTCCTTCAGCCCTCCGCCGCCCGTCTCGTTGGTGTTCATCAGATCAGTCGACCACCCCCGCGCCTGCGCGTACCGCGTGTACATGCGGAAGAGGTCGCCCGCGAACAGCGCCGCCTCATCGCCGCCCGCCCCGGCGCGAATCTCTACGATGATGTCCCGATCATCCAGCGGGTCGCGCGGCGTCAGCGCGAGCCGAAGCTCATGCTCGAGGTCCTGCGCCGTCGCCGCCAGCTCCTCTGCCTCCGCGGCTGCAAGTTCGGCCATGTCCTTATCGCCGGACGCTAGCACCTCGCGCGCCTGCTGCAAGTCGTCGAGAACCTTCCGGTACCGATGGAACGCTTGCACGGTCGGCTCGATTGACGCCCGCTGCCGTGACAACCCCTCCAGCCGTTTGTAATCGGCGGCCACGTCCGGCTGGGCCATCTCGGCCTCAAGCTCCTCGAATCTGCTTTCGAGAGTCTCAAGCGGCCCGATGATAGCCGGATTCCCCAGCGTTGAAGAGTTTTCCGATTGAGTAGTCATCGTTCTTATCCGCGCCGCGCACCTGCTTGCGCTTTACCAGAAACAGTATAGTCGCTGCCCTCGTCATTCCTGCGAAAGCAGGAATCCATCGGGACTCCCCCCGCTCGCCCTGAGCCTGTCGAAGGGCGAATCCCCCCCTGACGTTACCGATCAAGCCAGACGTGATCGTAGCGGAGCTGCGGGCCGTAAGCGGCAAGGTAGTTGATGGCAGGCATGTAGCCGCGGACGTCCGTGTTGAACGCCGGCACGTAGGAGCTGTGGGAGACAATGATCTTGGCGACGTCGTTCAACGCCATCTCCATCGCGTCCCACGCAAGCTCCTTACGCTCATCCTGGTCCAGGGTTCGGCTCATCCGGTCAACGAGGTCATCAAACTCGGGATTGCTGTAGCGGTTGTAGTTGCGGGGCCCGCCCGTGTAGAAGTGCTCGTACAGGATCACGTCCGGGTCGATGCCTGGAATCCAGAAGCTGTGGAGTCCGAAGTCGAATCTGCCCCTCTCCCACGTCTCGTAGGCAAACACAGACTCGTGGACGTCCACCAGAACGCGCACGCCAATCTCCTCAAGGTCGGCATGGAAGGCCGGGACGTCGCCCTGGATTGGCTCCCAAACCGTCCACGTTACCTCCAGCGGATTTCTCTCGTCATAGCCGGCATCTGCCAGCAAGGCCTTTGCACGCTCCTTGTCGGCCGCAGCCGCGACTGCGCGCTCTGTCCGCGTCTCACCTACAACGTCTGCGAAACCAACGATTTCACCGCAGCGATCCCTGGGCATGGCCCATTGCGACGTCGGATGGAAGCCGCAGCCTGTGGGGAGCTCATACCAGTCATTGCGAACCGCCGTGATGTACCTTTGGTTGTCGATTGCCAATGCAAAGGCTTCGTTGATCTTCTGATTCGCCATCCAGCCTGAGCGCTGCTTGTTGATGAACAAAGCCGGACTGAATGAGGATGCGATGACGGGATCCCGGAATTGGCATATTTCCGTACACTCTGTGAGAAGCGTGTCTCCGTGCCAGCCCGTGTAACCATGTGGGATTCCGATGTCCACTCGCCCGCTGCGCAGCGCCACAGGGACGGCCGAACTTGTGAGGTATTGAACCTCAACGCCATCCAGGTACGGAAGCGGCTGATCCCAGTACTTGGTGTTGCGCTCAAATGTGAAAGCCTCCCCGGGAACCCAATCTTCCAGGATGTAAGCCCCCGTAGTTGCCTTGGACGGTTGTTCTCGGAAGGAGGTCAGAGCGCCGGTCTCCCGGTATTCGCGCTCATAGATGTGCGCGGGGTAGATGACGTTGTAGGGTTGGCCGATTATCTCAATCATGGCCGCCTTCGGCCTTTGGAGGTTGAATACAACCGTCAGGTCATCCGGGCAGACGATTGAATCGACGGCCAGGTAGTGAGGTTGCCGCGGACTGATCCGTAGCCCTGCGTCCTGCCCGAATCTGATTGTGTCAAACGACCACTTGATATCGTTGCAACTGACCGGCACGCCATCGGACCAGTACACGCCGTCTCGCAGAGAGAAGGTGTACTGAAGTCCGTCATCGGACTGCTTCCAACTCTCCGCAAGGTCCGGGTGAAGTTCAAAATAGACTTGGTTGTCGAAGTCTTCCTCCGTGCCCCATGTTCGCGGCTTGATCAGCATATTGTTCAGCAGGTGGTTGACGTGGAAGGTGTGTCCTGTTGCTGATTCCCATGTGATGAAGGTAATACTCGCAGTCGTAAACGCGGTTTGAAGTACGCCGCCGTATTCGGCATTAGGGTCTAGAGGTATATCGCTAACAGAGAAACCGTCGCGCCTGGGCAGTGGCGTTGGCGTCGCAGTCGGCGTAGGGACAGGTGTTGACGTAGGCTCAACTGTCGGGGTAGCCGTTGGTGGTGGTGTGGGAATGAAAGTCGGTGTGGATGCTGGCTCAACTGTCGGGGTCATTGTTGGTGTAGTCGTGGGCGTAGTTATTGATTCTTCTGCAGCCGCAGTGGCCGTCGGTTCCTCCGAAACTTGTGTGTCGATGTCCGGAGTGGGCACAACCCTCTCACACGCGCCAATCAAGACCGCCAAGGCCATCAGCACAAGCGCAGCAAAATGCGCCACGAGCCAGCTATGCGAAGGGCTGGGCGTCTTGGATTCCCATGAATTGGTATCTCTGCTTGGTCGCTCTTGGGTCATTTGACGCTCATCCCATTGGCCCTACTGCAGCCCCCGCGCCAACCCAACGATCTCACGCACCCTATCACGGTCAACGGGTGCTTCTGTCACCCCGTCCACCTTAAGCGCCGTTCCCAGAATCGCTCCGTCACAGAGAGGCAACAGATGACCGATATTGCCTGCATCCAGTCCGCTGCCGATCAGGATCGGCCTGTCCGGCACTGCCGTGCGTGCCCGCCGCAGGTCTTCCGCGGATGTCGCAGCCCCCGTCTCATCGCCAGTCACGATTAGCACATCCGCCAGCCCGCGATACGCCGTCGACCGCGCTTCCAACTCCATAACCACGCCCGCGCCGACGGGGTAGGCGTGTTTGCTCATTACGTCGGCAAAGATTGGCGTGCCGATTCCGAGCAGCCGCCGCTCCCGCAGCGCCTCGTGCGCCGTCCCTTCGATGATTCCTTGATCCGTCACCAGCGCCCCCGTCAGGACGTTCGTCCGCACGAAAGACGCTCCGGTAGCCGCCGCGATGGATAGCGCGGAAATGACATCGGCCCGCAGCACGTTGATACCCACTCGAATGCGCGATTCCGCATCAATCTCTCGCACGACCCCATGTACCGCCAATACTCCAATGGTCATGCCCGAAACTGTGGCGGGATGAACCGTCCCCGCCGCATACGGCGAATCGCCGAAGTTCTCCACGATGATCCCGTCGATGCCCTCCTCGGCGAGAATGCGTGCGTCGTCCATGGCCCGCTTGATGACATCGTCGATGTTGCCTGCCCATCGCGGTGTGCCGGGCAGTGGCGCAAGATGCACCATCCCGATGAGCGGGCGGGGCACGGGAAAGAGTTCAGCGAATTGGGTCATGTCCATATCGGTTTCAGTCTATGGGCGAACGACCCTGCGGAACAAGGTGACATGTACCCTCCATTCATCCCCGCTACACTTTATGCAGCATGTCACGAGCAGCATTCATCGGCGTAGGGGTGGGACTCCTGCTTCTACTGACTCCCGGACTGCACATACTGACGGGACTGTTCAGCCCTCTCGTTGCCGGCATCGTGGGCGGGATGCAGTTGAAGGCCACATGGAGGGTTCCGATAAGCCATGTGGCCGGCATGGCGGTAATCATCACATGCGCCCTTACCCTGGCTGCCGTAGCGATGGTGGTAATTGTCGTCGCCATTGTTGCGGCAATTGGCGGCGACCCCCCGCAACTCGGGCCGCGTCACCTTCCCATATTCGCCGCGGGTGTAGCCGCCTACTCCTTCGGGTTCGCATTCTTCGGTGGCCTCATCGGCTCCTCGTTCCGCAAGTGATGCGCAACCTGGGAATCTCACTGCAATGACCACATCCAAGCCAGCCGACGCCAACTATGACATCGCCATCTTCGATCTCGATGGCACCTTGATCGACTCCCGCATCGGCATCCACTCCTCCATCGTCCACACACTTGAGGAGATGGGTGTCCCTGCTGTCGACCAGGAATTGCTCTCCCAATTCATCGGCCCGCCGCTGATTGACTCATTTAAGTCCGTCTGTGGCATGACCGAACCGGACGCCGAACGTGCCGTCGCCGTCTACAAGGAGTACTTCGCCGTCGAGGGCATAAAGGGCTTTGAGGTCTACAAGGGAGTGCCTGAGATGCTGTGGCTGCTGCGAGCCAGCGGCGTCCGCATGGCCATCGCCACCACGAAAGACGAAGTCTTTGGCCGTGAAATCGCCCTCAACGCCGACTTCATGCCGTTCCTTGAGGTCATCATCGGCAGCGACCGCGAAGGCACAATGATCCGCAAACCGGAACTCATCGCCGCCGCTCTCTCAGCCCTAAACATCCCCGCACCCCCGCCACACGACGCCAATTCCCACCGCATCGTCATGGTGGGAGACCACGCTTTGGACATCCTCGGCGCAAAGGCCAACAACATCGCCTCCATCGCCGTCACCTACGGCTTCGGCAACAACGAAGAACTGCGGGACGGTGCGCCCGACCACATCGCCCAGAACGTAACTGAACTCAGAAACCTCTTGCTGGGGGTGGGACACCACCCACTGCAATTGCCGCGAAGGCAGGAACGCGGATGCTATCCCTTTCTGCGAGCCGAAGCCTGATCGCGAACCGAGAGCCGTAGCGCAGCTACCCTCACGGTATCGAAGGATCGTAGTCCATCCCGATGTGACCCTTCTTGTCGAATTCCGCGTACTCCTCGTCTGAGTAGCCCAGCACCTTCTTGTAAATATACTCGTTGTCCTCACCCAAACGCGGCGCGTGGCGGCGCGGCCCCACTCCGGGGTTGTTCATCGACTTGAACGGCGTCATCGGAGCCTTGTGTGTTCCCGCCTCCGGATGCGTCACCTGCTTGAAGAACCCCCGGTGTTCCAGGTGCCGGTCCTCCGTCGCATCGCGTTCATTTATCACCGCGCCGGACGGCACCCCCACCAACTGAAGCCGCTCCATGATCCATGACGCCTGCTTCTCCGCCGTCCATTCGCCGATGATGGCATCGAGCTCCGCCTTGTTCTTGTAGCGGGACTCGTTGTCGGAGAACCGTTCGTCGTCAACAAGCTCAGGATGCCGAATCGTCTCGCACAAGGCCCGCCACTGGTTCTCGTTCCAGCACGCGATCGTCACCCACTGGTTCTCGCCCTGTGTGCGATACACGTTGTGCGGCGCGAGATAGAAATGGGTGTTGCCCATCTGCGTCCACACGCGCTTGTTCATGCTGTAGTCCATGACGAACTCGCCAAGAAGCGGCACAAAGTTCTCCGCAGTGGGAGCCTCGATGAGCAGCCCCTTGCCCGTGCGCTTCAAATAGCGCTTGCCCATCAGGAACGCGAGTGTCGCGCCGATACCCCCCGCCGCGTCCGCGGGCACGCCCGCCGGCGCGTACTCCGGCGACAGGTCAGGGTACGTCCGAAGCAACGGATGCCCCGCAATGGCCTCCATGTGGTTGCCCCACGTCCGATAACCCTTGTACGGCCCGTCCAGCCCGAACGCCGGCATCCGGATCATGATCAGCTTCGGGTTGATCTTGGAGAACCGTTCCCAGGAGATGCCTTGCCGGTCCATGCTCTGCGGCAGGTTGTTCTCAACAATCCCGTCCGAGACGGCCACAAGCCGCTCCAGTGCCTCCTGCCCCTCCTCCGTCCGCAGGTTGACGGTCATGGACAGCTTGTTGCGGCCATGAGCGTTGAAGATGGAACTGCGATTCCACGGACGCTCGCCCCCCTCGCTGTTCGGCATGCCCATCCCCATATTCGTCATCGCTTGAACGGTGGGCCCCGTCGGGTGAGCTAGCTGACCCCGCGTCGTCGCGGAGAAATACGTCGTCGACTCAACCCGGACGATCTCCGCGCCCCAGTCCGCCAACTGCATCGTGGAGTACGGCCCGGCCCACACAACCGTGATGTCAATGATTCGCATCCCGGCCAGCGGCAGGCTCGAATTCGGGTGGGTGGGGCTGTCCGAATTCGGCGACCCGAGTGTATTCACGCTGGGAATGTCCACTGTCATGGCTGCTCACTCCCTTCCTGTACAACCTCGTCACGTCCACGCAGCTGCCTCAAGGTATGGACGGGTCGTAGTCCATGCCGATGTGGCCATTCTTGTCGAACTCCGCGTACTCCTCGTCTGAATAACCAAGCACCTTCTTGTAGATATAGTCGTTGTCTTCGCCCAGCCGCGGCGAATGACGCCGTGGCCCCACGCCCGAGTGGTTCATCGACTTGAATGGCGTCATTGGTGCCTTGTGCGTCCCTGCCTCAGGATGCGCCACCTGCTTGAAGAAACCACGATGTTCCAAGTGCCGGTCCTCCGTCGCGTCGCGTTCATTGATCACCGCGCCGGACGGCACGCCCACCAGCTGCAGTCGCTCTAGGATCCATGAAGAACTCTTGTCTGCTGTCCACTCCCCGATGATCGCGTCAAGCTCCGTCTTGTTCTTGAAGCGCGACTCGTTATCGCAGAATCTCGGATCATCCGCCAGTTCCGGATGCCTGATCGTCTCGCACAGCGCCCGCCACTGCTCCTCGTTCCAGCAAGCAATCGTCACCCACTGGTCCTCACCCTGTGTGCGGTAGACATTGTGTGGCGCGAGATAGAAGTGGTTGTTGCCCATCTGCGTCCATACGCGCCCGTTCATGCTGTAGTCCATCACGAACTCGCCGAGCAGTGGAACGAAGTTCTCTGCCGTCGGAGCCTCGATGAGCAGCCCCTTGCCTGTGCGCCTGAGATACCGCTTGCCCATCAGGAACGCGAGCGCCGACCCGATGCCGCTCGCCGCATCCGAAGGCACGCCCGCCGGGGCGTACTCTGGCGAAAGGTCGGAATATGTGCGAATCAGCGGATGCCCTGAGATGGCCTCCATGTGGTTGCCCCACGTGCGATAGCCCTTGTACGGCCCGTCCAGCCCGAACGCCGGCATCCGGATCATGATCAGCTTCGGATTGATCTTTGAGAGTCGCTCCCATGTGATGCCCTGCCGCTCCATGCTCTGCGGCAGGTTATTCTCAACCAGCGCGTCGGAAACAGAAACAAGCCGCTCCAGCGCCTCCTGCCCTTCCTCTGTCCGAAGGTTCACCGTCATGGACAGCTTGTTACGGCCATGCGCGTTGAAAACGGCGCTCCGATTCCACGGGCGCTCGCCCGCCTCGCTGTTCGGCATCCCGCTTCCCATGCCGGTTTGAGCCAGCACCGTCGGAACCGCCGGACGCGCCAGCATGCCCCGCGTCGTGGACGCAAAATGCGTAATTGACTCGACCCGAATGACCTCCGCGCCCCAGTCCGCCAACTGCATTGTCCCGTACGGACCGGCGAACACCACCGTGAAGTCCACGATCCGCATCCCCGCCAACGGCAGGCTCGGATCCGGCTCAGTCGGATTGCCCGGATTAGGCGACCCGAGACTATTCACACTTGAGTTGTCCGTTGCCATAACTGTCTACACCGTTCCTAGACAACCTTGTCCTTGCGCAACCCCGCGATATCCTCAGCGCTCAACCCAATCTCGGACAACACCTCGTCAGTGTGCTCGCCAAGCAGCGGTGCTCGCCGCCGTTTCGGCATCTCCGCCCCCTCTCGGTGCATCCTGTTGTGATAGCCCGGGTACTTGATCGGCCCCGTCGTTGGATGGTCGATCTCCTGGAAATACTCGCGGGCCACGAACTGCGGATTGTTGACGAGGTCTTCGATTGTATTAAGCGGCCCACCCAGCACCGCGAACTCCTCGCACGCCGCGCGCACCTCTTCCTTGGTGCGCTCCAGCGTCCAGGGAATGATGTGCGCCAGGAATTCGTCGATACGGTCAGGATCCGCGCGACCTTCCGCAGTGCCCCATTCCGGTGTCTCCAGCAGTTCCTCCATGCCGATCATCCGGATGATGTTGGGGATGAATCGTGGCCCGCCGGTCATCAGGAAAAAGCCGTCGGAGCACGGATGCACGCCGCCTCCCACCGCCACCGCGCGTCCGGGCCGCGTCGCAAGGTGGCCCGTGTACTGGTAGCCCATCATCCGTCCGAGCCGCATATCGATTGAGTGCATGGCCGTCTCGAATATTGCAACGTCCATATAGTCGCCTTCGGCGTCGCGGAACTCCACCTGGAATAGTCCGAGCGCGGATGCCAGCGCGGCCACGTAGCCCGCGTGATAGCTGACCATCCGCCCCGCCGTCTTGAGCGGCTCGTTATCAACGTCTCCCGCGCTGATCATGCTGCCGCCCATCGCGTACAGGTTCATTTCGATTCCGATGTAGTCCTTGTACGGCCCGTTCTGCCCGTAGTTCGTCACCGATGTCATCACCAGCTTGGGATTGATCTTCTTGAGGTTCTCATAGCCCAGCCCGATCGCGTCCAGCGTGCCGGGTGAAAAACTCTCCACCACGATCTCCGCGCCCTTCACAAGCTCCTTCACGATTTCCCGCCCACGTTCCGACTTGAGATCAAGCGTGATGGAGCGCTTGTTGGTGTTCAGAAACATGAACAGGCCGCTGCGCTCCAGGCCCGGCTCGTCCTGGTAGAACGGCGGCATGGATCGCGTGTAATCGCCGGTTCCGGGCCGCTCGATCTTGATAACGTCCGCGCCGTAGTCGCCGAGGATGCGCGTCCCGAACGGGCCTGATGTCATATGCGTCAGGTCGATGATCCGCACATCGTCCAGCGGCATGATTGAGGTCGGTTCCAGTGTCATCAGCGCGTCCTCCCGGTTCGAATCGCCCTGCTTGGCCTAGTCCGCCGGATCAAGGTCGAAGTCCATCCCGATATGACCGGCAGCCTCATACTCCGCGTACTCGGCATCGGAGAAGCCGAGCAACTCCTTGTAAACGTACTCGTTGTCCTCGCCCATGCGCGGCGGCCCCCACCGGTGCCGGCGCGGCGTGTTCTGTGCCGTCCAAAGCGTGCTGGTATACAGGTGCGTTCCGACCTCCTCAGCCGTCAGCTCCTCCCAGAAACCGCGCTCTGCCATGTGCGGGTCTGCGTAGGCGTCCGACTCCGCCATCACAGTCCCCGCGGCAATGCCATTTGCCTGCAACAGATTCATCGCCTCCACGGCATCCTGCGTCACCGTCCACGTCATCAGCTCCACGTCCAGCTCATCGTGGTGCTCCTGCCGGCCGCCAAGCGTCGCAAAGCGGCTGTCGGAAGCCAGATCAGGCCGCTCCATCACCTTTTCCGCCAGTGTCCGCCACGCCTCGTCGGACTGCACTGTTATGGCGATCCAGCGGTCGTCCCCCATGCAGGGATAGACACCCTGCGGCGCGTACTGCGGATCGCGATTGCCCTGGTGCCCCGGCTGCCTCCCGTTCATGGAGTAGTCCATGAATTGGTCGCCGAGGTACGTCATGAAGTTCTCAGCGGTGGATAGCTCGATGAACAGTCCCTCGCCGGTCTTCTCCCGATGCCGCAGCCCAGCAGAGAACGCCAACGCGCCCGCCGCGCCGCCCGCCGCGTCCGCCGTCAGCGTGTTCCCGGTCATGCTTGGGTCCTCGCCCCGGTACCCCATGAACGAGTAGTGGCCGACCACCGCCGCCATGTGGCTGCCGAACGTGCGGTAGTTCTTGTAGGGGCCGTCGATGCCGAATGCAGGTTGGCGGATCATGATGGCACGCGGATTAACCTCATGCACGCGCTCCCACGTCACGTTCACGCGTTCCATGCTGATGGGCACGTTGTTTTCCATGATCCCGTCGGATATCCGCAACAGGCGGTCAAAAACCTCTTGGCCCTCAGGTCGCCGCAGGTCCACAGTCATGCTCCGCTTGTTGCGCGCGTGCGCATTGAAGGATGCCCACCGATTCCACGGACGCTTGCCGGGTTCATTCTCCGGGAATTGCGCCGACCCGCCACCCAGGCTCGGCATGTTTCTATCGGGGTACGGCATTAGGCCGCGCGTTGTCGGCGGGAAATGCTTGATGGACTCGATGCGGATAATCTCTGCGCCCCAGTCCGCAAGTATCTGCGTGCCGTACGGCCCCGCCCAGACGACGGTGATATCCAGTATTCGCACACCCTCCAAGGGTAGCCGACGTGATCCGGTGCTCACCATGCCTAGATCACCCCCTCCTCGTGCAGACTGGCAATCTCCGCGTCATCGCGTCCCAACACATCGCGCAGAATCTCATCCGTGTGCTCGCCCAGCAGGGGAGCGCGTTTACGGGCGGGCAGTTCAGTGCCGTCCACAAAGTGCATCTTCACGTGATAACCCGGGTAGGCGATCGGCCCCGTCGTCGGATGATCGATCTCCTGGAAGAACTCGCGGTGCTGGAGATGCTCGTCGTTATACAGGTCGTCGAATGAATTGATAGGCCCGCCAAGCACCCCATACTTCTGGCACTCGGCGCGGATCTCCTTCTTGGTGCGCTCCAGCATCCATGGCACGATTACCGCCAACGACTCGTCCAATCGCTCCGGCGCCGAACGAGCAAGGGGCGTCGACCACTCCGGCGTCTGCAGCAGGTCGCCCATGCCCACCATCTGCATCATCCGCGGAAACAGCGCCGGGCCCGCCGTCGTCATGAAATAACCGTCCTGGCAGATCCACGTCCCGGAACCGACTGCATTCGCCGGATACGGGCGTGTTGAGTTCCCGCCGCCGTACTGGTAGCCCATCAAATAGCTCTGGCGTCGGTCGATCGCGCCCATCCACACAGGAAGCGCGCCAACGTCAAGGTGATCCCCCTCGCCGTGAACATCGACTGCGAGAAGGTGCATCGATGTTGCCGCCGCCGCCATCGCGCCAACCTGGAACGCCGCCACATGGCCGGCGAAGTGCAATGGCTCACGTTCCGGATGGCCGGTGTTAATCATCGCTCCACCCATCGCGTACGAAGTTATATCCGTCGCCTTCCAGTCGCGGTACGGGCCTGTCTGTCCATAGTTGCTAATGGACGTCATAAGCAGGCGCGGATTGACGACGCTCAGCGTCTCATAGTCCAGTCCCAGCGATGGCATAACGCGCGGGCTAAAGCTCTCGACCAGCACGTCCGCGTCCTTCACGAGATCGAGAACGATCTGCCGGCCGCGTTCCGACTTGAGATTCAACGTCATGGAGCGCTTGCCCAGGTTGGTATACATGAACAACCCACTGCGCTCCAGGCCCGGTTCGTCCTTGTAGAACGGCGGCATATCCCGTCCAGGATCGCCGGTCTCAGGTCGCTCGATCTTGATGACGTCCGCGCCGTAGTCCGCAAGCCGCCGTGTCCCAAACGGCCCCGCGGCGTGCCATGTCAGGTCGATAACCCGCACACCCGAAAGCGGCAATGTCCCTGCATCCCGCCGGTCAGTACCCTGTTGGCTTGTCATAGACCCGCCACCCCATCCTCCCCAATGGATGCCGCATTATGGCACTAGCCAGCCCCACCGCGAAAGGGTGCTGCCTTTGAGGAGAAACATGCCAAGTGGCGCGATGGATGTCTAAGCTCCAACCAGTCTGATTTCGCGCCCCTGCCGCGGTTGGATGGGTCGGCTGTTCGGCCCGCCGTGCTGTTCCCACAGCGCATCCACTTGTGACTGCCCAATCGGTAGCGGCTCTGTCAGGACGTACCAATCCACTGGCTCATCGCACGGCGGCGTAGTCTTGGAACCCGCATAGTGGAAATAGGGACCGGGCGTGGGCGTCAACAGGCTCGCATCGATGTTCAGGCCCTCGGTAACTTCCTCACCCACTTTTGGCGCGGCCTCCAGCAATGTCTGCGCCATGGGGTTTGATGAACCCGGCGCGAACAGAACGCCAATCACCGCCAGGTTGCCATCGCTATCGCCATGAACCAGGTGGAGTTCCGCCGCAAAGGACACTCCGTCAATCAGGTGCTCTGACGGGGCGTGCAAGTGGGCGGATTGCAGGGTATACGCTTCTTGTCCGATCCGCAGTTCATTGTCGTCGTCAAACGTGAATGACACCTGGCGACCGTTGTTAGTGACGGAAACAACACCGCCCCCGTAGTCAAATTCAAGACGAGGGCCCGCGTCGCGACTGTAATCGACTAGATCGATTGGTGACTGTTGTACTCCCTCGCCGCATTCGCGGTAGTCCTCTGACAGGGAAGCCCAGTTCGCCGGCCCGTTCTCACCGGAGTAGCCCCAGTCGGGCGTAGCAGCGTGCCCACCACGGCCAATTGCTGGAGGCAGCGTCAGGAAGAGGAAGCCAAGAGAGAAGTAGGACATGGCTTCTATAGTCTATCGCCTAGATCGCACCGCCATCGAGAGGTCCCCGTTCGCCCTGAGCATAGTCGAAGGGGGCTCCCGAACGGGGAACCACCACCCCAAATCGTCATTCCCGCGAAAGCGGGAATCCAGTGCGGCGCACAGCGCCGCCCCCATGTCATTCCGAGCGCAGTCGAGGAATCTGAAGCCTCAATTTGATCAGTCGTGCAGGATCACTAACTTTAGCCGTAGCGCAACCCCGTTCCGGATTGTATTGTCCAAGCCGGAACGCGGTGCCAAACTTGGATGCCGTTCAACCCTGATCGCGAACCTTGGCTGTAGGCACTGCCTACGCTGTAACGCAGTTACCGCTCAAGGTCCCAGAGGCCACGGCCGCCCGCGTCCACACCGCCATCCACCGAAATAATCTGCCCCGTCACCCACGCCGATTCGTCGGACGCGAAATACAGCGCCGCATGAGCCACATCAGAAACGTGGCCGCGGCGCGATAGTTCCTGTTCAGGCACAGCAATGCCATCTGCGTCCGCGCCAAGCCTTTGGCGAATCAGCCCCGGCGCGACCACGTTCACACGGATGTTGTCCTGCCACAGCTCCCGCGCCAGGTTCCGCGCCAACCCGATAACACCCGCCTTCGCCGCGCCGTATGCCACGTTTGAGCCGCGTTGGACACTCTCGCTTGCCGTGATGAAGATAATTGACCCTCCGCCCTGCCGCTTCATCACAGGCTGCGCTGCCCGTGCGAGGTTGGACGGCCCCTCCATCGTGTTCCCGATGGCCTCCCGCCAGAAACTCGGCTCCACCTCGCTCAACGTCACCGAAGGATCAAAGAAACCGCCCCCGCCGCTGTACAGCACGTCTACTCGCCCGCCACCGGCGTCACGTGCCGCAAGCACAATCCGCTCAGCGTCCTCGGCATCCGCAACGTCGCCCGTAATCGCAACTGCAGTCCCTGAGGCCGGCGTTTCGAGCCGCCGTACGATCTGCAGAGTCTCCTCAAGATGTTCTGCGCGCCGTGCGATGAGCACAACCGTCGCCCCCTCCTGCGCGTACAGCAGGGCAGTTGCCCGCCCCATACCCGGCCCCGCCCCGGAAACCAGCACCGTCTTCCCCTCAAGCCTCATCCGATAACCCCCCCCCCGATGGTCGTGATAGTAAGTTCGGTCAACGACGATTCGATTGTGGACAGCGTGTAGCGGGGTGGCAAGCCAACAACCTACCGTTGAATCGCAATGACGTGGAAGTCCACCCTTCGGTCGCCGGGTTCCACCGTGAACGCCGTGTCGTTGATGTAGATTAGGTTTTCCTCCGCGTCGTAGAAACGGGCGCTGACCGAATATTCGGGTCCGGATTCGAGCGCGTCCTCCCACTCCAGTTCGTACACCAACGGCAGCATCGTCACGTTCTCATACTCCCGACGCGCAATCTCCACTGAAGACGCATCGGCCAGCGACGTGTCACTCAACTTCACGACAACCCGCGCCGCCGGAGTGATTGTCGTTTCATCCTCCCCCTCAAGCGTGATCTCTCCACGCAGACTGTTAGACCCCCCACAGTAAATGCTCACAAATAGAAGCAACAACAGCAGACCGAATAGTCCCGCCAATAACATCCTGCCCGAACGACTCATGTGGTCCGCCTCCGATATTCGTGAACAGCTGGTCACGTAGCGACAGATCGAATGTAGCCAGTGTAAGGCGCAGAGGAAAGGTGCACGGCAGACCAACCTAACGATCAGGGCGAGCCGGACCGCGAACCGAGAGCCGTAACGCAGTTACCCCATCAGTGGCACGACACGCCGGAACGCGGCGGACCAACCTAATGATCAGGAAAGCCGGACCGCGAACCGAGAGCCGTAACGCAGTTACCCCATCAGTGGCACGACACGCCGGAACGCGGCGGACCACCTGACGATCAGGGCGAGCCGGACCGCGAACCGAGAGCCGTAACGCAGTTACCATAGTGAGGTCATGGACGAACTCCTCCTCGCCCTTATGCCTTTTCTCGGCTTTGTTGCCGGAACCATCGGCGCGCTCATCGGCGCGGGCGGCGGCTTCATCGCCGTCCCCATCCTCCTCATCGTCCTGCCCGATGAGACCCCCGGCATCATCACCGGCATGTCCCAGTCGATGGTGCTAATGACGTCGCTCTCCTCCACCGTCGCCTACGTCCGCCAGAAGCGCATCGAGTACCGTTGGGCCGCCGTCATGGCCGTCACCGGCCTGTTCGGCATGGCGATAGGCGCGTACATCGTCGAGCAACTCGAGCGCGGCGCGTTCCAGACCGTGTTTGGCGTCGCCGCCCTCATCCTTATGGCCTACCTGCTCATCAGACCCATCCGAGGCCGAGGTGCCGCGCGCACGCTGGAAGAGGCAGAGGAGGCGCGAATCCCGCTCACCCGCAAGCGCACCATCATGCTCGGCATCGTTGGCCTCGCGACAGGTACGATGGGCGGCCTGCTCGGCGTCGGTGGCGGCATCGCGATGGTGCCCACCATCGTGCAGGCATTCGTCTTTCCTGCCCATTTCGCCACCGCTACCTCACAGCTTGTCATCCTCATCACCAGCCCCGCCGCCATCGCCGTCCATATTGCGGAATCGCCGCTGCTGGAGAAAATCCTGCCGATCGTTTTGCTTGGCATCGGAGCAATTGTCGGGGCGCAAGTCGGCGCTCGGGTCTCCCGCAAGATCTCCGCGCCGTGGATCGTGCGCATCCTCGCCATAGGTCTTGGCATCGTCGGCATCCGCCTCATCCTGACCGGCCTGGCGTAAAACCCGAAACGCGCCATTCTCGGCGACGGGCTACAATCTCAGTGTCCAAAAACTCAAACAGGGGGTATGGGAGTGGAGCACAAGTACATCACAGTCGAGCGCGACGATCTGGGCGTCGTGACAATCACATTCAACGTGCCGGAGGCGCTGAATCCCTGGCTGATCCCGCTCATGGAGGAGATGACCGTCGAGCTGGACTACATCGCGGCTAATCCCGACGACCGTGTGGTTATCTTCACCGGCGCAGGCCGTTCATTCTCCGCGGGCGGCGATGTCGGCCCCATGGCGGGCGCGGGCGGCGACCGACCCATGCCGCACTTCATGAAGGAGAAAGGCGACCGCCAGCGTGGCGGCTGGAACGTGCCCACCATGTCCGCCGAAGAGCGCTTGAAGAATGAAACGCTCAACGGACGCCGCATTCACATGCAGGTCTGGGAGCTGGATAAGCCCACCATCGCCGCCGTCAACGGCGTCGCCGCAGGCGCGGGCTGTGATCTCGCGCTGTGCTGCGATATCCGACTCGCAAGCACCAATGCCCGCTTCATCGAGGTCTATGTGCGGCGCAGCCTGGTTCCGCTAGATGGCGGCGCGTATTGGGCGCCGTATCTTCTGCCGCACGGTATCGCGATGGAGATGCTGCTCGCCGGTGAAGCCCTCAGCGCAGAAGACGCGCACAGGTTCGGCCTCGTCAATCGCGTCTACGAACCTGATGAGCTCATGCCCGCCGCGCAGGAGCTTGGCCGCAAGATGGCGCAGGGCCCCGCCGTCACGCAGCAGCTGGTCAAGCACATGGTGCGAGAGATCCACACCAAGGGCTATGAGCAGCACTGGAAGTACATCGACGCCGCCCACCAGCACACGCGCGAAACCCACGACTATGACGAGGGCGTCCGCTCCTTCATCGAAAAACGCCCCTCCGAATTCAAGGGCTTCTAGCGGCAACTCAAATTCCGTTCGTCATTCCCGCGAAAGCGGGAATCCAGTGCCGCCCGCAGGGCGGCCAAGAAAATCCCCTCCCCGTTGATGGGGGAGGGTTTAGGGTGGGGGTGAAACGCCCCCCGTTCACCTTGGACCCACAGGGCCACAATAGCCCCCGCAAAGAGGGGGAGGATTAGGGTGAAGGGGCACCCGTTCGCCCTGAGCCTGTCGAAGGGCGAGACCCCTCCTGTCATTCTGAGCGCAGCGAAGAATCTATTCCTTGCCTTGCCGCGCCTAGCCATACACTGCCAGACGATGCCGTGCCAAGCCTTGTTGTGCCCTGCCCCGAGGTTCCTCGCCGGGCCGCGCAGTGCCCAACCGTGCCGTGCCTCGCTTCGCCGCGTCGCGCCACTCCTTGCCGCGCCAAGCCGTGCCCCTCCCAGCCGTACCTTACCGGACACTACCGCACGCTGCTGGACCCCGCCGTGACATGCCACGATGTTCCTCGCCGCGCCGGACCGCGCCGTGCCCAACCACACCGCTCCTCGCTTCGCCATGCCGCGCCGCGCCTCGATAGTCCTCACCGGGCCACGCCGAACCACACCATGCAATACCCCACCTAGTCACGCGCTGCCAAGCGATGCCTTGCCTCGATTTTCCTTGCCGCGTCAAGCCGTGCCGTGAAGATCGAATATGGTACTAATCTGCGTTTGGCCGCGCAGAAATCTCGGCAGTGACGAACCTGCCATAGGTTCCACTCTTAGATGGTCGCCAGTCTCCAAGGCCAATTCGACGCCCAGCAATATCAAACCAACTGTGCAGTTTTTCTTGGTCGACCAATTCCTCGTCGCAATCAAGGACGATATCCACGCTCCATGGCGGATCGAACTTTGCCCTTGTTCTCACAATCTTGTTCCGCTGTACAACAACAACGCTCTGAAATTGTGTGCTGTCCATTAGCTGGTCAAGCGTCTCACCATAACGGTCAACATCGTAGGTGAAAGTCGTCTCAAGAACGACTAGGCCTTCGCGTACAGCAGGGCCTTCTCTGCTCTTCCGTGCCGCCTGCTCTATGCAAGCTCTGATGGCTTGGGCCGGGATCGTGACCGTATCCCTTTCGCGCCAGAGGCTGTTGAGGGTTTCGAGCTGTTGGAGCCTGGCATTGTCGGATTCTGTCCTGTTTGTGCCACGCTTGCTGGTGATGGCATCGATCTCTTTGGTAACGGCGTTGCCGGGTATGAGCCCGTCGCTGGAGTGTTGGATGAGAGCCGTTTCACCCTCGATTCGGACATCGTAAAGCATTGGTCAATTGCCTCCTCGAAGACTTGTTTGAATTGCCAAATGTCGCCCTCAAACCGTCTGATTGCAGTCACGACGGAATGACAAACTGAACACAGCCACGTTAGGTCATTCGATACCTCCGTTCCTACCAATGGATAGCGATAGTGATGAGCTTCGACACCAGGCCGTTGCCCGCAAGCTTGGCAGAGGTCATTGCTCCGTGCCCGAGCCTCTGCACGGGCTGTAAGGTAAGCCTCAGTCTTATAGCGATTCGATTTCTTGGCTGTCAAACCTCAACCCCACTCCCTTGGTTCTGCTTCCCCACGCCGGCGTCGACAATACCCTCAAACGCCTTGACGCCCTTGTTAAACGACGGGTCAGTGGCAATGAGATCAACGCTCTCGGAATTAATGCCGCGAAGCACAGGAAGATTGTCCCCAATGAATAGGGTTCGATTGGCAACATTGAGTGCGGCCAATTGTGTGCCCCCTCGCGGCATGCAGACGTAGGCTACTTGCTACAGGAGCGAACAGACCGCACCGAACCGCGAGGAGACATGGGTACTCCCACGTCTCCAAAGAAGAGACGGTGCAGTGCCAAATGTGGCGCCGCTCCTGTAGCCCGTTCATTCTGCTAGCGGTTCAGGGGGCTGTCAACGGCAGAGGGCGGGGAGAGGGCCGCCTGCACGGAGGGTTCGGAGGAGACGTGGGAATGATGGGAGGGATTACCCATTCACCTTGAGCCTGTCGAAGGACGAACGGGAGTGGGTATCCTCACCCTAACCCTTTCCCCTTTCAGGCGTACAATGGACACGCCATGACTACGAACAACGGCAACTCACCCCCTCCTATCGTCACCATCACCCTTGGCGATCCGGCGGGCATCGGCCCGGAGGTCGTCGTCAAGGCGCTCGCCGCCAATGATGACCTCCGTCTCGGCCTGTGCAGGCCCCTCATCGTCGGCAGCTACGCAGTCGCGGAGATGTCCGCCAATCGCTTCGCCGGCGGTCTCCCCCTCACCCACGTCGCTTCCAGAGAACAGTTGGCCGATCACGTGTGGGACGGCCAAAAAATCCCCGTCTGGAACATCGACACTCCCGGCGCAAGCGAAATCCCCTATGGCGAGCCCACCATCGCGGGCGGCGTCGTCTCCATCACCTCAATTGAACTCGCCGCCACGCTCGCCCTTGAGAACCGCGTCCAGGCCATCTCAACCGCCCCCATCAACAAGGAAGCCGTGCACATGGCCAGCTACAAGGAAATCGGCCATCAGGAAGTGCTGGCGCGCATGGCGGGCATCACGGAGATCGCCACCATGCTCATGGCGCACCGTCTCCGCGCCGTCCACCTCACCACGCACGTCCCGTTCCGCGACGCCTACAAGTACGTCACCAAGGACCGCATCCTTGCCCGCCTCCGGCTAACCGACCGTGAATTCAGGAAGTGGGGCGTTGCCGCGCCGCGCATCGCTGTTTCCGCGTTGAACCCTCATGGCGGCGACGCTGGGTTGCTCGGCCGAGAAGAGATCGAGGAGATCGCTCCCGCGGTTGAGCAGGCCGTCTCCGAAGGCATCGCGGCCGAGGGCCCGTTGCCCGCCGACTCCGTATTCCTCTCCGCCGCTGCCGGTAACTATGACGCCGTTATCGCCCTCTACCACGATCAAGGGCACATCGCCGTCAAGATGCATGATTTCCACGGCAGCGTCAGCGTCAACCTCGGACTGCCATTCGTGCGCACGTCCGTTGACCACGGAACGGCATATGATATTGCGGGTACGGGTGCAGCAGAGGCCGTCAGCATGAGCGCCGCCATCCGCACCGCCGCCTTGCTCGCGACCGGGCGCGGCCTCGACACCGCCAACATAGAGCAGGAGACGCAGCAGGCGACTGCTCGCGTTTACGGATAGGGGAGGAGAGACTATGTGGGCCATTCCGACGGTGGTAGCCCTGATGATCCTTGGGCCGTTGGTCCTGCTGGGCTTCGTGGTGGTTCTCGTCGTGCCGACGCTCTACATCGCTATGCACAGCAAGATTCGGGAACCTGAGGGCATGCCCGGCTCGGAATCCGCCGAGGGCAGCTAGCCCTGAAGGAGAGCGGCTATGAAAGCCGTCTACATCGAGGAGCGTGGCGGGCCTGAGAACCTCATCTACGGCGACATGCCCGACCCGGAGATGGCCGACGACCAGGTTCTTATCCGCATCCGCGCCGCCTCCGTCAACCGCTTCGATTTGAACGCCCGCGCCGGCGAGAACGGCGTCATGGTTAACCTTCCGCGCATCCTCGGCCTTGATTTGGCCGGTGAGGTAGAGAACGTGGGCATGGTGGCCATCGAGGCGGGAATCGTGCCCGGCATGCGTGTTGTCGCAGACCCCCGCCTCCCATGTCAGTTGTGCCACTACTGCCGACTCGGCCGCGATGAGGACTGCATGGACCGCTACGACCTCGGCTCCCGCCTGCACGGCACGTACGCGGAGTTGATTGCCGTCCCCACTCGCGCCGTCCATGTCATTCCCGATGAACTCTCGTTTGAAGAAGCCGCTGCTATGCCCATCGTCTACAAGACCGCGTGGCGAATGCTCAACGCCAAGGCACGCGTCCAGCCCGGCGAGACCGTCCTGATCCATGCCATCGGCAGCGGTGTCGGCACCGCCGCCCTGCAGATCGCGAAACTGCTTGGCTGCCGCGTCATCGCGACCGCAGGCTCCGACTGGAAACTGGATCGCGCCCGTGAGATGGGCGCAGACGAAACCGTCAGCTACGAGGATGGCGAGACATGGCCGGAGATCGTCATGGCCCTCACGGAGAACGAGGGCGTGGACGCGGTCATCGACAACGTCGGAGCGCCCCTGTGGGATGGCAGCTTCCGCGTCATGGCGCGGCAAGGGCGATTCGTCACGTGCGGCGTCACCGCTGGCCACCGCGTCTCCCTCCACCTCGGCCAGGTCTTCCTCCGCGGGCTGGAGATCATGGGCATTGGAGGATTCCACACCTCCGACTTTGAGGCGATCATGAGACTTGTCAGGCAAGGCAAGCTCAAGGGCACGGTCGGGCGCGTCTTTCCGCTCTCAGAGGCGGCGGATGCCCACCGCCTGATGGAATCACGCGATTTCTTCGGCAAGATTGTCCTGACAACCTAGAAAACACCCGACCCTGGGGTAAGCGGGAGGGCAGTGTGCAGATACCGGAGATCGTCAAGCTATCAATCGCTGAGGCCTTTGGAGCCTTCGTTTTGCTCCTGATTGGCGCAGGCTCGATCCTGACCGCGACCGCCACCAACCCCGGCGGTGACAACCTCATCGTCATCGCCTTCGCGCACGGCCTCGCCATCTTCATCGGAGTCGCCGCCGTCGGCCACGTCTCCGGTGGACACTTCAACCCCGCCGTCACCTTTGGATTCCTCGTTGCAGGCAAGATCCAACCGCTCAGGACACTGGCCTATTGGGGCTCCCAACTGCTCGGCGGCATCGTTGCCGTGCTAATCCTGAGCGCTGTCTTCTCCGGCGCGGGCGACCTGACAGACCTGGCAAACGCCGCGGAGTCGACCAACCTCGGCGCGACGGCACTCCACGGCGACGTTTCACCGGCCATCGGCATCCTGATTGAGGCCGCCGTGACCTTCATCCTGGTATTCGTCATCTTCCAGGTGGCCGTCGACGAAAACGGCCCCGGCATGATCGCTCCCCTTGCCATCGGCATGACCATCACCCTCACGGCGCTCATGGCCGGCCCGCTGACGGGCGCATCGCTCAACCCGGCGCGCTCATTCGCGCCCGCCCTGATTTCCGGCTACTGGACGGACCACTACGTCTACTGGATCGGCCCATTCCTCGGCGGCGGCATCGCAGCCCTCGCCGCCTCCTACCTCATGCAAGGCATGCGCGGCCTCCCCAAATGGCGCAACAACGACTAGCGACGTATCCGTCATTCCGAGCGCAGTCGAGGAATCTAAAGCGCGGCAGCAGCAGTCCTAGCCGTTACGCAGCTACCCCTTCGGCGGCAAAGCCGGAACGCGGCGCACTAACTCAACAAACAAACCAAAGCTGGACTGCGAAGCGAGGGCCGTAACGCAGTTACCCGTTCGCCCTGAGCGAAGTCGAAGGGGGCTTCCGAACGGGGAATCACCCCCCCTGTCATTCCGAGCGCAGTCGAGGAATCTAAAGCCTCCAATGGGCAATCCTGATCGGAATGCGGCAAACTACCTCATGCAAGGCATACGCGGCTGGCCGTGAATCCGAGATAATGATGGTGGGTAGGAGTAAGCGGACTCGCTGAAGTTGGCGGGAGAATGGTGATGACGCAGAACACTTTTGAGGCAAAAGAAATCGCTCTGGACAAGTTGTTCAGCAATGATTACATCTTCACCGTCCCCGGCTATCAGCGCCCGTATTCCTGGACGAAGGAAGAGGTTGAGGCGCTGCTGAATGACCTTGATAGCGCCATGAGCGAGGAGTCGCTCCCAGCCCCGTATTTTCTAGGCAGTATCGTCCTCAAAGCCACTGCAGGCTCAACGACGCACGAGGTGATTGATGGACAACAGCGTCTGACAACTCTCACTATGCTTTTCTGCGTGCTTCGGGAACTGGCGCAGGACGAGGATGCGAAAGATAGCCTCGATCAGCGCGTGCGGGAACGTCCAGATATATACGCAGGCAACAGGGATCGCTACAGGCTCTCGGTGAGGGAGCGGGACAACCAATTCTTCCGCGACAATATTCAGAAAACTGGATCCCTGCGCACGTTCGTTTCTGATGATACTCAGGCGCCTACGGATGCGCAGGAGCTTCTCCGGCTTAACGCCAAATATCTTTGGGACGAACTGTCAAAGTTCTCCCAAGACAAAAGGAACAAACTGGCTCAATTCGTGATTAGTAACTGCTATCTGGTCACAGTAAAGGCCTATGATCTGGAATCTGCCCACCGAGCGTTCTCGGTCCTTAATGCGCGGGGGAGAGACTTGCTGGCAACGGATATTCTCAAAGCAGATGTTATCGGCAACGTGGTCGCCAAGGATGTCGGCCGATACACAGAGCATTGGGAGGACATTGAAGACGGACTCGGGCGTGATGAATTCCGCGACCTGTTCGCCCATATTTATGTCATCGAGACCGGCAGGCGCTTCCATGAGGAATTAGCGGGTGCTTTTACGAAAGATGTGCTCAAAAAGCAGAACGGAGCGGTCTTCGTCGATTCCGTTTTGGCACCTAATGCGGAGGCGTTCCGGGCGGTGCGCGAACAGGCCTATGTGGGCAAAGAGCTTGCTGAAAATATTAACCGTTATCTGTATTATTTGAGTCTTCTGGACAACGATGACTGGCTTCCGCCAGCCATGCTCTTTTTTACCAGATTCCGGGAGCATCCAGCCGAATTCAGGGACGTGATTCGGGCTCTGGAAGTCTTGGACTGGAGCATGTTTGTCAGGGGAGTCACGCGTGACCCACGAATTTTGCGACACAAGGAAGCCATAGATGCTGCGAAAGATGATGACCAGCCCGCCAAAGAAATCTCACGGCTCTTGCGAACCGATCCTGATGATCAGGTAAAAGTCGTGCAGTTACTGGATGGCCCTGTACACGGAGTTCGCACTGTGGCCAGATTCACTCGCCCCTTGCTTCAACGACTTAATCTTGCTTTAAGCGAGGAGGGTGTCACGTATAGTGGCCGAACGCCGACCGTTGAGCACGTGTTGCCACAGAACCCTGCGGATAGCTCCGAATGGCTGGCCAAGTTTCCTGACGAAGACGACCGCCTGGAATGGACTAATCGCCTAGCCAACTTGGTACTACTGTCTAGGAACAAAAACGCGCGGGCACAGAACTACGATTTCAAGCGCAAGAAGCAGGAGTACTTTCAGCGAGATGGCGTCACAACATTCGCGTTGACTGTTCAAGTGATTAACGAAACTGAGTGGACGCCTCAGGTGCTTGAGCGGCGTCAGAAAAACCTTATTGATGTCTTCAGGAAGGAGTGGGACATCTCTGCGCGGTAATCCACCGTCCTGCAACAGCCGGTGTGGGAATTGTGCCTAGCTCTAGTAGTCCTCAAAGTTGTCCACTTTATCTTCTGGGAGGATCTCAAAGAAGTTCAGCGGGTTGGCGTAGTAGGCAGTAATCTCATAGCACTTGGCGATCCAAGCATCGGCATCACCGCGCATGAAAGGACGCAAGGGGTCTTTTCCATCAGGGGCATTGCTGTTGGGGCGCGGCCAGTATTCGCTAATCTCCCGCAGCTCCCCAATTGCCCTGCGGATCGTGATGAATGCTCGATTGACTGCTGCCGCGTTGTAGCCGTTATTCCATTCATCCATTTTCGCGCAGCCCTCCCGACGTCTGCCGTGACGCCTCACAGGTGGGCTGTGGGAGATGTGTAGTAGCTCCACCCCGGCAGTCAGAATCTTGACTGCCCAGGGATACCACGCGAGCGAATCCTTGCCAAGGCCGTCGCCAGTCCGTGTTTGACCCGGCGCTCGCGCAAGTATTCTCGCCGTATGTCCTCTTGATTTGCTTGCTAGAATGGCGCGTTGGCGCGTGGGTCTTGGACTACGTAGAATGACGGGCGAGTACCAGGATGACGGGCGGTGGTCCTAGCCCCGTTGGTTGATCGGCACGTAGTTCCGCTCGCCCTCGCCAACGTAGATCTGCCGAGGACGCACGATGCGCTGCTCCCGGTCCGTCACCCCCTCGTTCCACTGTGCCATCCAGCCGGACGTGCGCGGCACCGCGAACAGCACCGGGAACATCTCGACAGGGAACCCCATTGCCTGGTAGATCAGCCCTGAATAGAAGTCCACGTTCGGATAGAGCTGACGCGAAACGAAGAAATCGTCCTCCAGCGCAATCCGCTCCAACTCCAGGGCAATCTCCAACAGTGGATTGACGCCTGTCACCTCAAAGACCTGGTCGGCCAACGTCTTGATGATGCGGGCGCGCGGGTCGTAGTTCTTATAGACGCGATGCCCGAATCCCATCAGGCGGCCGCTCGTGCCGTCCTTCACGTTCTTGATGAACTCCGGCACGTTCTCCTTCCTGCCGATGAACTCAAGCATCCGGATCACGGCCTCATTCGCCCCGCCGTGCAGCGGCCCGGACAGCGAGCCGATCGCTCCCGCAAGAGCCGAGTACGGATCGGCCTGCGAGCTTGCAATCGCGCGCATCGCGTTCGCGCTCGCGTTCTGCTCATGGTCCGCGTGCAGGATGAACAGCACGTCGATAGCCCGCTCGATGGCGGGATTCGGCACGTATTTCGGCTCCACCATGCGGAACAGCATGTTCAGGAAATTGCCGGCGTACGTCAGGTCATTGTCGGGATAGATGAACGGATAGCTCAGGGTGTGGCGGTAGCACCATGCGGCCACCGTGGCCACCTTGCTGATGGCGCGCACGGTCTGTATCTTGCGCGACTCCGGATCCGTGATGTCCCTGGACGCCGGATAATACGTGCTCATCGTGGCCATCGACCCGAGCAGCATCCCCATGGGGTGGGCATCGTAGCGATAGGTTTCCATCTGCTCCCGCACGGTCTCAAGCACCATCGTGCGGAAGCGGACGTCCTCCTCGAACTCCAGAAGTTGCTCCCTATTGGGAAGCTCCCCGTTCAAGAGCAGGTAAACGACTTCCAAATACGTGGAATGCTCCGCCAGCTGCTCGATTGGGTAGCCGCGATAGCGGAGGATGCCCTCGTCGCCGTCGATGAATGTGACGGCGCTGCGTACCGTCGCCGTGTTCAGCAGGGAAGGGTCATAGCTCAGTAGACCGAAATCGTCGTCAGAGGTCTTGATCTGCCGCAGATCCGCCGCTCGGACTGAACCGTCAGCTATCGGCAGTTCATACTGCTTGCCGGTCCTGTTGTCCGTAATGCTTAACGATTCCGAGGCCATCACCGTCCCCCACACAAACACGCAGCTTCACTGTATATCGTCTCAGTGTACAACCACAGGCGCTACGACAATAGAGTCGCTTATCGAACCGCCAGCGGGTTCAGGTTCGTCGACTCGTCGTACACGTCGATGCCCTCCTGTTTCTTGAGGAAGGTGACGACGGCATACGTCAGCGGCGTGGCGACCGTCTCATACGCCACCTTCGTGAACCACTCCACGAAGAAGATGCGCCATACGTCGCCGGTCGAGTACACGCCAAAGAAGGCGATGAACGTGAAGAAGAACGAATCCAGCGCCTGCCCGCCCACCGTGGACGAGATCGTGCGCAGCCACAGCATCCGTCCCTCAGTCATCACCTTCAACCGGGCCAGGATGATGGCGTTCGTGAACGAGCCGATTACATAGGCGATGAAGGACGCCACGAGCAACCGCCCCGTGAACCCTAGGATCGTGTCGTACGCCCCCTGGTTCTCCCACTCGCTCGCCGCGGGCAACAGACCGCCAAGGTAGATGGCAATGACCATCACGAGGTTCGCGCCGAACCCGGCCCAGATAACGCGTCGCGCGACCGCGTAGCCGTACACCTCCGTCAGCACATCGCCCACGATGTAGCTCAGGGGGAAGACAACAATTGCCGACGTGACGATGAGTTCTCCGAAAACGGGCGCGTCGCCCAGCGTGACAATCCGGACCGCAATGATATTTGAGGTCAACAGCGCAGCAATGAACGCCGCCACCACGGCCAGAAACCACCGCGAACCGGCACGCGCCGCTCCCGCGTCTGTATTGCGCGCCGAAACATCAGATTCGGACAAAGCGGCGCAAACCCTCCTCTCTTATCTCCCCTCCAACTTCCGCAAGCATAGCCCACACCCCCGCGCCGCGTAACGCTTCCATACAGTACGATGTTGGAGTCCTGCATTCGGAAAACACAGCTGGGAGAATTGCGCGATGGCACTGCTTTGCTTTGATGTTGACGGAACTCTCGACGTTGGTGACGGGCCCATTCCTGTCCCCGTCCTTCACGAACTGGAAGGCATGGGACACTGTGTCGTCATCGTCTCCCCATCTCCGCTCCGCCCCAAAGACGCCGGCTTTCCTGAGTTCCTGAGCGTCGATCGCAAGAAGAATCTCCTCGACGCCCTCGAAGCCCACCCGGACGATCGCCCCGTCTACATCAGCGACAATGATGGCGACGACAAACTCTCCGAAGAGGTCAACTTCGAATACGTCCACCCCCTCTTCTGGACACCCTTCTACACTCGCCTAACCTCAGACGGCACCTAGGCCTTCCGTATCCCTCTTCGTCATTCCCGCGAAAGCGGGAATCCAGTGCGGTGCGCAGCGCCGCCTATCTGTCATCCTGAGCACCCTCCCATGTCATTCCGAGCGCAGTCGAGGAATCTAAAGACTCATGTGGCAAACATGCCAGAACGCGGCATCCCTACCTGTTCTTCAACCAAGGCAAGATCGCGAACTCTGGCCGTAGGCACTGCCTACCCCGTTCGCCCTGAGCTTGTCGAAGGGGGTTTCCGAACGGGGAACCAACAGTCCTCACCAACCAGCCAGGTTACCCTGAGCGAAGCCAAGGGTTCACCCTGTCGTCATTCCCGCGAAAGCGGGAATCCAGTGGGGCGCGCAGCGCCGCCTACCCATTCACCCTGAACCCCTATCTGTTCGCCCTGAGCCTGTCGAAGGGTGCTCCCCTTTCCGCGTAACTTGACAATCGTTATTCCACCAATTGACGTGCCAAACACCAAAATGAAGCATCCCCATGGCATTAACACCCTATTAATCCTGCATATTGCGAAGCATATGTGTTCTGGCAAGCAGGAAACGCACATAAAGCGCGCTTATGCTGAATACGTCAATATCGCGGCCTTCTCAACCCCTAGCCCTCGTGATGCGTGTTCCTATTGCGCGTGCCCACGCGCCTCGTGTCACGCTATCGCATGGGCGCGGCGTAGAAGGGCTTGTTGACAAGGTTACATTATGGTAGTATGACCCTCAACACACCAAGAGGAGCGCGGTGGATAAGGGTAGGTCGCCGCGCATATAGGAGGTGCATCGTGACGCAGACTCTGCACAAGGGTGACTTGGCCGGAATAGTAGCGCAGCGCATGGGTGGAACCCGATCAAACGGTGAGGCCGCTCTGAATGCCGTCACTGGCGCTATTCAGGAGTCCCTGACCCGTGGCGACCGTGTGGTCATCACTGGCTTCGGCAGCTTTGAGGTTCGCCAGATTAAGGAGCGCACCGTGCGCCCCCTGCGCGGCCCCAATGCCGGCCAACCCACCAAGGTTGCCGCTCACGACCGTGTCGGGTTCTCTCCCGGCACGGAACTCGCTAAAGCCGTCAAGCGAAACGGCGCCTAATCTGAAGGCGCGGCGCGCATCGGCCGCGTGCCGCGCCCTTCTTCTCCATCAGGATCTAATGACTCCCCCTGAGGGGGAGTTTTAGTTTGGGACGACTAACGATGTTACCCAAAGGAGAGAAGGTGGGAATCGAAGCACAGAAAGGAGGAAAATGATGACTGAGAAGAGAGATTTTCCCGGTAGTACAACCGGTCCCTATGCACCTCCAGTGCAACCGTCTAAGCAGCCTTCACAACCTCCAAAGAAGTAGTTTTCCCAGAGTTGGATGCTTAGTAGAGGAGTCGGGTCGAATCCGCATCGGCCGCGCGCCGCGCCTTCCCTCTCCATCAGGATTTAATGACTCTCATTTAGGGGAGAGTTTCCGTCTGCCCCGAACGTGATTTGGGGCTAAGACTCGTCTTCCCCCGGTCGCTCTATCCGCGCAACCAGTCCGGCCATCTCCAGCGCAGCAACTGCGGCGTCATGGCCCCGGTTGCTCCCCGGCCCCCCTGAACGCGCCAGCGCCTGCTCCATGTTGTCCGTCGTCAGCACGCCGAACAGGCAGGGCACTCCCGTATCAAGCGAGACACGCGTCACGGCCTGCGTCACTGCCATAGATACATAGTCGAAATGCGCCGTCTCCCCACGGATCACCGCGCCGATGCAGATAACCGCCGCATAGGTTCCCGACTCCGCCATCGCCTGCGCAGCCGAGCCAATCTCAAACGACCCCGGCACATAAGCCACATCGATTGAGTCGTCCGGCACGCCATTCTCGCTCAGCCCGGAAAGCGCGCCTTCGAGCATCCGGTTCGTGATCAGTTCGTTGAAGCGAGCAACAACGACTCCGATGCGAGCGCTGCCCGGCTCAAACCCCTCATTCCAGGGCAGTGGCTCGATGACGTTTGGTGGCACGTTGGATGGTCTCCGCGAGGGCAGGCAGTAACTAGGACTGCGACTCCGTGTCTACCGCAGCCTCACCCTCGGGATCAAACTCCGTTCCCGTGAAGATGTGCCCCATCTTGTCTCGCTTGGTCTGCAGATATCGGCGGTTGTGGTCGTTTGGCTCTACCTCGATCGGCACGCGTTCTGCAAGCTCGAGGCCGAAGGCGTCCAGCCCCACCACCTTGCGCGGGTTATTCGTCATCAACTTGAGCTTCCGCACGCCAAGGTCCACAAGAATCTGCGCCCCGATGCCGTAATCCCGCAGGTCCGGCGGGAAGCCAATCTGAACGTTAGCCTCAACCGTATCGAGCCCTGTGTCCTGTAGTGCATACGCCCGCAGCTTGTTGTGCAGGCCAACGCCGCGCCCCTCCTGTCGCATGTAAAGGAAAACGCCGGAGCCCTCTGCGGCGATGTGCTGCAGCGCCAAATCAAGCTGCTCGCCGCAATCGCACCGCATGGAACTGAAAACGTCGCCCGTCACACACTCACTGTGAACGCGCGTCAGCACGGGCTCATCGGAGTTGATGTCCCCCATCACCAACGCGACGTGCTCCTTGGCATCGATGGAACTCGCGTAGCCATATGCGCGGAATACACCGTGACGAGTCGGCAGGTCCGCGACACCTTTCCGCTCCACCATCGTCTCCCGCACACGGCGGTACTCGATGATTTGCGCGATGGTGACGATGGGAATGTCCCATTTGGCGGACAACTCTTCCAGTTGCGGCATCCGCGCCATGGTGCCGTCCTCGTTCATGATTTCGCAGATAACGCCGGCCGGATACAGCCCCGCCGCCCGCGCCAGGTCGATAACCGCCTCTGTGTGGCCGGTGCGCACAAGCACACCGCCTTCGCGGTACCGGAGCGGGAACATATGGCCCGGCCGCATGAGGTCCCCTGAACGTGTCTCGGGATGGACGAGCGCCCGGACCGTCGTCGAACGATCCCCCGCCGATATACCCGTCGTAACGCCCGCCTTGGCGTCCACCGACTCCGTGAACGCCGTGGACAGCGTCGAGGTGTTTTTCTGCGCCATCATCGGGATGTTCAGCTCGTCCAGACGCTCACCAAGAAGAGGCACGCAGACGAGGCCCCGGGCGTGTGTCACCATGAAGTTGATCTTCTCGGGCGTCACCATGTCCGCCGCAAGGGCGAGATCGCCCTCATTCTCGCGCTCTGCGTCGTCAACGATGATGACCAACTCGCCACGCCGCATCCGCGCGGCGGCGCCCTCGACATCGATAATGCTCATTCGATCGCCTCCACGGCCTCACCAAGGGCGCTTATCCCCTCACGGTCGCCCTGCAGCAGCTTCTCCGCGTACTTGGCAAAGATATCCGTCTCAAGATTTACTGGCATCCCCACGTAGGCCTCGCCCAGATCGGTGTTCTCATACGTGTGCCGCACCAACGACACGGTGAACGATTCGTCGTCCAGTCCCATGACCGTCAGGCTGATGCCGTTCACTGCAATGAACGCCTTCTCCACAACGTACTTCATGACCTCAGACGGCGCGTTGATACGAACCAGTCGCGCGTCTGCTTCCGGTGTAATCTCCGCCACCGTTCCCGTGCCGTCCACGTGCCCCTGGACCAGGTGGCCGCCGAGACGACTGTTAAACGTGACGGCGCGCTCAAGGTTGATGGGGCTGCCTGGCTTGAGAACGTTCATCCCTGTCCGCCGCAGCGTCTCTGGCATCACGTCGAAGCTCACCCGGCTGTCCGTCATCTCCGTCACCGTCAGGCATGCGCCATTGACGGACAAGCTGTCGCCGATGCGCGTGTCGCCCAGCGTCACGTCGGCCTCCACAATCAAGCCGCCCTCGCCAATGGCGACTATCCGCCCCACCTCTTCAACGATCCCCGTAAACATCTCTCCTCAACCACCTAAGCGGGATGTCCCTGATTATACGCCGCGCCGCCTAGTCCGCGCCGCCCTGCCAATACCTCAGGATGCCGCGCACAACGATATCTTCTCCCACGCGGTCAACGTCCATCCTCACAAATCGATGCGCATCCTTCACATACTCCACGCCCGCGCCACCCACGGGCCCCGGCGCGTCGCCTCCTCCGATGACCACAGGCGCGATAGAGACCTCTGCTTGGTCCACAAGCCCCTCGTCGAAGAACGCTCCGAGCAGCTGCTCCCCCGCCTCTGTCATCACCTGCACCGTGCCGAGACGCCCCAGGAGTTGCAGCAGCGCAGTCAGGTCCACCCGGCCATGCTCCGAAGGTAAAGCCTCCGCCATCACGTTGTCGCCCAGGTCCTGGAACGGCGCGCATGCTGATTCGGACGCCGTCGCCACCAGTGTCTTGCCCGGCTCGCTGAACAGCCGCGCCGTCGTTGGCGTGCGGCCGTTGCTGTCCGCAAGCACGCGCAGCGGCTGGCGAGGCAAGGCATTGCCGTCGGCGTCTCGCGCCGTCAACTGCGGGTCATCGGAGATAACCGTTCCCGCCGCCGTGATAATCGCGTCCACATGCGACCGCAGATCGTGAACGCGGGCCCGCGCCGCCTCCCCTGTGATCCACCGCGAATCGCCTGTCCGACTTGCAATCTTGCCGTCAACACTCATCGCGTACTTGGCGATGACAAGCGGCATGCCCGTCTCCTCACGCTTAAAATATCCTTGGAAGTGCAGCGTCGCTTCCTCTGCGCAATCGCCGACGCGTGTTGTGATGCCGTTCTCCTCCAACAGGCGCCGTCCGGATCCGTTCACGGGCGGATGCGGGTCCAGCACGGCAATCTCCACCGCTTGCACGCCGGAGGCGATAATCTCCTCCGCGCACGGCGGTGTCCGACCGTGGTGAGAACACGGCTCCAGCGTCGTGTACATCGTCGCCCCACGCGCTCGATCCCCAGCCTGTTCCAATGCAACGATTTCGGCGTGCCGCCCCCCCGGCGGCTGGGTAAAACCCTCTCCAACGATCTCACCGTCGCGCACGATAACCGCGCCGACCGCAGGATTGGGACTTGAGAATCCGAGCGCCTGGCGTCCCAGCTCAAGGGCGCGGGCCATTGGCGTCGCGGAGCCGTTCGTCACTGTCAGGCCTGGAAATCTCGGTACGCCCGGCTCGGCGTTGGATCAGACTGCCCCTGGTACTTGCTGCCAAGCTGCTCGGACCCATAGGGCCGCTGCGCCGGCCCGGACAGTCGTGTGAAGGAGATCTGGCCGATGGGCATTCCGCTGTACAGGGTGATGGGTAGGTTGTTTACGTTGCTCAGTTCGAGCGTCAGACGCCCCCGCCAGCCGGGGTCCACGTATCCCGCCGTCGAGTGAATCAGCAACCCGATCCGCCCAAGGGAGCTCTTCCCCTCAAGCCGCGCCACCAGGTCGTCCGGCAGGCCGATGTCCTCCACCGTGCTGCCCAGAACGAACTCGCCCGGATGCAGGATGAACGGCGCGTCCTCGCGGATATCCACCATCTCCGTCAGGTCGCTCACGTCCTGCCGAATATCGATATACGGTCGACGCGAGTTCCGGAACACGAGCACCTTATCGCTCAGATGCACGTCGACGCTTGCCGGTTGCACGTCCCCTAAATCGAGCGGATCGATGACAATACGGCCGTTCTTGATCTCTGCGTGGATTTCGCCGTCATTGAGGACCATTGATGGCCTCTCCCCCAGATACAACTACAGTGCAAACACTATAGCGCAAATCCCACCGCCGTCCGTTCGCCCTGACCGCGAAGTTTAGCCGTAGCGCAGCTACCCGTTCGCCCTGAGCCTGTCGAAGGGGGCTCCCGAACGGGTGCCCCTACCTTCGGCATTCCCGCGAAAGCATGTCCCGTACTCCGATACGGGGCGGGAACCCAGTGCGGCGCAGCCTCGCCCATCTGTCATTTCGAGCGCAGTCGAGGAATCTAAAGTCTCACAAGCCGCCGTAGCCGGAACGCGGCAAACTATCTCATTCAGGAATCGAACCCTAATCGCGAACCTTGGCTGTAGGCACTGCCTACCCGTAGCGCAGCTACCCGATCCTGTACCCCACACGCACATAAATCACAACATCGTTCTCACCCGCCAGAATCGGCGTGGACATCGCCTCATCCGATTCCATTCCGGCCATGGTCCTCATCATCTCCGGTGTGTCCTGTCCACGCGGCGCCGCCCCGGATTCGGAGACGAAGAACGCCTCCCCCAGCTCCGCGCCCGCCAGCGACGCCAACTGACCAGCCTGCTCTCGCGCCGCCTCCATCGCCAGTCGACGTGCCTCGCGCTCGGCGTCCTCCGTGTTGTCCACAGAGAATGACAGCCCGCCCACGCGAGCATTGTCTCCACCGGCCTGCGCCGCGCCGTCAATCACGTCCGCAATCGTGTCCAGGTTCCGAATCGTCGCGCGAGCCGTGTTCGTCACTGTGAACCCCACCATCTCACTGCGCCGCTGCCTGTCGTTCCACTCATAGCGTGTCGAAACGTCGAACGTCAGCGTCTGGATGTCCTCTTCAGCGACCCCCGCGGCCGTCAGGCTGTCGATAACCGCCTGCATGGAGTTCGCAGCCTCGGACATCGCCTCGCCCACCGTCTTGGCATGTGTCTCCACGCCGATTCCCAGCGTCGCGATGTCAGGCGTCACGGACACGAGCCCCGCCCCCGTCACCCAGATACCGTCCGTCGAGCGATCCAGGATTATCGTGTCCGTGGCGTCGTCATCACGCTCAGCGTTGTCGGCCTCCGTAACGCACGCCAGCGACGCAGCCATAGCGAGAGCCAGCAGAACAAGAACAAACACTGCCGGCCTGCGAATCCCTGTGAAAATAGAAGTGAAAGTCATCGTGTTTACCTCGTGATCCAACTCTGCGCGCCATCGGAAAGCGCTGCCTGTCCATGATGCAGGAAACGTGCCCCTACCGCAGAGAGATAGCACCCCGCATCCCTGCTCACTCCGTCATTCCCGCGGAAGCGGGAATCCAGTGCGGCGTGGAGCGCCGCACATCTGTCATTCTGAGCGCAGCGAAGAATCCTAAATCTCAAAAGACCGCCGTAGCCGGAACGCGGCAACATGCCTCTTCAGCAGCCGGAACCGGATCGCGAACTCTGGCCGTAACGCAGTTACCGGAAGGCGGCCTACCAACTTCATGAACCAATCAAACCTGATCGCGAATTTAAGCCGTAACGCAGTTACCTATAATGGACGAACGCTCATGAGATACGTGCCCGTAACCCCCACCGATGACCCGCAGGACGATTACCTGCCGGAGGGAGTTCTTGCCCTCCCGGACGAGCACCCCGTCCGTCGGTTCTCTCTGGACATCATCGAAACGCTTGCCCTTGCCATCATCCTTTTCCTCATTGTGCAGTCGCTTGTCCAGAACTACGTCGTCACCGGCGGCAGCATGCAGCCCTCTATCGAGGACAACGAGCTCATCATCGTCAACAAGGCCGTCTACTTCAGCCTCAACAGGGAAACGGTGGATGACCTTATTCCCTTCTTCGAACTGCCGGACGGCGATGATGTCTACCTGTTCCACCCGCCGGAGCGCGGCGAAGTGATCGTCCTCAACTCGCCGGAAGGGGACGGCCTCGACCTGATCAAGCGCGTCATCGGACTCCCGGGTGACACCATAGTGTTCGATAACCGCGGCGGCCCTATTCGTGTCAACGATGTCGAAATTGCTGAAACATGGCTGTCCGACAGCCAACGTACGAGAGGGCAGGACATCACCCTTGGCGAAGACGAGTACTTCGTCATGGGCGACAACCGTCGCTCAAGCCAGGATTCCCGCCAGTGGGGAACAATCGGACGGGATGAGATCGTCGGCAAAGCCCTGCTCACCTACTGGCCCCTGAATAAAATCGGCCCGTCCCCCCACCAAACAGACGCCTACACCACCTAACTCCTCCGTCATTCCGAGCGTAGTCGAGGAATCTAAAGAACCCATTTAGCAGACACGCCGGAACGCGGCAACCTGCCTCTTCAGAAGCCGGACCGGCTCCCGAACGGGTAGCCAACCTGTCCGTCATTCCCGCGCAAGCCGGAACGCGGCGCACCAACCCCAAGTACCAAGCAACCTTGACCGCGAACTCTGGCTGTAGGCACTGCCTACCCGTAGCGCAGCTACCCGTATCATGTATGGACGTGCGGGCCGTTAGCTCAATCGGCAGAGCAGGGGACTTTTAATCCCAAGGTTCCGGGTTCGACCCCCGGGCGGCCCACCAAATGCCAATGCGGGTGACCCTGAGCCCGCCCTCGTTCACCCTGAGCCTGTCGAAGGGGCCCCCGCCTACGTCTGCATTATCTGGACCAGGTTGCCGCAGGTGTCGTCAAAGACGGCAATAGTGACAGGGCCCATTTCCGTGGGCTCCATCGTGAAAGCGACGCCTAATGACGCCAGCCTTTCATGCTCCGCCTGGATATCCGTAACGCCGAATGATGTCGCCGGGATGCCCTGGTCAAAAATCCCCTTCTGGTATGTCTGCGCCACCGGGTTTTCATTGGGTTCAAGCAGAAGCTCCGTCCCGTCCGGGTCATCCGGCGAGACCACGGTGATCCACCTGTACTCCCCCGCAGGCACGTCATGCTTTAGCACAAAGCCGAGCGTCTCCGTATAGAACTTCAGGGCCTTGTCCTGGTCATTGACAAAGACGCCGCTGTGCGTGATGCGCATATCCCGTTCCCCTTCTCCTCATAGACCTACGTGAGCCATCGATTCATGACACCCCGGATCGGTTCATCGTTGAAGACAAGCATCCGATACTTGCCGCGCTTCTCCGAGCTAACGATCCCCGCCTTCTCCAGCACGGCAATGTGCTTGGCCATGGCCTGTCGGGAGATAGCGACTTCATGTCGCATGATCAAGCGCGCCGTGAGTTCGTAAAGCGTCTGCTCCCTGCGCTCAGAGAGCTCGTCCAGCATCAACCTCCGTGTTGGATCCGCCAGTGCCTTGAACACCAGGTCCTCGTTCATCGATGCACACAATACACAACCACAAGGTTGCATGTCAAGCAGAATTCCCGCCGCAACACCGTCCCCGCTCAACCTGAGCGTCCCGCCTGTCATTCTGAGCGTAGCGAAGAATCTAAAGTCATGATTGCTCGCTTATCGTCATTCCCGCGAAAGCGGGAATCCAGTGCGGCGCGCAGCGCCGCCCACCCCCTCTCCCTCAAGGTAAGGGCGCAGCTACCCGTATCATGAATGGACACGTGGGCCGTTAGCTCAATCGGCAGACCAAGGGCTTCTAGGCCCAAGGTTCCGGCTACTCACTGTCTGGTCTAGGCACGAATTTATCTGGAGGGTAGAGTGGCCACTTGGCACGTTTAATCGTGAACTGCCACTTGTTTTTTAAGTAGTCTTCAAATGCGTCCATATACTCGGTTGGAACGAAGCGTTCTATAGCAGGGAATAATTCACTACCTGCGGACGAGAGCAGTATGCCAGGTAAGGACACAATGTCCATACCGCTTACTGGTGGTATCCCCAGTATCCAAAGTTCGTCAGCGAGGAGGAACTGGTAGCCTCTAGTTTCCGACTCGCTCAATGGAATCGCGTATGAGTTCTCAAGCGGAATACTCAACAAACGATACTCTGCCAATTCTAGGAAATGCGCGTAAGTGAGACCGTAGGTTTTCAACAGCTCTCGGCTGTCTACCATTACTGCATCTGGTGTAAGGGAGGCAACCATGATAGGACTCTTCCCGTCCGTACCACACATGACGTGAGAGCAGAGTGTCTGGAACCTTCTTGCTATTTCGGGGGTTAGTTCTCGTATCACGGAATGAGTGTGCTTTGATATTGCTCCAGGACGCCCCATCTCGCCCACCAACACACGTGCCCACATCTCTTGCAGCGTCTCGTTAGATTCATTGCACGCGTCGTTGACCCACCTATACATAAACTCATCGCCCGGGGCCTTGAGCTCAGAGGACGTTTGGATGGACTCGGCCTTGTGCAGGGTGCTGAATAAATTACTAGACAAACGAGCCGTTTCGTTGGCGGCGGCAGAATCGACATCGTCCGCGAAGCTGACATCGAGAACATTCCCCCGATACTCGGCGGGCATGAGCCCCATGCCCACCAGTTCGCGAATGGCGTTTAAATCGTCCCGAAGTTTGCTCCGCGATCTCATCTCCCTAACCACTTGGGCAATCGAAGATGTCGGCAGTTTCCCCAATGCTTGAATCGCTAGTTCTGCCCAATCCAACCTTATGCCTCCAGTCAGAACTTTCTCCCAGATGTGTCTATCGTGTCTCTAAGTTTCTAGGTTTCAGTACTCACACATCCCTACTCAATGCGTCGGTTGCACCCTAACGTAGATCGCTGTGATTTTGCTGTCTAGGTAACCTCCACAGCACCCCCCCCTCCCCCCCAAACCACAAACGAGGGAGAGGGGGTTGCCCCTCTCCCTCGTCATTAAGGCACTGTCTTACCGTACTAGGGAATCCAGGCCCTCCACACTGACTCATTCGCATCAACCCACTCCTGTGCGGCTGCCCGCACCGGCAGGTCGTTCTCAGTCAAGTTGAGCACTATCTCGTTCTGCTGTGCGTTGGTCATCTCGAAGTTAGAGAGGAACTCGTACGCCTCCGGGAACTCCTCCTGCAGACCGGGCCAGATCAGCTTGGCAACGGGATCGCTTGGGTAGCCGCAGTCAAAGCTCTCGCCGTCCGGATAGCAATCTGTGGTCCACTCCGGCATCTCAATGCGGACGAGGTCATACTTGGCATGCGCCCAGTGCGGCTCCCAAAGGTACGTGATAACCGGGTCGCCTCTCTGGAAGGCAGCGTCCACCTCAGCCAGCGCCGCGCCCTCGGATCCGGCGTAGATCGGAACGAAGTCAACGCCGAATGCCTCCATGCGTTCCTCAGGCCGTGTGTCCCATGCCGGAGTGAACTCCAGCACTCGGCCGCTTGGGGCCGTATCGCTCGTGGCAAAGATGTCCTTGTACTGGTTCATGTCGTCAACGGTACGGAGGTTGGGAGCCACGGGCTCAATTCCGCGATCCGGGTCGCCATTGATGACGTAGGAGGGCACATACCAGCCGCCCGTGCCAAGAATGCCGACCGAACCCAGGCGGTCCACCGTGGCCTCATCAGCGTCGACGTACTCATCAAGCAGGTCAGCGCTGTATGACGGCCAGTTGCAGCAAACGAAGTGGAAGTCGCCATTCTCGAGCCCGATGAACAACGGCACCGAATCGGCGGGCGCGAACTTGGTCGCGACGTCGAGGCCCATCTCTTGCTCCAATAAGATCTGTGCCACGGCCGTCATAACAAGCTGGCCGTTCCAATCCTGGTCGACGAGATAGAGGGTGCCCCTCTCATCAGTTTCGCCCGCGTCGTCTTCCGCCTGTTCACATGCCAGACCTGCCGCGAGGGCGACGGTCAACAACATTGCCAGCGAGATACCAATCAAGGCCCTTCTAAGTTTCTTCATTATTTTCTCCCTTCTGATAGTGGCGCGACAGGCAACCCTGCTCGGTTGCCTCCTTTCGGTTGGTCACATACGCGGTCCTCCTTGCTAAGCGGAATCTGAATTGCTTCGACGTTATCTGAACAGACCCGAAGAAGCCGAAGCCCTCCCCCTTCTTTGGGTCATGCGATCGAGAATCATCGCCATGATGACGATAGCCATGCCCGCTATCAGCCCTTCGCCAATGTCGAGCCTGAGAGAGCTGACGATGATCACTTCTCCTAGGCCGCGAGCGCCAACGAGACCGGCGATGATTACCATGGCCAACACCATGATGATTGTCTGGTTGATGCCCATCATGATGGTCGGGAGCGCCAGCGGCATCTTGACCTGCAGCATGGTCTGAAGTGCCGTCGAGCCATGCGACTGCGCGGTTTCGATTGCCTGGGCCGGCACCTCCCTGATTCCCAGGGATGTCATACGAATCACCGGGGGTACTGCGTAGATCGCTGTGGCGATGATGCCGACCAACGGCCCAATTCCCCAGAGCATGATGACCGGTATGAGGTATACGAATATCGGCATGGTCTGCATCGTGTCCAGGATGGGACGCAGAATCGCCTCGAAAGTCCTGCTCTGAGACACCAGAGCGCCAAGTATGACGCCCACGACCACTGTAAACACCCCTGCCACTAGCACCTGGCTCAAGGTGTCCACTGTGATGTCCCAGAGGCCTCCAATGCCTGCGAACGCTAGGCCCCCCACTGCGAGAAGCGCCACGCGCCACCCGGCGGTGAAGTAAGCAGCGCCGGCCGCTATCAACATCAATGCCGGCCATGGAAGCCAAAGGAAGAACGTATTGACGGGCGAGTAACCAAACTCGCGGAACAGGACATCACGGCTCCAACTGGTGGCAAAGTGAATGTGGACGGCCATCCAGTCAAACACCATATTGATTTGATCTGTCAGCGAGAATGTCAACTCTTCAGGGATGTCTCTCAGCGGTGCAATGAGCACGCCGAGGACGGTCAGGAGTCCAATGCCCACCATCAACAGAATGCCCATAGACGGCATCTTTCGAATGATGTCTCCCGCCGTTTTCTCGCCGGACTGATCGTCACTTGAGTCCGGCGTGGACACCTTCGGTCCGGACTGGGCAAAGGCGTAGCTGAACCGGTCCAGAACGATGGCCAGGAGAACGATTGCGATGCCGCTCTGCAGGCCATCGCCCGCGTCCACCTCTCTCAGCGCGAGCCAGACATCCCAACCGAGTCCTCCAACGCCGATGAGTGCCGTAATAATCACCATGGCAACCGCCATCATGATTGTCTGGTTCACTCCCATCATGATTGAGCTCTTTGCTAACGGAAGCTGCACATGCAATAGCGTCTGGAATGTTGTTGATCCATGAGACTGGGCGGTTTCGACAGCAGCCTGGGGAACCTGACGGATCCCAAGGTTGGTTAGCCTGATAACCGGTGGGATGGAATAGACCACCGTCAGGAATACGCCCGCCGCGCCGCTCACACCAAAAAGAACCAGCGCCGGAATGAAATACACGAAGGCAGGCAGCACCTGCATGGTATCCAGGATTGGGCGGACAAGTGCTTCAAATCGATTACTGAAGGCTGCAAGTATGCCGACTGGTACACCGATTCCCACGGCGATAAGCACGGATACAACAATCACACTCATGGTGAGCACTGCGGAGTCCCAGAACCCATTGAGGCCAATGAAGAGCAGAGCGCCGCAACTGACCAATCCCAGCGTTCTGCCGCCAAGTTTTAGTCCTCCAATCAACACGATCGCCAGCACGGTGGACCATGGGAGCCACAGAAGGAAGGCGTTGATTGCAGACACACCGCCGGCAATGACATCAGAGATTGGATTGAAGAACCAGGCGAAAGTGTCCCCGACCCAATCGAACGCCGTGTCGATGGGTTGCTGCATCGGGAGTTCCCAGGTACTCGGCCAGTTGCCAAAGTCGGTGTCGGCGTTGGTGGCCGCCAGCACATAGGCCAGGCCATAACAGGCAGCAGCCAACGCCACCCAAAGAGCCCATTTGAATCGTGGCTCGCGGATGTAGCGAAGCTGCAGCGTCTCCGCGCGAATCACACCGCGCCCTCGTCACTCACCAGGGCGGCCATAGCCTCTGCCCGGGTTACGGTGCCAATGCACCGACCGTCATCCAGGACGACGATGGGAGCGTCGTTGTCGATGACGAGAGGGATGAGTTGTTCCAGGCTGGTATCCGCATCCGCAATCGGGTGGGAGTCTATCATGCTGGACGCGACGCTGATGTGCGCTGCTGAGCCATTTCTTGGGACATCGTCCAGGTGCACGGTTCCAACGAAGAGGCCTTCCCCGTCCACCACCACCGCACTTTCGCAACCCTGCGAGGTCATGTCGTCAATCAAATTGGACAGTGACTGATCTGCCGTTACGTAGAGTGAGGGCTCAGTCATCACGGAACGCGCGGTCAGAACCTTTGAACGCGGCACGTCTCGTGTGAAATCCCGCACGTAGTCGTCGATGGGGTTGGAGACCAACTCTTCAGGCTTGCCCACCTGGACGAACTCTCCGTCCTTCATGATGGCCACCCGGTCTCCTACCTTGATGGCCTCCAGGAAATCGTGGGTAATGAAGACCATCGTCTTCTTGACCAGTCGCTGCAGTCCGATTAGCTGATCCTGCATGTCCCGACGAATAAGAGGATCAAGAGCGCTGAACGGCTCATCAAAAAGAAGAATCTCGGGATCGACGGCGAGCGCGCGGGCCAACCCAACGCGCTGCTGCATTCCACCGCTTAGCTCATGGGGGTACCGGTGCTCCCATCCTGACAGGCCCACCAGCTCAATGACTTCTTCCGCGCGGCTCTGCTGTGTGGCCTTGTCGATGCCCTGCACCTGCAGCCCATAGACAACGTTCTCAAGGACGCGCTTGTGCGGGAAGTTGCCGAAGTGCTGGAAGACCATGCCCATCTTGTGACGACGAACATCCCGCAACTGCTGCTTGTTCATAGCGAGCAGGTCCTCACCGTCGACGTGGACATGTCCGAGGGTTGGTTCGATGAGCCTGCTCAAACAGCGGACGAGTGTGGACTTGCCGCTGCCGGAAAGACCCATGATGACGAAGGTCTCTCCCTCAGGGACATCGAACGAGATGTCCCGAACGGCGAGAACGCACCCGGTCTCGGCCAGGACATCTTCCCTGGACTGGCCGGGCTCAATCGACTCGGCAAGCTCCTCGGCTCCGTCTCCAAAGACCTTCCACAGGTTTTCGCAGACAAGCCTCGTGTCGACCTCTAGGTCGAGTTCGTCGGTCGCTTGAGAGGAATTGGCAGCATCTGATGCTGCCGAATGAATATCGATATGACACACCCCCCACGGTGTCAGTCCATTCGGGCAGGAGCGGAATCGTCAGGCAGAATGGCCTCCGGCGACGCCGGCCCGCCCATACGAAACAGCGTTGGGGTTCAAGCGTGACAACACATCTGGATGCGCTGAACCCGGCCTGCTCCTGCAACTGCTAGGGTTTTACCCCTCCAGTTTTTGGATTCGTCGCAGTGTACAGGAAATGGGCGGGCACGTAAACTTTCGTTTAAAACTGCAACATTTCCCGTCGACACGGGATAGCTGGTGCAGGCGCCGCCCGCATGAGCACGTACTGTAAGAGATACCGCCAATCTAATGCCGCGAGCAGAACTATGAGCACAAGAATGAAACTGAACAGCGATGACGCTGAGATTCCCGCCAGCCCCGTTAGCGTCTATGAGGCAATCTACCGTCGCCGGCATGTCAAGGAGTTCACGTCCGACGCGGTTTCCCGCCAAACACTCGAGCGCCTCTTCTCCGCGGCCGTCTGGGCGCCTAATCACCGACTCAATGAACCTACGCGATACTTTGCGGTTCAGAAAGACAGTCCCGTGAGGGCGAAGATTGCCGAAGTCGCGTGGCAATCGGCATACGACGGCGTGGCCAACCCCAACCCCGAACAGAAACAGCGCTCCGCGGATGATCTACGTGATCGAGTGCTGACCGCCCCCGCCATGGTCTATGTCTACAGCGTCAAGGGGCTCGTGCAGGCGATCACGCTTGAGAACTATGCCAGCTCTTGCATCGCCGTCCACAACATGGCCCTCGCCGCCGTTGCCGAAGGACTCAGCCTCGGATGGAGCACGGGACGCCTCACAAAGCTCCCGGGCTTGGCAGACATTCTGGGCGCGAACGACGACTGGATGATGGTGGGCGTCGTGTTCATCGGCAAAGCCGCCGAAGACCCCGCCACTCAGCGCACACCGCACACTGAACTCGTCACGTGGTTTGAGTGACCCGCTTCATTGACTTTCCTCACCGTGGCTGGCACGGTCTACCCTGAGATTCACGAAACGGAGTGAATGCCGATGCCCGACAAGACAACGAGACCGGCGAAGGAGTCCAACTTAAAGCCTGCTGCCAACGGAATCGTCTACCTCTCCGGCGGCAACCCGCAGATCGCCAAGGGCGACGGCGACGCCCCCGTGCAGGCCTACATCGACGCCATGCCGGAATGGAAGAGCGATGTTGGCCGACGCCTCGATGCCCTCATCATCAAGGTAGTTCCCAACGTTCGCAAGGCCGTCCGGTGGAACTCGCCCTTCTATGGCACGGAGGAGCACGGCTGGTTCGTCAGCTACCACGTCTTCGCCAAATACATCAAGGTCACGTTCCTCAACGGCGTCTCGCTCGATCCGATGCCTCCCGCCGGCGGCAAAGACCCCGACGCCCGCTGGATCGACCTCTACGAAGGCGACTTCGACGAAGCCCAACTCACAGACTGGTTCCGCCAATCCGCCAACCTCCCCGCCTGGAAAGGCTTCTAACCCCCACCTCCGCCCACCCGTAGCGCAGCTACCCGTTCGCCCTGAGCCTGTCGAAGGGGGCTCCCGAACGGGAAGCAAACACCCCCCATGTCATTCTCAGCGCAGCGCAGCGGAGTCGAAGAATCTAAAGCCGTGATTGCCCCCCATCGTCATTCCCGCGAAAGCGGGAATCCAGTGCGGCGCATAGCGCCGCCTGCCCCTGTCATTCCGAGCGCAGCCGAGGAATCTAAAGAACGTATTGGCAGCACTGCCTACCTCGTGACACCCCGAACCCACTCCGATAAGCTGTAATCCCCGCACGAATTCACCCAACCTCAGAAAGGCACCTAAACTCATGGACCAACTGGACTTCTACCGCCACAAACTCGCCTACGAGACCGACTCCGCGGACCTCTTCGAAAGCCTCCAAAACGAGGAACCTATCGTCGTCGTGGACGGCCGCGCCCACTTCGCCTACGAGCAGGAGCACATCCCCGGCGCGATAAGCCTGCCCCATCGAGAGATCAACGCCGAATCCACCTCATCGCTGGACAAGACGAGGACCTACGTCTGCTACTGCGACGGCATCGGCTGCAATGCCTCCACCAAGACGGCCCTGAAACTGGCTGAGTTGGGCTTCCAGGTCCGTGAACTCATCGGAGGCCTCGACTGGTGGCGACGCGACGGCTATGCTACTCACGGCGTCGGCGCCACCTTAGGCGACTCCAACCTCCGCTGCGCCTGCTAACCCCCTCCCTTCAACCCCTCCCCCCCTCCCGCGAAAAAACATCGCCGTGTGTAGATACGCATGGAGGAGAATTCATGCGATTCGCAATCGGGCTGTACCTGCTGATTACGGCGGCCATCGTCCTCGTGTACTATGTCGCGGCTCCGTTCCTGGATGGCTCCATCAACATAGGGACTGTGTGGGAATGGCTGCGTCCGGTGCGCGCTGTCGGTATAGCGCTCATGCTGGTCATCCATTGGATGGCAATGCAAGAACACCCATCCAGTGAGATCGCGGGATTGAGCAGCCGAATAGCATTCTTCGCGACTGCTGGGTTGGCTGTGACCTTTGCCGGCGTTTGGGCAGTCGCCCTGAACCCCGACTCACAGAGGTTCGAAAACGTGGCATATACGGCGATCGCGTGGAGCACGGTAGGCGTGCTGTATGTCACTATCGCTGCCGGGACTGGGTGGAATCTCGTTCGGCATTACAACCGCATGTAGTTCCTCACTCGAGCGGTGTGCATAGGCGCACACGGCCCAACACACACTCACGTGCCGGGAATCTGAATGCCTTACGCCCCCCGTTCGCCCTGAGCTTGTCGAAGGGCGAACGCAGATGCCCTCCGTCATTCCCGCGCCCCCTGTCATTCTGAGCGCAGCCGAGGAATCTCTTGGCTCTCAGGCGGCCCTTTACAGAGCTTGGCGAACCAGCTCCCTGATTTGATCCGAAAGCGGATAAGTGTCCAAATCGGTCTTCCCCGCCCAAACAAAAGCATCGTGCTCAGTGAGTACGATGGCCGAAAGATGGACAGCAATCTCAAAATTCAACTGCCGAGTTTGTTGTCCGCTCCCTGATAGATAATCGAATGCCCCCAGATACGCGTTCACCTGGGTCGTCAATAGCCCGGTCTCCTCCAGGACCTCTCTTTCCAGAGCCTGGAGTAGCGTTTCGCCTTCCTCAACTTCACCGCTGGGAACTTCAAAAATGCCTCCCATGTAGTCATCTGCACTGCGTTGGAGAAGTAAAGCCTTCCCATCTCGTGTTATCACGCCTCCCACCACAACCCTGTGTATCCCAGCGGCCTGTGTTTCCGTAAGAAGCTCCTCAAATTCATCGGATCTCATGGAACCAACACCCTCCGTTGCCTAGCAAGGAACAAGTTTAACCCCCTGCCTCCTCCATCATTCCCCGCGAAAACGGGAATCCAGTGTGACGCGCAGCGTCACAACACGAACCCTTGTCATTCCGAGCGCAGCGAAAAATCTAAAGAACTCACTTGGCAAACATGCCGGAACGCGGCAAGCCTACCTCTTCTTGAGCCGAACCTAGAGCGCGAACTTAAGCCGTAGCGCAGCTACCCCCCCCTCACACCCTCACCTGCTCTGCCCCCTCAACCCCCAGCACCACGTCTAACACATCCAAAATCACCAACGTCGGCACGCGATCCCCGATATCCACCCCGACGTACCCCCACACAACCCCGCCGTCCGGCTCAATGATGAACGTCGCGGGCGCGGCCACATTGTCTCCAAGCAGGTTAAACACGCCGAAATCCTTGGACACGTCCTCATTCGTATCAGCCAGGATCGGGAACTTGGCTTCCGCCAGCAACTCCATCTGCTCTGCGTCGACCAACGAGTCAGTGCTGATCGCTGCCAAACCGACGTTCCGGTCCTCAAACTCATGGTAGAAATTCTGCAACTCGACCAGTTGCTGCTGGCAGATGCCTCAACCGTAGCTGCGATAGAACACCAGCACGAGCGCGTCCCGCCCCGCCAGCAGATCGTCCAGCGTGTAACGCTCACCGGTCCCCGTCGGCAGTGAGAAATCTGGAGCTTGCGGCGCTTCTGGCTCAGGCGTCTCTGTTGAGACCGCAGTGGCCGTCGATAGGGGAGTGTCCGTAGGTACCGCAGTCGAAGTAAATGTTGGAGCAGGAGTCGCCGTCGGCGCTTCCTCCGAGCACCCCGCAACAATGACGGCAATTGCCACCAGCAAGGCAATTGAAAGGGCCGATACAGATCCGGGAAGTGATTTCCTCACACTTCGATTGTACGGACTCGTCATTCCCGCGAAAGCGGGAATCCAGTGCGGCGCACAGCGCCGCCGCTACCCGTTCGCCCTGAGCTTGTCGAAGGGGGTTCTCGAACGGGGAGCTAGCGTCCCTTTACCCCGTCATTCCGAGCGCAGCCGAGGAATCTAAGAACTCATTTGGCAAGCATGCCGGAACGCGGCATACCGACCCCGAGTACAAATCAAAGCTAATCGCGAGCTATAGCTGTAGGCACTGCCTACTCCCACTATTTGCCTCCGACAACTATCATTAAATGACGAGAAAGATCGGAGGACTCGAGAATCGAATGAATATCAAGCGAACCCTAAACTCCCTGCTTGTTATCTTGGCCGCTGCGCTGATTGCGCTGGCGCTCGCCTGCGGAACGACGGCAGAGCCGACCGCAACAGCCACGCCCGTGCCCCCCACCGCAACGGCTACGCCGATCCCGCCCACACCGGAGCCGACCGCGCCCTCGGCCTCAATGCCTGACTCCATGCCCATGCTCGCGGCAAATGCCAGGTGGCAGGACGTGTTTGACGCCCTCTTGACCGATGACGAAACCACCTGCGTGCGCGATGCCGTTGGCGAAGAGATATTCACAGCAATGACAGCGCGCCCATTCCTCGAACAGGTCATGCAGGATATTGACATGACCCCGTTCACCAACTGCCTTTCACGGGAATCTCAGGTGGACTTGTACGTGACCACAATATCCGGCGTATCCGGTGGCATCCTCAGCGACGAGAGCCTGGCGTGTTTGCGGGCAGGCCTTATCGACATCGACGAAGAGCTCTTCTCAGACGGCGACCTCCCACCGACGGTCGCAGTGCTCTTCTTGAATTGCCTGTCCGAGGATGAATTGGCGTCGTTCCAGCCCCCCTCAGGGATGGAGCCGGACGAGGAGACATCCGAAGTGGCCCCGTTGGAACTGCTGCGCGCTCAGGCCGCGCTTGATCCGAATGTTCAGGCCTTGTTTGATTGCCTTGATCAGAACGCCACGCAGCGGGAACTGGAAGCCTACTTCAACGAGAACTCACAGACGCTCCCGGAGGCGGCAATGGAATGCTTCGTGCTCCACCCGCTATCCGGCGGGTAGTTTCCTATAGTTTCTGGGAACGGGAATCGCGCCTCTCCCCGTTCGCCCTGAGCGTAGTCGAAGGGGGTTCCCGAACGGGGAGCTACCCCGCCATGTCATTCTGAGCGCAGCGCAGCGGAGTCGAAGAATCTAAAGAACTAATTCGGCAAACATGCTGGAACGCGGCACCAAATCTGGATGCCATTCAACCCTAATCGCGAACCTTGGCCGTAGGCACTGCCTACCCCGTTCGCCCGGAGCCTGTCGAAGGGGGTTCCCGAACGGAGACCTAGCCCCGACCTCCGTCATTCCCGCGAAAGCGGGAATCCAGTGCCGCTCGTAGAGCGGCCATCCCCCTTGTGGAGAGGGTCGGGGTGAACGACCGCCCCTACGCCGCAGCCGCCTCCGACGCCAGCGCCTCTTTCGCCGCATCCGCGATGCGCGCAAAGGCCTGCGGCTCCCGTACTGCCAGGTCCGCCAGCATCTTGCGGTCGACGGCCACGTTCGCCAGCTTCAGTCCGTGGATCAGGTTGCCGTACGTGATGTCGTTCTGACGCGCCGCGGCGTTGATTCGGGTTATCCACAGACGACGAAAGTCGCCCTTGCGCTCACGCCGGTGTTCATAGGCGTACTGCCAGGAGTGCAGCAGGGACTCCTGCGCTCGGCGAAACAGCTTGTGCCGGGAGCCCCACTGCCCCTTCATCAGGTTGATGACTTCCTTGTGGCGGCGTCGCGTTCGAGGCCCGCCCTTGATTCGGGTCATGTCGATGATCCTCTCTACAGATATTGGGAATGAGAGTACGGGTGGGTTATGGCCCGTACGGCAGCATCCGCTGCACGCGACGCCGGTCCGCCGGACTCAAAGGCATCTCATCGCCGTACAGGCGCTTGACGTCCTTCGGCTTGCGGCGCTTCAGGTGGCTCTGATGCCCCTTGCGCTTCGTCAGCTTGCCGGAGCCGGTCATGCCGATCCGCTTCTGCGCGCCCTTATGCGTCTTAAGTTTGTACTTTGCCATGACGATATACCTGTCCCCGCGCCTCTAACCGGTCTGGTTCTAACGCTAGTTTACTCGGGTGAACCGGCGGCCGCAGCCGCCTCCTCGACCTTCTCTTCGGTCGGCGGAGCCTCGGCAGGCTGCTTCGCCGATGCGGCGTTCTTGCGCTTCAGGGGGGCCAGGATCATGCTCATGCCCCGTCCCTCCAGCTGCGGCGCGGTGTCAATGCCGGCGATGTCCTCCACTTGCTCCGATACTTTCTTCAGCAGATTGATTGCCAACTCCGGGTGCGTCGCCTCCCGGCCTCTGAAAATGACCGAAACCTTGACCTTGTCCCCACCCTCAATCAGCTTGCGTACCGTCCGCGTCTTGAAGTCGATATCGTGCTGACCGATCTTGGGGCGGAGCCGCACCTCGCCGAGTTCCTGCGTGTGCTGTCCCTTGCGGAGTTCCCGCTCCTTCTTGGACTGCTCGTAGCGATACCGACCGTAATCCAGGATGCGGCACACGGGTGGCTGAGCGCCCGGGGCCACCTCAACTAGGTCGAGGCCCCGATCCAGCGCCATCTGAATGGCGTCTGCCGTATGCATCACTCCAACCCGCTCCCCCGTGTCGGTCACCACAAGGACTTCCGGCACGGTGATCCGTTGGTTGACGCGATAATCTCTCGGTATGTCTACTCCCTCGCTATGCGTATCTCAGCCGTATTGCAGGCTTCTCTCATCCCTATTGTAGATGTCTCTTATCCCTTTTGTTCAAGCACGTACTCTACAATCCGCCTATTTACCCCGTCAAGAAAGACTTCTGCCCCCTCTCCCTCAGGGAGAGGGCCGGGGTGAGGGGGTGCCCTTTATCTCAAGATTCCGCTCTCCGTGCCCTCTCTGATCTCATCCTCGGACAGCCCGAGCACAGACCTGTACACGTACTCATTATCCTCACCGATCCACGGCGCGCGGTTCGCCGCCGTCGCCTTGGACAAGGACGGAATCGCCGGCAGCCCGTGATGGGACAGCGTGCCCCACGTCGAGTGCGTCGACTGTACGATGTGCCCTCGCTCCCGCAGATGCGGATCGTGGTAAAGGTCCTCGCTGTTCATCGCCACGCCCGCCGGCACGCCCACCTTCTGCAGCATGTGCAACAACTGGTGCGACGTGAACCCCTTGGCCCACTCGCTGATCTCATGGTCGATCTCATCGCGGTTCTCACGCCGTCCGGCTGCGTCCGCAAAACGAGGATCGTCCGCCCAATGAGGCGCGCCCATCGCCGTCGATAGCGCCCGCCACTGCTCGTCTGTCTCGCACGCAATGACGATCCACGTGTCCTGGTACAGGCACGCATACGCTCCGTAGGGCGCGTAGTGAGCATTGATTGGCTCGTCATAGCCCACGCTGCCCCAGATGTTCCCGTTAATCGTGTAGTCCAGGATGGCCGGGCCCATCATCGATCCTTGGCCGTCCACCTGCGCGATCTCGATGAACTGCCCGCGTCCCGTCACGTCCCGGAACTCCAGCGCCGCCGCTGTAGACAGCGCCACAAACGCCGCGCCCACATAGTCCGGGATGACACCCTTCGCGTGGTTCTGCATCGGCGAGTCCGGGTGCCCCCACAAGAGCGACAGCCCCGTCACTGCCTGCAGGTTGTTGCCGTACGTCACCCAATTGTTCAGCGGCCCCTCTGACCCCATCCCCGGCATCCCAATCTGGATGATGCCCGGGTTAATCTTCGTCAGGTCGTCATAGCCAAACCCGAGCCGCTTCATGACCGTCGCACTGAAGTTGTCGACGACAACGTCGCTGTCCTTGACCATCTGGCGGAACAGGTCCTTGCCGCCGTCAGAACGCAGGTCGAGGGTGCAGCTGATCTTGTTTCGGTTCATGTCTGGGAAGAGCGGCCGCGTCGGCTCGCGGTTCGCCTCAAGACTCGCCGACTCCACCTTGATGACCTCCGCGCCGTAGAACCCGAGGAACATGGTCCCAATTGGCCCGGCAAACGCCCGCGTGATGTCCGCCACGCGGATGCCCTCCAGCAGCGCGTCATCCGGCGCTTTCCCGTTCGTCGGGGCGGAATACGTCTCACGGCGCGGCTGAACCGACTCAATCTCGGCCAGCACTTCATCCCGATGCTGGTCCAGCAGCGGGGCAGGGCGCGTCTGGTTCCACGGCGTGGCCGACATGATGAACGGCTGCCCCGGCGTCTCGTACTCGCCCACGACGGGATGCGTCACAGTCTGGAACCAGCCCCGTGAGCGCATGTGATTATCGGTTACAAAATCCTCGAACGTGTTCACGGGGCAGACCGCCAGCCCGCGCTTCTGCCCCTCTTCCACGAACTCATCGCGGTCGAACTGCTCCACGAACGACTGTATAAGGATCTGCGCCAGGTCCTCGTTGTCCGTCCGGTACTGGGACGAATCCCAGTCATCCTCGGACAGCACCGCGTCCTCCATCCACTGTCGGGACAGAACACGCCAGTGCCCGGTCATGAAGATTGCAATCTGGACGTACTTGTCATCCTTTGTTCGATAGATATTGGCGGGACCGCCGCGCGGCCCCTGCCGTGTCACCAGCTCGCTCCGCTGGCTGTACCGCGCAATCGTCCCGACCGTTGCGAACGTCAGCGCCTCCTGCAGCGAGAGATCGATACGTTGACCCCGACCTGTCGCCCGACGATGCCGCACGCCGTTGACTCCCAGATACGCGCCAAGCGCCGCGGCCAGCTGTGCGCCGATCTGGCACGGCAGAACAACCGGCGAGCGCTCATCGTCGCCCTGGCTCATCATCACGCCGGACATGGCTGAGATCACTGCTTCATTTGCCGCGAACGCGCTGTGCGGCCCCGACTGCCCGAACGGCGTCAGCGAAACCGTCACAAGCCCGGAATTCAACGCCTCCAGCCGCTCGTCATCAATACCGAGCGACGCGAGATGCCCCGGCGGCGTGCACTCCACAAAGATATCCGCCCGCTCGATGAGCTTCTCAAGCGTCTCCCGGCCGCCCGCATCCTCAATGTCCAGCACGATGCTGCGACGATTCAGATTCGCATTGAGAAAAGGAATACTGCGCTCAATGTCCGCAATATCGCCCGCGAACGGCGCGTGCATACGATTCGGATCGCCCCCCGGCGGCTCAACCTTGACCACGTCCGCACCGAGCCCGGCCAGATACCCCGCGCAATACGCCGCGGGAATCTCCCCAATCTCCACAACCCGAAGATGCCCCAGCGCCGATTCCGCCACACCATTAGTCATAACCACACTCCCCACCAACCGAACCGTCCGCTCGTCCTGAGCCTGCCGAAGTGTCCCCGTTCGCCCTGAGATTGTCGAAGGGGGCTCCCGAACGGGGATCCCACCTAACTTCCATCGTCATTCCCGCGAAAGCCGGAATCCATCGGGAGCCACACCAACTCCCAATCTGCGAGTACGATAGGCTCCCCACCCCAACGGGTCAAGGACAGAAGCCCCATCGTCATTCCCGCGAAAGCGGGAATCCAGTGCGGCGCACAGCGCCGCCACCCCCATGTCATTCCGAGCGCAGTCGAGGAATCTAAAGACTCAATTGGCCAGCCAAAGCCGGAACGCGAGACCCCAGGCCAACGCACTAATCAACCCTGATCGCGAACTTGGAAAATCCCCGTTCGCCCTGAGCTTGTCGAAGGGGGCTCCCGAACGGGGACCCACCAAACCACCTCCGTCATTCCCGCGAAAGCAGGAATCCAGTGCGGCGCACAGCGCCGCCATTCCCTCATGTCATTCCGAGCGCAGCCGAGGAATCTAGAACGTCACTTTAGACGTTCAATCTCCCCAGTCACCTCTTCGCCGCGTGGCCAAATCTCGACTAAGTAATCCGCTAGCCTTTCGCCCCTTAGCTGGATTTGCTCTTCATCCCAATGATCATCAGGAGCACTTTGGAGTAAGTCCTTGTTGATGTATAGGTTGTCTTCAGCCTCAAGGATCTTCCGCTTTTCGATCCATGACCTGTTACTCAGCTTTGAATTCAGCCCATGGTCGACCAATGTTAGATTGCCCAAACGATGCAAGGCGTTATTGCGGATTTCCTCTTCATCATCACCAATGTCTGGAAGAGGCCAGTCTTGGACATTCCAGCCTTGCGGTAGTAGGTGTTCTATTGGGAGACCTCCAGACATAACACTGTTACCTGGACGCTTACCCCGCATCATTCCACGTTCTACGGCCTCTAGCACTTGTCGAACTACCCAGCCCGGCATCTTTCTATTCGTAACCGCTTGGCGCATCTCATTGTCGCTTGGCCACGAATATCTAGGAATCTCGTAGGAAGACAGTTGCTTGATGATTGCGCTACTGAAGGGCGTTTCGCCGGTCAAAGCCTGAGAAAATCTCTTTAGGATGTCCAATACAATCTCGTCGTAGCTTTTCGCTTGCAAGCCCACAATAGCGCGTCTCCATAGATAACTATCTAGAGCCTTCAAACATCTCTTGAGGTCTTCAGGACTTGCATTAGAACGATGTAAAGCCAGCAAGACAGGCCAGACAGCACCTACATCGATCGCGCGCCTGCGACTATGAAAGACAGTTTCAACATCTCCATCCCATTCCTCCGTTGTCTGCCAATGCAGGAAGAACTCTCCGTCTGCCTTAAGCTCTTTGCACCACTCTTCAAGTTCGATGACTGTGTCAGGTGCCTCCAGCTTTGCCCGGAACTCTCTATATACACGACGAGTGCTGATTGGGCGGTGCAACTTGGATTCAAGCCAGTAGTCTAAGAAGAGGTCTGATATTCGGCGACGGCCTACTCCACGCCCAGTCTCCTGCAGCCATTGCCGCCCATCAAGGGCCAGTAAATACCGCTCATATAGGTCATCTTGATCGATTTCGGGATCCTCACCGGCCTTGAAAAGAATATAGTTCTTCGTTTTCTCCCATTCCGAAAGAGGCTCGCCCCTCGCGTTTAAGGCCTCAAAAATCGCGGATTCATTTTCGTCATGATTAAGATGTATCGCCACAACTTGTAACTTGTCGGAGATCGCTGTCATTAGGGCGTTTGCACGCTTCGCCGCTACCTCTTCAGATGGGTCGCCAGCCGATAGCCACTTAGAAGCCTTTCGTCTAAAGTACCGATAGCAATCTCCAATCGGGCCTTCGATCTCCGGGGCCCGGTCGCCATTACGGCTTATCTTCATGATCTCCCCGAATAACTGGAAATCACCAGCGAGAGGACGAATCTTGTCAGGCTCCGAAACCGATGGGGCGCCCCGAATATAGTTTATTGTCAAATTGCGGGCAGAATCCTCAAGGGATGAAAGCAGTGGGGTTTCCCTGAAAGCATCTGCCACTGAGGTCAATAAGAGTTGAAGTGTTGTAAGTCGTTGCTGCCCGTCGACAACAGCAATTTGCCTTGCTCGATCGACGACGGCTGGCATCTCCTTAAGGACAGTCGCGCCCAGAAAGTGTGGTTTGCGTACCGCGAGGTCATGCGACTGGTCACCGTTAATTGCGGGAGCCACCATGCCGACTATGTCGAGCCAGAGGGGCTCCCATTGGTCATCTTCATTCCAGACGTAGGTTCGTTGATAGCTCGGAATGACGTAGACAATCCGAGAGTCAAACAGAGTACGGACTGTTGGCATGGAAGTGTCCATCGAAGAGGCCTCCTCTTAGGTGAGTTTGGTGTATAGAGGAACAGAGTCGCGCGTTGCGCGGCGATATCGGCCCCACGGAAACAGTTTAGATCAGATGCCGTCGTGATCGGAAGGATCAGCGGGCAAACCGGAGCTTACGCTCTTGAGGCCACCTCCCCCAAAACCCGCTCCACAAACTCCGAAACACCCATCGCCCCCAAGTTCTCGCTCCCCTCACGACGACGCACCGCCACCGCGCCCGACTCCGCCTCGCGGTCGCCCACCACCAACATGTAGGGAACTTGCCTGGTCTGCGCCTCGCGGATCTTCGCGTTCATACGCTCATTCCGGTCATCGATCTCAACGCGCAGCCCCACGTCATGCAGCTGCTCCTGCACCTGCTGTGCGTACGGAATATGCCGGTCCGCGATGGGGATGATCGTCGCCTGCACCGGCGCGAGCCACACCGGAAACGCCCCCGCGTTGTGCTCTAACAAAACCCCCAAAAACCGCTCCAGCGACCCAAGAATCGCGCGATGAATCATCACCGGCCGCTCGCGCGTGTTGTCCTCCGTCACGTACTCCAGATCGAACCGCTCAGGCAGGTTGAAGTCCAGCTGGAACGTGCTCAACTGCCACTCCCGCCGCAGCGCGTCCTGCGAGAAAAGGTCGATCTTCGGCCCGTAGAACGCCCCCTCATTCGGAATCTCCTCGAAGTCCGCCCCCGCGATGGTCAGCGCCTCCCGCAGCGCGTCCTCCGCCCGATCCCACGTCTCATCGCTCCCGACCCGTTTCTCAGGCCGAAGCGACAGCGTAAAGCGTGGCTCATTCAACCCAAACGCCGAGTACACGCCGCGCATCATCCGGATCAGCGACGAAAACTCGTCCTGCACCTGGTCCATGCGGCAGAAGATATGCGCGTCGTCCTGCGAGAAGCTGCGCACCCGCGTCAGCCCGTGCGTCACCCCGGACCGCTCATTTCGATGCAGCCGCCCAAAATCCGCGTACCGCAGCGGCAGCGCCCGGTACGAGTGCAGCTGAGAGGCATACATCACGCAGTGCCCGGGGCAGTTCATCGGCTTGACCCCGTACTCAATCTCATCGGACTGCGTCAGGTACATGTTCTCCAGGTAATTGTCGTAATGCCCCGACTGTTTCCAGAGGTCGGTCAAAAAGATCTGCGGCGTGATGACCTCCTGGTACCCGTATCGGTCATAAAGCTCGCGGATGAAATCGACCATCAGGTTATAGACCATCGCGCCCTTCGGCAGGAAGAACGGGCTTGCCGGCGCGATCGGATCGAAGAAGAACAGGTCTAGCTCCCGCCCCAGCCGACGGTGATCCCGCCGCTCCGCCTCCGCCAACCGCTCCAGGTGCGCGTCAAGCTCCTCCTGCGTCTCGAACAGAGCCCCGTAGATGCGCTGCAGCTGCGGATTGCTCTCGTCGCCCCGCCAATACGCCCCCGCCACGCGCGTCAGCGTGAACGCCCCTGTCTTGTCCGTCGACTCCGCATGCGGCCCCTGGCACAGGTCAGTGAACTCACGATGGGTATAGAAGGAGACCGTCTCGTCTGTCAGGCTCTCGATAATCTCGACCTTGAAAGGCTGGTCCGCGAAACGCGCCAGCCCCTCCTCGCGTGACATCTCGCCCGCGACGAACGGCGCAGCCGCCTTTGCGCTCTCCCGCATCCGCTCCTCGATCTCCGGCAGATCATCAGTGGACAAGGTCCGCGGCAGCAGAAAGTCGTAATAGAAACCGTCCTCGATGGGCGGCCCGATGCCAAGCTTCGCCTCCGGGAACATGGACAACACGGCCTCCGCCATCATGTGCGCGGCGGAATGCCGCATCCGGATGAGCGTGTCGTTCTCGCCCGCGTAACGCTCCTCAAGCGCCGCATTCTCCGCGCTTGCTGGCTGGTGTTCCTGATGTGACATGCGTTAAAAGATTCTCCTTGCGCTGCTCCTATCTATAATGACGGTTGACGCCCAAAGCGTGAAAGAGGCAGAGCAAGTGCCCGAAGAGAATTCACCCGAAACCCACGCCCGTCAGCGCCAACTCCTCGAAGAGTTGTCCAACGCCTTCGGCCCCACAGGCCATGAGGGCCCCGTCCGCGCCATCGTCCGACGCGAACTGACACCCCTCGTCGACGAGATAGAAACCGACGGCATCGGCTCCGTCATCGCCCGCATCGGCGACGAGGCAGAGGGCGTCCCGCGAATCATGATCGCCGGCCACATGGATGAAGTCGGCCTCATGGTCCGCCAGATCAACGCTGAGGGCTATCTCACCATTCAGACCCTCGGCGGTTGGCTTGACCAATCTCTCATCAACCAGCGATGGGTCGTCATGTCACGCAACGGCCCGATCCCCGGCCTTACCGGCATCAAGACCGTCCACGTCATGCAGCCAGAGGCCCGCACACAGGTCTTCAAGAAAGAGGACATGTTCATCGATGTCGGCGCGGCTAACAAAGAGGACGCCGAGCAGCGTCTTGGTATTCGCCCCGGCGACCCCGTCGCGCCGGACAGCCGCTTCCAGGAGATGGCTGGCGGCGAGCTATACCTTGGCAAGGCGTGGGATGACAGGGCAGGGGTCGCGGGACTAATCGAGATTGCCCGCGCCATCCGTGAATCCGCAGAGCCCCTCCCCGCCACCGTCTACCTCGTCGCCACCGTCCAGGAAGAAGTCGGCCTCCGCGGCGCGCACACAAGCAGCTTCCACGTCATGCCGGACATCGGCATCAACCTCGAGTCCGGCGTCGCGGGCGACTACCCCGGCATCACGAAAGATGAAGCGCAGGAAGAACTCGGCAAAGGCCCGACGGTCTTCCTCCATGACAGTTCCATGATTCCTAACCTGCGACTCCGCGATTTCATAGTCGATACTGCCGCTGACCTTGACATGCCGCTCCAGTTCAACATCCTCAGCGGCTACGGCGAAGACGGCGCAGAGATGCAGAAAGCTGGATCAGGCGCGCCATCCATCAACATCGCCATTCCCACCCGATACCTTCACAGCCACAACGGCATCATCCATCGCGACGACTTCGCCAACGCCGTCCGCCTCGTCACCGAAGTCCTCCGTCGCCTCACCCCGGACACCGTCACCAACCTCACCACCTTCGACTAGCCCATTTCGTCATTCCCGCGAAAGCGGGAATCCAGTACGGCGCGCAGCGCCGCCCCTCTGTCATTCCGATATGATGAAGCCAACCTGACGACTGGAGTTTGGCAGTGCCTCTCATTCCCAAAGTGATGAGCACCCAGCACCCGGACAATGCTGCGGCGCCTCCCTACGCCGTTGACGGAGTCATCAAGGGCGATGGCGAAATCATCGAGGCCGTTGACGCTTTCAGCCTCGGCTGCGATGAGCAGATGTGGGACTCGGAAGGCAAGGACACGGATACCCACGTCGTGCAGAAGCTCCTTGGCAACTACTCCGACTACTTCCGCGAAGAGCGCCGGTTGGGACGCGACACTGTCATCACCCTGCGCGTCCCCAATCCTGCCATCGAAGTTGAGATGCGGAAACTCATGGTTGAGGCGCTGCAGGGCGTCCCCACCGCATTCGATGTGGCCCATGAGTTCTATGGCGATGACGTGGAGCCGCCCATACAGGAGATCATTCTCCCATTCACCTCCTCCGCAGGTGAACTCTCTCGCATCGTGGCTTACTACGAGAACTTCATCGTCGGACAAGAATCAAGCACTCTCCTGGGAGACGTATCCGTTCGCGATTGGATAGGTGAGTTTCTCCCGAAGCGCATTCGCGTTATCCCGCTCGTGGAAGAGCGCGATCAGATGCTCAACGTCGATGGCATCGTCCGCGAGTACTTGAAGGAGCGTGAGGAACCTTACCAGCGTGTCTTCCTCGCCCGCAGCGACCCCGCCCTGAACTACGGCATGGTTGGCGCGGAGATTCTGCTCAAGAGCGCCCTCTACCGCGTTGACCGACTTGCGCAGGAGATCGGCATTCCCATGTACCCAATCATTGGCGCCGGCTCCGTCCCGTTCCGTGGACACTTGAAGCCCACCAACACCGCGCGAGCCTTCCGTGAATACCCCAGCGTGCACACCCTCACCGTGCAGTCTGCATTCAAATTTGACTACCCCCGTGACGATGTGACGTCGGGCATTGCCGAAATCCAGGCTCACGAGCAGGAACCTGCGCACCCAATTGATGAAGAACGCGCCGTCGCCATCCTTGATAAGACCGCTGCTGAGTACCAGAAGCAGGTCCGCAGCCTTGCTCCGACAATCGCCGCAGTCTCCGCCCTCTCCCCGCGGAGGCGAGAGCGCAAACTGCACGTGGGACTATTCGGCTATGGGCGCTCGCTCTCCGGCTCGGACGACGTTACGCTGCCCCGCGCCATCGCCTTCACCACTGCCCTCTATTCCATAGGGGTTCCGCCGGAATTGCTCGGACTCGCCGCTCTTGACCAGGAGGATTTCGCCTACCTGCGAGAGATATACCCGAGCTTTGTAGAAGATCTCGCCACGGCGCTCCGGTACGCCAACGAGACACGCGTCAACCAACTGCTCGGCGACAAATACCGGCGACTGCTCGTGCGCTTCACAGAAGAGATAGACCGCATTCATGAAGGACTCACCACGTCGGTCTGGGCGAGCATTGAGCAGGGCGCAACCAGCCGAGTATCGCAATACATCGCGGAAGCGGGAGAACTCCGCCACTTCCTCGGCTAAACCCCTCCGTCATTCCCGCCAAAGCCGGAACGCGGCAAGACCGCGAACTTAAGCCGTAGCGCAGCTACCCCGTTCGCCCTGAGCCTGTCGAAGGGGGCTTCCGAACGGGGAACCATATATTGACAAGTAGCGCAATCGGGCGCATATTGAATCCGTTATCGGGGTTGGCATCGGCATGTAGCTGCCCCGGTTGGTTAGAAAGAATTCCCCATGACAAGAGACGTGGCAGCGCGTTTTGAATTTCAATATGCGCGAGCGCGCCGATTGCTGGTTGGGGAATAAAGCAGGCGTGAACCGCCCCCCGAGATCGCCGGTGGGGCAGGCCATTTGAGGTTGCATGGCAAAGTACGTCTTTGTGACCGGCGGCGTCGTTAGTTCCATCGGAAAAGGCATCACCGCCGCCGCCATCGGTCGGCTCTTCACGAGCCGCGGCATCAGGGTCGCAGTTCAGAAGCTCGATCCGTATCTCAACGTCGACCCCGGCACCATGTCCCCCTATCAGCACGGCGAGGTCTTCGTCACCCGTGACGGCGCGGAAACAGACCTCGACCTCGGCCACTATGAGAGATTTGTCGATACCGAAATGACAAAGTCGTCCAGCGTCACCGCCGGCCAGGTTTACTCCTCCGTCCTCTCGCGGGAGCGGCGCGGCGACTTTCTTGGCGGCACCATTCAGGTCGTCCCCCACGTCACCAACTCCATCAAGAACCGCATGCGACAGATCGCGGACGAGACCGACGCGGAGGTCATCATCATCGAAGTCGGCGGCACTGTTGGCGACATTGAGGGCCTACCATTCCTTGAGGCAATCCGCCAGGTCCGCAACGAGGTTGGCCGCGCTGACGCCATCTTCGTCCACGTCACCTACCTCCCCTACCTCCACGCCACCGGTGAGCTCAAGACCAAGCCCACCCAGCACTCCGTCCGTGAGCTCGGCCGCAGTGCCGGTATCGCGCCCGATGTGATCATCGCTCGCAGTGAGGTTGAGGCCACGCAGGACACGATCGAGAAGATTGCCCTGTTCTGTGACGTTGAGCCGCAGGCCGTCATCCCCCTCTCCACTGTGGACACCATCTACCGCGTTCCCCTTCTCCTAGAAGAGCGCGGCCTCGGTGGCTACCTCCTTAATAGGATGCAGCTCGCGGAATACGCCGAGAAGGAACCGCAGCTCGATGATTGGCGCGATCTCGTACACCGATTTGAGGAACCCAAGCCTCCTTTAACCGTCGCCATCGTCGGCAAGTATGTCGAGCTCCGTGACGCCTACCTCTCCGTTAAAGAGGCCCTCACCCACTCCGGCCTTGAGATCGGCGTCGATATTGACATCGACTGGATATCCGCCGAAGAGCTGGAAGAGGACGGCTGGGAGACCCGGTTGGAACGCGCGCATGGCATCGTCGTCCCCGGCGGCTTTGGCGAGCGCGGCATCGAGGGCATGATCCGCGCAGCCTCCTATGCCCGTGAGCAGCGGGTCCCCTATCTCGGCCTCTGCCTTGGCATGCAGATCATGGTCATTGAATTCGCCCGAAACGTCGCCGGCCTCGAAGGCGCAAACTCCACCGAATTCAATGTCGCGACCCGCCACCCTGTCATCCACATCATGGAAGACCAGGAGCGTGTCCGTGCCAAGGGTGGTACCATGCGCCTCGGCTCATACCTCTGCCACCTCACCCCCGGCACCAACGCCGCCCGCGCATACGGCAATCCGGAGACCATCGTTGAGCGTCACCGCCACCGCTTTGAATTCAACAACGCCTACCGTTCCTCCTTTAAGGAGGCCGGTCTTATTGTCAGCGGCGCCTATCGTGAACTCGATCTCGTTGAGATCTCTGAAGTGCGTGATCATCCATTCATGGTTGGCACCCAATTCCACCCGGAATTCAGGTCTCGACCCACGCGCGCCCATCCTCTCTTTCGAGAATTCGTCTCCGTCGCCGCAAGTATCCTCCGTGAGGGCGAGCAGCCGCCGCTCATCGTCGCCCAGGACGGCCTCGCCCATCCCGCCCAGCGACCGGACGACTCCCGTCATTCCACCGAAGACAACGACCCCCAACGGAGCAGCGCCCGTGCGTCATGATCTGACACATATCTGATTAGTCCTTTCCTTTAAGTAGCAGCCAACACCGAACGAGCAAACACAGAGAAAAATCCCGGGCATCATCCATCACATCGCCCGCAGCAAAGGAGACATCGTGGACACCACAGATACCCCCAATCCCGACGAGCCGCAGCGCCCCGTCACCCGGCGCGGCATCGCCCGTCCCCCGCGCGCACGACGCGCATCAACGGCCGCCGCAACAACAGAGGCTCCCCCTGAGGAGACCACCACTGAGGAAGTCGTTGCGGACAACGGCGCAGCCCCTGTTGAAACCACTGAAAACGGCGCAACCTCTTCCACTCAACCTGAGCCTGTCGAAGAGCGAGCGGAACCATCCGCGGACAACGGCGCAACCGCTCAAAAACCCTCCATCACGGACGGCCTCCCACCCGCCTCAGCGACCACGGAAGTAATCGAAGACGTTGAAGACGAAGCGCCGCCCGTCCGCCGCGCCCCCCGCCCGCGTTCCGCCAACGGCGCGCCGCAGCGCCGACGTGAACGCCCGGACCGCGACCGTGACCGCCCCCAGCGCCCCCGTCCACCCGCCAACGTTACCGACGGCGATGCAGAGGCCGCCCAGCGTGAGCCTCGCGTCGTTGATCTGCCGGAGCCGCTTCAGCAGGTCACTATCCCGCAACTCGAAGGTCTTGATCGTGACGAGGCCGCGCGCCTCGCTGAATTCCTCAACATGCCCCCCGGCGCGGCCCTGAGGCGTGACGAAATGGTCCACCGTGCCATCCAGTCTTTGGGCGAGCGCGGCGGAACCATCTCCGCCAGCGGCATCCTTGAGATCACCAACGACGGCTACGGCTTCATCCGCCACCGCACCCTCCGCCACAACATCAACGATGTCTACGTCGCCCAGTCACAGATCCGGCGATTCGGACTTCGCACCGGCGATTGGGTCACCGGCCAGGTCCGCTCTCCCAAGAGCGGCGAGAAGTATTACGGCCTCCTCCGCGTTGACACCGTCACCGGCCAGGAGCCCGAGATCTCACGACGCCGACCCGTCTTTGACCAACTCACCGCCCTCTTCCCGGACCGGCTCTACGATCTGGAGACCGGCCAAAAGGCCGTTGCCGCGCGTCTGCTAAATCTCATCGCCCCCATCGGCTTCGGACAGCGAGCGCTCATCGTCTCCCCGCCGAAGGCCGGCAAGACCATCCTTCTCCACCAGATCGCGGACGCCATCGCCTCCCAATACCCCTCCACCCACATCATGGCCGCCCTCATCGGCGAGCGCCCCGAAGAAGTCACGGACTGGGAGCGCACCGTTAAAGGAGCGGAGGTCATGTCCTCCACCTTTGACGAGCCCGTCGAAGAGCACACCCGCGTCGCCGAGCTCGTCCTCGCCCGCGCCAAGCGACTCGTCGAAGCAGGGCAGGATGTCGTCATCCTCCTGGACTCCATCACCCGTCTCGCCCGCGCCTACAACATCGCCGCCCCCTCCTCCGGGCGCACACTCTCCGGCGGCATGGACCCTGTCGCCCTCTACCCCCCCAAACACTTCTTCGGCGCAGCCCGCAACACGGAAGAATCCGGCACCCTCACAATCGTCGCCACCTGCCTCGTTGACACCGGCTCCCGGCTTGACGATGTCATCTACGAAGAATTCAAAGGCACCGGCAACATGGAAGTCCACCTGGACCGCAAACTCGCCGAGCGTCGCATCTACCCCGCCATTGACGTCCTCAAATCCGGCACACGGCGTGACGAGCGACTCTACGACGACAAGACCTACCGCGGCATCGTCACACTCAGGCGCATGATGGCCATGCTCTCCAACTCCAACCTTGACGCCTCAGACGCCACAGAACGCATCCTTGACCGCATCTCCAAGACCAAGACCAACGCCGACTTCATCGCCACCCTCTCCCGCGAAATCTAACTGATCCCCTCCCCCCGTGCGGGGGAGGGTTAGGGTGGGGGGGCCATGTCATACAGAGCGCCCTTACATGTCATTCTGAGCGCAGCGAAGAATCCAAAGACTCGTGACGCAAGACCAACGCGACCGCTACTTCGTCTACATCCTCTCCAACCCCACCCGCAGGCTGTACGTCGGCACGACGAATGATCTTGAGCGGCGCGTCTACCAGCACAAGAATCACCAGATTCCCGGCTTCACCAGCAAATACGACATCAACTGGCTGGTCCACTTCGAAGAGACCTCGGATGTGAAGGCCGCCATAGAACGCGAGAAACAGATCAAGGGTTGGCTTAGGAGCAAGAAGATTCAACTAATTGAGTCGACCAACCCCAGATGGGTAGACCTCGCGCAAGATTGGTACGCATAGCCCCAACCAACCCCCATCCCCAACGTGAGCCGTAGCGCAGCTGCCTAAATACACACCCCCCTCCACATGAAACCCCTACATATGCCCACACCCCACTCACCTAAACATCGAAACAAATCTCAAACCCGATTCGATAAATGCTATCTAATCCAAGTCAAACGACTATTGACAACCCTTGCGAAACTCCCCTAAACTCACGTTCAGTGACTACGCCTAGCCGCAGGTGTGGCCATTCCGCGTATTGCATGCACACGCGCGGGAGACCCATGTGTGGCTATAGCGGAGTCGGGATAAAGAGAGCGGAAAGGGAGAGCGCGGGGCTCTCCAAAGGTTATGGAGACTAACCGGACAGGAAGCGCGGGAAAGTCAGCGCACTCTGCCGATGCAAACGGCGCAAAGCAGGGTTCCTGGCTCCCACGGATGGGGAGGAGCACATGCACTCACAAGAACCCTGGCAATCCCGAAGCCCAACGGGCGACGTGAATAAATCTATGAATTCCACTACTCTTAAAGAGACGGGCCGCAGAGGCTCAAATCACAGTTACGGAAGGGGGCTTCCTGTGAAGCGCAATGCACTGATTATCCTGACGGTCGCGATCCTCGCGTTCGCCATGATCCCGGCCCTCGGGGCGGGCGCTGCAACGGCCGATGTCAAGATCGTTACTCCCCATGAGTTGGCCAATCCCTCGGCGTCCAACACTGGCACGCCCTTCGAAAGAGTCGGTGGTTCACCCTACGTCTCTGATGTGACGGGCCAAGCGGACATGGCCGATACATACGGCACCCTCTACGCCGTCATTGAGGACAACGACAATACCACCAACAAGTTGACGACATATACGGCGTACTTTGGCGAGGTCTCCGGCACCGGAGCCACAGAGGCATTTGACGTGGCTGGCGCTGAGGCCGATACCAACACCACCCCATCCAGGGCAGATCCGGTAGTCCACACAGGTGGGCATAAGGTAGCTATTCCGACCGCGACTCCAGTCGTCTCTAGTACGTTCCTGATTGCTGATCGCGATAAGAATGGTTCCGTAGGCTCTGAAGACGTTACTGTTTACCTGGTCAGGCAACCAACAGGCGGCACAGGTGCGCCCAGGGTGGAGCAACTGCGAGCGTCGTTTGTTAGAGATGCTGTTAATAGCACAGTCACAATTGATCTGACTACTCGCGGGCAAACTTCGAATCCCACTGGCTTTGGTGACCCGGAAATCAGGATTGAGTTCACCACGGCGGCAGCAAATACTGTTACCGCTGAAGTGCGAAGCGCTGCCGGTGATTCCATTACGATCGACGCCATGGAGAAGAACCTCACCTACTACGCAACCACGCCTAATGACGGCATCACTGCTTCTGAATTTATCGATCCTGGAGCTGTATCCGTTGACTCAGGAACCTTTGTAGGTAGCTTCGGCCTCATCCCCAATCCATGGAAGGAGATGATCAACGAGTGGGCCACCGATGCCTCAGGCGACGATAAGACTGTCAACGAGCGAACTGATGCTGTGAACATCGATCCTGCGAATGCTGGTGGCGATGCTACCGCTGATCCCCCTGTCACGGCCACTCCGGTCGCGCGGGCGATGGTCATCGACATTCCTGCCGGTGAACTGATCGCGAAGGGTGGTGATCGCAAGGTGGATCACAACGATGTCACCGCCACCTTCACGACATTGTCCGGCGTTACACGGGCCGATAACAATGCTGCTACCGCGGAAGTGGCAATTGAACCCACCACTGGTGTGACAGTTGCAATCACGAAATTGAGTGCGCGTAGCGCTACCGTCGCTGGCCTTGGTACCGACTACTGCGCTACGGGCGTCACTGCGGCGTCTGACCTCGGGGCTAATCAGAGACTTGCCTGCGTGGAGATAACAGGTGCGACGAGAGCTGGTTTGGACAACGTCGTGAACCCAAGTGGCACTGAAATCGAAGCTGCTGATGATTCATCTGTCATGCTTAGGCCTGTTTTCGCTACGGCGCAGTTTGACAAGGTCACATTCGCATTCACTACAGAGTCGAACACGCAGGCCTTGGCGGACGCAGTAGCGGAAACCGAAGCGGCCGACATGCATGAGGCCTTTGAAGACCTCGGTGATGGCCGCTCCGGTCTGACAAACGCCCTTACAAACCAGGCCCGCAATCTGGGCATTACCATTGGCACTACTGTACCGGCATCCGATCTCGTCGGCCGCCTCTTGGGTGTTGAGGATAAGGGCATTGTCGAGGTTCGCTACAGTGATCCGAGCCCGAGGGGCGTCCAGCGCGCAACCGCGACAGTCGACCTTGCTGCTCCCACAGTCGGTGGCTTTGACCCGGCGAAGGGCAGCTTCACGACGCAGGACAGCTTCGAGGTGCTGTTCACCGTAACGGACACTGGTGCGGGCATCCCCGAAGATGCTGAAGATACGGACGAGAACACAGTCGGCAATACCGATCGCGCGCTGGTTGCAGTCAGGGTTTCGGTTGGCGACGGTGGCACTGTTGATGAGGCTGCTGGTGATGACACTCCTGACGTCAGTCAGACCAAGGAAGACGTCACGGATGGCTACCAGTACGAGACGGATGTCGATGTCAGCAGGAATGCCAATAACACGGACAACATCAATGTCTCGGTGACCGTTACTGCGTACGACCTCGCCGGAAACAGTGATGACGTGACCGCTTCCTACATCATTGACACCAAGGATCCGGCCCTCCTCGGCGCGCTTACCGGCGTCGGCGCGAAGCTCAATAACAAGCTAGCTCGCGATACCAAGGCTGACCCGACACTGGGTGCGTACGAGGTCGTCGAGAATGACCCCACGTGGATTGCCTTGGTCTTCGATGACGCCATCAACGGCGAACTGCTTGATGCGGCCGAGGTGATCATCGCCGGTGAGGTCGTCGAGAGCCTCCTCTGGCTCGACGGCAGCGGTGCGAACGTCGTCACCACAGAGGGTAAGGCCAAGAACCGTGAGACGATCACGGAAGATAATGGTGCCGGCTTGGACCTTGATTCGAGCGGTCTCGCACAGGACGCACGGCACGTCCTCTTCGTCAAGCTCGCAGCGGGAATGGACACGTCGTCACGACCTGCAGTCGAAATCGATGCGAGTGACCTGGAGGACTTGGCGGGCAACCAGGACCGCACGGACCACACCATCGCTAGGGCGCACGACCGCCTCTCGCCGGTGCTGACTGTCACCGTGGTGAACCCGCTCAGCAATGACAGCCTGGACGTCAACATTGAGTCCTCTGAGGACCTGAGGCGCATCCCGTCTGCGGCTATCACCAAGGTTGGTGACAACCCAACGGACAGGAGCTTGGCAGTCAAGAGGGTCGGCTCAGGCTGGGCCGTCGAGGCGAAGGCTAAGGCCATCGGTCAGACGACGGGCGGCGTCCGAACCATCTCGGTGAGCGCTGAGGACGAGGACGGCAACAGCATTACCAAGACGGCCAAGTGGGAGCTTGACGTCGAGGCGAACGGTGGCGATGCTCCGGAGCGTGTGGGCGAAGACGATTCAACCAAGGCCCATGGCATTGAGACCAACCCTGTCACCTTCCTGAGCCTCAAGTTCGCTGGTGAGGAGAACGAGTACGACGACGATTCCAAGAAGACGATAGACATCACGGGCGTGAGCTTGGAGACACTGAGCGCCGGAAGCATCAAGACTGACGGCACCATTAAGGCGGCCGCAGACATCGAGGTGACAAACACCGCCGAGGTTGACGCCGCTGCCATTCAGAGTTCGAACCAGATCACGCACGTCGTCGCCCTGTCTGAGCTCGCCTTGGGCAACTACCGCCTGCAGGTGAACTACTCCGACGTGGCTGGCAACACGGGCAAGTTCGGGTACGTCTTCAAGATCAACCCGCCGTCACCCGCCACGGTTGACTTGGTACCGGGCTGGTCCCTCGTGTCCATCCCAGGCACCCCGCAGGACAAGAGCATCGGTGGCGTCCTTGAGGGCACGTCGGTAACGGATGTCTGGAGCCTCAGCAATGAGACCAAGGTGTGGGAATTCGCTCGCAAGGATGAGAACGGCGAGTGGATGGGCACCCTGTCCCAGATGGTGGACGGCCGCGCCTACTTCGTACGCAGCACCACCTTCGATGACATCAAGGTCCTCACCGAGCGCTTCAGCCCGCAGCGCACACCGTCGCAGTACACCGTGACCGCAGGCTGGAACGGAATCGGCTACACCCCCGCGGGTGATGAGACCTCCGTAAGCGTTGACGCGTACCTCAGTTCGCTCGGCGCATCCGGATGGGGCATGATCCGGGCGTGGGACGCTGACGGCACCCCGCCGCAGTACGAAACCTACTTCTCCAGCGGCGCGATGACGGACGGCTTCGACACCGTGGACGACGTGGCGGTAGTGATGGAGGGCCAGGGCTACCTGCTCTTCGCCACCCGCAACGGCGTGATCGGCGGCTAACCCGAAATAGACCCTTCCCTTCCCTCTCCCAACCGGGAGGGGGCAAGGGTCAGGGAAAAGGAAACCCCAGGGGGGCGGGCACAACCCGCCCCCCTTCCGTTTAACCCCCTCACCCCCCACCGTCATTCCCGCCTCCCCCTCTTCGTCATTCCGAGCGGAGCGCAGCGTAGTCGAGGAATCTAAAATCGCAATCCGCGATCAAACCCCGTCCCCGCCATTCCAGCCCCCTTGCCGCTCCCCAACCCCCCTTCGTCATTCCGAGCGCCTATACTGTCATTCCGAGCGGAGCGTAGCGCAGTCGAGGAATCTAAAATCTTGTCAGCACAGCAACGGCGCCAGTACCACGTCTACATCTTGTCCAACGCCACCCGCCGACTCTACGTCGGCGTCAGCAATGACCTCCACAGGCGCGTCTACGAACACAAGAACAAACTCATCGACGGCTTCACAAAGCAGTACAACATCACATGGCTTGCTTACTTTGAGGAAGCGCCTGACGCGCCTGCAGCCTTGGAACGCGAGAAGCAAATCAAGCGTTGGCGGCGTGAAAAGAAGGAGGCCCTGATCGAGTCCATGAACCCCAAATGGATCGACCTCGCCCAAGACTGGTACGAATAGCCACTGTAATTCCCGCCCCCCACTGTCATTCCGAGCGGAGCGTAGCGGAGTCGAGGAATCTAAAATCTCCCCTCTGCAACCAAACCCCCTCCCCGCCACTCAACGCCCTCCTATGTCATTCCGAGCGCAGTCGAGGAATCTAAAGCCTCCACTGTGCAATCAAACCCCGTAACGCAGTACCCTTAACCCATGCAACAGGTAGAACGCCTCCTCAACGGCGAATTAGCCGCCGCCCCACGCATCCTCACCCTCCTCGAAAAAGGCGACCCCGCCGCCGACGACATCATGCAGCGCATCGCCCCACACATCGGCGGCGCCCACCTCATAGGCATCACAGGCCCCCCCGGCGCGGGCAAAAGCACCCTCGTCGAGGCCATCACCGCAGAGCTCCGCAAACGAGACCGCACCGTCGGCGTCCTCGTCGTCGATCCCTCAAGCCCCTTCACCGGCGGCGCAATCCTCGGCGACCGCGTCCGCATGAGAGATCACTTCCTGGACCCCGGCGTCTTCATCCGCAGCATGGCCACCCGCGGCGCGTCTGGCGGCCTCTCCGCCATCGCCCCGTCCGCCATGCGCGTCCTGGATGCCGCGGGCGTGGACGTCATCATCGTCGAGACCGCCGGAGTCGGCCAGACCGAGCTGGATATCATGCACACCGTCGATAGCGTCGTCGTCGTCGTCGTCCCCGAAGCGGGCGACGCCATTCAGACCATGAAGGCCGGACTGCTCGAGATCGCCGATGTCTTCGTCGTCAACAAAGCCGACCGACCCGGCGCGAAAAGAATGGCCAACGACCTTGAGACCACCGTCCACCTGGGCAGCCGTGACATGGACTGGTGGACGATTCCCGTCCTCCAGACAGAAGGGATCCGTAACAAGGGCATAACGGAGCTCCTGGACGCCGTGGAGCGGCACTACGACACGCTGCGCGACTCAGGACGCCTGGAGACCCGTAGGGCAGAGCAGAGGCGCTCAGAATTTCACGCAGCCCTCAGAGAACGCCTCCTCGAGCGCCTCACCCGCGCCGAACACTCCGATGCCCTCGCAGACATCCTCCAACAGGTAGAAACCGGCCAACTCCCACCCATCACCGCCGCCACCCACGTCCTCCAAAATCCAGACTTATTGACTTAACTTCGTCATTCCCGCGAAAGGTTCCCGTTCGCCCTGAGCCTGTCGAAGGGGGCTCCCGAACGGGAAAGTTCTCCATCCGTTCGCCCTGAGCTTGTCGAAGGGGGCTCCCGAACGGGGAAACCCTCACCCTTCCTTTAGAGAAGCCTCAACCCCCAAAAACCGCCCAATATCCCCAACCTCGCCAGCCATCGCCTCCCGCGCCCACGAGGGTGCCAAAGCCCCCTCCATCCCCGCGAACGGCTCAACCGCGATTTCAAGCCCCCGGCCGCCCGACAGCCGCGTCCACGACCACGTCGCCACCGCAAGCCCATCGATCGTTACAACAGGCCGGATCATCCCCCCGCCCGCGTTCACACGAGACAAGTGCTCCGCCCCAACCGCAAGCCCCCGCCCCCGATATCCAAGCAGATACGTATCAAAAAACCCCAACAACCTAATTGTCCCCTCTCCCTCTGGGAGAGGGCTAGGGTGAGGGCGAACCTCCTCATGCGCCGCCATCTTCTCCCCCGCAACCTCAACCTCCACCAGCTCACCGGAGATCGCCTGCCACCCCGCCCGGGCGTCCCTCAAAGGCAACCCCGACCACACAGCGAAGTCACGCTCCGTCGAGGGCCCGAACGCTCTGATGTAACGACTCGCGAGCCGCGCCAGCGCCTCCTCACGGCTCAGCTCCGGACGCTCGATGCCCGCCAGCCACGAGTCAGCTGCCACAAACGTTTCCCCCCGGCCGTCGTCCGACAGCGGCCCATGCGTGATGACACCCAAAAACCCCCCGGCCCGGACGATGTGATTGAGCGCCTGCCCCTCAACGGGTATTCCCTCCGCCGCAAGCATTTCACCCAGCTTTTGGCGTGTTAAAGGACCGTACTTTGTGAAAAACGTAACTGAACATTCCAGGGCACGTTGCAAAACTTTTTCGTGGAGCCCTAGCCCTTCCCGGCGCTTCTTCCCTGCAGAAAAAGAGGAGTGCCCGAAGAGAGAAGTCATCCACCGATGATCCTCACTAGGTATCAGATGCAGCGTTCCCCGCATCACCCAGGTCCGCACAATATTACGAGTTTCAGATAGGGATTTCCAAACATCCCCCACTTTCGTGTCAAGACTCCCCGCCGCCTGCGCCCTCATGGAAACAGTCCTCACCCGGACTTGCAACGCCGCAGCATTTAAATCCTGCCCCTGGATCCCGCCCGTCCCTCGCACGACATCCAGTACCGCCTCGGCACTTTCCCGCGCATTAACCCCTACATCTAGCCCCTGCGAGCGAACACGCCACCGCCGCGCCTCATCCGCGGAGAGCTTAATGTCGGCCACCTAACCTACCCGACGCTAGCCGTAGCCAACTCAAAGATTTTTTGCACTGTTTTCCAATTTCGCGTAGAACTCACCGTGGAAAGCCTGGAATCAAAGTAGCTGTTAGTCAGCTTCGTGCTTGCGAACCCACTCGGGCAGTGAAGATAAATTTCACGACCTACCACTGTAAACTCATCACCCGGAGACCGATTCTGGTCGAGAGTTTCAACCTGTTCGCCATCGGGTAAATCTGCCAGGAAAACAACATGTAGCTTGTCGGCTTCTGCACCGGCTTTCACGAAGGGATTCGCTTGTACGATGTCTCTGAACTCTTTGACCGTCCGGGTCAATACGGGAACCTGATAGCCAAATCTGTTCAAGATTGAGGCGCTGACGAGAGAAGGGATATCTTTGCTCAGCGCCTGCGCCGCCTCAAAAAGGACATTTCCGCTCTGAATGTAGGTGCGAACATCACTGCAACCCGCATCCATGAACAGTGCCGTGAGATCCTTCATCGGTAGCCTGTTCTTGCCTCCGACATTTATGCCGCGAAGCAAAGCAATGCTATTGTTGAGGGTGCTGTTCGCCACGTCCGCCGCGTCTCCGAGCACTAAAGACGCATTCCATAAGCAGGATCAAACGTCGTTGGCTCCGGATGGCGCTCCCTTACCCCGCGGCAATCTCTGCCTTGGTGACGTAGTACTCCCGCAGACGACGAATGGCGCGGGCGGCGTCCTGGAATGACGGGAATACGGCAATACCACGATCCGCTATCTTGGTCCGGAATTCCGCTAGCGCCGCCTCATCCTGGTTCCACGTTGCAATGACGCCGAACGGCTTGTCCGTTGACTCCTGGAACTCCTTGAACATGTCGATCAGGTCGTCAGAGGTCTTTCCCTGCCGCTCGAGCCGCCGGGAGATAAAGCCGATGCTTGCCTCGATGACGATGATGTCCGTATTCGGATCAGCAGCCAGGGTGTCCAGCATCTCCCGCCCTCGTTCGATACTTGTCAGCGAGCCGGAGACGTCCAGTGGGTTCTTGTAACTGCCGCCTACCACCGTCACGATGGGACGCAGAATCTCATAACTTTCCTCTGTTAGATCAGGAATCGTCAGGCCCTCACGTCCAAACGCGTCAGATACCAGAACCGATTGCCCACCCGTCTGCGCCACAATGCCCATCCTGTGGCTCGTAAACGGCTTCATGAAGTGCAGTGCCTTGAAGGCGTCCATCAACTCGTCCTGTGTGTCGACGCGGATCGCGCCTGTCTGGCGCATCATCGCGTCCCATAGAGCCATATCGGAGGCTAGGTGGCCTGTATGGGATGCGGCTGCGCGAGCTCCCTCGCGTGTCTGCCCGCCTTTCCAGATAATGACCGGCTTGCGCGGGGCGACGTCGCGCAGTGCCTCAAAGAACTTGCGGCCATCGCGAGTCCCTTCAACGTACATGCCAATCGACTTGATCTCCGGATCCTCGCCCAGGTACTCAAGCCAATCGCCTTGGTCCACGGAGATGCTATTGCCCATGCTGATGGACTTGAGCGGGTACAGGCCGTTAGTGCGCGCCCGAACCACAAAGCTGGTCGCATGCGTGCCCGAATTGGACATGAATCCGATGTCGCCGCCCTCGCCGATCCACTGGTCCGCAGTGTTCCGAATGCCCGCCTTGGAGTGATACAGGCACATGCAGTTGGGGCCAACGAGGTTGAAGTTTGCGTCGTGCGTCATCTGCGTCAACGCATCCTGCAGCTGGACGCCTTGCTCCTCGCCCGTCTCCGCAAACCCGGAGGTGAACAGCGCCGCCGCTCCGGCGCCAACATCGATGGCGTCCTTCACGATGCGGGGCGCGACTGGGCGCGGCACTGCAACGATCACATAGTCAACCTGGCCCGGCACGTCTGCAAGGCTGGGATAGTTCTCAAATCCCATCTCAAGGATGCCGGGGATCTCGTTCTCATCGATCTGGACAGACACGACCTTGGCCTTGGCATCGCGAACGCTTTTCAGCCACATGTAGTCCGTGATTTTCTTGTCGCCCACCACGGCAATCACCTGTGGGTTGAACGCCCTGTCCAGATTGGCCTTGCGTGTCGCGTCCATCTCAGTACTCCTTCGCTTGTTGTGTAGAAGGCTAGTCCGCTGTTAGAACGATGCGGGCGTCAACGGCAATCGTTCCGTCCGCATACGCCAGCACCGGATTCAGATCCATCTCCGCCACCCCTGATGCCTCGCTCACAAATGCCGAGACCGCCCCGATAACGCCTTCCAACGCCTCGAGATCGACGGCTTGCGTCGCCCGATGCCCCGTCAGCAAGGGATACCCCTTAATCTCACGGATAATTGCGCCCGCATCCCTCTTCGTCAGGGGAGTGATACGAAAGGCCACGTCCTGTAGAACCTCAACAGCTATGCCACCAAGGCCAAACATGATGACAGGGCCGAACTGGTGGTCACGGGTCATTCCCACGATGACCTCAACGCCGCCGCCGGGCGCTTGCGACTGTACCGTCACGCCGTCAACTGCCGCGTTCGGCTCCGCCGCTTTGGCGCTTGCAACGATCTCGTCATAAGCGGCCCGCGCAGCGTCCGCGTCTGCGATACCGAGCTTCACGCCGCCGACATCGCTCTTATGCGTGATCTCTCGTGACGACACCTTCATAACCACAGGAAAGCCGATGTTCTCTGCCGCCGAAGCTGCTTCATCCGCAGACGACGCCAGCGTCGGCATGGTCACGCGGATGCCTTGCTCCTGCAAGATGGCCTTGGATTCCTCTTCCGTCAGGATTAGCCGTCCTTCAGCTCGTGCTCGAGCCGCCGTCTCATCAAAAAGTGCGGACGCTGCTGCTGTCACAAAGACACCCCCACCAATACTCCCCAATTGCGCGCCAAGTGCGCCGGATATCCCGCGGCCACTTCAGCCGCAAAGTACTTGCTAGTGTATAACGAATCAACGGTTGCACGCGCCAATCGACGTGACACGTCCGTCTACAGCCGCGCCACCCCTACGAGTGTCGCGTTCACAATGAAGCGATGGGAATACGTTGTCGCCGGCGCGCATGTAACTAGTGACAGCGTTGGTCTGTCTGAATAGTCGAACACGTCCACATCCTCCGGCAGAACCACAGTCGTATCTGTGGCGCGATAAAGGAACACGTCGCCGCCCGCCATGACCATGATGTCTACAATCTCGCCACGTCGCAGTAGTGGCGCAATTTCATCCAGCCGCGCGAATATTGACCCCTCGCCCGCAAACGGTGAATTCACGTGGCCGGACATCACCGTGTTGCCAATCTCGCCTGGTGTCGCGGAACCAACGTGGAAACCAACGACGCGATCCGCCGTCTCCCACTCACTCGTTTCGCCATCCCACAGGATGTTGAGGTCGATAATGTTCGATTCCAGGTCGATAGCAGGAATGATGATGTGGAGAGGCCGCGGCTCCTCTCCATAGGTATCAACGAGATCGTCTTCCGTGACTACTCTAAAGTTCTCCTTGATTGGCTGGAGCAGAGCGCCATTGTCAGCCTCGGCCAAATAGTGACTGAAATCACGGAGGATGCCGTACTCATCATAGAGATTGCTGTCTGTTGTATCGTTTGCCTGGGTGGTGTCGTTCGCTGAATCTTCAGTGATGGGAGTAGGTTGCTGACTCTGCGTTGTCACTGCCGACGAGGTAGTGCTAGGCGACGGCGAACCGACCAACGCGGCAGTAGTTGGCGATGGTACGGTCGTCGGGGCCGCCGTCGGCAAACCGCGTGTGAGGTCCTCCTGCGTGAAGCCGGTCTCGGCTTGCGTCACATTCAATTCATCGAGGTTAGCCTCTGAATACGCTCCGAGGGCGAAATAACCCGCCGAGAACAGCACCAGCATGACGCCAGTGGCCACCACTAGGATGCCAAGAACCAGTCGCGGTCGCAGGAAGACAAGCGCCCAAAGTGCGATGAAACGATCCATAGTATGCCCGCTGCCGCTAGCCGAGTATCTCCGCGATCCTCTCATCGAGAACCGTGCCGTTCACGACGCCTGCCCACCGCGTATGCACCGTGCCGTCCGACTCGATGAAGAACGTCACCGGCAGCCCGCCGACGCCGTAGTCGATGGTCGCCTCTCCGTCCGGATCGGTCACCATGACATAGCCATCATCGACAGGAACGTTAAACTCCTCAATAAAGGCGAGCGCGTCTTCATTTGTGTCCTGGATTGCAACGCCGATAAATCGGACTCCCTGGTCCTTGTAGCGCTCATGAGCCTCGACCAGATGCGGCATTTCAACGCGGCACGGAGCGCACCATGAGGCCCAGAAATTCACGACGAGCGGCGAACCCTCGAAATTGGACAAGCTCACGTCTCCGGCTCCGTTCAGCTGTGAAAGCGTGAATGACGGCGCCGCGATGCTGGTGCGTGTCGTCGTGTCCATCGGCATCGTCTCGCGTGTCAGCAGGCTGTACGCGAGGAGGCCGATGAATGCCGCCATCACAACAACTGCCACACTGACGACGACAATCCCCGGCCGCCGCTGTTCCTGAGCGCCCGGCCCTAGAAAGCCGTTCTCGACGTCGTTAGACCGATTCTCCATTCGCAATCCCCGCGCCTACAATTATACTTGCTCCCTCCATCCCTTTACCCCACCCACTCTTTGCGCCACAATATGGCATCAATCGGGACGGTGGGGATTACGCCGCCCGCGCCCGGGAACAAACGACGGAGGGGGTCGTTACACAATGTTCATGCCGCTAGAGGGTGTCCGTGTCATTGATCTGACCCATTACACTGCCGGGCCGTATGCCACGCGAATGCTGGGCGACTACGGAGCCGACATCATCAAGATCGAAAGGCCTGGTGGAGGTGATCCTGCGCGCCGCATCGGTCCCTTCTATCACGATGAGCCCGATCTCGAAAAGAGCGGCCTATTCCTCTTCCTGAACACCAACAAACGCTCCGTCACGCTCGACTTCAAGACTGAGAAGGGCAAGCAGATCATCAAGGAGCTCGTCAAGGGCGCGGATATCCTCATCGAGAACTTCCCGCCGGATGTCATGCCGAATGCCGGCCTGGGCTACGAGGAACTCAGTCAAATCAATCCCCAACTCGTGATGACATCCATCAGCAACTTCGGCAAGACAGGCCCCTACAAGGACTGGGTCGGGCTTGATCTGACCCTCTTCGCCATGGGCGGCAACATGTGGGGCTCAGGAGACCCGGAACTTGAGCCGCTCAAGACCGCCGGCCGCATGGCCAGCTTCCACGTCGGCTACGCCGCCGCTCTTGCCACCTCCCTCGGTCTCATCAATGCCGAACTGCGAGGGCAGGGAGAGAACATCGACGTCAGCTATTTTGAGGCCACCCTTCAGTCCATCGATGCTCGAATGCAGCGCCTCCTCGGCTATCAGTACAACAACAGCGTTGCGATGCGTGTTTCCCCCGGGGCGAGCTTGGGGCTTGGCAGCGGCGTCTACCCGTGCCTTGACGGCATGTTCATGACCACGGCAGGCGCCGCAATGTTCCCCAACATGGCGAGGATGGTCGGCAGAGAGGATATTCTCTCGGAGCCCGGCTGGGACACCGTCGCTGCTCGTTCCCGACCAGAGGCAGCAGAGGAGTGGGAAGCCACCCTGATCCCCTGGATGCTGGAACGCACAATGAAGGAAGTGCAGCAGGCCTGTATCGAGCACCGGGTGCTCGGCGGGCCTTTCAATACCGTTGAGAATCTGATGAACGATGAGGACTTTGACGCTCGTGGTTTCTGGCAGACCATTGACCACCCGGCCACCGGCCCGCTCACATACCCCGGCTTCAACTCGCGAATCCACTTTGAAGACGGCGAACGGCCCACCCGCCGCCGCGCCCCATTGCTTGGCGAACACACTGCGGAGATTCTCAAGGAGATTGGCATTGAGGGCGAGGAGATCTCACTCCTCCGCTCTGAGGGAGTCATCTGAACCCCTTTATTCCGGCGAGACAGACGCAAAGGAGCAATGACAATGACGGCCACAGAGAACGACCGCCGGGACATGACCGGCAGCCCCGTCCCCGGCACTGGCAAGCTGCCGCTGGAGGGCATCCGGATCCTGGACTTCACCGTCGTGTTCGCCGGACCGTACGGGACAATGCATCTCGCTGACTGGGGCGCGGAGGTGATTCGAATCGAATCCATCAAGCACTTCGCCACCAGCACGCGAGGTCAGTTAGCGCGTCCGCCCATTGAGATGGTGAGGCTTCGAAACACCGGCATGGGCTATGTCAACGATGATCCCGGCGAGCGACCCTGGAATCGGCAGGCCATCTTCAATACACATGCGCGCAACAAGCTTTCCGTCACGATGGATCTGACATCGCCGGAGGGGCAAGAAGCGTTTGAGCGACTTATCGCGCAAGCAGACGGGCTCATGGAGAACAACGTCTCGATTTCGATGGAGCGTCTGGGCATAACGTGGGAACGCCTTTCGGCCATCAACCCGCGCCTCATCCTGGTACGGATGCCGGCATTTGGTGTGGAGGGCCCGTACAAGAACTACCGAACATGGGGCAACCATATGGAAGCCCTGGCCGGCCACCCCTATCTCCGCGCTTATCCTGATGAAGACCCTACCCGCGGGCCCTCCGGTGTGCCCAGCGATGCCGCCAGTGGCGTTGGCGGCGCCCTCGCGTTCGTTATGGGGCTCCGGCACCGCAACAAGACCGGCAAAGGCATTTTCATCGAATCGCCCACCGCCGAGAACTTCGTCCCGTTCCTCGGCGATTTCGTCATGGACTACTCCATGAACAAGCGCGTCTATACCCAGCTCGGCAACGGACATCCCTTCCTTGCGCCGCACAACGTCTATCGCTGCGCCGGTGAGGAGCGATGGCTCACCATCGCCTGCCGCTCCGACGCAGAATTCCGCACGCTCTGCCAGATCATGGGTGAGCCGGGACTGGCGGACGATCCGCGCTATGCGGACAGTTTGAGCCGCTATCAGAACCGTCGCGAGCTCGATGAAGTCATCGCGCGCTGGACGATCGAGCAGGACGCCCGTGAGACCATGAACCGCCTACAGGAGTCTGGTGTCCCAGCAGGCATGGTCATGGACGAAAGCAACGTCCACGAGGACCCGCACGTGGCGCATCGCAACTTCTTCCAGGAAGTCACACATCCGGAGGCGGGAACCCACAAGAACCCGACCATCGGCTTCAAGCTACAGAACACGCCCTATCACATCCGCCGCCACGCCGTGTTGCTCGGCCAGGACAATGAATACGTCTACAAGAACATCATGGGCTACTCAGACGAGGAGTATCAGAAGTTCATCGATATGGGCCACGTCGGCATGGACTACAACCCGGACGTGGCGTAGGGCGCGCCAAGCAATCCTGATAGGGACAATAGCCCCTACAGCTTGCTCGCCAACTCCTCCATGTGGCCTGTCACGAGGAAGACGACGCGTTCCGCAATATTCGTCGTCCGGTCTGCGATGCGCTCCAGGTTGTGCGTTGCCCACAGCAGGTACGTCGCCTCCTGCACACGTGACGGATTCTCAATCATGAGCTCCAGCAGCGCGTGGTAGGACGAGTCCTGCATCTCGTCGACCTCGTCATCCTCCTCGCAGATCCTGCGCGCCGTGTCGGCGTCGTGGTCCACCAGCGCAGAGAGAGCGCGACGTAGCATGTCGCGGCACTTTTCCGCCATGCGGGGCAGGGTATCCAGCGGCCGGATCGTGCTGTCCGCCCCAATCATTTCTGCGATGCGCCCGTTCCCTTCCGCGTGATCCGCCATTCGCTCAAGGTCAACAATGACGTTGAGTACGGTGACTAATACACGCAGATCGCCGGCCATCGGCTGCTGCGTCGCGATGAGGCGGATGGCCTTTTCTTCGATCTCGAATCGCATCGCGTCGATGCGTGCATCCTCCGCGACAACCTGCCGCGCAAGCGCCGCGTCCCGGTTCAGGAGAGCCTCGGTGGAGCGTTCGATGGACTTGTCCACCATGGAGCCCATCGCTATCACGTCGTCCTGCACCTCTTGCAGGAGCCGGTCGAAGTCCTGCCGTGTTGGGTGCCGTTGCATTGCCATTGTCGCTACCTCTTCCCGTTTGCGGGTTCCGTGTTGACAGGTTATCCAGTTTACCTAACTAAAGCGGCCCGTGATATAGTCCTCCGTCATTTTCTCTTTGGGAGTGGTGAAAATCTCGGTCGTCGGGCCGAACTCAACGAGGACGCCGGCCCGATCATCCTCCATATTCATAAATGCAGTCATCTCTGATACGCGCGCAGCTTGCTGCATGTTGTGCGTAACGACAAGGATTGTATACTCATGTCCCAACTCTTGCATGAGCTCCTCGATGCGCGACGTTGACGCCGGATCTAGCGCTGAACACGGCTCATCCATCAGGATTACGTCCGGCTCCACAGCCAGCGTCCTCGCGATGCACAACCGTTGCTGCTGGCCGCCGGAGAGTTCATTCCCTTGCTGCTTCAGCTTGTCCTTCACCTCGTCCCACAACGCGGCCTGTGTCAAGCACCGCTCAACGATCTCATCCAGCGCTGCCCGATTGCGCACACCGTGCCGTCGGGGACCGTAGGCGATGTTCTCGTAGATTGACATGGGCAGCGGGTTCGGCCGCTGGAACACCATCCCGACGGCGCGGCGCAACTCGGTCACGTCAACGCGCCGATCGTAGATGGGTACGCCGGACATCTCCACTGCGCCCTCCACGCGCACGCCGGGGATCAGGTCGTTCATACGGTTGAAGCTGCGCAGGAAGGTGCTCTTGCCACAGCCGGACGCGCCGATGATTGCCGTGACCGTTCGCTCCGGGATCTCCACGGATATGTCCTTCAGCGCCCTGAACTCGCCGTAGTAGAGCGACATATTCCGTGTGCTAAGCGAAACGGGCCGCTCCGTCACAAGCAGGCGGTCTGAAACGTGCTCAGCAGATGCCGCTGTGTCAGGCAACTCGTTACCGTCCTGGCTTGCCTCTCGATTTGCTACGGTGGTCATGATAGACGCGCGACCTCTCTCGCCGCCACTGTAGTCTTCTGAAATGCCGTTAGTCATTGCCGATCTCGTTCTTGGCTAACCGAACCGCCCCGTGATGTAGTCCTCCGTCGCCTTTTCTCGTGGCATTGAGAAAATCCCGCCCGTCTCCCCGAACTCGACGACGTATCCGCTCCGCCGATCGTCGACCGTCAGGAACGTCGTGTAATCCGAGACGCGGGCAGCCTGCTGCATGTTGTGCGTGACGAGCACGATGGTGTAGTTGGGAGCCAGCTCTCGCATCAGTTCCTCAATGGCCAGCGTGGCGATTGGATCGAGCGACGAGCATGGTTCATCCATCAGGATGACCTCCGGATCCAACGCCAGAGTCCGGGCGATGCACAATCGTTGCTGCTGGCCGCCGGAGAGCTTGTATGCGGAATCCTTGAGCCTGTCCTTCACCTCGTCCCACAGCGCCGCCTGCCGCAGGCATCGCTCCACGAGCGCGCCCATGTCGCCCCTGTACCCGGCGAGTTTTGGTCCAAACGCAACGTTGTCATAGATCGACTTCGGAAACGGGTTGGGCTTCTGGAACACCATTCCGATGCGGAAGCGAATCTCGGTGGGATCGGTCTCCTCCGCGTATACGTTTTCCCCGTGGAATAGGACTTCACCCTCCACTCTCGCCGTGCGGATAAGGTCATTCATCCGATTCATGCACCGCAGGAGTGAACTCTTGCCGCAGCCGGACGGCCCGATGAACGACGTGATCTTGCGCGGTGGAATATCCAGGTTCACGTCCTTGAGCGCTTGGAAATCCCCGTAGAACAAGTTCAGCCCCCGAACAGACAGGGCAGGGGGCGCAGATATTGCTGTCGCGGTTGTCATGTACGTAACTCTCTCCCTGCCTGCCTTATTCTTCCGAGCGCCGCTGGAAGCGATCCCGCAACAGGATTGCGATTGAATTCATGCTCAGCAACACAAGCAGCAAGATGATGATTGCCGCCGCCGTCACATGCTGCCAGTCCAACTGCGGACGTGCCACCCAGTTGAAAATCTGGATAGGCAGCACGGTGAATCGCTCAAATGGGTGACCGGGCGTGAAGGTGACGAAGACGAGGCCGGAGATGGCGAGTAATGGCGCCGCCTCACCAATTGCGCGGGACATCGCAAGGATCGTGCCCGTCAGGATGCCCGGCAACGCGGATGGCAGTATCACGTGCCTCACCGTCTGCCAGCGTGTCGCGCCCAAGGCCAGGGAGCCTTGCCGATAACTGTCAGGCACCGCTCTTATCGCTTCACGCCCCGCCACGATCAACAACGGCAGGACCAGCAGTGTCAGCGTCAGCGCGCCCGCGATGATTACGCGGCCCATGCCCAGCAGGAACACGAAGACTGCCAAGCCAAGCAACCCATAGACGATTGACGGAACACCCGCCAGGTTGGAGATATTGACCTCAATGAGCTGGGTCAGCTTATTACGCGGCGCGTATTCCTCTAGGTAGATCGCCGTTGCCGTCCCGATTGGGAACGTGAACAGCGCGGTCAGTCCGCCAACCCACAACGTGCCGAAAAGAGCAGATCGCAAACCCGCGTCCTCAGGCCGCCGCGATGGGTATGTCGAGAGGAAGTCCCAATCGATCCACGGCAGACCGTCAACGAGCACGTCGATGATGAGCGCGGCCAGCGTTGCAAGCCCCACGAGCGTCGACAAGAAGAACAACACAACCGCCGCATTGCCGATGAGGCGGCGTCCACGCAGACTGCTATGAAACTGTTCTGCGCTAACGCTTCCGACGTTGTTGGGAGTCGTTGATTCCATGGTCCTGCGCCCCTAGTACGCCTGTCGCCATCGTCGAACCACCCACTGACCGAGGATGTTCATTGCGAGTGTCATCACGAACAACAACAGGGCCACGGCAAATATCGTGTAGTAGATGGTTGTCCCCTGCGGTGTCTCACCGAATCCCACCTGGACGATGTAGGCCGTCATCGTCTGGATGCTTTCCCGCGGGTCAATCGTGAGGCGCGGTGTTGCACCCGCAGCAATGGTCACCAGCATCGTCTCGCCGATCGCACGTGAGAGCCCGAGAATGATTGCTGCCACAATGCCGGACAGAGCCGCCGGCGTCACTACACGCGTTGCCACCTCAAACCGTGTGGCCCCCAGCGCATACGCTGCCTCGCGCAGCGAACGCGGCACGGCTAACATGGCGTCCTCCGTCAGGGAAGACACAATCGGGATAATCATCACCCCCATCACCAACCCCGCGCTCAGCGCGTTGAAGATAATCATGTCCGGGAACAAGTACTCCTGCAGCAGGGGCGTCACGAATGTAAGGGCGAAATAGCCGTACACGACCGTTGGGATGCCCGCAAGGATCTCGAGCATCGGCTTGACGATGCGCCGAAAGCGGTCAGGCGCATATTCACTCAGGAAGATGGCGGTAAATAGGCCCACTGGTCCTGCCACCATGATTGCGATTGCAGCCACGAGGATTGTGCCTGCGACGAGCGGGAGCACGCCGAAGAGCGCCGGCTGGAAGCGGGGCGTCCAGACGGTTCCTGTCAGGAATTCGATAACAGAGATGTCCTGGAAGAATCGGAAGCTCTCATTGACCAGAACAAAGACAATCCCGACAGTCGTGGCGATCGAGATGATCGTCGCGCCGAGGAGAAGCAAGTGGATTGCCGTCTCAGTTCTGCGCTCTGCCCGGGAGCCGGACAGCAGGCGTTTCTCCAGGTCTTCCCGTGAAACGCGAGGCGCGGCAAATGACACTTCAGCCAAGAAAGTAATCCTTCCCCAGTTGGTCCCTACGGACCCCACGCACAAGGATGCCCCACGCAGATTAAGTGGGGGTTAAGAACCGATAGTGGGCCGGAAAAATCGTCAGAATCGCTACCGGATGGCACTCGTGGGCGCGATGGCTTGTCCGCCTGAAAGAACGTTCAGCAGAGATGATGCTATCTGACTGCGACCTGCATTGTGAACGCAAGCGAACAGAATCTCAGGATGCTGATTCTGCGGGCTATCCACCTGTGGCATCCCGTTTCCCCCGACGCGACCTTAAATCCCTATTCGCTGGTCCCGCGCCTCTCCCCGCTAAACCTGAGCTTGTCGAAAGGCGAGCGGAGGAGAGGAATGTGGCTTAAGTCCCTGTGTAAGCGTCTTCGACCTTGCGCTTCTCCTCAGCGTAGCTGGACAGGGCAGTGTAGCCGACCTCCGGGACCAGCGTTGGTGAGTTATCCAGGTAGAAGTCAACGAACGCCTTCAGTTCTTCCCGAGTCCGCAGTTTCGCCACGTCCACGTAGATGAAGATAGGGCGAGCGAGTGGCGCGTAACTGCCGTCCGCAACGGTCGCATCGCTAGGTGGGATGCAGCCATCACCGCTGTCAACCTCAACCAACTTCAACACGCTCGTGTTCTCAACGTAGTAGGCGTACCCGAAGTACCCGAGTGAATTGCGATCGCCGCTGATCCCCCGGACCAGTACGTTGTCGTCGGAGGACGCGACATAGTTGGAGCGGGATGCACCCTCGTGGCCGTTAACCACATCGGTGAAGTAGTCAAACGTACCGGACTCCGTATCTGGGCCGTATAGGTTTAGGTCGTCGCTCGGGAAGCTTGACCGCACGTCATCCCATGAATCTACCGTGCTGTCCGGCTTCCAGATCTCATTGAGTTCGTCGATCGTCAGGCAGTCCACGAAGTCATTCTGTGGATGCACCATGACGGCGAGACCGTCCAGAGCAACCGTTAACTCGATGTACTCGATGCCGTTTTCTGCTGCGATTTCCGCCTCAGAATCCTTGATTGGACGCGACGCATCGGAAATCTCGGTCTCACCCACAGTGAAACGCTTGAAGCCACCGCCTGTGCCGGACACACCGACATTAACGCGAACGTCCGGGTACTCTGCCAGAAACTCTTCGGCAACTGCCTCTGAGATGGGCGCAACCGTGCTCGAACCGTCAATCTCAATTGTGCCAGTCACCTGCATTCCGTCGGATGAGTCGCCGTTCGAATCATTGCCGTCACCGCATGCCATACCCCCAAGCCCGACAATCAATCCGAGGACCCCCACTAGCACAAACCGATGCCACTTCTTGGCCAACTGCATCCTTCCTCCTTACAGCCCGCACTTTCCTTCACGCAGTCTTCAAAGCTGAGCGTAGGCAAGACGCATTAAGGAGGTGACAACACGCGGTTAAATCACGATTAAGGCATCGTTGTGTGCCGATGCTCCGCGCCCGGCCTTACGTCATCTGCCCCCAGGACGGCCCGGCCTTGACATCCACGACCAGCGGAACGTCAAGCTCCGGCATAACGGTAGGCATAACCTCATCCACGATGGCCGTCAGCGCCTCCTGTTCTTCGTCTGGCGCTTCGAACAGCAGCTCATCGTGAATCTGCAACAACATCTGCGTCCGCATGCTCATTTCGTCAAGTCGCTCCTGCATTCGCAGCATAGCGAGCTTGATGATCTCTGCGGCGGTTCCCTGCACGGGCATGTTGATGGCCATACGCTCCGCGGCGGCTCGAACACCCTGGTTGGACGCCGTGATCTCCGGCAAGTACCGCCGACGCCCCATCACAGTCTGGACGTAGCCGTTTTCACGGGCCCCTGCGATTGTGTCGTCCATGTACTTGCGTACCATTGGGAACCGTTCGAAATAGGCATTGATAAATGCGTCTGCCTCTTTCCTCTCTATCTCAAGCCGTGTCGCCAACCCGAACCCGCCCATGCCGTACACAATGCCAAAATTGACTGCTTTCGCGATTCGACGATGTTCAACCGTCACCTCGTCAGCTGCAATTCCAAGCACCTGCGATGCCGTCGATGAGTGAATGTCCTCTCCGGCGTGGAATGCGTCCTTTAATCTCCCGTCGTCCGAAAGGTGTGCTAGTACGCGCAGTTCTACCTGCGAGTAATCCGCCGACACTAACGAAGCCCCGTCCTCCGCGATGAATGCCTCACGAATCCGCCGTCCCGACTCGGTCCGTACGGGGATGTTCTGAAGATTCGGGTCCTGCGATGCTATGCGGCCCGTTGCGGAGCCCGTCTGATTGAAGCTCGTGTGAATCCGACCAGTCCCGGTATAGACATCCTTTGGGAGCGAGTCCACATATGTTGATACCAACTTGGACAACTCACGGTATTCGAGGATGCGCTGAACGATGTGGCTGTGCTGTTCTCCACTCTTCACCAAACCCTCCAGGACGGACGCGTCTGTGGAATAGCCGGTCTGTGTCCGACGGCGCGCGGGCAGCCCCAGCTTCTCGAACAGCACCTCCCCCAACTGTTTGGGAGAATTAAGGTTAAAGACAAGGGGCTCGTCCATGTCGGCCCCCGCACCAGCCTCGTCATAGATTTCCTGCGTCATCTGATCGAGATTTGCGTGCATCTCTTCAGACATAGTCGCCAACAGCCCAGTGTTCAGTCGGACGCCGTTCCGCTCCATCCGTGACAGAACAGGCGCGAGCGGCATCTCAAGCCCCTCGAATAGTGGGCTCGCACCTTGTTCTTCGAGCATCGGCGCCCACGCCTCCATCATTCGCAACGTGTAATCCGCGGCTGAGCACGTGTACCGTAAAGCCGTCTCCTCGTCCAGCGCGTGGAAAGGCACCGCCTTTGCGCCACGCCCCAACAGTTCTTCCCGGGTCGGCAACTCTTGCCCAAATTCAGATAGGACGAGCGTTGACAGGGTGGTGGACGGCTTACCGAGCATATGTGCCGCAACGGATGTATCCCAGATTGGATTGATAATCTCGACACCGCTATTTTGGAGCGGAGGCAAAATCTCACGCGCAACGTGTGTTACCAGTGTCCGCGGAGTTCCATCCGGCCCGTTCTCAACAAGGAAGTCTCCAAGCCGATGGAGCATGTTTCCGCCCGTCGCCAAAGGTATTCCGAGCCCTTCTTGCATCAGTGGGAGGTAGGCAGCCTGACCTGAAGCCCAGGACAGTCCTATGCCTACCGGCACTCCCTCCATCACCCGGTGTGATGCGACCGGCACGACAATGGAAACATGTGGGGTACTCGAGATCTCCGCAAGCAGGTCTTCCAACTCTTGTGCGGTTGAGATACTCCGGTAAGACTCATCGACGTCAGGTATGGATGCCTGGGTCGCTGCCGGCTCGTCTCCTCCCCCGCCAACATCAGGTATCCGATTCAGCAGCGATGTGAACTCCATCTCGCGGAAGAACTCGACTAGTCGTGAACGATTAAAATTCTCCGTCCACTGCAGGTCATCCAGCGTCACGGGAAGATCAAGTTCGGTGACGATTCGCGTAAGCTCCAGCCCCTGCCTTGCAGCCTCACGCCCGTCGATGAGGCGTTGCCGTACGCGCTCCGGCGTAACGTCGTCAATGTGCTCATAAAGCTCGCCGACAGTGCCGTACTCGCTAAGGAGTGTCGTTGCGGTCTTTGCGCCCACTCCCTGCACGCCGGGGATGTTGTCGGACGGATCGCCTTGCAATGCCTTAAGGTCCGGTATCTGCTCCGGCGCAAGCCCGTACCGCTCTCTCACTGCATCAGGATCAAAAAGTGATTCATTCCTCGCCCCCCGCTGATACAAGACGCTGACTGTGGGAGAGACCAGCTGCATCGTGTCCTGGTCTCCCGTCACGATGATTGTCCGCAGTCCCTGCTCGGTAGCGCGCCGTGAGAAATGCCCAAGGACATCGTCTGCTTCATAGCCCGGGAGTTCGACGATGGATAGACCAATCGTTTCGACAGCCTCACGCACTCGTCCGTACTGAGCGCGCATCTCGTCCGGCATGTGCGGTCGCTGCGCCTTATAGCCCTCATACATCTCATGGCGAAACGTTGGTCCGGATACGTCAAATGCCACAGCCGCGTAGGCCGGCCGTCTTTCACCCAAGACTTTCAGTAGGGACGCTGAAACGCCGAAAACGGCATTCGTGGCCTCACCTGAGTGGGAGACCGAAAGATGTTGAATGGCATGAAACGCGCGATGGAACATCGCGTGGCCATCGAAAAGTACGACGAGATCGTTATTGATCCCATGCCCCCGGTCTTGCCTACGTCCTGCCGCCGACTGTGTCATGCCACTACGCCTGGCTCTTGCCTGTGGGCGATGAGCCTATGGCTCCGGGGTCGCATCTCTATCTTCCGGCAGCATCCACGCGCGGAGAGCAAAGACTCGGGCCCGTGCTCGATGAAGCTCTCCCAACGCTTCAATAATCGTATGCTCGTCAGGCCAACTGGCCATATCCACATTCTTGCGAAAAGGATGAGTGGTGATGTGAAGTGGCAGCGACTTGCCCGCCGCCTCATGGATAGGCGCTACAGTCAGGGGATTTTCTGACAGGCGCTGCCCGAGGCTGCTGAAACGGTCAGCAAGAACCACTACACGTGACTCCGCTTCTCGGAGTACGGTCATCGCCTGAGAGTACCGTTCGCGTGGTGTCTTGGTCTCGCCACTACCCGCCACCATGCGCGCCGCTTCAGGCGGCGAAGCTTCACGTCGCTGCATCATCGTTCTGACACAAGAGTAACGTAGAACAGGTAAACATGCCTGCTGCATACTGCTCGCTCTGTTGACGATGCAAGCACTTGCCCCATAATCGATAGGTGAGCGCAATCAAGCATTTCTGAATATAAGGTAGCTAAGGCGAAAGCAAATGACACGATTGAGCGGGCAAGGGTTTGTGTTCGCCATCTGCCTTGCACTGCTCATCGTCACCGTGGGCTGTACCGATGACGGCTCGACGGCAACGGCCACTGCGGAGCCGACTGCCACCGAAAACGGCGTAGTCGGCCAGAATGCAAACCGAACTCGCCCCACACCAACGGTGAATCCACCGGTCCCCACGGTTCAGCCCGTTAGGATCAGTACTGTCGACACAACGTCAACCAGCGGCAAGCCCGTTCCTGCTGCCGCCGTGCGCGGAGGAACGCTTATCGCATCTGTCTGGCATTCCGAGCAGACTTTCAGCACGTGGGAGGATCATCAGGGCGCGTCATTCGTCATGATGCACCCCTTGCATAATCTCCTCCTGCAGCCTCGAACTTGGGGTGACACAGATGATTTTCAACGACACAGTTTTCTTGAGGTTCATCCGGACCTGGCTCTAGGGTGGGAGGTCTCCAGCGACGGACTGACCGTCACAGTTAACCTGAGAAGTGACGTTGCCTGGACGGACGGTACGCCACTAACGTGTGAGGACATTGCCTGGACCTATAATTCAATCCGAACGGGCAGAGGCCTGATTCGCAGCCCGAGATCTGTTTACCTCGCCTCCGTCAGTCAGGTGCTTTGTGAGGACAATTACGCCGTCCAATTCATCCTCCGCGAACCGCAGGCTTCAATCATCGATGCACTTGCTCTTCCACACAACATCATTCGGCCCCAGCATATCTATGCCAACGACACGACGGCCATGCGAGATCGTCTCCCCACTGTCACTACAGGGCCGTTTGTCGTTTCAGAACACGTGCCGGGCGAGAGTATCACCTATCGACGGAATGACACCTATTGGGATCAGCCTTTTCCGTTCTTGTCCGGTCTGCAATTCGTGATTCTGGCCGAATCCGCATTGGCGACCGGACTCCGCTCAGGAACCATCGATGTGGGAAAGCCATCGGGGTACGCTTATGAAGAAGCGGAAACCTTGGAAAGTGAATGCAATAACTGCCAGGTATGGCCCCGGACATTGGCCATGGGGAACACACACCACATTATCCTCAACCACGCCAGAGAACCCTGGAATACCAGCGGCCTTAAAGAGGTAATCGCCCTCGCAATTGACAACACAAAGAACATCCGGAATGTGCATAACGGCTGGCATTTCCCGCCCACCGGTTGCGGCACGTATCCCTTCTCAACCTGGGCAATGCCAATTGACCGCTGTACGGATATTCCCGGCTTTGGAGACTTCTCCACCAAATCCTCGCCGGCTGCAGACAAGGCGCAGGCCAGGGAAATCCTTACCAATCTCGGCTATTCTCCGGGTGAGTTGTCCATCTCCATCTTATTCAGCGAAACAACTGAGCAAGATATCCCTGCCGTCATCTCCGATTTTCAGGAAATCGGCATAAACGCTGCTTCAGTCGTCCTCAACCAGCGAGACTTTCTTGCACTCATCTCTGAAGGAGACTTCGATGCAGCCGTCCATTCTGAATGGGCCATAAGCGATGCCCTGGACATCCTGCTTCTGGGACACTTTTATACGGATGCTCATGACAATTTTGGACGATTCAGCAGTCCTGAACTTGATGACCTGATCGACGAAATGGGCGCTACGACAGACCTGACCACCCGACGAGAGCTTGCATGGGACGCTCTGGAACTAGCGCTTGTGCAGCAAGCAAAGGTTGTTGTTTCCCACGGTGTCCTCGTACCCATCTACAGTAATCGGGTACATGGAGTCATGCCCGGACTTGATTTCCAGGCTGAACACGGTCCTCAACTCCGTTACGATCACGCTTGGTTATCCGGCTGATCAGCAGTAGCATCTGTACCAATCCTCCTCCCGCACGTCTGAGCCCCTTATCAAATCCTCGTACCACTAGGATTGACATAACTTTAACCACTGTCATAATCGATAATGTAAACAGAGTGTAGAGGTAGGAGGGAAAGACCTCATGAGCAGATGGACACTGCTCCTTATCGGCCTTATCGCAACGGTTGCCTTACTGGCGGCCGCGTGTGGAGGTACGGCTGAGGAGGATGAAGAACAGGAAGAGGCTAGTACCCCAGCACCTACCGCGACGCCCCTGTTGATTACAGGGAGTTCGCCTACCGCGGTTCCTGCTGATACGGACGATATGGATGATGATACGGACACGATGGATGAGAACGTGTCCGTCAGCGGCATCCCGCTTGACCCCGATGCGGAATATGGTGGCATCCTCAAGCTCGCCTACCGGTCAACCAATCCCCTGAATCCGTGGGAAGAGGCGGCTGGGCCCGCATTCGACGTTGGGCAGCTTCTTAACAACATGTTGATCAAGCCGCGCACATGGGGAACCGAGGAGGATTTCAAGAACAACGCGTTCTTTGAGTTGCATCCTGATTTGGCCAAGAGCTGGGAACAGTCGGAAGACGGCCTTGCATGGACATTCACTCTTCGTGATGGGGTTGAGTGGTCAGACGGCGTACCGCTTACGTGCAATGACATTAAGTGGTCATTCGACACAATCAGACTGTCAAGCGATGCCGGACTCCTCCGTAGTCCGCGGAAGACCCACTACTTGGCCATCGACGGCATCACGTGCCCGGATGACTTGAACGTGGTCTTCAACCTTCGATGGGCGAAGCCGGCCATTCTCGAGGTCATTGGGCAGCCGTACAACATAATGTTCCCTGCCCACATCTACCAGACTGAATTCCTGGAGACCGGCAAGTTAGACTCCATGCGGGAAGAGCCTTCCAAGGCTACGACGGGCGCCTTCCGCCTTGTTGATCACATCCCGGGCGAGGGCTACACTTTTGAGAGGAATCCGAATTACTGGGATGCGCCACTCCCCTATGTTGACGGTGTGGAGATGATTTTCCTCTCCCGTGCCAACATTCCGCCTGCGCTGCGCACCGGACAGGTTCACGTGGGTGACTCCCACGGCTATACCGGCGGGCAGGCCCTCACCCTGATCGAGGAACAAGACGCCGAAATCTACAAGATCTACGATCGGGTAATCGCATCCTCATTCAGCCCGGCGCTGTTCCTTAACAAGAACCGAGAGCCGTGGAACGATCCTGCGATTAACACCGCTTTCGCGTTGGCCATCAATAACCAGAAGTACGTCACGTCCGTCCAGCAAGACCTCTTCGTGTTACCGACGGGCTGCGGCTTCTACCCGACCAGCGAGTGGGCGATGCCTGCCGAGCGTTGCGCGGCCATCCCCGGCTACGCGGATGTCTTCGGCACGACGGCAGAGAAGGAAGCCGCCAACGCCGCCGACAAGGAGCGCGCCAAGCAGATTCTTGCGGATGCCGGCTACACCGGAGAGAACGCCCTCGACCTCAAGATGACGGTTTGGAACGTCATCCAGGCTGACGGACCAGCCATCCAGCTGGACCTCCAGGAAATCGGCGTGAACGTCGAGATTCTGATCTTCGATTCCTCGACCACCTACACCAAGTGGTCCACAGCCGACTTCGACGTAGGAGTCCACAGCTTCTGGATCGCCGGAATCGACCCGGACGTGACGCTGTACGAGCACTTCTACACGGGTTCGGATCGCAACTACAACCGCTACAGCAATCCCGAGTTCGACAACCTGGTCAACGAGATGAGCCGAACCCTGGACAAGGAAGAGCGGAAGGAGCTTGCGTGGCAGGCCATGGAGCTTGCGCTGACTGAGGTGGGCAAGGTCGTCATCTCGCACGGCTCCTACTACCCGATGTTCAGCGCCAAGCTCAAAGGCTATATGCCTGCTCCTAACTACCTAGCAGGCTACGGCCCCGTGAAGCGCTATTCCCACGTCTGGATTGAAGAGTAATCCAACAGACGCAAACGGCTGACGAGAAAAGCAATAGCAAGTCTCAGATAGCGATGATGCCCCTGCCGCACCGGCAGGGGCATCATTCCTTTTTGCAATACCTAGTATTGCTAGGGTTGACACTAGCTACAGTCACGTCATAATGACACAATCGCGATTTACTCATGGGGAGGAGGAGACTATGAGCAGATGGACTTTGCTCCTTGTTGGCTTGGTCGCCACGCTCGCGTTGCTTGCAGCTGCGTGTGGTACGGCCGAGGAAGAGGAGGAAGATACGCCTGAACCGGCGGCGCCCACAAATACGGCAGTCGTCATCACGGGCAGTTCGCCAACAGCGGCACCCGAAACCGATGAGCCGGAAGACGACATGATGGATACCTCCGTCAGTGGCGTTCCGCTTGATCCGGATGCCAGGTACGGCGGTGTCTTGCAGATTTCATACACAACCAACAGCCCGAGCTTCGTTCCGTGGGAGTCCGCAGCAGGACACTCATTTGAAGTGGGGCACATGCTCAACAACATGCTCATCAGGCCACGAACGTGGGGTACGGAGGAAGACTTCGACAACCAGGTGTACTTCGAGTTGCACCCTGATCTGGCCACAGATTGGGAGCAATCCGAAGACGGACTGGCGTACACCTTCAACCTGCGTGATGGTGTGAATTGGTCAGATGGCGTGCCGCTTACCTGCAATGATGTCAAGTGGTCGTTCGACACGATCCGACTCGCGCAGGCCGCAGGCTTGAGCACCAGCCCACGGAAGACCCACTACCTGGCCGTCGACTCCATTGCGTGCCCGGATGACCTGACAGTGGTGTTCAACCTCCGCTGGGCAAAGCCAGCGATGATTGAAGTCATCGGTCAGCCCTACAACGTCATCTTCCCGGCGCACATCTACCAGCAGGAATACCTGGACACAGGCGCATTGCGCTCCTTCCAGGATGAGCCTTCCAAGGCAACCACCGGCGCCTACACGCTGGGGCGGTGGATTCCTGGTGAGTCGTTCACTTTCGAGCGCAACGATGACTACTGGGATCAGCCGCTGCCCTACCTGGACGGCGTTGAGATGAAGTTCCTTGGTCCAGGATCCAGCCAGGTCGTGACCGCGTTGCGCGGTGGCCGACTGGATGTTGGAAGCACCACCGGTTACACCGGCGGACAGGCAGATACACTCATCCAAGAGTGCCAGGAGATCTGCCAGTTCTGGGACAGCCGCGTCATCGCGTCCTCGTTCAGCCCGGCGCTGTTCATCAACAAGCAGCGTGAAGGCTGGATGTCAGACCAGAGGGTCCATGAGGCCTTTGCACTGGCCGTTGACAACCAGAAGTACATCACGACGGTTCGCAACGACTGGTACGAGCTCCCGGTGGGCTGCGGATTCTATCCGACGTCCCCATGGGCGATGCCCAGGGAGCGCTGCGGCCAGGTGATCGGCTTCGCAGACGTGGTTCCTGAGACGCGTGAAGCGCGCGCGGCCGCAGCTGCAGCTGACAAGGAAAAGGCTCGCGAGCTTCTGAAGGAAGCCGGCTACGACGAGATGAACCCGCTCGAGGTCACGTGGACGGTATGGGCGCCCATTCAGGGTGACATCCCGGCCTTCCAGAGCGACCTTGAAGAGGTCGGCGTGATCGTGGAGACGGACGTTCAGGAGTCTGCGACAGCCTACGGCAACTGGGCGACGCACAACTTCGACTTCGGGCTTCACAGCTTCTGGATCGCAGGAATCGACCCGGACGTGACGTTGTACGAGCACTTCTACACGGATTCCGACCGGAACTACAACGATTACAAGAATCCGGAGTTTGACAACCTGGTGAACCAGATGAGCCGAACTTTGGACCAGGAGGAACGGAAGGAGCTCGCGTGGCAGGCAATGGAGATGGCGTTGAACGACGTCGCCAAGATCGTTGTCTCCCATAGTTCCTACGTTGCGGCGGTCAACAAGGATGTCCGCGGCTACATGCCGGCCCTCAACTACCTCGCCGGCTACGGCCCGGTGAAGCGCTATGCCCACGTCTGGCTTGATCGGTAATCCAATCGACTGAGCGAGTGTGGAGCGGACCGTAAATCCGAGACCACAAGAGGGCCCCGGTGCAACAGCACCGGGGCCCTCCACGTTTACTACCTAGCATTACTAGGGTTGACACAAGTTAGAGCCACGTCATAATGACACAATCGCGATTTACTCATGGGGAGGAGAAGACATGAGCAGATGGACATTGCTTCTTGTCGGTCTGGTCGCCACGATTGCGTTGCTTGCAGCGGCGTGTGGCACGGCCGAGGAAACGACTGATGAAGAGGCAACAGCAGCGCCGGCGGAACCTACGGCAACGGCTCTTGTTATTACAGGTAGCTCGCCAACGGCGATGCCCGATATGGACGATGACGACGAGATGATGGATGAAAACGTCTCCGTCAGCGGCATCCCGCTTGATCCGGATGCCAAGTATGGAGGCGTACTGCAGATCGCCTACACAAGCCACAGCCCGAGCTTCATTCCGTGGGAATCAGCAGCCGGCCACTCATTTGAAGTGGGGCAGATGTTGAACAACATGCTGATCAAGCCACGAACGTGGGGTACAGAGGAAGACTTCAACAACCAGGCGTACTTCGAGCTGCATCCCGACCTCGCTACGGATTGGGAGCAGGCCGAAGATGGGCTGGCGTACACCTTCAACCTGCGGGACGGCGTAACCTGGTCGGATGGCGTGCCGGTTACCTGTAACGACATCAAGTGGTCATTCGACACGATTCGGCTTGCGCAGGCCGCAGGTCTGAGCACCAGCCCGCGGAAGACCCACTACCTGGCTGTTGACGGCATTGTTTGCCCGGACGACCTGACAGTGGTGTTCAACCTCCGCTGGGCGAAGCCGGCCATAATTGAAGTCATCGGTCAGCCCTACAACGTCATCTTCCCGGCGCACATCTACCAGCAGGAGTACCTGGACACAGGCGCGCTGCGCTCTCTCCAGGATGAGCCCTCCAAGGCAACCACCGGCGCCTACACGTTGGCCGAGTGGATTCCTGGTGAGGTATTCAGGTTCGAGCGCAACGCTGACTACTGGGATGAGCCACTGCCGTACCTGGATGGCGTTGAGATGCGATTCCTTGGCCCGGGATCGTCCCAGATTCCGCCAGCGCTTCGCGCGGGCCGACTGGACATTGGCAGCCCCAACGGCTACACGGGCGGACAGGCAGACTCGCTCCTTCAGGAATGCACAGAGATCTGCCAGTTCTGGGATAACCGCATCATCGCGTCTTCGTTCAGCCCGGCGTTGTTCATCAACAAGCAGCGTGAAGGCTGGATGGCGGATCAGAGGATTCATGAGGCCTTTGCACTGGCCGTTGACAACCAGAAGTACATCACAACGGTTCGCAACGACTGGTACGAGCTCCCGGTGGGTTGCGGATTCTATCCGACGTCCCCGTGGGCCATGCCCAGGGAGCGCTGCGGCCAGGTGATTGGCATGGCAGACGTGGTTCCTGAGACGCGTGAAGCGCGCGCGGCCGCAGCTGCAGCTGACAAGGAAAAGGCACGCGCCTTGCTGAAGGAAGCCGGCTACGACGAGATGAACCCGCTCGAGGTCACGTGGACGGTATGGGCACCCATTCAGGGTGACATCCCGGCCTTCCAGAGCGACCTTGAAGAGGTCGGCGTGATCGTGGAGACGGATGTCCAGGAGTCTGCAACCGCCTATGGCAACTGGGCGACGCACAACTTCGACTTCGGAGTTCACAGCTTCTGGATCGCGGGAATCGACCCGGACGTAACGTTGTACGAGCACTTCTACACGGATTCCGACCGGAACTACAACGATTACAAGAATCCGGAGTTTGACAACCTGGTGAACCAGATGAGCCGAACTTTGGACCAGGAAGAGCGTAAGGAGCTTGCGTGGCAGGCAATGGAGATGGCGTTGAATGACGTCGCCAAGATCGTTGTCTCCCATAGTTCCTACGTGATGGCCGTCAACAAGGATGTCCGTGGCTTCATGCCGGCTATCAACTACCTCTCCGCCTACGGCCCATTGAAGCGCTATGCCCACGTCTGGCTTGATCGGTAATCCAATCGACTGAGCGAGTGTGGAGCGGATCGCGAATCCGCAGACCACAAGAGGGCCCCGGTGCAACAGCACCGGGGCCCTCCACTTTTGAATCTTATCCTTGGTTGCTTTAGCTGTTTACTCTGCAGCCCCGTCAGGACATTCCGGCATTCCCTATGTCACTGAGTGCAGCGGAGAATCTAAAGCCTCAACTTGCCGCCATAACCGTGACGCGACTGAGCAAATCCTTTTGAGGTCAACGCCGGATCGCGAAAGTCTAGAAAATGGCGGGAGTAGGAGGGAGTCGAACCCACCGGAGACGGCGCCGGCCGCCCCCCATCGGGGTTGAAGCCCGTGAGCCCCACCGGGAACCATCTACTCCCGCGCTGTGCGGAAATACAATCTTCACACCTCCCTAGTAAGGGAGGCGTGGCCATCCAACTTCAAAGTACGTCCGGAGGAAATGATGCCCTCTCAGACGCCATGCAGATCCTCAACCTCGAATAAGGCCTCAAGCGAATTCTGCCCTCAAACGTCGTATGGCCTTAGGAATTCTCGGCGATGTACTTCTCCGCGAAGATTGCCGCCGTCGCTCCGTCGCCAACCGCAGACGCGACCTGCCGCGCGGACTGCTGGCGAACATCGCCTGCAGCGAACACGCCGGGGAACTGCGTCTCCATCTTCAGATTCACGTGCAAGTGCCCCTGCTCATCTGCTGGCAGCTTGCCCTTGAGGAACTGCGTGTTTGGCGTCAGGCCGACATAGATGAAAACGCCGTCGACTGGACGCTCGTACATTGAGTCCTGCTTGACGTCCTTGAGCACCAGCGTATCGACCAGGCCGTTGCCCTTGATCTCCTGAACCGTCGTGTTCCACAGGAAATCCATCTTCTCGTTGGCGAAGGCGCGCTCCTGCAGGATCTTCTGCGCTCGCAACTCGTCTCGCCGATGGATGATCGTCACCTTGGACGCGAAACGCGTCAGGTACGCTCCCTCCTCGACAGCCGCGTCACCGCCGCCGACGACCACAAGCTCCTTGTCGCGGAAGAACGCTCCATCACATACCGCGCAGTAGGAAACGCCCCGACCGGAGAAATCATCCTCCCCCGGGACTTCCAGCTTGTTGTGCATTGAACCTGTCGCAATGATTAGTGTCTTGGCCCGAACTTCGCCGTCGTCCGTCTTGACGATCTTGTAGTCGCCCTCAAGTTCGACGTCCTCCACCTCGGCGTACTCCACGTTCAGGCCGAATTTCTCCGCGTGATCCATCAATTTCTGTCCGAGCTCCGGCCCAAGGATGTGCTCGAATCCGGGATAATTCTCCACGTCCTCGGTTACGGCAAGCTGGCCGCCAACGAGGCCGCGCTCGATCAGCAAGGTATTCATCCGGGCGCGCGTGCCATAGAGGCCTGCGGCTGCCCCCGTGGGCCCTCCGCCCAGGATAATCAGGTCATACGTGTCCAACTCTCACCTCGCAATGCATCTAACGTGTGAAGACGCCGCCCGGCTACGTGTCCGAAACGGCGTCCCCATGAGTTCCTCAGAAATGCAACCATGACGTGCTTCCCGCCTGTGCGGGAATCCGGCAGGCCGCTGTGCTAAACGGATACCACCTTGGATAGGAGGCGATCTTTGATTGCCTTCTTCGGCATCGCGCCGACAACCTGCGCAACGGGCTCGCCGTCCTGGAAGACCATCAGCGTCGGGATGCTCATTACCTGGTACTTCAGCGCGATGTTCGGCGCTTCGTCCACGTTCAGCTTCGTGAAGCCCATCTCGGTGGAATATTCCTCCGCGAGCTCCTCGACGATCGGCGAGACGATCTTGCAGGGGCCGCACCATGGCGCCCAGAAGTCCACGAGCACCGGCTTCTCCGCGCCCAGAACCTCACTCTGAAAATCGTTCTCGGTCACATCCTGCATCTTTGCCATCCCGGACCTTCCTTCCTGGTTCGCTACCCTTCTAGGGTACAGTCTATCCCGTCACGCAAGAAATCACTCTGTTCCGTGTGGGCATATCAGTATACGAAATCTCGCTTCTACTGTCATTCCACGAGCCAGCTTGGCAACTGACTTCGTTGCCTAGCCCACGTATAAGCGCCCACACCCCGCGCGGGTGTATTATTGCGGTACTGCGTGCCGCGTTTATAGCGTTACAAGGCGTTCGCGGCCAAAGCACGAGGGGAGGGGAGGACGTGCGTAATTTTGACTATGTAGCGCCCACGTCGCTTGCGGAGGCTGTGCAGGCCTTTGGGCAAGCTGGCGACAAGGCGCGCGCCTTGGCAGGCGGAACTGACATCATCGACCAAATTCGTATTGGGCGCAGGACACCGGAACTGTTGATTGACACCAAGCGCGTGCCCGAGATGATGGTCTTTGAGAGTGATGGCGCAGGCGGACTTCGCATCGGCGCAGCCCTGCCGCTCTACCGTGTCCGCGACGACGCGAATGTGCAGGCAACGTATCCTGCTCTCGCGACTGCGTCCGGTCTCGTTGGGGCCGTCCAGATCCAGAATCGCGCCACGCTGGGTGGGAATGTCGGCAACGCCGCTCCTTCAGGCGATACTATTCCGCCGCTTGTCGTTCTCGGCAGCACGGTTGTCATCGCCGGTCCTCGGGGCACGCGTGAAGAACCTGTTGAGAGTATCTTTGCCGGGCCGGGCCAGATGACACTTGCTCCGGATGAGTGCCTTGTCGAATTCCGTGTTCCGGCCCCGAAAGCCAACAGTTCCAGCTACTACGTTCGATTCATCCCGCGTGCGGAGATGGACATTGCAGTCGTTGGTGTTGGCGTCTCGCTAACGCTGAATGGAGACGGGCAGATTGAGGATGTGAACATCTCTCTCGCATCCGTCGCACCCACGCCCGTCCGGGCGACTGACGCAGAGAATGTGCTGCGGGGTGAGACGCTAACTGCCGCTCTCGCTCGTGAGGCTGGTGAGCAGGCGGAGCATCACGCATCACCCATCTCGGACGTTCGTGGTTCCGCGGACTACCGACGCGAACTCACCAAGGTTCTCACGCGCCGCGCTGTCACAGCCTGCGCCGAGCAGCTTGGCGTCAACGTCAGTTAGACCTCAGAGTGCAAGAATCTTGAACAAGAGCCAAAGCAAACCTGAACGGTGACAAAAAAGAACGGTGAGAGAAAGAAAATGACAACTACGAATCGACGCATCGTCCAATTCACGGTCAATGGTAACGCGGTGGAAATCGCCATTACCCCCCGGCAGACCCTACTTGAAGTCGTTCGGGACGAGCTTGGCCTGACCGGCGCGAAGGAAGGATGCAGTAACGGCAACTGTGGCTCCTGCACCATTGAGGTTGACGGCGTCACTATCAACTCCTGCTGCGCTCTTGGTGTCGAAGTGGAGGGAAGGGAAGTCAACACCATTGAGGGCCTCGCGCCGGGCAACGACTTGCACCCCATCCAGAAGGCCTACATGGACAACGGTGGTTTCCAGTGTGGCATCTGCACTCCGGGATTCATCCTGTCAACCGATCATCTCCTCAAGATGATTCCCAATCCAACGGAAGAGGAAATCAGGCTCCACCTCGCGGGCAACCTCTGCCGCTGCACCGGCTACGATAAGATTGTCCGATCCGTGCAGGCCGCCGCCGAAGACATGAATTCCTGAACATAGTCAGGGAGCACCGGCTCCATGACGCAGGCTCAGCCCGCTGCCACTCTCGTCCGCGGCCGTTATGTTCTGACTCGTGTGGAGCATGACGGCGCGGCCACGGTGCTCAACAATGCCGCCGTCGCAATAACAGGTGACGGCGCGATTAGTGGAGTCGGCGACTACGACGACCTCCGATCACGCCACCCGGATGCTGACGTGATCGGCGACGGAACCCATTTCGTCCTCCCCGGACTTGTCAACGCCCATCACCACGGCCGCGGTGTCTCTTATCTCCAATTAGGGCAGCCCGACGGTGCGCTTGAGACGTGGCTGAACCTCGCATGGGGACGAAAACCCATGGATTCCTATCTCATGGGCCTCTACACCTTGATGCAGCAGCTACGCTCAGGCACGACAGCTGTTATGTTCAACCAGGCCGGCCCTCTCGCTGAAGCCGAAGGAACACTAACCGCGTTCCGCGAAGTAGGTGTTCGTACCGCGTTCTCCATCGGATTTCGCTCCCAGTGCTTTCTTGTCTACGGAGACGATGATGCTTTCCTTGAGAGCCTGCCCCAAGACGTGGCGCAGACCGCCCGTGCCGTCGTCGAGGGATCGCGCGTTGCTCTGGAAGACAACCTCAGCCTCGCCCTTGACCTTCATGAGCGATATGGGAAGCCTAACCCGCAGGCCGTCCGCATTCTGCTTAGTCCCTCCGGCTACCACTGGGCGGATGAAAACACCCTCCGCCGCATCGTGGACACTGCCCGAGACAACGGAATGGGCATCCATACCCATGTCCTCGAGACCGTCTACCAGCGCCTCTATGCCAACCGCACAAGCGGCCAATCACCTGTCAGGCGTCTTGCAGACCTCGGCATGGTCGGTCCCGGCGTCTCCTATGCCCACTGCGTATGGGTCACGGAGGATGATATCCGCATTCTCGCCGAGACCGGCACCGGCGTCTCACACAATGCCAGTTCCAACCTGCGACTCCACAGCGGCATCGCGCCCGTCCGCGCCATGCTGGACGCTGGCGTCAATGTCGGCGTTGGCACGGACAGTGTTGGCATCAATGACGACGATGACATGCTGCAGGAAATCGGCCTCAGCCAGCGGCTCCATCGCGTCCCGGGGCTGGACAACAGGCATGTCACGCCCGGCGAACTGCTTCATATGGCCACGCTTGGCGGCGCGAAAGCACTCACCCTCAATGACCACATTGGCAGCCTTGAACCCGGCAAACGCGCCGATATCGTCATGCTCAACTGGGATCGCGTCTCCTACCCCTATCTCGATTCCGGACTCGACCCCTTGGAGGTTCTCGTCACCCGCTCCCGCGGGCGCGATGTCCGAACCGTTCTTATTGATGGCCGCGTCGTTTACAACAACGGCGAATACCCAACCCTGAACGTCCCCGCCATCACCATGCGCATCCAGGAACACTTGCAAGGCGGCCCACCGCCGGAGGCACTTGCCCGGCGACAGGCCGCTCAGGCTCTTGATCCCCACATCCGTGCCTATTACCGCGATTGGGAACTGTCTGAGGGCCCCCAATACGCCCTCCGCAACGCCCGCGTCTAACGTCGTTATTCCGGTGAACGCCGGAAACCCATTCCCCAGCCAACTTCCAAAGCCGGAGTGCGGCGCAGTGCGCAACGCATTTACCAATTCCGATCGCGAATCGAGAGCCGTAACGCAGTTACTTGCTGTACTATCCCCATAACGTGTCAACACGACAGGGGGGGTGAGTGATGACAACGGACATTGGCGCGCAGATTGACGCCCACATCGACGAAGCCGAGATCGTGGAGTTGATGCGAAAGCTCCACCAGCACCAGAGCTTCCCGCCACATGAGGCCAGCGCCATGGCCGAACTCCAGGCGTGGCTCGCAGAACGCGGCATCAATGCTGACCTTATCGATGTCGCAGACGAGCCCGGCCGCCCGAACCTCTACTACAAGATGGAGGGCACCGGCGGCGGCAAAATCGTCATGTACAACGGCCATATGGATATCGATCCCGTCCCCATGTACTTCGAGGGCGACCCCTGGGAGTTCAAGATCGAAGACGGGATGATCTACGCCCACGGCCTCATCAACATGAAGGCCGGCGTCGCCGCCGCAGCTGCGGCCTTTATCGCGCTCCACCGCGCCGGCATCCGTATGCGAGGCGATCTCCTCATGACCGCCGTTGTTGGCGAGTTGCAGGGCGGAGTAGGGGCAGTAGACCTCGTTCAGCGCGGCCTGATTGGCGATGTCTGCATCATCCCCGAACCCACTGGCATGGAACTCCTTCCGCTTCACGCCGGCGCAATCCAATTCCTTGTCCACACCGTGGGCGAAGCTGCGTGGATCGGGGCAATGCACAATATGAGTTACGTCAACGCCGCTGAGAAACTTGCCCGTATCATCACTGCCCTCGAGGGCTTCGAATTCGATTCCCCCCGCCGTGATGAGTTTCCCGGCCTCCCGCGCCTCATAGTCGGAGGCATCAACGGCGGCATCGGCCGCCAATACGCTCACTGGCGGGCCTCCTACGTCCCGGATTTTGCGTCCGCCATCCTGGAAGTCCGCGGACTTCCAGGACAGGACTACGACGACATCCAGCGCCAAATCGAAGATGTCATCAGAAGCGTCGCTGAGGGCGATCCCGATTTCCAATGGGAAATCGAGCGGCCCCCCGCCACCAACCGCCCTGAGTGGCAGAGCCTGAAAACCGAAGCCTACGGCATCGATCTCCCCCCGGAGCATTTCCTCAATCAGACCATCGTCAAGTACCACCGCGAAGTACGCAACGAAGAGCCGGGCTGGATATCCTCAAACGCCTTTAACGATTCCGGCCACTACACCAACGCCGGCTGTGAGTCACTCTGCTACGGCCCCGGCGGCCACACCATCATCCGCGAATACGGCATCGAGATAAAACGCGTCGTCGACTGTGCCAAGATCATCGCCCGTGCCGCTGTCGAGATGGCGAATATGGACAAGTAGGAGAGCCCACTCGACGCCCGTGCTTACGCAAGCTACACTAATCCTGTCGCCGTATAGGCTCCTTTCGGCAAGCGGCGATAGAGGGGAACGGCGCTCATGCGCTGTATTGGAGGGAAAGACACATGGTTGCAACACCTGAGAAGAAGGCTATCGGGCAGCCCATCGCGCGCGTCGATGCCGTTGAGCGCGTCAAGGGACGAGCCGTCTACGCGCCGGACCTCACGCTACCGGGCACGCTGCACTGCAAGATTCTTCGCAGCCCGCATGCCCATGCTCGCATCAAGAGCATCGACACTTCCGCTGCGGAGGCATACCCGGGTGTCAAGGGCGTCGTCACGCACAAGGACCTGCCCGCGCTCGAATCCGATGAGCAGGTCGGTGGTGAGGTTACCTTGGACGCCGTCTATCTGCGACAGTTCCTGATGGCGCAGGATCGCGTCCTGTTCCATGGCCATCCCGTCGCCGCCGTCGCGGCCACCTCCCCGCATATCGCGGAAGAGGCGCTTGACCTCATCAAGGTCGACTATGAGCCGCTTCCGGCCGTCGTCGAGATTGAGGACGCCATCAAGGATGATGCGCCAGTCATCCATGAAGAAGTCCGCACCCGTGGCCTCGAGGGCCGCAGCGACAAGCCCACCAATATCTCCGTTCACATGGAACTGGGTCGTGGCGATGTCGCCAAGGGCTATGAAGAGGCCGATGTCATCCTCGAAGGCGAATACCGCGTCGGTATGGTCCATCAGGGCTACATCGAGCCGCAGGCGTGCAGCGTCGAAGTGGATGCAACGGGCCACGTGACTATCTACACCACCACACAGGCATCTTTTGCCAACAAGAGCCAGAACGCAGCCCTGCTGCAGCTTCCGTTGAACAAGGTCAATGTCGTGCCGTTGGAAATCGGCGGTGGCTTTGGTGGCAAGGGATTCACCGTCCCTGAGCTTCCGACAGCCCTGCTGGCTCTCAAGACCGGCTCTCCCGTCAAGACCGTACTCGGTCGTGACGAAGTGTTCCGCGCTACCGGCCCCGCACCAGACGCTTATGTCTGGGTCAAGGCCGGTGCCAACAAGAAAGGTGAGGTCACCGCATTCGAGGCCAAGTTCTATCTGGACGCCGGTTGCCTCCCAGGCTCCGCGCTCTACGTGAACAACATCCTCGTCGCCGGCCTCTCCCCCTATAAGCTTCCCAACTTCCAGGCCGACGGCTATGACGTCCTCACCAATAAGTCTCGCTCGCAGGCCTACCGCGCGCCGGGACTTCCGGAGGGCGCATTCGCCATCGAGACGATGATGGACGAGCTGGCCCAAGCTCTGGACATGGATCCACTCGATCTCCGTATCGCCAATATCACGGATGACGGCGCGCCGATGAGCGATGGCATGGCTCTCCCCGTGACACGATTCAAGGAGATTCTTGAGACTGTCAAGAAGCATGATTCCTGGACATCCCCGGTGCCAGAGGGCAGGGGCCGCGGAGTAGCCATTGGCATGCGTCGAGAGGGCTCAGGCACGTCCACGGCAACCATCCAGCTCAATAAGGATGCGACGTTCAGCCTCATCGTCGGCTCTGTCGATCTCACGGGCACGCGCACATCAATGGCGCAGATTGCCGCTGAGGAGCTCGACGTGACCGTCGATGAGATTCGCTCCACCGTCGGCGACACCGATTCCGTCGGTTATAGCGATGGATCCTGGGGCAGCCGCATCACTTACGTCACCGGTATGGCTGTCAAGAACGCCGCCGAGGACCTCATCAGCCAGCTCAAGGAGCGGGCTGCAGAGGGATTCCAGGCGAACGCGGAGGATGTCGAATACTCAGATCGCACATTCACGCTGCGGGACAATCCCGAGCAGTCTATCTCGCTCGGAGAGCTTGCCAACAAGAGCGTTGGGCTCGGCTTGGGAGCGGTCATCGGGAACGGCCTAGCCACCGGCGTTCGCCCCGTGACCAGCACCGGCGTCCAGATCTGCGAGGTTGAGGTTGACGAAGGCACAGGCCGCGCGACCATCGCCCGGTACACTGCCTTCCAGGATCCCGGCCGCGCCATCAACCCGATGGCTGTTGAGGGCCAAGTGCAAGGTGCTGTGGCGCAAGGCGTTGGCTGGGCGCTCTGGGAGAACTATGAGTGGGGCGAGGACGGCATCCTTAAGAATGCCAACTTCCTCGACTATCGCATGCCGACAGCGCTCGACCTGCCGATGATTGAGACGATCTTTGTCGGTGGCCCCGCACCGGAGAACCCGCTTGGTGTCCGGGGCGTCGGCGAGGTGCCGATCATCCCACCGCTCCCGGCCGTCGGCAACGCCGTCAGCCGCGTGACAGGCATCCGCCACCGCGAGATTCCCCTCAACCCGGAGAACGTCTTCTGGGCAACTCGCAACGGAGAAAACGGCAAGAGCTAACGTCAACTTCGTAACGAGCGAAGAGCAGGGCGGGGCGGCGCATATGCGCCGCCCCGCTTCTTTTTCGCATCCTCTGGTTTCATTGTTATTCTGAGCGCAGCGAAGAATCCAAAGCACCTCTTACGCCTAGCCTCCGCTCACCCTGAGAAGGCAGTCTAAAAGTCTCAAGGTGGGCGACTGGGTCTAGAAGGGTATCAACGTCGTGCCGAACGCGATGTCTGACATCAACGCCGCGCCAAACAGTACACTGGCAGACCCCGCCACAGTGTGAGCGGCGCGGCTCGCCACTCCGGCGTTACCCAGAAGCGCAAAGGGCACGCCTAACAGAATGGTAATCAATGCCATTGAGAGTACGGTTCCTATCCCGAACAGAACCAGATATCCCACACCCGCCCAGAATGATGGGAGCGTATTCAGCAGAATGAGCATGACCGCCGCGCTGCCGGCCAACCCGTGGACCACACCGATTGAGTACGACTTCACCCGGAAGAACGGCTTACCTAGGTGAAAGAAACCGTGCCCGGATTCCACCTCTGCGCTTGCGGCGGGATCATGCGTCCCGTGAATATGCACGTGTTGACTTTCGTCATGACTATGCTCATGGACATGCAGGCGGCCACGAACCAGGTTCACAAAGACCTGGACGCCCAGCAGCACCATCATCAAGCCGACCCCAAACTCAAATACGTGGGCGATAGATTCATACCCGTCCAGCAGCCCCCGGAACGTAAGGATGACTATCCCCAGAATCATTAGGGGCGTCGTATGGCCGAGCCCCCATGCACCGCCCACCCAGATACCGCGCCACACATTCCGGTCCTCTCCCACAATCGTCGATACCGCGACGACATGGTCGGCGTCAGTCGCGTGCTTCAACCCAAGCAGAAAGCCCAGAAGCAGGGCCGCCAGAATACCGGTCTCTACGTCCATTCCTCAGATTATCCTTCAATCACCGCGCGACCTACTACTATATCAACCCTTGCCCATTGTTCCACCCCTGGAGCGCTAATCACTCTCACGCACATGGCATCCCGAGGGTAGTGAAGAATCTAGTCCGCGATTGTGCTACCGCGCCGGAACGCAACACACTGCCCACTGCCTCACCAGGCTGGATCGAGAACTTTAGCCGCAGCGCAGTTATTCCCCAGTCAAAAACCGGCGTGGGTTGTCCACTGTCATCAACTGGATTGCCTCATCACCCACGCCCATCTCGCGCAGGTAAGGGATGAAGCGACGGCTCACAAACGCATAGTCGTCCGGATTCACCTTCGCGTGAATCTCCTCCGTCGCCCCCCATGAGTCATCGGGGTGCCGCTTGATTGACCAATCATGCGAGAGCATCATGTTCCGCTCGAAACCCGCATCCAACAGTCGCTTGACCATGTCCGCCTTATCCCGCCACGGCGCGTCGATCTGATGCCCCGGCAGCTCATCCATCCCCAGGAAGACGCCCTCACGCGCCAGGTTGGCCAGGTATTCGTAATCCGTCGCGTCTGATGAATGGCCAATGCACACACGCTTTGGGTCTACGCCTTCCTCCGCAAAGATGCGCCACTGCGGCTCCCCCACCTTGTTCAGCGGCTGTGTGTGCGTCGTGATCGGGATGTCCGTCTCATTAGACGCGCGCGACGCCGCCCGCAGCACCATCTCCTCCGCTGCTGAAAGCTCATAATTGTTGTCAGCGACCTTGATCATGCCGGCCTTGATGCCGGTTCCCTCAATGCCCTCCGTGATCTCGCGGACATACACCGCCGCCATGCGATCGGGATGCGTGAACCAGATGAGCCGGGGGATGTCCACATACGTTCCCGTTGACGCCACGATGTTCACGCCGGAGCCTTCAGACACCCGCCGCAGCATTTCAACGTCTCGCCCCAGTTCGAACGGTGTCGCGTCCATGATGGTATTCAGGCCTTCGGCCCGCGCCTCGGACAGCTTCTCAATGCCGCCCGACTCAATACGCTCCCAGTCCATCAACTCCGGGTATGTCTGCTTCACGCCTGGAAACCCGACGATCACATGCTCATGGGAAAGCGTGAACCCCAGTTCGCTCGCCTCCACCGGCCCCGTCACCGTCTCTACCATCTCCCGAGCCATCACACACCTCCACCCGAATACCCCCGCGAAGGGGGTCATGCGACGTGCAGCGCCGCCATCTCTCCCCGTGCCGTATCCTACTCCCATGACACCCACTGACGACAATGCCAACGCTAACCGGGTCATCCTTACCGCTATTGCCGATGACCGCCCCGGGCTCGTTGATGATATCGTCGGTTCAATTGAACGGGTTGGATGTTCAATTGAGACCGTATCGGTTGCCTCCCTCGATGCAGCCGTCAGCGTCACCCTGCTTCTGCGCATTCCTGACGGAGGTACGACACCCCTGCGTGCAGCCCTCGTTGGGCTGACTGTTGAGCACAATATCAAGATCCACGTGGATGATATGCCGGATGGCTCCCTCTACCGCCCCGGCGGCCCCGGGCAAAACCGACCTGACTGAGCTTGCGTATGCTGTTTTCCATGGATTCATCAACACGCATTCTCATCGGTGTTGCAGCAGGCGTCATCGTCCTGGTTGTCCTGGCTATTGCTCTTCCCCGCCTCATCGACCGGGAAGAAGCCACATACCCGCCCAACACTCCCGAAGGTACCGTCCAGCGCTACCTCCAGGCCGTTGGCGACGAAGACGCCGATACAGCAATCGCGCTTCTGGCTGAAGAAAACACCACCGCCTGCATGGAAGACGAGTTGCGTGACCGCCTGCGCTATTCGTTGCTTGACATGTATCGTGTCAGGCTCGACGACGTAGAAGAAATCGATGCCGATACCGTCACTGTCACAGTCGGCGCAACACGGATTCGTCAGCCGGACCTCTTTGAGCTTCCGGACGACCGCAACACGCATGACTACGAGTTCGAACTTCGCCGTTCCGTGGACGGCTTCTGGCTCATCGCAGAATCAGAATGGCCGATTGAACTCGAATTTATCCGTGACGACTACTGTAAGGATGAGCCTTCATGAGCATTCCACAACGCATATACGTCTATCTCGCTGCGTTCGTTGCCTTTGCAATCCTGCTGCAGGGCGCATACGGCCTCGCGACGGACATTGCTCGCACGGCTGCATGGTTCCGCCCTGGCGGCGACCCCGAAGCCACGTGGATTGCAATGATAATTGTCGCCCTCCCGGTCTGGCTCGCGCATGAATTCCTGCTTAGACGAGCCGCCGACAGGCATTCCGGCGAAACAGGCTCCGTCCTCCGCAAGCTCTACATCCACGGTGCTCTTGCCCTCGCCTCCCTATACGTATTTGCCGGTTGCATACAGATCATTGAAGACATAGCTGGCGATTTCGGTGGGTTGGAACATATAGGTGGTGCGCTCGTGGCTGCAGGCCTGTGGTACTACCTTTGGCGGCGCGAGAACCTTGAGGGACAGCCTACATCCCGCGCGCAGACTGTCAGACGTTGGCGGGTCTACGGCCTCAGCGTCATATTCCTCACCGCCGCCGTAACCGCAACGTATTGGATCACGTTCGGTCTTGCATATGCCACGTACAACCTTATTTTCGATGCGGCAGACACGCTGATCACCGCAGAAGACTTTCAGGACCCCGTCCGCACGGCAGCCGGCTGGGCGATTGTCGGAGTCACCGCATGGGCCATCCAGTGGCGCACTGCTGCCACCAGTGATGAAGAGTCCGTCCTCCGGCAGGTCTACTTATATGGCTTTGCCTTCATCGGCGGCGCATCCCTGGCACTCTGGGGCGCGGCAGCCACAATCTACATAGTTATTGCCCAACTTGTCGGCGCGGACAACACGGCAACGGCAATCGCCTACTTCCGACAGTTCATCCTGCCCGTCGTCGGCCTCCTCATCGGCGCCGCCCTCCTCGCCTATCATTGGTCCATCCTCCGTCGCGACGACGCCCGCCGGGTCCCCTCCCCTGCGCCTCTATTCGAATCTCCTGTTCGCCAGGCTCATCTTTCCGTCACGTTCAAGTACATCATGTCCGCTGTAGGCCTCATCGCCCTCGTTCCCGGGCTCATGGCCCTGCTTATGGTGCTCTTGGATCCCCTTGTCAGCGACAATCTCTTTGCCTCAACCAATGATCGAGAGGAGTTCCTCGCCATTTCCCTCACTATGATCATCGTCGGCGCGCCCCTCTGGTTCGCCTTCTGGTGGCGCGTCATAAAGGGCGATCCACATAGCCTTGTCCGCCGTATCTATCTCTACGTTGCCCTCATCGCCCTCGGTGGTACTTGGCTTTTCACGCTCATCGCACTTCTCGCTGCTGTTCTCACAGAGGTCCTTGGCCAAGGGTCCGGTTTCCTTGACGATGCCCTCATCCCTGGCCTCTCAATACTCATCCCCGCCGCCGCCTTCTTCGCCTACCACGTCACTGTCCTGCGCGACGATTCCCGCCGCGCCCCGGCGCCTGATGCCATTCCGAGCGCATCCGGGGAATCTCTACCACCCACGCAGCGCATCGTCCCTGCACCCCCATATGTCATCCCCGCCAGGAGCAACCTACGTTCTGAATAACTCCTTCGCCACGCCGTCAGTCACCGTTTTCATTCTGAGCGCAGCGAAGACTTTAGGGCCCAATTAGACTGCCTTGCAGGAACGCGGCGGACCAAGATAATTCACCAACTAATACCGGATCGTGTACCGACAAAAAAATTTGACACCCTCGGTACGCATGGGTATCGTTGTTGCTGAACCCTTGACAGGGGCTATTTTTATTTGTGTTGAAACCGTTGGCGTGGGTTGCGCAGGAACGGCAAGAGCATAAGAGGCTGGAGAATTCGACACTGTCGATGAACAATCATCGTATCCGTCTACGCCTTGAGCGGCAGGAGCAGGACACCCTCTCCCCGTTTGCTCAACATAGCCGTGCAACCCGGGGTAGGCGTATTCCTGAAGAACCCTCCTTTATGCGGACTGAGTACCAACGCGACCGCGATCGCGTCATCCATTCCAAGGCCTTCCGGCGCCTCAAGCACAAGACCCAGGTATTCATCGCACCAGTGAGTGATCACTTCTCCACACGTCTCTCGCACACCATTGAAGTCGCCCAGATCTCGCGATCCATCGCCCGCGCCCTTCGACTCAATGAAGACCTTACAGAAGCCATCGCCCTTGCCCATGACCTGGGTCACACTCCGTTTGGCCACCTTGGAGAAGAATTCTTTTCCACACGGATCCCCGGCGGATACCGTCACGCAGAGCAGAGCCTGCGAGTGGTCGATGTCCTTGAAAAGGAAGGCAGGGGCCTCAACCTCACCTGGGAAGTCCGGCAGGGCATTGTCAACCACTCCAAGGGCCGGGGAGGACTCCGTCCAATCCGTGACTCTGAGTCCGAGATTACCCTGGAAGCCGAGGTCTGCCGCCTTAGCGATGCCATCGCATACGTCAACCACGACCTTGGGGATGCCCTGCGCGCCCGCTTTATCGAAACCGATGACATCCCCGCTCATATCCGCCGCACTCTGGGCACTCGGCATGCGGAACGTCTCAACACCATCATTGCGGACCTTGTCGAAACATCCTGGCCCGTCACCGGAGAAGACGAGTCCACAGGGAGTGATCGACCTGTCATTTCGATGAGCCCACCGGTGCTTCAGGCCGTAGTCGACTTGCGTGAGTTCCTCTTTGACAACGTCTATCTCGTCGCGGCCCACAACCAGAATGAAGAGCCACTCCGCATCCTTGAAACCCTTTGGGGCGCCTTTACAAGCAACCCTGAGCTCATACCGGAAGGCTATGCGCGACCAGAGGATGATGCGTCGCGCCGGGCCGTCGACTATATCTCCGGCATGACGGATCATTTTGCTGCCCGTGCCGCTGAAAACCTCAGGGCTGGCCGGGTTCCCACTATGCCTTTGGTTGAGGTGGCGCTGTGACCGTTGTCGATGATGTTAAGGCCCGCACAGACATTGTTGAGCTAATCCAGTCGCGCGTGCCGCTCCAAAAGGCAGGCCGTAATTTCAAGGCGAACTGCCCGTTCCACAATGAAAAGACGCCGTCGTTTATCGTCTTCCCGGAACGTGGCACATGGCACTGTTTCGGTGCGTGCGGTACGGGCGGGGACGCCTTCTCGTTCATCCAGCGCGCCGACAACCTCACCTTCTCAGAAGCCCTATCCCGGCTTGCTGAGCGCGCCGGTGTCACCATCCCTGACAACCGCAGGCAGGATGAATCACAGCGAAAACAAGATGATGTCCTGTACACCGCGCTCCAGAGTGCTGCTGACTACTTCCAGCGCATCCTCCTCCACTCCCCCGCTGGAGAGCAAGCCCGCCGCTATCTACAGGAGAGGGGCATAAGTGACGAGACTGCCAATGATTTCCAGCTCGGCATGGCTCCAAAGGCGTGGGAAGCACTGAAAGGACACCTCGCAGACCTTGGCCACACCGAAAAGCAGATGTTGCAAGCAGGGCTGATTATTGAACGCAACGGGGACAGCGAGGGCTCCTACGACCGTTTCCGTGAGCGGCTCATGTTCCCGATTCGTGACGGAAAGGGACGCGTCATCGGTTTCGGGGCTCGCGCCCTTGATGATTCCCAGCCGAAATACCTGAACTCGCCGCAGACACCTCTATTTGACAAGAGCGGCGCGCTCTTTGCGATAGACCGTGCAGAGCAGGCCATTCGTGCGGAGGGCGAAGTAGTCCTCGTGGAGGGCTACATGGACGCCCTGCAGGCCCACCAGGCCGGCTTCAGCAACGTCGTTGCCATCATGGGCACCGCCCTTACTGAGAGACAGGTGAGCCTGGTGCGCAACATGGCGCGCCGCTACGCTCTCGCCCTTGACCCTGACACGGCAGGTGAAGAAGCCACTCGGCGCAGCCTTGAAGGGGCATTTGATATCTTCCGGCGTGAAGTTGTGCGTGTTTCAAACTCCGCCGTCCCAATGGGCGTCCGGCGTGAACTGCCCAAGCTCCGGATTATCACCCTGCCGCCCGACCGCGATCCTGATGATGTTATCCGCACTGACCCTGATGATTGGCGCAGGCGTGTTGAAGATGCCACTCCCATCCTTGATTACCTGATCCAGCGGGAAGCTGCTCAGCCCGAGGCTGTGACGCCGGAAGGCCGCCTTGAAGCTGTCAATCGCATCTTCCCGCTCATTACCGCCCTCGATAACCCTTTCGAGCAGCAACAGGCCTTTAGCAATCTCGCCTCAGCACTCAAGATTGAAGAGAGAACTCTCGAGGCTGCCGTCGGGCGGCCTGAACGGCGACAGCAACGTCCGCGCCGCCAGGATGCGGCCTACCGCCAGACACCATCCAACAAGGGCAGCGACTCAACCGCAGTCGGCGCTGATGCCCTTAGAGAAGACCGTGGAGACATTATTGAGCAACATCTGCTTGCCCTCGTCTTCACACATGACAATGAGGTCTTTGAGGCGTGGGAGCGCCTTGAGCTTCCTGACCTCCCGGAAGCCTTCTTCTGGGAGCCGGAGAATCGTGAGCAGTGGCACATCCTGATGACCGCAGACCCCGTTCAGCGCGCCGAGGCAATGATCAGTCCTTACGCCGAACGTCTGCGATCAACACTTCCCGTCCAACTTGATCGTCGCGGCATCGGCAAGGCTCTGAGTGACCTTGTTCGCCGCATGTGGGAGCGTCAACTCAAGAACGATGAACTGGAAGCGGCGGAAGCCGTTGCATCACTCGCAGAAGAAGATGGAGCTGCAGCGGAGGCACTGCAGGCCATCACCGATGAAATGAGGGTGCAATTCACCGAACGCATTCAACAGCTGCGCGCTGTCCAATACGGCACATGGAACAGGAACACCCGCAACGTATAGAACGGAGGAGAAGGTATGACCTGGCAATCCGGAGTGATCAACCTCGGCGATGACGAGTCCGGCTCCATTTCACAGAAGGTAGCAAACGGCGTCGTTACCTTGGACCCCTCGGCCTCCTCGGCCCTTTTGAGGGCCTTGCCTAATGGCGCAAAGCCTGAAGAAGACTGGCCCGCATCCCGTGAAGAGTGGGCAGAGGCTCAGCGCATTGAAGCGGAAGCTGAAGCGGACCTTGCGGATGCCGAGTCGCTCGACGATCCCGTGCGCATGTACTTGCGCGAAATCGGCCGTGTCGATCTCCTCAATGCCCGCCAGGAAAAGAACCTGGCCCGCAAGGCTGAGGGATGGAAACAACTCCACGAACTTGAACTCCAGATTCGCCAAACAACAGGGCGCAATGCCTCCATCGGCGATATGGCAATTCACCTTCTCAACAAACTCACCACGCACTGTGAACTCGCTAACGTCATCATTGAGCATCTTGAACTTGAGACGCCGTGTACTCTCCTCACGCTCAAGGAATCGCCTGATGTCCAGAAGACCATCGACGTTGAGATGCACCACGAACTCGCGGAGGAATTCGCTGTCACGCTTGGCCGAGAACCTGAGGACGTTGAGCGAGAGATCATCGAGTTCTCTCTCCAGCGGTGGCTCCTTCCCACTCCCATCCTTCGTGCCTTCGCCCCATCTCTCACCCTTGAGACCATCCCATTCTTCCTCTCAACGCAGGACATCCACGAGGCCGTTGAGATGACTCTGGACGAATGCCGGGACTATCTTGATGAGATTCGCCGCGATGGTGAAATGGCCCAACGGCGTATGACGGAGGCCAACCTCCGACTTGTCGTCAGCGTCGCCAAGAAGTACATCGGGCGCGGCATGAACCTGCTCGATCTCGTGCAAGAGGGCAACATCGGTCTTATCCGTGCCGTGGAGAAGTTTGACTATCGCAAGGGCTTCAAGTTCTCCACATACGCCACATGGTGGATCAGGCAAGCCATCACTCGATCTATCGCGGATCAGGCCCGCACCATCCGGATCCCCGTTCATATGGTGGAGACCATCAACAAGCTTCTCCGGGAAAACCGCCGCCTCGTCCAGGAACTCGGGCGTGAGCCGACCACCGAAGAGATTGCCGAGCAGATGGAGATCACACCGGATCGCGTTCGGGAGATTCTCAAGATCTCACAGGAGCCGGTCTCTCTTGAAACGCCCATCGGCGAAGAGGAAGACTCGCACCTTGGCGATTTCATCGAGGACAAAGCTGCCCTTGCTCCGGCGGATGCCGCCTCCTACCAGCTGCTTAAGGAGCAGATTGGCAGCGTGCTGGATACGCTCAGCGGACGCGAACGCCGCGTCCTTCAGCTCCGCTTTGGGCTTGACGATGGCCGCAGTCGTACGCTGGAAGAGGTCGGACGTGAATTCAGCGTCACACGCGAGCGCATTCGCCAGATTGAGGCCAAGGCGCTGCGTAAACTCCGTCATCCCACACGCAGCCGCCGTCTCCGCGATTTCCTCGCGTAGCGTCAGACATATGTAAAGTAATTCTGGCCACTAGGTCGGGTTGTTAAGGCGGGCGTCCGGGATTGCCTAGAGGATGCCTTCGCCGAACCGCGCGGTCTTAGCGGTTTCCGCCCAGCGCGCGGACGCGCTGAATAATCGGCGGTAGTACTTCAAGCGCCTTGTCGATGTCCGCGTCAGTGTTGTCACGGCCGAGGGTGAGGCGCAGGCTGTTGCGCGCCAATTCATGGGACTTTCCCATGGCGATGAGCACGTGGGAAGGATCAATAGAGCCGGAGGTGCAGGCGCTGCCGGAAGATGCGGCGATGCCCGCAATGTCGAGGTTGATTAACACGGACTCAATCTCCACTCCGGCGAAAGAAATGTTGACGTTGTTGGGCATGCGGCGTGAATCCCCGATTGGGGGGCCGTTGAGGTGGGCGTCCGGGATCTTCGACAGGATGCCGTTGCCAAGGCGGCTGGAGAGCTTAGTGATATTGGGCGCTACTTCCGCGCGTTCACTGTCGGCCATCTCAAGGGCGAGGCCAGTTCCGACGATGCCGGCGGTGTTTTCCGTTCCCGCGCGTCGATTTCGTTCCTGACTGCCGCCCATGGTCTGGGGCTGGAACGGGGCATCGCGGTCCAGGAAGAGGACGCCGACTCCTTTGGGCCCGTGGAACTTGTGGGCCGAGAGGCTCAGCATATCGACGCCGAGGGTCTGCACATCAAGGCTCAGATAGCCTGCGCCCTGTACGGCGTCCGTGTGGAAAACGATGCGATGGCCGTTTTCGTCTTCGGCGTGACGGATTGCAGCCGCAATCTCGGGAATCGGCTGAATCGTGCCCGTCTCGTTGTTGACGTACATGATGGTCACGACGGTCGTTTCGGGAGTGATGGCCTCCGTGACCTGCTCGGCTGTTATGACGCCCTCGCCATCGGGTTTCAGGTACGTCACAGAGAAACCGGCGTTGTTCTCCAGCCACTCACAGGTATGAATGACGGCGTGGTGTTCGCTGGCTGATGTGATGATGTGGGTGCCGTACTGTTTCAGGGCGTAGGCCGCGCCGCGGATGGCCATGTTGTCGGAGTCGGTGCCGCCGCCGGTGAATATGATGTCGCCGTTGCGGGCGTTGAGGACTCCGGCGACCTGATCGCGAGCGGAGTCGATGGCTCGGGCGGCGTCCTGGCCGAGCCCGTAGATGCTGGAGGGGTTGCCGTACTGGCCGGTGAAGTAGGGGAGCATGGCCTCGACGACTCGAGAATCAACGGGCGTTGTCGCCGCATGATCAAGGTAAATGGTCATCGAAAGTCCTCTACTCCGGCCTGAACCTGTTGACGATGGGGAGGCGGCGGTCTTTGCCGAAGGCGCGCTCGGTTATTTTGACGCCGGGGGCTGCCTGGCGGCGCTTGTACTCGCTGCGGTCGACGAGAGTCGTCACTCTATCTACGACTTCTTTGTTGAATCCAAACTTTTCAACTAGATCCTTTGGGGAGACATCCCGTTCCACGTAGGCTTCAAGTACGGGATCGAGCACGTCATAGGGCGGCAGGGAGTCTTCATCGAGCTGGTTCTCACGCAGTTCAGCGGTTGGGGGGCGGTCGATGATTTCCTGCGGGACGATGTCGCGTCCGGCCTGCTCGTTACGCCAGTTGGCGAGTTCATAGACGAGGGTCTTAGGGACGTCCTTGATGACGGCAAACCCGCCCGCCATATCGCCGTAGAGGGTGGCGTAGCCGGTGGCGTATTCGCTCTTGTTGCCGGTTGCGAGGACGATGCGGCCGAACTTGTTGGAGATGGCCATGAGGATGTTGCCGCGGGCGCGGGCCTGCAGATTCTCTTCTGCGACACCTTCCTGTGTGCCCGCGAACAGGCCGGAGAGGCCGTCACGGTAGGCGGTGGCCATGTCCTCGATTGCAATGACTTCAAAGCCGATGCCGAAGTTCTCGCAGAGGGCCTGCGCGTCCGTGATGCTCCTATCTGCCGTGTACTTGGAGGGCATGGAGACGCAGAGGACGTTTTCAGGGCCGAGGGCATCGGCTGCGACTGCGGCGGTGAGGGCGGAATCGATGCCTCCGGAGAGGCCGATGACAACCTGCGAGAAGCCGCTTTTTCGAACATAATCTTGCGTTCCCTTGACAAGTGCGTTATAGACCTCTTCGATGGGTCCCATGGGGGTCGGCATGGGGTTATCGTGCTGCGTTTCAGATAGAGGTTTGCGGGTTGCCCCCTGCTCTCCGTGCTTAGTTACGGAATTCACACTGTAGCGCGCAAAAGCGGCGTTTAAAGGGTCTTTAGTGTCGATTTTCGCGGTCTGATCCACGGCGTCTGCATCAGCGAGCGGGAGATCAGCGAGGAGAAGATCGTCCTCGAACTGCCGGCCTGCAGCGATGGTCTTGCCGCGCGGATCGAAGATCATACTCGCGCCGTCGAAGACGAGCTCGTCCTGACCGCCGACCATGTTGACGTAGCAGAGGAAGACGCCGTTGGCGGCGGCGCGGTCGCTGAGCATGGCCTCGCGGACGGCGCGTTTGCCTCGGTAGTAGGGGGAGCCGTTGATGTTGATGATTACCTGCGCGCCGGCGGCTTTCTGGACGTTGGTGGGGCCTTGCTCGAACCAGATGTCCTCACAGACGTTGACGCCGATGCGGGCGTCGCCGATGTCATAGACGGGGGAGACATCGCCCGAGGCGAAGTAGCGCTCCTCATCGAAGACGCTGTAGTTGGGAAGGAAGATCTTGCGGTAGATATCGATGAGCTTGCCGTCGTGGATGACGGCGGCGGCGTTGTATATTTTGTCCTTCGCGCTCGGTGTCGTTTGGTCTGTGGGGTTAGCGTTCCGCGTTCCGGCTTCGGCGGTTGTGGGAGAGTGACGCTCCGGGATGCCGACGACGACGGTGATTCCGGCGGTGGATTCAACGATTTCCCACAGGGCCTGTTGAGCGGCTTCAAGGAAGGAGTCCTTGTAGAGGAGGTCTTCGGGGGGATAGCCGGTGACGCAGAGTTCCGGAAATGCGACGAGGTCCGCCTGCGCTTCTCGGGCACGAAGGATGTGGTCGATGATGAGGCGCGTGTTACCCTTGATGTCGCCGACGGTGGGATTGATCTGTGCGAGGGCGACGCGGAAGAGGGGCGCCTCTTCGCTGTTGTTGTCCGGTTCTGCGGTCGGGCTGGTCATGGGACAAGTATAGGGGTGAGGTGACGGAGGGGGGGCCAATAGGTATCATGTCAACGGTAAGATGTTGTATGTAGCGTCTACTTGTTTGTGAGTGGGGAATATGGACGCATATGGAGGGCACAATGACCAGCGTGCTCAAGAAAGAATTCGACTTCTATCGTGCCCATCAGGATGAGATGGTGGCCAAGTACGATGGCAAGGTTATCGTCATCAAGGATGGCGAAGTGCTCGGGGCGTTTGAGAATGACCTCGCTGCCGTCACAGAGATTCGAAAGACTCATGAATTGGGTACATTCCTCGTTCAGAGAGTGAGCGAGGGGGACGAGGCATACACTGCCACAATTGTCTCTCCTAGCGTGGTGGTCTCATAGTCCAGCGGATAGAACCACGCAGTTTCACCATTGCCTCCACGGGAGGCTTGCTGAACGTTCTGCGTAGCCAGTGCCATGTTTCGGAGGCTTGGGACCCTAAGGGTGACGAACCACAGCCCGAATTGAGTGAGTTCCAAGCGATTTGGGACACAGGGGCAATGGCAAGCATGGTGACTCAGCGAGTTGTCGATGCCTGTGGTTTGAAGCCGATTGGTACGACCGCCATCTCTCATGCCCAGGGAACTACTGAAGACATCGACGTATTCTTGGTCAATATTGTGTTGCCTAACATGGTGCGGTTTCCCGGCGTAAGGGTTGCGCAGGCAGTACTCCCTAATGTCGACGTTTTGCTTGGAATGGACATCATCAGCCAAGGCGATTTTGCTGTTACTAGCCCGGGTGGTAACACAAAATTCTCATTCCGCATTCCATCTCAAGCGAATATCGACTTTGTAGTAGAAGATGGCAGGAGAAGTCTCCTTAGCAGGCAATCGAGCCCATCGAAATCTACCCGCCAGAAGAATCGTAAGAAGCGACAACGGAAGAGATGACATCCGCACGCTTGCTTTGTTCGAGGTGGGCTTAGCAGGCGTATAGGGTCGTGGATTTCTCGGCGGGTTCGGAATGACGTTGTTGTTGTTCCAATATCAAGTACGGGACAGGCTCTACGTGTGCGTTTAGGGGCGAGTATATACTTCGATCAGCACCGCCATAGGAGGATGTGAAGAGCCTCGTGGACTTTGACAGGTTCAGCGACCAGCGAGTCAGAACGGCGGCTTTTGAGTGGCTTACCGAACAGGTGTCGATTCACGATGATGTTCTCCCGCGGGACGTCCTTGCTGAAGGATTCCAACTCGACGGGCACCGCGTGCCTCTTATCGGACCCCAGGGCATATTCAAACCAGCTGCGATGCAGTTGCCTTTGTCCATCACAACGTCCCCCAAAGGCCCCTACACCGATCATATCGACTCGGATGGTCTCCTCAACTACAGCTATCGGGGTATCGATCCTAACCACCGCGAAAATGTCGGACTTCGAGTAGCTATGGAGAATCATCTTCCTCTGGTGTATCTGCTAGGTTTAGTTCCAGGCAGATATCACCCGTTGTGGCCTGCATATGTAATCGGCGACTCTCCAGAGTTGTTGACGTTCGCAGTGTCGATTGAGCATGTCACGCAGGCCGCACCCGATATCGGATCGGGAGAGAATGAACGGAGAATTGCGGAAGTTCCACGGGAGTACTCTGTTTCTCTGACACGTACACGTGTCCACCAACGAGCATTCCGCGAACTGGTGTTGCGAGCATATCGGAATCAGTGTGCACTTTGTCGCCTGCGGCATACCGAGTTGCTAGATGCAGCACACATTATGCCGGACGCAGAGCCAGAGGGCGATCCGAAAGTTAGCAACGGACTGGCGCTCTGCCGACTTCATCACGCCGCATTCGATAAGTACTTTGTGGCGGTTCGGCCGGACCACATCATCGAGGTTCGCCCTGACGTTCTGAAAGAAAGCGACGTCCCGACATTACAGCACGCTATCCAAGGACTGCACGGCCAGCACATCGTCTTGCCATCACGACTAGACGAGAGACCGTCCATCGAGTTTCTAGATAGGCGCTACGAGAGGTTCCGCGAAGTAGTGCATTCGCTGTGACACGTGCGCAGTCCTGACAGGGCGTATGAAATGCGTAGAGTTGTGTCCCTGCGGGCCACGGGGTGGATTCCGGCCTTCGCCGGAATGACGGTAGCTGCGCTACGGCTTAAGTTCGTGTTCAGGTGTTGGCTGCAAGCGGGGTTGGGTTTCCGCGTTCCGGCGTTGGCAAGGCAATTGAGGCTTTAGATTCTTCGCTGCGCTCAGAATGACAGGCGGAGGTGTTCCCCGTTCGTGAGCCCCCTTCGACAGGCTCAGGGCGAACGGGGGGGGCGGCGCCGTGCGCCGCACTGGGTTTCCGCCCCGTATCGGAGTACGGGACATGCTTTCGCGGGAATGACGGACGGGCGCGGGTTGGCGTGGGTGCTGCATACTTAATGTATGGGAAGTTTCTTCAGGGTCTCGCGAGTCCTTATTCTCCTTCTTGTCGCGGGAGCGCTGGTGGGGGGGTGTTTTGCGCCTTCCGACGAAACGGCGGAGCCGGTTGTTCCTGCGACGGCGACGGCAGCGCCAACTGTGATTCCAACGGCGTCGTCAAGCGCAACACCTGAGGGGAGTTCACCATCGGCAAGTCCAACGCCGGAGGAGGTTTCGCCCGGCCATACAGCAACGCCGACCCCTCACGTTTCAGTGGTTCCGGAGCCGGATGGCTGGTGGACCGTTGCACAGTCAACGTGGAATGACACGTTTGAGGTGACGCTGGAGATTTTCGGGGCGTCACGGATTACATCGCAGTCGGAGATTCGCGTTCGGACACGGCTGCGGAACGTGTCTGACGATGAAGGCACATACGTCAGGTGGAGCCAATATGACCCGGCGGTTGGCACGTGGATTGTGCTGCCCAGCGGTCCGCCGCCATCCGATCCTAATGTGAGGCGGGCGGTTCGTCTTATCCAGTTGTGGGCGGAAGGTGATCCCACTCCATCCCTCGACGCTTTCCCCGCGGTCCAGGTGGAAACCTTGGACGATGGCGATGTTGTCGAGCGAGAAGCTTCGTGGGACCTGACGGTTCGGGGGGATTCTCCGACAGGGCGAGTTCATGCGCCGGATGGGGTTTACAAGGTGCGGGCTGACTTCTATCCGCGCGGCGGGACCGAGATTCCGGGTTTGCCCGATATTTTGTTGGAGTTTGAGATTACTCTGGATCGCGGAATTTCCTAGGTTCGCGATTAGGGATGATTGGTCTGTTTGGCCGCTTTCCGCTTTCCGTCGTTGGCGGGGCAATGGAGTCTTTAGATTCCTCGACTACGCTCGGAATGACAGTAAGGGCGCTTGGAATGACAGGCGGGGGGGAGGGGCGGCGCTGTGCGCCGCACTGGATTCCCGCTTTCGCGGGAATGACGAAGGAGGCAGCGCTGTGCTCTTGGTGAGCAGGGGGGAGCTCCCCGTTCGGGAACCCCCTTCGACAGGCTCAGGGCGAACGGGTAGGCAGTGCCTACAGCCAAGGTTCGCGATTGGGTTTGATTGGTCTGTTTGGCCGCTTTCCGCGTTCCGTCGTTGGCGGGGCAATTGAGTCTTTAGATTCCTCGACTACGCTCGGAATGACAGAGGCGGCGCTGCGCGCCGCACTGGATTCCCGCTTTCGCGGGAATGACGCTAGCTGTGCTAGGGCTCTCGTTTCGCGATTGGGTTTGATTGGTCTGTTTGGCCGCTTTCCGCGTTCCGGCTTTGGCGGGGCAATTGAGTCTTTAGATTCCTCGACTACGCTCGGAATGACAGCAAGGGCGCTTGGAATGACAGGCGGGGGTGAGCGGAGGGGCGGCGCTGTGCGCCGCACTGGATTCCCGCTTTCGCGGGAATGACGCTAGCTGTGCTAGGGCTCTCGTTTCGCGATTGGGTTTGATTGGTCTGTTCGGCCGCTTTCCGCGTTCCGTTGTTGGTTAGCGGGGAGGCTAGTCCCCCGTTCGGGAGCCCCCTTCGACAGGCTCAGGGCGAACGGGGATTCTTCGACAGGCTCAGGGTGAGCGGAGGGGTGGCGCTGCGCGCCGCACTGGATTCCCGCTTTCGCGGGAATGACGAGGGGAGTCACCATCACCCTAGCCCTCTCCCAGAGGGAGAGGGGATTAGTCCAGGAGTTTGGCGGGGTTCATGATGCCGGCGGGGTCGAGGGCGTTCTTGATGGAGCGGATAAGGTGGACGCCGCCTTCGCCGAGCTCTTGAGGCATGAGGTGCTTGAGTCGGACGCCGACGCCGTGACAGTACTCGATGGTGCCGCCCAAGTTGATCGCCTCCGTAATCATGGCGTCCGAGGTCTCACGGATGCGCCGCCAGCCGTCGGGGTTGCCTGCGGGGTCGATGGCGATGATGGAGAACATCTCCGGCTCGCCCCAGATTGCACATTCGACGACGCTCAGGCCGGCTTCTTCGAACATCCTGATGGCGGCGAATCGCAGGTCGAGCACCTTTGAGATGGGGACGGCGGTGTGGATGTAGCTGCCTGCGCGCGCATCACGGCCACGGTTTCGCCAGGGGTGGCGCTGACCTGCGGCGCGGGCTTCCTTGTAGCGGAGGCCGGAGGCGTGGCGGTCTTCCCAGAATGACTGGGCGACCTCGGGGTCGAGCGTTCGCGCGCCGTAGGCGGAGACGATTTCCCAGACGATCAGCTCCTGGATATCGAGTTCAGCGGAGCCGCCCTCAAGGCTGAGGTGGAGCTGGGAGCGGCCGGGGCCGTCCGCGATGATTGGCTGGCCGCCGGATTCGGACTCATCTTCCTGGGCGAAATCGACCATGGCGGGATTGATACCCTCGCTGAAGAGTCGCTCGATAGCAAAGAAACCCTGCTGAAAACTGTCGAATTCAAGGGCGTAGTGGCGGCGTTCTTCGAGTTCGGGATAGACACGAATTGTCGCTTCGGTAATGACACCGAATATGCCCTCGGTGCCGATGAAGAGGCTTGTCATATCCAAGCCCGCGGAAACAAGGGGGCGCAGGTTGCGGGTGCGGACGATTTCGCCGGTTGGCAGGACGACCTCAAGGCCGACGACCTGACGCCCCATGGGGCCGTACTTGGCGGCCAAGTAGCCGACGCCGTTGGTTGAGATTGCGCCGCCGACGGTGGCGACGGGCCGGCTCCAGGGATCGTGGCCAACGAAGTGGTTGGCGTGCTGGACGATCTCTTCAAGGTCGCCAAGGACGACGCCGGGCTGGACGGTGGCGGTGCCGTCCTGAAGGCTGACGTCGATGATCTTGTCCATCGAGGCCATGTCCAGAACGACGCCGGGTTTGGTTGTCGACGCGCCGCCCATGACACCGGTGCCGCCGCCGTAGGGAATGACAGGAACGCCAGCTTTGGTGGCGGCTTTGAGAATCTCGGCGACGTGGGCGGTGGATTGAGGCTTGACGACGGCGAGGGGCAGGGCTTGCTCGACGCCCTCTTCGGGGCGGGCGGGGATGGCGTCTTCGGCGTAGTCGGCGAGGACGGCGGCATCGGTCAGGACGTTGTCCCGGCTGACAATCTGGTTGATTTCAAGAAGGAAGTCGTTGGTGGTCATGGTTTAGATAGTACAGGGGTTGAGTCTGTACCCGCTCACCCTGAGCCCGTCGAAGGGCGAGCGGGGAGGCGGCGCTGTGCGCCGCACTGGATTCCCGCTTTCGCGGGAATGACGAGTGTTCTTGGCGTTACGGGGTTGGGCGGCGTAGTCGAGTCTTTAGATTCCTCGGCTGCGCTCGGAATGACATGGGAGTGGGGAGGGAATGACGGAGAGGGTTATTGGTTGCTGAGGATGACGAGGAGGACGCCGGCGATGACGAGGAACGCGCCGATAAAGGTGCGCATGGTTATGCGTTCGACCTGTCTGAGGAGGGCGGCGGCGAGGAAGAGGGTCAGGAGCGGGCTGATGGCGAAGATGGGTGAGGCGAGGACAACGGGGGCGAGCGAGAGGGCAAAGAAGCTCAGAAATGCGCCGGTGGATGCGAGGAGGCCGGCCAGGGTGATCAATAGCAGGGCACGCCGGGGCGCTCGAATGTCCTTCGGCAGGTTGCGCGCGCTGACTGCACCAAGCACGAGCATGCCGACGAAAAGGGTGATTGCGGAGCCGACCTGCGGCGGGGTTTCGTCGCCGGAGAGAAGGCTGCGCGCGACGACCTGTCCCGTGGCGTAGCAGACGACGGAGCCTATCGCGGCTATGGTGCCGATGATGGCGGTGCTCTTTAGGCGGGTATTTTCCCGGTTCGCAATCATAGTTGGGAGTGCTTTCCAGTTGTGCTTGCGCGTTCCGGCTTTGGTGAGTTTGTCACGGCCTTAGATTCCTCGACTGCGCTCGGAATGACAGAGGCGGCGCTGTGCGCTGCACTGGATTCCCGCTTTCGCGGGAATGACGGTAGCTGCGCTACGGCTCTCGGCTCGCGACTGTCGTTGGTTGGCATGTGGGATTGGTACGCTGCGTTCCGGCTTTGGCGGGTCTGTCACGGCTCTAGATTCCTCGACTGCGCTCGGAATGACAGGGTAGGTGCTCGGCATGACAGGAGATTTACTGGTCATGATTCCTGGGCGGGGCCGGTGACGATGAGGCCGACGCCGATGACGACGGCAATGATGCCGATGGCGAGCTGGACGGTGAGTCGTTCGTCGAGGAAGAGCACGGCAAGGATGGAGGCGATAATCGGCATCGCTCCGCCCATGGCTGTTGCGCGGCCGACGCCGATCTTGCTGACGGCGGTGTAGTAGAGAAAGCGGCCGCCCATAAAAGAGAGGAGGCCGATGAGGGCAAAGCCACCTATCGCCTGCGGCGTGAGGTCGAGGAACGCGGAGGCATCAAGGACGACGGCGATGGCAGTAACAAAGAAGAATCCGGCGAGGACCGATATGAACGTCGCGGACGTGGGACTGACGCGGTTTATGCCGAGTCGGATGAGGATTGCGCCAAAGGCCCAACACAGGGAAGCGGTGAAAGCAAGTGTGATGCCGAGTGTGGTGTCGGTCATGCTGTGCGCGGCGTGGGCAGGGTCAGACGCTCACAGGCAGGCCGGCGTGTTGGAGCATGGAGGCGAAGATGGGACGGCCATCGACCCCGCCGATCTCCGCCTCGCAGCATCGCTCCGGGTGGGGCATCATGCCGAGCACGTTGCGGTTCTCATTGACGATGCCGGCGATGTTGGCGAGCGCGCCGTTTGGGTTGGCGTCAGGTGTGATCTCGCCCTCAGGCGTGGAGTAGCGGAAGATGATGCGGTTCTCGCGCTCCAGTTGGGCGACGGTGTCAGGGTCGGCGAAGTAGTTGCCGTCGCCGTGGGAGATGGGGACTCGGAGGACATCGCCCTGCTGCGCGAGCGACGTGAAGCGGCTGTCCGTTGTTTCGACGCGGAGATTCGTCCACTGGCAGCGGTATTGGAGGTGGGCGTTGCGGAGGAGCGCGCCGGGGAGCAGCTGGGCCTCGCAGAGGACCTGGAAACCGTTGCAGATGCCTATGACGGTCTTGCCCTCGTCCGCCATGCGCCGGATGCCGTCCATGACGGGGGAGAAGCGTGCGATTGCGCCGGGTCTGAGGTGGTCGCCGTGGGCGAATCCACCGGGGAGGATGGCGAGGTCGTAGCCGGAGAGGTCGCTTTCCGTGTGCCAAACGTAGTCGGCGCGGGCGTAGAAGACGTTAGTGATGACGTGGTGGCAATCGGCGTCGCTCCAGGTGCCGGGGAAGACGACGACGGCGACGCGGGGCGACTGTGTAGATGGCATGTGTGAATTATGGCATATGGTAACTGCGTTACGGCTCTCGGTTCGCGATCTTACTCTGTTTGAAGAGGAAGTAGGCTTGCCGCGTTCCGGCCTCTATGCCAGATGAGTCTTTAGATTCCTCGACTGCACTCGGAATGACAGGATAGTGCAAGTCCCCGTTCGGGAGCCCCCTTCGACAAGCTCAGGGCGAACGGGTAACTGCCTTACGGCTCTGGGTTCGCGATTCGGAGAGGATTTGGTCTGTTGAGTTGGTTTCCGCGTTCCGTCGTTGGCGGGGCAATGGAGGTTTTAGATTCCTCGACTGCGCTCGGAATGACAGAGGCGGCGCTGCGCGCCGCACTGGATTCCCGCTTTCGTGGGAATGACGAAGGGGGACTCTTCGACGGGATCTGGTGAGTGGTCGGCTATTGGGAGAGGAGTTGTTGGACGACGTCTGAGACGTCTTTGCCGTCTGCGCGGCCTCTCATTGCGGGCATGAGGGCGCCCATGACGCGGCCACGGTCGGCCATGCTGCGCGCGCCGATGTCGTCGATGATCTTGCGGGCTTCCGCTTCGATCTCTTCGCGGGAGAGGCGCTCCGGCAGGTAGGACAGGACGACGGCGAGTTCGGCCTCCTGGTCTTCAAGACCGTCTTCACGTCCGGCCTTGCGGAATTCGTCGATGGTCTCCTTGCGCTGGCGGGCCTCACGGGCGAGGACGTCCGCGGCCTCCGTATCGTCGAGGGCGGTATTGGGGCCCTTGGCGATGGCGGCGTTCTGGAGGGCGCTGCGCATCATGCGGATGGCGGACAGGCGTGGGCGATCACGGTCGCGCATGGCCTGTTTCATGTCGTCTTCGAGTTGTTCGACGATGGTTGGCATGGGGGAATTATGGCATACACAAGCTGCGGCGTTACGGTGTTCGGCTCCGAAATGGAGACCTTAGATTCTTCGCTGCGCTCAGAATGACAGAGGCGGCGCTGCGCGCCGCACTGGATTCCCGCTTTCGCGGGAATGACGAGTTTTCTCGGCGTTACGGGGTTGGCTGGTGGAATGGAGGCTTTAGATTCCTCGACTGCGCTCGGAATGACAGAGGCGACGCTGTGCGCCGCACTGGATTCCCGCTTTCGCGGGAATGACGAAGCCGGTGGGTCACGGCTTTCGCGGGAATGACGATGGGTCTCAGGCCGGGGTCTCTGCCAAGTGGAGGACGTGATCTATGACTTGTTGGGGGGTTAGGGAATCTGTGAGGAGGACGTGGGCGTCTTCGGCAGGCTTGAGGGGGGAATCGACCCGCCCCGCGTCACGTTTGTCACGTTCCTGGAGTTCGGAGAGGACGCGTTCATAATCGCTGTTCTCGCCCCGCTCAACGGCCTCAATGTAGCGCCGTCGCGCGCGGGCCTCTGCTGATGCGTCGAGGTAGATCTTGACCGGCGCGTCCCACAGCACCACCGTACCGATGTCTCGTCCGACCATGACCACGCGGCCGTCCGCTTGCTCGGCCATATTTCTCTGCATTGCCACTAGAGCACGTCGCACGTCTGAGAGGACGGCGACTCGGGACGCTGCCCCGGCAACCTCAAGGGAGCCAATCACATCGCTCACATCCTCACCATCGATGGTCACACGGGTGTCGTCGATGGCCATTTCCGATTGTTGCGCCAATCGAGCGACAGCATCGTTGCTCCACTCTTCAAGATTGGCCTGCAGGGCAAGGAGGCCGACCGCGCGGTAGAGCAGGCCGGTATCGATGAACGTCCATCCGAGTGTTTGGGCGACGCCACGCCCCACGGTGGTCTTGCCGGACGCGACAGGGCCATCGAGAGCGATGGGGCCTCTATGAGTCATGGAGGCACTCTCGGCGTGAGATAATCAAGGCAGTTATGAGTTGGCTCGATATAGTCATTGTTGTCATCATGGCGATTCCGATCGCGGTGGGCCTGCGCATCGGGTTGATTAGCATCGCGTCCAGCCTGGTTGCCATCGCGGCAGGCACGTTACTTGCAACCCTGTTCTGGCGGCAGGCCGCAGATATTGTCGGCGTATTCATCCCGGATGACAATCTGGCCGCGTTGATCGGCTACCTGCTTATTCTGATTGCCGTCATCGCGGCAGGTTGGGCCGCGGCAGTCTTCATCAAGGGCGTACTCAACGTGTTGATGATGGGCTGGGTGGACAAGGCGGGGGGCATGCTCTTTGGCGCGCTGGTGGGCTGTGTCATTGTCGCCGCATTGTTCTGGTCGCTGGAGTCATTCAGTGGAGAAACCGTGCAGGAGGCGCTGGACGCGTCCGTACTGCGGCCCTATTTCGCGTTCCTCGTTCCCATTTTGCGCTCGATTTCCGGAGAGATTGACCTGTCATAGTCCTTTGCAGCATAGATAATGGATGCAGGACGGGTAGGGCTACAATGCGGACTATGAACAAGCGAACGGTCGAGGACACCCCCCGGCAGGGAGTGGTGCATATCCTCAACTCCGCGGTGCTCGTTCTCAACGGCAATTTCGAACCGTTGAACGTCACACGCGTGCGACGTGCTCTGCTGCTGCTGATTCGCGGTAAGGCGGAGATGATCGAGAACGGACGCGGCCACCTGCAGGCCGAAACGGCCCGCCTGGAGGTGCCGTCCGTGATTCGCTTGTCCAGCTACGTACGGCGTCCCATTCAGCCGCTGCGGCTTACGCGACGCGATGTGTTTATCCGTGACGGCAACATATGCCAGTACTGCGGCAAGCCGTCAAGGGAGTTAACGCTTGACCATGTTGTGCCGCGACATCGGGGTGGACAGAACACATGGGACAACGTGGTGGCCGCGTGCGTGCGCTGCAACCACCGCAAGGCGGGACGGACGCCACGCGAGGCCGGGATGCATCTCCTGACCGAACCCGTTGCTCCACGCCCCAATCCGTACCACACCTTCTATCGATTCCTTGGAGCGAATGAGAGCTGGAGGAAATTCTTCCCGGAGCCACGCAGAGGGTCGGCGCACGGATGGAACGGGCACGAGGGATCGACATCATGACGTGGCAGCGCACTATGCTGCCGTGACTGAACCATGACAACGAACGGACAGGAGCTGGGCCCAGGGCCTGACCAACGGCTCTCCCGCACGAACCAGAATCTCTGGAACGCGTTCATCGGCCACGCGCGGGCCAAGAGGCTTTACAACGCGTATGCGTCCAAGGCTGTGCTGGACGGCTACCCGGAGGTGGCGGAGGCGTTTCTGCGTGTCGCCCGCAAGCCGGACGTCTTTCCGGTGAACGTCCTCTCCTCGACGGATGAGCTACGGTCCACGCGGGAGAATCTGCAGTCCGTCGTCGATAGTCACACATATGACGTGGAAACGCTGTATCCACGTATTTTGGCGGAGGCAGAGGCGGAGGGCCGTTCCGATATCGTTAGGCGCATCACGCATGCGATTGAGCGCGATGAGCGTGATCTGATCATCTTCCGTGAAGCGTTGGCAGGCGCAGGCTGGGGAACCGGCACTGTTTCGGTCGAAGAAACTCAGACTGAACCCCAACATTTCGTCGACGACGAGATGGCCCGGGCCACACAGAACATCGCTTCAGCGCGAGAACGAATCACCGCGCTCGGCCGCATTCGAGAGGTCATTTTTGGAATGCAGGACGGCCTGATCAGCACTGCCGTCCTCGTCTCCTCCGTCTACGCCGCCACTCAAGACAGCTTCGTGACGGTCGTTGCCGGCCTTGCGGGTGGATTGGGCGGCGTTGTCTCCATGGCAACAGGCAGTTACCTGGGCTCTCAGGCTGAGCGTGAAGTGAAGCTGGCCGAGATCGGCAGCGCATCATATGACCTGCATGAGACCCGTTCGGAGGTGGTCGCTCGCCTTGTCGTACTGCTGCGGAATGAGGGTCTGTCCGAAGATGCCGCGGTACTCGTCGCAGAGACTCTCGCGCAGAGTGAGGGAGCGCTCCTAAACACCGTTATTGAGAAGGAGTTGGGGCTGTCCGCCGACGTCGACACCGTTCCATGGAAAGACGCCTTCGCGATGGGGACGTCCTTCTTCCTGGGCGCGGCGGTGCCCATCATTCCGTATCTCATTGCGGCGTTCAACATGATGCCTGGCACAATTGCCGTTTGGACGTCAATAGTCGGTACTGCCATCGGACTGTTCGTGATGGGGGCCGGCAAGACGCGCTTCACACTGCGGAACCCGCTGGTCTCAGGGCTGGAGATGCTGGCGATCGGCGTTGTTTCAGCCGTTCTCGGCTATGCGCTTGGCGCGTTGATCACCTTCTTCTTTGACGTACAGGTGTGACTCAATGCGGACAGCGTTGCACTACGCCCTTAAACGGCGGCTATAATAAGGCACAGACTATTTTCCAAACGACAATCCGAACAGTATGATTCGAAGGAGCTAGACAGGCATGGCCTACATCATTGCGGAGCCCTGCATCGACCTGAAAGACGCTTCATGCGTCGATGTCTGCCCCGTGGACTGCATCCACACGACAGACGAGGACAACATGTACTACATCCACCCGGATGAGTGCATTGACTGCGCGGCCTGTGAGCCTGTTTGCCCGGTGACCGCGATTTTCGAAGAGAGCGAACTGCCCGAGGAGTGGAACGACTTCATTCGCATCAACCGCGAGTGGTTTGAGAACCAGTAGTTCGCACCGCTCAGAATGCAGAGAGGGGTGAGGCCCTGTTCGGGAGCCCCCTTCAACAGGCTCAGGGCGAACGGGTAGCTGCGCTACGGCTTAAGTTCGTCAGTCTGGGCTGAAGAAGAAGTAGGCTTGCCACGTTTCAACATGCTTGCCGGATGAGTCTTTAGATTCTTCGCTGCGCTCAGAATGACAGGGAGGGGTGAGGCCCCGTTCGGGAGCCCCCTTCGACAGGCTCAGGGCGAACGGGTAGCTGCGCTACGGCTTTCTCAACAGAAGGAAGTATTCGTGGTTGCCTTTTGGGCCGGTAATCGTCGACTCGCGCACTCCCAGAACCCGGAGTCCGCCTTCTATCGCCCATAGGGCGACGCTGCCGATTGCGTTTGCCCGTGCTGATGGCGATCTGACAACGCCGCCCCGACCCACGTCTTCCCGTCCGGCTTCGAACTGCGGTTTGACCAGGGCCAGGACGATGCCATCGGGGGCGAGGGTTTCGACGATGCTCGGCAGAACGAGGGTCAGCGAGATAAAGGACACGTCGGCCACGGCGAGGTTGATCGGCTCTTCGATTTCGAGCGGATGCCGGGCGTTCTGACGCTCCATGACGATCACACGCGGGTCATTGCGCAGGCTCCACGCCAGCTGGCCGTAGCCGACGTCCACCGCGTAGACGCGTGCCGCACCACGCTGTAGGAGACAGTCGGTGAACCCGCCGGTGGATGCCCCGACGTCCAGGCAAGCGAGGCCACTGGGATCCAGGTCGAATGCGTCGAGCGCGCCTTCCAGCTTGACGCCGCCGCGGCTGACGTAGGACGGACTCTCCGCAAGGAGAATCTCGGCGTCGGGGGCGGCGAGAGCGGCGGGTCTGAGGACAACGGAGCCGTTTACCGTCACGAGGCCGTCGGCGATCATCGCACGGGCGGCGTCGCGCCCGGAGGCGATGCCGCGTTCGACGAGCAGGCTGTCGAGACGAACTCGTCCACGAGATGCCGCACTTTTTTCAGCTTTGGCGCGTGGTTGTCGCTTTTGGCGGGTCATTTCGCACCTACAGTATCATTTGGCAGGCGAGACTCGGAGGGAGGCTAACCCTTCGACAAGCTCAGGGTGAACGGGTAGCTGCGCTACGGCTTAAGTTCGCGGTCTGTGTTGTCAGCCTGTGGGATAGGTAGGCCGCGTTCCGGCTTTGGTGGAGCAATGGAGTCTTTAGATTCCTCGACTGCGCTCGGAATGACGGAGGCGGCGCTGCGCGCCGCACTGGATTCCCGCTTTCGCGGGAATGACGGAGGGGGCAGGAATGCTTGAGGGCGTGGAGGCGGGAGGGCGGCCGTCGATGCCGCTGGCGGTGCTGCGCCTGCTCCGCCCGACGCAGTGGACGAAGAACGGGCTGCTCTTCCTAGCCTTTGCGTTTTCCCTGAACCTCCATTGGGACCTCGATGACCCGGAGACGGCGTTCCGGCTGCTGCTGCAGGCGGCCGCGGGGGCTGCCATCTATGTGGGCCTGTCCGGGGCGACGTACATCATCAATGACATCATCGACGCGGATCGGGACAGGGCGCATCCGACGAAGCGGGCGCGGCCCATTGCCGCCGGATACATAACCCCCACCGTTGGTGGGTTCGTGTCGGCTGCGCTGTTGGTTGTGTGCCTGGGCGGGGCGTTTGCGATGAGCCCGCTAATGGGGCTGATCGCAGTAGGGTACGTCAGCCTGACCATCGGGTATTCGGCGCTGCTGAAGAACGTGGTGATCATCGACGTGATGGCAGTTGCGGCGGCGTACCTGATTCGGGTGATGGCGGGGGCGGTGGCGATCGACGTGCCGATTTCTCCATGGCTGTACGTTTGCACGACGTTGGGCGCGCTTCTCATTGCGATTGGCAAGAGGCACGGCGAGGTTGGGTTGATGGAGGACGGGGCGTCCAACCATCGCGATACGCTTGATCACTACAGCGTTCCGCTGTTGAACCAGATGATTGCCGTGGTCGCGCCATCCGCGTTAATGGCGTACGCGCTCTACACATTCACGGCGCCGAATCTGCCGGAGCAGATGATGCTCACGATTCCGTTCATGATCTACGGCGTGTTTCGGTACCTGCAGTTGATACGGCTGGGGCACATCACCGGGGAGCCTGAGCGGGTGTTGCTGCAAGACAAACCGATGATGCTGGCGGTCATTGCGTGGATGGCGGCGGTTGTTGCGATTCTGATTATTTTCCCGCGGCCAGTCTGAGACGGCGCTGCGGTTGTGGCAGGGCCCCGTTCGGGAGCCCCCTTCGACAGGCTCAGGGCGAACGGGGTAGGCAGTGCCTACGGCCAAAGTTCGCGATCAGCGTTGATTGATACTTGGGGTTGGTGGCCGCGTTCCGGCTTTGGCGATCTATTGAGGCTTTGGATTCTTCGCTGCGCTCAGAATGACGGAGGGGGCGCGGGGGCGTATCATGCCTTGGTGGGGGTAGCCGGTTGTCATGTCATCGTCGCCGTATCGCGTAAGCATTCTCGCTGAAGAGCCGCATCGCAAGGCGCTCTCTCGACGTTGGGTGCGTGACGTTATTCGGCGTGCCCTCGCGGCAGAAGGCGCGCCGTCGGGCGGTCGTGTGGAGGTGCTCATCGCTGGCGACGAGACCGTTTCGGCATTGAACTCCCAATTCCTTGGGGAGCAGGGCACGACAGACGTGCTGTCCTTCCCAGCCGAAGCGTTTGATATCGCAGACGATTGGCCGAAGGACGAAGGCACGGCACGAGGGGACATCGGCCAGCTTGTGCTGTCCGCGCCGCAGACTATCGCCCAGGCAGATGCTAATGGTCTGAGCGTCGAGGAGGAGGCGGCCCACCTGCTTGTCCATGGCATTCTTCACCTGCTCGGCCATGATCATGTGCTGAGTGACGATGAAGAAACAATGCGCGCCCGTGAAGACGCCATCCTGATGGACATCATCGGCAGACCCGTTCACGGCACAGAGCCGATGGCGCCGTCGCATGCGGATGCGCACGATTCAGAGACGGCGGCGTCCACGGGACGGGTGTCATGACAACGGAACAGGGCGAGCAAGGCCCGCACCAGGTCCTGTATCGCAAGTGGCGTCCGCAGACGCTGGAGCAGGTTGTCGGGCAGGAGCACATCACGCAGACGCTTCTGAACGCGCTTGAGCGGGATCGGGTTGGACACGCGTATCTATTCACCGGGCCGCGCGGAACGGGCAAGACGAGCACGGCGCGGATCCTGGCCAAGGCGATCAACTGCGAGCCGACAGGTGGGCGGGGCGAGCCGTGCAATGACTGCGAGCCGTGCCAGCAGATCACCGATGCGTCGTTCCTCGATCTCGTGGAGATAGACGGGGCTTCGAACCGAGGCATCGATGAGATTCGCGATCTGCGCGAGAAGGTGAGGTTCATGCCGGCGCGGGGCCGAAAGAAGGTGTACATCATAGATGAGGTGCACATGCTTACGGCGGCGGCGTTCAACGCGCTGCTAAAGACGCTGGAGGAACCGCCGGACCACGTGGTTTTCCTGTTGGCGACGACTGAGCCGCACGCTGTGCCGCTGACCATTGCGTCGCGGTGCCAGAGGTTTGATTTCCAACGTATCCCCGAGGAACGGGCTGCCTCCCTGTTGGGTGAGATTGCCCATGCGGAGGGGCTGAGCATGGAGCCGGAGGCGCTGAACACCGTGGTGAAGGCGTCCGGCGGAAGCCTGCGGGACGCGGAGAATCTGCTTGAGCAGCTTGCGTTGACGGCGGGGGCGGACGCGACGGCCAACGATGCGCGGCGTCTGTTCGGCATCGCGGGATCGGGGCGGGCTCGGGAATTGATCGCGTCGCTGCTCGGAGAGAAAAACCTGGCGGCCGCGCTGCGCGGACTATCGGCCCTGCACGCGGCGGGCGTGGACATGCGTCAAATTCACCGCGAACTGGTTAATGAGCTTCGCGCGCTGATGCTGGTGCGGGCGGGTGCAGCGGATGTGCTGGATATCTCGGATGATGAGAAGGGCTCAGCACGTGAGCTGGCGGAGAAGATCGAGCTGCCGGTGATTCGTCATGCGCTGGGGCAGATTGCGGCGTTGTCGGTCCCAAGCGGGAGTCCGCCACTGCCGTTGGAGATGGCTTTTGCAGGGATTTCGCTGAGCACGGAGTCGGTGCAGCGTGGCGTGGCAGAGGGGGTGCAGGCTACGCAGGAGGAGCGGCACGTTTCCGAGACGCGAGCACCTGAGCCGCCTGCGCGTCAACAGCAACCACAAACGCCACAGCAGAGGGCTCCCCAGCCACGGCCGGAGCCTGCGCGGCCAAGTCCGCCACGGACGGAGTCGGAGTACCCGCGTGCAGGTTCTCGCCCGTCGCCGATGGTGGCGCAGCGGCAGGGGGGCGCGGAGCCGTTTGAGATTCCGCCGGGCGAGCTCACTCTTGAGACCCTCCGCCAGAACTGGCGCGAACTTGTCAACGGTCTGCGAGGTGTTGGTTCAGGCGGGAATCTCGATGCCTATCTTCGCAGTGTGTCTCAGCCACTGGCCATCGAGAACGGCGACACAATCGTGATAGGATTCGCGCACGATTTTCAAAAGAACAAGATTGACGACCCGAAGTACCGCCACCTGGTGGAACAGCGTTTCGCAGTTTTGCTGGGTAAGCACTACACGATCCGATGCGAGAAGATCGGACAGGAGGAACGCGGCGGGCACCTCGTGAGGGCGGCACAGCAAATGGGTGGCCAGGTCATCTCCGGACGAGATCAGGGCGAGGGTGACGCTGAGTAGCTGAGAGACGCGGGAGGGCAGCCGGATGGGGATGAATCGGAACATGATGCGCCAGATGCAGCAGCTTCAGTCGAAACTGGAGAAGGCGCAGAACGAACTGAGCGAGATGACGGTGGAGGGAACCGCCGGGGGCGGCGCGGTGACGGTCGTTATGGACGGTCACCAGACTATCCGCTCCGTGTCCATCGCGCCCGAGGCGGTTGACCCGGAGGACGTCGAGACGCTTGAGGACCTTGTGTTGGGCGCGGTTACGGATGCCAACAACAAGGCCAAAGACCTCGCGTCGAGTCATCTTGGAAAGCTCACAGGCGGGCTTGGTCTGCCCGGGATGTAGATGTCATCTCAGCCCGAGCAAAGCGGCGGGCAGGCGGAATCACTCACACGCCTGACGGAGCAGTTGAGCCGTTTGCCCGGCATCGGGCCGCGCAGCGCGCAACGACTGGCCTACCACGTGATTCGCGCCCCCAAGGAGGAGACGCGGGAGCTGGCGGAGGCGCTGCTGGGCGTCATCGAGACGGTCAAGTTCTGCTCGATCTGCCAGAACGTCACACAGATTGACCCGTGCCCTCGCTGCGCGCTGCCGGCAGAAGACCAGTCGATTATCTGCGTGGTCGAGGAGCCTCTGGACGTCGTTGCGATTGAGCGGAGCGGGGCGTTCAAGGGACGCTATCACGTTCTGCACGGGCTGCTGTCGCCGATGGACGGCGTGACGCCCGAGAATCTGCGTATTCGTGAACTGATCGAGCGGCTGAGGGATGACACGGTCAAGGAGGTCATCATCGCCACCAACCCGTCGATGGAGGGTGAGGTGACGGCGATGTACGTGCAGGGTCTGATCGCGCCGCTGGGGGTACGGGTGACGCGGCTGGCGCGGGGGCTGCCGTCCGGTTCCGACCTTGAATTCGCGGACGCGGTGACGGTGGCGCGGGCCTTGGAGGGTCGGCAGGAGTTTTAAACGCGCTGCGCGCCGCGATGGATTCCCGTGTCAAGCACGCGAATGACGATGGGCGAGTAATCAAGGCTTTAGATTCTTCGACTCTGCTGCGCTGCGCTCAGAATGACATGAGGGGAGGGCCCCGTTCGGGAGCCCCCTTCGACTACGCTCAGGGCGAACGGGTGGCGGCGCTGTGCGCCGCACTGGATTCCCGCTTTCGCGGGAATGACGATGGCGAGCAATCGAGGCTTTAGATTCTTCGACTCCGCTGCGCTCCGCTCAGAATGACAGGGGGGAGGCTGCGTTCAGAATGACATGCGGGGAGGGCTAGTTCCCCGTTCGGGAGCCCCCTTCGACTACGCTCAGGGCGAACGGGGGTAACTGCGTTACGGCTCTCGGTTCGCGATCTGGGTTGGTTGGTTTGTGGCGTTTGTCCGCCGCGTTCCGGCTTTCGCGGGAATGACGAAGGTGGGAGTATTCTTGTCTCAGCGAGAAGCAGGGGGGGTGACGGCGCTGGCGCCGTACTGGATTCCCGCTTTCGCGGGAATGACGAGGTAGGGCGGGGGAGAGAGATTATGCCGGATGTGCTTTATGAGAAGAATGCCGAGCAGCACTATGCGATTTTCACGCTGAATCGGCCTGATCGGCTGAACGCCATCGGCGGGCGGCTCATGGCGGAGTTGCTTGAATCACTGGACGATTTCACAAACGACCCGGAGATGCGTGTCGGCATCCTGACGGGGGCAGGCAGGGCATTCTGCGCCGGGGCCGACATGCGCGAGGGCGCCGACCGCGACGCGGCGACGAAGGCACTTGCCGCGCGGCGGGACGCGGGTGAGATTACCGAGGATGAGTACAAGGCTGAGGTTGCGGCCATTGCGCCGTCCGCGCCCGTCAAGTTCGATCTGTTCTCGCTGAACCCCAAGCCTTTCATCGCAGCCATCAACGGCCTTGCCGTCGGCGGCGGGATGCACTTTGTGATGGACTGCGATATTCGGATCGCGTCGTCGGAATCGTATCTCGGCCTACCCGAGCCGAAGCGAGGCATCGCCGCCAGCTATGGCAGCCAGTATCTGGGGCGGATGATCGCGCCCGGGGAGGCGATGTTCTACCTGCTGACGGCGGAGAACATCCCCATCGACGAGGCGCATCGGGTTGGGCTGGTACACGAGGTCCTCGAGCCGGAGAAGGTCATGGAGAGGGCAGTGGAGATTGCGCAGCTCATCGCCCGGAACGCTCCGCTGGCCGTTCGCGCATCCAAGGCCATGGCGCTCTTTCAACGTCGGAACGATGAGGACGATCTGAAGGAATATTCCAACCCAATCAGCGCGGAAGTCATGGCCTCAGAAGACGTTGTTGAGGGACGTCGGGCATTCGTGGAGAAGCGCCCGCCGAACTGGACTTCATAGCTATTTGTTGGTTCGTACCATGACATCCGGACGGCCGCCCTCGACGCTGGCACAGTCGACGCTCTATCGGGCGGATGCTATCGTGCTGCGCCACAGGGATCTAGGAGAGGCCGACCGCGTGCTGACGCTGTTCACGGCTGAGCACGGCAAGCTGCGTGTGTCCGTGCGCGGCGCACGCAAGCCGAAGAGCAGGATGGGCGGACACCTCGAGCCTCTTACGCGGGCGTCCGTGCAGATTGCGCGGGGTAAAACCTTGGACGTGGTGACGCAGGCGCAGGCGGCGGAGGTGTTTCATACAGCCCGGGCGGATTTCATCACGCTGCTCCACGGACTGCATATGGCGGAACTGGTGGACAGGTTCACGCAGGAGCAGGAACCGCAAGAAGAGTTGTTCGCGCTGCTGCTAGAGTCGCTGCGGCGGCTTGACGCGGGGCATCGGGCAGATTCGCTTGCGCGGGCGTTTGAGATCCAGGTGTTGAGCTGGGCGGGATTTCAGCCCGTGCTGGATCGCTGCACGACCTGCGATGCGGATGTGACCGGCCCGCGAGAGCAGTTATCATTCAGCGCTCAGCTTGGGGGACTGCTGTGCTCGTCGTGCGCGTCAAGGCAGCCAGGGTGGACGCGACGAATCCCGCGAGAGACGGTGCGTGATCTGCAGGCGTTGCAGCGCGAAGGACTGGACGGGGCGGCCTCTCTTTCCATGAATGAGGATTCATCGGCGGAGCTTGAGGCGCTGCTGCGCTGGTATCTCCGGTACATCCTTGAGGTACCGCTGGATACGGCGGCCATCTTAGACCGCGTACGGGCGGCTTCGACTTAAGTTCGCGTCTCGCCTGAAGAAGAAGCAGACTTGCAACGTTCCGGCTTTGGTGGCCTTTTGAGGCTTTAGATTCTTCGACTCCGCTTCGCTCCGCTCAGAATGACAGGGTAGGCGCTCAGAATGACGGGGAGGCGGCGCTGCGCGCCGCACTGGATCCCCGCTTTCGCGGGAATGACGATAGGCGAGTAATCACGGCTTTAGATTCTTCGTCTCCGCTTCGCTCCGCTCAGAATGACAGGGGTGGGCGCTCAGAATGATATCGGTGGGTATGATGTCCCCGTTCGGGACCCCCCTTCGAAAGGCTCAGGGCGAACGGGGAGGCGGCGCTGTGCGCCGCACTGGATTCCCGCTTTCGCGGGAATGACGATAGGCGAGTAATCGTGGTTTTAGATTCTTCGACTCCGCTTCGTTCCGCTCATAATGACAGGGGTGGGCGCTCAGAATGACAGGGGTGGGCGCTCAGGGCGACGGAGAGGCGGCGCTGTGCGCCGCACTGGATTCCCGCTTTCGCGGGAATGACGATAGGCGAGTAATCGTGGTTTTAGATTCTTCGACTCCGCTTCGTTCCGCTCATAATGACAGGGGTGGGCGCTCAGAATGACAGGGGTGGGCGCTCAGGGCGACGGAGAGGCGGCGCTGTGCGCCGCACTGGATTCCCGCTTTCGCGGGAATGACGATAGGCGAGTAATCGTGGTTTTAGATTCTTCGACTCCGCTTCGCTCCGCTCAGAATGACAGAGGTGGGCGCTCAGAGTGACGGAGAGGCGGCGCTGCGCGCCGCACTGGATTCCCGCTTTCGCGGGAATGACGAGGGCCCTTCGACAAGCTCAGGGTGAACGGGTAGCTAGTCTTCTGATTGGTTTCGGGGGCGGCGCTCGCCGATTGTGACGGTGCCGAAGCTGAGCGACTTGATGACGCGGGCGATGATGATTTGTACAGGGATCAGCCCGACTAACGCCACTCCGCCCAGCAGCCATAACTGAGTGAATGAGGGGCCGTCGGCCCGAGGCTCCGCGCCACTACAGAACGCAGAGCTGCTGACGGCAAACAGGATCAACCCCGACATCTGGATCATGCCGATGATCAGCCTGAGCGCCTGGAGTCCCTTGATTCCCAAATCCCTGCCGCGCCATGGTGTGAGTCGTTGGTCGGCGGGCGGTCTGAGGGCGTTCTCCACGTGGCATTCCGGGCAGGTAAAGATTGCGGCGGTGAGCGGCGTGCCGCACATGTTGCAGCGCCCGGCGTTGGCTTCCTGGCCGGTGATGACCACCCGACAGGCGGGACAGCGCGGCGTGACCACGTAGTCGCATGAGCGGCACGTCCAGGTTCGTTTCTCCGTAGCCATCAGAACAGGTTTGGCAGTGCGCTCTTACTTGCCTGTGGGCTGGATCACGACCCAGGTTTCCGTGGTCAGGGTCTGTGCGACGAGCTTGCCGGTCTCTTGCTGCGTAATGGTGCCCTCGACAATTGCGAAGCGGCTGCCCTTGTTGACCACGTTTGCTTCTGCCGTGAGAACGCCGGGCAGTCCGGGTCGAATGAAATTGAGCTTCATCTCAATTGTGGCGTGGAGCTCATTCGGCGCGAGCAGGCTGTCGACGGCGTGGTGGATGCAGAAGTCCATGAGCGCCATGATGACGCCGCCGGCGACACGGGGATTATCGTCGGCGTGGAGCACGTGTTTTCCCACGGGGAGGGTGGCGACCGCCTTGCCGTCCCCACTTTCAGTCAGCTCCGCACCCATCCACTCGATGAGCCGCTCCTTCTGCGCAACAGTCTCGGTCATATCGCCTCCAGCCATTTTCTTCAGCGCTTTGAGATTGGTCAGTTTCCTGTATCACAAGTATCATACGAAACGTGGTCACGCCCGAACCAATCCAACCCGACGGAACGTCATTTTCACTGTGGGCACGCCGCGTCGCAGCCGCTTTGATTGCGGTCATTTTTTTGCCCATCGCCATCTTTGCCATCACCTTCTCAGGGGTGCGGTCGTCCGTTTCCGAGCCTGATGACCTGATTGAGGCCCTGAGTGAGGCGGATCTCTACAGCTACACGCACGACCATCTTGTTTCTTCGGGGTTGGATGAGCTCTTTCGAGAAACGGACAATGACATTATTCGGGTGGCTGAGCCGTGGAAAGAGGACGTTGCCTTTTCACTGAGGACTGCTTTCCCCGCCGAAGAGATTCGTGACGAGACGGAGAATGTACTGCGTGCCGTATGGCCTTACATGTGGGGACGGGAGGACGAGTTCGCGGTTACGGTGGCTATTGCTCCACGGGCGGCGCGCGGATTCGACGAACTTTCGCGCCGGGTTTCGCGAGAGAACCCGGAGGTGTATGGCCCTCTGATCGAGTTGCTTGAAGACCGGGTTGAGGAAGAAACAGCCGATTACGCTGTGACCTCGGTGGATATGGGTGATATCGCGGAAAAGCACCTGCCCGAGATTGCGCCAAGCGACTGGCTGTTTCCACGTCTTGGACAGGCGGTGGCCGACGTTGGCGCGTACTACATCGGAGAGACTGAGAACTCCGAGATTACGATTCCCGTCGATGATCGGGCATGGGCGGTCCAGAACGCGATTATCGACGTGCTCACAGAAGCCGATATCGACGATGCGTCCCTGATGGGAGCCATTGTGGCGGGCCTGGATGCGTCAATACAGACGGAGCCACTGTTTGTGCCGGGCTTTGGCGATGTGGATACGGAGGTGGTCTCAGAGTTCGTCCTGGATAAGATTTCGACTGTCGAACTGGACCGTGTGAAGGCACAGGTGATCCAGGACGTATCGGCGTATGCCGTTGGGTTGGCCGATGAGCCGTTGAGTTCCGACGTGGGACTGTCGCTGGCGCAGGCACGAATCAATGCTCCCTTAGCGATTGCGACAGAGGCTAACAGCCGCCTTGAGGCTGAGTACAATGCCGTGCCGGCTTGTCCGCCCGGGCACATGCCGGATTTCATGAGGAAGGAATCACTGGAAGACATCCTTCCACCGTGCGTGGTACCAGGCATGACATATGCGGAGTATCAGCGCGTGGTAGGGCTTGATGTGCAGGAGGTGGTGCGAGAGGAAACTCAGCAGATGATACCGCTAGCCATCTCGATCAGCTCCGACGATGTGCGGGCAGCGTTCGACGCGGGAGAAATGGACCTCATGGATCGGGTGATGGAGGTGATGGCCGAGGGGGTAACGGCGGACGCGGCAAACCTCACCGCGGCGTTGAGTGAGGCGCTGTACGAAGACCCGGACCAGCTTCGGGAGACAATTCTTGCCGGATTCGAGATTTCGGACCAGACCATTGAGGATGCCGTGGGGGAGAGCGATGAGGCGTCGCTGGAGGAATTCAGGGCTTTCCTTGCCTCAAGCGGGTTCGTCCAGATTGTGCTCTGGGCTGTTGCTGCCATCGTGCTGTTCCTGCTCGCATTCGTGGGGGGCAGAGGCTGGGAAGGGCGGCTGACGTGGGCATCCATCGTTCTGGGTGTGGGCGCGATCCTAGCGTGGCTGATGGCGACGGTCCCGATTGATCTCTTTATCCGCCCTGGGCTGGAGGCGTGGGCAGACGACCTCATCACGGATTTCACGGATGATGCAGCGGTTGAACTAGTGATGCGTACTGAGACGCTGATTACGACGCTGCTTGATTCCTTGTCGGAGCGAGTGAGATCACAGGCTATTCGGGTTGGCGTGGTTGCCGGCGTGGTGTTGATTATCGCGCGGCTACTCGCGCCGGATTCGGTTGGACGGCGGCCGGCCGGACGTTAACTGCTCGTTCACTATCAACCGGCAGGGCTGTGGCACAATAGGATCGTTATGTTGAATGTTGGCGACATGGCACCCGATTTCGTTGTGCGGCTTGGCGGTGGGGGACAGTTCAAGCTATCCAACTATCGCGGGCAGAATGTCGTGCTGTTCTTCTATCCAAAGGCTTTCACGTACGGCTGCACACAGGAAGTGGGCGGTTTCTGCGACATGCATGACCACATCCTTGCAAAGAACGCCGTCGTCCTTGGTATCAGCGCGGACTCCGTAGAGACGCTCAGAAAATTCGCGAAATCTACGGAGGCTCCATTTGGGCTCGGCAGCGATGAGACGAAACTGGTCAGAAAGCTCTATGACGTGGAGCGCCGCTTCGGACTCGGCACATCACGAGTGACGTACGTCATTGACGGAGACGGTGTCATTCAGGGCGTGTACCACAACGAGATCGTTATGAGTTCCCACATCCGCAACGCCCTGGGAGCCCTCGAAGCACTGATCTAACTCCCTTTTGGGATATACCCCCGACCAGAAGCGGGGACGGTCTCGTTTGACGAGGTCGCTCACACGTGCTATATTTTCGCCAGCGCGAACATGGGTTCGTTCTATTTTTGGTGTGGCGACCGTATGACTACGAGGGAGGGCGGCTGATGGTAGAGCAGTTGAGGCCACGGCAGCAGGCCATCATGAAGTTCATCGAGGATTTCCTGGACGATAACGGGTATCCGCCGACAGTTCGAGACATCCAATACGGCTGCAATATCTCATCGACGAGCGTGGTGGACTACAACCTTAAGGGCCTGGTGCGGGGCGGCTTTCTGCGGCGGTCCAGGGAGGTCTCACGCGGAATTGAGGTCGTGGGGCGGCGCGAGCGTGAGCGCGGGGTTACTATTCCCGTGCTGGGCGCTATTGCCGCCGGTGAACCTTTGCCCGTGTTCCCACAGGATGTCGCGACGGCCCTCGAAGAGGATTCGATGGAGATTGACACGGGAATGGCTGCCAAGGCCGCCAACAAGGAAAGACTCTTCGCACTCCACGTTAAGGGCGATTCGATGATTGATGCGTTGATCAGGGACGGGGATATGGTCGTTCTTGAGGCGCAGGAGTCGGCAGAGCCCGGCGAGATGGTTGCGGCGTGGCTTGTGCAGGAGGAAGAGGCGACGCTCAAGCGGTTCTTCCCGGAGGGTGAGCGCGTGCGGCTACAGCCGGAGAATACGACGATGTCCGCGATCTACGTGGACGCGCGCAACGTCCAGATCAGGGGGCGCGTGGTTGGGGCGCTGCGCCGGTACGAGTAGAGAAATATCAACAGGGGCCTAATGGCCCCCCGATTCGCATATGAAGAATCGGCCTCGCACTAGAGGCGAGGCCCGGAGAAGGTTGGTTAGATTCTAGTCGGGGTTAGTCTGCGGAGGGGACGCGACGCTGGCCCTGGAGTTCCATGTCCTTGTCGCAGCAGGTGATTACCACGTCGGCTGCCTTTGTCGCCAGCACCTGCGTTCCGCAGTCGTCACATTCGTAGCGCTTGCCAAGCTGGGTTGTCATGTTTCTGTCCTCCTACGGTGAGAGCGTTGTTAAGCGTGCAGTTCAATCATTCCCGGTGAATGGGGTGTCCAGGTACTACTCTACTTCTGTTCCATCGGCTTTCCGTTGCAGTCTCCGCCATTGCAGGACAAGTTGCCTTCGCCCGCCTTGGTGACAACCACCTCGACACCGCAGGACGCGCATCCGTATCGCTTACCCATCTGGTTCGCCATGACTCTGACCTAACCTCCCGTCATGTCAATAATTTGTTGAGAATGTGGGCGTATCCACAGCCCGGAGGCCATGCCACCGCTAGAAATCTCAGTATATGGTTGTATCCAGAAGCTCGTCAATTGGAATTGAAGGTGCGGGCGGCAGCGGATGCGAGTAGTATGAGCGGCATGAAGGACGATTGGTCGGCCGCGTGGGCCTTCGTCGGCATCATGATTGCGATCAAGATCGTGTTGGGCGTGATCATCTTCATCTACATGCCGTTGCGCGAGACCGCGTCTCTGTACACCGTGGTTCATCTCAGCGCCGTTTTTGGCGTGATCCCCTTGTTGGCACTGGCGGGGGGTGGCGTCCTGTTCTGGTGGAAAGTGGTCCGGCTGCGGATGCAGCGCAGACGCCTGCTGGAAGGAGAATGGCAGGTTGACCCCGATGTTTCTTCCCACAGCTCCGCCACATAGCGGACACTTCTGGTCAGCCGTCACTCAGTAGACAACAGGAAGCAACTCGACGCCTTCACGACCGCCCACATCTGCGCTCCCTCGCTTATGCCCAGTTGCGTGATTGCGTGGCGCGTTACGTGAGAAACGAGGGACAGTCCTCCTCCGCAGTCAACCGTTACGTCGTGGCCGGGGGATCGCGGCTCGATGGTCGTTACAGTTCCGGCGAAGACGTTTCGGGCGGATAGTCCCTGCGGCTCGCTGTTGGCAAGGATGACATCCGAGGAGCGGATGCCGACGGTGACCACGTCTCCCTCATGTGCCTCGGCAAGCGGAGTTTCGAGGGTGAGTGGTGGGCTTTCGAGGGTCTCACAAAGCATCGCGCCGTCCTCGGGCTGGAGGCGGGCGACACGCATCTGCAGGAGGTTTTCCACACCGGCCAGCCGGGCGATGCGCGGGGCGGGGGGCTGACGGAGGGTTGTGACCGGATCACCTTCTGCGACGATGCGGCCATTGTCGATAATCTGCACGTGGTCGGCGAGCGCAAGGGCTTCCTCGGCGTCGTGCGTTACAAGGATTACCGGCACCCGTGACGAGGTGAGGACTTGCCGAATCTCCTGCCGCACCGCTCGGCGCAGTTCGGAGTCGAGGGCGGCAAACGGCTCATCAAGGAGGAGGACGCGCGGCTGGGCCGCCAGTGCTCTTGCTAGGGCGACACGCTGCCGTTGACCTCCGGACAGCTCCCAGATACGACGGCCTTGCAGTTCTTGTAGATCCAGCGCCCGGGTGAGCTCGACGGCGCGCGCCTGTGAGTCGGGAGCGTGAGCGCCGTAGGAGATATTGGCCGCGACTGTCAGATGGGGAAAGAGGCCGTATTCCTGCGGCATGAGGCCGACGCGGCGGTGGTGAGGCGAGATCCAGAGGCCTGCCTCGTGGTCAAAGACGACCGCGCCGTCGAGCTCGATGCGCCCCTCGTCAGGTCGAACCAGGCCGGCGATGGCGCGGAGTGTGAGAGACTTGCCAGCGCCGGAGGGACCGTATAGCACTGTGACGGTTCCGGGCTCGACATCCCACGACACGTCCAGCGAGAACGCGCCGATGCGATGTTTTACCCACCCGCGCGCGCTCATTGTAGTCTCCCCGCGGGCACGGCGGCGCGCGTGGCGGCCAGGACGAGCACGAACAGGACGATGACCGACGCGGCGACGAGAATGACGGCCAGGGCGAGCGCCGCGCCGACATCGCTCTCCATGGCGCTGAGGATGGCAAGCGGCATGGTCTGGGTGCGTCCGGTGAGGTTTCCGGCGAACATGATTGTCGCGCCGAACTCTGAGATAGGCGCGCGCCCAAGATAGAGCGAGTCCCCCGACGATGGACGGCCACGCGAGGGGGATTGTCACGCGCCAGAAGGTGCGCCATGGGGAGATGCCGAGCGTCTGAGATATCTCCTCCAACTCTTGCGGGACGGCCTGGAAACCAAGCTTGGCGGCGCGGATGAAGAACGGGGCGGAGACGAATATCTGCGCGAGGATGACGGCCGCCGTGGTGAACGGCAGCCGGATACCGGCAGCGTCGAGGGCGTCGCCAAGGATTCCCATGCGGCCAAAAGCCATGAGCATGGCGAGGCCGGCCACGACGGGGGGCAAGACAAGGGGAACGTCGATGAGGACATCGATGACGCGTGAGAGAGGGCCTGTGCGGCGGGAAAGGTAGCGAGCGATGGGGACGCCCGCTCCCACCACGATGATCATGCTGATCAGGCTGGTGATCAGCGAAAGGCGCAGGGCGGTGAGGGTGATGTCGCTTGTGAGGCTGTCCCAAATGCTGTAGGACGAGACCGCGCGGACGAAGAGGGCGATGAGCGGCAGCGCGATGAACGCGATGTAGACGAGGGTGATGATGCCGCCGGGAGGGAGGCCGACGGGGAACGTGCGCCAGTTCATGGGGTTGCCGCCACCGATACAAGGAATCCGTGTGAAGTAAGGATTCGTTGGCCCTCCTCCGATACTAGGAAGTCCAGGAAAGCCTGCGCGATGTCGTGATGTGGAGAATCGCGGAGGGCTGCGCCCACGTAGGCGATATCACCGGGGTTTTGGTTGGGGATGGTGAGGGAGCGGAGGCCGGTATCGCGGAGATCGGACTGGTAGACGAAACCGGCGTCGGCCTCGCCGAGCTGCACCTTGGCAAGAACGGCCCGCACGTTGGTCTCTTCGGAAACGATGTTGGCGAGCACGGCATCGTCGAAATCGGCGGAGAAGCTCTGTTGTCGTGCCATGTCTGCCACTAGCGCCCGGGCGTAGTGTCCTGCGGGCACGTCCGGCAGGGCGATAACTATGCTCACATCCGGCTCCGAAAGCTCCTGCAGCGATTGAATTTCCTGGCCGGAGTCCGAGAGGACAACCACCATTTCGTTGGTTGCGACGGTGGTGACTGATGATTCCACGAGCAGGTGAGTGATTGCATCGACGTGGCGGGGATCTGCGGAGATGAAGATGTCGGCCTCCGCGCCCTCCTCAAGCTGCGCGCGGAGTCGTGAACTGCCCGCGAAGTGCGTCTCGATAGTCACGCTGCTATTTTCCGCTTCGAATGACTCTGCTGCCTCCGTGAGCGCTTCTGTCAGCGATGATGCGGCGAAGACACGGAGAGTGACGGCGCCGTCCGGCCTGTCTGAGGCACAGGCGGTGGTTGCTATGACGGCAAGGGCAGATACGGCAAGCATGAGCAGGTAGCGGATATGGCGTGCTTTGGCAGTCACGGCGGTGGGTATAGTGTACCCCCGCCCTTCGACAGGCTCAGGGTGACGGGTGAGGGCGGTGGGAAGTCCCCCGTTCGGGAACCCCCTTCGACTGCGCTCAGGGCGAACGGGTAGCTGCGCTACCGCTTGAGTTCGCGGTCGTATCTACTTTGAAGAAGAAGTAGGTTTGACGTGTTCCGGCAAGAGTGCCAAATGAGTCTTTAGATTCTTCGACTCCGCTGCGCTGCGCTCAGAATGACATGGGTAGGCAGTGCCTACAGCCAAAGTTCGCGGTCGTACCCATTTTGAAGAAGAAGTAGATCTGCCGCGTTCCGGCAAGAGTGCCCAAGAGGTCTTTAGGTTCTTCGACTCCGCTGCGCTACGCTCAGAATGACATGGAGGCGGCGCTGCGCGCCGCACTGGATTCCCGCTTTCGCGGGAATGACGGTAGCTGCGCTACGGCTTAAGTTCGCGGTCCTGCCCATTTTGAAGAGGAAGTAGGTTTGACGTGTTCCGTCAAGAGTGCAAAAGAGGTCTTTAGATTCTTCGACTCCGCTGCGCTGCGCTCAGAATGACATGGGTAGGCAGTGCCTACAGCCAAAGTTCGCGGTCTTGCTTTGTCTGAAGAAGAAGTAGGTTTGCCGCGTTCCGGCAAGAGTGCCCAATGAGTCTTTAGATTCTTCGACTCCGCTACGCTGCGCTCAGAATGACATGGATGGGGCGGAATGACGGAGGGTGGCGGGTCAGGTATGATTCGGGCATGAGTACGACACTGCTTTCGTGGAATGTTAACGGTATTCGCGCGGTCAATCGAAAAGGCGAATTCCCGGCGATACTGTCGAATACCTCGCCGGACATCCTGTGTATGCAGGAGACAAAAGCTCAGCGCGACCAACTGACGAAGGCGGTGCTGGAGGTTGAGGGCTACGAGGCGCATTTTGCCTCTGCGGAGCGGAAAGGGTATTCGGGGGTTGCTGTTTATACAAAGGCTGCGCCGAAGGATGTTTCCACAACGTTCGGCGATGGCAGTTGGGACAATGAGGGGCGGGTGCTGAGGCTCGATTACGGCGAGTTTGTCCTGTATAACGTTTACTTTCCGAATGGCCGCGCATCCAAGGAGCGATTGGCCTACAAGATGGAGTTCTACGACGCCTTTTTTGAGCATATTGAATCGGAAAGAAAGGCTGGCCTCAACATCATCTTCTGCGGTGACGTGAACACGGCACACCATGAAATCGACCTGGCTCGTCCAAAGGAGAACCAGAAGACGTCCGGGTTCCTGCCGGAAGAGCGGGAATGGATGGACAAGCTGGTTGGCAACGGGTACGTCGATACGTTCCGCAGGTTCGTGCCGGACGAGACCGGCCACTATTCCTATTGGGACCAGATGACGCGGGCGCGGGATCGCAATGTTGGGTGGCGGATCGATTACTTCTTCGCTAACGAGGAGCTGATGGACCGCGTCTCCAATGCGTTCATTCTTTCCGACGTGATGGGCTCGGATCATTGCCCAATCGGACTTGAACTATCGGTTGATTTGTAGGGTAGGGGCATGAATGTCCCGGTAGAACGGCGTGAACGCCACATTCGCCGCACGAAGATTGTTGCGACCATCGGGCCGGCGACGTCCGATGAGGGGACGCTTCGCGAACTGATTGAGGCCGGCGTCAACGTGGCGCGGCTCAATTTCTCGCACGGGACACCGGATGAGCATGAGGCCGTCGTTCGCCTTATACGCCGCATCGGGCAGGATATGGGCCGCGCGGTGGGAATCCTGCAAGACCTGCAGGGGCCTCGCCTGCGAACGGGGACGCTTGCCAGAGGCAGGCCCGTGATATTGGTGGACGGCGATCCGTTTGTGTTGACGACACAGGACTGGCCGGACGGCACTGATGAGAAGGTGTGGGTGAGCCATCCGGGACTGCCGCGGGACGTTCAACCGGGAGACAGGCTTCTTATCGCAGACGGCGTGCTGGAAATCGAAGTTGTGCGGAGTGACGACACGGATATTCATACCGTTGTTGTGCATGGCGGCGAGCTTGGCGAACGCAAGGGCATCAACGCGCCGAACGTCAACGTGAGTGTCGTTTCACCCACGGACAAGGATCGGGAGGATTTGGAGCGAGGCGTGACGTTGGGCGTGGACCTCGTCGCCCTGTCATTCGTGCGGAGCCCTGAGGAGATTGAGGCCACCCGGGATACCCTCAGGTCGCTGGGAGCACCCCAGATGTCGATCATCGCCAAGATCGAACGGGCTGAAGCCCTGGAAAACCTGGACGCGATCCTGGAGGTTTCGGACGGCGTGATGCTGGCTCGGGGGGACCTGGGTGTTGACCTGGGTCCGGAGCGGGTGCCCGTTATCCAAAAGGCAGTGGTGCATCTCGCGGCGCAGAAACGGGTACCGGTGATTGTGGCGACGCAGATGTTGGAGTCAATGATCGGGAACCGCAGGCCAACGCGCGCAGAGGCGTCGGATGTGGCGAACGCGGTGCTTGAGGGGGCGGATGCGGTGATGCTGAGCGGGGAGACGTCTATTGGCGCGTACCCCGTGGAATCCGTGGAAACGATGGACCGGATCATCCGCGAGGCTGAATGGAGCGAGGAATACCTGGAGGTATCACGGCGGGCATCTAAGGATAGTGGAACGGACGGGCAGGACAGGAAGATTGCGCGGGCGGTGGTCAGTTTGCTGGCGGACCTGGATGCCGCCGCGCTCATCGTCTTCTCGCCTGACGATCAGATGCCGCGGATGCTGTCACTGGAGCGTCCGACCGCCCCGGTGCTGGCATTCACGGACAGTCGCGTTCTGTATCGGCGCATGGCGCTGCTACACGCGGTTCAGCCGCAGTGGGGCATGCAGCACGACAACACGGACATGATGCTGGACTACATGCTGTCCGAGGCGCAGGAGCGCGGGTATATCCAAGGGGGAGATGAGGTTGTGGTGGCGCGGCTGGCTCCGCATGACGTGGACGGCGCGCCGAGCATTATATCCGTGCTGCGAATACCAGCGGCGGAACGAGGGCATCGTGGTTGACATGGGCAACAGGCCGCGAGTATAACGGACGCGCCGCCCGGAATGGCCATCGCGACGGAGTGGTGGGGAGTCCTCAGGGAATTGACCGCAGTGGCCCAGGCGGACGGCGAGCTATCTGATAAAGGACTATATGACCGCCTCGTATACCGGGTTCTTGAGAAGGAGTCATCGTCATGGCGCAGAAGGAAACATATCTCACGCACGAAGGGCTCGCGAAGCTGGAAAGCGAGCTTGACCATCTGCGCAACGTTCGCCGTATCGAGATTACCGAGCGCCTGCACAGCTCGAAAGAGTTGACCGGCACCGAAGAGAACTCGGACTACGAGGACGCCAAGACGGAGCAGGCGTTCGTTGAGGGGCGCATCCTCGAGCTTGAGTCCATCCTCAAGAATCCGGTCATTATCGACGAGCACCATGCCGAGGACGGGCGCATCTCCATCGGCACGAGTTTCCGGGTACGGGATGAGAGCGGCGAAGAGGACACATACACGCTGGTCGGCACGGCGGAGGCGGACGCAGTGCACGGACGTATCTCCAATGAATCCCCGGTGGGCGGTGCCGTGATCGGCCATAAGGTTGGCGACACGGTGGAGGTTTCGGTTCCGAACGGCACGATTAGCTACACGATAGTGTCCGTTGAGTAACGAACAGGAGCCGCGGGCCGCGCAGGCCCACTTCGAGTCACGGCTGGCCAAGCTGGAACGGCTGCGCGAGCAGGGCGTCGATCCGTATCCACGCCGGACGCAGCGAACCCACACGTCCTCGGAGGCGCGGGTGCTCTTTGAGACGGATGAGAACACAGAGCATAGCGTGGCCGTCGTTGGGCGGCTGATGACTATCCGCGGAATGGGGCGACTGACGTTCGCCACGCTACGGGACGGCAGCGGCGATATCCAGGTCAGCTTCACGCGGGATCGCCTCAACACAGACGACTACCAGGCGCTTAGGGACCTCGACCTAGGCGATTTTTTGGGCGTCAGCGGGGCGCTTTATCGGACGCGGACGGAGGAAGTCACCGTGCAGGCCGACTCATATTCCGTGTTGGCCAAGGCGCTGCGTCCTCCGCCGGAGAAGTGGCACGGACTGCGGAACGTCGAGCAACGGTATCGGCAGCGCTATCTCGACCTGATGGCGAACGACGAGGTACGTGAGATTTTTGCCGTTCGCAGTGCGGTTGTGTCCGCAATTCGTCGGTTCATGGAGGACCGGGGGTTTATCGAGGCGGAGACGCCGGTTCTGGTGCCGGTGGCGGCGGGGGCGATGGCCGCGCCGTTCGTCACGAGACACAATGCGCTGGATCGGCAGCTATTCCTGCGCATCGCGACGGAGCTGAACCTCAAGAAGCTGCTGGTGGGCGGGTTCGAGAAGGTGTTTGAGATCGGCCGGATTTTCCGCAACGAGGGAATCGACGCGGCGCATAACCCCGAGTTCACCACGATGGAGTCGTATGAGGCGTATGCGTCGTATACCGACGTGATGGAGATGGTGGAGTCACTGATTCATCACCTTGCGGTGCTGACGCATGGCACGTCGACGGTGACGTATGACGGGCAGGAGATCGACCTGGCGCCTCCTTGGCAGCGGCTTCCGCTCATCGACGCGATCCGTGAATGGAGCGAGATCGATCTGCTCAGCGAGGAGATGCGAACCGCGGAGGGGCTGCGCGCCGCGATGCGTGGGCGAGGTCTAACGCCGGCGGAAGACTCATCGTGGCCGCAGCTGGTGGACAAGCTGATTGGAGATCTGGTGGAGCCGCGACTGGTCCAGCCAACGTTCCTGCTCGATTACCCGATTGAGATGACGCCGTTGGCCAAGGTGACTGAGAGTGACGCGCGGCTGGTGGAGCGGTTTGAGGGATTCATCGGCGGGATGGAGGTTGCCAACTCGTTCACGGAGTTGAATGACCCCATCGAACAGGCGGCGCGCCTGCGAGTGCAAGAGGAGAACCGGGAACAGTTCCGCGACGAGGACTTCGACCGGCTTGATGAGGATTTTGTGACCGCCGTAGAGCACGGGATGCCACCGGCTGGCGGGCTCGGGCTGGGGATTGACCGGTTGGTGATGATCTTGACAGGCCAGACGACGATTCGTGAGGTTGTGCTGTTCCCGCAGCTGCGGTCTTTGGAGTAGTTGCGGGACTTTCCGGGGTAAATCTGCCGAGGCGCTTGCCAAATAGTACCACATACGTTACCATATTGCCGTGATCGAGGTCAGGGAGTACCTGGATGAACAGGGACGCAGCCCATTTGGCCGTTGGTTTGATCGGCTCGACCCTACAGCAGCGGCCAGAGTAAACACCGTCCTATCTCGAATGCAAGGCGGGAATATGTCTGATGTTCGAGGAGTGGGTGAAGGCGTACTCGAATCCCGTATCAACTTTGGCCCCGGTTACCGCGTCTATTTTGGGAGGGATGGTGACGTCTTGATTGTCCTGTTGGGAGGAGGGACAAAACGCGGGCAGCAGGCGGACATCGAGAACGCGCGGAGGTTATGGAGGGAATACAAGAATCAGAAGCCATGAGGGGGACAATGATGGCACTTACGCGCGCCTTCAAAGATTCTGTGCAGGCTCGAGCGAAGCGCGATCCCGATTTTCGCGAGGCTCTACTAAAGGAAGCTATAGAGTGCATGCTTGCAGGAGACGTGAACACGGGCAAGATTGTGCTACGCGACTACATCAACGCCACCATCGGGTTTAGCGAGTTGGCAGCCCGTACCAACAAGCAGCCAAAGAGCTTGATGCGTATGTTTGGACCTTCGGGCAACCCACGAGCCAGCAACCTTTTCGAGATAATCGACCGAATCGCCGAATACGAGCACATCCGTCTTCAGGTCAGTGCAGTTCACTAGGATAGACGCCCGCTCTCGCTACGGTGACGCAACGGGAGGGGTAGTTTCTTCACTGCGCTCGGAATGACATGGGAGGCGGCGCCGCGCGCCGCACTGGATTCCCGTGTCAAGCATGGGAATGACGGAGGGGGCTAGGTCCCCGTTCGGGAGCCCCCTTCGACTACGCTCAGGGCGAACGGGTAGCTGCGCTACGGTTTAAGTTCGCGGTCTTGCTTTGCCTGAAGAAGAGGTAGGCTTGCCGCGTTCCGGCGTTGGCGGTGTGTCGGTTGGGTGGGGCTTCATACTGGGTAGATGAGGTTGGTTGCCCTTTCTGTTATCTGTTGCCTGGTCTTTGTTGTCTGTTGTGTCGTGATGGTTGCGTGCAATGGCAGCGGTACTGCGACGCCGGAGTCGCGGTCAGATTCGTCTCCGGTTGCGGGGGAGGAGACGCCGCGGTACGGCGGGGTGCTGACGCTGGCGAATCGGGGGGACCCGCCGGCGGCGTTTGACACGATGCGGACGTCCAGCATCGCGCTGCACCACGTTGGCGGGGCGTTGTTCGGGGCGGGCAACCTGGTGCGGCGGTGCAGGGAAAACATGTACCTCGCTTGCCCGGACCTTGCGTCGAGTTGGCTTGCGAATCCCGGTTTCACCGAGTGGGAATTCACGATTCGTCCCGACGTGACGTGGCACGACGGCGAGCCATTCACGGCGGAGGACGCCGCGTTCTGGTTCGACCTGGCGGCGAACGGGTGGGAATCGGGCGGCGTCCCGGTCCGCGCGCCGGCGTATTTTCGCGGGGAATTGGGCGAGATTGCGTCGGTTGAGGTGCTGGAGTTCAACCGCCTGCGCGTGACGCTCGCGGAGCCAAATCCGCACTACCTGTCCGTGTTGGCAAACCCGCGCCTGCGCATCGCCCATCCGAAGCATGTGTTCGAGCCGCTGTTCGAGGACGGGGATTACAGCGCTGGGCCGCTGGATGTCGGAGTTGTCGGGGCGGGGCCGTTCCGCCTTGAGAGCTATGAGCCGGGCAGCCTTATCCGTGTCGTCCGGAACGATGAGTATTGGGAGCGTGGCGCGGGCGGGGATCTGCCGTACCTGGACGGCATCGACTACGTGATCATGCCGAACGCGACGGCGATGGACGCGGCGTTTCGGACCGGCCGGATCGACGGGGGAGCGCGGGGAGAGGGACATTACCTGACGCAGGAGCGCAAGGCGGCCATCGACGAACAGTTGGGGCCTGACGAGGTGTTCTACGGAGAGATGCAGGGCGGGATGTTCCGGCTGGGGTTCAACGTGCTGCGCGAGGGGCCGTGGCAGGACCCGGACGTGCGGCAGGCGATCTCCCTGTGGATCGACCGTGAGGCGGCGATTCCGACGGTGCTGGGCGGGTTCGGGTATATCTCGCCGACGTTCAGCCCGGCCAACCCGTTCACGTCGGCCGATTTCACGACGTGGCAGCGGTTCAATAGAGGGGCGTTGGAGGAGCGGCGGGATGAGGCACAGGCATTGATAGAGGCGGCTGGGCATGGGGAGGGCTTCGAGATGGACTACCTGTGCCGGGCACGACTCACCGCTCGCTGCGAGTTTCTACATAACCAACTGGCGGGGCTCGGCATTGATCTTCAGATTCAACTGGTGGACGAGGCGGAGTGGAATCGAGGACGGGTGAGCCTGGACTATGATTCCCAACCCGGCTCCAACTTCACGTCGCCGATACCGGAGGGGACGGAGGCGGCGTACGGGGTGTACAGTCGCTTCCCCGATGCCTACGCCAAGCACGAGGACTCGCATGTGACCTTGTTGTACGAGGAGCTGCGGGCGACGCGGACGCATCGGCAGCGGGTGGCGGCGTGGCGGGAGCTGGAGAGCTACGTAGTGAGGGAGCAGACATACGTTGTGCCCATTGCAGGATCGGTGCAGGTGGTGCCGTATCGAACGTATGTGAAGGGGCTTGTGATACCGCCGGAGGACGGCCACACGCACACGGATTTCGCGACGGTCTGGCTTACTGCGTAAGGGCTCTCGGTTCGTGAGCGGGCTTGGGTGGTGTTGCGGGGGTAGGTCCCCGTTCGGGAGCCCCCTTCGACAAGCTCAGGGCGAACGGGGACTATTCAACGGGCTCAGAATGACATGCGCGGGTGGGGGTTGACGGATGCGCACATGTGATCAACGATCCGATCGCGATGCAATCAGCCTCCACTATTCCGATTGCTCGAGACCTACGGGCCACGGCCACCCCAGCGTGGTCATTAGACGATCCTGAAGCAGCCCTGTACCGGGGCGATGCCCTCGAACTACTTGCTCTGGTTCCTGACGATTCCATCGATTGTATCTGGACGGACCCGCCGTACCTGCTTTCCAACGACGGAATCACCTGCGTTGGCGGGCGCATGGTTAGTGTCAACAAGGGCGAGTGGGATCGCAGCCAGGGGTTAGACGCCGACCACGAGTTCAACCTGGCATGGACGGCGGAGTCATACCGCGTCCTCAAGCCAACCGGCACCATCTGGGTCTCCGGGACGCTGCACGTTTATCCAAGCGTGGGGATGGCGCTTCTGCAGAACGGTTTTCGACTGCTGAACGACATCGTCTGGGAGAAGACGAATCCACCTCCAAACCTGGGCCGCCGTACGTTTACGCACTCAACCGAGATTCTGCTCTGGGCCAGCAAGGCCAGGAAAGGCAGCCGCCATCGGTATGTCTTCAACTACGACGACATGCGCGAAGAGAATGGCGGCAAGCAGATGCAGACGGTATGGAAATTCAATGCTGCCGGTCGCGCGGAGAAGGCGCATGGCAAGCACCCGACGCAGAAGCCCATTGCTCTCATTGACCGCTGCCTGCGGGCGAGCACGAATCCGGGCGACGTGATTCTTGACCCGTTTATGGGGTCAGGGAGTACGGGCGTGGCGGCGTTGCAGCTTGGCCGGTCGTTCGTCGGGTTTGAGTCGGTTGAAGAGTACGTGGAGATGGCGGCGCGGCGGCTGGGGGAGGTGGTTAGTTGTGCCTGAAGTGAAATCAGCTGGTGATTGCCCTATCCATGCTGGGCAAGGGAACTCTGAGAATCGACAGCCACTCGATCACGCTATGAGAGCGCTGAAGGAGAATCAGTCGGGCGATGGCCGTCACAAGTGTCCGTATTGCGCGTACCAGAGCGGATATGAACAGGCTAAGAACGATATGACAGAGCGCCTAACAGATTTGCGGCCTAATCACGGCCCACTTTAGTCAGGAAACCCAACTTTCGTATCGTTTGCGCTCCGGGTTCTGGATTCCCGTTTTCGCGGGAATGACGGATGGGAGCGGGGTAACAAGGAGAGCAAAGTGAAGAGGATGCAAGTAGTCCTGATGATCTGTGCGATGGCACTCGCCATGATGGGGTGCGTGCCAAGAGACGAGTTTAGTGACCTACAAGACAGGGTAGATGAGCAAGCAACCGCTATTGCGGTGTTATCCATCCCACCGGCGACGCCAACCCCCTGGCCGACAGTGACGCCACAGCCGACTGCAACGCCAGTGCCAACCGCGACACCCCAACCGGCTCCTACTCCGCAACCGACTGCGACGCCTGCACCAACCGCGACACCCCAACCACCTCCTGCATACGAATACGTGCCGGTTTCGACATGGGTTGAGAACAGTTACGGAGATACATACGAACTGTCCACTCTCGGCTCTTCTGACAGGCTGGGCGCTGTCACGCTCAACCTTAGTTGTTTTGAGGTTCAAGGTGATGAAGTCAGATACGTCGCTTTAGAGCGTTCTGGCGGTGGCGTTTTCTTCTCTGGCAGGGTGAGTAGCGGCAGAAGAAACATAACAGAGTACGTCGATGGGCGTAGCTATGTCCGACAATGGTATCTCGTCGAGGACGGGGACTGGTTTACCCTGTCGTCTTCTTTTGAAGACGCTGATGGCTTTATCAACAAACTGCGTCAAACTGACGAAATCTCTTTTGAGATTCGGACGACAGGAGAGCCTTACGTGCTGAGGTTCATTCCTAAGGGTCTCGACTTGCTGATCGACGACGCCCAACATTTGTGTCTCAAGAGAGGATAAAAGGGTAATCGACGATATAAGTCCCTTCGGATTTCCGCTTTCGTGGGAATGACGGATAGGGGTTAGATCCCCGTTCGGGAGCCCCCTTCGACAAGCTCAGGGCGAACGGGGAAGAGCCCCCCTCACCCTAGCCCTCTCCCTCAGGGAGAGGGGATGGCGACGCTGCGCGCCGCACTGGATTCCCGCTTTCGCGGGAATGACGGGTGTTTGCATCTATGGCATGCCAGGACCTGCATGTGCCGTATGGCATACGATGCCGACAGTTATGGGTAGGTTTTGGGAGATCTTTCTTGTTGCGGGGCGGTTGGGGCTGACGTCGTTTGGCGGGCCTATCGCGCATATCGGGTATTTCCGCGAGGAGTACGTCGTTCGGCGCAAGTGGCTTGATGAGGGGACGTTTGCGGAGCTGATCGCGCTGTGCCAGTTCCTGCCGGGTCCGGCCAGCAGCCAGCTTGGGATGGCCGTCGGGATCAGGCGTGGAGGGCTGTTGGGCGGGTTTGCGGCGTGGCTGGGGTTTACGCTGCCCTCCGCGTTGGCGCTGATCCTGTTCGCGTATGGCGTGCAGGAGCTGGGGGCGCAAGAGAGCGCGGACTGGCTGCACGGGCTCAAGATTGTCGCTGTGGCCGTTGTTGCGCTGGCATTGTGGGGTATGGGGCGGACGCTGACGCCGGACCGGACACGCATCACCATCGCCGTCGTGGCCGCGGCTGCGTTGTTGTTGTCGGGCGGCATTGCGGCGCAGTTGCTGGTGATTGCGGGTGGGGCAGTGCTGGGTCTGATTGTCCTCAAGCCGCCGGAGCCGCGAGCGGACGGCGATGTTGTCTCGAACGGGGGGATGCGTGCGGCGGCGGTTCTGCTCATCGCATTCCTCGTCCTGTTGGCCGCTCTACCGTTGGCGAGCAGGTTGACGGAGAACTTGGCCGTCGACGTTGTGGACAGCTTCTATCGCACAGGGTCGCTTGTGTTTGGGGGCGGGCACGTGGTGCTGCCGCTTATCGAGGCGGAGGTTGTTCCGCCGGGCTGGGTGACGAGCGACGAGTTTCTGGCGGGGTACGGCGCAGCGCAGGCGGTTCCGGGGCCATTGTTCACGTTCTCTGCGTATTTGGGCGCGTCGGTCGATAGGCTGACACCGGCATGGGGCGGCGGACTGCTGGCGCTGGCGGCGATCTTCGCGCCGTCGTTCCTGCTCGTGCCCGGTGTGCTGCCATTCTGGGAGCGTCTGCGTGGTGTGGCACGTGTGCGGCAGGCGCTGATGGGTGTGAATGCGGCAGTGGTGGGGCTGCTGTTGGCGGCGCTCTATGATCCTCTCTGGACCAGCGCCATCGAGACGCCGGCGGACTTTGCGGTGGCGGCCGCGGCGTTCGCGTTGCTGGCGTTCTGGAAGGCGCCGCCATGGCTGGTTGTGGTGGTGACGGCCATTGCCGGGGCTGCGGTAACTCAACTGCTGTAGGTTGTCTCGCCAACCTGACGCGCCGCTGATGCGTTAGGTTGTTGTCATGCTCCGATACATTGGGCTGCGGCTTGCGCTGTTTGTTCCGACGCTCCTGATTGCGTCGATGGTCATCTTTGCGATCCTGCGTGTGCTGCCCGGAGACGTGGTGGACGTGGTGCTGGGCGGCTCCGGCGAGGTGGCGCATGACCCGTTGCAGGTGGAGCGCGTGCGGGAGGAGCTGGGGCTGGATGAGCCGCTCATCGCTCAGTACGGGTCGTGGCTGTGGAGCGTGGCGACGGGCGATTTTGGGGGAAGATCGTTCGTCAATCGGACGCCGATATCGTCGCTTGTGGCGCGGCAGTTGCCGGTGACAGTGCAGCTGGCGGTGTACACGATGGTGTTGGCGGCGGCGATTGCAATTCCGGTAGGGATTGCGGGGGCGGTGCGACAGGGACGATGGACTGATTTCCTCGTGCGGGTGTTCGCCATCGGCGGGCAGGCGGTTCCAAGTTTCTTCCTCGCGCTGCTTGCCCTGATTGCGCTGGTCCTCTTCATTGGCTGGTCTCCTCCCGTCATCTATGACCATGTCTGGCAAGACCCCGCGCGTCACGTACAGCTGATGGTCCTGCCTGTTGTGATCCTCGCGTGGGGCTATGCGGCGTACCTGACACGCATGACGCGAGCGGGGATGCTGGACGTGCTGGGGCAGGATTTCATCCGCACTGCGCGGAGCAAAGGGCTGGCGGAGAGGATCGTGCTCGTGCGCCATGCGCTGCGCAACGCGCTCATTCCCGTGCTGAGCGTGGCGGGGATTCAGGTAGGAGCTTTATTGGGCGGGGCAGTGGTGATGGAGACGATCTTCGGGCTGCCCGGGATCGGGCGCGGCATCGTGGACGCCGTATCGGATCGCGATTATCCCGTTGTGCAGACCTACGCCACGCTGTTCGTGTTCATCATGCTGACGGTCAACCTGGTCATCGACGTACTGTATGCCGTACTTGATCCGCGCATCACGTATCGCGACTAGGCCGGCACGGGCTGCGCGGCGCTATCCGGTTGGCGCTGCCGCGCTCACGGCGCTACTGGCGATGGGGCTGGCAGCCATATTCGCTGAGCAGCTGGCGCCGTTCGACCCGCTTGCGCATGACGAAGCCAATGCTCTACTCGCGCCGTCCGCCGAGCACCTCTTTGGCACGGACCGATTCGGGCGGGACGTGTTCAGTCGAGTGCTGTACGGGGCGCGGATCTCGCTGATGGTGGGGTTGGTGTCCGTGCTGGCAGGGACGGTGATCGGCACGACGATTGGGATCATCTCCGCGTATGCGTCCGGGGTAGCCGATCTGGTCATCCAGCGATTCATCGACGCGCTGATGGCGTTTCCACACCTGCTGATGGCACTGCTGCTCGTCGTTGTGTTGGAGCCGTCGCCGGTCAGCGTGATCATCGGCATCACTGTGGCGTTCGTGCCGCAGGTGGCTCGCATCGCTCGGGCGCAGGCGCTGTCCGTCAAGGCGGAGACGTACGTGATGGCGGCGAAATCGCTGGGCGGGAGCCCGACACGGATTGTCGCGCGGCACGTGCTTCCGAACTCCATCACGCCTGTGATTATCCACGCGACGGGGTTTATGGAAGGGGCGGTGCTGACGGAGGCGGCGCTGAGCTTTTTGGGGCTGGGGGTGCCGCCGCCTGATCCATCGTGGGGTCGGATGCTCAAGGAGGGGTCGGAGGGATTTCTGGAGGCCGCGCCGTGGCTGACGATCTTCCCGGGGCTTGCGCTGACGGCGCTGGTGTTCTGCGTGGCGCTCATCGGCGACGGGGTGCGGGACTTTTTGGACCCACGCCAGTAGCTGCGCTACGGCTAAACTTCGCGATCTGCGTTGAGGTGCTGGTGGGGATGGCGTGCCGCGTTCCGGCTTGGGCACCGTAGGAGAACCCCCTCACCCCGACCCTCTCCCTCAGGGAGAGGGAGTTTCTGTCGCGTTATGCTTGCAGCGTGATGACGGACTCAAACGAGAGCGGTGGGACGCTGTACGTGGTGGCCACGCCTATAGGGAACCTGGAGGATATCTCGGCACGGGCACTGCGTGTGCTGGGAGAGGTTGACCTGATTGCGGCGGAGGATACTCGCACGACGCGCAAGCTACTGACGCGGCATGACCTGCGCGTTCGGCTGGTCAGCCTGTTTGATGCCAACGTCCGGCGGCGGATACCGCAGCTGCTTGGGGAGCTCGATGAGGGCAAGAGCATTGCGTTGGTGAGTGAGGCGGGGACGCCGCTGATCAGCGACCCCGGCGCGCAATTGGTGAGGGCGGCGGCGGAGGCGGGGCACACGGTGACGCCGATCCCGGGGCCGACGGCGATTGCCGCGCTGCTGAGCGTCGCGGGGCTGCCGGCGGACAAGTTCACGTTTCTCGGGTTCCTGCCACGCAGGGCGGGGCAGCGTCGGCGCATGATCGAGGCCATCTCTGAGCAGGAGTGGCCGACCGTACTTTATGAGTCGCCGCATCGGATCATCGCAACGCTGGAGGCGCTTCTTGAGGTGCTGGGAGATCGCGAGACGGTCATCGGGCGCGAGATGACAAAGCTGCACGAGGAGATATTTCGGGGGACCTTGTCGGAGGCCGTCGAGTACTTTGAGAAGCCGCGTGGGGAGTTCACGATAGTTGTGAAGGAGGCGCTACTAGTCTGACACGTACGACCTCAAAACAGCCGTTGCGTTTTCCAGTGTGCCTCCGAATTCGTCGAGCCAAGTAGTTACGGAATCTGGCTGCACTGTAAGCCAAGCGGTTTCTGCTCCGTCTGACCCTAGGTGCTGGGAAACCAAGCCTTCGGCCGCGCCCCAATTGGCCATGACGATGTCCTTAGGGATGACCCAGCAATGGGCATTGGATGGGCTGATGCCAAGACAAATGAGGATGTCATAATCTTGATCACGCAGTTGTTGAAATCTGTAGCTCCGAAAGTCCGACCAAAGGGTTGCGCCCTTGATCTGAATTCTGAGCCCGCCGATAACTCGGTCTGCCCCACGACCAGGAGCGGGGCGTACATCAAAGTCTCTCTCGGCGAAGTACTGGGTAACGAGTCTCTTAAAGATGGCCCCTTTGCTACCTGATGTTTTTCTCCTTATCCAGTCAAATGGGCTTTCCGCCCAAAACGCCTCTACGGCAGGGTCTGTATCTTCCATTGGACCAGCGATTCTCGCGAGAGACCGTACCTCTGGATCCGGGATTTGGTCTGTGCTCATTGCAAATTCTATTTCGATGCACTTTCCGAACGTCTTAAAGTCAATTCGCCGTTCTCAAGATCCGGCATATAGCGGGTTAGTCTGTCCGCCATAATGTTGATCGCATCCCGGCTGTTGTCAATAAGAATAAAACGACGGCTGTGCTTTGCAGCGGCCTCACCCGTTGTGCCACTGCCCGCAAAGAAATCCAGCACGAGATCGTTGGGGTTGGAGTGGACCTTGACGATGCGTTCAAGGATGCCGAGCGGTTTCTGGGTGGGATAGCCGGTCTTTTCCTTGCCGGCGGTGGGCACGATCGTATGCCACCAGACGTCCGTGGGCGTCTTGCCTCGCGCGGCCTTTTCTTTGCCGACCAGGCCGGGCGCCATGTATGGGATGCGGTCCATCTCTTCGTAGTTGAAGGTGAAATCGGATGGGTCTTTGGCGTACCAGAGGATGTTGTCGTGCTTGGTGGACCAGCGGGATTTCGACCTCGCGCCGTAGTCGTAGGCCCAGACGATTTCATTGATGAACGACTCATTCCCAAAGATCTTGTCGAGGAGCACCTTGCAGTAGTGGACTTCGCGGTAATCGACGTGGAGGAAGAATGAGCCGTTGGGCTTGAGGACGCGCCTGGCTTCGCTTAGTCGCGGCTCCAAGAATCCCAGGTAGTCGTCGAAACTGTCATTGTATTCGGAACTTCCAACGTGGATGGTTCGGTATCGCTGCCCCTTGAACCCCACACGGTCACCGGATTCCTCATCGCGAACGGTTCGGAGAGTTCGCCGCGCCTGCTTCTTTCCCGTGTTGAATGGCGGGTCAATATAGATGAGGTCAACGATGCCGTCCGGCATAGTGCGTAGATACTCTAAGTTGTCGCCAAAGACGATGGTGTCGCTATATGAAGATTCACCGTCGGGGGAAGGTGGAGTGACGTAATCCTGAGAGTCAACCTGCTGGTCTCGGGTGGCAACACCCTTCAATTGCAGTGCCAACGCTCACACCTCCCCATTGCTTACGTCAAGCATATGTAGTCTATTGCACACCCAAATGAATGTATATAGGCCAATTTGATCTATTTTTCCCCTAAATGTGGGTGCAAATCTGACTGTCTTTGCCTACGAGTGGCGTTGGACGACGAAGTCGATGATGTCCGTGAGGGATTGAAGGGCTGGGTTGGTGGGGCGGTTGATCCTGCTGAGAGCCTTGCGGGCGCGGTCGGCGAGCTTGTTGGCGACGGCGTAGGAGTTCTCAACGGCGTCTGAGTCGCGGATTAGTAGGAGAGCCTCCTCCACGCACTGTTCCTTATCGTGTTCGGTCATGGTTTCGCGCTCGTCCCGCAGGCGGGCGAATGGGCCGGTCTCGTTCAGCTCCGGGTGTTCGCCGAGATAGAGCAGGGCGGGGAGGGTGAGGATGCCGCCACGCAGGTCCGAGCCAATGGGCTTGCCAACCTCAGAGGCATCGCCCTGCAGATCGAGAATATCGTCCACCACCTGGAAGGCAGTGCCGAGGCTCATGCCGTAATCCGTGACGGCGTCGATTTCGCTCTCCGTCGCGCCTCCAAGAACCGCGCCAGAGACGGCGGCGGTCGTGAACAATGATGCCGTCTTGCGCTCGACGCGCGCCCAGTACTCTTCCTGTCCGCCCGTCCAGTCGAATGCCTGTTGGATCTCACGGAGTTCGCCGTCGGCGAGGAGCCGCAGCGTGCGGGAGAAGAGGGTGATGACGCGGACATTGTTGGTGGCGCAGACCATCTCAGCGGAGCTGGCAAATAGATAGTCGCCCAAGAGAAGCGCGACGGCGTCGCCATGCTGGGCGTTGATCGTTGCGACCCCGCGGCGCATCGGCGCCTTATCGACTGAATCGTCGTGGACGAGGGAGGCGGTGTGCAGCAGTTCGACTGCGACGGCCATGGAGATATGCACGTCCGGATCGAAATCGAAGAGATGTCCGGCGAGGAGCGTGACGGCGGGGCGGGCGCGCTTGCCGGGCGTGGCGAGGATGTAGCGGAGCAGCTCATCGAGCCAGGTGAAATCGTCCTCACCGATGGTGCGGAGGCGGCGTTCCACCTCCGCCATATCCGGTTCGATTATTTCAAGAAAAGACGGGAGTTTGGTCTTTGCTGTGTCAGTCAATGTCAGTTCGCAGGCCGTAAGCGCGCCTGTCTACGCCGTTGTTTCATTTTCATCGCCCACGCCGAGATTGGCCATCTCCCGCGCGAGCACCTGTTCCTCATCAAGTTTGGCAAAAAGGGCCTGGGGTTGGGGTAGTCGAGTGCCTGCCTGTGGCGACGTTGCGGCCCAGCCGGCGTCTTGCACACTGCCCTCAAGACCGAGCATCTCATGGAGCCGCTGGGAACTGAAGGGCAGGTAGGGGGCAAGCAGGGTCTTGAGTCCGCTGATGATACCCAGAATGGTGACGATTGTGCGGGCAGCATCGTCGCGATCCTCACGGATAGCACGCCACGGGGCGCGCTCGTCCAGATAGCGATTGCCGTCCTGCGCAAGGCTCATGGCCACGCCAAGTCCGGCGCGGAAACGGCAAGCGGCGATCTCGGCGGCGGCTTCTTCGAGCGCCTCATCGACCCTCGCCAGCAGCCGTGTGCCGGCTTCGTCCGGCTGAGCGTCCGGCACGACGCCATCGAAGAATCGCTGGAGAAACGTCAGCGTGCGGTGAACGAGGTTGCCGTAGGTTCCAACGAGTTCGTTGTTGACGCGGCGGATGTAGTCGGGCCACGTGAACTCGGAGTCGGAGGTTTCAGGCATGTTTGAGGAGAGGACGTAGCGAAGGGCGTCCGGGTCATAGTTGGCAAGGTACTCCGGCACCCAGACAGCCCAGTTGCGGCTGGTGGAGAGTTGGTAGCCCTCCAGGTTCAGGAACTCGTTGGCGGGGACGTCCTCCGGCAGGGCGAGATCGTCACCGTAGGCCATGAGCATAGCGGGCCAGATGATGGTGTGGAAGGTGATGTTGTCCTTGCCGATGAAGTAGTAAGGCTTTGCGTCGGCTCCCCACCATGCGCGCCATGCCTCGGGGTCGCCTCTGATTTCCTGCGCCCATTCAACGGATGCGGAGAGGTAGCCGATGACGGCCTCAAACCAGACGTAGATGCGCCTGTCTTCCCAGCCGTCGAGTGGGACGGGGATGCCCCAATCAAGGTCTCGGGTATAGGCGCGATCTTTTAGGCCCTGCTCCAGAAAGCCGATTGTGAAATTAAGGACCTGCGGTCGCCAATGGTTCTTATCCTTGAGCCATTCCAGCAGGCTGTCTCCGTATTCGGAGAACTTCATCATGAAATGGGAGCGGGTGCGAAACTCCGGGGTACTGCCGTCAAGTGAACTGCGCGGATTGATAAGCTCACGCGGATCCAGGGTGCGGCCGCACTCGTCGCACTGGTCGCCACGCGCGCTATCGTAGTCGCAGTGAGGGCACTCGCCGTTGATGTAGCGATCGGGCAGGTAGCGTTTCTGGGTAGGGCTGTAGGGGACTTCACTCTCTGTTTCGTAGAGCAGGCCTTTTTCATGGAATCGGGTGAAGAAGTCCTGCGCGATGCGGTAGTGGTTCTCCGTTTCAGTGGTCGTGTAGAGATCCCACGAGATGCCAAGGCCGTCCCATGACTCCAGGAAGCCCTGGTGGAAACGGTCATGAATCTCACGAGGTGAGACGCCCTCGGCCTCAGCGCGGAGAGTGATGGGCGTGCCGTGCGCGTCCGAGCCGGAAACCATGAGGACGTTGTTGCCCCTCATGCGGTGAAAGCGGGCAAAAATGTCTGCGGGCAGGTACGCACCGGCGATGTGCCCGAGGTGGAGGTCTCCGTTTGCATACGGCCACGCGACCGCTATCAGAATGTTGTCCACCATGTGAATTCGTTAACTATTCTAGCGGGCGTGTGGCAAAAGCGGACGTGTCAGCCGCAGATGTCCAGCGCCGTCAGCGCAAGGACGCGGGCGACCGTTAGCACGTTGCCGATGCGCGTGATGCGCTCCGTGTTGGATGTTGGGCCGTAGACGACGGGAACCGTGCCGCCCCGTTCGAACCATCCCGCGTCCGTCCACGCAAACGAGCCGGGATCCTGCGGGCCTACATGCTCAGGCGCGCTTCCCGTGACTTCCGTATGTCGCCGCGCGACTGTTTGGGGCAGCATGTGGTCGATTGGCGTGTCAATGCCGTGCCCGGGCACTTTCATGCTGCGCCAATCGTCCGTGTACGTGGCAGGCGGCGGCGATATTTCAATGGTGGCATCAGGGTTGGCGGCGCGGACACCCTCCAGAACCTTGTCTATGTCAGCCTGCGTCTGCTCCCAGTCCTGTCCCGGTACGCCGCGCACCTCAATGATGATTGCGCAGTAGTCCGCGACGTAGGACGCGCGCCACTTGAGGAAATCAGTGCCGACCCCGCCGTTGATCGCGCCGACAATCATACGTGGCAGACCTGGAGTGGCCGGGTGCGGCTGCGCAGAGAACTCGACGTCATCCAGCGCCCTAACGACATCCGACATGACGCGGACCGCATTAACGTATTCGGCGCGGTGCAGCATGCCGATCCACGCGGAGGAGCCTGTGACGGTGATGACGAACTGGCATGCGCCGGAATGCATGGTGCGGACATCGAGGAATGAGGGCTCGCAGATGATGGTGTAGTCGCAGCCGATGCCCCGTTGAACGAGGTCGTAAGCGCCGACACCGCCCTGAAGTTCCCCCACGACGCCGGTGAAGAGCAGGTCGCCGCGGAGTTGGGCGCCGGAGCGGTGGACGGCAACGGTAGCAGCGGCCGCGGCCGCTACGCCGGCCTTCATGTTGCCGAGGCCGTGGCCAGTGAGTATGTCGCCATCCTCGTGGCAATCCCACGGATCGCCTGGATAGTTGAGCGGGACGGGATCGATGTCCAGGTGGCCGTTGAGCATGAGGGACGAGCCGCCACCACTGCCAGGGACGCGAACGACCAGATCAGGGCGGCCGGGTTCATCGGACACGTCAATGAGCTCGGTAGAGACACCACGCTCATCAAACCAGCCCGCAAGGAACTGCATGACCTCCGTTTCGCCGCCTGAAAAGCTGCGATAGCTCTGCAGGTCTTTCATGAGCTGCACGACCTCATCGCGGTCGATGCTGTCAAGCACTCCGCTATCGTTGGCAGACGTCATTTCGGTCACCCCCATCCTGACCTTCCCCATCAAGGGGGAAGGTATAGACGCACAGCGTCTACTATAGTTGCGTGATGGAAAAACAGTCACTGATGTCAAAGCTGCTGCATTCCGGCGCGACAGGGGCGTTTTGGCTTGGCTCACGGCTGACCGTGCATGGACGCGAGAATGTACCGTCAACAGGGCCAGTCATTGTGGCGGTGAACCACACGCACAACATGGATCCGGCGCTGATTGGCGTCATCATGCCGTGGCAGGTGCGTTTTCTTGCCAAGCGGGAGCTTGTGACGGAGGGGAATGCGCTAACGCGATGGCTGGTGCGGACGTGGGGGTTGATTCCGATTACACGGGACCGGCTTGATCGGGAAGCCCTGAGAACGGCACGAGAGCACCTGCGCGGCGGCGGCGCAATCGGGATGTTTCCGGAGGGGACCCGCAGCCGGGACGGTCGGATGGGTCAAGCCCGACCGGGGACGGGCTTCCTTGCCCTGACGACGGGCGCGCCAGTTCTCCCTGTCGGCATCGAGGGCTTTGCGGGGCTGGGTCACAATCCCGCGTTTGTTGTTCGCAGACCGCGCTTTACGGCACGCATCGGCAAGCTGCTGGACTTCTCTGATCTGGCGGAATCCAAGGCGGACGACCGGTTCGAACGCGCGACAAACGAGATTATGCACGCTATTGCAGGCCTGTTGCCTGAGCACATGCGCGGCTACTATGAGGACAGCGCGCAGGACACACAACACGCAGAGGAGCGCGCAGGGCAGTGAGGGACGTCTATGGGCGCCATCGTTAGCTACGTCGGTGTTCGGGAGGCCGTGCCGGTCCTCTTGCAGGCCCTTTCGCAGGTAAGGAACCAGCGTTATGACAGTGTCGGCGTCGCCGTACGCGACCCGGACGGGTATTTCAATGCCGTCAAGACTGTCGGACGCCTCGATGTCCTGGAGGGCGCGCTCTCCGAAGAGCCACCTCTCGGTCACATGGGTCTCGGGCACACACGGTGGCGAACGCACGGGGCCGTGACGGCTGAGAACGCGCAGCCGCATCTGGATCGCCATGGTTTGGTCGCAGTGGTCACGAACGGCATCGTTGAGAACCACGCCGAACTCAAGCTGGAACTGAGGAGTCGCGGCCACCGCTTTCTCTCGACGACCGATGCGGAGGTGATTCCGCATCTGATAAATGAGGAATTGTCGATGGCGGGAGCCGAGGCGAGCCTTGAGACCGCCGTTCGGTCAGCCATGGCGCGGACACAGGGAACGCTGGCCGTCGTGGCTGCGCGCGCAGAGGAGCCGGAGACTATCGTGGCTGCGCGCAGCGGTTATGCGAGCCCGCTTGTTGTGGGATGGGGGCACAACGAGGCCTTCGTTGCGAGTGAGGCTGGGCCGCTGACAAGCGTGTCAGACAGGATCGCGTTCCTGGCTGCCGGGGAGATGGCGATCGTGACGCCGCGAGGTGTGGAGTTCAAGACGCTCATGGCCGGCGTTCCCATCTCCAAACGGTCCATTTCGCCCTCAGAAGATCCGATGGCAGCGGCGCGCGGCGGGCATATGACGTTCATGATCAAAGAGATTACCGAGCAGCCTGAGGCGTGGACGGACGCGCTGCGTGGCCGCGTCGATTTCGATACAGTCTCTCTTCGAATGGAGGAACTCGAACCAATACGGGACGCGCTGGAGGGTGTCGAGCGGGTAGTGCTCACAGGCTCAAGCTCATCCCTTCATGCGGCGGATGCCGGACGGCTCTATATCGAAGAATTGACTGATCTGCCATGCCAGGTTCACGTCGGCTCAGAGATTGTATTCGGCGATTTTGAGCTAGGCCCGAAGACACTTTTTGTCGCCGTCACGGCATCAGGGGAAACACTGGATACCCTAGGCGCAATGACGCTGGCCAGCGAACTTGGCTGCCCGACAATCATGGTGACGAATGATGAGGATTCGACGGGCGCGTTGATGGCGGACACTGTCGTTCCGCTGCGTTGTGGACGCGAGATGGGTATGGCGTCTACAAAGTCGTTCACGTCGTCGGTGCTTACGTTCTATCTGATAGCGATGCATCTCGCCCAGATTCGAGGGAATGACAGCGCAGAATCCGTGCCCGGCCGCCTGAACGAACTGAGCAAGCTGTCTGGGTACGCGAACCGCATCCTCGAGGATCCGTCCCTTCCGTCAGCGCTGGCCACGCGCTATTCAACGCGGCGTGATGCTTTGTTCCTGGCGCATGGGCGTCTGTACCCGGTGGCGGCAGAGGGTGCATGGAAACTCATCCAGCTTGGTTATATCCACGCCACTGCATATCCGGGATCGGAGCTCATTCATGGCCCGATCGCTCTCATCAACGGCGATGAGACCCCTACCTTTGCTATCGCGCCGCAAGGCCCCGAATATGGACGCATGGAGCTTGCAGTCAGGTTGCTCAAGGACAATGGCGGCGTGGTTGCGGCCATTCTCACTGAAGGCGACGAGGAACTCGCGCCAATTGTGGATCACCCCATATTCATTCCCGCGGACACGCCTCAGGCGCTGCTGCCCCTGGTAACTGCGCTGCCCGTGCAGTTGTTTGCGTACTACGCGGGTATCCAGCAGGGCAACGAGGTTGATAATCCGCGAAATATCCAGCGGCTAGAGGAATTTATATAGGCAGTGCCTATGGCCAAGGTTCGCGATTAGCGTCGATTTGTGCTGGGGGTTGGTACGCCGCGTTCCGACTTTGACGGGCCACTTGAGATTTTGGATTCCTCGGCTGCGCTCGGAATGACAGGGAGGCGGCTCTGCGCGGGGGATTCGGGTGATTAGGCACACGGCCCAGTCTCTGCTACAAGGGGGTACCAGGATGTGGAGATATGCGGCAATGAGTGTTGGCACTCTGTTGGTCGTCACCGTCGGTATTGGGGGGTTCTACCTGTTCATGCAGGTATCCCAGCTCGACGCGGATCTCAGGGAAACCAAGGATGACCTTGAGCGAGCCGGCAGTGAGATTCGTCTCCTGCAAGACGATGTGCAAGAAAAAGAGGATGCATACACAGGTCTCATGGCTTCCTACGAAGAATTGCAGGACTCCGGCGCTGAACTTCTGGCAGAGCGCAAGGCATTGATCAGCGACAGCATAGCCCTTGAAGACGAAAACTTGAGACTACTGGAGGTTATCGCGCCAATAGAGGATGCGCAGGGTGAACTCGAGCGAATCCGGGGACTTGCAACTGAGGCCAAGGAGGCATATGACCGGTGGAGCGCAGGAGCCTCCAGAATGCAGGGCCTATTTGATGACCTGGAGGCTGAGGTTGCCGAGCTGGAAGAGAAGCGACGGCCGCTTCTGCTCCACGGAAGGACGTCTACGACCGACTTTCTTTGCACGGGCAGCATGGAGCCCAAGATTACGTGCCTAGACACGATGACATGGCTGACAGACTTTGATCCAGCACATATCACAGTAGGCACAATAGTCGTCTATAGCCCGTCATGCTGGGGCAACCCTTATGAGACCGCTCACCGGGTGACGCAGATAGAGGAAGCCGAAGGGGTCTATGCCTTTCGAACGAAGGGTGATGCTTATGACACCGACGACGGGTGCTGGATATCGCAGGAATGGGTGCAGGGATACCTCATAGACATTCAGAAGAATACCCGCCCGGGGAATGGCTGGCTCCGGGAGAAGGTCAATAGTGCCAGCGACCTCCATCTCCGCCTGGAAGCAAGGTATCTCTCTACGGGAGAGGACTACGAACTCTACCTAGAAGCCCACAGAAACTGGTCGTGCTGGGTTGAAAGCGCCGCGCAGAGCACCGGCGAAGGGCATGTGCCTTTCATGTGCTAGCCGGTAGCTGCGCTACGGCTTAAGTTCGCGGTCTTGCATTGGGTGAGGAAGAAGCAGGCTTGCCGCGTTCCGTCATGTTCACTGGATGAGTCTTTAGATTCTTCGACTCCGCTGCGCTCCGCTCAGAATGACATGGGGGCGTTGCGCCCGTTCGGGAACCCCCTTCGACTACGCTCAGGGCGAACGGGTAGCTGCCCTACGGCTTAGGTTCGCGGTCTTGCATTGGCTGAGGAAGATGCAGGCTTGCCGCGTTCCGTCATGTTTGCCGGATGAGTCTTTAGATTCTTCGACTCCGCTGCGCTCCGCTCAGAATGACAGTGGGGGATGCTGCCCCCGTTCTGGAGCCCCCTTCGACAGGCTCAGGGCGAACGGGTAGCTGAGCTACGGCTTAGATTCGCGGTCTTGCATTGGCTGAAGAAGAAGCAGGCTTGCCGCGTTCCATCACGTTTGCCAGATGAGTCTTTAGATTCTTCGACTCCGCTACGCTCCGCTCAGAATGACAGGGGGAATCTAGACGAGGACTCCCCCTTCGATTAGTTCGCGGATGTCCGCCTCCGAGAGGCCGAGCAGTTCGCGCATGACGTAGTCGTTGTGCTGGCCGAGGGCGGGGGCGCCCATGCGGATGGCGCCGGGGGTTTCTTCAAGCTTCGCGCCGTATGAGGCGTGACCAATGTTGCCCCACTGCGGTTCCTCGTGAGGGACGTTGACAACGTAGCCGCGCGTGTTCATGGCAGGATCGTAGTACACATCCTCCGTCGTTTGAGCGGCGGCGGCGGGGACGCCGTGCTTCTGAAGCATTGCCATCACCTGGCGTGGCGTCAGAGTCCTCGTCCATTCTGAGATGAACTCATCCAGGGCTTCACGGTTGGCTAGACGCGCGTCCAGCGTTGCGAAACGCGGATCCTGCGTCCACTCCGGCGGGTCCTGGTTTGGCGGGGTCATGCCGTTCACCAAGCCCTGCCATTCTTCCTCCGTGTGGCAGGCGATGACGCACCAGCGGTCATCACCGAGACATGGGTAGGCGTCGTGCGGGGCGGCGTATTCGCGCCGGTTGCCCGTCGGCTCCTGGTTGAAACCGTTGATCACGTAGTCCAGCAACGGCACGCCTAGCGCATTGGCCTGCGCCTCCACCTGCGAGACCTCGATGCGCTGTCCCTGCCCCGTCTTGAGCTTGTGATAGAGGGCTGTTTGGAGCATGTAGCCGGAGAGGCCGCCGACGAAGAAGTCGGCATAGTAGACGCCACAGCGCATGGACGGAGGCGATTCCGGATGTCCCCAGAGATAGGTGACGCCGGATGCCGTCTGCGCCTGCAGGCCGAACAGGACGTGTGACGCGAACGGGCCGGTGCTGCCCCATCCGGGCATGCTCATGTAGACGATGTCCGGCTTGACGGCACGGATGCCCTCATAGTCCAGACCCCAGCGGGAGAGCGCGCCTGCGGCGTAGTTCTCAACGACGGCGTCGCTGGTTGCCGCTAACTTGCGGACGATGTCCTGCCCCTCCTCGAAGTGGAGATCCACGGTGATGCTCATCTTGTTGCGGTTGAGCTCCGGGTGCATGGGCAGGATGCCGGTAATGCGGGAGGCGGGATCGAAGAGCGATGACTCGATCTTGATGACGTCCGCGCCGAAGTCGGCCAGTTGGCGCGTGCCGTACGGGCCGACCCAGATGCGCGTGAGGTCGGTGATGCGGACTCCCTCCATCGGGAGCCGACCGTTGCCGGGATTGGCCATGACGGGAGTTGCCGGCGTTGATGGCGCGGCGCTGTCAGCTTCCGCAAGCACTTCATCGGTGTGCTGACCGAGCGTGGGCGCGGGGCGGCGCAGAGACCACGGCGTTTCGCTGAGTTGGCCGGCGGGGCCGGGGAGCTTGTAGTCGCCGAGGACCGGATGCGTCACGTCCTGGAAGTAGTCGCGGAAGAGCAGGTGGGGGTTGTGGGCGAGGTCGGCGGGAGAACTGACGGGCGCGGCGGGGATGCGGCGCGCCTGCGCCTCTTCCACGGCCTCCGCGACGGTCTTGGTCAGGAAGAACTCCACCGCGATCTCATTGATGAAGTCCTTGTTCTCCTGTCGGACGGTGAGTTCCCGGAACATCTCGTCGGAGATGATTTCATTGCCCGTCCATTTCGCGAACGTCATGAACTGGTTGGGTTGAATAGGAGAGAAACCGATCCAGCCATCGGAGCACTCAAAGACGCCGGTTCCGCCGCCGCCACCTGTGCCGGGACGGTCAGCGACCGTGCTGTTGTAGCCGAATTGGGCGACGATGAAGAGGATGTTCGCTATCGCCTCCGTCATGGAGACGTCCACGCGCTGGCCGCGGCCTGAATGCTCCCGCGCAAAGAGGGCGTTCATGACACCGATAGCCGCGTGGGTGCCGCCAACTGAATAGCCGAGGAAAGACGGCGACATGACGGGCTGGCGGTCAGGGTCGCCCTGCAGGAGCATGAGGCCACCCATGGCCTCGGCATGGAGGTCTGTGCCTTTGAAAGAGGCGTAGGGGCCGGTCTGGCCGTAGGGCGTAACGGAACAGAGGACCAGGCCGGGGTTGTCGGCTCGCAGACTCTCGAAGTCAAGGCCGATCTCGTTCATGTAGCCGGGGGAGTTGGTTTCCAGGATGACATCGACGGATCGGGCGAGGCGTCGGATTGTGTCGCGGCCGTCATCCGTTGTGATGTCCGCAACTGCGCTGCGCTTGTTGGTGTGGAAGGAGTGAAAGACGAGACTGCGCTCCGGGCCGGGCTCTCCGGCGGCGTAGGGGGGCATGTGGCGGCTTGGGTCGCCGTTTGGGCCCTCGATGAGGATGACATCCGCGCCGAAATCGGCAAGAAGCTTGGAGGCGTACATGGACGGCAGCCCGCCGAGATCAAGCACGCGCACGCCATCAAGCGCACCGGCGCCGTTTGCAGTCTCTGATGTCATGTTTGTTCCTCCCCTGCCTTATTGGTTCCGTGATTTATTTGTGGCCGCGCCCTACGTCAATGCTCCGACGTCCTGGAGGTTTTTGACCTCTTCGTCTGAGAGGCCGAGGATGCCTCGGAGGACGTAGTCATTGTGCTGGCCGAGGGTGGCGGAGGGCATTCGTGAGCCGCCGGGTGTTTCCGACAGGCGCACAGTGACGCCGGGCTGCTCGAGAACTCCCCAATCCGGGTGGTCAATCGTGTGGATGTAGCCGCGATCACGCAGATGCGGGTCCCAGAAGAGGCCCTCGCCGTCGAGGACGGCAGTGGCCGCGACGCCTGAGCGCTGGAGCAGGTGCATGATCTGGCGGGGCGTCTGCGTTTGCGTCCACTCGGAGAGTTCGGCGTTCAGCGCGTCCTCGTTGGCCTTGCGCCCCTCTTGAGTCGCGTATTCCGGAACCAGCGCCCATGCAGGGGCGCCCATAGCCTCAACAAGGGCCTCCCATTCCCGATCCGTCCTGCACGCGATGGCGCACCATTCATCGTTACCCTTTGCAGGGTAGATGCCGTGCGGGGCGTGCAGGGGGTGGCGGTTGCCGACGGGCTCACCGGCGCGACCGTTGAGCTTGTAGTCCATGAAGGGCATGGCCATTGTGTGGCCGACGGCCTCCACCTGCGCCATCTCTACATACTGGCCGCGTCCGGTCTCGGCCTTGTGGTAGATGGCGGCAAGGGCGGCAAGGGCGGTGAGGCTGGCGATAAGAAAGTCGGGGTAGTCGAACTTGCAGCGGGCGTTGGGCTCCGACTCCGGGTGCCCCCACGTGTAGCTGAGGCCGGAGACGGAGACGAGGCTGAACCCGAAGGCGACGTGATCCTTGAGCGGGCCGATGCTACCCCACCCGGGCATGCTGATCTGGATGATGTCCGGGTTGATTTTCTTCAGCTCTTCGTAGCCGAGGCCGAAACGGTCGATGACGCCGAGCGCAAAGTTGTCTATGACAAGGTCAGATACGGCGGCGATTCGCTTGGCGACGTCCCGCGCTTCATCGTGGTGAAGATCAAGCGTGATGCCGTGCTTGTTGCGATTGAGATCGGCGACGAACGGCATGGTGCCCTGACGGTTGTTGGTGTCAAAGAGGGACGACTCGACCTTGATGACCTCCGCGCCGTAGTCGGCAAGCTGACGCGTGCAGTACGGCCCCGCCCAGATGCGCGTAAAGTCGAGGACTCGGACGCCTTCAAGTGGGAGGACGGGTGTTGCGCCGTTGTCCGACGCGCCGGCGGGCGCAGGCTGGCGCTCCGCGACCTGCCCGGCGTGTTCATCGAGGAGGGGGGCGGGTTTGGGCTGGGCAATGGGTGTTTCCGACATACGGAAAGGCGCGCCGGGGAGCGGATAGTCACCGATTTGAGGGTGTTCGACGGTCGTGAAGTAGTCGCGTTCGGCGAATTGGACATTGTCGGCAAAGTCGCCGGGGCGGTTGACGGGTGCGGCGGCGAGGCGGCGCGACTGGGCCTCTTCCACGAACTCGGCCACCGTGAATTGCTCGATGAAAGGGCGCACGAGAGAATCTATGAAGAGCATGTTCTCGCCCTGCCGATTTATGAGTGGATACCAAAAGTCGTCCTGCAAGGCGGGCTCGCCCAGCCAATCGAAGAAGACCTTTGCCTGAGGGGCGAGGAGGACGGCAAGGCTCACCCATCCGTCCTTGCATCTGTAGATGTTGTAGGGAGCGAGATTGCCGGTTGCGCCGATGCGTTCGCCGATCTCCGACGTGGCCGAGTAGCGGATGATCTGGTAGAAGATGTTGGCCAGCACCTCCTGCATTGCGACTTCCACGTGCTGGCCTCTGCCTGTCTTGCGGCGTGCCATGAGCGCATAGAAGACCCCGTGCGCGGCGTGGGTGTTGGCCAGGATATATGCCTGGTCGAGGGGAGCCATGGCGGGGGGCTGCTCGTCATCGCCCTGGATTGTCGTCAGCCCGCTCATGGCAATGGCGTGCAGGTCTGAACCCAGGTAGCTGCCGTATGGGCCGGACTCGCCGAACGGCGTGACGGAGACGGTGATTAGGCGGGGGTTGGCCCCTCTCAGAGCCTCATCGGAAAGACCGATGTCTGTGAGGTAGCCGGGCTCGAAACTGTCCAGAACGATGTCCGCGGATCGTGCCATGTCCAGCAACTGTTGGTGGCCACTGTCCGTCTCGATGTCGATGACGACGCTCGACTTGTTGGAGTTGTAGGCGAGCCAGCGGAGGCTGCGGTCGGGGCCCGGCTCATCCCCGGCGAACGGCGGCAGGAATCGGACGGGGTCGCCGCCCGGCGGCTCAATCTTGATGACCTCCGCGCCAAGGTCTGCCAGCAGGCGGCCGGCGTATTGCCCGGCGAGGCCTGAGAGATCAAGCACGCGGATTCCGCCCAAGGCGGATTGTGTGGCGCCGTTTGCTGTTGTCGTCATCGTCTCCCCTAATTGGCTGCGCTCCGGCAGCTAGCAACAGATAGCGGCGCGGCGGTGGTGGCGATGCGCCGGATAATCGAAAGCGTAGCAGGATGGGACGCGCCGTCAAGCATATTCAGTGATTGGCTGGGCGAGGATCCAGAGGCTGACCATTGTGTAGCCGACCATCAGGATGAGCATGGCACGTTGGCTTCTCAAGGCAACGTCATGCGCTCCAAAGTGCCTCAGCGCCGTGGCGTGGGCGAGGAAGACGGCGATGACGTGGCCGATGACGATGGCGGCAATGGCCAGTATCCAGACGAACTGCGCGTTGACGATGCCGATGTTGACCTGGTAGTCGGATGTGCCGAATAGATCCCAGCCGAATCCGAACGGGTCAGAGGCATGGGGGATTACAACCTGTCCCTGGATGAGCAGGTATGAGACGAAGTGGGCGAGGTGGTAGGCGAAGGCGATGGGGACCAGGGAGAGGGCAAAGACTCGGGCGGCGGCCAGCGTATTCCGTGTCTCCGGCTCCTCGCCTGAGCGGGCCATGACGGCGCAGAAGAAGAGATAGGCGGCGACGAATATCCCTGCGAATGCAATAAGGCCGGCCGTGTTGACCAATGTGACGGCGGTGGACGTCCACCCCGGCGAGTTGACGAACGCCCAATGGACGAGGCGCGCCCACGGCGGGGTGTCCTGCAGGCCGTCAAACGTGACGGTGGAAAGGAGCACGACGACGAGAATCATGTAAGAGGTTGACGTTGCGGCCGAATTGAGCAGGCCTGCGCCGGGAGGGCGAAGGCCAAGCTCTCGTCGTTCGGGCGGGGCGACGCGAAAGGCCTCTATGTCATCGATGGATTCTGTCTCGCCTGTTTCAGAGACGACGCGCAGTTCAGTTGGGGCGAATCGGGCAAGGATGCCAAAGATGAGGGAGAAGACGTCTGCGTTGCGCATCCACGCGTCCGCGCCGAAGATGGCCATCCCCCACCACGTGATCATGCAGTAGCCGATGATGGCAATGGCGAGCGACAGCGGCTCCGCAGAGCCTTCATAAGCAATCTCGAACCAAGCGAAGAGCGCAAAGACTATGACGGCGGGCCATGCCGCCCATCGCGGTGGGTAGGCGGAGTCGTCCTGCCCGAAGCTAAGGCCGCCGGGGATGGCTCGCTGTGCCAGAGCATCGATCCACTCATAAATGGTGCGGACGGGGTTCACTAGACCCCAGACGTTGCCGATGAGCGCGGAGGCGAAGGCGATGCCGACCCACCAGTAGACCCATACGAGGACGGGGGCGATGTTTGCCGTGGAGCGGTTGACGCCCAACGCGCCGGTCAAGAGAACGAGCAGGAGCAGGAGGACGCTGAGGACGCGCAGGGTTTGAATGACAGGCGTGGTTGCCAATACTCGAACAGGCCAGAGCTTGAGCAGGTTGAAACGGGGGTAGTCGGTTGCGCTAGGTGTTCGGCGTACAAAGACGGCGACGATGACGAATGAGAGGGCGACGGCCAGTCCCGCGCCGGTCACGTATAGAGACAGGGGCAGGGGGAGATCGTATTTCTCGCCGAAGCCGTGCGCGAACGCGACTCCGGGGACGAGCCAGGCGATGAGCGCCAGCGCGGTGGCGAGGGGAACGATAGTTACGGCGAGCCTCTTCATTGCGGCCCGCTTATTTTACGGCCTGACTTCGAGAGTGGCGATAAGGCGTTCCCTGACACCCGGCCCCGCCGCCATATCGGTCATGGAATGATCGCTGTGATCTACGGATGAGGAGCCGGATGATGAGTCCATGCTGCTCATGTCATCCATGCCGGAGCTCGCTGTGAGAACGCCTTCCGCGGCGTGGATGAAGATGTCATATCGCCCCGTTGCATCTGCCACGAAACTCATCTGCGCCGTCACTCCCGGCTCCATCTGCGCCTCGATGTTGTAGCCGTGCAGATGAACCAGGAATGGCAGGTCGCTCGTCCAATCGATCGTGACTGTATCGTCCTGATAGACCGTCAGCGTTGATTCGTCGCCGGCCAGCTCCCCTCCCTCGATTGACATGCTGAAGGAAAGGTCTTGAGGCTCGCGATCCTCGCAGGCCATTGCAAAGAGAGCGGCCAGCAGTATGGCCATCGCGATGGTTAGCGTCCTGAATAAGTTGTTGATGCTCAAAAGGTTCCCTTGTACTGCAGTGATTTGGAGTGGCCGGCCTGACCGTCGCTCAAATTGGTGAACGTTTTGGGTGCGGGGGTGGTTAGGTTTCAGTTTACAGATGGAGTGGGAGGTGAGAGCGAGGCGGCGCTGCACGTCGCACTGGATTCCCGCTTTCGCGGGAATGACGAAGGGGGTAACTGCGTTACGGCTTAAGTTCGCGGTCTGGCACCGCGTCAAGAAAAAGTAGGACTGCCGCGTTCCAGCATGCTTGCCAGATGAGTCTTTAGATTCTTTGCTGCGCTCAGAATGACAGGGTAGGGGCAGGAATGACGGGAGGCAGGATTAGAGGTCTTTGAGGATGTCTTCGGAGAGGGGGCGGGTGTGTTCGCTTGTGGGGAATGTGCCGTCGCGGACTTCCTGAGCGTATTCGCTGACAGCGGCGCGGATTGTATCGCTCAGGTCCGCGTAGCGTTTGACGTGCCGCCCGACGTGGTCTGAGACGATGCCAAGCATGTCGCTCACTACCTGCACTTGCGCATCGCAATGCGGGCCGGAGCCGATGCCGATGGTGGGGATGCTGAGGCGCTCTGTGATGATTTGCGAGAGCTGTTCCGGCACGAGTTCCAGCACGATAGAGTAGGCGCCGGCGTCCTGGACCGCCTCAGCGTCGCGGATCATCTTGCGCGCGTCTTCAACGCTCCGACGCCCCTGAAAGCGCCGTCCGATCTGGAACTCGGATTGCGGCGTGAAACCGATGTGGCCCATGACCGGGATGCCGCGGTCGACGAGGGCTCTGATTGTCTCCGCCATGACCTCACCGCCCTCAAGCTTGACGCTTTGCGCGCCGGCCTCCTGGAGGAATCGCGCGGCATTGCGCAGCGCATCCTGCGGGCTGGTCTGGTACGACATGAAGGGCATATCTGCAATGACGAGAGCCCGTTTTGTTCCGCGGGCGACTGCTGCGGTGTGATGAATCATGTCGTCCATCGTGACGGACACGGTGGAGTCGTACCCGAGCACGACATTGCCCAGGCTGTCGCCAACGAGAATCGCGGGGACGCCGGACTCATCAACGGCGCATGCGGTGTAGTAGTCGTAGGCGGTCAGAACCGGAAAGCGTTCGCCCCGGTCTTTGAATTCCTGGATCGTCTTGATGGTTGTGCGCACGGACATCATTCCCTTGCCGCCGAAACGGCGGGTTGCGCTCTAGTAGTAGCTGCGGGCCTCGATGCGGTTTGTCCGCTGGACGATGCGGTTGCGGGCGTCGACGCGGACGATGCGGGGGCTGACCCGGCAGGCGTCCTCCTCCGACATGTGCATGAAGTGAAGGACGATAATCAGATCCCGCTCGCGCACGAGCAAGCCGGCTGCGCCGTTCACACAGACCTCACCGGAGCCGCGCTCACCTTCGATGGCATAGGTTTCAAGCCGCGCGCCGTTCGTGATGTCCAGCACCTGCACGAGCTCATAGGGCAGGATGCCGGCGGCCTCCAGCAGATCGGGGTCGATTGTTATCGAGCCCTCGTAGTCGACGTTTGCCTCGGTCACGGTGGCGCGGTGAATTTTCCCGGCCAGCATTGTGCGCATCATCGGTTCGTCTGTCCTGTCGTCTCTGATGACTCGCGCCCCACCAGGGCGAGAATCTCCGCTCCTCTCGTCCCATCGAGCCGTTGCGCGTCAACGGCAAACTGTGCCGTCGCCTGCGCGAGCGCCGCGTATAAGGGTACTACGCTCGGCAAGGTTGCCCGCAACTGCTCAAGGTGCGCCTGCACGGTGCCGAGGTCTCCCCGGACTATCGGACCTGTCAGCGCGGCGGCCGCTCCATCGCGTTCGATATTCCCCACCGTTCCACGAATAAGCGGCAGCAACGCCTGCAAGGCTTGCGACTGATTGTACCCGAATTGCGCCCAAATACTAGCGGCCTCAGCGATTATCGCGACCAAATAGTTGGACGCGAGCACACCGGAGATGTGATAAAGGGCGCGGGATTTCTCATTGATGTCGATGGCATGGCCGTGGAGGGCATGGGCCATATCACGCAGCTGATGGTGCAGGGCGGGACTCGGACTTTCGATAGCGAACGTTACATTTTCCAGCGTTGCGGGTCTCCTGGCGTCACGAGGGAAGGTATAGAGAGGATGGAATCCTCCAATCATCGCCCCATAGCCGTGAGCGCACTCCAGCACGCTCACGGGTGTTCCGCCGGAGCAATGAACGGCGGCCATACCACTGCGCCACGGCACGCTTTCCGCTACGGAACCGATCACGTCGTCAGGAACGGTGAGAAACACGATGTCTGCGACGTCCACCAGTAGTCCGGCGTGGCGGGTGTGGATGGCCCCGCCAATGCGACCGGCAAGACTCTTTGCTCGCTCCGCGTCCCGGCTGGTGATGGCAGTGACGTTGTAGCCTGCGTCCGAGAGACCAACGGCGAGCGCCGTGCCAACAGCCCCCGCGCCGAGAATGCCGACTCTTTCACCGCGGAGTGTCGTCATTGCCTTAGTTGTCCATTCATGCCGGAGATATGCTCTGCGGCAGACGGGATGCCGGCGATGCCGGTGGCGGACCGAATCGCGTCGACGATGGCGCGTTCGACCACTTCCGCCGCCGCCGCCCCGATGGGAGTGAGGCCAAAGCTGTCCACTGCCGGCGTGTCCGGTGGAGCGGTGGAGACAAAGAAGAGTGTATCGCCGTCTCCCATACCGTACGAGGGCACGATGGCTCGGGCGATGCCGCTGTGGGCCATCATGGCAAGTCGGTTTGCTTGCGCCACGGAGAGGGGCGCATCTGTTGCAACAACGCCGATGGTTGTATTGGTCGGCTGCTGGCCGAACCGGCCGCCCGGCCCTCGTCTCTGGTTGCTGCGCAGGATGTCACGTGTGCTCAGGAAAGGCGGCCCGTCTGCGTTGTCGTTGCGGGGGCCAGCGATGAGCGCGCCCGTTTCGGGATCGACGATGTCCCCAAAGGCGTTGACGACCATGACTGCGCCGATGGTGTGTCCGCTTGCCAATTCCATGGCCGCGGTGCCGACGCCGCCCTTGAGGGCGTGATCTGACCCGAGGGCCTTGGCGACTGTCGCGCCTGTGCCCGCGCCGACGCTGCCGGATGGGGCGGGATCATTCGTAGCCTCACGCGCGCCGTCAAGGCCGAAATCGCGTGTCACACGTCGATCCGTGCGTCCGATGCCGAGGTCATAGATCACTGCGCCTGGGACGATAGGGACGACACCGCCGGGTGTCTGAAACCCAATGCCCTCCACCTCAAGGTGACGCATGATGCCCTCAGCGACGTTCATGCCAAAGGCGCTGCCGCCGGTGAGAAAGATGGAATGGACGCGTTCGACAAGTGTTCCGGGGCGGAGGAGATCGGTCTCACGTGTGCCGGGGGCCGCGCCGCGGACTTCGACGCCTCCAATTGCGCCGTAGTCGGGGAAGAGGAGGACGGTTGTGCCCGTCACGGCTTCCGTGTCCGTGATGTGCGCGAGGCGGACGCCCGGAACGGACGTGATTGTCCGGTTCTCGTTCATAAGCCGCGCGGGGCGTTCCCACAGTGCTTTCGCGTCATGCGTGCTGCCCCTCCTCCCATTCAGGCGGCGCGCCGCGTAAAAGAAAATGATACAGCGAAGAACTGTGTTGCGGGGCTAATTCGGCGGCAGTTATGCTGAATACGTGATGCGTTCCGTTCTCAATGCCCAACGACTACTTCTGATTGCCATATCTATCCTGGCGGTTAGCCTTGCGCTCGTGGGCATTGCGTGCGGGGTAGAGGAAGACACACCGACGCCACCGCCACCGCCTCCCACGTTCACGGCCATCCCCGCAGCAACACCAATTCCTGCTACTGACACAACCAATTCGGCCATGGATTCGGATTGCCCGACTCCGGTGGCCGCTACGCCCGTAGAGAGAGAGGAGCCCCTTACCGTGACAGAGAAGCTAAATCAATGGTCTGCGCCGCCCGAGATGCAGATTGATCCCGCGAAGTGCTATTCGGCGACCTTTGAAACAGAGGTCGGCAGCTTCGTCATCGAGCTGACTGCAGACAAGACTCCGATTACCGTCAACAACTTTGTGTTCCTGGCGCGTGAGGGTTATTACGACAACACAACGTTCCATCGCGTGATTCCGGATTTCATGGCGCAGGGGGGTGATCCGTCCGGGACGGGCAGGCGCGGACCGGGGTACACCATCCTGGACGAGTTTGATCCGACGCTCCGCCACGACAGCCCGGGCATTTTGTCCATGGCCAACGTCGGGCAGCCGAATACGGGAGGCGCGCAGTTCTTTATCACGTTCGTACCCACGCCGTGGCTGGATGATGCGCATGCCGTGTTTGGCCGCGTGACGGAAGGAATGGACGTGGTACGGTCTATCCGCATCAGGGACCCACAATCGGACCCGAATCCGGGCACTGGCCTTATCAGCGTGACGATCACGGAAACGGAAGCCTGAAGAGATTCCGCTCGCCCTTCGACAAGCTCAGGATGAGCGGAATGCTGGCAGGCATTGTCGCGCGGGCGCATACGCGCGATAATGATGAATCAGGCAAGCTAATCACGTCACTAGTGACTGACGACAACTCGGGTTGAGTCACGGGAGGGGAGGACGCGATGGACTTTCGATTAAATGCCGACGACCAGGCACTGCAAGATGAGGCGCGCGCATTCACGCGAACCGAATGGGGCGAGAAAGTCGCCGACCCGCGCGGGTGGGATGACATGGGCTTGCTCTCTCCGTATCACGCGGATGACGAGGCGTTGAAGGCACAACGAGATTTCTCAAAGAAGCTCGTGGATAAGGGCTGGTGGACAATGCACTGGCCCGAAGAGTTCGGCGGCCGCGCCGCAGCCATCACCACGCAGCTTGCCTACCGTGAGGGCATGGCCTATGAGGGCGCTCCGGCATCGTTCGGCGGCGGCCTTGTCGCGCCCGTTCTGATGATTCATGGCACGGAATGGCAGAAGGAAGAGTTCCTGCCAAAGATGGCCAACGCGGACATCGACTTTGCGCAGGGATTCTCCGAGCCGAACGCGGGCTCCGACCTCGCAAGCCTGCAGACGCGGGCAGTCCGCGACGGTGACGACTACATAATCAACGGACAGAAGATCTGGACCTCCGGGGCACACTACGGCGAGTGGTACCACGTGCTGGTTCGCACAGACCCGGATGCACCCAAGCACCGCGGCATCAGCTACGTCCTGATGCAGCTACGGGACGAGGGCGAGGTGGTTCCGGGAGTCACGTTGCGGCCCCTCTTCGATATGACGGGCACGCGTCGCTGGAGCGAAGTGTTCTTTGACAACGTGCGGGTTCCGGTTCGGAACCTCATCGGTGAGGAGAACCGTGGCTGGTACGCAGCGATGACGACGCTCTCCTTCGAGCGCTCCGGCATCGAGACTGCCGCCAAGTACCTCGGTGAGCTTGATCGCTTCCTCACTGTGATGCGAGAAACCCGATTCAACGGCGAGGCGGTGCTGAACGATCCGCTCATCCGCCACAAGGTGGCCGACCTCAAGATCGAGCTGGAGACGCGCCGGATGCTCTCATACCGCGTCGCGTTTATGCAGTCGCGCGGCGAGCTGCCTGTGAAGGAAGGCTCCATGGGCAAGGCGTGGGGCGACAACCTCGGCAAGAAGTGGCCGCAGTTGATGGCGAGTATCTTGCAGGAGTACGGTCGGCTTGGCCTCGGCGAGTCGCGCGCACCGATGGGCGGCTACCCGGGCTTCCGCTACGGCGCGATGCACGGGAGCGGTCTTGGCGGCGGCACGACGGAGATCCAGCGCAACCTGATCGCGCAGAGGGGTCTGGGACTGCCCAGATAGTTTTAAAGTTCGCGATCAGGAGCGATTGGCCCGTATAGGCGGAACCCCGCGTTCCGGCTTCGAGAGTTAGTTAGTGGGGGCGGCCAATTGGCCGCCCCCTTTTCGTTTTGACTTAGTTGCTTGTCGTTCGCCAGGTGATGATGGCGGAGCGGCGGGGGGCGGTGCCGGAGACGGTATAGCCGCTCGGCGTTTCTTCCAGGAGTTCATCAAGCGCAGCGAGGAGGCGAGAGTCCGCCGGGGTGTTTTCTTCTACATCAAACCGTCGGCGAAGCTGATTTGTGATCTCGTGGCGGTCGCGGCCCATGACTGGAGTCTCCGGAGGGAGCATCGTGATGTCCGGATGGATGTCCATCGCCCAGAGGAGGTTCAAAAGCTCAGGCACGCCGGGCATGGCGATAGGAACAGCGCCGAAGATGCGCTCATAGAAGGGTACCTCAAGGGCGCTGGGCGCTTCCATCATCTCGATGACGGCTATGCGTCCTACGGTGCTCTCCTGCATCTTTGTGATGAACGCCGCGCCTTCCGGCACGTGGTGCAGCACCAGGGAGCAGAGCACCAGATCAGCGGCCTTGACGTCCGCATCCTCCCACCGTTCGCTGATGGCAGTGATGTTGGACAACCCGGCCTCGGCGGCGCGCTCCTGCAGCATGCCGACGGCCTCCTCGGACGGTTCAACGACCGTGACGTGTTTGGCGCGTGTAGCTAGTGGGAGAGCGAATCGGCCTGCGCCACCGCCAACGTCGAGGATGGTTGCGTCCGAATCGATCAGAGCGAAGAGGGCGTTCAGCGCATCGTCATCCGTGCGATGGATGTCTCGTGGGCGGTTGGCGTAGGAGAACCCGCCGTGGCCGCCGTGAACGTGGCCATCGCCATGCCCGTGATCGCCTTCGTGGTCGTCAGGCGCATTGTCATGCCCTGGGGTGTGGCCGCTGCGTATCACTGCCGCCTCGCGGTCGTGGGCGATGATTCTCTCTCGCCACGCGTCAATTTCAGATTGTGTCATCGTTCCTCATCCCTTCGGTGAGTCGTTCACTGATGAAATTGTAGGGTTCTGCCGCCTACGGCTGGCTACTGTTTTGAGTCTCAATTGGAGTCTCGAATCGGCTACACTGAGGCGTCGGATGCCTGAATGACAGGGAAGGGGAGGCGTCATGGACTTCCAGCAGTCGGTTGAGGACCTCGCGTTTCGTGATGAGATTCGCGATTTTGTCGCGGAGAACTGGGATGATACCCGCTACCACATGAACGACGTGTCCAACGCATCGTGGCATCTTGACGACCCGGAGGCGCTGGATGCGGCGCATCAATTCGCCAAGAAACTTGTCGACAAGGGCTGGTACACGATGCACTGGCCTACGGAGCACGGCGGGCAGGACGCCGGGTTCACACGGATGCTGACCTACCGAGAGGAGATGGCGTATCGTGGCGCGCCGGCGAGTGGGGCTTTTGGTGGGGACGCCATCATCCTGCACGGGACGCCGTGGCAGAAGCAGGAGTGGCTGCCGAAAATCGCGACGGCGGATATGCCCATCGCTCTTGGACTCTCGGAGCCGGGCAACGGCTCCGACCTGGCAGGCGTGACGACTCGGGCAGTACGCGACGGCGATGACTATGTGATTAACGGGCAGAAGATATGGACGTCCACGGCGCACCATTCGACGTGGATACGGATGCTGGTTCGCACAGACACGGACGCGCCCAAGCATCGCGGCCTCTCGATATTCTTCGTCCCCCTGGATTCCCCTGGCATCGCGATTCGGCCGCTGCATGACATGGCGGGTCGGCGACGCTGGAGCGAGGAGTTCTTTGAAGATGTGCGCGTGCCCTCACGCTACATGCTCGGCGAGGAGAATCGCGGGTGGTACGTGATGGCGGCATCTCTGACGGCGGAGCGTGTCGAGGTTGGCTCACCGGCGTCGCTGCTGCGTGAGTGGGAGCGGTTTGTGGACTTTGCACGGACGTACCGCGTCGACGGCGGCTCGCCGCTTGATGACCCGATCAATCGGGCGCTGCTGGCGGACCTTCGTGTGAAGCTCGGCATGTTCCGGGCCATCTGCTGGAAGGGGGCATGGGACAGCCGGCAGGGCGAGGACGTGTCTCGTATAGCGTCGATCTCGCGTGTGTTGTCCGGCGAGCTGGTGCAGGAGTTGTGGCGCGGATTCACACGGATAATCGGCGATGCGGCGCTTGTTATGCCGTACGGTGCGGAGTGGGCGCCGATGGATGGATTCATTGGTGTGAACGCGCTGATGAGTACGGGCCGGACGTTCGGCCACGGCACCAAGGAGATCCAGCGGAACATCGTCGCGACGCGGGGGCTGGGCCTGCCGAGGTAGGGGGTCGGAGTACAGCGCAATCAGACTGAGTGGATTCGCTGTGCCGTTTGAAGTCGGAACAGCAAGCCCTATGCGGCACTATGTGTGTAAACTCCTGCTGCTTCTGATTTTGAGTGCGGCTATTCCCGCCTTGGTGGGGTGTAATGATCAGGAAATAGAGACGCCTACCCTACTGTCGACCGGAGTACCAGTTACCACTGCAACGCCTGCTGATGGCCCGGAGTCAGACGCGTTGTCCCTTGAAGAATATTTGGCATTCTGCCAGGAATTTCATGGTTATCCATATAGTGATGAGAATCCCTATAACAACGGGGAAATGTCCGTGTTCGTCGCGAAGCGCCTATCTAAAATCGAGAGGATTTCCCCGCCCGCGGAGGTTTCCGAATGGCACAATCAACTGGCGTATTTCAACCAAAGTGCAGTAACGATATTCGGCAAGTTGCCGGAGGATGACTTTGTTAACTTCGGAACAAGGTTGCTAATATTAAAGACTTTTGAAGCGGTCATGGAAGAGGTAACGGCCAATCTACCGAGGGATGTTGCTCTCCAGATGGCGGGTGCCGGCTGCATTTATCGGAGAGACGTGCCCGATGACCACGGCTACACCTCTGATGACGCCACAGTGATAAGGATCGGAGAGGCAGCGGGTGGCACCATTGACTATAGAGGCGATTCAGACTATTTCCGCTTCAATGTACAGGGAGGACAACTCTACCGCATTGAAGCCGCCCTCGGAACACTGGACGCTGCAAGAATCACATTGCGGACTGTGAATATAGGATACGGAGATTGGCTGGGCAATAACGATGACCCGCAAGCCCCAGTTATCAGATGGGGAGCTAAGGAGCCGGGAGACTTCACTGTGGAAGTGATCGGTGCGGCTGGGGCCGAAAGCGGGAGCTATACGTTGACAGTTTTTCTAGCTGTGGACGACCACGCCGATGACACCAACAGCGCCACTACCATTTCCCCCGGAGTGAATGTGGATGGCGCAATAGACTATCGAGGCGACTCTGATTATTTCCAATTCACCGCTGAGGCAGGTCATCGCTACCGCATTGACATGACCTACAGCTTTCCTGGCCCAGTGGCGGATGTATTCGTGTTTGATTCAGAGACCATGCCATGGACATTTCGTCGGTCGGTTGCTGGTTTCGATAGTAACTTCCCGGATGATGACGGGGACACCTGGAATGCCGATAGATTTCGTGAATTCTACATCGAAGTCAACGGCGAGCCTAAGCGCTACACACTGGCGATCGTAGAATTAACTGACGACTAGAATACGACTGCATTCGACACAACGATCATCGGAATTGAGATGACCTGCCAACAAAACCCTCCTATGCGGTGTACTTCTCACTTTGGCCCCAAAACTCTCTGGCAACCCGGTGATTACATCACGGGGCGGAATATCTGGGATGGGCGGGTGTTCACGGCGTGGGTGTTCGTCGTTGTCGAGGATCGCGGAGATTTGATTGCGGCGTACACGCCGCCGGGGACGGTCTGGAAGAGCCCCGTCGATCTCGAGGGCAATGACGTTCGATTGCCACATGGCGAATGGCGGCTGCGGGATAACGTCTGGCACGGAAACGGAATGGTGCGCGTGTTCCTCAAGGACACTGCTCATTCGGTGCTCGTCTTCCTTGGGGATGGTGACGTTCGGTGGTGGTATGTGAACCTGGAGACGCCCTTCAAGCGGACCGCTATTGGACTCGATACGACGGACCTGCACCTTGACGTTGTGTTTCCGCCCGATCTCAGTGAGCCGCAGTGGAAGGATGAGGATGAGGTCGAAGAGGCGGTCGCTTTTGGCAGCATGAGGCGAGAGGATGCCGAGGCGGCACGGGTGGAGGCGGAGCGGGCGATCGAATGGATACAGAGCGGCAATCATCCTGCTATCGACGATCGCTGGCGCACGTGGACGCCGCCGACCGAGTGGGGGATTCCGACTCTGGCACCGGACTGGGGGACCCTGCCGCCAGCGATTACCTAGTTGACTTTCCGAGGGCTCTAGATTCCTCGGCTACGCTCGGAATGACAGAGGTGAGCGCTCGGAATGACAGGGCACGGCGGCAGGAAGGACGGGGGCGAGGTCCTCGTTCGGGAGCCCCCTTCGACTACGCTCAGGGCGAACGGGGACTTTTGTGTCGTTGCCGGGGGATCTTCGTAAATCAGGCGGGACCTTTACGCATGATGCTCCGCACGATCAGATAGGCCAGCCCAAGCCAGAGAATGCCAACGAAGACTAGTGGAATCTGCCAGTCCCCCTTGATTTCACCACTCGCGATCAAGGTCGATAGCACGCTGCCGTACCCTGCCGTCAATGCCATCAGAGTGCCGCCCGCCAATCGATAAATGCCGGCAGCCTCCCTTACGGTAAGGACGAGGAAAGTAATGGAGGCCGCTGGTACGGCGATCCCGAGGAATATGCGGTCAAGCAAGGTGCCGCCATCCGCGAAGGAGGCGCCAAACAGTCCCAGGGCAGCAAGCCCAAGCTGAATGACTGCGAGCACGATGACCAATAGACGGAGTATTTTCATGTCGTTGTCAGGACATTGGCTTTGGCTGGGGAACGTGGATTCGAACCACGACTAACAGATTCAGAGTCTGTCGTCCTACCGTTAGACGATTCCCCAGCAGAGGCATCGCGCTATCCATAGTACCGCCAATTGCAAGGTAGGGGCGCAGGTTTCCAGTAGAATGGATGCGCAAGGGGGAACGATGGCCACATACTCTATTGAAGTAGTGCTGTATCGTGAGGGCGATACATGGGTTGCACAGGCACTCAATGTTGACGTGTCCTCTTTCGGTGATACCCGTGATGAAGCCCGTGCGGCAATCACAGAGGCCCTTGAACTGTACTTGGAAGACGCGTCTGATGCGGATCTGGTTCCTGCGACGGATGCGGAGCTAGATCGTATCACCGTTGAGGCGGTATAGCAGTCAGGATATCGTCCGAGCCCTAACGATATTGGGGTTCGAACGAGTTTCACAAAGAGGGAGCCACCTCAAACTGAGGGCATTTCGTGAAGGTCGCAGGCGCACAGTTATTGTGAAAGTGGGCGCGCGCGTCGTGCCACTTGGAACCGTATCGTCGATTTTGAGGCAGGTGGGTGTTGACAGAGCCGAGCTTGACGCAGCGCTTTAGGTTTTGGTCTGGTACCAGTCTAATTTCGTAGGCGTACACTATCCCTATGACCACTACTGAATCTGAGGACAGGTTCTCAGACCTCGAGACCGTTTCTATCAGCGTCTCCGGCATGACGTGCGCGGCGTGCGTGATGCACGTGGAGCATGCGCTGACGGACGTGCCGGGCGTGTCAGAAGCGCGCGTGAACCTGGCATCCGAGCGAGCGGTTGTCGAGGTGCCAGAGGGTCTTTCGTTTGATGTGCTCGCCTCCGCCGTGAAGGACGCCGGCTACGGCGCGCGGACAGAGACGCAGCGGCTGTTCATCGAGCCTGAGGAGGGCGGGGACAATGACCGTGACCGGGCGGTGACGGCCTTGATGAACCTGCGCGGCGTCCGGTGGGTAACGCCGGATGAGGACGACTCCACCGCCGTCACTGTGGAGCACTACAGCGCCGCCGTCGATGCGAGCGATCTCCGTGGCGCAGTTGTCGGGGCGGGGCTACGCGTCGCGAGCATTGAGGAAAAAGCGGACGCGCGCGTCGTCGCCAAGGAGGAAGAGGAGCGGGCGCTCCGGATGCGATTCCTCGTTGCTTTGTCCAGCGGCGCGTTTGTCATGCTGCTTGGCATGCTCAGCGCGGTGCCCGATCAGTTTGCGCACCTAATCATGTTCGCCATCGCGACGCCGATCCAATTCTGGGCAGGGTCGCTCTTCTACGCGAGCGCGTGGTCGGCTCTCAAGCAGCGCACGTCCAACATGAACACGCTCATCTCGCTTGGCACGACTGCGGCGTATCTGTACAGCGTGGCGGCGACGTTCGCACCGGGGTTCTTTGAGTCGGCGGGCGGGGAGGCGGCGGTCTACTACGACACGGCAATCATCATCATTGCGCTCATCCTCATGGGGCGGTGGATGGAGGCGCGGGCGCGGGGCAGGGCATCGGATGCTATCGCCTCGCTGTTGGGGCTGCAGCCGAAATCCGCGCGTGTTATGCGCGACGGCGCGGAGGTGATGCTGCCGGTGGAGAGCGTTCTGCCCAATGACATCGTTGCGGTGCGTCCCGGGGAACGGCTGCCGGTGGACGGGATCGTTACGGAGGGAGCATCCACCATCGACGAATCGATGCTGACGGGGGAGAGCATCCCTGTTGATAAGCGTGAGGGCGATGAGGTCTATGGCGCGACGGTGAACGGGACGGGCGCGTTCCGGCTGCGGGCGACACGGGTTGGCAAGGACACCGCGCTTTCGCAGATTGTGCGTCTTGTTGAGGAGGCGCAGGGTTCCAAGGCGCCGGTGCAGCGGCTTGCGGACCTTATCTCGTCTTATTTCGTGCCGACGGTCGTTGCCGTCTCCATCATCACGTTCATCTTCTGGGTCACGCTGGGGCCTGATCCAGCCTTCACGCTGGCCACGCTGAACATGGTGGCCGTGCTGATCATCGCCTGCCCGTGCGCGCTGGGGCTGGCTACCCCGACGGCCATTATGGTCGGCACGGGCAAGGGGGCGGAGAACGGCGTTCTCATTCGCAACGCGCAGGCGCTTGAACTTGCCAGCAAGATTCGCACCGTCGCACTGGATAAGACGGGAACAATCACGCAGGGCCGTCCCGCCGTGACGGATATTTTGACAGCAGATACTTCGGCTGAGGACGAGGTGCTAGCCGTCGCCGCGGCGGTTGAGGCGAACTCTGAGCATCCGCTGGCAGAGGCGGTATTATCCCGCGCAGGCAAGGCGGGGCAGAACATGACGGTGACGGACTTTGAGGCGCTGCCGGGCGCGGGCGTCACGGCGAACGTGGATGGCCGGACGGTTGTCGTGGGCAGCGCGCGCTTGGTCACCGAACGCGGTGCATCAATGCCAAACAACCTGCGTGAGGGCGCAGACACATTGGCCGAGCAAGGCAAGACGCTCATGTTCGTGGCAGTGGATGGCGCGGCGATTGGGGTCTTGGCCATCCAGGACCCAGTGAAGCCTTCAGCGGCGCGGGCCGTTGAGAGACTCCATGCGCTGGGCGTCGGCACGGTGATGCTGACGGGCGATAACCGGGCAACGGCGCAGGCCATTGCCCAGCAGGTCGGCATTACGGAGGCGCGGGCGGAGGTTCTGCCCGCGCAGAAGGCGGAGGCGGTGGCCGCGCTGCAGACCGGAGAGGGCCGCGTTGCGATGGTGGGCGACGGCATCAATGACGCGCCCGCGTTGGCGCAGGCGGATGTCGGCATCGCCATCGGGACGGGGGCGGACGTTGCGATGGAGGCCTCCGACGTGACGTTGGTGAGCGGCGATCCGAACGGCATTCCGACGGCTATCCAGCTCTCCCGCCGTACAGTGCTCACCATCTGGCAGAACCTGTTCTGGGCGTTCATCTATAACGTGACACTTATTCCGATTGCGGCGGGCGCACTGTATCCGATTTTCGGCGACGGCGTGCCGTCCGGCTTGCAGTTCATGCTCGGCGAGCACGGGTTTTTGAATCCGATGATGGCCGCGGCCGCGATGGCGATGTCCAGTGTGAGTGTGGTGCTGAACTCTCTGCGGTTGAAGGGGTTTAGGGCGAGGTAAACTCCGGCCAGTAGTTGCGCTCCCCTTTTCGTGTCCACGCCACGTTCTTGTGGAGTAGGATTGAGTATTGTTCCTGGTGGAGTTCACCGTGGATGGAGGTCTCGGAAGATGGTCGGCAAGTTTTTGGGGTTTTTGCAGAAGGAGGAGCCGGAGGAAGACCCGGTCTGCCACATGATGGTAAGTCCGAGCAAGCCGCCCGGAGGCTCGTATGAGTATGAAGGGACGACGTATTACTTCTGTGGGCCCGGGTGCCGTGTCGCTTTCTCCAAGGAGCCGGAGGCGTACCTGAGCGGCGAGAAGAGCATGGAGATGTGAGAGCCCCATCGCGGTTGACCAGTTCGCCGCTGCACACTTTCTATTGGCATAGCCGGAATTTCTGCGCTTTGTTCATTCGTATGAACGGGCGCAGTATTTTTTGTCGCTGAGCAGTTGATTCGGAGGTAGTGAAGATGACCGTATCTACGGCGCGTGAGTTTGATGTGATTGTGATTGGAACGGGGTCCGGTGTGAGCATCGCGGATTCCGCGGCGGCGGAGGGTCTGACGGCAGCCATCGTGGAGAGCGGGCTGTTCGGCGGCACCTGCGTCAACTGGGGCTGCATCCCCTCCAAGCAGCTCATTCATTCCGCCGACGTGATGGAGGTCATCGACAAGGCTGCTGATTTCGGCATCAATGCTCGCGTTGAATCGATCGATTGGGACAAGATCGTTAGCCGCGTGGTTTCCGAGGCGGACGATGCCGCCAACATCATTGAGTCGCGGTACATAGGCAATGACAAGGTGACTTTGTACAAGGGTGAGGGGCGCTTTGTCGACCATAAGGTGATGGAGGTTAACGGCGAGCGGATTACCGCGCCGATGATCATGCTTGCGGCGGGCAGCCGCCCCGTTGTGCCGCCAATCCCGGGCATCGGCGACGTGCCGTACCTGACATCCGATGAGGCGCTGCGGTACGACAAGCAGCCGACCCAACTCATCGTCGTGGGCGGCGGGTTCGTCGGGATTGAGCTTGCCCACTTCTACGGGGCGCTCGGCACGGACGTGACGGTTGTACAGCGCGGGCCGACGCTGCTGCCGATCGAGGATGAGGACGTGTCGCGGCGTTTCACGGACCTGTTCAGTCGCAAGCATCGCGTGATTCTTGACGCGGAGACGCGCAGCGTGTCACACAACAACGGCGAGATTTCGCTGGAGATCACGACGCCGAGCGGTGACGAGACCATCATCGGCGATACGCTGCTGCTCGCGACGGGGCGTCGTCCGAACTCGGACCGGCTCGACCTGGAGAAGACGGGCGTTGAGACGAACGCGCGGGGGCTGGTGGTTGTGGACGAATACCTGGAGACGAACGTGCCGGGCATCTGGGCGCTGGGCGACGTGGTGGGACGGTACCAGTTGAAGCACAACGCGAACTGGGAGTGGTGGTACGCCGACCACAATATGTTCGAGCGCGGGCCGAAGGAGGCCGTGAATTATCACGCGATGCCGCATGCGGTGTTCGCCTCGCCGCAGGTTGGCGCGGTGGGCATGACGGAACAGCAGGCGCGCGAGCAGGGTGTGCCCTATGTGCTAGGGACGTATGAGTACGCGTGGACGGCGCATGGCGTGGCCATTGGGGATCTGACGGGCTTCGTGAAAATCATCGCGCACGCGGAGACGCGAGAGATCCTCGGCGCTCACATCATGGGGTCGGACGCGGCGACGCTGATCCAGGACATCGCAAACGGGATGCGGATCGGCCTGACGACGGATGTGTATTCGCAGGGCATCTACGTGCATCCCGCCGCGCCGGAGGTCGTTTATCGCGCGATGCGCTCCGTGCCGGGGACAAAGATGCCGCCCGTCTGAATCCTTTGGCGAGATACAATTGCCCATTGATAAATGGGCAGTTTAAGTCTAGGTTAATGGCGTCAGCGTTGTGCCATCGGAGTAGCTCAGAGGGGAGGCCCCATGAGTAACGAGGAGCGAGCTGCGCGGAAGACCAAGGCAGCAGGCTTGGCGTTTATGGTCGGAATAGTCCTTTCGTTTGTTGCGCCATTTTTCCTTCCGGGTGGATTCCTCATTGAGTACACGGATCCGGCGGACTACGTCGGTACTGTCGCTGTGCTGAGTGACTATCCAAACATTGGTCACGTGTCTTCGACAGTTTCGATTATCGGCATGCTGCTGATGATTGGGGCAGTGATTCGGCTTTACACCCTATCTGAGGGTGAAGGCGCCCTGGCCCGTCCTATTCTCTGCTTCGGCATTATTCTGACCGTGGTTGAGTGGGCTTTGGTCATCCTTGGACACGCCGAGCGACACCTCCTGCTCCATCTCCTGCAGCGTGGCGAGGACACCCTGGGCCCTGAAGGGATGGCGCAGTTTGAGTTACTGGCAATAGGAGGATACGCGGACATGGTTGGGGCGTTTCTGGCGTCCCTGTTCATCTTGCCGTTTGCCTCATTCCTCCTGGGTCTTGGCCTGGTGATGTGCATCAAGGAGATGAACATCTACAAGATCGCCAGCTATGCGCTGATGCTGGTTGGAGTCGTGACCTTTGTAGTCGTCAACGCGGGCATGCACCTCACTGATCTGGATCTGGAGACGCTACTGGTCGTCAACAACCTGACCCTAATGGTGGGCTCGATAGCGCTGTTCATCATCGGCTTCGGAATGTACCAGGGCCGCAGCGAGCTTTCCCCGGCAGACTAGACTTCCCCGTCAGTCCGCACTGGCTAATACGGAACGGAAGACCCTGCCGCCCTCTTGATCAAGAGGGCGGCAGAGGTGGTTTTGGGGAGGCGGAGGGGTCTGGTTGGCAACTCCTCCTCTCTCTTTCGGAGGAATCCGGAATCAAGTGAGTGATGATGGGTCAGCGATCCAACCTTCGGCGTTATCTAAGACATCTAGCAGCGCAGGATTCTCTTTGTTGTACCATGCCCAAGATACCTGTACAGCGCACAGTACTGCGTCCAGGGCATCGCCTTTCCCGTCATTGACGATAGCGTTTCTAAGTTCTTCTTTAATCCTCAAGGTAATGGCATATCTCTCGGCGGCGGCTCCATTGATTAGTAGATCTAATACGGTAGCGCGAACGTCTCGATGCGCAGAAGTCCGATTTGTTGTGCGTTCGGCCTTGTACTGTATGTTTCCCACTAGGGCTCGTACTGCGACACCAGGGTATGCTTCCACTACCCAACGCGAACAATCCCCCTCTTCATGCAAACCTAGAATATGGACTCCAGCTGAGCTCAACCTAGGTGCCCCTTCAAAAAACATCTTCCCAACAGGAACGCCATATTGCTTTTGAGGGCTCTTAGAGCCGTTACGCTTATCGGTCAGTCGCAGGTGCTCTCTGTCACCAGCAGGTCGGGCAAGCTTATAAGAATCCAATAAATCCGACCATTCGTGTCGCTCCAGGGGTGCGACACGCTCATTAACGTAGGGCTTCCATTGCATTGGCCAATTCATATTCTCCAGGAAACGACGTGACTGACCAAAGGGGAAATCGATGCCTGCGATCCATGGACCAGTACTGTCTAGTAGTCCTTCAAAGGCCTGAAAATCATGCAAAGCATTAATGCGCTCAACCGTCAAAGTGTTGAGCGCAAGTGTACATTCGGCCACCGCTACGGGCTTTGTCTTCTTTGGCGCGCTAGTAAAGTCGATTCCATATACTTTCATGGTTTACTCTGCCTACCTGACTGTAAAGCCAATCGTACATCACCCTTAGTGGCTCTCTCCAAAGACGATTCTAGGGCGCGGCTTTAGATTCTTCGCTGCACTCAGAATGACAGGAGTGGCGCTTGGAATGACATGGTGGGCGCTGAACCCTTCGACAGGCTCAGGGTGAGCGGGGGAGGCGGCGCTGCGCGCCGCACTGGATTCCCGCTTTCGCGGGAATGACGAAAAGTGGTGCTCGAATGGTGAAGGTCACCCGCACCCTGACCCTCCCCCATCAAGGGGAGGGGAGTGCCTTAGCTCTTGGCTGACACCTCGGGATCCAGGTCGTCATCGTAGTCCGGTTCGGGCATGAGGATGAACTCGGGGTATGATTCCATTCCGAGTTCGCCGGCGTCCTGACCCAGTTCCTCAACTTGGCGAGATACCCGCGCGCTCAGCGTCATGTCCAGCGCCTTCCAGACGAGCCAGGAGATGCCGAAGACCGTGACGCCAATGACGACGATGCCCAGCAGTTGGACGTGGAACTGCGCCCCGACCGTAATGGTCGCCGCCAACGTGCCCCAGACGCCCGCAAAGAGGTGAGCGGGAACTGCGCCGACGACATCATCGATCTTGATGCGCTCAAGCACTCGCAGGCCGACCGTGCAGACAAGTCCTCCCACCGCGCCAATGAGGATGGCCCAGTAGTGATCGACAAAGTCGGGCGCGGCGGTGATGGACACAAGGCCTGCTATTGCGCCGTTCAGAACTGCAATGAGGTCCGTGCGCCCCAGGATGTATCGGGACGTAAAGAGGGCGACCAGCACGCCGGATGCAGCGGCAAGGTTGGTGTTTACCAGCACGATGCTGATCCAGACGGCGTCAAGGGCGCTGCCGAGGGCGAGCTGCGATCCGCCGTTGAACCCCAGCCAGCCAAACCAGAGGATAAAGACCCCCAACGTGACGGAGATGATATTGGAGGGCGGGGTGGCGCGCGCACTGCCGTCACGACGGAACTTGCCCAATCGAGGGCCGACGACAATGAGGCCGGCCAGCGCAGCCCAGCCGCCGGTGCCGTGGACGATGGTGGAGCCGGCAAAGTCGATGAAGCCAAGTTGGTTAAGCCAACCTTCGCCCCAGGTCCACGCGCCGATGAGGGGGTAAATGAAGGCCGTGAGGCACAGGGTGAAGATGAAGAAAGACCACATCTTGACTCTCTCAGCGAGGGCGCCGGACACGATGGAGGCCGTGGTGGCGACGAAGACCATCTGGAAGAACCAGTCGGACATCGAGGAGTAGGTGGCTTCTTCCAGGACACCTACCGCTGAGGCACCTGCTCCAGCTTCAAGGAGCGCGACTTCTGCGGCGGATGAACTGTAGGTGAGGGTGAACGTGCCGATGAGATTGCCGACGTTGAGGCCAAGGATGTTCAGGTCGCGGCCAACATCCACGTACATGAGGTTGTAGCCGATGACGTAGTAGGCGAGTCCCGCAATCGAGTAGAGGCCGATGTTCTTCATGCAGATCATGGCGGCGTTCTTGGTCCGAACGGACCCGGCCTCCAGCATGGTGAAGCCAGCACACATCCACATGACGAGCGCGCCCCATATGAGGAAGGAGAAAGTGTTGAAGACGAAAGAGGTCTCTTGTTCAACCCCTACTGCGTGCGCGACACCTGGCCGCAGGAGCATGAGCACGAGGGTTGCGATGCCGCTCGCCGCAAGGATGGTGGGGACGCGTTGATTGGTCATCAACCACTGCATAGGCTTCATCGTTTGCTCCTTCCGGTGCGCTGTGAGAAACAGAGCTAACGGTTTTTTGGACTCTAGCACTATCGCGGTAGTGGCGCATTGAAACTGAGACTGCCGAATTCCGGCTCAGTATCAATACGGGGCAAGCATTCGCGTGAAAGGTGTTTGAGATTGACATGAGTGAGGGTGAATGGGACTATATTTGGCTGTGCGGCATTGAGTATCGCAGGCAAAAGTCAACAAGTTAAGTCAAGAGGAAGTGCAATGAGCAAACGGAATCAAGGACGGTGGCGCGATAAGTTAGAGGGGTCACAGATTCACGAAGTCGCAATCGTGGGCGCAGGAGCGGCCGGGCTCGGATGCGCGGTGGCCCTCAAGGAATTTGGTGTCGACGACATCATCATCCTCGATCGCCATGAGGTCGGCGCCTCGTTCCGGCGGTGGCCGCAAGAGATGCGCTTCATCACGCCGTCGTTCACTTCGAACGCTTTTGGGTTGCTTGACCTCAATGCGATCGTCCCCGGCACCTCGCCCGCCTTCACGCTTGACCGCGAACACCCCAGTGGGGCCGCTTACGCGAAATACCTCGATAACGTTGCCTATCACTTCGAGCTCCAGGTGAAGCCTGGCATCGACGTCAGCGACGTTACAGTCGAAGAGAACGGAACGTTCACGCTCACGACGAACGACCGGCCGGTGCGTGCGCGACAACTTATCTGGGCGGCCGGAGAGTTCCAGTATCCGAATCGCAATTCGATTCCGGGCGCTGAATTCTGCCGCCACTCTTCCGACGTCGGCACGTGGCAGGAACTCGAGGGTGACAGTTTCACGGTAATCGGCGGCTACGAGAGCGCCGCAGACGCGACCGTCTCTCTGGTGCAGCTGGAGAAAGACGTGACGGTGCTGGCGCGATACGCAACATGGAAGAGAGAAGACCCGGATCCCAGCATCTCCCTCTCCCCGTTTTCCCGCGAACGCCTGGAATGGGCCGACTCCACAGGCTCCGTGACCCTCGTCGACAGTGTCGACATCACGTCGGTGCGCGAGAACGGTGACGCATGGGTTGTGCAGGCCTCGGATGGTCGCGAATGGGCTAGCGAGACACAACCGATCCTCGCCACCGGCTTCAAGGGGTCGCTCAGCCACCTCGACGGCATGATTGAGTACGATGAGGACGGCGATCCCCTCGTCACGGAAGAGGCCGACGAGTCCACGCTTGTGCCCGGTCTGTTCCTCTCCGGCCCGATCGTTCAGCACCGGGGCGTGAACTTCTGCTTCATCTACAAGTTCCGCCAGCGCTTCGCGATAATCGCCGATGCGATCGCACAGCGCCTCGGAATCGACACCACGGAAGCCGTTGAGGCCCGCCGCGGTGCAGGGATGTACCTGGACGATTTGTCTTGCTGCGTGGAGTCCTGTGCGTGCTAAGCGACGTGACAGCAACGTCGCGGCGCCTCCCGCAACGTTACTCCTCGGACGCGCGAGTGTTGGTAAGTCCGCGCTGGTTCGTGCCCTAACAGGGCAGCCAGCGCGGAATGTGAACTTCCGCGGCACCACCGTACCCTGCACCGAGTACACGACCTCCAGCCGGGTTTTCGTCGACACGCCGGGGCTTCACCGCGCCTCTGACGCCGACACTATACGTCTCACGCTGGAGGCGCTCGAGGACGCGGACGAAGTACTGCTCGTCGCCTCTGCGACACAGCTCGACGAGGATCTTGACCTTCTACTGCCGTTGGTGCAGGGGAGGCGGGCGAGCATCGCAGTGACACACTGGGATCTCGTTGCCGACGATGCCCCTGCTCGCGAGGCAATCGCGCGCATGTCGCTGGCGACCGGGCTGCCATTCGTGGTGCTCGACGCGCGCCGTCCCGATACTGGAGCGCTTCGGGAATTGCAGGCCGCCGTCACGGCTACCGGCGAAGTTCACCATGAAAAGATGCCGGTCAGGGCGGGGTGGCGGATAGAGCCGCGCCGCGGACTCCTCGACCACAAAGTCGCAGGTCCCGCGGCAGCGATCGTCCTCCTCATCTTGCCCGCCGTACTCGCCGTGATTGGCGCGAACCAGGCTGCCGCCTTGCTTGATCCGCTAGCCGTGGCGGCCACGACCCCCCTGGCCGAGGGTGTAGAGAGCTGGCCGGGAGCGCTCCGGGCTGTCCTGGCCGGTGACTACGGACTGCTCACAATGGGGCCGTTGCTGTTTGTGTGGGCGGTTCCAACGGTGCTGGTCTACTCGGTGCTGATCAGCGTCTACAAGGCTAGCGGCCTCGCCGATCGAATCGGGACGGCGCTCCATCCCCTGTTGCGGCCTGTCGGCCTGCATGGGCGCGACGTGACGCGAGTGCTGATGGGCTTTGGCTGCAACGTTCCGGCGATTGTTTCGACACGCTCCTGTTCTGCATGCACCCGCCCGACGACCGTCGGCGCGATCTCCTTTGGGTCTGCCTGCTCGTACCAACTTGGCGCGACGCTGGCGGTTTTTGCCGCCGCTGACAGGGGCGGCCTTGTTGTGCCGTATCTTGTCCTGCTCGTCGCGGCGACGCTGATCTACACGCGCCTTATCAGTCGGCCTGACGCACGGTCGGCGCTGAATATACTCCTCATCGAGCCGCGCACCTTCCTCACCCGACCGTCATTCGCGGCAGTTGGGGCAGAGGCACGGGGGACGATCTGGGCGTTCTTCCGCACGGCGCTCCCGACGTTCTTCGCGATTGCGATGGTCGCCTCTCTCCTTGACTGGTCGGGCGTGCTCGACGCAGCAGGAGGCTTGATTGCACCGGCGATGGCTGTGTTCGCGCTGCCAACCGAGGCGGCACTGCCGACCGTGCTGGCCGCTATCCGCAAGGACGGCATACTACTCCTGGCCGAGGCCGGCACCGTTGCCTCGCTGAGCGCGACCCAGCTGCTGGTGGCGACGTTCCTCGCCGGAACGGTGTTGCCATGCCTGGTCACCGCGCTTACGATTGGGCGCGAACTCGGGATGCGGTTCACGGGCAGGCTTGTCTTACAGCAGTCCGCCTTTGCTGTCACGGTCGCCGCCGCCGTCGGCTGGGGCTCGGCCCTGTTCGGGGGATAATCACCCACATCGCTGTCCCCGGCGCAGCGCGTGAGGATGAGACGCAAACTCCACCACTTCTCCCTCAGGGAGAGACTCGGGATTTAACCAGGAACTGTGGCGTGCAGGGCGAGAAGGCTCTCCCCTGCTTCCAGGGGAGTGTTTGAGCCTCCGAGTGGGCATTCAGCAGCCCGGCCCGGCCCATGGTAGTCGCTGCCACCGAGGGCGAGCAGGCCATGCTGATCAGCAAGCGACTTGAGATGGGCGCGCAGGTCGTCAGGGTAGAGTCCGTAGTAGACTTCCATACCCGAAAGTCCCGCCTCAACCCATCCCGGCAGCAGGGACTCGACTTTCGGCGTCTCCTTCGGATGGGCGAGCGCCGCCACGCCGCCGTATTGCCTGATTAGGTCGATGGCCTCCTCCGGCAGCATCTTGCGACGGCCCGCGTATGCGGGGCCATCGTTGCTGATGTACCGATCGAATGCCTCGCGGATGCTGGCAACGTGATCAGCTTCCATGAGCGCCTGTGCGATGTGCGGGCGGCCGATTGCGCCATCGCCCGCAATCTCCACGACACGTTCCCATGACACAGGCACGCCGAGTCTTCCGAGGTTCTCAACCATGCGCATGGCGCGGTCAAGTCGATCATCGCGGAATGAGGCCAGCGTTGCTTGCAGCTCTGGGCTCTGGAAGTCAAGGAAGTAGCCAAGGATGTGCGCCTCGCCCTCCGCTATGTCCGATGACAATTCGATGCCGGGAATAAGGGTTAGGTCGGGGTACAGAGCGGCTGCCTGCTGTGCCTCGGCGAGCCCGTCCGTGGAATCGTGGTCAGTTAATGCAAAGTATGTGATGCCTGCTGCGGCGGCCTGGTGGACAAGCTCCGTGGGCGAGAGAAGGCCATCTGAGGCGGTGGAGTGGGTGTGGAGGTCGGAACTCATTCGGTGTCGGCGCAGTCCACGCGCCGGATGGACACGGCGAGGCCGGTGGCATCGTCTGTCTCGATGAGGACGGAGTTGAACCTGCTGGGGCCGCTTGCGACATTGAGGCGAACGGGGACGCCGGTGAGGAATCGCTCCAGCACGGGGCCGGGGTCGCTTCCGATGATGGAATCGATGGCCCCGCACATGCCAAGGTCAGTGACGAACGCCGTTCCCTTGGGCAGGACGCGGGCGTCCGCAGTGGGGACGTGGGTGTGTGTGCCCACGACGCCGCTTACGCGCCCGTCCACATGCCATGCGAGCGCGCCCTTTTCGGACGTTGCCTCAGCGTGAAAGTCGACGACGATGGCGCGTGGCTGCTCAGTGAGTCCCGCGAGCAGATCATCCATTGCCATGAATGGATCGTCTATCTGTACGGGCATGAACGTGCGGCCCTGCAGGCTGATGACGAGCGCGCCGTTGGCCATGACCGCGCCGCGTCCGGGCGCGGCCTTCGGATAGTTGTAGGGCCGCAGGACCGGGGTTTCGTCGTTCATGTGCGGCATCATGTCCTTGTTGTCCCAGATGTGGTTGCCGGACGAGATGACGTCCACGCCCGCGTCGAGCAGTTCCTTGACTACTTTGGGCGTGATGCCGAAGCCGGCGGCAGAGTTTTCGCCGTTGGCGACAACGAGGTCGATGCCATGCTCACGGCGCAGATCGGGCAGGTATTTCTGGACAGCCTGCCGCCCGGGCCGCCCGACGAGATCGCCGATCATCAGGATGCGCATGGTGTGTTGCCGGGCATCTAGCGCGCGTATTCAACGGCGCGTGTCTCGCGGATCACCATGACCTTGATCTGGCCGGGGTATTCCATGGAATCCTGGATCTTCTTGGTCATGTCACGGGCCATGCGCATGGCGCCGACGTCGTCCACACTGTCCGGTGCCACCATTACACGCACCTCGCGCCCCGCCTGGATGGCATAGGCCTTGTCCACGCCGCCGAATCCCATCGCGATCTGTTCAAGGGTTTCAAGCCGCTTGATGTATTGCTGGGCGCTCTCTCGCCGTGCGCCGGGCCGGGCGCCGCTTATGGCATCCGCGGCGGCCACGACAAATGCGTCGATGCTCTTCCAACCCTCTTCGCCATGGTGATCGCCCACGGCGCGCACGACGCGCTGGTTGATCTTGTAGCGCTCAAGCAGGTCGGCGCCGACGGCCGCGTGCGGCCCTTCAACCTCATGGGAGAGGGCCTTGCCGATGTCATGCAGGAAGCCGGCGCGGCGGCAAATATCCACGTTGGCGCGCAGTTCAGACGCGAGCGATGCCGCCAAATGTGCGGTCTCCACGCTGTGCTGGAGGACGTTCTGGCCGTAGCTGTAGCGATACTTCAGGCGGCCCAGGATTTTGATGAGATCCGGATGGAGGCCCTGCACGCGGGCGTCATAGCAGGCCTCTTCACCGGCCTTCTTGATGATGTCCTCCATCTCTTCCTGGGCCTTGACGACCAGTTCTTCGATGCGGGCGGGCTGGATGCGCCCATCCTGCACCAGACGGGAAACGGCCATGCGGGCAACCTCCCGTCGGACCGGATCAAATCCTGACAGTGTGACGACCTCCGGCGTGTCATCCACGATGAGGTTGACGCCAGTGGCGTTCTCAAGGGCGCGGATGTTGCGACCCTCGCGGCCGATGAGCCGTCCCTTCATTTCGTCGTTCGGGAGGGAGACAACGCTGGTGGTCAGTTCAGAGACGACTTCATTGGCATAGCGCTGCATGGACTGCGCCATGATCTTGTAGGCGCGCTCCGTGGACTCTTCCAACACGGCCTCTTCCATCTCACGCACGCGGCGGGAGGCTTCAATCTCGATTTCACTCTCCAATTGGCTGAGAAGCAGTTCACGCCCCTCTTCCATTGTGAGCTGGGAAACCCGTTCGAGTTCCCGCAGATGTTCGGCGTGCAGCTCGTCCACCTGGGCGCGGACAGTGTCGATTTCAGTTTCTTTCTCGTTGAGATCGTGCTCTCGCTTCTCGAAGTTGTCGAGACGGCGGTCGACCTGCTCCTCCTTGCGCTGAAGGCGTCGCTCTATGCGCTGCACCTCGGTGCGCTGCTCACGGACCTCACGTTCGGATTCGTCGCGAACGCGTATTGCCTCCTGCTGAGCACGGAGGAGGATTTCCCTACTCTCGGTTTCGCTTTCCTCAACCTTTCGGCGCGCCTCGATGGACGCGCCGCGCAGGCTACCGGTTGTGATGATTCGCTGTAGGCCAAAGCCGGCTACTGCGGCTACTGGGAGGGCCAGCAGCAAAATGACGAATAGGATAGGATCGATGGTCATGGTGATTCTCCCCGGATTCATGGCGGCGCGAAAACCGCCCGCTGTATTGTGGTTGCGTAAACAAAAGGCGGCGCCGATCGGCGCCGCCAATTCGTGTGCTAGCTAGAGATAGACAAAGAAAAAGGGGCGCGGTTGTCCCGCAGCCCCTTGCATTCAGATTGTGAGCTATATATGGAGTCAGGTGACTTCCTCTGTGTCGTCGTCGACGGACGCCGGCATGAAGCCGTTGGCTTTGCCGTTTTCGGAGGCGTGATTACCGCGGATGTCCTGTTCAAGGGCAGTGGCGATTTCCGCGTTGGATTGGAGGAACGATTTGGCGTTCTCGCGTCCCTGTCCGAGGCGGACGTCTCCGTATGAGTAAAAGGCTCCCGTCTTCTTGAGGAAACCGGCTTGCGTGCCGAGATCGATGAGATCGGCCTCGCGGCTGATGCCATGTCCAAACATGATGTCAAACTCGGCGACGCGGAAGGGCGGGGCCATCTTGTTCTTGACCACACGCGCGCGCAGGTGCAGACCCACGCTTTCCGTCCCCTGCTTGATGGTTTCCATGCGTCTCAAATCGATCCGAATCGACGAATAGAACTTCAACGCGCGTCCGCCGGGGGTGACTTCGGGGCTGCCAAAGAGGACACCGACCTTCTCACGGATTTGGTTGATAAAGATTACCGCCGTCTTCGAACGATGGGTGGTTCCTGTCAGTTTCCGCAGGGCCTGGGACATCAGGCGGGCCTGCAGGCCCACGTGCATATCTCCCATGTTCCCGTCAATCTCAGCCTTGGGCACCAGCGCGGCAACGCTGTCAATGACGATGGCATCCACTGCGGCGCTTCGCACCAACGCCTCAGTGATGTCCAGCGCCTGTTCCGCATTGTCCGGCTGGGAGATCAGCAAATCGTTCACGTTGATGCCGCAGGCGGCGGCGTACGTGGGATCCATTGCATGCTCGGCGTCAATATACGCCACCGTGCCGCCCTGCTTCTGCGCGCCGGCGATGACGTGCTGCGCCAATGTGGACTTGCCGGATGATTCCGCACCGTAGATTTCCGTGATGCGTCCGCGCGGAATGCCGCCGATGCCAAGCGCGAGATCAAGTGACAGAGAACCGGTGGGAATGACATCCACGTCAAAGCGTCCGGCGGAATCGCCGAATCGCATGAGGGAGCCTTTTCCAAAGCTGCGCTCGATCAGTGTCAGCGCCTGTTCGAGAGCCTTTTCCTTCTCGGTCACCATTTTTTCCGCGCTCTTTGAGGCTTTGATTGCCGTAGTCATGATACCATTCCTCCCGTTCTGCCGTGTGGATTCCGCGCTGTCTTAGGCCGAGCGAACGTATGTCCAGCGAACTCTTGTTCGAAGTGTAGCACATCTGTATGAGAATGGTAAGCTTGTCAAACAATCAATTCTGATGCCGCCCACGGCGGCGGGGGTTAGGAGGAACCACTACATGGCTGAGTACGAGAATGTGCTGTATGAGCGGCAAGGCAAAGGCGTGGTCATCACGATGAATCGCCCCGCGCAGATGAACGCGTTCAACCAGGGCTTGCGCGGCGATCTGCATGCCGCGTTTGATGAGGCGGAGCAGGACCCGGATGTCCGATACATCATCCTGACGGGCGCAGGGCGAGCATTCAGTGCCGGCGCAGACCTGGCAATCGGCGCAGGTGGCGGCAACTCGGAGACTGTCTGGCCGTACGGCCTGCAGGAAGGGCAGTCTGTCGCCTCGTACCTTGATCAGTGGCGCACGCAGGATCGGACCGGCATCCGCCGTTTGATGCACATGTGGGAGCTGACGACGCCGATTATCGGCGCGATCAACGGCTGGGCGCTGGCATGGGGCTCCTGGTACGCGTTGACGACACATATCACCATCGCATCCGAGAACGCGGTGTTCGGTCAGCCGGAGATTCGCCACATCTCAAACACGAACTTCATCTGGACGCTGCTGGCGGGATATAAGAACGCCTTGCGCTACGGCCTGACGGGCGACCATATCGACGCGCAGGAGGCGCTGCGCATCGGCCTGGTCAACAAGGTTGTGCCGCATGACGACCTGATGGATGAGTGCACCTACATCGGCGAGCGCATCGCGCTGGTCAGCCCGGAGACGGTGAAAATCAACCTGGCCGTCGCGACGCAGGGCCTGAACATGATGGGCTTCCACAGCGCGTGGAATCTGAACGCGGAGTTGTCTGCCCTGGCGCACACGTCCCAACGAGAGGACTTTAAGCGCAAGATGGAGGACGCGGGCAAGGAGGGTGGCCTGCGGGCGTACCTGCAGGAGCGGGACGGCCCCTTCCAGCCCGAGCCGTTCGGGCCGCGTTCTGCTGCAGCGAGGGACTAGGTTCTACTTCCGTCTCGATTTGGAACGCGCCGCCCGCCATCATCATGGCGGGCGGCGTTCGTTTCATCAGTTAGGACTTATTCCCGGGCATCCACTCGGGGCAGAACGCTGTCCCATTGGAGGATGCTCTCGTCCGCCGTCACGAGGTAGTGACGACCTTCAAGGGCGGTGGCGACGATGATGCGGTCTGCGGGGTCCGCATGAAAGTTTGGCAGCAAGTTGGCATGGATGCCGATCTCCCCATCGACGGGAATCTCGGTTAATCCGTCATAGAGCAACTGGGCGCGCCAAGCTAAAGCGTCTCCGACGTAGTCCAGACGATTCCTGTTTCGTAGTAGGGAGATTTCCCAGAAAGTCATCGCTGACACTGCTACTTCGCGTGATACCCACGCGGCGTCCAGTGCCTTTCGGGTTGCGATTCCAAGTTGATTGTCTCCAAAGCGGTGCCACAGGAGGACATGAGTATCGAGTAGCAGCATCACTCGCCGCCGATTCGGCCTTGTTCGGCGTCCCACTCGACGTCGATTGGAGATATAACGTCGCCCATGAAGATGAGCTTGTCCCGGTCGGCGCCAAACCACGTCCGGCGTGGGCGATTCTCCGTTGGGGTGAGCTTGGCAACGGGTTTGCCGTTCTTGGTGATGATGATTTCCTCGCCCGTCTCAGCCACCTCGTCCATGAGCTTGAGACAAGTTGCCTTGAATTCGGACGCCTTGATGGTGCGTGGGTTATCTGTCGGGTTTGTCATGTCTACACCTCGTGAGAGCCAGTGTAGCAGTTAATGTGACTATGGTCATGACCATGGTCATTTTCTAATCAAAAGACAGTTCTTCGGCATTGGGTTTCGCAGCTCAGAAGGCGTACTTTGCCGCATATGCCTCCTTGCCGGAGTCAAACAGTTGACACGTTACGGTTTGAGGAGTATACCGTCCGTGTACAGCGGGTCGGGGACCCGAAAGGGACGGCAGAGTTGCCCGGCCTGCGAAGGAGGGCGACATGTTCAGGAGCCTTCACATCGGGGCGGTTCTTTCCCAGGGAGCACTCCCCGTCGTCAATGTACCGGCGGGCTCCAGTCGCGAGCCCGATCGCCCAACAGCCAAGCCGTTCGATCACGAGGCGGAAGAGAGTCTCGCGCGCCCAACGGACGTGTCTGCGTTGACACTCTTCACGGACACGGGGATCGCGAGCGTCCCGCCCGCCATCCACAATGTGCGCCGGAACTCCGAGCGCCCTGTGGCCGGTGACTTCATCATCGATGAGTCCGACGAGATGGACTTCATTCCCTGGGAGGATGAGGTGATGCCGGCGTGGCTGGAGCCTCCGACTCCCGAAGTCTATACGCTCACCGGTCTTGAGCTGAACTGAGAATGGGGCCCCCGCGTGACCCAAGTGGGTCACGCGGGGATGGAGACGGTTTAGCATTGGGGCATGACGCCCCTGACCGTTATCAACTGGAACGTGCAGTGGGCGATGTCGCGATCTGCGCGAACGCCGGAGATCCTTCACCGTATTGATGCCCTTGCGCCTGAGATTGTTTGTCTGACTGAGTCGGACGAGTGGTTGCTGTCACGGGACGGATATACAGTCACCGCGCAGGCCGACTATGGCTATGGCGATAAGGGGAACCGTCGCAAGGTGATGTTGTGGTCGCGGCAACCATGGCGCAATGTTGACGACTTTGGGCATGAATCGCTAACGCCGGGCAGGTTCATTTCCGGTGTTACTCAGACATCTATTGGCGATGTCATGGTGATGGGCATCTGCATTCCGTGGTTCGGGTCGCGTACTGAAGCAAGACGAGGCACGGATCGCCGGGAGCGATGGCAAGACCATGAAGAGTATTTGGCGGGTTTGTTGGAGGTTCTTGCCAAGCAGCCTACTATGCCGCTCATCGTCTTGGGGGACTTTAACCAGGTGATTGGGCAGGGCGCCCGCGCGCCCATTCATCTAAGGGAGGCGCTTAGGGACGCTTTCTCGCCGGACCTAACAATCGTGACGGCGGATGTCTCGTTCGAGGGTCGCGGGAACATCGACCACATTGCGCTGAGTGTGGGTCTGGCTTGTGAATCCGTGGAGCCGATCAGCAACCTTCACGACGGCAGGAAACTGTCTGATCACTATGGGATTGTTGTTGAGGTGTCTGCTGTACCATCAGACGCATGATTCGCGTTGTCAGTTGGAATATTGCCAAGCGTCTTGAGCCGTGGCGAGAGCTCGTGGCCATGGATGCCGATGTTGCCCTTGTGCAGGAGGCGTGGGCGCCACCCTCTGATGTAGCAGATAGCGTCGAGGTTGGTCCGAAAGAGTCATACGACTCACATCACTGGAACTCGGATTGGTGGAAAGGCCGCTGGCCTTATCTCGCTGAGCGCTGGCCCATGGTGGTGAAGCTGTCTGACAACGTTGAGGTGGAATGGTTCAAGCAGGTCGCACCAATAAGCATGGTCGCTGAGGATGAGATTGCCGTGACCGGCATCGGGACGATCACCGCGGCGCGCGTGACACCTAAGGACAGCTCAATAGAGCGATTCATCGTGGTTTCCATGTATGGAAAGTGGCTCAGCCCGCATCCAAGCGTGGGGTCATCGTGGATTTATGGAGATGCCTCCGCACACCGCATCATTTCCGATTTATCCGCGTTCATTGGGAGTGAGAATCCCGGCACGCATCGAATTGTGGCAGCGGGCGATCTTAACCTCTTCTACGGTTTTGGCGACAACGGTAGTCCATATTGGGATGCAAGGTACCAATCTGTGTTTGATCGGATGAACGCTATTGGTCTGGAGTTTATTGGGCCGCGGGCTCCGAATGGTCGACAGGCGGAGAAACGGCTGCCGGGCGAGCCGTCGGATTCCTGGAACGTCGTCACGTACTCTACGCGTAGCGACCCGGCGGAGGCCGATAACAGACAGCTTGATTTCGCGTTTGCCTCTCGCGGGTTTCATGAGTCGATCAATGTTCGTGCCTTGAATGAAGTCGACGAGTGGGGATCGAGCGACCATTGCCGGATTCTGATTGAGGTTGAGGGGTAAGAGCAATCGCATGACCATCCCTACGACGGAAGATTGGCTTAACGTGTTTAAGGCGGCGCCGTCGTTGGCGGCGGACTCTTCACTGCTTGAGCATGTTCGGCAGCGGTTTCATGGGAAGTACCTGGAGACGATCATGCGGGCACAGAGCGACACAGCCGCTGATCGCGCGTGGGAGGGGTTCTATTTCTGGATGGTCTTTCCGGAGACAAGTCGCAAGCCGTTCGAGATTCCACCGGACGAGGCGAGCGCGCTGTTGGAGTCTTTAAAGCCGCTGGTGGCGCGGCTGCGGGAGGGTCTGCGCGAGCAGCGCTCTAGCCAAGCTTGAAGGGCAAGCCTCGGATCTTCTTGCCGGATGAGAGCTGCCGCATCATCTTGCGCATCTCGCCGAACTGATTGAGCAGGCGGTTGACGTCCGCGGGCTGCGTGCCACTGCCCCGTGCAATGCGCTTTCTACGACTGCCGCCGATGATATCCGGCCTCTGCCGCTCCTCCGGCGTCATTGAGAGAACGATGGCCTCAACGCGTTTGATCTGCTTCTCGTCGAACGCGTCCGTTGGCAGCTTGCCTTTCATCTGGGAAAAGCCGGGAATCATGTCGATCAGATTCGCCATGCCGCCCATGTTGCGCAGCTGGTCCATCTGCTCCAGGAAATCGTTGAGGTCGAAGGTGGCAGTGCGCAGCTTGCGCTCCATCTCCTGGGCCTTTTCTTCATCGATGGTCTGCTGAGCCTTTTCGACAAGTGTGACGACATCGCCCATGCCAAGGATGCGGCCCGCCAGCCTGTCCGGGTAGAACGGCTCCAACGCGTCCATGCGCTCGCCGACGCCGATGAACATGACGGGCAGGCCGGTGACGGACGTGATGGAGAGGGCCGCGCCACCGCGCGCATCGCCGTCCATCTTGGTGAGCACGAGACCGGTCAGCGGCACTTGCCGATGGAACTCCTCCGCCGCGTTGACGGCATCCTGGCCGGTCATGGCATCGACGACCAGCAGAACCTCGGTGGGATTGAGCGCCTTGCGCACGTCGGCCAGTTCTTTCATCAGTTCGTCGTCGACTTGCAGTCGCCCGCCGGTGTCGAAGATGTGCCAGTGGGCGTTGGCATCGCGGGCGGCGGCCAGAGATGATTTGGCGACGGCGACAGCGTTGGAGTTTCCGGGCTCGGCGTGGACGGGGACGTTGATCTGACTGCCCAGCGCAGTCAACTGCTCGATGGCGGCGGGGCGGCGCACGTCGCCTGCGCCCAAAGCGACGGCCTGCCCCTGCTGCACTAGGTTGGATGCAAGCTTGGCGGCAGTCGTCGTCTTGCCGGAACCCTGCAGGCCTACGAGGAGGATGGTGGCGGGACGGTTACCGCCTGCATCGAGTGAGCGGTTCTCTTTGCCGAGAACGTCGGTCAGCTCCTCCTGCACGATCTTGATGATCTGCTGGACGGGTGTGACGGACTCCAGCACCTCGTTGCCGACGGCACGGTCGCGGATGCTCTGTTGAAGGCTTCGCACCACGCGAAGGTTGACGTCGGCTTCAAGGAGGGCGCGTCGAACCTCACGGAGCGCCTCTTCAACGTCCGCCTCGGTGATGCGTCCGCGCCCCGAGAGTTTGTTGAAGACGCCGGTCAGTCGTTCGGTGAGTGCCTCAAACATGGTCTATTCAGTGTATTTCAAACTTCGCGGTCAGGCTTGGATGTGATTGAGTGTTAGTTTGCCGCGTTCCTGCGCTGGCAGCGAAGAATCTCTGGATTCCCGCCTTCGCGGGAATGACGGTGGCGGTGCTGGAGCGGGCGATGGGGATCGAACCCACGACATTCTGCTTGGGAAGCAGACACTCTACCACTGAGTTACGCCCGCTCGCCGGATACGGCGTAGGACTATGTATGCGCTCACGCCGTCGCAATGTCAAGGTGGGTCGGGAATGACGCGTTTGGCGGCAGATTCAAGTTCTTAGATTCCTCGACTGCGCTCGGAATGACATGAGAGGCAGCGAGAATGGTTGCCCGTGATTAAGTTGACCTACATCATGGATAGAGACAGGTCTTGAGGTTAGGCGCACGGGAGGCGCATCGAGTTGGATCAGGAAACGTTCAACAGTTTGCTGTCGCGACGGGGCGGCTTGCAGCACCCGTGGAGTAGTGTCGCGCCCGCTCCGGAGGGAACGATTGGGTTTGGCGCCGGTGTACCTGATCCTGAGACATTGCCGTTGGAGCAGCTGAATGAGGCGGCGCAGGCGGTGATTGCCGAAGAAGGCATCGCGTCGCTGCAATACGGCTCGTCGATGGGCGATATCAGTTTGCGGGAACAGATTGCGGAACGTGTCACGAGGCTACATGGGGTCGAAACAATCCCAGAAAACGTCGTCATTACGACGGGGGCTTCGCAAGCGTTAGACATCGTCTGTGCGACGTTCATTGATCCCGGCGACGTTGTGATTACGGAGAATCCGGCTTTCACCGGCTCGCTGTGGACGTTCCGTGCGCATGGAGCGCGGCTCGTGCCCGTCTCGTCCGGCCCGAACGGGCTGGACATTGATGAGCTTGAGCAGACTCTTTCTGACCTGCGCGCGGCGGGCGACCGTCCAAAGCTGATCTATCTCACGCCCGACTATCAGAACCCTACCGGCGTGCAGATGCCGACCATGCTACGAAGGCGGCTTGTGGAGCTTGCCGCGAATGCGGGCTGCCTGGTTGTCGAGGACGCGGCGTATGCGGAGGTGGGTATCGACGGCATCGATACGCCGTCACTGCTGTCGCTCGCTCCGGAGCAGACGGTGCAGGTGGGCACGTTCAGCAAGGCAATTGGCCCGGGCCTGCGAATCGGCTGGCTGACGGGTTCGGCTCCTGCTGTTCAGCACGCGGCGGCCAACCGCACGGATATGGGGACGAGCGTGACACTGTCCCGGATGCTGGCGCGATTCCTCAAGGATGATCAACTTGATCCGCATCTCAATCGTGTACGTGAAGTGTATCGGCGCAAGCGCGTGGCATTCGGACTCGCGGCGCGGGAGAATCTTGGTCCGATGGCGCGGTGGACTACGCCGGCGGGCGGGTTTTTCTTCTGGCTTGAGGCGACCGAAGCTGTGGACGTGTCTCGGCTGTGGGAACTTGCTCGCGAGGAGCGTGTTTCATTTGCGCCAGGGCACCGATTCTTCGTGGAAGATGAGCCGCCCATGCGTTATATGCGGTTCGCGTTCAGCGAGGCGTCCATCGATAACATCAACGAAGGGCTGCGACGGCTTGGTCGCGCAGTGGAGCGCCTGCAGGACGAGAGCCAGCACCGGCTGTTCTAGGCCGGGTCTGCCAGGCGGCGGGCTGTTGTGATGAAGCCGGTGTGGGCGACCATGCGGTGGGCGGGACGGAGCGTGTTGGGGCCGGCATCCCACGCGCGGAGGGCGATTTCGAATTGTTCGATCAGGTCGAAGACGGGGTCTGCGTCCAGGTCCTGCCAGAGCCGATGCAGCTGCAAGGTGGTTGGCACAAAGGCCAAGAAGATTCCGCCCGGCCGCATGGCATTCCGCGCATGGGTGATGACACGTGTAGGCTCCGGCAAGTCCAGCACAACCCGGTCCACGTCTTCTTCCTTGATGCCGTCTGCGTAGATGTCGGATTCGTGGATGGTAAGTCTGTCGGCTGAATCACCGGACAGAAATTCAGCGATATTGCCTTGCGCCAGCGCGGCAAAGTCCCCGCGTGTCTCATAGGAATAGACGTGGCCGGATTTGCCAACAGCCTGCAAGAGGGCAATGGTCAACGCGCCTGAGCCGATGCCGGCCTCCACCACCCGCGCGCCGGGCCGAATATCCGCGTAGGTGAGAATTGCGCCGATGTCCTTGGGGTAGATAGGCGTCGCGCCACGCTTCATCGTCAGGATGTAGTCGGCGAGCGTCGGCCGCAGCGCGAGGTAGACGCCGCCTCGTTGAGATGTTCTGAACTCGGTGCCCTCCGGCTGCCCGATCATATCGTCGTGGGCGATGATGCCCGCGTGGGAGTGGAACTCGCCCCCTTCTCTGAGCGTGACGAGATACTTGCGGCGCTTGCGATCGGTGAGCAGGACGAGGTCGCCGGGGCGGAATGCGCCCGCCGCTGTTTGTGTGTTATCGGGTTGGTTAGTCATTACAAGGATTATGGGCAAAGAAAAAGCCCCGGCAACGACCTATTTTCCACAGAGGGCTGCCCCTCCAGTATCGTCGGCGCTGAAACGTTTCACTTCCGTGTTCGGGATGGGAACGGGTGGGTCCGCTTCGCCAGAGTCACCGGGACAGAGACGATTGTAGCGCATTTACGGGTGAGTGGGGTAGGGCCGCTTATGTCCTTCGACAGGCTCAGGATGAGCGGGGTTTTGGCGGGCAGATGGGATGCCATCCATGTATCATGTGCTAAACGTTGAAACGTGGGTAGTAGGGGAGCGGCAGTCTGCTGCCGCAACTTGGTTCTCTTGGGGATGGCTCCGATGCCGATTTTTCGATATGGCCGATGGGATAACACGCAGGAACCTTTCGGCGCTGCGCCGGAAGACCTGATGGAGGCTATCTCGGACGACCTCGCCACCCACGGAGACATCCGCCGCGCCTTGCGCCGCATGATGATGCGCGGCTACGACATGCAGGACGGTCGGAACATCGACGGCATTCGCCAGATGACCGAGCGTCTCCGCCAACAGCGGCAGAACTATCTCGACCAGTATGATCTCAACTCCGTGCTGGACGGAATCCGTGAGAAGCTGCAGGAGATCCGCGATCTCGAACGGGACACTCTCGAACAGCGGATGCAGGAAGCGCACGATGCGATGCAGGATGCACCTGACGCCGAGCAGGACGGCGGCAACGCGCCATCGCAATCACAGGATGGCCAATCCAGTCAGCAGGACTCGGACAACATGCAGCCCGGCTCAGGTCGGCAGGCTGCGGAGGAAGAGCTTCAACGGTTCCTTGAGCAGCTTGAGCGTGAGCTGAACAGCGGCGGCCGGCAGAGTCAGGACGACGAGGACGGTTCAGAGTCCGGTCAACAGTCCGGCGGCCAGCAGGGCGATCAACAGCAACAGGGTGCCGGGCAGCGCTCGCAGCGCGGGCAGGGCATGGACCGCATGACGGCGCAGGCGCTGGAGAACATGGCCCAGCGCAAGATGGACTTCATGGACTCGCTGCCGAATGATCCCGGCGGTGCCATCAAGGAACTCAGTGATTACGACTTCATGGACGAAGATGCGCGGGAGAAATTCCAGGAACTGTTGGATTCACTGCGCCAGCAGGCAGCACAGTCATACATGCAGAACATGATGCAGCAGATGCAGAACATCACGCCTGAGCAGATGGAAGCGAGCAGGCAGATGATGCGCGATCTGAACGAGATGCTGCGCGAGTATGCCCAGGGAAATGATCCCAAATTCGATGAGTTCATGGACAAGTGGGGCCAGATGTTTGGCGACAACCCGCCCCGCGACATCGACGAACTGCTGGATCGCCTGATGGAGCAGATGTCGCAATTCCAGTCGTTGATGGACAGCCTGCCGGAGGACATGCGGCAACAGCTGCAAGAGACGATGGAGGCGGCGCTAAACGATCCTGAACTGATGCAGGAGATGGCCGAACTTTCGTCTCTTATGGATTCCTTGATGCCAATGCAGGAGATGCGGCAGAACTATCCGTTCGCGGGTGATGAGTCGCTGTCACTGCAGGAAGCCATGCGCCTGATGGATCAGTTGCAGCAGATCGACGATCTTGAAGCCCAGCTTCGCGGGGCCGAGCGGCGCGGCGACATCAACGAAATCGACCGGGAGCAGGTGGAGAATCTCATCGGTGAGGATGCCGCGCGCGACCTCGATTGGCTTCGACAACTGCAGGAGCAGCTCGAAAAGGCTGGCTACATCAAGAAGAACGGCGACAAGCTTGAACTAACGCCAAAAGGCATCCGCAAGATCGGCGAAAAGGCACTCAAGGACATTTTTAACCGGCTGCGGAGCGCCGGAATCGGTGCCCACGAGATGCGCAAGAACGGTCTCTTTGGCGAGAAAGATGAAGAGTCCACGAAGATCTACGAGTTCGGCGATCACTTTGACGTCCACATGTCGCGGACGGTCAAGAATGCCGTCATGCGGAGCGGCCCCGGCACGCCTCTTACAATCGCCCCCGATGATTTTGAGGTCTACCGCGACGAGGCGCTGACGCAGGCGAGTACGGTGATCCTGCTAGACCAGAGCCGTTCAATGGCCATCAGCGGCAGCTTTGACGCCGCCAAGCGTATGGCGCTGGCCCTCCACACGCTTATCAAGATGCAGTTTCCGCGCGACAACTTGTATGTGGTTGGATTTGCGGACTATGCGTGGGAACTCAAAGGCGACGAGTTGGTCAAGGCGACGTGGGGCGGGTATTCACCCGGCACGAACATGCAGCACGCGTTGATGATCTCACGTCAGCTCCTCAACAAGCACCGCTCCAGCACGCGGCAGGTGATTATGGTGACGGACGGGGAGCCGACGGCCCACCTTGAGGGCGGCACGCCCTACTTCACGTACCCGCCCAGCCAGCGCACCATTGATATGACACTGCGTGAGGTCAAGCGCTGCACGCAGGAGGGCATAACCATCAACGTCTTCATGCTGGAGATGGCGTACTACCTGGTCAACTTTGTACGGCAGATGACGCGGCTCAATCGGGGTCGTGCCTTCTTCACGCAGCCGGACAAGCTCGGGCAGTACGTGCTTGTCGACTATCTCAACAACAAGCGCAGCGCCATCGCCTCCTGATGCTCACCGTTATCTCACGTAGTACGGCATGACCAGCGGCATGGAGTCTGATCTGGGACGCATCTCCGCCGCGTTGGAAGAGTCTGCCGAACTCGCCAGCAAGTTCTCACCGTCCTCCGTCTATGTGCAACACAAGGGCTGGGACGGCCCTGTGACGGAGGCCGACCACGCGCTCGATGAACTTCTGCGCGAGACACTAGTTCGTCCCGGGGAGGGGTGGCTGTCTGAGGAGACGCATGATGACGGCCACCGCATCGGCATGGAGCGCGTATGGGTGGTCGATCCTATCGACGGCACGCGGGGCTTTCTGGCAGGGCAGGCTGAGTGGTGTGTGTCTATTGGACTGTCCGTGGATGGTGAAATCGCTGCCGCGGGGATCCTGAACCCGTGGGCAAATGAGACGTTTCTGGCAGAACGCGGCGGCATGACCACGCTAAACAGCGAAGCCGGACGTGTGACCGACCATGAACAACTGTCATCAGATGTGACGATTCTTGCATCGCGCAGCGAGGTGCGAATGGGCTTGTGGAATCGCTTCCGTGGCGCACCCTTCAAGGTTCGCATGATCGGCTCCATCGCGTACAAAATGGCGCTTGTTTCGGCAGGAATAGCGGACGCCGTTATCAGCCTTGAACCGAAGAATGAGTGGGATGTTGCCGCCGGTGCGCTGCTAGTGGAAGCGGCTGGCGGCGTTGTGTCAGACGGGAGTGGGCGTCCATTGAAGTTCAATCGAAGGGATACGCTGCTTGACGGGGTTATCGCGGCGGGGCCGAATACCTACGCCGCCATTCGTGAATTGATGACGCACCGACCGGCAACGTCCACGAATCTCTGGACACCGGGGGACTACTGAGGAACCCCTTACTCCAACCCTCTCCCTGAGGGAGAGGGGGATTTTGACCGCCCGCACGGGGCGTTAAGCACTTAGCCGCTTCAAGTGGTTCAACCGGGGCCGTGGACGTGGCCTGCAGGATTGCCTCCGCCACCACCGGTCATACCGGGGAATCCGAAACTGAGATCCGAGCTGCTGCTGGTGACGCCGAACTGCGAGATGACCTTGTAGGTGTCAGTGGAGCCGCAACCGGGGCATTCAACTTCGCCCGGTTCTGCGTTGATGCTGCGGATTAGCTTCTCGAAACGACCATCACAATCGTGGCATTCGTACTCAAAGAGGGGCATTGTTCGGGCCCGCTGAGGTTTTCTTAGGCGATGCAGCGGAACGGATCGTCCGGGCGCACGCGCTGAGGCTTGGGCATGGTGAATTCGGGAGCGTTGCTCTGCCAGACACCCGTGACGCCAACCGCGGACATCTTACGCTCAACCTCTTCGCTGTCGCAGGTGGGGCAGGTCACGCCGACAGGCGTGTTGTACCCGCGAACGAACTTATCGAAGCTGTCGCCGCAGGTCTTGCAGCCGTATTCGAAGATGGGCATTTTCTATGTGCCTCCGTGTAGCGGATTATAGTAGCCGCTTTTGTGTGAGGCAAGTTAGGCGAGAGGCTATCAGGAGCTTGTGTGGAACGGAAGCGTTCAGTCCTGCGCCAGCAGCCAGGTGATGAGCGCGTCTAGGAAAGCGTCGCCGTAGGCAGGGCCGTGATTGCTGCCCACGCCCTTCCACAACTCGATGGTGATTCCCTCCACACAGCCGGACTGTTGGCGGAATGCCTGTGTTTCGTCGCCTGGCACGAATTCGTCGAAATCGTGGGTGGCGTAGGGTTGGGCGTCCTGCGACCACTCACAGTTGGCTCGTTGACTCCAGCGCGTCACCATCTCCTCCGCCCCAACGTAGAATGCCGGCGTCTCGGTGTCCTTGGTGGCTGACTTGACTTGGGCACCGGCGAACCGGATCACCGCATCCTCGTCGCCGTGGATATGTAAAACGGATACGGGTGGCGCACCGTCGCACGCGGAGTCTTTGAGATAGCTTGTCCCGGCCAGAGCGGCCACAGCCCGCAGGCCGGGCAGTCCCTTGCAGGCCATGTGGTACGACATGAACCCCCCGTTGGAATAGCCGAAGAAGTAGACATGTCCGAAGTTGCCGGCCTCCTGTGCGCTAGCGACCAGTTCGGTCAGATATGCGACATCATCCGCACCGCCCTTGGCGGCCTCGCCGACCTCATCCGTGGGATTCCAGAAACGGCTGCCCCCCACGCCAAGTATTCCATTCGGCAGCAGCAGAGCGAACCCGTCTGTGTTGACGCGCTCATGGAGGGGAATATACGTGGCATGACCTGCGGAGTTTCCCCCGAAGCCGTGGAGGGAAACAATTAGGGGAGTCTGGCCGTCGACTATTTCCGCAGGTGTTACCAGGACCGAGCGGTTTTGGCGTCCGGCGTGATCGATGTAGTGAACTGTGCCGCCCGCATCCCGCGCGAGCCCGGCGGTCATTTCAAGGACGGCATCCGGCGTCATCGGCTGCTCCTCCTTATCCTGGGGCCACTGCTCCTTACTGGAAAAAACCTCCTCCAGTTCGGAGGCGACCTCCCCGATTTCTTCGAAGAAGTCCTCCAAGCCATCCACGAACTCTTCCGTGAAGGCCAGGTCCTCTTCCAGCGTGGTCAGCCGCTCATCCTGCTCCTCGATGACCATCTCGGCGGTTTCCAAGACTTCTACGAGATCGGATTGTTCCTGTTGGAGACTCGCAATTTCGTCCCTGAGTTCAGCGTTCTCATCCTCAAGCGATTCCAGGGACTCTTGCAGGGACCGGATTTCCGCCTCGGTCTCGGGCGGTTGCTCGTCGCCGCTGCAAGCAAACAGGATGGCACTCAGCAAGATGACAGCCGCCAACGCGGCGAGAGAGCGCAGAAAGCGAACATCCATGATCTTCATGCCTGTATACAGATGTGGTCTGCCCTTGATAGGCACTAAGCGGGTTCCGGCGCGTCGCCACGCGCTTCCCGAGGAAAGACGGGCAGGGGATGCCCCGCAGTGATGCGGAGACTGACGCGCGCGCCAATCTCAATGGTGTTCGCGTGAGAAGCCATGGCGCGGCATATGACCCCCGAATCCAATTCCACGCTGTAGTCGTAGAATGCGCCGCTGAAGATGCGTCCTACAACGCGACCGTTCCCAATGTCGTCTGTGCTGATGGACAGATCTTCCGGCCTCACCATCAAGTCCATGTCGGTCTTGTCATCGACCATCAACGCGCCGCTCACCTCCGCTTCTCCAAGCTCGGTCAGCACTCGCGATTCAACCGCCGTCGGCTCTGCCGGAATGAAGTCGGCTTCTCCGAGAAACGCGGCGACGAATCGGTTCACAGGGCGGTGAAAGGCTATGTCCGGCACGCCGACCTGCTGGATGCGTCCCCGATCCATGACGGCGATGACATCCCCCATGGACAGCGCTGCCTCTTGGTCATGCGTGACGAACACGACCGTGATGCCTGCCTCGTGCAGGATTTCACGCACCTCCAGCTGCAAGCGGGCGCTCAGGTTGGGATCAAGGTTCGAGAATGGCTCATCCATCAGGAGAATCTTGGGTGAAGGCGCGAGCGCGCGGGCGAGCGCCACCCTCTGACGCTCGCCTCCGGAAAGTTCGTGGGGCCTGCGGTTGCGACGGTCAGAAAGGTTGACGAGTTCGAGCAACTCATCAATACGCTGCTCGCGGTTGGGGGCGTTTCGCGGCAGACCGTAGACGATGTTGGATTCCACCGTCATGTGGGGGAAGAGGGCATAGTCCTGGAACACGAATCCCACGCTGCGGAATTCCGGCTGTACGAAGACGCCTTTCCCTGTGACCGGTCTGTCGTCGACGTCGATTGTCCCTTCGTCCGGGCTTTCAAGGCCGGCAATGACGCGCAGCAGGGTGGTCTTGCCGCAGCCGCTTGGGCCGACGAGCGCGAGGATTTGCCCCTCCGTGACCTCAAGCGAAACATCGTGCGCTCCCGCGCCGGAGGGCGCGTACTGCTTCGTTACGCCAACGCAGCGGAGCATGACATGGTCGGACTGTTCGATGCTTGTCATGCCTGTTGGCTCCTGCCGCGACCGATGAGGAAAAACATTGGAACTGCGGAAATCGCGATGAGCAGCAGCGCGGGCAAAGCAGCCCGTGCGAAGAATGCCTCTGAACTCGCGGCCCAGATCGTTGTTCCTAAACTGCTGAAATCAAGTGGGCTCAATAGCAAGGTGGCGGGAAGCTCCTTCATCGCCGTGAGGAATACAAGTGCACCTCCGGCCAGGATACCGGGGCGCAGCAACGGAATTGTAATTGTACTAAACACGTGTAAAGGACGCTTACCAAGCGTTCTGCCGGCTTCCTCCACGCGCGGGTTTACTTGCAGCAGTGATGTCCGAACGGGCCCCATCGCAATTGGCAGGAACAGTATCACGTAAGCAATCACCAGCATCACATGTGTCTGGTAGAGGGCCGGGGCGAGCCTTGAGCCGAAAAAGACGAGCGCAAGCGCAATCACGATTCCGGGCAGCGCAAACCCGACGTGGCTGACACGGTCGATCAACATGCTAAAGCGCCCGGGGAATCGTACGGCAAGAACCACGACGGGCAGAGCGACAAAGACCCCGGCGATGGCCGCCAACGATGATACGAGCGCCGAATTGATTGCCGGTCCCCACACCGCGCTTAGCTCTTCTCCCGCGCCAATCCCGCGAACCAGCCAGAACAACAGCACGGCCATCGGGACGAGCAGGGCAAAGACGCCGACGAGCGAGCACAGCCCCAACGCTGGATACTTCCACGGACCGAGAGGGACGGACGGCGAGTCTGCTCCGCCCATCTCCGCCTGGTGGGTCTCCTCCATCGGGCGATCGCCGTGGGCCGTCGTCTCCGTCAGGAAAAGCACAACCGCAAGCCCAACGAGGACGAGCGAGAGGGCCGCCGCAGCTGTACGGTCAACGTAGCTCGTGTACTGGAGATAGATCGCCCAGGTGAACGTCTCATAGCGCATCAAGGACACCGCGCCGAAGTCGCTGATTGTGTAGAGCGCGACCAGCAGGCTGCCGGATGCCAGGGCAGGACGCATCTGCGGCAAGGTCACACGGAGAAATGTCTCCCAGGGCCCCTTGCCCAATGTTCGGGAAGCCTCTTCGAGGGCGCGCCCCGAACCCCGAAGCGCCGCTCGAACCGTCAACAGCGTGTATGGGTACGACACAAGGATCAACACAATGGCCGCCCCCGGCAGACCGTAGAACGACGGTATCTCCTGTATGCCGAACGGTTCCGCGAAGATTCGCTGCACCATGCCGCGCGGCGCAAAGACGGAGATGAACAGGAAGGCCATGATGTAGCTGGGGATGACGAGCGGGAGCACTGTCACAATGCTCCACATCCGCCTGAACGGCAGATCCGTACGCTCGATAAGCCAACCCAGGGCCAACGCGAGAACTGCCGATCCGCCCGAGACAATGATGACGAGCGCCATGCTGCGCAGGATGATTGCTGCCGTTCTTGGCCTAAAGAGGAGGTCGGTCAGTGAATCGAGACCTGCGTCGAGCGTTCGAATGAACAGGTAGATGATGGGCAAGAGCAGCGCGAAGCCGATGATGGAGGTGGTGAGGCTGAGCGTGTACGGCGGCCAGCGTCGTTGACGCCGGAACGCCCGGAGCCGTTGAATGCCGGCCGCCGCTGCACTCATTAGGGAAGGATTCCCGTATCACGGATCAGGTCGACCGTTCCCTCGAGGTCTCCGAGGTCTGCCATATCAACCGCTGGCGCGTTGATGTCTGCCAGAGGAGTTAGCAGCCGGTTGACGTTGACACCCTCAACGAGGGGGTATTCATAGGTCTTACCGGCGAAGTACTGCTGGGCGACGGTTGACAGCATGAACTCGATGAACTTGATTGCGTTCTCGCTGTTGTCGGAATCCTCAAGCACCCCGGCACCGGCCACAAGGATCATCGCGCCGGGGCCGCCACCGGTCAGGTGCGCGTTGCGCGCGGCAAAGCCCTCACCCTCTTCTGCCAGGAAGCGGTACAGGTAGTAGTGGTTGACGAATCCGACATCGATCTCACCCGCGCCTGCTGCCGCAACTGTGGGAGTGTTCTTGGGGTAGATTTGCGGATTGTTCGCCTGGATCCCCTCCAGCCACGCCCGCGTTTCGGCCTCGCCCCAGATGACGCGCATGGCAGTCACCATCGCCTGGAACGAGCCATTTGTGGGCGGCCAGCCGATGCGACCCTGCCACTTCGGATCCGTGAATCCACGCAGGTCGCTCGGCAACTCGTTTGGCGAAACCGTCCGCGTGTTGTAGACGATGACGCGCGCTCGGCCGGACAAGCCAACCCACTTGCCGTCCGGTGAGCGGAAGTTGGCGGGAACGAGTTCAAGCACATCGTTCGGCAGCGTTGCAAACATGTCCTCAATGAGAGCAAGCCCGCCGGGGTCCTGGGCGAAGAAGATGTCAGCAGGTGTGTTGTCACCTTCTTCGAGGATGGTGGCTGCTATTTCAGACGTGCTGCCGTACTTGACACTGACATCGATGCCGGTCGCCTCAGCGAATTGCTCGATGATTGGGCCTACGAGGCTCTCGCTGCGGCCCGAGTAGACGACGAGTTCGCCCGGTTCTTGCGCGCTCGCCACGAGCGGGGCTGAGGTGGGATCAGGAACGGATGTGGGCGCCGGCGCGGTTGTAGGTTCGGGACGCCCTTGGCACCCGACTGCCGCAATCAAAAGCAGGACTCCAATGAGTCCAATCAGTAACCGAAACATGGTTAACCTCCAATTGAACGAAGAAAGGATTTTCAACGCCAATTGAAGCGTTCGGTAATCGGGGCAGTCGGCACGCAGACCGTAATCTCGGACGGCTGCGTCTATGCGCGTGGCGGATGACGGTCGGTCCATGAACCGCCGTCTCATGGGATGGCGCGAGTTGTTCCGGAGTGGATGCCGCTCGGTGGGCGCAGACCTTCTCCACGTTGAACTGTAAACGCGCCGTCTGCGACGAGGCGCAGGACTCCGGTGTGGGTGGAGTTACATGGCCATTCCTTCGCCTGCGCGCAAGCGAGGCGAGGGCGACTATGGTCCTGACACAGGCAGGAGTGACAGCGGGTGGAGCGTCTGTTGGGGTCTGATTGTCGACCTCAAGGCTGAGAACGACCGGAGCGGGGCGACTTGAATCTACGGATTGTTCTGTGGAACGCGTTGCGAGCAGAGAGGACGCGCGAAGCCGCAGCAGTGTTCGTGTGCAACTGAGGTGCGCCAAAGCAACGCGCTCAGGCGCAGAGCGAGAGGAGATGCTCTCTGGCGTGACGGCGAGATGCAGGAGATTCACAACCCGCCGCTCCTTCTAGCGCAGATCATGAGCCTCTTTCGCGCTCACGTTCTTCGCGTGCCTTGGCGGAGCGGGGCCCGAACGGCTCCGGCTGGAACGGCTCATCACGCTTGCGTATGAACGCACGAAGACCGCCTTCCTGACGCGCCTCCTCAAGCGGCCGAGTGTATTCCTCGCGCTTGGATATGATGACCGCAGCGGCAAGTTCTGAGTTGTAGCGCATGACGTTGTGGATGCCCTGCATCTCAATGCCGCGCATGGCGACAGCGAGGTTGATCTTGACCGTCTCAGGACTGACCAGCGCAAGCCGCTCCGTCAATTGGAACGCTTCTTCAAGGGCATCGTCCTTTGTGGGAACGACCTTGTTGACGATGCCGATGCGCAGAGCCTCCTGGGCATCGATGTGGTCGCCGGTGAGGGCGTAGCGTAGGCCGTTCTTGTAGCCGGCGTGGTGAATCCAGATGTAGTTGTCGTCAGAGATCATGCGGACCTCAACCTGGCCAAAGACGGCGTCCTCCGCCGCGATGGTGATGTGTGAGGTCAGCGCATACCACGAGCCGCCACCCATGCACCAGCCGCTGACGACGGCGATGATCGGCGTGTCGATTTCATCAATCACGCGGGCGATGCGGCCGTGCTCCTTCTTCCAGAAGCGCGTGCGCCAACGGTCGAGCTCAGCCGCCACGTTTGATCCCTTGGGAAGGCCGTAAGGCCATTCGTAGTCGGCTCCGCCGCCCGCGATGTCGAATCCCGCGGAGAAGGCCTGCCCCGCGCCGGTAAGAACGATGGCGCGCACCTCGGGATCGGCGTCGGCGGCGTCAAGGGCGTGATGAAGCTCGATGTCCAGCTCATCTGAGATGGCGTTCATTACCTCCGGGCGATTCAGCGTGATGAGCACGCCGTTGCGCTGTTTCTCATAGAGCAGATTCTGGTAATCCATGAGCCCCCCAACATTGCCAGCGTATCCGTCTGACCCGCTTCATATTAATGCAGCTTAATATCAAAGGCAACAGGGGATGCCACCGGCGGTGTTCGTCTTGATGCGGTCAGCGTACTTAGTGGCAGGCGGCGATGCCTGAGAGAGGTGATTCAGGATAGTTCAGCGACGGCCTGTGACGGTGTGATGGCGCGGATGGGTGAGTTCTGATAGTCAGCTGTGTTCCGTGTAACAATCAGGCGCGCTCCTGCTGCCATGGCGGCAACCACCTGCATGGCGTCCTCGAAATCGTTTAGAGGAAGAGTAAGAGCGCGTAACAGGTCTTCATTGGAAGTAGGAACAACCGTGACAGTTCTAGCGAGGTCCTCAATGTACGGTCGGATTCCAGGACCTTCGGGCCTAGGTTCGGCAATGTAATACAGGTTGGAAATTGTATGCCAAGCCACACACGCGGGTTCGATTCCGGTGCTGATGAGGTCGAGGAGCCTTGTGGAGGCTTCGCTAAATGGGGGGCGATCATTAATGACATCAACGAGGACGTCTGTGTCGATGTGGATCACCGCAAGTCGTATTTCTTGACCAAATACTCATAGCGCGGGTCTCCGGCTCGCTCGGCCAGTTGGAACTTTCCGCGCCACTTGGTCCCGAAGGGCAACTCATCGCCGCCGGTTGTTTCCCTCAAGGATTGCTCAATGAGAGCCGACAATGAGACGCCCTTTGACCGTGCATACTTCTTGGCCATGGGCACCAATTCCGAGTCAACCGTAATGGTTAGTTTCTGTTTCATCGCTCTTTCCCTTTGGAGCGATACGTATACGTACTAGTATAAGTAGTATACGTATAACTCCTTAGAGCGACAAGCAACCGTTCGAGAATCTATGGCCTGCCGTCAGTGTTCGCCATTTCCCTCGCCCACGTTGCCCCAACGGGCGACGCCGAGGCGCCAGAGGACGACCAGGTTGGTCAGGACGGCGATGACGGCCAAGGTTGCTACGCCTTGGCCGATGATTGCGCCGACCATGATTACGAACAGGCGCAAGTCTCGTGATGCCAACGCGCCGGGCAGGCCCTCGAATGGCTGGCCGAAGGTGGCCTCTGCCCGCGCGCGGCTGTAGCTGATCATCAGCGAGCCAACAATTGCTGCGAGGGCGGCCGTCGAGACCACGGGGATGGACACGCCCGGTTCGAATGCATGGGACCAGTAGCCCAGTCCGGCCAGGATCAGAACGTCGGCGTATCGATCCAGCAGGGCATCGAAGAATCCGCCGAAGCGACTTGCCATGTTCTTGGCGCGCGCAAGGTCGCCGTCGACTCCGTCCACGATGGACGATGCCTGGACGAGAACACCCGCCCAGATGTTGAGGTCGTAGTAGAACAGCGCCGCCGCTCCCACTGCCATCAGGAACGCGATGAATGAGACCTGGTTGGGCGTGACAGGCGTATGGGCGAGCGCCCGCGCGACGGGGCGCGAGAAGCGTCGGTTCAGATACTGGGAAACGAAGCCTTCGTGCATGCGTTGGCGCTACGTGACGTACCCGAGCGCCTCACGGGCCAGCTTCAGGTCTTCCCACGTGTCAACGTCGAACCAGAACGCGCCGTCAACGTCGTGAGCGTGGAGATCGTTGCCGGATAGGATCATACGCGACACAGCCTGGCTGAGCTCGTCATGGGAACTGTTCTCCACGAGCTTGGCCTCGATGGCCTCAAAGATGGCGGGGGTGAACCGGAACACACCGCAATCGATGCCGTTCCAGTCCGGCAAGTTCTTGCCGATTGCCACGATGTGGCCGTGATTATCCACGCTGACGCGCGTTCCCTCCTCGACATCGCGGACATCGGGGTCGAAGTCCACGGCGAGCGCGTTCAGGTTCCATCCGTTCTCACTTGCGCCGTCCACCAGCCCCTGGATGATTTCCGACGAAGGCATGTGATCGGCCATGGAGAGGATGAACGGTTCTGCACCGACCTCATCTTTGGCGGTAAGGACGGAAACGGCGTTTCCCCGATGGTGCTCCGTGTTCATGACATACGTGATGTTTGCACCGCGTGTTGAGCCGTCTCCAAGAGCGTCCTGCAGCGCCTGACCCTCATGGCCGATGACGATGCAGATGTCTTTTATGCCGGCCTGCTGAACTCCGTCCAATGTGTAGTCGATAACCTTCTGCCCGTTCACAGGCAGGAGCGCCTTGTGGCGGACACCGTATTGGCTAAAACGGGACCCATGTCCCGCTGCCAAAATGACAGCCTTCATGCGAATCTCCTTTGTGTGGCGGCGAGGCTCTATCCCCCCTCGAGCCCATCGCGGCCAAGAATCGTCGGCTAACGCCGAATGGGGTAGTCTATCACGTTATCGCGAAAGACGTGCAAACCCCTGAATTTGGCGTGGGCACCACGAAAAAGGCCCTAAGGGACAAGCCGGTGTAACGGCTGCCCCCCCTCCTAACGCGCGGTTACGAGCGCAGCGCCCTCAACCTTCTTGAGAACCTCGGCGAGTGAGAGATTCTTGTCGCGCAGCTGCGCGGGCAGCGCCTTCCAGAACATTGCGCGGTATCTGGGCCAATCAGCGAGGATTTCGGCGGAGCGCTTACTGCCCGTCGTCTCTGCATGGCGCTCAATGAGTTCCAGCACGTGTCGCTCATCGTCATCGTCTTCAAGCCTGTCCAGAACCAGCAGTTCCTGGTTGTAGAGCGACGGGAAATCTCCGTTCTCGTCCAGAACGAACGCCGCGCCGCCGGACATGCCGGCGCCGAAATTACGCCCCACTGTTCCGAGAACCACCACAATGCCGCTGGTCATGTACTCGCAGCCGTGATCGCCCACTCCCTCTACGACGGCCTGTGTGCCGCTGTTGCGCACAGCGAACCGCTCTCCTGCCCGTCCGGCAACGAAGAAGTATCCTCCAGTACCACCGTAGATACAGGTGTTGCCGATGATGGAGTTCTTGTGGGACTCGAAAGTTGCATCGGCAGGCGGCCTGATGACGAGTTCGCCGCCCGCCATTCCTTTGCCGACATAGTCATTCGCCTCGCCCGTCAGCGTCATCCGTACGCCTTCATTCAGGAATGCGCCAAAGCTCTGACCGGCGGAACCGGTGAATGAGAGGTCAATCGTGCCGGGGGGCAACCCCTTCACGCCGTAGCGATGCGCGATAGCTCCCGAGATGCGCGCGCCGACCGTGCGCTGCGCGTTCCTGATGTCATAGGAGAGCGTAACGGGAGTCCTGCTCTCAATTGCCCCTGTAATCTCCGACAGGATGCGGTCGTCCAGCTTCTCGTCGTTCGGCCTGTCGTTGCGGTCTTGCTCATTGCTGACGGGGCGCTGGAAAGAGGGGTCGGCGGGGGCAATCAGTTTGAGCGCGTCCACGAACCTGGCACGCTCAAACTCCTCAATGTCCGGGCGCAGCTTCAGGAACTCCGGATGGCCGATGATCTCATTCAGCGACCGTACACCAATGCTGGCCAGGATCTCGCGGACCTCCGTCGCGACGAAGGTGAAGTAATTCACGACATTCTCAACGGAGCCGTTGAACTTGGCAATCAGGTCGTCTCGTTGTGTGGCCACCCCGACGGGGCAACTATTCAGGTGGCACTGGCGCGCCATTTCGCAGCCCAGGGCGAGCAGGGCAACGGTGCCAAAGCCGACTTCATCCGCGCCGAGCATGGTGGCAATGACGACATCACGCCCCGTGCGGATTCCGCCGTCCGTGCGCAGCTTGACGCGGCCGCGCAGGTCATTCATCACCAGGACCTGCTGCGCCTCCGTCAGGCCAAGCTCCCAGGGCGTTCCCGCGTTCTTGATGGATGACAGCGGACTTGCGCCCGTGCCGCCTTCATGACCAGAGATCTGAACCTTGTCCGCGTAGCCCTTGGCGACGCCGGCGGCAATGGTGCCAACGCCCGCCTCCGCTACCAGCTTGACGCTGACCTTGGCGCGGGGATTGACGGTCTTGAGGTCATATATGAGTTGAGCCAAGTCTTCGATGGAATAGATGTCATGGTGCGGCGGCGGCGAGATCAGCGTGATGCCCGGCTGCGTGTGCCGAAGGTATGCGATGTACTCAATGACCTTGTGGCCGGGCAGCTGTCCGCCCTCACCGGGTTTGGAGCCCTGCGCCATCTTGATTTCGATTTCTTCGGCCATAGCGAGGTATTCCGGTGTGACGCCGAATCGGCCTGACGCAATCTGCTTGATCTTGGAGTTGGCGTTGTAGCCGCGCGTCAGGCCACGGAACCGCCGTGGATCTTCACCGCCTTCGCCCGTGTCAGCCGCACCCCCGATGTGATTCATAGCCATCGCCAGCGTCTCGTGAGCGGGCGCGCTCAACGCGCCAAGCGACATGGCGCCGGTTGTGAAGTGCTTCCAGATCTCTTCGATCGGCTCCACCTCGTCGATGGGGACTGGCTCACGCGTCTTGTTGAAGGTGAGCGTGTCCCGCAGCGAGGAGACCGGTCGATTGTTCAAAGCATCACGGTAGGGGACATAGTCCTCGTAGTCGCCGGACCGGACGGCCTTGTGGAGTGTGCGCACGACGATGGGATTGTTGGCATGGAATTCACCGCTCTTGCGGTAACGGATGAATCCGTGGTCTTCAAGTTTGGCCTTCGGCGTCAGGTCCGAGCTAAAGGCCCGGTCATGCCGGGCAAGGACATCCGTTGCCAGTTCGCGGAATCCCAGTCCGCCCACCTGCGACGGCGTGCCCGCAAAGCACTTCTGAACAATATCATCGCTGAGGCCGATTGCCTCGAAGATCTGCGCTCCGTGGTAGGACGTGACCGTGGAGATGCCAATCTTGGACATGATTTTCAGCACGCCCTTGTTGGCTGACGCTTGGTACTTGGCGATTGTATAGTCCTCGTCCTCTTCCTCGCTGAACTCTCCGCGGTTGAAGAGTTCGCGCAGGCTCTCCCAGATGAGATAGGGATTGACGGCGCTCGCGCCGTAGCCGATGAGCGCGGCGAAGTGGTGTACTTCTCTCGCCTCGCCAGTGTCGCACACAAGGCTCGCCTTCATACGCTTGCCGCGTCGTATGAGGTCATGGTGGACTGCCCCGAGGGCGAGCATCATCGGGATGGGCGCGTGCCGCTCGTCGACTGCCCTGTCTGACAGGATGATGATGGAGTGTCCGTCGTCGACCGCGGAGACTGCCTGCTCGCAGAGATCGTCAATCGCTCGTTCCAGTGCGTCCGGCCCGTCCTCGGCGGCGAAGACCGCGGGGAGAGTGACGGACGAAAGACTCGGGGAGTCGACACCGCGGATGGCGTCCAGTTCGTGGTCGCGGATGACGGGGCCGGGGATGGCAAGCAGATGCGCCGCTTCCTCGCGCTCCCGCAGCATGCTGTCGCGCGGCCCGAGGTATGTCTCCGCGGACATGACGATGGCCTCGCGGATAGGGTCGATTGCCGGATTCGTCACCTGCGCGAATCGCTGCTTGAAGTAGTTGAACAGAGAGGGCTGCATCCGGGAGAAGACAGCCAATGGTGTGTCGTCGCCCATCGAATACGTGGCGTCCTTACCCTCCTGCACCATGGGCTTGATGATGATGAGCAGCTCTTCCGCCGTCATGCCGAATGCCTTCTGGCGGCGCATCAACTCCATCTCGGGCTCAATGTGATGTCCCACGCCGTTCTGCATGGCATGGATAGGAACGTTTAGCTGGATATACTGCCGTTCTGCCCATTCACGGTATGGCTGCTGTACAGCGATTTCGCTCTTGATGTCGCCGTTCTTCATGATGCGCCCGCTGCGGGTGTCAACGGCGATCATGTGCCCGGGGCCAAGCCGTCCCTTTTCGACGATGCGGTCAGTAGTGATATGCGGCAGGACGCCGACCTCTGATCCCATGACCACGAGGCCGTCATCCGTGATGATGTACCGGGCAGGGCGCAGGCCATTGCGGTCCAGCGACGCGCCGACAGTTTCGCCATCCGACCACGCCAACGCGGCGGGGCCGTCCCACGGCTCTGTCAAGGACGCGTGATATCGATAGAATCCCCGCAGATCCTCGTCCATGTGCGGCATGTTCTCCCACGCCTCCGGCGTGAGCATCATCATCGAGTGCAGCAGGCTCCGGCCGGACACCTGTAGAAGCTCAAATGCGTGATCCAGAGAAGCGGAGTCAGACACCGACTGAATTGTCACGGGCGTTATGGTGCGCAGATCGTCCTTCGACCACACCTCGGAGCTGAGGTCGGCCTCTCGCGCTCGCAGCCAATTGCGGTTGCCCTGCAGGGTGTTGATCTCGCCGTTATGGGCCAGGAATCGGAACGGCTGGGAGAGCTGCCAGTTGGGGAACGTGTTGGTGGAATAGCGCTGGTGAAAAACGGCTAGAGCCGACTCAAAATCGGGATCATCCAGATCCTTGTAGAAGCCCGACAACTGCGTTGCGACAAGCAGACCCTTGTAGACGACCGTCCGTGACGAAAAGGACGGGATGTAGAACTCGTCATCACCCCGTCTGGTCATCTCTGCCTCGACGGCTCGCCGCACCAGGTACAGCGCTCGCTCGAAGGCGTCTTTGTCCATGTCAGGTGGACAAGCGATGATTGCCTGTCGGATGTCGGGCAAAGTTGCCAGCGCTTGCTCACCAAGCACGGACGGGTCGTTCGGCACGTCGCGCCACATAAGGAAGCGGAGCCCGCGCCGGGCCGTTTCTTCTTCGATAGTCCCGGCAGCGTGTTTCGCGCCTTCCGGGTCAGCCTGCGTGAAGAACACCATGCCGACGGCGAGGTCATCGCCGGAGACATCAGAAATGCCCTGTGCAGCCAACTCACGGAGGAGCAGCTTGCGAGGGAGTTGTGTCAGGATACCTGCGCCATCGCCCGTGCGGGCGTCGGCAGACACCGCGCCGCGGTGGGTGAGATTGACGACGGCAGTGATTGCCTGCCTGACGATGTCATGCGACGGGATGCCGGAAACCTGTGCGATGAAGCCGGTTCCACAAGCATCCTTCTCGTGGATTGGATCGTATAGGGGCGGCGCGTCAGGACGCCGCCATCGATGTGCTTCTACAGTGGCCATAGCCAATTGTACACAAAACCCCCTTGAAACTCACGGGGCGGGCGACGGCGATTACAGGGTTTGCAGGTAACGGTCAATCTCAAAGTCCGTTACGTGCGCGCGGAATGAATTCCACTCGATCCGCTTATTGCGAATGAAGCTGTCAAAGATATGGTCGCCCAGGGCATTTCGCACGAGGTCGCTCTGCTCAGTCAGCAGGATCGCTTCATGGAGGCTGCGCGGCAGCTCGCCGATGCCCATCTCGGCTCGCTGCTCTTCGGACATGCCAAAGGCGTTGTCGTTAAGCGGCTCCGACGGCTGCAGATTGCGCTCGATGCCGTCAAGGCCGGCTGCGAGCATGACGGAAAAGGCGAGGTACGGGTTGCAGGCCGGATCAGGCGCTCTGTATTCGAGACGCGCCGCCTCGGGATTGCTGGGCGGCACCCGCGGAATGCGGATGAGGTCTGATCGGTTGCGATGCGCCCACGTCAAATACACCGGGGCCTCATAGCCAGGCACAAGCCGTTTATACGAGTTGATCCACTGGTTTGTGATGGCCGTGAATGCCGGCGCGTGCTCAAGCAGCCCGGCGATGAAATTCAGGGCAATCGGCGATAGATGATTCGGGTTGTCCGCCGAATAGAAGGCGTTGGCCTCACCCCTGAAGAGCGACTGGTGCGTGTGCATGCCGCTGCCGTTCTCAGTCGTAATGGGTTTCGGCATGAACGTGGCGTGGACGCCGTGCTGCCGCGCAATCTCCCGCACCACAAGGCGATAGGTCATGCAGTTATCGGCCATCGTCAGCGCGTCCGTGTAACGGAGAACGATCTCATCCTGTCCGGGCGCGACCTCGTGGTGGCTGTACTCTGCCTCGATTCCCATCTCCTCCAGTGTCAGGATGGTTTCCCTGCGCAGGTCTGACGCCACGTCCAGCGGCATCTGGTCGAAGTAGCCGCCGTTGTCCAAGGGAGTCGGGTCGTCTGGGGCACGGAAATAGTAGTACTCGAGCTCGGGGCCGACGTAGAACGTGTAGCCGAGTTCCTGCGCGCGCTGCAGGTTGCGGCGGAGGACGTAGCGCGGGTCACCATCGAAAGGCTCGCCCTCCGGCGTGTAGATGTCCGCAAAGATGCGGGCAACGCCGGGATGTTCGGGACGCCAGGGGAGGATGGCAAAGGTGGACGGGTCGGGCACTGCGACCATGTCGGACTCGTCCACGCGAGCGAAACCCTCAATGGACGCGCCATCGAAACCGATGCCGTGTTCAAGCGCGACCTCAAGCTGCGCGGGACTCAATGAGAATCCCTTGAGGTTCCCGAGGATGTCCGAGAACCACAGCCTGATGAACTTGACGTTGCGCTCCTTGACCGTTCGGAGCACAAATTCTCTTGCCGATTCGTCAGCCTGTATCGCCACTGTTCCCACCGTCTTCCCGTGGCTTCTTGTGGTTGGCCTCTTTGCGCCGTTGCGTTTTGCCGCCCTGAGGGGCGGACAGCGCCTGCGAGCCCCGGCTGCTCATCAGCCGAATAGTCTCGCAGACGCGCCGCTGTGCTTGGGTTGTCGCCGTTTAGCCGTCGTAGTACAGGAAGTACTCGTAAGGGTGCGGGCGGAGGCGCATGGGATCAACCTCGTTCTCCCGCTTGTACGAAATCCAACCCTCGATGAGGTCCGGCGTGAATACGCCTCCCTTGAGCAGGTACTCGTTGTCCGCCTCAAGGGCATCCAACGCTTCAGCCAGGCTGCCGGGGACATTGGGCAGCGCTGCGGCCTCTTCACCCTCCATCTCGTAGATGTCGTGGTCAACGGACGGGCCGGGATCGATCTTATTCTGGATGCCGTCAAGCCCCGCCATCAGCATTGCGGAGAACGCCAGGTAGGAGTTCGCTAGCGGATCCGGGCAGCGGAACTCGATGCGCTTGGCGGCCGGCGTGTCCATCTCATACATCGGAATCCGTACTGCGGCGCTCCGGTTCCGCTGCGAGTAAACGAGGTTCACGGGCGCCTCATAGCCCGGCACCAAACGCCGATACGAGTTCGTTGTCGGCGCGGCAAAGGCCAGGATGGACGCAGCGTGCTTGAGCAGCCCGCCGATGTAGAAGCGCATCGCCTCACTGGTCTGGGCGTAGCCGTTCGCATCGTAGAAGATGGTTGCCCCGTCTTTCCAGAGGGACTGGTGTGTGTGCATTCCGGTGCCGTTGTCGCCAAAGATGGGCTTCGGCATGAATGTGGCGGTCTTGCCCATTTGCCTCGACTTTTCCTTGACGATGTACTTGTAAATCTGGATGGCGTCGCATTCTGCCACCAATGGCCCGTAATGGAGGCCAATCTCGCCCTGTCCCGCAGTGGCCACCTCATGGTGGTGCTTGTCGATGTTCAGGCCGGCATCCATCATCGAAAGGATGATCTCAGACCGCAGATCCTGCTGGGTATCGACAGGCGGAAGGGGAAAGTAGCCTCCCTTGTTGCGCGGGCGATGGGCCAGGTTGGGGCTGTCCAGGAAGCTCTCCATGCCGGAGTTCCAGATGCCCTCGTTTGAGTCGATGAAGAAGTAGCCCTCATTCTGCTGGTAGTCATAGCGGGCGCTGTCGAAGATGAAGAACTCCGCCTCCGGGCCCCACATGCTGGCATCCGCGATGCCAGTGCTCTTGAGGTACTCCTCCGCTTTTCGTGCCACGTAGCGCGGGTCGCGGGAATAGGGTTGTCCTGTTACGGGGTCGCGAATATCGCAGACTACCGCCAGCGTCGAGACCTGCAACAGTGGGTCCACGTACGCGCCGGCGGGATCCGGCACTACGAGCATGTCGGACTCGTCGATTGTCTGGAACCCACGAATGCTTGAGCCGTCGAAGCCCGTGCCGTTCCTGAACATGCCTTCGTCCAGCAGGGCGGCGGGAATCGTGAAGTGCTGGGTTGTCCCCAGCAGGTCCGTGAACCGCAGGTCGACCATTTTGATGTCGTTGGCGGCGATGTAGGCTATCACCTCGCCGGGCGAGGAAAACGTTCCCAGCACCCCGTTGCTCGTCGAGTCTGCCATCAAAAACTCCTTCCGGTGTTGTTCTGCCAATTCATCGGAGGGAGCCTGACCGCGTGGTCAGTCCCCACCACCATATCCAGAATGCTGACACGGGCAGGGTGTTGGGTTACGAACGTGTTACAGTCCGCAAAATGGTGGTGGCATCTAGCGAGAATCAGGGTTAGCGCGGAGACGGTACCCCACGTTGCGCACCGTTTCGACGAAGGTGTGGGTGGGATCCTCGATCTTGCTGCGCAAGCGCCGCACGTGAACATCCACCGTTCGGGTGCCGCCGAAGTAGTCATAGCCCCACACCACGTCCAACAGGGTGTTGCGCGTAAAGACGTGGCCAGGGCGCGAGGCGAGGATGCGCAGTAGCTCGTACTCCTTGAATGTAAGTGTGACCTGCCGCGAGGCGACCCATACTTCATAGCGCGCCAGGTTGATTCGCAGATCGCCGACGTTTATCTCATCTTCATTGGCGGAGCGAGCGCGATGCCGCGCGTAGAGGAGCGCAAGGCGGGCGATGACTTCTCCGGTGTCGGCAGGAACGAGGACAAAATCGTCAAGGCCCAGCGATGCGTCGATTTCACGGAGCTGCCCCGGACGTACCAGGCCAAGAACGGGAACGTAGACGTCCTTATGGCAGGCGGTGGCAATCTCGCGAATATGGGCGGATCGTGCAAGCGGCCCCGCCATGTCGATAATCAGGATGTCATGGGGGCCTTGTGAGATTTCCTCCGTATCGTCGTCCTCCGTGAGGGGCGTGCACGTGATGACCTCACGGTCGAATGCGGCCGTCAGATCGGCAAAGGCCGGCGCCTCTTGTGCGGTTAACAACGCGACATGCATCTGATGTACCTACTGGAACTGATTGAGTATAACTTGTGCCACCGATGGTATTCTGGTGAACACAATGACCTCGACTGTTGAACAGCCCATTCCACGGCCACGACGCCTGCCGGAGTGGTTCAAGGTTCCCGCGCCGGGCAGCGAGCGCTACCGCAAGTTGAAGGCGCTCGTTGAGGGCAATTCTCTCCATACGGTCTGTGAAGAGGCGCGTTGTCCCAACATCGGCGACTGCTGGGACCGTGGGACGGCGACATTCATGATTCTTGGCGACACCTGTACGCGCGCCTGCCGTTACTGCGCGGTCAAGACGGGCGACCCGGGCGGTGTAGTCGATGTTCTTGAACCCCTGCGCGTCGCACAAGCCGTCCATCGCATGGGCATCACGTATGCCGTCATCACGTCCGTTGATCGTGACGATTTGCCCGATGGCGGCGCGTCCATCTTTGCCCAAACGATCAGCGCGGTGCGGCGCATTGCTTCAGGCGTGGGCGTTGAGGTTCTCATCCCGGATTTCGCAGGAAATTGGGACGCGTTGCGCACAGTCATGGATGCTGCGCCGGATGTCCTGAACCACAACATTGAAAGCGTGCCATCCGTGTTTCGCACGGTGAGGCCCCGTGGAAACTACTGGCTGTCGCTGGAGCTGCTGGAGCGAGCCAAGCGTGAGGGCATGCGCACGAAGTCCGGGATTATGGTCGGCTTGGGGGAGACGCGCGAGGAATTGCTGTCCACGATGGATGATCTGGTCAGTGTTGGATGTGACATTCTCACCATCGGTCAATACCTGCGGCCAACGCCGTCGCACGCGCCGCTGGACAGGTTCTACACCCCCGCAGAATTCGTTGAGTTGCGAGAAGAGGGGATGGCGCGGGGCTTCAAGCACGTGGAATCCGGCCCTCTCGTTCGAAGCTCCTACCACGCGGAAGAGCAAGCCGGGCGCTAGCTGCCGTCCGCCGGGGCTTCCTGAGGCTCCAATCTCCTCAGCGACACCGTCGCTCCGGCCCATGCAACGCCCATCTCAATGATGGCGGCGAGGCCGATAAGCAGTGTTCCCTGCAGGAAGAACATCTGCGGGAATAGCTGGATCATCCTGTCGTCTGCAGTTCCCTGCCAGAGATCATTGGAGAAGCTGAGCAGGTGGAACTGCAGGAAGAGGAAATCGAACCCACCCAGCGCAGCGAACAGACCGATGCCGATGATTGCGACCACCGTCCAAATGGCGCTCTGACGGATACGTCGAAAGATGAGCACAGCCAAATCCGTGCGTCCGCGGGCTGCGGCAACGATGGCTGCAACTAATGTGGCAAGCATGATGACTGTCGCCACCATCTGTACGAAATAGGTGCGATGCAATAGGTCGCGCACATCCCGGAAGTGCAGGGCCTCCGGTTCGGTGAAAAGCGGCTCGCTGATGCCGTTGACGACAATTTCTGTTGTGATCAGGTCTTCATCCGACTCGAAATAGTCGATGAGCCCCGCCATTCCCTTTATCAGTTCATCGCGTTCGACACCGGTCCGCTCCGGGGCGTCAAACGCGTCAATGGCGTAGGTATAGAGTGCCTGACTTTGGAAGGCAATGCGGACGTTTGTTGTGATGAACAGGGCGGGCAGGGCAAGAATGACAGCTATGCCGAGCGCCTGGAAGATTCGTAGAGATAACACGCCCGCAAGAATAAGGAACGGACGATAAAGGTGTCAAAAGGCGAAGAGGGGGCGGCGCATTGCGCCGCCCCCGTCTCGTTGCGTGATTGTGCCGGCTCTGCCGCTGGGACTTAGTCCTCAGACTTGGTGTCTGCCTCCTCGAACTCGGGCAAATCGTCGTCGTCCTCGTCGTCATCCAGGTCGAGGTCGAAATCGTCTCCGTCCTCGCCGAAAGCTGCGTTGAAGATGCGCTCCAATCCGGCATCGATTTCGTCTTCATCGAAACCCTCGTCCGGATCGGCAAGCGCTGTCGCTACCGCGCCGCCCTCGAGCAAGTCGTCCCCGATATCGTCGCCGACACCCAGCCGTGCAGGAATGAGACGCCCGATAATGACGTTCTCCTTGAGGCCAACGAGTCGATCGACCTTGCCAAGCAGGGCCGCCTCCGTGAGCACGCGCGTCGTCTCCTGGAAGGACGCAGCCGCAAGGAAGCTCTCCGTGCTCAGCGAAACCTTTGTCACGCCGAGCAAGACGGACACCGCCAGGGACGGCTCGCCGCCCTCTGCGATGACCTTCTCATTGACGGACTGCCAGAGGAACCGGTCTACAAGCTCGCCCTGCAGGAACTCCGTGTCGCCTGGCTGCTCAACGCGCACGCGGCGCAGCATCTGGCGGACGATGATCTCAATGTGCTTGTCGTGAATGACAACGCCCTGTGACCGGTACACGCGCTGTACCTCGTCCACGAGGTAGCGCTGTGCGGCGTCCTTGCCGCGGACGCGCAGCACATCCTGCGGGTTCAGCGGTCCTTCGGCGAGCGCCGTGCCTGCGTCAATACGCTGGCCGGTTTCAACGAGGATGCGCACGTTCGGCGAAACCTGGTACGTGCGGTCATCGATGTCACGGTGAACGATGGTCATCGTGTCGCCATGCACCGTCACCTCGCCGTCCATGGCCGCGGTGACCGGAGTCGGGACGGGCGTAGTGGTTTCTTCCGTGTCCTCCTCGGCAGCCTTCTTGCGGCGGCTTCGAGTCTTGGGCTTGGCCGCAGGCCCTGCGAGTTCCGCGCCCGAGTCGACGAAATCACCGGACTTAACGCGCGTCTCAAAGCCCTCGGGGATCTGGTAATCCTCTGCGACGGTCTCTTCATTAACGACTCGGACACGCCGCCCGTTGGCGTCCTCGGTCACTTCGACAACGCCGTCGATTTCGGAGATTGGCGCGACGAGCTTGGGCACGCGCGCTTCAAAGATCTCCTCAACGCGCGGCAAACCACTGGTGATGTCCACGCCGGCGACGCCGCCCGTGTGGAACGTCCGCATGGTCAGCTGTGTGCCGGGCTCACCGATGGACTGCGCGGCGATGATGCCGATGGCCTCACCGGCCTCCACCAGTCGGCCGCGGGCCAACGAGCGGCCGTAGCAAAAGCGGCACATGCCGTGCGGAGATTGGCACGTCAGCGGGCTGCGCACATAGACACGGGTGATACCGGCGTCCTGGATTTGAGCTGCCTTTTCTTCATCAATTTCCTCGTTGCGGTCGACGATGATTTCACCAGTCTTGGGATCCGCAACGGGAGCGGCGGCCATACGGCCAAGAATGTGCTCGCTGAGGGAACCCAACAGGCGATCCATTGTCTCGCCGTCGATCCACACGCCGTCCAGCGTGCCGCAGTCGTCATCGTTGGCGATGACATCCTGAGCCACATCAATGATGCGGCGTGTGAGGTAGCCCGAGTCAGCCGTCCGCAAAGCCGTGTCAGCAAGTCCCTTGCGGGCGCCGTGCGTGGAGATGAAGTACTCCAGCACGCTCAGGCCTTCACGGAAGCTTGAACGGATTGGCAGCGGCAGAATCTTGCCCTTGGGGTCTGCCATCAGGCCGCGCATGCCGGCCATCTGCTTGATCTGCGCGATATTTCCCTTCGCGCCGGAGCCGGCCATCAGGTAGAGGTTTCCGAACTCACGGAGGCGGGTTTCGATAACCGTCTCCATCTCCCGGTTCACGCCCTGCCAAATCTCAATGACTCGCTCTTCCAGCTCATCCTCGCTCACGAGGCCGCGCTGGAAGTTCCGCTGGACCACTGACACTTCTTCTTCAGCCTTCTCCAGCATCCCCGCCTTCTCCGGCGGAACGACGACGTCGTTCAGGGCGATAGTCAGACCGGACTCCGTCGCGTAGTGGAATCCAAGCTTCTTCAGAGCGTCGAGGATCAAGGCAGTGGAGTCGTTGTCCTCAAAGCGGTAGCACTCGGTAACGACCTCCTTGAGCGCCTTCTTGTCCACAATCTCATTGCGGTACGTCACTGCATTTGGCAGCACCTGGTTGAACAGGATCCGGCCGACGCTCGTCGTCAGTGGCTCCAGCGTCCAGCCATCCGGCATCTCTTCCTGGAGGTTCGGCTCAACGATGTCTGTGCGACCGTCCTCGCTCATCACGAGGCGCGGAAGCAGGTTCAGCCGTGTATCGCCATCCGCGCTGACTGCCACACCCTCGCGGATGCGGACTTCCGCCCGGAGGTCAATCTGCCCAAGGTCATGAGCCAACTTGGCATCGTCATATGTGATGAAGCCCTGACCTTCACCCTCAGCGCCCGGCGCCAGTGTCGTCAGGTAGTAAATGCCGACGACGATATCCAAGGTTGGGGCGACAATCGGCTCGCCGGAACTCGGCAGCAGCATGTTGTGCGTGGAGATCATCAGCTTGCGCGCCTCTTCCACGGCACGGCGTCCAATCGGCACATGGACGGCCATCTGGTCGCCGTCAAAGTCGGCGTTGTAGGCCGCGCAGACGAGCGGATGAATCTGGATGGCACTGCCCTCAACAAGCACCGGCTCAAAGGCCTGGATGCCAAGGCGGTGCAAAGTGGGGGCGCGGTTCAGGAACACCGGGCGCTCCGTGATGACCTCTTCCAGGAGATCCCAGACCTCGCCGCGGCGCTTCTGGTCCACCATGCGCTTGGCGCTCTTGATGTTCGGCGCGATGCCGTGCAGCACCAGCCGATGCATCACGAACGGCTTGAACAGCTCAAGCGCCATCTGCTTGGGCAGGCCGCACTGGTGCAGCTTGAGGGTGGAGCCGACAACGATCACGGAACGGCCGCTGTAGTCCACGCGCTTGCCGAGCAGGTTCTGGCGGAAGCGCCCCTGCTTGCCCCGCAGCATGTCTGAGAGCGACTTGAGTGTGTGGTTGTGGCTGCCGGTGATGGCGCGGCCGCGGCGGCCATTGTCGACCAACGCGTCGACGGCCTCCTGGAGCATCCTCTTTTCATTACGGACGATGATGTCCGGCGCGCCAAGCTCCATGAGCCTCTTGAGGCGGTTGTTGCGGTTGATGACGCGTCGATAAAGGTCGTTGAGATCGCTCGTGGCGAAGCGACCGCCGTCCAGCTGCACCATGGGGCGCAGGTCCGGCGGCAAGACGGGCAGCACGGTCAGGATCATCCACTCCGGCTTGTTATCGCTCTTGCGGAATCCCTCAACCACGCGCAGGCGCTTGGCCGCCTTCTTTGCCTTCTGGCCAGTGGAGCCGATGGCCTCTGCGTGCAGCGTTTCACGAAGCTCTTCAAGATCCATCGTGCTGATGATTTCCAGCAACGACTCTGCGCCCATGCCGGCGCGGAACAGGAAGCCAAACTGCTCGTTGCGCTCCTTGAACTCGTTCTCCGTCATGGTCTTGCGGGGCTGCAGCTGCTCAAGGTCGCCACGGCGAGAGTCCCACGCCTTGCGTGCCTCCTGGATACGCTCCTGCGCATCCTTTTGGAGTGCGGCAATTTCCTGCTGCGCGCCGCCCTGCTGCTCCACTGACTCCGTGATGAGTTCCTCAAGCACGGTGTCAAGGGAGGCAACACTCTCCTCCGTGATCTTCCTGCCCTTCTGCACGAGCGTGAGCCCATGAACGCTGATGGTGTCGCTGGCTTTCTGGCCAACCAACTGGGGCAGGCCGGCGCGTAGCGCGTCAACATCAGCTTCAATCATCGCGCGGCGCTCGGCGACTTCCCGCGTGCTCTGCTCACGGATAGCGGTTACGTTGGCGTCCAGCTCGGCGCGAATCTCCTCAAGGAGCTTGTCTTCTCGCCCCGCGAACTCCTCAAGGACTTCCTGCTTACGCTCCTCATCCACCTCGATGATCACGTACTGGGCGTAATAGAGGACTCGCTCCAGGTTGCGCGGCGTCATGTCCAGCAGCATTGCGAGCCAACTCGGTGTGCCCTTGGCGAACCAGATATGGGCGACGGGGGCCGCAAGGTTGATGTGCCCCATCCGCTCACGCCGCACCTTGGCGCGCGTGACTTCAACACCGCAACGGTCGCAAATCACGCCACGGTAGCGGATGCGCTTGTACTTGCCGCAGTAGCACTCGAAATCCTTGGTCGGACCGAAGATACGCTCATCAAAGAGCCCATCCTTTTCCGGCTTCTGATTGCGGTAGTTGATTGTCTCAGGCTTGGTGACCTCGCCGTACGACCACGACCGGATCTGATCCGGGGAGGCGAGGGAGATTCGTATTGCGCTAAAGCTAGGATCCGTCATTCTCTCTCTCCTCCATGTCTCCATCGCCAAAGTCATCTACTCGCAAAGCGCCGCTGAGAGCCATTTCCAGTGCCGGAACATCCGGGTCTTGCAGCAGCTCGATTGCAAGGCCAAGGCTCTGCAACTCCATCTGCAGGACGTGGAAGGACTCCGGTATGCCGTGTTCAATCACGTCCTCGCCCTTCACGATGGCCTCATACGTCTGCTGCCGCCCCTGCACGTCGTCCGACTTGATCGTGAGCATTTCCTGGAGGTTGTGCGCGGCGCTGTACGCCTCAAGCGCCCAGACCTCCATCTCGCCGAACCGCTGTCCGCCGAACTGTGCCTTGCCGCCCAACGGCTGCTGCGTAATCAATGAATACGGACCCGTCGAGCGGGCGTGAATCTTGTCCTCCACCAGGTGGATCAGCTTGAGCATGTAGATGTAACCGACGGTCACGGGCTGGCCGAACGCCTCACCCGTGCGTCCGTCACGCAGGATTACCTTGCCGAAGATCGGCGGGTGGTTACCGCTCTTTCGGTAGTGTTGCTCCGTCTTGGCTACAACACCATCGGCGTCCAGCTTCTTGTGGGACACTCCTTGCTGATCAAGCCAGAGCCGCAGGCAGACATCCTTCGCGACGCCACGGATGCGGTCACTGAAAACGGGAGTTGGATCGACGCCCCGCTCCTGCAGCCACGCCTCCGCGATCTCCTGCTCGAACGTTGGCTCGCCATGTTCTCCGGTCAGAACCGCGCCGGACTCGTGAGCGATGTAGGCGCGTCCAAGCGCGTCCTCAATGGACTCCGGGTCTGCGCCGTCAAACACAGGCGTCACAACCTGGAATCCGAGTTCGCGCGCCGCGGAGCCGATATGTGTCTCAAGGATCTGGCCAAGGTTCATGCGGGAGGGCACGCCGATGGGGTTGAGGATGATCTCAACCGGCGTCCCGTCCGGCAGGTAGGGCATGTCTTCAATCGGCATGATGCGGGAGATGACGCCCTTGTTGCCGTGCCGTCCGGCCATCTTGTCGCCGACGGAGATCTTGCGGGTCTGCGCGACCCACACACGGACCAGCTCATTGACGCCGGCCTGCAGGTCATCCTTCTGCTCGCCCGTCAGGATGCGAACGTCGATCACCTTGCCGTGCTCGCCGTGCGGAACACGGAGCGAGGAGTCTTTCACCTCGCGCGCCTTTTCGCTGAAGATTGCGCGGAGCAGCTTCTCTTCCGGCGAGAGTTCCGTCTCGCCCTTGGGAGTGATTTTGCCGACAAGGATGTCGCCGGCGTTCACCTCCGCGCCGATGCGGATGATTCCCTTTTCGTCGAGGTCAGCGAGGGCCTCTTCACCAACGTTCGGGATGTCCCTTGTGATCTCCTCGCGCCCCAGCTTGGTGTCTCGGGCCTCGACCTCGTGCTTCTCGATGTGGATGGACGTGAACTTGTCCTCGCGCACGACGGACTCGGAGAGGATAATTGCGTCCTCAAAGTTGTAGCCCTCCCAGGACATGAACGCACACAGCACGTTCTGTCCGAGAGCCAATTCGCCCTGCACCGTGGAGGCGCAATCAGCGATCGGATCGCCCTCCTTGACCACGTCGCCCGGGGCCACCGAAGGCTTCTGGTTGATGACTGTTCCCTGGTTGGACCGCTCAAACTTGCGGACGCGGTGGGGATAGGTCTTTCCGTCGTCGCCCTTGATGATGATTTCCTCGGCAGTCGCTGTCACGACAGTTCCGTCGACGCGGGAGAGCAGGATTTGACCGCTATCTTTCGCGACGCGGGATTCCATGCCTGTACCGACGATGGGCACGTCCGGACGCACGAGAGGCACGGCCTGCCGTTGCATGTTGGAGCCCATCAGCGCGCGGTTGGCGTCGTCATGCTCGAGGAATGGAATCAGGGCAGTGGAGACACTAAAGATCTGCTTGGGTGAGACGTCCATGTATTCAACGTCCACGGCGCGGGCCGTGTGCGGCTCTCCCTGTCGCCGGACTTCGATCATGTCCGTGACCATCTCGCCGACGTCGTTGAGTTCCGTGTTGGCCTGCGCGATGTCGTGCCGCTCTTCCTCGTCCGCGTCAAGATACTCGGACTCGTTGAGCACGAAGGGACGCACGGGGATGTCCAGCGGCGCGAGACGGGCCATCGACTTGGCAAGGTCTGCCGTCACGAGTGTTCCGGCTTCCGCGACCAGCTTCTTGCGCCGATCCCTCACGTCCTCGCGCAGTGTGTGGCCCTCGAGCCACTTCGGCTCCTTGTTCGGGATTTCCTTGAGCACGCGCCGATACGGCGTCTCGATGAAACCGAAGGGGTTGATCTTGGCGTATGTGGCGAGCGAACCAAGGAGTCCGATGTTCGGCCCCTCAGGCGTCTCGATGGGGCAGATGCGCCCGTAGTGAGAGTTGTGAACGTCACGTACGTCGAAGCCGGCGCGCTCGCGGGACAGTCCACCCGGACCCAACGCAGAGAGACGGCGCTTGTGGGTCAACTCGGCGAGGGGGTTGGTCTGATCCATGAACTGGGAAAGCTGGGAGCCGCCAAAGAACTCACGCAGCGATGCAACGATTGGCCGCACATTCACGAGGTGGCCGGGCGTCGCGCCTTCAGGCTGTACCAGCGTCATGCGCTCTCGCGCGACCCGCTCCATGCGGAGCAGACCGACGCGGAACTGGTTCTGGATCAACTCACCGACAGATCGGACACGGCGGTTTCCGAGATGGTCGATGTCGTTGGGCCGCGCCGCGCCGTTCTGTACGCGGATCATCTGCCTGATGAGGGCGACGATGTCCTCCGGCAGGAGGATGCGCGTTTCCGCGTCTACCTGCACGCCGAGGCCGCGATTGAGCTTGTAGCGGCCCACTCGAGCCAGGTCATAGCGTCGGGGATCAAAGAACAGGTGATGGACGAGTGTCTTGGCGTTGTCCAGCACGGACGGCTCACCCGGGCGCAGGCGGCGGTAGAACTCCAACAGCGCCTCGTCCGTTGTCCGCGCGTGCGGCTCCTTCTCAAGAGTTGTCCGGATCAGGCTCGCGTCGCCGGGCTGGTCAACGTCCGAGAACATCGAGAGAATCTCGTCCTCGTCGTAGCCGAGGGCGCGGAGCAGCAGCGTGACGGGCATCTTGCGGCGTCGGTCTACCTTGACGCTGATAATGCCCCGGTTGGAAATATCAAACTCAAGCCATGCCCCGCGATTAGGGATGAGCTTGGTCATGCACAACTCGCGCCCGGTGGACGGATCGCGCTCCAGCGTGAAATAGGCGCCGGGCGAGCGCACCAACTGGCTGACGACGACTCGCTCCGCTCCGTTGATGATGAACGTGCCCCGGTCAGTCATAAGGGGAACGTCACCCAAGAAGAGATCCTGCTCCTTGACCTCGCCCGTCTCCTTGACGGTCAGCTCGGCTTTGACGTGAAGCGGGGCGGAGTAGTTGAGATCCTTGTCACGGCACTCATCTTCGGTATGCTTGGGCGCATCAAAGCGGTGCTCGACAAAGCGGAGCTGGAAGCGGCCGCCAACTGCTTCGGCGCGCGCCTTGCCTTCCCGGACAAGTTCGAGGATCTCGCGAGGAGAGCGTCCGGCGCTGAGATCGTTGGGCAGGGTTTCCCGCGCAGCGTCCTGGATAGGACTGATTTCAGAGAGTAGTTCGGCGATTCCATCAGTCTTAAACCAATTGAAGGAGTCGACCTGTATTTGGATGAGATTTGGCGGGGTGAGTATTTCATCGACCCGCGAGTAGTTCTTGATTGACTCCCTCATGGCTGCGACCATTCGGCACTCCTCTCCTAGACAAGCAGAAAAAGCCCGTTCGCGGGGTATGCTTTATTACCCTGCAAACAGGCAAAATCGGTGCGATCTAACGGGTCGACGTCCACCCAAGCACAATCGGATACTATATCACACGCGCGCGAACGTCAAATGAATTACGGATTTGGCGCAAGCCTGCTTGCTAAACCCGGTCTATCTCGTCCAGCCCGGCAAGAAAATCGCGGAAGCCGCTGGGCGGTTCACCCGGGATGACGGTCACGACGGACCGGAGCTCCGCCACGAGGTCATCGTCTATCTCAAACGGCAGATTCAGCGCAACCGACCACGCCGCCGCGTGTGCCAATGAGGCCGGCACCGCCTGCTCCACAGATGAGTCGGCCTTTCGCATGATCAGTACCGGCGTGAGGGCAGGCCCGTCACGCGAGTCAATCAGTAGAAGCTTGATGCCAAGGACGACACCTGCGCCTCGTGAGGCTGTGTCCTTCAAATGATCGAGAACGTTCCGGCCGGGCATTCCGTCATCGCCCAGCAGGCTACCGAGCACGACGGCCTCTTTCTCCAGCACGTTTAGCGCCAGCCTGTCCTCGCCCTCCACGCTGCGGAGGATGAGCACATGCTGCTTCGTCTCGGCGTCCTCGGACACCCTGTCAACCAGGTAGTTCATTGCGGTTCGTGCGCTGCTTTAGTATAGGTGTCACGAGCCGTTCGTAGAGTGGCGCCCTGTATACTGCAAAAGCACTGTTGGTGGCGAAAAATCACGCAGGGGACAGGTATTCAATGGCAGTGGAGCGCCGCGCGGGGAATCCATACAACCTCAGATACGATCCCATTGCGCTTGATCGGAAATGGCAAGAGCGGTGGGAGACAGACGGGCTGTATGAGGCCAATCCCGACGACTCCCGCCCCACGTGGTACGCCCTCACGATGTTCCCGTACACCTCCGGTGATCTGCACGTCGGCCACTGGTATGCGGAGGCCCCTGCGGATGCCCACGCGCGTTATATGCGGATGCGGGGTTACAACGTCCTCCATCCGATGGGATTCGACGCGTTCGGCCTGCCTGCGGAGAATGCCGCCATCCAGCGTGGCATCCACCCGCAGACGTGGACGCTGGACAACGTCGATCGGATGCGTGCGCAACTCAAGACCATCGGCGCGGGCTACGACTGGCGTCGCGAGGTGATCACGTGTCTGCCTGAGTACTACAAGTGGAACCAGTATTTCTTCCTCAAGATGTTTGAGAAGGGCATCGCCTACCGGGCGATGGCTCCTGTTAACTGGTGCGAAAAGGACCAGACGACGCTGGCCCGTGAGCAGGTCATGCCGGACGGCACATGCGAACGCTGCGGGACGGTCGTCTACCAGCGGGATCTGGAGCAGTGGTTCTTCCGCATCACGGACTATGCAGAGGAACTGCTGGACAACTCAAAGATTGATTGGCCCGAACGCATCAACCTGATGCAGACCAATTGGATTGGCCGCTCAGAAGGCGCAGAGATCTCGTTCGGGCTCGATGTGCCCGGCGTGGACGTTGATGAGTTGCGGGTGTTCACAACGCGGCCGGACACCACATACGGCGTCACGTTCATGGTGCTTGCCCCAGAGCACCCCTTGGTTCCGGCGCTGACCGTGGACGAGCAGCGCGACGAGGTAGAGGCGTATGTGGCACAGGCACGGCGGCTGACGGAGATCGAACGGCTGGCCGTGGATAAGGAAAAGACGGGCGTGCCGCTCGGTACCTACTGCATTAACCGCCTCAACGGTCAAGAGGTTGCTCTGTGGATTGCTGATTACGCGCTTGCCACGTACGGAACCGGCGCTGTTATGGGTGTGCCGGCGCACGACGAACGCGACTTTGAATTTGCGACCAAGTACGGGATACCGATTGAGACGGTCATCGCGCCGGAGGGTTATGACGGTTCGCCGCTGACCGAGGCGTACATTGATCCTGGCGTGATGGTCAATTCCGGGCCGTTCACAGGGATGTCGAACGAGGACGGCAAGGCGGCGGTTGCCAAGCACCTTGAGGAAAACGGGTGGGGTGGGCCGACTGTGTCGTATCGAATGAGAGACTGGCTTGTCTCTCGCCAACGGTACTGGGGCACGCCGATTCCGATTATCTACTGCGATGACTGCGGCATCGTGCCTGTTCCTGAGGATGAGCTACCGGTTGTGCTGCCGGAGGACGCGGAGTTCCTTCCGACGGGTGAATCTCCCCTCAGATATCACGAGGGATTTCGCTATACGAAGTGTCCAGACTGTGACAATGAAAAAGCGGAACGTGAGACGGACACGATGGATACGTTTGTCGATTCCGCGTGGTACCAGTTCCGCTACACCAGCCCGGACGCGGGCACGGACACGGCTTTCGACCCTGCCGAATTGGCGAGATGGGCGCCCGTCGATCTGTATACGGGGGGTGCAGAGCATGCCGTCATGCATCTGCTGTATGCCCGATTTTTCACAAAGGCGCTGCGTGATCTTGGCCTGCTGACGTTCGATGAACCATTCAAGCGCCTGTTCAACCAGGGCGTCATCCTCGGCGAGGATCACGAGAAGATGTCCAAGAGCCGCGGCAACGTGGTGAATCCGGATGAACAGACAGTCTTGCTTGGCGCGGATGCTGTGCGAGCGTATCTGATGTTTGTTGGGCCGTGGGATCAGGGCGGGGCGTGGAGCACGCAGGGCATCCGTGGTGTGCCGAGGTGGTTCAACCGCGTATGGGAACTGTGCGAGACGCGGCGCAACGAGGAAGGCGATCCTGCCCCCGCCGCCATTGCCACTGAACTCACTCGGGAAATGCATCGCACGATCCAGAAGGCGACGGAGGACATCGAGGGTTTTCAGTTCAACACGATGATTGCGGCGTTAATGACCTTTACCAACACACTGTCGCGCATCGAGTCTGACAATCCCGAGGCGGCTCGCAGCCCGGAGTGGCGGGAGGCTTATGACACCCTGCTCCTGCTGCTTGCGCCCATTGCGCCGCATCTCACCGAAGAGCTGTGGGAGATGGCGGGGAAGCCGTATTCGATTCACCGGCAGTCATGGCCCGAGTACGACGAGTCTCTGACAAAGTCGGAAGAGATTACTTTGATCGTTCAGGTGGACGGCAAGCTGCGTGACCGCCTGACAGTTGCCGCCGATATTGCCGAGGATGCTGCGCGAGATGTCGCGCTGGCCAGTGAGAAGATCAAGACGGCGCTGAACGGGACGGATCCGGCCCGGGTCATCTACGTGCCAGGCCGCCTGCTCAATCTCGTGACACGATAATGGCGGGCGCCACCACCGGTATCATCGTCGCCGCCGGTTCCGGCGAGCGGATGGGCGGCGTGCAAAAGGCCTTTCAGCTTTTGCTTGGCGATGAGATGGCGGCCTATTCACTCCGCACGATGGAAGCATCTCAGGACGTCGACCACATCGTGCTTGTTGTCGCGTCCGACTCCGTAGAAAAGGGAAGGGCCCTCGTATCTGAGATGGGGCTGTGCAAGGTGTTCGCGGTGTGCGCCGGAGGAGCCACGCGCCGCGAATCCGTCCTCGCCGGTCTGCACGCCGCGCCGGATGGCAGCGAGATCATGCTGGTTCATGACGGCGCGCGCCCGTGCGTTACGACGGAGCTGATTACACAGGGGGTCGCGGCAGCGCGTGAGCACGGCGCGGCGGTTCCCGCCATTCCCGTTCAGGACACCATTAAGGAAGCGGGGCAGGACGGGCGAGTTGTCGCGACGCCGGACAGGTCACGGTTGTATGCAGCGCAGACACCGCAGGCCTTTCGTACCGAACTGCTGAAACGCGCCCATGCAGAGGCTCCGCCAGACCTTGTGCTGGACGACGCAAGCCTTGTAGAGGCGCTTGGCGAGCCAGTCCACCTCTTTGAGGGCGACGCGGGCAATATCAAGGTGACGATTCCAACTGACGTGGCGGTTGTCGAAGTGATCCTCCGTCACCGGGGCAATATTGCGCCTGACAATGCGAAGGCAGGCTCTTAGTGGCTGGTGTACGTGTTGGACTTGGGTTTGATAGCCATGCGCTTGTGGAGGGCAGGGCGCTCATCTTGGGAGGGGTCAGGATTGAGCACACACATGGCCTGCATGGGCACTCCGATGGAGATGTGCTGGCGCACGCACTGACTGACGCACTGCTTGGCGCTGCGGGTTTGGGTGACATCGGCCAGCATTTCCCCAGCACCGATCCCGCCTTCAAGGACGCCGATAGCATGGAGCTGCTGCGCCGCTCGATGGACTTGGTGGAGGCCGATAAATTGCAGCTCGGAAATGCCGATGCTACGCTCTATGCGGATGCGCCCCGCCTTGGTCCGTATCGGGACGCCATGATTCAATCTCTTGCTATGAAACTTCGAGTCGATCCCGACAAGCTGAACCTTAAATTCAAGACGCTTGAGGGTCTGCCGCTGGGCAGCGCAGAGGGAACCGCCGTCGTTGCCGCCCATGTCATTGCTGTGCTTGAGGCCGAGGCCTGATGCTGCGTCTGACAAGCACACTGAGCGGCGAAAAGAGGGAGTTCACGCCGCATAATCCGCCGAACGTTCTCATGTACGTCTGCGGAGTCACCCCGTACTCCGATTCACATGTCGGCCATGGCATGAGCTATGTCATCTTTGACGTGGTGAGGCGGTATCTCGCTCACCGAGGCTACAACGTTCGAGTAGTACAGAATTTCACGGACGTTGACGACAAGATCATCGCGCGGTCGCAGGAAACAGGCGAGACGGCGGCGGATCTCGCAGGCCGTTACATGGATCTCTTTAAGGAAGACATGGAGCTGCTGAACGTGCTGCCCGCAGACGAGTATCCGTTGGCGACGGTAGAAGTGCCGGCGATGTTGGAGATGATTGAGGGCCTGATTGACCGTGGCTATGCCTATGCCGCCGAAGGGGATGTGTATTTCCGTGTCGGCAAGTTCGAGACGTACGGCAAACTCTCGCACCGCACGCTGGATGGGATGATGGCAGGCGCGCGCATCACGCCCAATGAATCAAAGGAATCGCCGCTGGATTTCACCCTTTGGAAGGGCGCAAAAGAAGGTGAGCCGTCATGGGACAGCCCATGGGGCCCCGGCCGCCCCGGCTGGCACATTGAGTGCTCGGCAATGTCCCTGTCATATCTCGGAGAGAAGATTGATATTCACGGCGGCGGCGCGGATCTTATATTCCCGCACCACGAGAACGAGATCGCCCAGACGGAGGCTTTCACCGGAACCGAGCCGTTCGCCCAGTACTGGCTTCACAACGGCCTGCTGCAGATGGGCGAGGAGAAGATGAGCAAGTCGCTCGGCAACCTCGTGTCCATCCGGGATGTCGTTGAGCAGCACGGCGCGGACGCGTTTCGGATGTTCGTGCTGACATCCCACTACCGGATGCCGCTGACGTGGACAGATGAAGGCGTTTTGGCATCAGCCCGCGCGGCCGAGCGGCTTTCACGTGCTGCATGGGCCGTCGGCAGCGAAGGTGACTCTCCGGAGGTGGGCGCATTCAAAGACCGCTTCTATGAAGCAATGGACGACGATCTCAACACACCCCAGGCACTTGCTGCGCTCTTTGACATGGCTCGAGAGATCAATCGCGCTGCGGGGGAAGGCGGGGACGTATCAGAAGCCTGCGCGCTGCTCCGTGAACTTGGCGGTGTGTTGGGTCTACAACTGGAGCAGCCCGGCTCCGGGGGTACGGGCGATATCGGTCCGTTTGTTGAACTGCTGATTGAGACGCGGGCCGGGTTACGCAAGGAGAAGCAATTCGCGTTGGCGGACAACCTGCGGGATCGACTTGCCGAGTTGGGTATTGTCCTAGAGGACACGCCGCGGGGCACGGAGTGGCGTATTGAACGGCGCGGTGGGGAGTAGCTGCTTTCCATGTGGCTGATCACATTTGACATTGACGGGACGATGGAGTTCGGAGATCCGAACGGCGTCCTGACACGAGAGCACGTTGAGTACTTTCGCTCCAAAGGCGCGATCGTGGGCAGCGCATCGGACAGGCCCGAGAGTTCGCAGCTGATTATGTGGCGGGGCTATGGTCTCGAGCCGGACTTCGTTCTGCTCAAGCACCATATGCCGACGCTCAAGGAGCGTTATCCGGATCTGACCGCCTATTGGCACGTGGGTGATCGCCCTCTTGATCAACAGACAGCACGGCAGGCAGGCTTCACATTCTTCTGGCCTGACCAGTTTCCATCTCCGGAGATGGGCGATGAATTCTTCATCCACGTCAAGCCGCCGGAGGAAGGCGGATCACTGACCGTCGGAGAGGCCGCGCTGCGACTGGCTTCCCACGCGTTGCACGTGAACGGGGTCATGGAGGATCACTCCGGCCACAACCGCCCGGGATAGGCTTTGGTTCCGCGGACGGCTGATTGTCACCGGTGAGTAGCATACTGGTGACAGGTAATGACCGTGTGAATGGAATTAGTCCCCGGCAAGGGAAAAGAGATGGCGACGCCACACGATCTTGAGAATTTGATTCGGCTCGGCCCGGACGGTAAGGATATCGCCGATGCCTGCGGCTGTGAGGAAGCGTGTGCTTGCGCCGGTCAGGCCATCGAGTTCGCCGAGCTTACTAACAAGCCGTCGGTCGTGGTCTCGGCCGAAAACCTCATCGAGCTGAACACCGTCAGCGGCCCGGCCTGCTGCTAGGCAGCGTCCCTCTTTTAGCCTGTAAAGCGGGAGCTGGCTATAGCCAATACGACGAAGATGACGGCCAGACCGATGGTGGCTTGGAAAAGCGTCTTCTCAAAGCCGCGCCGCGCTCGGAACACAGACGCCCCTGCGCCGAATACGCCGCCCAGATCCTGTGTCCGCACCTGCAGGAGAATCGCGCCGATCAGAAGCACGGCTACAAGAAGCTGCAACACGTGGATGATGATGTTGATCATTGATTCAGTTCCGTTTCGCTTGTCAGGCTCAGTAGCCTCGTCATCTATTGTGCCTCATCTCTCGGAGTTCCCAGCGCAGCCAGCTGCTGTGCGACCAGTTGGTTGGCTGTTTGCGGGTTTGCCTGTCCCCGCGTCGCCCGCATTACCTGTCCCACGAGAAAGCCAACAGCGTTCTGCTTGCCCTTCTGAAAGTCGGTGACGGCTTTCGGGTTCGCTTCAATCGCTTCTCGCACTGCGGTGGCCAGCGCGTCCTCGTCATTGATCTGGGTCAGACCCTTTTCCGCGACGATGTCGGCCGGGCTTCTGCTCGTGCTGAACATATCGGGGAAGACCTCTTTAGCCATGCGAACGCTGATTGTTCCATCGTCCATCAGATCGAGCATTGCGGCGAGGGCAGGAGCGGAGACGGGCGAGTCTGCGATGTGCGTGTCTGCCTCGCTGAGCAAGTGCGTCAGGTCTCCGACAATCCAGTTCGCGACGGCTTTTGCCCGAGCCTGCAGCGCATCTCCTTTCGCCTGTTGTGATGCCTCCAACGCCTGCTCGAAGTAATCGGCAGTGGCTCGGCCAGCCGTGAGCAGGCCGGCGTCATAGAGGGACAAGGCAAAGTCACTCATGAACCGGGCGCGCCGCGCATCCGGCAGCTCGGGGAGCGACTGACGAAGCTCGTCGACCCATTCTCTACTGATGACCAACGGTGGCAAATCCGGCTCCGGGAAGTAACGATAGTCCTGCGCGTATTCCTTGGAACGCTGGGAGAGAGTCGCGCCCGCCTCCTCGGACCAGCCGCGTGTCTCTTGAGGAATGCGCTCGCCTCGCTGAATCAGGTCCGTCTGCCGCTCCACTTCGAACTCCAGCGCGCGAAAGACGGCGCGGAAGGAGTTCATGTTCTTGACCTCAACCTTCCAGTTGGGCAAGGGATCACCGGGTTTGCGCATGGAGATGTTGGCGTCGCAGCGGAAACTGCCCTCCTCCATGTTGCCGTTGGAAACGCCGAGGTATTGCAGGATTGAGCGGAGCTTTGTCAGGTAGAGTCGCGCTTCTTCAGGAGAACGCAGGTCAGGCTCGCCGACGACCTCCATGAGAGGGACGCCGGAGCGGTTGATGTCCACCAGTGAGTATGTCTCTCCGGTGACATCGACGCGGTGCGTCAGGCGGGCAGTGTCCTCTTCAAGATGGACGCGTGTGATGCCGATCGTGCGCGTTTCGCCGTCCTCCGGCTCAATTTCCAGCCACCCGTTCCGTGTGAGGGGAAGATCGTATTGGGAGATCTGATATCCCTTCATCAGGTCAGGGTAGGGGTAGTTCTTGCGGTCGAACTTTGTGTCCTCCGCAATCTCGCAGTTCAGCGCGAGCGCCGTCATAATCGTCGCCGCGACTGCCTGTTGATTGATGACGGGGAGTGTACCGGGGAGGCCCATGCAAACGGGACAGACGCGCGTGTTCGGCTCAGCGCCCGTGTAGTCGGTGGAGCAGGCGCAGAACATCTTGCTCTTTGTGAGCAGCTGCGCATGTACCTCAAGCCCGATGACGGGCTCGAGTGCGACCTTAGCCGGGGCAGTGGCAATCATGGTCTATTCATTGTAGACGAGACAAGGGGCCAGACACCTTGATGTCCGGCCCCAAGCTAGCGTTCTCTTTGGCTACAGGATCGGGCCGTAGTCCAGGAAGAAGGGCGCGAAGACGAGCGCCACGATAGACATGAGCTTCAGCAGGATGTTCAGCGACGGTCCGCTGGTGTCCTTGAAGGGATCACCGACCGTATCGCCGACAACCGTCGCCTCGTGGTGGCTCGTGCCCTTGCCGCCAAAGTTGCCCGTCTCGACGAACTTCTTGGCGTTGTCCCACGTGCCGCCGGCATTGGCCATGGTGATGGCGATCATGAATCCGGCTGCGATGGAGCCGATGAGCAGGCCGCCCAGCGCCTCCTTGCCCATGAGCACGCCCACGAGTACCGGTGCGACGACGGCCAGTACACCCGGCACGATCATCTCACGCAGCGCGCCGCGCGTGCTGATGTCCACGCAGCGCGCATACTCCGGCTCTGCCGTCCCCTCCATGATGCCCGGGATTTCACGGAACTGACGCCGCACCTCGTTCACCATCGCGTTCGCGGCACGCCCAACGGCGGCCATTGTGAACGCGGAGAACAGGAACGGCAGCATCGCGCCGATGAACAGTCCGACCAACGTCTTGGAGTCAAGAAGGCTGATTACAGTGAGATCAACGGCCTGTGCATAGGCCGCCATGAGAGCGAGGGCAGTCAGCGCTGCGGAACCGATGGCGAAGCCCTTGCCCGTCGCCGCTGTTGTATTGCCCAGCGAGTCCAAGGCGTCCGTCCGCTCTCGAACCTCGGGATCGAGGCCGGCCTGCTCCGCGATGCCGCCCGCGTTGTCCGCCACGGGGCCGTAGGCGTCCGTCGCGAGGGTGATTCCGAGCGTGGACAGCATTCCGACGGCGGCAATCGCCACACCGTAGAACTCAAACAGTTCGTAAGACACCCAGATTGCTGCGCCGACCACCAGCACCGGCACCACCGTGCTCTGCATCGCCGTCGCGAAGCCGCTGATGATGACTGTTGCGGGGCCAGTCTCGCCTGACTGGGAAACGCGCTGTGTCGGGCCGTAATCGTACGAGGTGTAGTACTCCGTGATAAGGCCAATGATCACGCCGCCGATGAGGCCGGCGAGCACCGCGCCGAATAATCGAATGCCGACATCAGCCGCTGCGACAGTACTTCCGCCAATCTCAACGTCTGAAAAATCCAGGTAGTTGACCACTGCGAACGTTGCAATCGCCACGATGATGGCTGCGGCAAAGATACCGCGTCGAATCGACCACAACAGGCTCGCGAAGGACGCTTGCTCGCCGGAGCGAACGAGGAACGTTCCGATGATGGAACTCGCGATGCCCGCGCCCGCGATGGCCATCGGCAGAATCATGAACGACGCATCGTAGTCGGCGATGGCGTACGCCGTTGCAGCGATGGCCATCGCTGCGATGATTGAGCCGACATACGACTCAAAGAGGTCCGCGCCCATGCCGGCTACGTCGCCCACGTTGTCGCCCACGTTGTCAGCGATGGTGGCGGGGTTGCGGGGGTCGTCCTCGGGGATGCCCTGCTCAACCTTGCCGACGAGGTCCGCGCCCACGTCTGCCGCCTTGGTATAGATGCCGCCGCCTACGCGGGCGAACAGTGCGATGGAAGATGCGCCGAAGCTGAATCCGGCCACCCACTTCATGATCTCCGCGGCGTCGATATCCGAATAGATGTTGGAATAAACCACATACATGAGGCCGACACCGAGCAGTCCAAGCCCAACGACTGACATGCCCATAACGGTGCCGCTTGAGAATGCGACACGGAGGGCGGGGTTGAGACCCTGTACGGCAGCAGCGGCTGTCCGCACGTTCGCCTGCGTCGCAACCAACATCCCCAACACACCCGTCGCGCCGGAGACAAGCGCCCCAAGCACGTAGGCCACGGCCGTGCGTGGCTCCACGAGGAGGGCGACGATGATGGCAACGATGATTACGAAAGCAGCGAGGTAGGTATATTCGCGGCGCAAGAAGGCCATTGCGCCCTGCTGAATGGCGACGGCGATGCGCCGCATCGTCTCGTTACCCTGATCAACCTGCATCACGCGGTAGATCAGGATGCCTGCAAAGATCAGCGCCAAAAGCCCGGCGCCAAGGGACGCGGCGACAGCAACATCCATGGTTCTCGGTTAGCCTCCTACCCGTTTCGCAAAAAATGACGGGATTAATCCCGTCTCACAAGTAGGAAAGTAGCATTTGGGGCGCTATATCGTCAATTAGGGACGCCCTCACCCGTGAGCGCTGAGACCGCCTGCTGTAAACCGCCAAGCCGGTCGATAAAGCCGTAAGCCGTTGCATCCATCTGCACCGGCGTGATGGATACTTTCTTCTCTCGGAGAGCCCACACATCCGTGCCCTCCTGGATGTCGACACCTCTGCGGGAGCGGGTCTGCCGCTCCACGCTGATCCAGTAGTAGTCGCGTCGCCCGTCATTGCCGTGCGTCACATCGAAGTTGACGGCGCGCGGGATAAGGTTCGTGATCTCGACGCCCCGCAGCTTGTCCAGACCAAGATTTGGAACGGTGACATTAAAGAGGAGGCCAGCATAACTTTCCGTGTCGGCCAGAATCTGCTCCGCCAGCGCGCGCGCCACCGCTGCCGCCGTCCGGTACCGCAGCCGTTTGCGAAGCGGCATGGAGACGGCCATCGACGGGATACCGCGGAAATGCGCGTGCAGCGCCGCCCCCACCGTGCCGGAGAGAAAAACGTCCGCGCCCAGGTTCGTGCCGTGGTTGATGCCGGAGATGACTAGGTCAGGTTTTTCCTTTTCCATGATGTGGCCGAGCGCGACGATTACCGCGTCGCCGGGTGTTCCGTCCACGGCATAGTGCCGCACGCCCCGCGTGCGTAGGCGACGCACCCGCACGGGCCGGTGGAGGGTGAAGCTTGCGCCCATCCCGCTCTGCTCGCGATCCGGCGCAACGACGGTGATCTCGCCCAGCCCGCGAAGCGCCTGGACCAACGCCCGGACTCCGGGCGCATGGATGCCATCGTCGTTTGTCAGGAGTAGTCGCACGCCGCGAGTCTAGCACGCCGCCCAGTAACCCCGCCCGCTCACAGGCATCGCCATACCCGCGGAAAAAGGTATAGGATTGCAACGGGTGTGGCGGGACAGAACGCCAAGCATTCGTGCTTGTGTTCTGCTTGGGTAAAGTCCGGATTTGTCTGTGCTTCAACGATTTTTGGGGTCAGATCGGTATAGCCTGCAATCTCTCCGAGGCGATGTTATCGGGGGCGTTACGGCGGCCGTCGTTGGTCTGCCGGTTGCCCTCGCGTTTGGTATCGCCGCCGGCCTGGGTCCGGCCGCCGGGATTTACGGCGCTATTTCCGTCGGTTTCTTTGCCGCTGTTTTCGGCGGGACGAGATCCCTGATATCCGGCCCAACAGGCTCGATGACGGTGGCCATGGCGGTCATTGTCGCTGCGCACGCGGACAACATCTCTGAGGCCTTCACCATCGTCATCATGGCCGGACTGATTCAGATGATGTTCGGCCTGCTGCGAATCGGACGTTTCGTCACATACACCCCGTATTCCGTCATTTCAGGGTTCATGACCGGTGTGGGCGTCATCATCATTGTGGGGCAGTTGGAGCCCTTCATGGGCGGGCGCGTAGGCGTTGGCGGGCTGTTCAGCACGATTGCGGATATGCCGAATCTCATGAACGAGTTTCAAAGCAGCGCCCTTCTGATTGCCGTTATAACACTTGCAGCGGCCATGCTCTGGCCCAGGAGATTCCAGAGGCACCTGCCTCCGACTCTGGTCGCGCTGGCAGTAGGAACGGCCATAAGCCTCATATGGTTGAAAGACGCTCCATCCGTTGGGGCGGTTCCCACCGACCTCCCGCTCTTCCAGCTGCCACACCTTGACCTCGGTTTCATCGTGCGGGCCACTGAGCCCGCGTTGGTCATCGCGCTCGTTGGCTCAGTCGATACGTTGCTAACGGCGCTCGCAGCAGATTCGATGACTCGCTCGAGAAACGATCCAAGCAGGGAGCTTTTGGCGCAAGGCATCGGCAACGTTATTACCGGGTTCATCAGAGGCCTGCCGGGCGCCGGCGCCACACCGAACACAGTAGCCAATATTCGCGCAGGCGGGTCGACCATCGTTTCGGGCGTGCTGGCCGTGGCGATCCTTGTGATTATCGTGATGCGGTTCGGCAACTACGTTGAGTTAATTCCAAGCGCCGTCCTCTCCGGAATCCTGGTTAAAGTCGCGCTCGATACCATCGATTGGCGATTCGTCACCCGCATGTTCCGCGTGCAACGTGAACACCTGGTGGTCATGCTACTCACTTTCGGACTGACGGTGTTCGTTGACCTGGTTGCCGCTGTTGCCGTGGGCATGATTGCTGCGGCCGTAACCAACGCGCGACAATTCGAGCGTCTCGAGCTCGACAGCGTGATCTCCGTCCCCATTCTGGACCAGGTTTTCTTTGGGGCAACCGGCGACCAGGAACAGTTCGATAACTATACGGCCAGGGTCGGACTTGTGGCCCTGCGGGGTACCTTTACGATCGCATCCTCCGGCAAACTCATTGACACCATCGGAGAAGACATCCGGGAGCATGAGGTGGTTATCCTGGACTTCTCCGATACCGTCTACGTCGACGAAAGCGCAGCCCTGGTGGTCGAGCAGCTTATCGAGACCGCCATCATCCAGGACACGCACTGTATTGTGATGGGGCTGACCGGTATGCCGGAGCGCAATCTGAATGCGCTCGAGGTTCTCAGGCAAGTTCCCCCGGAGCAAATAGTGGCCACGCGTGATGAGGCGAGGAACGTCGCGGCCAGACTGCTCGCCTAGAATCCATCCCCGTCCTCATATCCGCTACCATGAATTCATGCGCGCCATTTGCCGCGAGGCGATGGCGCGGATTGGCAAGGCAACAATCGGAAAGGGGATAAGGAAATGGCACGCTCAATCACGTTGGATGAGGCAAACACGGTCATCGCGGCGGCAACTGCAAAGGCGAATGAGCAGGGGACGAAGATGGGCATCGCCGTCGTTGACGCGGGAGGCCGCCTGGTTGCCTTCGCGCGGATGGATGGGGCTATCTGGGCTAGTGTCTACGGCTCACAGGGCAAGGCGATTGCATCGGCGGCGTTCGGTCGTCCGAGCGGGATGTTCCAGGACAGGGCAGACGCCCCGATCTTCCAGGGGATCAAGGCCGGTGAGGGCGACCACATGATTTACAGCCTAGGCGCGGTGCCGATCGAGAAGGACGGCGAGGTCATCGGCGCAGTCGGCGCCGGCGGCGGCACAGGCGAGCAGGACGAGGAATGCGCGGCGGCAGGCGCCGCGGCGGTGTAGGGGGGATCCATTTATATAAATCTGGAGAGTTTTACGATAAAAACAGTGAGTCGTAAGTAATTCCTATACCTAAGAACTCCAAACTATTTCCATATCGAGAAGAGAAAAGGATATTGCCATGACCAGTCAGCAAGAGTTGCCGAGTTTGTCTATCTATCTGAATTTTGTGGAGGGGGAGTGTCGGGAGGCGTTTGAGTTCTACCAATCCGTTTTTGGTGGGGAGTTCTCGAATCTCATGGCGTTCGATGATATGCCGCCGGACGATGATTACCCCATTCCGGACGGGTGGGGCGACAAGGTGATGCACGTCTCGCTACCCATCGGGAACGGCATCCTCATGGGGAGCGATGTGCCGCCCGGGTTCGGGCCGCCGCTGACCGTCGGCTCCAACTATTCCGTCAGCTACAGGCCGCCCTCTCGCGAAGAGGCGGATCGGGTGTTTGCCGCGCTCTCAGATGGCGGGCAGGTGACGATGGAACTGCAGGACATGTTCTGGGGCGACTACTTCGGGTCGTGCACGGATCGATTCGGTATCAACTGGCAGGTCGGTCTGGAGCAAGAGGGCGCGGCAGAATAGGGGCAAGTTCCCCGTTCGGGAACCCCCTTCGACAAGCTCAGGGCGAACGGGAGGATTCCACGTTCCGGCATGGGCAGTTAACGTGTCTTGAGATTCCTCGGCTGCGCTCGGAATGACATGTAGGCCGCTAGGGCCCCGTTCGGGAGCCCCTTCGACTACCCTCAGGGCGAACGAGGTAGGCAGTGCCTACGGCCATAGTTCGCGATCCAGCTTGAGTAGCATTAGGTTTGGTGCGCCGCGTTCCGGCATTGGCAGTTAACGTGTCTTGAGGTTCCTCGGCTGTGCTCGAAATGCCGGGGGGCGCTAGGGCCCCGTTCGGGATCCCCCTTCGACAAGCTCAGGGCGAACGGGGAGACGGCGCTGTGCGCCGTACTGGATTCCCGCCCCGTATCGGAGTACGGGGCATGCTTTCGCGGGAATGACGAGGCAATCTGCGCTAGAATGAGCGCGGGGTGGCGATGCGTGACCCTGGGCTAAGGTAAGTTCGCGCCGTATCCGAGGGCAGCCCAGAGTCCCGTCTTGCCGGGGGGCGGATTACATGGAACTGCACGAAGCCCTTTTGTCTCTTGGCCTGCTGATTGTTGGCGCCAAACTCCTTGAGGGGGTCTTCAAGCGCTTCGGCCTGAATGCCATCATCGCCTACGCCACAACCGGGGTCATCCTTGGCCCAGTGCTGGGAATTGTGGAGGCGGGCCGAGAGATCGACATCATCCTCAGCATCGGAATCTTTATCTTCTTCTTCCTCATCGGTATCGAAGAACTGGATATCAGAGGTTTCATCGCATCCGTTCGTGGCCGTCTGTTTCTCGCCGCCTCGTTATCGGTGGCTATCTCCCTACTGGTGTCTCTGGGTGTCACGACGGATTTCCTGTTCGACCTGGGCCTGGACCTGAGCTTTGAACATGCGCTGGGACTCGCCGGGATACTCTCACTCTCCAGCCTGGGCCTGGTCGCCAAGGTGCTTGTGGATGAGGGACGTTTAAAGGAGCCGGTGGGCGTTCAGATATTCACAGCGGTGGTTATCGCTGAGCTAATCGCACTGTTCGTTGTTGGATTTGCAATCAGCCAACACTTCTATGAGGGCGGAGAGGAGGAAGGGCTGACTGCCTTGGGCGCAGCCACGATTATCGGGCAGATCCTTGGATTCACCGTTCTAACATGGCTGTTCTCCACCAAGGTTCTTCCATGGATCATCGTCATGCTGCATCGTTTCCTGCGAGTGCCGCAGCTCTCGTTTGGCGTGCTCCTTGGGGGGCTGTTCCTGGTGGTTGTGGGCGCGGAGGAGGTTGGACTGCACGGCTCGCTTGGGGCGCTGCTCTTTGGCGCGGCCCTCTCCATGCTGCCTTACCAGGTTCGACGGGACATCATGCCCGGCATTCGAAGCTCTGCAGACGGATTCTTTGTGCCGCTGTTCTTTGCCTCCGCGGGACTTCATCTGAGCATGGCTTTCCTTGATCTGCCCATCGGGACCATCGCAGCTCTTGTTCTCATCCCGCTGGCCGGGAAATTCGCCGGGGCGTTTCTCAGCACTTACATCGTGCGGCTTCAAGAGCCCTTCGCTATCTCGACCGGTCTGATGGCAAAGGGTGTGGCGGAGATCGCTCTGCTGCTCCTGCTGTTCCAGACCGGCGGCATCGACGAAGCGATATTCTCCCTCTTCGTGGTCGTCATGCTTGCGTATATGCTTCTCTCGCCATTCGGCATCAGCTTTGCACTTGGGAGGATCAAGGATACCGGCGAGTTTACTGACGCACTGCACTTACCGCCCTCAATGGTTCCGTTTGCGCTGGAAGGCATCAAGGTTGGAGACATCCTGGACCGGTCACGGAACTACGCGGAACAGTCAATGACGGTGAAAGCCTTTGCGGAATACTGGCTGTTGCCGGAGCAACACGACTACGTGATTGTCGATGATGGGAAGCTGGCCGGTATTGTGTCGCTGAGCATGCTGCGCTACCTTCCTCGCACTGACTGGGATGAGACGCCACTGAGCCAGGTGTTGCGCGAAAACACCCCATCCGTCGGTGAGAACGAACTGATTGAGGATGCTCTTCAGCAGATGATCGATAATTCTCTAACGGTGCTTCCTGTTAAAGATGAGGAGACGGACAGATTCATCGGCTCTATTTCCAGCAGTGAAGTGCTTGAATTGATCACGGTGACTGCCCGGGGGCACTAGCCTTTGCCACTCTCAGGCACGGAGTAACTGAGAAGAAAAACGCACCAACGAATCCGTATACGTCCTTGCCAATCTACGCGGTGCGATGGTAACGTGTCCGCATAGTGACGGGGCAGCGGGATTTGACCCCCTGAGGTGGACGTATGAGTCTTCGTGGTGAAGCAGCGATCATCGGAATCGGCGAGTTGCCGACAACCCGCTCCACGTTCGGCCGCTCGATGGTCGGCCTTATGGGTGATGTAGCCCGCATCGCGATTCATGACGCCCATGTGCGCTTCTCGGATATTGACGGGCTTGTCACTGAGGGTGGGGCAGTGTCCCCAGCCTTCGCGTCCGAGTACCTTGGCATCCAGCCGCGATTCGCAACCGGCGCAAGCATGATGGGAGCGAGCGGAGCCACGGGCGTCACTCTCGCCTCCATGGCCGTCCAAAACGGCCTCGCCAATTACGTCCTCGTTGTCATTGCCACGGCACGCAACCCCGTCATCCCGCCGGAGGGCGGTGGGCCTCCCAGCGCGAGATCGGAATTTGAAGAGCCTTACGGGATGTCTGCCGGCGCCAATACCGGCTACGGCATGATGTATGTCCGTCACATGGAAGAATACGGCACCACGGAAGAGCAGATGGCCCAGATGGCCGTCAACGAGCGGTTCAACACGTTGGAGAACCCCAACTCCGTCTTCCAGGGACAGCCCATCACGCATGACGATGTGATGAATTCCCGTTTCATCAACTACCCCATCAAGCTGCTTGAGACCGTTATGCCGTGCGCCGGCGCTGCGGCTGTCGTCGTGACGAGTGCAGAGCGTGCCAGGAACAGCCTTAACCGGCCGGTGTACGTGCTTGGCGCAGGTGTCGCGACCGATCCGCTTATGGGCTGGATGCGCGACAAGCTGACGGAAACGCCTGTTGCGCGATCCGCCCCAACGGCGATCACGATGTCCGGGTATACGCCCCGTGATATGCAGTTCGCCCAATTCTATGATTGATACACCATCCTCCATGCCGTGAGCCTGGAAGATGCGGGACTGATGCCCAAGGGCGAAGTCGGACCTTTCTTTGAAACGACAGACACACGCTATAACGGCGAGTTTCCAATCAACACTGACGGCGGTCAGCTCTCCAGCGGCCAGCCGGGTCTTGCCGGCGGATTCCGCCATGTCGTTGAGGGTGCTCGCCAGATCATGGGTAAGGCAGGTGTTCGGCAGATTGCCCGCAATGACCTCGGCCTGGTGAATGGTTGAGGTGGCACCGCGAGCACCATGTGCACGCTGGTTCTCGGGTCCGAGAACGCACTCTAGAGAAAAGAGCCGAACGAACGCCGCCGCTGGGGGTTAGACAGCCATGACGAGTGAATACAGAAGGCCGGTGCCACGCCCCACCATGAATCCGGAGTTGACCGCTCCGTTCTGGGCAGGGACGAAGCGCCATGAACTCTGGCTCCAAAACTGTAAGCCCTGCAGCAAATTCATCTTCTACCCGCGTGAGACGTGCCCTGAGTGTTGGGCTCACGGCGATGACCTAGTCTGGACGAAAGCAAGCGGCAAGGGCCGCATCCACTCATATACGACGGTCTATCAACCTGCTGTCCCCACCTTCGGTGAGATCATGCCCCAGGCCCAGGTCCTTATCGAACTAGACGAGGGCGTTCGAATGGTCGGGAACATGGTCGACGTCACATCTGAGGAGTACCGCGAGGATCCTGCAGTGCTCCCGGTGAATCAGCGGGTCGAAGCCGTTTTTGAGGACGTTACTCCTGAATGGACGCTCATCAAGTGGCGGCGGATCGAAGAGGATCCGGTGCCCGGGTCTGAGTCAGTTCCGACCGAGAATCCATGGGCGAACGACCCCAGGTACAACTGATTTTTTCAGCGTGACAGACACGTAACAGGAGGAGAGCGAGTGAGCTTCCGAGGAGAGGCCGCAATCATCGGTATCGGCGAACTTCCGTCGCGCCGGACGATTCCCGGCATGAGCACAGCCGGTCTGATGGCGCAGGCGGCCCGTCTCGCCATCGAAGATGCGCAGATCTCAAAGGATGACATAGACGGCCTGGTTACTGAGGGAGGCTCGATCTTCCCCGGATTTGCATCCGAGTACATGGGAATCCGGCCACGATTCGGCACCGGCACTTCCATGATGGGCGCGAGTGGCGCAACCGCTGTCCTGCTTGCCTCCATGGCCGTTCAGAACGGTCTCGCAAACTATGCCCTCGTGGTTATGGGGCAGGAGCGTAATCCTGCAATTCCGGCACAGGCTGAGGGAGGCCACGGTCCCGCGTCTGAGTTCGATTTCCCGTATGGCCCCGCGGCAGGCGCGAATTCCGGCTACGCGCAGGTCTATAAACGGCACATGGATCGCTACGGCACAACACAAGAGCAATTGGCGCACGTTGCGGTGAATGAACGTGCCAATGCCCAGGGCAATGAGAATGCCGTGTTCAACGGCCAGCCGATTACGCATGAGGACGTCATGGGCTCGCGCTACGTGAATTATCCGTTGCGTCTGCTGGAATGTGTGATGCCGTGCGCCGGCGCAGCGGCCGTTATTGTCACGACGGCTGAGCGAGCCAGGTCCGGCCTCAACAAGCCCGCCTACGTGCTTGGCGGCGCGACGGCGGTGGACGGTCTAAGCGGGATGATGCGGCCGGAGCTGACGATCACACCGGTTGCTCGCTCTGCGCCAACCGCGTTCGCCATGTCCGGTTACGCCCCAAGAGACATCCAGTTCGCTCAATTCTATGATGCGTACACGATTATCCATGCCGCAAGCCTGGAGGATGCGGGGATCGTGCCGAAGGGTGAGATCGGGCCGTTCTTTGCGGAAACTGATACTACCTACAACGGGAAGTTCCCGATCAATACCGATGGCGGCCAACTGTCCGGCGGACAGCCGGGTTCGGCGGGTGGCCTCCGCCACGTGGTTGAGGGAGCCCGCCAGATTATGGGCAAGGCCGGTGTGCGGCAGATTGAGCGCAACGATCTGGGCCTGATCAATGGCAACGGTGGCATGGCGAGCGTTATGTGCACGCTGGTTCTCGGGTCTGAGAACACACTCTAGAGACAAAAAGAGAAACATCGAGGCAAAGACTCGCTGAAGGGACGCAGAGTCATGACGAGCGAATACAACAAGCCGCTGCCACATGCGACACTCAACCCGGATGTGTCACGACCGTTCTGGGAGGGCACGAAGAAGCATGAATTGTGGCTGCAGTACTGCAAGGACTGCAACAATTTCGTTTTCTTCCCGCGTGAGGTATGCCCACACGGCCTCTGCGCCATGGACAAGCTCGTGTGGACAAAGACCCGCGGCAAGGGCCGTGTCTACTCCTACACGACGGTCTACCAGTCCTCCTTTCCTGCGTTCACGGAAGAAGCTCCCTACATTCACGCCACCATCCAGCTGGATGAGGGCCCGCGCATGTCGGGCAATGTCCTTGTACCGAAAGAACAGTTGATAGAAGATCCGGCGTCGCTCGACATCGGACAGCGCGTGCAGGCTGTCTTTGACGACGTGACCGACGAGGTCACGCTCGTGAAATGGGAACCCATCCCTGAGGACGAGCCTCCCGGCGCTGAGGCTGCGGAGTCTGACGGCGGCTAGTCCTCACCATAGGTATTGACAAGGACGCCGCCCGTAGGGCGGCGTTTTCTTATGTGTTGTATCGCCAGCGTGCCTATCGTCTGCGCTACAATTGGATGACTGTTCTTGGGGCTGTAGCTCAGTTGGGAGAGCGCCGCGTTCGCAATGCGGAGGTCAGGGGTTCGACTCCCCTCAGCTCCACCAACCGGTACGGTAGATAGCACCGAGCCGTTCAGAGCCATATCCTCGGCGCTCATGCCGGGGGCGGGGCTGTCCTCCGGCATAGGCACCGTGTAGCGCATCAGGGCGTTGTCCGGGGTGACGAGGATCTCCTTCACGAAGGACTCGATGAAGACTCTGCGCTCGGTCAGGTCACTTTTCTTCAGGAACCTCCTCATGTCCTGGGCGTAGGCGGTGATGGTCTCCACCTGGTCCAAGACCTTCCTGCGCTGGCCAAGCCTCGCCCTCGCCTCGGCCTCCGCAGCCTCAAGGCGCTCCTGCCGCTCCCTGTGGTCACGGATGCGGGGCCTGAAGTCGTTGATGTCCATGTCGGTCGTCTCCACGAGGTCGTAGAGCCGGTCGAGCCTGCGACGCACGTCGGCAAGCTCGGACTGGATGGCTTCCAGCCTCTCGCGCTGCTCGCCCGCCACACCGTCCATCTGTTCGTCCACTACCTTGACGAGGGCGCGGATGTTGGAATCGGTCAGGATGTTGGAGCGAATCTTGCGGACCACCTTCTCCTCGAAGGTCCGGGCGGCGAGCCTGGGGGTCGTGCAGGCTTCCTTGCCCCGCCTCATAAGGGACTGGCAGACGTAGTAGGGGAACTGGCCGCTCTTGGAGTACGCGCCGGTGAGCGCACCCCCGCACGTCTTGCACCTGACCATCCCGCTTAGAAGGAAGGAGCTTCCGACCCTTCGGGGGTGTCTGACCTTGGGGGCGCGGCGGCGGAGTTGTCTACCGACACGCTGGAACTGGGTCTTGGTGACGATGGCGGGGAACGCCTTGTCCACCCGCACCGGGTCTGCTCCGTCCTTGGCGTTGGTGCCCCACACCAGGGTCCCAGTGTAAGCCTCGTTGGTGAGGACCTTGTGCACGCCCGTCTTGCTCCAGAGCTTTCCACCGGGGCTGGCGATGCCGTCGTCGTTGAGGGCGCGAACGATGTCCACCATCCCGCTTCCGGCCTCTGACATGTCGAAGATGCGCTTGACGATGGGGGCCGTTTCGGTGTCGAGCTCCAGAGTGGGGCGCTTCTTGACCCCGTCCTGCACCATGAGCTTGCTGTATCCGTAGGGCACTCTGCTCCCCATCCAGAAGCCGCGAGAGGCGGCCTCTCTCATTCCCCGCATGACCTCCTGGGCCAGGTTCTCGCTGTAGAACTCGTCTACGCTCTCGATGATGCCCTCAAGTAGCCTGCCGGTGGCGGTGTCCTCGGCCTGCTCGGTGATGGACACCACACGGATGCCCTTGCGCCGGAGCATGGACTTGAAGGCGACGGCGTGCTCACGCTTGCGGGTGAAGCGGCTGAACTTCCAGACGAGTATCTCCTTGAAGGGGGCCTTGGGCTTGGCCGCCTGGTCCAGCATCTTGCGGAACTCGGGGCGGTCTGCGACGCGGCCGCTCTCGGCCTCGTCGATGTACTCCCCGACGACCACGTAGCCGTTCTTGGCAGCGTAGTCCCTGAGCGCCCGCAGCTGCGCGGCGACGGAGTTGTCCACGTCCTGGCGGTCGCTGGACACCCTGGCGTAGAGCGCCACCGGTGTGTAGTCGTGTCGGTCGTTCATCTGTTGCTCCTCCCAGTCTCTTCCTGTTGGCCTTGCGGCGAGCGCCGCATCTGCGGTCTGCCCTGCCTGCGCCACTCCCTATCCTCCATGTAGAGGCGGAACCCCTCCCGCAGCAGCTCGCTCACGGTTCGGCCATCCTCCTCGGCCACCTGTCGCAGTTGCTCTTCCATAGCGGGCGGAATGGAGAAGGTGACGATCTTGGTGGTCCGTGCCATGTTTTTTTGCCCTCGTGAGTAATACTTAGTCATACCCTTACTATGAACGGTCCGGCTTCCGGTGTCAAGGGGCGGAGCCCCGATAACGGGCGCTTCGAGTGGGCAATTGAGGTGGTAGAAAGGACGATGTAGAGGTTTCCCTGCGGGGACATTCAACGAACTGATGCAGATTGCCAGTATGAGCGGCCAACGGGGGCGGGAGATCGAAGCCCCGGGCGACCGGCGCTTCATTCTCCACGCCGCCCGCCAGCGCTCATCGGGCCTCCTCATCGCCGTCGTCCTCGGATTGGGACCGCTCCGCCTCCTCCTCCATATAGGAGCGGATGGCGACGCGGGCCAGGATACGCAGCCCCTTGACAACCTTCTCCCGCTGCTTGGGGGTGTAGGACGACAGCAGCTCATCAAGGGAGTCGTCCGAGCCGTTCCGGTCGGATTTCCTTCGTCTTCTCTTTCCTTTGCTGTCTCTCATGGGTCACAGTCGCAGCGGCCTCTTCCTGGGGCCGCTGGCCTCTCGTTATCGGTTTGGGATTGGGCCGCCGGGCTTTGGACGGACTAGGGGCGATGCCGGCGGCCCGGTGCTTCGGGTCTAGCTCTCCCTCCGGTCGTCCTCGAAGAGGGTCATCTGGAAGCCCTCGCCCATGAGGATGTCCAGGCCGCCGGGGATCTGGGCGGCGAAGCGGACGAGGGAGAGCATGGGTCCTCCTGACGGCTCGACGCCGTTCCTGCGCCACCTGCGGAGCTGCTTCTTGTCGACGCCGATGGCGTCGGCGAGGCCGGCCCAGGTGAGGCCGCTGGCCTCCTTGAGCTTGCGGAGGCGGTCCAGGAAGTCCTCGGAGAGCACGCCGCTCCCGTAGGGCAGCACTCGTCCCCTGGCGTTGATCCGGTTGGTGTATCCGTCGAAACGGGGTTCAGCGTTACGGTTCGTCATCTCTAACCTCCAATCTGAAAAGCTGGTGAAAGTGGTCCAGGCCGAGGGCCTTGAGCATCCGCTTGCGGACGCGTCCCGAAGGCGTGCGCCCCCCGTTGACCAGCATGGAGACGTAGCCGGGGCTGAGCCCGGTCTCCCTGGCGAGCCAGTTCTGGGAGCGGTTGAGCGATGCCAGCCGCTTCCAGAGCGCCGCCCTGTCGAGCCGGACGACGGTCCGTCCTCGACGCCTCCGGGGGCCTCTCGATTTCTCTGTATTCGGACACATGGCTGTTCGTTCTCTCAATCGGAAGGGAGGGCGAGACTGCGCCGCTCCCGTCCTCCATCGGTTCTTCATCGTTTCCCTATCGTTTGCTCGTAGGGCTCTGCAACAGGTGGGCGGGCTCCCAGTCACCTGGCGTGCGCCATGCGCGTCCCAGCGGTCCCAGGGCGCCGATGGCGGCTCCGTGGGAAACCCACAGGGGGAGCGTCGTTTTCCTTCGCGCCGTCTCCTCGCGGGCGAGGCGCAGGAAGTGGGTGGCGGCCGTGTCGTCGTCGAAGACGACCAGGACGGCGGGCCGCACGCCGTTGTCGTCGGTGGGTCGGTGGGACGAGTAGTAGCGAAGATAGGGGGCGAGGCGCTGCGACATGGTTGCGGGCCTGACGGCCCGTCGCTCCCACTCCAGGAAGAAGGGCCAGGTCACGGGGCCTCGCCGGAGGATGCCAAAGGCGTCGGGGTTGACGGAGCGCGTGGTGTCGCCGTGGGGGAAGTGGCGGGACGCCCGGTGGGGCGGGTCGATCTGCGCCAGCTCCCAGCCCAAGGCCTCGCACTGGACCGACAGGGCCGCGATGAAGGCGTGGACGGCGGCGGTGTGCTCGATGTTCCTGAGCAGTTGGCGGCTCTTGCCGCCGGTGATGTTGCGCCACTCGTCGGGGCCTTCGGGGTGGTCTACGGGTGCGACGCTCCACCGCCTCCTCGCCACACCGACCGACGAGCGGTCCCTGCGGGCGAGAACGCCGAGCCCCTTGTCCGTGAGAGCCAGCCGGCCCCCGGTGTCGGCAACGCGGGTCACGAGGCCGAAGCCTTCCAGCGGCGAGACGATGTGGGAGACCCGGCCCTCCGAGAGGTTCATCAGGCCCGCCACGTCCCTCTGCAACATCCAGGGCCAGTCGGCGAGCAGGTCGAGGGCTCGTTTCTCGGCTGGCTTGAGGAGCACGGACAGCGCACGTGCGGCGTCCGCCGACAGCTTGCCGGGCAGGGCCGCCAGCGCGGGCGGGGCTTCCGCCGCGGGCGTATCTCCGGGGCGGAGACGTTCCAGCACGTAGCCCAGGTCCAGCGCGGCGGACACCTTGGCGGGACGCCATATGAGGGCATCGGCCCCGGCGAGTACCGCGTCGCGCTCCAGGGCAAGGAAGGCGGGGACGGAGGTGCGGGCGAGGGTCCTGCGGGCGTGTCTCAGCCTGATCTCGTCGGAGACGAGGACGAGGACGGCGCCGGGGACCGGCCCCTGGCCGAGCCGCCACAACCGCTCGGAGAATGTCGTGCGGTCGGCGGCGTGTCCCTGCCGGACGATGCCGATGCTCCTCTCTCCGGTGAGGGTCATGGCTGCGTCCAGGGGTCCGGCGCGGTACAGGCGCAGCCCCAACGGGAGTTCGAGGCTTGCGACGGCGGCGGCGAGGCGGTAGAGGGAGGGGATGGCGTCGAGCCTGTCGAGCAGCATCCGCCGCCACCAGCCGGATACGGGATGGGAGCGAAGAAGGGCGTCAACCGTCGTCTTCCCACCTCCGGCCAGCGGGCGCAGCCCGTCGGCGGTGAGGCAGTAGCGCCGGGTCGGGGGAGCGAGCTCGGATGCGTGCGGGACCGAGTCGGCGAGTCCGCCGCTCTCAAGCCTCTCCACGGCGTCGTAGACCGCGCCCCTGGAGAAGCCGGTGACGGCCGCCATCTCCTGCCGGTCGATGAAGGGCATCCGCGCCATGACGCGGAGCAGCTCGGTTTCGGATCCCGCAGGCCTCATGCGCCGCCCTTCCCTTTCGCCTGCTGCTTCTCCTTCTGCCTGTCCTTTTCGATCTGGTCGACGCCCTTCTGGTATTCGTCCACCTTCCTCTCGGCTCCGGCCTCGCCGTGGGCGACCTCCCGGTCCGAGAGGGTGTATTCCTCGGCTGCGGTGCGGATGAGGGCGGCGACGTCGGGGTCTCCGTCCTCGGGCTTGCGGACCATCATCGAGAAGGCGGGCATCCGCTCCTTGCCCACGGTGGCGCGGACGTAGCAGTGGTGGACGGGCAGCGACACGATGTCGTCTTCGGTCACCCTGTCCTTGCCCAGCTCCCACACGAGGTGACGGGCGTCGGAACCGGCCACCTGGAAGATGCACAGGCATCCGACGTTGGCCAGAAGGGTGTCCCGCATGGTGCGAGAGAGGTCGTCCAGCTTGGCGAGGCTCTGGGTGGCGAGGATGAAGCTCGCCCCGAACTTGCCAAGCTCGCTGAGCATCGACTCGTAGTCCACGCCGGGCATGGACTGCATCTCGTCCACGACCACGAGGGCGCCGCGCCGTTTGTCCAGCGGCAGCTGGCCCTGCTCCCGTATCACCGCGTCCACGAGGTTTAGGAGGGACGCGCCCACCAGGGCGGCCACGTCCCTGCCGACCGTTCCCTGGGACGTGGAAACCAGCAGAACGCCGCCGTCGTGGATGGTGTGGCGCATGTCGATGGTGGAGCGGCGCTGTCCCAGGATGGCCCGCGCACGCTTCGAGGAGGCGTAGTAGGAGAGGCGGGTCTGGACGGGAGCCAGCGCCTCGGCCTTGTACTGGCGGTGCCAGGACGAAAAGTCCCTGGCCCACCATTCGAGGAGATAGGGGTCGGTCACCTTCTTCAGGACCGCGTTGCGGTACTGGTCGGTGGACAGGAGCTTGAGGCCGTCGAGGATGGTGTGCTGGTCGTGCTCGTCGGTGGTGGGGTGCTCGTTGGCCTCGTGGAGGGTCTTGACGGTCTGTTCGAGGATGGACTGCATCCTCGGCCCCCACTGCTCCCAGAGACCCTTGGCCACGCGCACCACGGAGTCGGCGGTGCGGTCGCGGTCGGCGAACACCCTCGTGTCGAGGAGGTTGATGCCGGGGGATCGGCCCTCGTCGGAAAGGTCAATGAGGCGCACCCGGTCGGCGATCTCGCCGGGGACGTGTTCGAGGATGCCGGCCACCAGGTCGGTGTGGGGGTCGATGACGACGATGGCGTCTCCGTCCCTTCCCGCCGCCTTCTCCCGCATCTTGTGGGTAACGACGTGGTGCATCAGGGTGCTCTTGCCCATGCGGGTGCGTGCGACGTAGAGGTGGTGACGCCGGAGCAGGTCTTCGGGGAAGCGGATGGGCATGGGCTTGCCAGCCGTGGTGTCTCCCACCAGCGCGCCGCCCCGGACGCCCCTGGCCGAGGGCGTAAGCCCTCTGGCGCCGGACCGCTCCACCAGCGGCGTCTCGTCTCCCGCTCCGGGCGGGTGCCAGAGGGCCGCAACCTCCCGGACTCCCAGGACGCTGCGTCTCCCGAACAGGCCGGGTCCCGTGGGGTGCAGCGCATGGGGGTTGGGAGCGACGGGGGTCACCTTCGCCACCTTGAATCTCGCCCCTGCGGGGTTGTCGAAGTGGCGGTATGCGGCGGCCACCGGTTCGAGCAGCTCGCGCGCCCGCTGGGGCCGGGTGTCTGAGGGCAGCACGGCGACCACCTGCAGCTCGGCGTCGAAGGCGATGCGGGAGACCTTCTCCCGTATCAGGATGGGGTCCTCGACGCGGTTGCGGGCCTTCTTCCAGCGGTGCCATGCCCAGCCGCCCACGGCGAGCCCCAGGGTCGCGCCGAGTCCCAGGAGCGCAGCCTTCCATATCTCGCCGTCCTGCACCCACAGGTAGGCTTTCAGCGCGGCGAATGCCCCGATCCCCAGGACGGCCATCGTTACGCCGTCCAGTTGCAGGGGCTTGGTCTGGAAGGTGTAGGCGGGCTCCCTCGGCTCCATTCCCGGCCGCTTGTGGGCCTTGTCGAGATGGGCCTCCGACCAGTCGGGGCCGAGGGAGCGCAGCAGGAGGCGCGCAACCGTCCTCTCCCCGGGCCGCAGGGCCGTCAGAGCGCCCAGCAGGGCGATGAGGGGGTCGGAGCCTGGGTCGAGCAGGTCGTCGTCGCGGAAGGTCCGCAGGGGGACGTACTCCGGGGCGTCGGCCCTGAGCGTGACCGCCCACGCCTGCTCTCCCTCGTCGAGGCGCAGGGGATCGGCCTCGGCGGGCACCTCCTGGATGCGGGCCTGGGGGTAGTGGGCGGCGATCTGGCCGCGCACCACCTGGTCGTCGATGCAGCGGGCCATCAGGGTCACGCCGTCGGCGTTCCCGGCCAGCTCCAGGGAGAAGGGTTCGGGGACGGCGATGGACTGGAGCAGGTTCTCGACGCCGAGCAGGGTGCGCTCCCCGGTGCGCGGCGGCGTAACTGCCAGCAGGACGGGTTCCTTCTTGTCGGCATCGCCTCCGAAGAGGATGTTTTTCGGGTTCAGCTTCATGGTCGAAAAATCCTTTCTCTAGTGGCTTCCCGGTCTCCACTCGACGACCTCCGTCTCCTCCGGCGTGGCCTCGATGCGGACGGGAAAGCTTTGCCCCCGCGCAAGCAGGAGCCCGTCTCCACGGGGGCATGACAGGAGCCATCGCTGGAGGTCTTCGGGCAGGTCGAAGGCGTCGCCGACCGTGCTGATGGCGGCGGCGTCCTGCTGAAGCAGGAGCTTGAAGGCGGCGTTCTGGAGCAGAGCGCGACCGGAGTGGCCGGTGATGGTGCGGGACGAGTCCTCGGAGAGGAGGTCCTGCACGTCCTGGGTGATGAACTGCAACCCCAGGCGGTGCTTCCTCGCCCGCTTCGCCATGGAGACCATGAAAGCGGCCCCCTCGGGGTGCTGCATGATGCTCCACACCTCGTCCACGACGAGGAGGCGGGGCTTGGGGTCCTGAGCGGCGGCGGCCCAAACCGTCTCGGTGCAGACCATCGCGGCGGCGGGACGGAGCTCGGGTTCGAGCAGTCTCAGATCGAAGACGGTGACCAGGGCTTCGTTGTTGAGGAGGTCGTCGCCCTCGTCCGAAAGCAGATGTCGGAGACTGCCGGTGGCGAAGGGCCGGAGCAGCCGCGCCAGGTCGGGGTCTCCCGCCTCGCTCTCCTGCAGAAACTTGTAGAAGTCGCGGAAGCCGGTGCGCTCGCGGGGCCTGGCGTAGTAGCCCGCCAGGGCGTGGTCGAGGGAGGCCCTGCGCTCCGCGCCGAGGCTCTCCCCCACCATCACCTCGATGAGCCTTCTGAGGCTGCCGATGCGCTGGAGCATCTCCTCGGAGTCGCCCTTGTCGATGACAAAGGGGTTCATGCCCTCGCCGGGGACCCCGGGGGAGAGCACGCGTCCGCCCGCTGCGCGGGCCATGTCGGCGTACTCCCCCTCGGGGTCGATGACGTAGGCGGTCACGCCCCGGCACAGGCCGCGAAGAACTCCGAGTTTGGTTGAGAAGCTCTTGCCTGAGCCGGAGCGCGCCAGTACCGCCGTGTTCGCATTGAGATGCGTGCCGTCCCAGGGGTCGTAGACCACCGGCGAGCAGGCCCGCATGTCGATGCCGTAGAGGGTGCCGCTCCGGGTGTCGAGATCGGGCGGCGAGAAGGGAAATAGGCGGGCAAGCGATGACGTGTCGAGGCTGCGCCACTCGGCAACGGCGTTCAGGGCCAGGGGCAGGGTCGATAGCAGCCCCTCGCGCTGGCGGAAGGCCAGGTTGTCGAGCTTGCCCAGGGTTGCGCCGAAGTGGGCCTTCGCCCGCTGGGTCATCTCCTTCAGCGATGCCTCGTCCCTCGCGTGGAGGGTCACGGATAGAGAGGAATGAAATAGCCTTTCGCGCCCGCGCTGCACCTCGTCCCGCAGACGCGTCACGTCCTCCAGGGCGATCTCCGCCTCGGGGGACATGGTGCGGCCCTTCTTGAAGGAGAGGGACTGGGCAGACTCGAAGCGGACCTTCTGCCACTCCAGCGTCCTCGCCGCCTGCTCCGCCGGAATCGGCCCGATGTGGACGGACAGGTCCATGGGCGCTCCCGCCGACATCAGTCCTTGAAGGAAGCCGGGGGCGAGGGAGCGGGGCCACTTGCCCAAGTGGAGGGAGCGGACGAGACCCCTGTTGATGCGCATGTCGCGACGGTTGATCTCCACCTCGACGGCGGCGTCTTCATCCATCTCGGAGGGGGAGCCGCCGAGGAGCGCCGACACGAGGAACATGCGGAGCTGTCGGCCTCTCAGGGCGTGGACCGACAGCCCGGCCCTGGCGAGTAGCCCGCGCAGGTCGTCGATGCGGGGGAACTCGCAGACGGCGTAGAAGCGACGGTCGAGGATGCCGTCGCGGGTCTCAAGGTCGGTCAGCAGGCGACGGAGCGACTCGGCGGCCGCCTTCGTCTGCGGGGGCAGGTCGTGCGGCTGGGCCTCTTGCAGCCTGTCTCTGAGGCTTCCCAGGCGCGGCGGGTGCTGCCTGATGAGAAGCTGGACGGGGAAGTCGAGCGCGTTCAGCGCACCGGCGAAGGCCCCCAGCTTCGGCTCGTCGATCTCAAGGCCCATCACCTCGCAGACGCCGAGCTTGACGTTGTCCAGGCGCACCGGCCCGTCGTCGTCCAGGTGGGACAGCATGAAGAACAAGGGCAGCTCGGGCGGGGGCTTGGGGGCAGGAGTCTCGGGTTCAGGATTCGGCTCGGGCGGCGGGCCGGCCTGCTGAGGCGGAGTCGGCTTCACACGCCCGACAAGCCGTTGGACGCGCTCCTTCAGCGTCAGGAGTGGGAGCAACGCCGAAGGAATCCCGGTCGGGACCTTCTTCAGGTCGTCGGACTCCTCGGACCGGGAGCGGAGGTCTTCCGTGAAATCATCTTCCGGCCCCTTGCTGGGAGTGGAAATCTCCCCCGGCATGGGCTCCGTTCTTCGTCCTGTGATTCGTTCAAGCAGCTTCTTCAACTTGGTGGCTTCCTTTTCTCTAGGGGGTTGGGAGGGACGGGATGACGCCGTGCCTGAGCAGGGTGGCGATGCCCTTGGCCGACAGCACGAGGACCAGGCCGACCACGGCCAGGAAGACGGCGGACTTGGCGCGTCCGCCGCCGCGCTCCTCGCTGCCCTCGGCCATCAGGACGAAACCCGCCCAGGCGATGGCGAAGACTGCGAGTCCCGCGGCGGCGTAGGACATGGCGGTGAGGACGCGGTCGAAGGCTTCGAGCATCGTCCGCTCCTCTGCCGGGGCCGCGCCGGTCGTAACCAGCGCGACCCAGGCCATGAGGACTGCCGCCAGCCCCCGCCTCACCAGGGCCACTCCCATCCCAGTCCCTCGAACCAGTCGCGCAGCCCGCCCGCGGGGGTCTGCTCTGCTGGCGGGTCCTCGGGCTCGGGCTCCGGCAGGGCCAGAGGCTCGTAGGGGTCGTCGGACCCTATGAAGGAGGCAAGGTCGAGGGACTCGTCCCTGCTCCCGGTGATGGGCGCTCGCTCCACCACCTCGGCCTTGACGTGTTCCTCGTGGACGACGGTGACGGTCACGTCCTTCTGGATCGTCCTGGCCGGCACGTGGGCATAGGCGTAGGCGGAGACGGTGTGCGTCGTCGTGGTGCCGTCCTCGTGGGTGACGGTGATGGTGTCGCTGTCGGAATCGGAATCGCTGGCCCCCGGCCGGTAGAGGCTCACCGTCTCGGTGATGTCCTCCGTCCGCTCCGGGTGGTGGGTGAGCACGGTCAACGGTGGAATCGGGACGCTCAGGGTTGCGGTGAAGCTCGCGTCCACGCTCACGTCGTGGACCGCCGCGCCGTCGGGGACGGCCAGCGTGAAGCTCATCTCGCCGTTGGGCACAAAGGGAGTGCCGGCGTTCGTCCCGCCATAGACGGCGTTGACCGTCCCCGTGATTTGCGTCACCCCGGCCTCGATGAGGGCCGTCTGGGTGACGCTCTCGTGCCCGGACACCGTCTGAAGCTCGACCGGGTGCTCGATGGACTCCACGCACTCCGACTCGACGACGCCGTTGACCGCGCCGGGCCTCCAGCCCAGGGACGCGAGCCTGAAGGTGCAGAGCTCTCCCTCGACCTCGGGGAGCGGGTACGGAATCCGGTCGTGTTCGACCGTCATCGCCCCCGCCTGCCCCAGGGTGTCCTCCCACGAGACGGTGAAGGAGGGGACGGGGCCGTGCAGGGGCAGGTCGTAGTCGGTGCTCTCCCCCTGGGTCAGGGTCGCCGAGCCCCAGAAGCGGAGGGAGCGTCCCTCGCTTCCCCCGAAGGCGCGGACGCGGATTTCCAGTTCCGTCGCCGCCTTCAGGGTCACGGCGGCGCGGTTGCCGGAGACGGTGAGTCCCTCGACGAATATCCGCCGCCCCTCCACCGGCTCCTCGATCTCGAAATCGATCTCGTCTCGCCAGCGCTCATCGTCCGGGCTCTGGGCGAGGACGGCCTGGGGGACGGTGGCGGCCATCGCCACCAACAGGGCGACGACGACCGCCATTCCGCCCCGGCCGGGCGTGCGGCGTCTGCTCTCCAGGGTCTCGGCCATGTGGCCGGGGGGCTGCCCGCGCTCGCCGCGCTTGCGCCGCTTGCCGAACCAGGTGTGGGGACGGAAGGGCATCCGCCCGTCGCGCCTGTCCCGGCCCTTGCGGTTCTTCTTGCGCATCCTGCGAAGGATGCGTTTCGACCTCTTCGCCATCAGGCGCAGGGGGCCGGGGCCGCTCTTGACGGGCTGCGGTGGTGCGGGCGGCTCGCTCCGCACCAGCTGGGAGACAGGCCCGGCGTAGACCCGCGCCCCCAGCCTGTACTTCAGCAGGTCGGCGGCCACCAGGGGCAGCCGCCTCCCGCCTATCTTCCCCACCACCATGGCGATGCCGGCCAGCCCGAAGAGGACGGCAAACGCCATCCTCACCTCGGCCGGCCCGACCGGGGCGTAGCGGTATGCGCCGTAGGACAGGGCGCACACCGCCGTGATCGCCACGATCTGGGGGAAGGTGAACCCCAGCAGCACCCTGTCCTCGGCCTGGACGTGGGTTGGAACCTCGTGTTCTCTCATGGGTGTTGTCTCCTTCCTCGCGTCCGCCTAGCCGCTCGAGGGAGTGGGCGTGGCGGGGTCGGGCACGTTGGGGTCGACCGGGGAACCGACGACGGCGTTCATCACCAGCTCCACGACGCCGTAGGCGACCAGGGCCAGGACGACGCCCGCGAGGGCGGTCATCATTGCGCTCTTGCCGCGCTCCATCTGGTGTGGGGCTCCGCTGGCCGTGAGGTACAGGTACGCGCCGTAGATGAAGAATCCGACGCCCACCGCTCCCACGATCCCCAGCCCGATGCCCACCAGGTTCGAAATCGTCTGTGTTAGGTCTTCCATTTCCTCTCTTCTCCTCTCAGATGCCGGGCCGTCCTTCGGCTCCCGGCGTTCAGTTCCTTGTCTTCTCGCCTCGGTGACTTCCCTCTAGCTGCACATCGCTTCGCCTCCGTCTCGGTATTGGCCGGGCGCGTGCGTAACCCGCGCCCGTTCGTTGTCGTGGTGTTGCGGCTACTCGCCGCCGCTCCTGGGCGCTCCGCCGCCGCCGCCCGCCGATGGGGTCGCCATCGAAGCCGCCGAGCTGATGCCGCCCGCCGCTGCCGACAGGCCCGCGCTGGCGGCCATCGCTCCCACTGCCGCGCCTCCCGGCCCGCCCGCGGCGCCGCCCGCGAACATTCCGAGGACCCTCGCCGAGCGCACCATCGAGGCGGGCAGGTTCATGCCGAAATAGAGCATCGAGAGCCAGCTATCGAAGGTCCCGGCGTTGCCCAGCAATGAGGGCACGCGGGTCGCCATGTAGACGAAGGCCAACGACAGCAGCAGCTTCCAGATCAGGTCCTGCACCGGCTCGAATGCGGCGATGGCGGCGACCTCGTTGAGAAACCCGAATCCCAGGGCCAGGGCGATGAGCTGGATGGCCTGCTGGAAGGTGGTGGTCATGAATAGGCGCAGCCAGTGGCGGCCCCAGCCCGCCGTGTGCGGCAGAATCCACAGCCCCAATGCGATGGGGGCCAGGGCGAGCAGGATGTCGATGAGGGCCAGCCTCAACACCATCTGCACGATGACGTAGAGGACGAAGAAGCCGTAGACGAGGTAGAGGACGGCGAGGAGCAGGGCCATGCCTACGCTCCCCGCCTGCACCGCCGTCAGCAGCGTGCTCAACGTCGAGCGGAGCATGTCGCCGGCGGTGACGTTCAGGGACGCGGCGACGAACCCGGACACGGCGTCGGCCACGTCGAGCACCAGGGCGCACCACCAGAGGGATGACGCGGCGGCGACGAGGCCCAACACGAGGCGGGGGACCATCTCCCTCCACCCGGCCTGCTGGCGGCCCAGGTGCTCGCCAACGATGAGGGTCAAGCCCATCCAGCCGAGGATGACCACGAGGGCGCCCGACGTTATGGCCCAGACGACCATCCACGCCTGGCGCACCAGCTCGTGGCCGTAGGTGAGACTCTCGGGGGTTCCGGTGAGGATGTCCGCCATCAGCGGGAGTCTCCGCAGTTGGCGGCGTCCTCGCCCGACGCCCGTTCAACGACGCCGCAGAGGGTGCCGTGGGCGCCCTCGATCAGCCAGCCCGCAAAGGCCCTGGCCCAGCGCGCCGGGTTGAGGGCGGCGAGGATCTTGTCCCAGATGCGCCCCGGCTGGTGTTCGGGGATGACGGCGTGGAAGGTCTGGGGTTCGGAGGCCGGGGTCTCCCGGACCAGCATCACCAGCAGGTAGGCCCGGTCCTTGTCGAGGTCGGGCTGTTCGTCGAGGGCCGGGTACTCCCAGGAGTATTCCCAGCCGTCGCTGTGTCGCTTCTCGCCGCCGATGACCCGGTACATGCCGGTGATCCAGTCGCCGGTGTCGGCGTCGCGGACGGCGTAGTAGAGGACCTCGATCTGCCGCTCGAATCGGGGACGAGCCACGAATTGGCCGTCCCCCTTCCGTTCAATGAAGTCCCTGTCGGCGTTGACCAGGGTCAGGCCGCCGGGCGGGGTCTGGGCATGGACGAGGGTGCTTGCGGGTATCGCAAGGAGCGCCGCCAATAGCAGCGCGGTTGCCAGGGGAATGAGCCGCCTGAAGGACCGGGGTCTCGATCTCTGCGCCAAGGTGTTCACCTCTCTGCGAGTTGGTGCGCTTCATGGAGTCGAAGCGCTCGCCAGCGAGTCTGAACAGCCCGAACGCCGTGCATAACTACCCATGGGGAGGTTCATCTGAACGTCCCTATAGGCCCTTCTGTAGGCGGCCCCGTCCGTGATGTAGTAGGCGTGTACAGGGAATGGGCCCTGGTCGCAAAAGTGCAAGCCGGGTGGTGGGCAAGCTGAAACAGGGGGAAATCACCCCCTACAGGACGTAGCCGGTGAACACTTCGTCTTGCGGGCTCGTTCCGGTCGGTGGTTGCAACAAGGACGGGGCTGGCTCCGCTTTTGTGTGCCAGGTTCGGGTCGAGGGCTTACATCGACACTCAGGCCAGCGACGGATTTGAGAGAGGAGGCGAACGATGGAAACGAGGAAGGCGGTCTTCGAAAAGAGCCGGAGCGTCGAGGACATGCACCACATGAGGCTTATGGCGCTGCTCAGCGAGCTGGTGCGGGACAAGGGGGTGATGAAGGCTGCGGAGGCCCTGGGCGTGGACCACCGGACACTGACGTCCAGCATGGAGCGGGGCAAGCTGTCCCGGCGGATGCGGGTGGCGCTGGACAAGGCGCTGCTGGAGGGCGCGGGCTCCCCAGCCACAGAGCAGCGGGAGCGCATCGACGCGCTGGAGGGGCGCACCAAGGCGGTGGAGGATCGCACCGATGCCGTGGAGAAGGACCTAGGCAAGGGGCTGGCAGCCGTCCGGGGCGAGATCAAGTCGGTCAGGGGTGACCTGGACAGGGTGGTGCGGCGCATGGCGCAGCCGGACTCTGGACAGGGCGCTCAGGACGATGCCGAGCCGGAGGGCGAGGCCGTCAGGCCCGCAGGGGCATCCTCGACCAGGCGGGAGTTCCCCGACCTCGTGACCATCGAGCCGGCCGACGACGACGAGGAGGTGTTCGGTGAGGCGTGGCCGCTCATCGTCGAGTGGCGGGAGCTGAAGGAGTCGCACCCCAACCGGGGCGGCGGTCTGGACTGGCTGGTCACCGAGGAGCGGTTTCTTTCGATAGAGCTGGCGCTCCTCGAAGAGCACGGGCTGACCCTGCCTCCGGAGACGTTCCCGCTGAAGGGCCTCGAACGGAGCGCGCAGGTGAACTGGCGTAGGACCGCGCTCTCCGACACACGGAGGGCGCGGGCAAGGGCCGAGCTTCTGCGAAAGGTGACCTTCGGCCTCTGGCGGTAACAGCCATCCCCCGGAACCTGTGAACACTTGCCAAAGAGGTTCATTTGGGGGGTCCTACAAGCCCTTTGCAGGGGTGGCAGCCGTTGTGATAATTGATGCAGTTTCAGGCTTTTCCAGCGTTTCCTGCCCTAGAAACCTGGGGGTCCTTCCCTCAGCCCGGGATGCACCGAGAGGTCTCCCAAGAGGGATTGCTGCCGATGCGGAGTGATAAAGCCCTTCGCAGGCAGCACGGGTCGACGGACGGAGTGATTTAGCCCTTCGTCCCAGGCCCACGCCAGGCGGTTGGAGTGTTTAGCCCTCCTTTCGCCGGGCACACGTCTGACGGATGGGGTTGATCGCCTCATTCGCCGGACACCTCGAAGCAGTCGGTCGGAGTGCGTCTGTCGCTCCGGCCGATTCGACATGCCTGCGGCACAACCGTCACGCGGTTGGGTCGCAGCTTCAACACGCGCCGGTCTGCGTTGAGTAGCAGGCTGGCCGCTTCACGTCTCGCAGCTTTTTCCCCTGGACGATTTGCGCCCTGGGCGAGCTGCGTCTTCGGCACGGCACGAGATTCAAGCAAGCAAAGGAGGTAGCGCACATGGACGAAACACGGACACAGGCGGAGCGGTACACGGGACCAAGCGCAGGGCGGATCGCCGACCTGCTGCCGCACCGGGTCAGCTTCGAGAAGGGCTGGTTCTGGACGACGGCGGTCTGCCACGGGGCGCAGTCGGACGGGCTGGCGTTCCGTCAGAGGCCCGACGGCAACGGCATCGACGTGCGGTGCCACACCCAGGGCTGCGGTCCCGGCGTGGTGATAACCGAGCTGGAGGAGCTCGTCGGGCTGCCCATCTGGACGGCCTACGAGCCCGTCTCCGACGCGCGGGCCAGGGCCCCGGAGAAGAGGCCGTGGTGGAAGCGCAAGCCGGTCATCGTGGCCGGCGTTGTGGCCCTGGTGGTCGCGGCGCCGCTGCTGACGCTGGACGTCGAACTCTTCTTCCTCAACCTCGTCGGGCTGGGCATCGGCTGGCTGCTGCTCAGGCGGTTCATGCCCCGGCGTCGGTCGAGGAGGTTCCGCCGCTGACGGCGCGGGCCTCGGCCCCCTCACAACCCATTCCCAATCACAAGGGTCGTCTCCATCCGGGGACGGCCCTTCTTCTTTGCCCGCAAGCGGGCGCGGATCGACGGCAACACAACACAGATGCACTTAGGAGGCGCGAAATGACGACGGCAACATTGGTGACTCACGGACGGACGATGGACGCGGTGGAGAGGCCCCGGCGCAGTCTGGAGGAGCTGGTGGACCAGCTCTTCGCGGCGATGGGGTTCACGGACGAGGCGGAGACGACGGCGGTGGAGCCGAGCGCGACGCGGAGCATCCACGAGGCCCGTAGGCTCAGGCAGACGGGGGACGTGGACACGGCGCTGGCGGTGCTCGGCGGCGTGAACCCGGCGAGGGCCACGAGCAGGGAGGTCCGCTGGGCCTTCTCCGAGTGGAAGGCGCTGGTGAAGCGGCGGTTCGGCGGTGGGGACGCGTCGCTCTACACCCAGGGCGCGGGACGGGCCGCAGCCCTGGTGCCCCAGGGCAACGGCACGCTGGAGGTGGTCGCGGCGCTGGGGATGCGCTGGCGGCCCGGCAAGCTGGTCTCGGAGCGCAGCCTCCGGGGGCTGAGGCCCCTGAACGGAGGCGCGTGATGGTCACGGCCAACATTGACATCGCGGCGCTCAAGGCCCGCCACGACCTGGGCGACACGGTGGAGGCGGCCGGCGTGCGGCTCAGGGGAAGAGGCAGGGTCCGCCAGGGCGTCTGCCCCTTCCACGACGAGGCGGAGGGCTCATTCACGGTGTACTCCGATTCGGAGCGGTTCTACTGCTTCGGATGCGGCGAGGGCGGCGACGTGCTGGACTTCGTGCAGAAGTCCGAGGGGCTGTCGCTGCCGGAGGCCATCGCGCGGCTGGACGGCAGCCCAGGGCTTGCGCCCCGGTCTGCTCCTCGTCCAGCCCGCACGCGGCGTCCTGCGTCCTCCACGCTACCGCCGAGGGACCCGTCCCTCCTAACGGCGGCAGCGCGCTTCTACGTCGGCTGTCTCCGACGTTCCCCAGAAGCGCGGGAGTACCTGGCCTCGCGGGGCGTCGGCCCCGTCGCCGCAGCCCGCCTCTCTCTCGGCTACTCGCCGGGCGGCGGGCTGCGGCAGGCCCTGGAGTCCCTCGGCTTCTCCGAGAAGCGCATCAAGGACTCCGGGCTGTTCATGGAGCGGGGAGCGGAGCGGTTCGCCGGCATGATCGTCGTCCCCGATGCCTCCGGCGGCCTCGTCCGCTGGCTGAAGGGCCGGGCGGTCTCCCCTGACCGTACTCCCCGCTTCCAGGCGCTCCCCGGCCCAAAGCCGGTGCTCGGACTCGGCAGGATCGGCCCCACACCGCCCTGGGCGATCGTCACGGAGGGCGTCTTCGACTGGCTCCTGCTCACGGTCTGGGGCCTCCCCGCCTGCGCTGCCCTGGGCACCCAGGGCATCGAGCGCATCGCCTCCACCCTACGGGGCTGCCCCCGCGTCTTCCTCGCCTTCGACAACGATGACGCGGGCCGCGAGGCGACGGACGGGCTTCTGACCCTGCTCGGACGCAGGGCCGCCGCCGTCGCCCTTCCCGAAGGCATCGGCGACGTGGCCGAGCTTGCGGTCCTCCCTCAGGGCCGCTCCCTCTTCCTCCGCCTGCTCTCGCAGGCCGCCCGCTCAGCCCGCTAGCGGCTCCCCGCCGCTCTCCCGCGGGCTTCTCTCCCGCTTCATCCCCACCCCCCAAATCCCACCACCCAGGAGGTCCTATGCCCAATTCACGACGGGCTTCGCCCGCCCACGGATTCCCGTAGGGGGAACCCGCCCATCGGTCATTCGCTACAGGAACGACACACAAGGAAGGAGATTCCAGATGTTCAACAGGAACGGACACAACAACGGCAACGGCGCCGTCCACGTCAACGGGGCGGCCAAGAACGGCAACGGGCACAAGCCCGACGCCGCCATCGTCTCCGAGCACGACCTGCTCTGGGACGCCCTCTCGCCCTCGGTCACGGAGGCGCTCGGTCAGCCCATCGACCCCGAGCTGGTTTCCCAGCGCAAGGGACGCGGCGGCAAGTTCTTCGACTACCTCGAAGGCCACGCCGTCATCACCCAGGCCAACCGCATCTTCGGTTACGGCGGTTGGGGCTACGAGCTCGTGGGCGACGTGACCCTTCGCCGGATCGAGACGGTGGACTCCCAGACCGGCGAGGTGAAGGTCTCGCTCGGCTACAGCGCCCCGGTGCGGGTCACCGTGGCGGGCGCACTGCCCCGCACCGACGTCGGCGTCCACCCGGTCACGGAGGACAACTTCGACGGGCACGACACCGCCATGAAGGGTGCGGTCACGGACGGCATGAAGCGTGCCTTCCGCAGCTTCGGCGTCCAGTTCGGAAACGCCTTCTACGGCGACCAGCCCTCGGCCAGCGCTCCCCAGGCGGAGCGTGTCTCCGCGCCGTCCCAGGCCAGGGCCAACGGCAGGCCCGCTCAGACCAACCGCCGCAACGGGTCCCAGGCCCAGCCAGCGAGTGACGGCGACGACGCCCAGGCCGCCAAGCTGCGCAAGCGCCTCATCGAGATCGCCCTGGAGCAGGGCTTCGACGAGGACGGCGTGCGCTCCGCCGTCGTCAACCGCACCGGCAAGAGCATCGACGACCTGGACGCCTCGGAGCTCGGGCCGCTGGTGGAGGCCGCCTCCAACAAGCTCAGGGACATGAAGCAGGCGCAGGCGGCCTAGCTCGTCTCCGCCACCGGAACACGGAACGGGCGGGGTCGTCTCCTTCGGGCGGCGGCCCCGCTCTCTCATTACAGGAAGGGAGGACACGGCCGATGACTACGGAGACTCTGGTAAGCACACCCTGGGGCTGGACCCACGATGTCGAGGAGCTGGCGGAGGGCATCCTGCGGGTTACGACGCCCTCGCACGGCGGCCTGAAGCTCAGCCGCGAACGGTGGGACGAGCTTCCCGCCGCAGTACGGGACACGATGCTCACCCCCACCTTCGCCGAGGAGGACTGCGAGGAGCCCATCGTCAGGACGCTCCTGGGCGTCGGCGACGACCGGGACCGGGAGATGGCCCTGAAAGTGGCCGGCTACTTCGACCGCTACGCCCCGGCCCTGCCGTACCTCCGGGACCGCTCGCCCCACTACCACGTCGTCGCCCACCTGGGCGGCTACGCAACGGACCCCATTGGGCGGTTCGACACCACCGAGGAGGCGGAGGCATTCGCGGACACCGGGCGGTGGAAGGCCGTCTCGTGCGAGGCCGCACTCCCGCTCTGCCGTGGGCAGGGGTGCAGGCCATGAACACCAAGACTAGGGACAGGCCCCGCAGCCTTCCCAGCACCACGACCAAGCTGAAGACCGAGTTCGGGAGCCTCTTCGTCACCGTCTCGGTTGACGAGGACGGCGAGCCCTTCGAGGTCTTCGGCTTCCTCGGCAAGGGCGGCAGCTTCCAGCACGGCGTTACCGAGCTCGCCTGCCGCCTCATCTCCCTGCACCTGCGGCGCGGTACGCCTCTCGAAGAGGTGATTGACCAGTGCCAGGGCATCCAAGAGATGCAGCCCTTTTGGAACAAGCTGGACGACGGCAGCAGCGTCGCCGTCCACGGCCTCGGCGACGGCATCGCCCACATCCTCAAGGCCCTTCTTCGGGCCAGGGAGGAACGGGAAACCGAGCAGGAGACGGACATCAAGGCTGCCGCATGACCATCCATCTACAGGACACAAGGAGGCACAGACGATGACAACGAAAACCGATGACAGGGCGGAGGTCTTCTCCCGCCCTTCGGCGCGGTTCGACGGCGACGGCAACATCGAGGTGCGGGCATCGGCGGCCCTGGGCTGCCGCCGCTCCCTCTGGTACGCCGCGACCGGATACGAGACCACGAACCCCCCCAGCGACGACTCGCTGACGGCGATGGAGGCGGGCAACGCCCTGGAGCCGGTGGTGACGCGGGCGATGGAGCGGGCCGGCTGGAAGGTCGATGCGCCCGATCCCCGTAACCCGAAGCAGGTGGCGGTCAGGGTCGGTCCGAACATCCTGGTGACCGGCCACCCGGACGGGACGGTGCGGTTGCCCCTGACGGGAGACGAGGCCCCGCCCCAGATCTTCCTCTTCGAGGGGGAACCTGAGACACCCGCCTACGGCGACCCGATGGTCGTCGAAATCAAGACGCGGGGGCCGGTGGCATTCAAGCGGTGGCAGACGCTCGGAGCCGAGCGCAGCCACCCGGCGGCGGTGGCCCAGGCCGCCTTCTACACCCTCGGCCAGTTCGGGGAGATGCGGCCCGTCGTCATCGCCACGATGGACACGGGCAACCGCACCTGGGACTGGGAGCGGATACCCGCCGACCGCCTGGAGCGGTCCCTGCAGGACGCCTGCACATGGCTCGGCGAGCTGGGCGCTCATCACGTCCAGAACGGGCCGGACCCCGACGCCCTGCCGGAGCGGGACTTCACCGCCAACTCCTGGCAGTGCCGCTCCTGCCCATTCCTCGCCGTCTGCCTACCGGGTTCGGCGGCAGAGGACGGGACCGACGACGAAGAGGCGGAGACCGAAGGAGAGGAGGTGACGGACGAGGAGGCGAGGGACGCGGTGGCGGCCTACTCCGAGGCCCAGGAGTCCATCAGGGAGCCGGAGAAGGCCAAGCGCGCCGCGCTGGACACCCTCAAGGCGTGGATGCGCCGCCAGGGGGACTCCAAGGCGACGGTGGGAGACCGGACGGTCACGCTGGTCAGTTCGACCAGGTACTCGGTCAACCACCGCAGGCTCAACGAGGCGCTCGACCCCGAGACCAGGGCCGAGATCGTGACGGAGAGCGAGTCGGAGTACGTCAGGGTCAGCTAGACGCTCCTTCATTGGAGCGCCGGACGGGGCCGTCCTCCCTTCTACAGGGAGCGGCCCCGCTTTCGTTCAAGACGGGCGCGGGGAGACCGCGCCACACCCAATCCGAAAGGAGAATCGAATCATGGCACGCACGATCAACAAGGTAACGCTCTTGGGCAGGGTTGGCACCGACCCGGAGATGACCTACACGCCGCACGGCACCGCCGTCACCAAGCTCCGGCTGGCGACCGACCGCTACCGCAGGGACGGCGAGGACGCGACGGACTGGCACAACATCGTCGTCTGGGACAAGTCCGCCGAGGCGGTGAACGAGTACGTCCAGAAGGGCCAGCGCATCTGCGTCGAGGGCCGCCTCGTGCAGAACACCTGGCAGACCGAGGACGGCCAGCCCCGCAGCCGCACCGAGGTCCACACCCAGGAGGTCGTCTTCCTCGACTCCAACGGCAACGGGAACGGCGCACAGGCGCCCGACGCCTCGCCCTTCGAGTAGGCCGCCAACCCACAACCGCACAGCGCCGTCCGTCCCCTGGGCCGGGCGCAACCACGGGGCCGTTCTCCACCTACCGGAGAGTGGCCCCGCTTCTGTTGTAACCGCTAAGCAAGGAGGCCGACATGACCCGTAAGAAGTCCCTCGACAAGGACGCCGTTCTGCTGAACGCGCTGCGCATCAACCTGAGCCTGCTGGGGGAGATCGCCATGCGCTACGAGGTGGAGACCCAGCCGGAACGCCCGGACCACCCGCCCTCGATCATCACGCCCAAGGACGTTCACACGCTGCTGGGACCGGAGATGTCCAAGCTCGCCCAGGAGCAGCTCAGGGTGCTGCTGCTCGACATCAAGAACCACGTGGTGGGCCAGAGGGTCATCTACCAGGGCAACGTCAACTCGGCCGAGGTCAGACCCGCCGAGGTGCTGCGCCCCGCCGTCGTCGAGGCCGTTCCCAACATCATCGTCAGCCACAACCACCCATCCGGCGACCCCACGCCCAGCCCGCAGGACGTGGCCTGCACCAAGGAGCTATCCCAGGCCGCCAAGCTCCTGGGCGTCGATCTCCTAGACCACATCGTCATCGGCGGGAACCGGTTCGTCAGCCTCAAGGACCGGGGCCTGATGTCCTGACGGCCGATGCCTCCAGGCTCTCACGCGGGTTTCCGTCCCGCGCATCGCTCTCAATCCACACAGCGAAAGGAGACCCATCATGCTCCAGACCCACACCATCGACCCCGAGGACCTGTTCACCATCTCGGCGGGCGGGTTCTCGGCCACCGCCGACGCCTTCGCCCGCGAAGAGGCCACAGACGGCCTCTGGTTCGTCTCGATGGTCGGCTCCCAGACGGCGCTGAAGGCGATCTGGGCGTCACTCCTCAAACAGCCGCCGGACACCGCCCACATCATCAGGGGCGCGGACGGCATGGCCCTCACGGGCGGCTACCAGCGCTGCGTCATCCCCTACGAGACCATCGGCACCTGGACGACCAAGATCGCCCGCCTGCCCGCTACCGGCGGCTGGCACGCGCTGGTCTACACCAGGACCGCCGAGTACGCCCACGAGAAGGACAGCTTCCTCCTGCTGGCCCAATCGCAGGAGGAGGCCCCAGCTCTCCATCACCGCTTCCTGGACAAGCGCAGCCCGCTGCCGCTCCACGACTCCTGGGCCGGATGGCTCTGGGAGCGGGGCATCGCCGAGGGGGAGATCGTTCCCCTCCAGTCGGTTGGCGTCTTCGGCTACCGATGCTCCCCCAACGCCAAGAAGCTGCGAGACGACCTCTCCTTCGCTGTTGCGTCGGGCAGTCTCACCCTCCCCAGGGGGGAGACCTCGGTGGCAGCAGAGGCGAAACCATGATCGGCTACCGCTACGACGACGGCGGGCGGGCGGCGGCGGGATACCGGGGCAAGACCGGAGACTGCGTTGTCCGCGCCATCGCCATCTGCGCCGGCGAGGACTACCGCTCCGTCTACCGGACGATGGCCGAGCACATGAAGGCCAACGGCTACGCCGCCAGCGGCAACGCCTACGCCACACGGGAGCGCAACCGCAAAGCGCCCCGCCACAGGGGTCACCTCACCGCCCTCCACGTCCAGGACCGGGTCCTCGAAGCCTACGGCTTCACGAAGGTGCGCCTGCCGAGGGGAGAACGGCCCACGTACACCGAGGCGCACCACCGGTACGGCGACTGCATCGTCGGCACCACCAAGCACCTGGCGGCCCTCGTGGGCGGCGTCCTTCGGGACACCTTCGACGGCCGCACCTACGAGTGGGACTTGGAGACGCGGGAGCGCAAGGCCCAGTCCGTCTGGGCCCGGCTCCGGACGACACAAGAGTAAGCACGAAAGGAGAGACGACATGAGACTGGCTGCACAGGCGAAAGGCGGCTACTACCCGACCCCAGACCGGGTGGTGGACCTGATCGCCGACCTGATACACACCCCCTCCGGCTACTACCACAGGGCGCGGGAGACCATACGCATCCTTGACCCCTGCTGCGGGGGCGGGGACGCGCTCCAGAGGCTGGCCGAGAACCTCGACCGGCCCAACTCGATGTCCATCGAGACCTACGGCGTCGAGCTGCACAAGGACCGGGCGGAGGAGGCCGAGAACCGGCTGCACCGCACACTGGCCTCGGACCTGTTCGCCACGTCAATAGCGAACGGGGCCTTCGGCCTGCTGCTTCTGAACCCTCCCTACGATTACGACTCGGAGGACAAGCGCACGGAGCACGCCTTCCTCACCCACTGCACGCGCTACCTGGCCGAGAGCGGCCTGCTGGTATTCATAGTGCCCAGGCAGCGTCTCGCGGTCTCGGCCCGCTACCTGTCCACCCACTACGGGCGGTTGCGGTGCTGGGCCTTCCCGCAGCCCGAAAGGGATGCCTTCGACCAGGTCGTGCTCATGGGCTACCGGAAGGAGGACCCCGTTCCCGACGCTGCCGCCGAGAGCATGGTCATCGAGTGGTCGATTGGGGAGCCGGAGCCTCTACGCTCCCGGCGCGACCCCTACGCCTACGGGGAGTACACCCCCGCCACGTTGCCCAGCGGCGACGTGCTGTTCACCACCCGGACGGTCGATCCCGTCGCCGCGGCGACCGAGGCCAGACGGTCGGGGCTGTGGACGAACACGGACATCACCGACACCCTCTGGCCCCACGGTGACGCCCGCACCCGCCCGCTGATGCCTCTCAGACGGGGCCACATAGCCATGCTGGTGGCGGCGGGTTTCCTCAACAACCTGGTCCTAGAGGGCGACGGCACACGCAAGCTGGTCAAGGGACGGACGTCGAAGGAGATGGAACTGGTGGAGGACTCCCCCGAGAAGGAGGTCCACCGCGAGAAGCTGAGAACTACGGTGGTCGCCCTCGACCTCGACGACGGGGTGATCGAGGACATCGCCGCTTAGACCGGACGCAACCCAACACACCCCTCTATAAGGAAAGGAAGGTGAACCAATGCAGACGCAGACCATCATGGTCATGGAACCCTGCTCGCGGTGCGGGCAGCCAATCGCCCCCGGCGAACCCGCGATGCAGACCGCCTCGGTGGACATCGACGACTACGGCAGGGCCTTCTCCTCGCCGGTGAAGTCCTACCACCTGAGCGGGCGCTGCTACGAGGACCACCGAGCCGCGGAGAAGGCCCGCAGGGAGTCCCCGAAAGCCGCATAGACGGCCCTCACGGGGCCGCCACACGAGGCCCCCGCCCACGGGCGGCCCCGCACTTCAACACCGCCTGGGGACGTTTCCAGGAACCCGCACCTAGAAACGTCCCCTCCGGGGGCGTGGTGCGTCCCGGTTCCGGCGTCGTCCACCAGAGACGCATGGAAAGGAGACGCCGAATGAACCTCGGAGAGTTCATCGACAAGTTCAAGGAGGCCATCGCCCGTCGGGTGGTGGAGTCCTACCCGCCGCTCTACCGGCCCTCGGAGAACGGCGGCATCCTCCCCCACCTGCTGCGCAGGCCCCTGGGGGCGCAGGCCGACGCCATCAGGGGCGCGGCCCTCTCCCTCGAAGCCCATCGGGGCACGACGATCGTGGGAGAGATGGGCACAGGCAAGACCTTCATCGGCGCCAGTGCGGCGCACATGGCGGGCTTCATGAGGGTGCTCGTGCTCTGCCCGCCCCATCTCGTGTCCAAGTGGAAGCGGGAGGTGGAGATGACGGTCCCCGGCGCGCGTGGCGTCATCGTCACCTCCATCACCGACCTGGAGAGGCTGCGCTTCTCCATCGGGACGGGGCCATTGTTCGCGGTGATGAGCCGTGAGCGGGCCAAGCTGTCCTACCGCTGGATGCCCGCCGTCAACTACCGGTGGGCCACGTCCAGGGGGAGGCTGATACGGGAGGAGGAGACGGGGGAGCCCTTCAAGGTCCCCTGCTGCCCCACCTGCACGGCGCAGATCGTGGACAAGGACGGGGTGCCCCTGACAGACAGGGACCTGAACCGGCGGAAGCACGTCTGTGACGCCTGCGGCTCACCCCTCTGGCAGGCCGACAGGTCGGGCCCGGCCCGCTACCCGCTGGCCGACTACGTGAAGCACCGGATGAAGGGCTTCTTCGACCTGCTGGTCGGAGACGAGGTCCACGAGTACAAGGCTCGCGGCTCGGCCCAGGGCATCGCCGCAGGCACCCTCGCGGAGGCGTGCGGCAAGTCCCTGAGCCTGACGGGAACCATGATGGGAGGGTACAGCTCGACGCTGTTCCACCTCCTCTACCGGTTCTCGCCGGAGATTCGGACGGAGTTCGGGCGCTCCGACGAGCACCGCTGGATTCAGCGGTACGGCTTCGAGGAGGTCTCCATGGGTAAGCCCGACGACGACGCCCTGGAGGACGGGCGCAACAGCCGGAGGCGCAGTTACCGCAAGGTGGTGAGGGAGAAGCCGGGGCTGATGCCCTCGGCGCTGTTCCACATCATCGGCAACACCATCTTCCTCAAGCTGGCCGACGTCGCCTCGGGTCTGTCCGACTACGACGAGCAGATCCTCCTGTCCTCGATGGACTCGGAGGAGGACTCGACGGGCTACTCCCAGCGCAGCGCCTACAACACGGTGTTCAAGGAGCTGAAGGCGGAGCTGTCAAAGGCTCTGAAGGCCGGCTCCAAGCGGTTGCTCGCGACCTACCTCCAGACGCTCCTCGCCTACCCTGACGGCTGTACCAGGGGGGAGACGGTGTTCGACCCGCGGTCGGGCGACATCATCGTCTCGGTCCCGCCTCTCTCGGAAGACAAGCTCTACCCGAAGGAGAAGGCGCTGGTGGACCTGGTGGCGGCGGAGCGGATGGCGGGACGCCGGGTGCTGGTCTACGTCACCCACACGGGCACGCGGGACATCACCGGGCGCATGGACGACATCCTGACCCGTCACGGCTTCCGCGTGGCGGTGATGAAGGCCGACGCCGTAGCCCCCGACAAGCGGGAGGCGTGGGTCGCCGAGAAGGTCAAGCAGGGTATCGACGTGCTGGTCTGCCACCCCAGGCTGGTGCAGACGGGTCTCGACCTCATCGACTTTCCGACCCTCTGTTGGTTCGAGACGGACTACAGCACCTACGTCATGAGGCAGGCGTCCCGCCGCTCGTGGCGCATCGGGCAGACCCGGCCGGTCAAGGTCGTGTTCATGTCCTACCGCAACACCCTCCAGGCCGACGCCCTGAAGCTGGTGGCTCAGAAGCTGCAAAGCTCCCTCGCCGTTGAGGGAGAGCTGCCCGAAGACGGGCTGGCGGCATACGGGGACGACGGCGACGACGTGATGATGGCCCTGGCCCGCAGGATCGTCAGCGACGACGAGGAGGAGGCCGACGACGCGGCGATGGAGGAGGTGTTCGCCCAGGCCAGGGACGCCGAAGCACAGGCCGAGGAGTACCTGGTTGACGATGACTGGAAGGCCGTCGAGGTCGAGCTGGAGACCGTAGAGGTCAACGGCAACGGGGCCAACGGTCACGGGTCCGACATCTTCGGGCCGACGGTCGAGCTGGCCCCGGCCAACGGACACCACGCCAACGGGAACGGACACGCTCCGGTCCCGGTCAACGGTAACGGCGTCAACGGCCACCACGACGACGAGGCCGAGGAGCCGCAGCAGTCGCTGTTCTCCTGGGCCGAGTTCATGGCCGAGCCGGTCAAGCCGAAGCGCCGAAACGGGAAGCCCCAGCCCGCTACCAAGTCCCTGTTCGAGTGGGGCATGGAGCTGGAACAGGAGAGGGAGACGGTCGGCGCAGGACGCTAGACCGCAGTTCATGGGGGGAGGCCGTCGCATCGGAGCGGCGGCCTCCCCCGCATGGCAACGCAGCAAGTAGCAGCACCGAAAGGAGACAGACCAATGGCACGCATCTTCGTATACGACGACCGCGAGTTCCCGGACCCCGACCCCGAGATGACCGTCGACCAGGTGAAGGGGACCCTCGCCGATTTCTACGGCGAGATCGCCAACGCCTCGGTCAAGGAGACCAAGCGGGGCGACGACACCATCTACGAGTTCCAGCGGCGGGTGGGCACCAAGGGGCGCTTCACCCGGTAAGGAGGTGGCCCGATGGATACCCCGACCTTCGCGAGTCTGCTGGCGGCGGTGCCCCCGGCAGACCTGCGCATAATCGAGCTCACGGCGGAGCTCACACGGCCCGACGGCTCCCTCGACCTGGACGCCGCGGCCGCAAGACAGCCGGAGGTGGAGGCGGCCTGCACCCAGGCGCAGGACTACGCCTCGACCACCGGACGACTCCTGGAGGCAATGCGATGGAAGCTGCGCTCCCGCCGCTCCTGAGCGCGCTCCCGGGGCTGCTCCTGCGGCGTCCGCCGTCGCTGCTGGAGCTGGTCACCATCATCGGCTATGCCGACGACTACGCATGGTTCGCCGGGCTGGTGCGCCGCCTCTTCCCCGATGAGGGCGAGGCGGTGCTCTCGGCCCCCGACGTGCGCACAAGGATGGAGCGGTTCGCCAACCTCTTCGCGGAGCGTCACTTCCCCCTCCACGGCTCCGTCATCGAGTTCTACTTCGACTTCGGGGATGAACCTCCCTGGAGCTGGCTCAGGAGGGGCATTCCCTTCGAGCTGATGGGCATCGGCTACGACGGCCTGCACGAGATGTGGGACGGATACAAGGAAGGCATCTCCGTCCTGGCCCTACTGGTCAGGGTCTCCGATTCCTACTACGACGGCCCTGACGGGCTGCGGACGGCCTGGCTGGAATCGGCCTCCGGGAGCATCCCGAAGGAGACGCTCCAGAGAATCCCCCAGGACGGCATATCCGTCGAAAACCTCGCCGAGGCGGTGAAGGGAACCCGCTTCGAGGGAGCGGCCCAGGCCGCCTCATGGCTTCTGGCCGAGACCGGCAACTGGTTCCTCGACCACAACTACGAGGACGGCTGTTACGACGGCTTCGCCGACCCGTGGGACGACGACATCATCGCCGAGGGCACGGCGGAGTGGCAGAGGGCCAGCGCCCTGATGGACTCGGTGACCAACCTCACCGGATGGCTGGAGGAGGACCTTCCGGCCCGCTTTGCCGAGATGCTGGACTTCATCCTGCCCCGGCTGCCCGAACGACAACAGGAACAAGGAAAGGAGGACGACGACCATGACGACGGAAGCGGAAAAGACCGAGTGGTCCCTGCCGGGCGTGGAGGACACGCCCAGGGACGAGCTCAAGTTGCAGCTTGAGGTCTACAAGGAGACCGTCCTGCTCAGGGGCTTTGAGGGCGACTCGACGTGGGTGAAGACCGTCTCGGCGGACGAGATCGCCAACGTGTTCATCCAGCACCTGGGGGTCTCCTCTGGGCTGCTCCCGCCTGAGACCCTCTGGTGGAACCAGGGCGAGACCGGACAGGTGGCGGCCCTCTGGCGGCCGCCGCAGGTCTGGCCCGTTGCCCTGCAACGGGAGGCGTTCAAGCCCCCCGCACGGCTCAGGATACCCATGCCGGGGCTGGTCTTCGTCTGCTCGCCGGGCCGCGCCCCCTGGGTCTACGCGGCCATGAGCAGGCCGGCCAACCCCGACCAGTACCTCTACAAGATGCCCGCCTTCAACGTCTTCCGGGACGGGCGGGTCTGCCCCGGAAACCACCACTTCCCCGAGCAGGTGGAGCTGATACCGGAGTCCTTCTTCCAGTCCTTTTTCTCCGGCACCGGCGACACCACGGACCGCTCGAAGAAGCATCCCGACAACCTGCACGCCCTATGGGAGGAGCTCGATGGAAAGACTGACTACCCGCTTGAGGACCTTGTTCTCCAGTGCACCGTTGCCCAGGCGATGGCGGCCTCGGAGGGCAGGCGAGTTGGCTACCGCTAGCGCCGGGCCTGACCACGGCAACCGGTCGAGGCCGGTCGGCTATCTCGTCAATCACAAGAGTGGGCTGACGGGCGGCCACGGGATCGGGTTCGACTACGTGCTCGGAGCGGGCGGCCTCTACGTCCAGTCCGAGAGCGCAAACCTGACGGCGCGGGTGCTCGCCGCTCCCTGCGAGGTGCGGGGGCTGGCCTCCGTCACCGAGAAGGTGGAGCTTGCCCACGGCCCCATCCCGGCCCGGCTCTTCGAGGTCGGGCTGCGCTGGTTCCAGGACACACCGGACACGGAGCGGTTCTTCGCCGTGCGGTGGGACGGGCGCTCCTACCGGCTGGTGGTCCCCGAACAGGAGGGGACGGCTTCGTCCCTCAAGTACACGCCGCCCGCAGGGGTGGTCGCCGAATTCCACTCCCACGGAAGCTCACGGGCCTTCTTCTCGAAGACCGACGACGGCGACGAGCAGGGCTTCCGCATCTACGGCGTCGTGGGACGCCTCGACGACCCCGAGCCGGAGCTGAATCTCCGGGTGGGCGTTTACGGCCACTTCGCCCAGGCGGACTGGCCGCAGGTCTTCGACGGCCCGAACCCCGGCCTCCGGCTGGTGGGCGAGGAGGCGGACCCAACCGATGAATTGGCAAAGGAGGTGATCGAATGCCTTACCACCTGGACAACGAATTCCTGCTGGACAACCCCTGGATAACGGTGGTCGGCTGCGGCGGGACCGGCGGCTTCGTTGCCGAGGGCCTCTGCCGCCTCTTCCAGGGGCGGGAGGCCACCATCGTCCTGGTCGACCACGACCGGGTGGAGCCCCACAACCTGCTCCGCCAGAACTTCTACGCGGACGACGTGGGGAAGTTCAAGTCCCAAGCCCTCGCCGACCGGTTGTCCAAAGCCTACCGGCGTCCCATCGGCTACTCCGTCTACCCCTTCAAGGAGTACGACGAACGCCCGAACGGACCCGTCTACCCCGGCCTCATCGATATGGGCGAGAGCCTGATAATCGGCTGCGCCGACAACGCCGCCGCACGCAGGGCGATGGCGGAGTGCCTGCCGGGACACCCGGCCCGCTGGCTCGTCGACGCGGGCAACGACACCAACTGGGGTCAGGTCCTCGTCGGGAACGTCTCCGGCAGGGTGGACTGGGAGGAGGACACCTTCTCGGTCGAGACTTGCCACCTGGCCCCGGCGCCCACGCTCCAGCGCCCCGACCTGCTGACCGCCGTTTCCACGAGGCCGCCGGACGTGGACTGCGCGGCGGCCCTCGACCTCACCGACCAGGACCCCACCATCAACCAGATGATGGCGTCGCTGGTGCTCCAGGTGGTCCGCCGCATGGTGGCCGGCACCTGCCCCTTCATGGCCCTGTACCTGGACATGGACCTGGGGACGGTCACCCCCACCTACGTCACCCCGAAGGCCGTTGAGCGCCTCTTGGGGACCGACGCCGACCCGGAAGACGGGGCGAAGCCCACGCACCGCCGGTGGCGATAGCGCCCCGGCGACAGGCGCACGCGAATCCATCGAGATGTGAATTGAGAGGAGAAACCATGTCTGACGTAAACGGAACCACCAAGACCACAACCATGTGGCAGGACAAGCACAGCGGACTGCGCAGGCACAAGCTGATGACGAAGGAGCTCGGGAAGACGATCCCGCCTCTGTACGCCAATGACGGAGCGGACGACCCCGACGCCGTTCTCGCCCACGTCAAGCTGTTCACCCCGTTCAGCAACTGGACCTGGTACATCACCGAGTGGGACGCCGAGACCGGCGAGTGTTTCGGCCTCGTCGAGGGATTGGAAACCGAGCTTGGCTACTTCTCCCTGGACGAGATGGCGGAGGCGACGGTGCTCGGCGGCGTTCCCGCCGTGGAGCGTGACCTCTACTGGAAGCCACAGACCCTGGGCGAGATCAGGGGACGGGCGCGGCAAGCCGCCTAGCGTCCGCCGCACGGGAATCCAACCGGAACACGAACAAGAGCGAAAGGAGAAGACCATGCCGGACGAGAACGGAACGGAAACTGCCCGCCCGGACGCCGTGAACGCCGAGGAGAGCATCTTCGGCGACACGGGTGAGAACGCGGGTGACACGCCCGCCGAGGCCGTCGAAGAGCAGGACTCCGAGGGCGACACCGAACAGGACACGCAGGGTGCTGCCGAAGACGGAGACAAGCCGGACGACGCGGAACCAGCCGATGCCGAGACGCAGGACTCCGAAGAGTCCGCCGCCGTGAACGAGGCCGCTCCATCGGAGGAGCTGAAGGTCGTCGTCTCCATCAAGGGCGGCAGGGCCGTCATCGGGGTGCAGCAGCCCTCGTCGGACCCGCACATCGAGACCTTCGAGGACGCTGACCTGTCCGAACTGGCGCAGGAGGTGACGGCGGTGACCGAGAGGGCGCGGGCCAGGTGGGAGGAGAATCCGAAGCATCCCGCCTACGAGCGGCCCGCTCCCCCACCCAAGCGCCGCAACAACCGGCGCCAGCAGGGGGCGGCGACGAACGCCAACGCCGAGGGCGCGGCGGGGCATGAGGAGGCGCAGCAGACGCTGAGGCTGTTCTAGGCTGGGCCGCTAGAGCGCAACACACGGGGGGAGGATGCCGCATTGCGGTGTCCTCCCCCCGTAGTCCATGTATGCGGCCCTTTTTGCGTTCAGGGGGATGACCGTCTCAGAACGGCCATGTATATGCAGTCCTTTTGAGTTTCAGCCCTGGGCCATGGCCACGTCATCGACGTGCGCCCTGCCTGTCGAGGGCCTTGCGGCGCGACGGCGCCTGCGGCCTGAGAAGCCTCCGGGGTCGGGAGACCTGCGCGGGACATCCCACTCCGTGAAGATGTGGCCGAGTCCCATTGAGTCCGCTAGGGCCAGCAGCGCCATCTGATGCCGAGGGCTGGGCCTTACCCCGTCGTCCCGCCAACGTCTGATGGTGAGGGGATAGGTCTCGATGCGGCGGGCCATCTCAGCCCATGACAACCCCGACGCTTCCGCGAACCTCCTGAGACGCTGCGGGAAATCGTCGGGAAGGACATAGACCCTTCTGCTGTGGTTTGTACGCTGTCGCGGCATCGAGCCGGTCCTTCATGGCCTCCCTCCGGTGCCGTCAGCCCTGCGGCCCTTCCCCTCCGTTCGCCCTGAGCCTGTCGTAGGGCGGCGTGCCGCCCTACGACGTGTCGTTGGTGACGGGGCGGTCGGTGAAGCTGTCCGCCGCATTGCCGGCGTGCCGGAGCGGGTTGGTGCCCGGCGCGGTGTAGCTCACTGTCACCGTCTGGCCGGCCATTACCGCCGAGCTCAGGGAGAGGGTCACGGTCCTGCCGGAGATGGCGACGCCGCCGGAGGCGAGGGCGCGGGCGGCCCCGTTGACCTTCACCGTGAACGCGCTGTCCGCCGGCTTGGAGCCGGTGTCCAGGTCGCCGTCGAAGGTGATGGTCAGCGAGGCCCCGTTCACCGACGCGCTCTGAACGACCGGCGTCTCACAGGAGCCGGTGACGAGCTTCAGGCCGCCGGGAGGCGTGTTGCTGCTGAAGGGCAGCGACACGCCCTCCAGGGTGATGCTTCCCTGGAAGAAGTGGAACGTGCGGGTGCGGCCACTGGCGAAGGTGATGTCCTCGTTGGCGTAGACGCTGATGCGGGCGCCGCCGGAGGCCGGCCAGACGCTGTAATTCAATCCCTCCATGCCGCACAGGTAGATGGTGTCGTGGGCGAGATTGAAGCCCGTGACGGTGTCCCGCCCGAAGCCCATGTGGAAGAAGAGATCGTTCTTTCCAGGATTGACCGCTTCTCGATCCGGATCCAGGGTCAGCGTGTCGTCGCCGGGACCGCCGGTCAGCTTTCCGCGGCCGGACACCACCGTGCTGGTCAGCGTGTCGTTGCCGGGGCCGCCGTACAGCGTCTCGGCGGTTCCGGCACCGCTGTGGAGGATGTCGTCGCCGGGGCCGCCGTACAGCGTGTCGTTGCCTATCCTACCTTCGAGGTCGTCGTTGCCGCGGCCGCCACGCAGGACATTTGCCGCCGAGCTGCCCGTGAGTTCGTCGTCATGGTTGGAACCGGTAACGTTCTCGCAGTCGCCAACAAATGCGGCGGTGAAGCCTGGGAAGTAGTCGCCCTCGGCGTCGCCGCCGGAACCTCCTATGGCTAGGTTGACCGATACCGCGTCTGGGGACCCCGAGTAATCGAGGGTGTCGTTGCCGCCGCCGCAGGTAATGGTGTCGCCAAGAGCTTCGCCGTTCACTATCCTGAAGCCCCCGCCGCCCGTGATCACGTTGTCCCCATCGTCGCCGGTGAGGTTGTCGACGTGGTCCGAGCCGATGATGTTCTCGATTCCCGTGAGGGTGTCGCCCGCGGCGTCGCCCCCGCTGACCGACCCGGTGGCCAGGTTTATGGTCACCGCGCCCCGCGATCCGGCGTAGCTGGCGGTGTCGCTGCCGCCGCGTCCGGTGATGGTGTCGCCGCCGGGGCCGCCCGTGAGCACGTTGTCGCCGTCGTTGCCCGTGAGGGTGTCGGCGTGGTCCGAGCCGGTGACGTTCTCGATGCTGACGAGGGAGTCGCCCTGGGCGTCGCCGCCGCTGACGGACCCGTCGGCCAGGTTGACGGTCACCGCGCCTCGCGATCCCGCGTAGCTGGCGGTGTCCGTGCCGGGGCCGCCGTCCAGCACGTCGCCGCCGGAGCCGCCGTGCAGCCAGTCGTCGCCACCGCGGCCGTACAGCTCGTCGTCGCCGGTGCCGCCGCTCATGACGTCGTCGCTCTCGCCGCCGTGGATCCGGTCGTCGCCGCCCCACCCGTAGAGGCAGTTGCCCGTGTGGTCCCAGTCGCCAGTGAGGTCGCTGTCGCGCGGCGAGCCGTGGTCCCGGCCCAGGTAGACGTAGTTGATCACCTGCCTGGGGCCGTAGCTATTGCCGTCCTTGGCCCGGAGCCAGATGCGGAAGTAGTTGTAGTCGCAGGCCATCCCGCTGATGGTGGCCTGCAGCTTGCCGTCCCGGCCCACGGAAACCTGGTCGGCGGGAATGACGCCACTGCGGATGCGGGGCATGCCCCTGACGGAACCGCTGTCGGCCCAGCCGGGCGGGACCCCCTCGAACTCGTACTCGTAGCTCAGCCCCTCTTCCCCGTGGTCGTCCCAGAACAAGGTGGCCTGCTCGGGGCCGTCGTCCCAGGTCGAGCGGGCCTCGAGGCCGGTGATGGCGGGCAGGTGCACGTTGAAGGTCTTGATGAAGGCGTACCTGTCCATGCAGTAGTAGCGGTCGTTGCTTGCATCGTCGTCGCCGCGGGTGTCCACCGCGTTTAGCCACGCCCCGTATGTGTGGTTCATGCGCAGGCCGGTGAGGGTGTGCTTGGTGGTCCCGGCGTTGCTGCCAGTGATGTCAGCCCAGTGGTGCCATCCCTGCGACCGCCGGCTGGGCCCCATGGAGAGGCCGCCATCGTCGGTGAGCTGGATGATGTATTTGTCAATGGCTGAGATGCCGGGGTCGTCCCAGCTCAGCTCGACGCCGTTGTTGGTGAACACCACCTGGAAGCCGCTGATGGCCGTGGGCTGGCAGCCATAGAACACGGGGTCGGAGGGGGAGCCCATGAGCGCGTTGTACCGGGCCGTCACGCGCACGTCCACCTGGTTGGATTCCGCGGTGATGGGGCCCTGGGGACCGAGTACCTCGATGGACACGTCGTGCAGGCCGTCGGACTCCACGTCGATGTCGGCGCTGGCCTGGTCGCCGGGCAGGCTGCGGGTGTTCCACTGCTCGGAGTTGGCCCCGCTCCGCCGCCAGTTCAGGTTCTGGGAGGTGGCGCCGGGCAGGGGATTCCAGGAGGCGGTGATGGCGTAGGCCGAAGCGCCGGGGGTGGTCGCCGGGACGAGGCGCAGGTCGAGTGACGGCGCCTGGGCAACCGTGACCGCCAGCCCGGTGAAGCCGAGCGAGGGGCTGCCGCCGATGGTCCGCTTCAGCGGCGTGTCGTAGTCGTTGGCGTAGTCCAGGGTGACGGTCTGGTCCGGCCGCGGCGCCGAGGCCAGGTCCAGGGTCACCACCTTGTCCTTGACGGACACGCCGTTGACCGCGATGGTCCCGGCGGTGCCGTCCGCGTTGGCCACGTTTACGGTGAACTGGCCGGCGGTGGGCGCGGGGTCATCCTCCACCGCGACGTCGAAGGTCAGCTCGATGGCCGCCCCGCTGATAGTGGCGCTCACGACCTCCGGATAGCTATCCCAGTGGATGAGGTAGTCGCTCTCCAGGGAGACCGACAGGCCGCCGGGGTCCGTGGCGGTCACCCTGACCTTCACGGGCTCCGGGTCCGCGATGGGCGGGCTGAGGGCCTTCCATTCGGCGTCGTCCCCGGCCGTCACGAACAAGCGCGGGAAGATGCCCACCGACGTGATCTTCGGCCGGTTGGGGTCGTCCGGCAGTCTCAGATCGAGCAGCTCCACCAGGTGGCCGTTGCCGCTGATGATGGACACGGAGTAGGTCAGCTTGTCGCCGTCCGGGTCGGAGAAGACCTGGTAGAGGGGCTTGCTGACCAGCACCCCCGAGGGCGCGTTGATATCTCCGACGAAACTGGCGTAGTTCTCGGACTCGGTGTCGACCACCGGGGCCTGGTTGTTGGGGTTGATCCACGTCAGGGTCAGGGGGGCCGACGTAGCCGAGTCGCCGTTGCCGTAGGACACCGTGAGCCGGAAGGTCCAGGACTCCCACTTGGCGGCCAGGAAGGACAACGCGGTGTTCCTGCTGATGGAGCTCCATTCGCCGTCGGATTCGCTCTCCCAGTTGTAGGAGGGGCTCTCTCCCTCCGGCGCGTTGTCGATGGTGGCCGTCAGGACCGCGGCCTCGTTCGCCACGGGCTGGGCCGGGCTGGCCGAAATGGAAACCTGCAAGTCCGTGGGCCCCGGCGTGGGGGTTGGGGTTGGTGTGGGAGTGGGGGTTGGCGTGGGCGCGGCCAGCCGCCAGTCCACCTTGTGGTCCGGGTCGTGGTCCCTTCCAGTGTGGGACAGGTCGTCGGCGTCGGCCTGTGACGCCGACGACCTGATGGTCCCGCCGTTGAGCGCCAGGCTGTTGGAGAGCACGGCGATGCCCTGCGTGGAGATGTTCGGCTCCGCCACGGTGTGGTCGAAGGTCAGGCTGGCCGAGCCGGAGCCGCTCTCGTAGTCGACGACCTTCGTGCCCCAGTCGGCGGGGTCCATGTCGATGTTGATCTGCGGCGTGCCGGTGACGTCCACGGCCTCGCTGAAGGTGACCGTGATGGTGATGGTCTCGCCCAGGGCGTAGGTGTCATTGGACGCGGGCGCGGACGATACCGTCACCCCGGTCACGGACGGAGCCGTCGATGGCGTGGGCGTAGGAGCGGGCGTGGGGGTCGGGGTTGAGGTGGGAGCCGGCGGCGAGAGCTGCCAGTCCACCTTGTGCTCCGGGTCGTGGTCACGCTTGGCGTGGGCCAGGTTCGCGGCTACGCCCGACCCGGACTGAATGGTCCCGCCGTTGAGCGCGAGGCTGTTCTCCAGCACGGCGATGCCCTGGGTGGAGTAGTTCGGCTCGATGACCTCGTGGTCGAAGGTCAGGCTGGCGGTGCCGCTTCCGCTCTCGTAGTCGACGACCTTCGTGCCCCAGTCGGCGGGGTCCATGTCGATCTTGATCTGCGGCGTGCCGGTGACAGTCACCGCTTCGGAGAAGGTGACCGTGATGATGATGATCTCGCCCAGGGCGTAGGTGTCGTCGTCTCCGGCGTCCGACGTGACCTCCACGGCGGTAACCGTCGGGGCGTCCGCGGCGTTCGCCGGACTCCCTCCGGACAGGGACACGGCGAGGGCCGCAAGGACGATGAGGAGGAGCGCCAGGAGGCGGCGCAGGGACGGGGCGGTGGTGTGCGGGCTGCGGCTTTTCATGCCGCCAGCCCTCGTGAAGGTTGGCTTAGTCTACGCGGGAGTAAAAATCGGGGGGGGGGGGTAGAACTAATGCGCCATTATCGGCGCGCAGGGAGCCGGATGCGAGGGAAACGACGGCCGACTGCGCCATATGACGCGCGGTTGCCGGGTCGAGCGTTCGCCGGACGAGAGCCAAGTGCCCACCTCCCTTTTTCGGACAAAATCCCTGATGATACTACCACACGAAAATCATCTGAACATGACTTTTTTGCCAATTTTCTATGACCTACTATGACCTCTTCTGAGAATTCGGTATAATCGCCCCGCCAGCACCGAATTCCAGAGATTCCGCAAGGACACATCGGAGGTGAGCTTGAAGCAGCCGGACGAACTGATGCGGGAGAACGGGGACCTGCGGCAGCGCCTCTCCCGACTGAGCGAGGCCAGCCTCCGCATCAACGAGAGCCTCGACTTCGACGACGTGCTGCAGGGAGTCCTCGATTCCGCACGCTCCCTCACCGGCGCCCGCTACGGGGTCATCGTCCTACACGGCGACGGCGGGATCGCCGAGGACTTCCTCTCATCCGGCTTCACCGAGGACGAGACGAACAGGCTGTGGACCATTCCGGGTTGGCCGAGCCACTTCGAGTACCTGAGCACGATTGCGGCGCCCCTGCGGGTGCCCGACCTCCTGGGTTACATCAGGTCGCTGGGCCTCCCCGAGCTGCGCCCCCCGGTGGCGATGGGCGAGAGAGTGTCCTTCCTGTCGTCCCCCGTGCTGCACCTGGGCGAGCGCGTAGGCAGCATCTACCTCGCCGAGAAGGAGCGCGGGCTGGAGTTCACCCAAGAGGACGAGGACACGCTGGTCATGTTCGCGTCCCAGGCGGCGATGGTCATCGCCAACGCCAGCAGGCACCGGGACGAGCGGCGGGCCAGGGCCGACCTGGAGACCCTCATCGACACATCCCCCGTCGGCGTGGTCGTCTTCGACGCCGCGACGGGAACGCCCAAGTCCTTCAACCGGGAGGCGATGAGGATCGTGGACAGCCTGCGCAGCCCGGGCCAGTCGCCGGAGAACCTCCTCGACGTGGTGACCTTCCGGCGGGCGGACGGGCGGGAGATCTCGCTGCGGGAGTTCCCGGTCGCTGAGGCGCTGCAATCGGGCGAGACCCTGCGGGCCGAGGAGGTGGTCATCAGCGTGCCCGACGGACGGAGCCTCACCCTGCTGCTGAACGCCACGCCCATCCTCTCCGGGGAGGGCGCGGTCGAGTCGATGGTCGTCACGCTTCAGGACATGGCAGACCTGGAGGAGCAGGAGCGGATGCGGGTCGAGTTCCTGGCGATGGTGAGCCACGAGCTGCGGACTCCCCTGACCTCCATCATGGGGTCGGCCTCCGCGATCATGAACTCGGGAGCGGACCTGGACCCCGCCGTGGTGCGCCAGTTCGTCCGCATCATCGGCGACCAGGCCGAGCATATGAACGCCCTGGTCGCCGACCTGCTGGACGTGGCACGCATCGAGACGGGCACACTGCCGGTCGGCCCGGAACCCGCCGAGGTGGCCGTGTTGGTGGACCGTGCGAGGAGCGGCTTCACCAGCGCGGGAGGCAAGAACAACCTCGCCATTGACGTCGAGCCGGACCTGCCCCTGGTGATGGCGGACCGGCGGCGCATCGTGCAGGTGCTGGGCAACCTGCTGTCCAACGCGGCCCGCAACTCATCGGAATCGTCGGTCATCCGCATGAGCGCGGTCCGGGACGGCATTCACGTGGCGTTCTCGGTGGCCGACGAGGGGCGCGGCATCCCCGCGGAGAGCCTTCCCGACCTGTTCCGCAAGTTCTCCAGGGCGCAGGCCGAGGAGCAGGCCGGGGACACGGGCCTGGGCCTCGCCATCTGCAAGGGCATCGTGGAGGCGCACGGCGGCCGCATATGGGCCGAGAGCGACGGGCCGGGCATGGGCGCGCGCTTCACCTTCATCCTTCCATCCTTCGAGGACTCCGGGGCCGGCGCGCTCGGTGGACTGCAGCCGGACCCGATGCGGCGCGAGCGGAAGGAACAGAAGCAGGTGCGCGTTCTGGCGGTGGACGACGACCCCAACGACCTCCGCTATATCCGCGAGACCCTCGCCAGGTCGGGCTACGACCCGGTGGTGACCGGGGAGCCGGAGGAGGCGCTCCGCCTCGTGACAGATGAGAACCCGGATCTGGTGCTGCTGGACCTGATGCTCCCGGGTGCGGACGGCATTGAGCTGATGAAGGACATCCTCGACGTGGCCGACGTGCCGGTCATCTTCCTGTCCGCCTACGGACGGGAGGAGGTCGTCGCTAGGGCCTTCGACATGGGGGCCGCCGACTACGTCGTCAAGCCCTTCTCCCCCACGGAGCTCTCGGCGAGGATCAGGGCGACTCTGCGCAGGCGGGCGGCCTCCGAACCGGCGGAGCCCTACGTGCTGGGAGACCTGGTCATCGACTACGCCTCCCGCAGCGTGACTCTTGCCGGCCGTCCGGTGGAGGTGGTGTCAATGGAGTACCGGATGCTCGCCGAGCTCTCGGCCAACGCCGGCCGGGTGTTGACCTACCAGCGCCTGGTGGAACGGGTCTGGGGAGAGAGGGGCGTCGGCGACATGCGGCCCATGCGCACCCTCATCAACAAGCTCCGGCGCAAGCTGGGCGACGTCGGCGCCAGACCGACCTACATCTTCACCGAGCGTCGCGTCGGCTACCGGATGCCGAAGGGGGAGGGGCGGGGGGAGGAATGAGTGAGATGAACGAAGGGAAGGATAGGCCGCGGTTGGATGAGGTCGCACATTCCATCTTGTGGCGAATCCGCGACGCCTCCCGCTACTTGGCAACTATCGTGCCCATGATAACGAGCTCCCCCGATTCCTTTGAAGATGGAGCCAAAGAACGCTTCCATCGCCGACTCCATGAGTCCCAGACACCCCAAAGGATGAATAGGTTGCTGGTCGCCCACTCGGCAGCGGAAGACGGTTTCAAGTACCTCATCAAGAGACGAGGGGGGTATTACCCGAAGGGGCAAAAGGGCCACAACTTGCGAGTCCTGCTTGACCAGTTGAGGGCTTGCGATCCCAGCACTGCTGAGTGGCTGGACGACGCCTTTGACGCTGTGACCACGTTCTATGGCACCGACATCTCTGACCCGGACCATGGTCATCTGGCCTCGCTATCCGCCTATCTTGAGAAGGTGGGCGACCCCAAGCACTTCCAGCTTATGCGCTATCTCGAATTGGAGTCGTCGGTCTATGACCCGGCCTTGCGATACATCCACATGGAGTTCCATCACGAGATTCTGTGTGCATTGGACGAGGCGATCCAACCGATCTATGGAACCATCGGCAATCGGGTGGAATCTCTCGCACGCAGAGATTTCCTCCGAAGCGACCGCTTGTCGTCCTTGGCATCGCATGGCGAGGAGTCCCAGGCTGCGTACACGCGATGGCTTGAAGAGCAGAGCTCGTTTGTGGAGGCAATGCGGAAGCTCACGGCTTGCCGAAGCGCCATCGGTGACCAGCACGCGGACAAAGTTGCGAGAAGCGTGTGCAATGAACTGACCGGCCACGAGGACCTGGCGCTGCAAGCCATAGCCAACGGGCTAGTCCGCTCGGAACCCACCCAGCAGGGTGAAATGGAAACCCGCGCGCACCGGCCGGTAGAGAAGGGAAACTGGTTGGTAGCTACTCCGGCGGGGGATGTGCTCGGGTACATGCGGCAATTGCCCAGCGGGTTCTGGGTAGCCACCGACGACCCATCCAGGGGGAGCCCGTCGTGGTTTCGGACCGAGCGCGACGCCCGGCTGTGGCTGGCCCACATGTTCATTGGCGAACTCTCCATCATCACCGAGCGTGGCCGCTTTAGTTATCAGGCGCGTAGCAAACAGCGACACCCCACGCCTCATGACCAGGAATGGATGTGGCTGCACGATTTCAACTGGGCAGAACTCAATACGGGCGAAATACTGCTCAGGTTCTGGGATGCTCGCCACGGATTGAGGCCCGGCGAATATGTCAGCATTGACGTAGATGTTGGGGCATTTAGAGGCGAGCAGTTTTGGTGCGGTCACGTCACCGAAGTTGTGGGCCACGTCGTGTACTTGGGCGAGACCGAATTGCGGCCCTCGACCGAATCTCGCGGCGGGCAGGGTATGCCGAAAGTGGAGGGGAGCAAACAGTGAGACTCACCTTCGTTCGTGATGTTTACAAGGAATTGCGCCCTCGGCTCCCCGGTGCCTTTCTGGTCAGCATGATTCATTGCGTGCCCATCTATACCTTGACTTGGTACTTCAGTGTGATTGATGACCTGCCGGCCCGCATCTCGTTGAGCCTGCTTGTCACCATGCTGCCGATGGTGGAGCTCTTGTCTGAACCCAGACCCTTGAAGTCGAGAGGGGAGCAATTCTGGCTGGCAGTATTCTTTGGCCTCGCATTGCTACTTGTAGCTAGCCACGAGTTCCAATGGCAGCGATTGGCAGGAAACGCTGCCATCTTGGTGCTCATACTCCCTTACACGTGGCTTGTTTGGAAACTGATGCGCCACAGCTGGTTGTCGCTAACAGGGTTGATGCTTGCTTTCGCTTTGATGATGGTCTACTGGATTGCGGCGTTGGCCGGTGATGACAGTTGGTTCGACATTCTGTTGTTGCCACTCCCGGTCGTGATTATCGGCGGAGTCATCTGGGCACCGATTGCGTGGCAGATATTGGACACTGCCGGACGACGGAAAGATCACCAATTGAGCGGTCCAGGAATGCAGGCGCTTGCAATGACCATTCTGTTTCTGCCGGTCATCGTCGTCGCAGTCGCAGTTCCAGGGATGCTTGACCTCAGTCCAGCCTGGGCGGCGGTATCCCTGACCATCGTCGGGGTCTTGCTTAGCTCCGTGGTTGCGGAGCCGTTGAGGCGCTTCTTGTTGAGATGGGGAAAACTGGAGCCGAAACCAAACGAATCTCCAGAACCGTCACAGGGCACCCACAGATGAGAGGAATAGGAAACCAGCTTATCCCCACCTAGGAAAGCGGACGGATGAATATAACCATTGAGCGCTTGACAGAATGCATCGGGTTGGCTGTTCACCGTACGGAGTTCACGAACGTCTTCAAGCAACGCTTCGACTCTTCCGTGATGCACGAAATGTATGTACAGAAGAGGCCGGAGGCGTATCGTCTGTCTGGCCCGGAGGCCATAAGCGTCCCTGATAGAGAGCTAAACGACATTGTGTCGGCGCTCGCTCCGATGATTGCGCCCTACACTTCGCAGGAGACTGGTGCGATAGGCAACGGCCTCTACAAGTTGAGGGGGACCCAGGCTTCGCCGCGTCTGCCATCCGTCGAGGACTACGCGAAGGTGCTGGTTTTGGCGGCTACGCGACTAGGCCCGGAACGAGCCACGGGTCTGTTTGCCGAGTGGATTGAAGGCCGGCCTATACGGGTCTGGCGGTGTGCCTTGCTCAAGGGAGCGACAACCGAAGGTGCGCTCAGGCCAGTGGACGGACTGTGCCTGGACACACTGTCGAACAGCAGCAGCGAGTTCCCTAGATCCCTCGCCCTGCAGATCAAACCGCACGACATCGAGCACGAGCAATTTGCGAACAGAGGTATCTTGTCCATTGAGCACGAAACGGGACCGGCGCTGTATTGCCCCGATGATGAAGTAACTAGCGGCTTCGAGTTCCCACCACCTCCTAAAGTTCGCAACCCGGAGTTGGCATCGCTGTCGTTGGCTGGCCTGTGCCGAGCAATGTCGGTCGAGGCCAATAGCTTTGTGGACTGGTTCAGAGGGTGGTGGGACTACGGAGACACGGGTGCCTTCTTCCTCAACCCAGGGGGCTCGCACACCTACCAAGACGTAAGAGACGTATCGTCAAGCCTCGTCTCTGAGGAGCAGTTGGCAAGGAGCTTGGATCTCCATGGGTTGCTGGACGGGTTCACCCTGTTGGATCTCGGCATTGCCCGGTGGCGCAGATCGAAACGGGCGTCCACAGGAGAAGAGCAACTGGTCGAGCTGCGGATCGCCCTAGAATCTGTCCTGCTTGCAGACGACCAGGGAGCCGTAGGCGAAAAGAGGCATCGTCTAGCTATCAGGGGAGCGTGGCTGCTTGGGGAGACATTCGATCAGCGTAGGAATTACTTTCATAGCCTCCGAGACGCCTACGACTATGCCTCAAAGGTGATCCACGCCGGGAGCCTCAAGAAGAAGGACCAGGAAGCGCGGGACAGGGTCCTTGCCGAAGCTCAGGACATTTGCCGGGCCTCGATACTGCGGATAGCAAGGGCCAAGGCGATGCCGCGCTGGACCGACGTCATCTTGGGCAGAGGGTTTCTTAGTCAGCCCGAAGGTCCTGCGATATAGGATGTGGATGCTGGCCTACCCTGCACTGGTACTGATCCACGCGGTCCTGCTGGAACGGGTCTGCAAGGAGATGGGCGATCCTAACCAAACCCCGCGTCGGCTACCGGATGCCGAGGTGAGAGACGGCTGGGCGGGTTGCAGCTATGCCCAGCCATGCGCCTTGGCAAAGCGCCAAGTGTAAAACGTGGCATAGATAGCAGCATCTAGCATCGGACCGAACAGGTCACCGTAGTAGCTGTCTTCGTTGGGATAAGAATGTACAGTTATGTTCCTAGCCAGGCACATCACCAAGAACTGTCTAGCCCAATACCCCTGCGTTGAACTCTTCAACTGATTATCGTTCTGCAATGTGCCCAGGTTGGTCAGGAAATCCTGAGTGTTGGCTCCGCTAACTAGATTCGTCCTCGAATCGAATGAACTACACCACGGCTCATTCGCCATCACATCACTAAGAAGTTTCGTCAAGGTCTTCTTGTCTGTGACGACACTAGTTCCTTCGGTGAGCTTCTTCAAGAAGTACTCGTATCCCGTGAGCACGCTCTTTAGGTTTATGTATTTCTGCATTCTTGTAAACTTACGGCGATACTCTTCATCACCAATGGCCACCATACCACTCAATCCGTTCACAAAGGCACTAAGCCCTTCTTGCTCACAGTATTTCAGAAGGTCATTCACATCCGCGTCAGTAAACGACCACTGGGAACCTCCTATTTTCTGTAGGGCATCGCCACAGGCCTTTGAAGCACTGTTGAGAAGGTCATAGGCGTAGTCGCGCTCTTTGGTCGCAATGTCCAAGTGACGGAAAGTTCGCTTGTCATAGATGCTGGTCTTGCCAAGTTGTTCTGCCACCGCGTCCCGTGTCCCTCCTGTGGTCAGCTTGAGGAGGTCTTCCCAGGCGAAGATGTCACTCTTCAACTGTTCGGCAAGCTTGTGGCGTTCCTTGCGCTCGTATTCTTCCAAAAGTTCGATGAGTTTGCGCAAGAAACCGTACTGGTCGTCAGAGGTCAGCTGGAAGCGTTTTGTCACCTTCCCGGCAAGAGTGTGAAGTCTCTTCCCATGGGCTTTGGCTTGAGCATCGTTGAGATTCCTGACACCACTGACCTCGGCGATGCCGGCGAAGGTGCGGCCACGCTCCCGATCAAAGACTGTTGCCCAGAAAGAAAGGGCGTCAAAGCTACGCCGCTTGCCGTCGAAATCGACAAGCCGTTCCTTTGCCGGCGCCCACGGCCGGAACCTTCTGACAGGATCATCTTCCGGTATGCGCTCAATCAACGAGGCATTCTTGTACAGGTCAGGATACTGTTGAATCCAATACAGTTGGTGGACCTGCCAGTAACTGTAGTAGTGCTTCACGGTGGATCGGTTGATCGTATTCCCTCGATTGTCATCAACCTCTACGACGTAGTCGGACCAGGGGCGGAAATCGGCTAAAGACGGCAGCCTCAGATGGGGATTGCCCCCTGCTTCGAGTTCCCGGTCGAAGCAGTGAACGAGTTCTTGGTCGGTGAGTCCTTTGTGGCCATACGGAAACGGCCCGATTCTTTCTGACAATCGTGAAAGCCCAGCCCACTGTGTGGTGTCATCCCAATCCGCCTCACCGTTCCAGTGGCGTTTGTCTCGCTGGATTACGTACTCGTCTGGGTACACTACTCTCGCGACAGGCAGCATGGCCCCCATTTGCTCATAGTGTTCTAACTCGCGCGTATCGGTCTCGACTCCCAAGTCTCGGCAATAGCCGACAAACATCTGTACTTCCGCGAATCTCTCCCCCCAGATGTTCACCTATGCCTCCGTTTGCGTTCCGAGTTTCTAAGTGATGCTCGCCTCTTGGCCAGCTCCGATTAGGGCCTGTATGGACCGGAATCTGTAAACGTCAACCGGTTGAGGTTCTCTGCTGAAGACATTGCTCACTTTGTAAGGCCTCCATCAGCGTGGTCCGACAACAGCCCTTTATGACGGCGTACGTTCTGGGCCTTCCATTCAAGTAGAGGTTGACCTTGGATGCGGTCCCGCAACGCCTCATCAGTGGTGAGGAGGTTTGCGTCGATCTCTCCGGAGTCCAGCAGAAGGTCGAGGAAAGACCGTTCCTCGTCACTGAACGGCAGGAGCTCAGACAACACTCGCCGACTCTCACGTACCAGCCGTTCACCAAAGGCGGCGGCATCAAGACCATCCATGCCATCGGCGCGCAGGGCGGGTATGAGCTGGCTGGATAACTCTCCCGGATCGAATGCTACGTCTTCGGCCGAGACTGTGCGCCAGTCTCTCCTGACCATCGCCCCATAAACCACGAACGCGGTTCTCAGCTTTGTGACGTCGAGGCCGTCGATGGAAAGGACGAGGCTGCTGTCAAACAGGTCTCTCGCCCTGCGGCGGGCCAGCAGTGCAGTGAGCTTCCCTGCCGAAAGCTCGTGGATGTCCACCACCGAGATGTCCGTCGCACGCCAGCTACGAACGGGCCGGGAGTCTATGGTCGTGACCGGCCACAGTGGCACGCGAAACATGTAGTTTACGTCCACATCGATTCTGCCACTCTGACCTGACGCCGCAGGGTAGCGAAGTGACCACTTGCCCCCCGCATGTGCTTGGGGAATCCTCCTGATGCTCAGGTCCTCCCGACTGAAGACCGCTTCCATCGCCTCCTCGATCAAGGGACGTTCGTCCAGCATGGCTTGCGTAGTCTCGGCGCCAACGTAGTTCAGGTCGATGTCTACAGACAGTCTTGGCACGTCGAACACAAAGAGGTTTAGCGCAGTGCCTCCCTTCAGGGCCAGCTTGCCCTTCAGGAACGGATGGCTGCGGATGGCGTCAAGCAGCCCCAAGAGATGAATGACCTTTTCCAACACATCCGGCTGGAAGCCGGTCACCTCTGCATCAGATGCCAACCTATCGGCAGAAACCCTCATGTCACCTCCGCCCAGGACCTCTCAACCACCTCGGTCGGAACGACCAGGTTCCATTCGGCCACGAAGCTCACGTCCCCGCTCTGTCTCCGATCAACATAGTGCGGCCGCCGTGGACGTCGACTTCGGAGCCTCTCGAGGTGGTATTCCTCAACCATCAGGGACTCGCGGTGCTGGTCAAGGTAGTAACCTACCTTCGATGCCGTAGTCGCATTGCCAAGCAGGACGACATACTCCACGACCCTATCGAGGTCGAAGAACTCCACTGACTCTAGAGAGCGCCATATCTCCTCCCAGCCTCCTGAGAGGTTTGTGCGATCCAGGGCGTCAACCAGTGTGCGCTCAAGACTTGTCACCCTCAACGACATGCCGGCACGCTCCGACGTCGACACATCGAAATCCTCCTTACCTGCACGGACAAGCGCCTCCGGGAATCTGGTTCCTTGGTATACGTGGGCGCGAAAGGCCAGCGGCTCAGGTGGCCGGGATGCGAGGAAGGTAAGCTGACTCCAGACCGAGTAGGCCCGACCGTGAAACTCCAGCGCCGTGTGGTGTGACAGTACCGCATCCGGTGCAAGCCTCGACGCGATTAGGAAGGGATCTATTGGATAGCTGTCACTGTCGGCCCCCGGTGGGATGACCGCGAACAAACCCCGCCGAACACGGACTAAGCGCCCTGTCCCGGTGTGGTATGCGACGAGAGACTCACGCGTTCTCGCCCCGGCGTCGCCGCTGGAGGAGAGATACTCGGCTAACTCCTCTGCTGTAAACACCGGATGTCGGCGAAAGAATACGTCGTGCTTGATGGCTGGCATCGCTACCCTTTTGACGAGTTACACAGGTCTATGCTATGTGTATCGCGGATGTCTGTCATATGCAGATCGCCGATGACTTGTCTTTACAACGACCAATACATATACATACTACGTGTTTTCTGTGCGATACTCAAGTAGGTGGGGCCCCAGTTGAAACTTCGATGGACTCGAAGCAGGTTGAAGGGCCTCAGTCTTGAAGAGACTCCACCTATCCGTCGGGAGTGACCATGTCTCTACCTGACCAGAAGTACATGAACCATGTACGAGATGCGCTGTGGTCACGCGCAGAGCGTGCATCTGTGATGATCGGCAGCGGTTTCAGCAAGAATGCACAGCCGGCTCGACCAGACGCGGGGGAGCTACCTCTGTGGCATGAGTTGGCCGGTGCGATGTTCGACAAGCTCAATCCACCACCACTGAGCATTAGCCAGCGTAGTGCGCGTGCTACCTCCTCGGACCCTAACGGTGCTCTGAGGTTGGCCCAAGAGTATAAGGAGACCTTCGGACGGAGCAGCTTGCACCTGTTCCTACAGCAAGAGATTAGAGATGGAGACTTCAATCCCGGAGATGCTCACAGACGATTACTGAAGCTTCCTTGGCGGGACGTGTTCACCACAAACTGGGACACACTGTTGGAGCGGACGCGTCTTTCTGTCCCTGAGCGTCACTACAGCGTTGTGCACAACAAGGATGAGATCCCACTTTCGGCCCAGCCTCGAATCATCAAGCTGCACGGCTCTCTTGACGGCCACTATCCCCTAATCGTTACTGAAGAAGACTATCGCGAGTACCCGCAGCGTCATGCTCCATTCGTCAATACGGTGCAGCAGGCGATGATGGAGACAGTGTTCTGTTTGATCGGCTTCTCAGGAAGTGATCCGAACTTCCTGGAGTGGTCCACCTGGGTGCAACACAATCTTGGGGAGTCAGCTCCGAGGATATATGTCGCTGGTTGGCTGGAACTCTCCGCCGATGAGCGCGATCGCCTTCAGGCTCGTAACGTGGTTGCCATTGATCTTGCACAGCATCCAGAGGCTGCTCACTGGCCTAAGAATCTGCGTCACAAGTACGCCACGGATTGGATTTTGCGTTCGTTGGAGGGAGGCCGTCCCTATGACGTTGCGGATTGGCCAACTCCGGCTAAGCAGGGCCTTACCGAACCCCCTCCTCATCTCAAACCAATAGAGGTGGTAACTTGGGACAATCCCATTGAAGAGCCATGGTCTCCTAGCACGTCCAATAAATCTCAGAGGTCCGAGGACTCGACTCGCGAGTTAATGTGTATCTGGAGAAGGAACCGAGGCCTCTACCCGGGTTGGCTCGTCGCGCCGCTCGAAGTGAGAGACTCACTCATTAGCAGGACTCGCGCTTGGCAGCCGCAAATCCTCGAAGTCCTGAACAGCTTGTCCGTAGTCGAGCGACTTGACGCAATCCGGGAATTGATGTGGCGCTATGAGATTGCGCTAGAGCCAGTTTCATCCGACCTTGAATCGGCCGCGCAGGATGCTGTGTCTGCTGTTGGCAGTGCCCAACCGGACAATGGCACAGCTGAATCGCACGACGTGTCGTTACAGACTAGAGAAGCTAGGCGGGAAATCGCGCTGACACTTGTAACGGCAGCCCGACACCGGCTTGACGAAAGCCTGTTTGTTCAGCGGATTGAGGCGGCGACGCAGTTTCGCGATGACAACCCTGATGTGGGTCACCGCCTTCAGCATGAGCGTTGTTTGTGGGCAGCATGGACCTTGGATTTCGAAGCATTAGGTGGCCTGCTTTCAGACTGGAATACAGAGAACTGCGATCCTATCTGGGTGCTGCGAAAGGCGGCTTTGCTCAGCGAAGTCGGTCGTGGTGAAGAGGCCGTCAAGTTGGTCGAGCAGGCGATTGCTCACATCCGCAGTTTTCCAGTTGATGACCGTAGCGTCGCAGGGCCGTCACGTGAAGGGTGGGCGTTGTGGTCCACAATCGACTTTGAGAGCCAATCGGAAGTATCCAACAGATGGAATGAACTGGCCTCACGCAAATGCGACGCTTATGCTGAGAAGTCTGGTATTTCCAGAACGTTGTCGAGCAAAGGGTCATCGAGTGACCCACCACCCTTCGACCTTGGCACGGTTCGCGATGGGTGGAGCCTTCGCTTCGAATCCGGCAACAGACTAGCTCCCGCCTTCAGAGCGATCCGGCTTTCCGAGGTCGCCGGCCTCCCAGTCGCCACTCCCCAGGCGTTCCCGCCTCGCGCCACTGGCGCTGACATCCTGCAACTGTCTGCGGAACACCTTGTGAAGTTCAACCCCGAACTCTCAGTACGTCTCATTCTGAGGTCCTGTACATATGACAAAGACAAGCCACTCATGCGCGTACTGTCACGTAACCACCTAGCTCTATTGCCCGACGATGCTGTTCGGAGGCTGATGAGAGACTGCATGAGAGTGATCAGCCACAGCCTACCAGTGGGATGGGTAGAGCGTATTCGGGTTGCCATAGAGGTGCTGTCCCGTCTCACCTCAAGGTTAGAAACTGACTCCGCCCTTGAAACGTTCGACTATGCATTCGAGGCATATCGCAATAGAACGCATCGAGTTATGTCTCACGCATGGATCGGGCCTCCGCTACACAACCTACTCAGGAGAACTTGGAAATCTCTTCCCCGCGATCAACGAACGAATAGGGCGCTCGATCTGCTGGGAGCGCCCATAGTCGGGTTGGATGGATTCACAGTGCAGATCGCGGAACACTATCCAGACCCTGGTGAAATCGTGAGCGGGGACCCAAGCATACAGCTTTCAGGCCGTAACGACGACAACGAGGCGCAGTGGCAAGATGTCGTCGATCTATTGCTTCGTGCCCTTCGAGCCGGGGGAGAAGCCCGTAAACGAGCGGCTAACAGGATTGCTCCCATGGTGGCCGGGGGGATTCTGAGCGTGACTGAGATGTCCGAAGTGGCCGATGCACTCTGGGCCGCTGAATACGTTCCTGCTGACAGTCTACCCACGGCGACTTCCCTCTATGATTGGGCGTTCCTGGTATTGCCCGAACCTGTACCTTTACTAGCAGACCAGCGATTCCGTCGCAAGTGGCTTACCGGAAATGCAGTCAACTCTAGACATGATGTAACCACTTCTGGTGGGACCGTCAGCGTGAGTATTGGATCCTCTCCAAACGACCCGACTCAACTGGAAGACACACTCTGGTTCTTGGGAGGTGCTATCGCGGAATTGAGAGCCCGCGGAAGTACCTTCGAACTTTCTGATTCAGAACGCGAGCATGTTGTCGACCTGGTTTCGCAGTGGGCGAATGCCAGTGTCAGTACTCACCCTGATGTTGTGATGCAGTTCGAGATGCGAAGCTATTCACTCTGGGCGCTTGAGGGACTGGAGCCAATTCTGTCTCGGATCGAGATTTCAGCACCTCTCGGCGAGGCAATATTCCAAAAGCTCAAGACACTCACAGAATCCGGCACTCCAGCTTTCGGTCCTATTGGTCGTCTGGTTGAAGTCATACCTCATCGCGCAACTGAAGTGGCTTCCTGGCTGAGGACGGGACTGGCGTCAGGCAGCCGTGACATCGCGTCTGGAGCGCTATCGGGATTGGCTGCATGGATGCATGTGTCCAATAATGCGGATTCGTCGGTCCAAAGTCCGCCCGATGACTTACTCCGCGAGCTGGGGTTGATCGTTGCTGCGCGCAGAAGAGAATTGCTATCGGGGGCGTTGGGTCTTGCCAGGAAGGTGTTCGATCATAGTAATGAATACCAGAGGGACATCATCGTTAACTCCATACTGGAAGGCCTAGCCTACCTAGCAGAGGAACTGCGATATGACGGCGAGCATGACAACAGCGATGTGCCGAATTTGCGTTGGCGCTGTGCACAGCTTGCATCGTCAATGTCTCAGGCTGGCTATGGTGACGAGGCTGCGGTGGCCCGGTGGCTTGAGATCACACACACCGATCCGTTTCCCGAAGTCCGAAATGTCTTGGTGGACAATCTGAGAGAATCCCTACTGGGAGGACTGCCGCAACAACATCTCCAAACGGATATGCAGGAGGATGCCGACTTCTAGCCGCTGTCCCGGCGACATGGCGAAAACGGCACTGGCTACCCATGCGGTCTATATGCGTAGGCCACCGAGCCACATCTCGAAGACAGTGCCATCTACCGTCCCCTCAGGCCCATACAATCCTCGCGAAATGCAGGCAGACACAGTAGGGTGACAAGTGAACAAGCCAATTGACCAATTCATGTGGCCTTTCCAAAGGCGCTTCAGAAGAATTCTAGAGCTCGATATTCATGCAGTCCTGTCGAAAATTGGAGTGCAAATTGATCATGAAGTAAAGGTGCTGTTAATTGGTCTAGCCAACAAGGATGACCTTCTGCACCAAACTTGCATTGAACCAGAAAATGGCCCTCTCGTAGTGGATGACTTGACCTCAATTGAGACGAGGACAGCACAGGTAATGGAAGCCGATCCTGAATCCAACGTGGTCCACTCCAACCCCACGTACAATCAACGAAGAAGGCATGCGTTCTTTCTGCGCTCTCGTGCTCAAGCTATTCGAGAGGCGATAGAGGCATCAAAAAAATTCGAACGCCTTAAGTTCTTTGTAAGTAGCTCCGCAACCCTCGGAAATTATGATATCCATACCTGTGTTGGCATACCTCGTGAGGTTCTTGAATCTGTACCTCGCTTCAGCAACCCAATGAAGGACGACTATCATGGGCGCCATATTCGAGAATCCTTGTTACAAGAAATTATCGACGATTGCCTCGGGCGCGCTACCGAAGCCCTGTACCTCCCGTATCCCGGCCAGGGGTTCACGGTACTGGGAGACCACTTCGACTTAATCAGGGGATCAGCCATACGCTTTACAGAGGGAGTAACCTTTGCGCTGACTTCGCAGCCTACTGACCTATTCAGCTTGGTAAACCAAGTCTCATCGCTGACTTACGAGCGTTCGGGTGCCATCGGCCATTTGGTTGTAACGCATAACGAGAATGTGGCAAATAAACTGAAGGTCTCGATGCAAAGCCCCGTAAACCTAGCTCAAGCTAGAAGCGTAAGGAAGTTGCTAGAACTAACAGACGATTCAACAGCTCTACTTGCCGACAGTGAAGAGATTCGTGGCCTAGGGGAGTGTGTCTCCGCACCTGATGTAGCAAGAATCTTGATTGAGGGACATGCTAAGTGGTCGCTGAGCGTTGATGGCACTTCACTCATGAAGGTTGCCTATGAGCATGCATCGCTACCAAATCAGATATTGGACAAGAGTCTCTTCCGGGATGTTGCTCGTAGGACAGTAGGAGCGGTTGATGTCGAGCGTATTTGGGACATATTTCAGTGCGCCTTAGATAGCCAGCATGGAGCTACCATTGTCGTTTCAGAAAACCCAGATGCAGAACTACAACGTCTTGGCCAAGAAGCCTTGGCCATCAGACCTGAATACTTAGACCACAAAGAAGTAGCACGACTTGGTCTTGTCGACGGAGCAATCATGCTCAGCCCTGATGGGAGGTGCTACGCGTTTGGTGTAATACTCGATGGGCTGGCCACTTCTTCTGGGGATCCTGCGCGTGGGGCACGATTCAACTCGGCGGTTCGCTACCAGAAAAACTCCGAGGTTCGTACCATGATCATCGTTATATCGGACGATGGTATGGTGGACTTGATTCCGAGTTTGATGCCTCGTGTGGCGAGGCGGGAAGTAGAGGACACGGTACGTGCCTTTTGCGACTATTCAGGGATTGAAGGCAATGACCCTGAGGAGTGGGCAAGGCTGAGAAGATTGGTTGAAAGATTCGCCTTCTACATCGACGAAACGCAATGCGATAGGGTGAATGAAGCTTATGAAAAAGAGATGGAGGCGCGCCAAGCAGCTGGTTTTCTCAGCGCGACGAGGGCACCTCTACGGCCAAATCCCGACATGAACGATTCCTATTTCGAGGACGAGTGAATTCCAAGTGAACGGGATATTTCCAAGTCTCAAGCCGTTCCATGAGTCCAGTACGGATTCTTGAAGTGCTGAGCCTTACCAAGGATATCCGGCAGACGGTTGGGTCAGAGGTTGCCTCCATCTAGGCGGTGACGGTGCCCACGCCGTAGAACTTCTCGTGGCGCTCATGCCCACGGAGGTCGAATGAGGGCACGCTGTGCCAGGATTCGCACAGTTGCCACCCGTGTTCCGCATTGAGAGAATGGGCGGGACGGATTGCAGTCCCCTTTAGAGTCGACTCATAAAGGTGCATTGATGCGCGCCAATGACCACATACTCTACGAGCCGGACGAGAAATCTCCTCCCCTTCTGACGTTTGGCGTGGCGCTCCAGGGCGGCCTTATCGCACTGTCGAACACGGTCACCTTCGTGACCATTTTTGCTGTTGCAGCCGGCGGAGGCGACGATTTCCTGTCATGGTCGATGTTTGTCGCCATGGTGATTGCCGGCATCGCCATGGCACTTCAGGTCACCAGGTTTGGGCGTCTCGGATCGGGGCACATCCTCCTAATGGGCTCGGCTGCTCCGTTCCTGGCGGTCTGCGTTTTGGCAGTGGCGGAAGGCGGGCTCCCGGCCATGTCGAGCCTCGTCGTCGCTGCGTCGTTGGTGCAGTTCGCCCTGTCGTTTTGGCTGGCTCAGTTGCGCCGCATCATCACTCCGGTTGTCTCCGGCGTCGCATTCATGCTGTTGGCCGCCTCCGCGATGCCCATCGCCGTTGCCAGGCTCGACGATGTGCCGAGCGACTTACCTGCAGTGGCAGGCCCGGCAGTAGGCGGGACGACATTGATCATCGCGGCGGTTCTCATCTTGCGTGCCTCCGGGCTGTACAGGCTGCTGGCAATTCCAATCACGATTCTGGCAGGCTGCCTTGCTGCCATTTTGCTGGGAGCGTACGACATTCGGGGAGCGCTGGATGCTCCATGGTTCGATCTGCCGAAGTTTTCAGCCTGGCCCGGCCTCAGTCCGGTGACGGATGCGGACTTCCTGGAACTTCTGCCCGTTTTCCTCATCGTGAGTGCGATTGTCGCCGTCAAGGCGAGTAGTGAAGGGGCGTCAATTCAGCAGGTCTCCTGGCGGACACCTCGCGCCGTGGACTTTCGCGGTGTGCAGGGGATGTTGAATGCCGGTGGTATTGCCATACTCCTGTGTGGACTGGCGGGCACCTTGCCCATCCTGGTCTATCTGCCTTCAACGATCGCGCTTATCAGCTTCACCGGCGTCTCCGCGAGGCGTGTCGGATTCACTGTGGGGGTCACACTGATTGCTCTCGCCCTGATGCCCAAGATTGTGGCAATTCTCCTGACGATACCCAGGCCGGTTACCGGCGCAGTCTCCATGGTCATGATGGGTCTGCTCTTCATGGAAGGAGTGCGCACTATCCTGCAGGACGGACTGAATCCGCAGAAGGCTCTCATTGTTGGGCTCTCACTCTCGATAGGACTCGGCCTGCAGACCGAGAACGTCCTGACCGACATCCTGGGTGATCCGTGGGGCGTCGCATTGGGGAACAGTGTTATTGTCGGAATCGGGGCTGCGCTCCTGATGGGTTTGATTACCGGGGTGGGGGGCCGACGTCGCAGGCGCCTGGAAACGAACCTGGACAGTTCGGCTGCATCTGATATCGACGCATTTCTGCGGGAGCTTGGTTCCGGCATGGGATGGAATCCGCCGTCCATCGAACGTCTATGCGCTGCAGGCGAGGAGACACTCTCCAGTATGTTGCTGTTGAGCGACGACTATAAGGAGCAACAGACCACCCCCCGCCTCATTCTCAATGCGCGACCCGGGGCCGGCACGGTTGAGATGGAGTTCCTGGCGCTCTTTACTGAGGAGAACATAGAAGACCGAATCACATATATGAGTGAACAAGCCGAGACGCCGGATATCAGCGAGATTTCCTTCCGCCTGCTGCGGCACTATGCCTCATCCGTGCGTCACCGGAAGTATCACGGCATTGATATCGTTACGGTGCAAGTCAATGCATAACGCGATCCGCGCAAGGGAATAGTTGAAACGGAAAGGAGTTGACATGGCGGCATACCTGATTGCAGACAATGAGATTACGAACGAGGCCGAGTTTGCCGAATACGCACGCCAAATCGTCGGAATAATGGAGGGTCACGGCGGCAAGTTCCTGGCACGCGGGGGGCCCACTGAGATCGTAACGGGTGACCGGACGCCTCACCGCGTTGTCATCGTCGAGTTCGAAAGCCTTGCGCAGGCTGAAGGGTGTGTCAACTCAGCCGAGTACAAGGCAATCGCTGGACTTCGTGACAGCAGCAGCATCACCACCACGTTCCTCGTTGAGGGCATCTAGAAGCGGGCTGACGCGGCAGGCTCACCCTTCGACAGGCTCAGGGTGAGCGGAGAACGGGCTCTTAAATCAGCTGGTCCTCGTCCAGGAGGACGCGGGCGCTTTCGTCGTCGTCCGTGGTTACCGCGACGATGGCGTGTCCGGCCTGGTGATGCACGATGTGGATAGTGCGGACGTTGAGGTTGGCGTCCATAAAGCGTCGGGCCACGCTTGCCAGAGCGCCGGGCTGATCCGGCAGACGAAAGACCACAGCGTCGGAGGTTATTGCCCGCACGCCGGCCCTCAGCAGCGCGTGTAGCGCTGCGTCGTCATCGCTGGTGCGCAGCGTAATGACGCCGAACTCGCCCACCAAATCCCCGTCGATGGATTCGATATTTATTCGTGCATCGGCCAGCTTCTGTGCGACGAGCGCCAATGCGCCCGTTCCTTGGGAGGTAAACGCGATAATCCGGCGGTCAGGGTGATCTGTTTGCATGCCTATGCCCGCTTCGCCGGCCATTCCAGGCAGTCCTGCACGATTCCGTCAATCATGTCGTGGGTGACGTGAGGCATGGTGATGATATGAGCGATATCCCCGTACGGGGCGAGCTGCCACATGAAGAGCACATAATCCGAAGGACGCGGGAATACGACAATAGGGCTGTTCTCACTGCGCCATGCCGGGATATCAGCAGCGTTGAACTTCTGCACGGCGTACTCCGCGTTGTCCAACATCCGCCGCACCATCTCGCGGAAGCCATTCGGGCCGTTCTTGTTCAGTCCGTACCAGATAATCATGGGAGTGATGGCGTTGCGCGAGCCCAGCAGCGTCGTGTCCAGAGCGCCGACATACTCGATGGCGCGGCCGATCTGCGCGGTGTAGTCCTTCCGTGTCACCACCACGCCGCAGGGGATGGGCGAGCCGATGAGCTTGTGGCCGGAGATGGCGATACTGTCGATTCCACTGTCAAAGCCGAATGGCTGGGGGTTATCAACGAAGGGGAGGATCATGCCGTGGAGCGCGGCGTCTGCGTGGATATATGTGCGGGTCAATGCGAGTTCATCGATGATTGCACGGATCTTATCCAGGTCGTCGACGGCGCCTTTCATGGTGGTCCCGATATTGGCGACGATGAGCGCCGGCACGTCCCTGTTGATCCGTATGGACTCCCGCAGGTCATCGTAGTCAATCTCGCCATTCTCCTGGCTGCGGACCATGATGTTGCGAATACCCAGGACGTGCAGGATTTTCAGCACGGAATAGTGGGTGTCCTGTGAGAAGTAGGCGATGGGGTTTCTGAGCAGCTCACGGCCCACGTAGATGCCATACATATTGCCCTCGGTGCCGCCGGCAGTGACGTAGCCCCAGGCGTCGTCCGGGGGCAGCCTCATCAACTCGGCAATGGAATGCACCACCTCCCGCTCCGTCTCGTGTGTGTTCGCTTGATAGCGGGAGTAGCTGAAGGGGTCACCTACGTTATTTGCGGGGAAAGCCATCAACGGGTGCAGCGGCGAATAGTCAAAGTCCTGGTTGACGGGATATCCCGCGAAAAAGGGGCTCAATAGCTTGAACTCCTCAACCATCCGGTGGATGCGCTGGTCGAGTTCCGGTTGGTTCATAGCGTTCACCTGCGCTGGCTAGGATAAGTACTGCCTACATCTTAAGTTTACGCTGGACACAATTCCAGATTGCTCTCTATTTGACGCTCACTGCGCGATGGCTGTTCAATGGCCTCAATCCGGGGAGATGGGGAGGATCGTATGAAACTTGAAGGACGCCGTGTCATCGTCACGGGGGGCAGCAGGGGTATTGGCTACCGGATCAGTGAGCTCTTTCTTGCCGAGGGCGCTCACGTCCTCGTCGTGTCCCGCAGCTCCGCAAAGCTTGAAGGAGCAAGGGCAGAGCTTCCCGCGCTCGCGACACTCGTGGCCGATGTTTCCGTTGCGACGGATGTCGACCGCATCGTTGAGTGGGTGGAGAACGAATGGGGCGCGCTCGACATCCTCGTAAACAATGCCGGTATTTTTGACAGAAGCGAGCCGGGTCTCACCGAGGAGCCGGATGACAATTTCCTGACGACGCTGCAGGTCAACGTTCACGGCGCATATTTCTGCACAAAGCGCCTTCTTCCATTGCTGCTCCAATCAGACGATCCGCATATCATCAACCTTGGCTCGAGCTCCGGCATCATGGGGCCCGGCATGAAGGACGCCTACGGTGTGTCAAAGGCCGCTCTGCACGCGCTCACGCTGGCAACTGCCAACGAATTGAAGGGCAAGGTGACAGTTAACGCGCTTGATCCGGGGTGGGTCAGAACGGACATGGCGCCGGATGGTCCCCAGGACCCTCGCTGGTCGGCTGCAGGCGCGCTATCGATTGTTACAAGACCGGACCGGGTGACGGGCAGGCTGTTCACTGGCAAGCGCCTCCGTTCGTGGATGCCGCGCTCGGCCTCATAGAGAACTTCGCCCTTCGCCAAGCTCAGGGCGAGCGGAGAAGTCTGAACCGTGCGGCAATTGGCCTGCCGCAGTTGACGCTGCACTAGCCCGAACGTAGGCTAACCCCAGCCGCAAGCCTCCGATGAAACGTCTGGGAGTATACCCATGGCCGTCAAAGTCGCAAAGGCTCTCAAGGACAAGCTCAGCAGCAGGGGCGTTGCCCCATCGCTCCAGTCGTACGAGGACAACTTCCGGTCAGCCCAGCGCGAGGGGTTGGCGGACAAGGACGATGGCCACGAAGAGATCAACAATCTCTACTACGACCTTGTAACAGACTTCTTTGAGTACGGATGGGGCAGGTCATTTCACTTCGCCCCGCGCATGCCGGGGGAGACCTTCAAGGCATCACTCGTGCGCCATGAAAAAAACATCGCCGACGCGCTGGAGCTTAAAGAGGGGATGGTCGTCGCAGATATTGGCTGCGGTGTTGGCGGGCCGTTGCTGACGATTGCCCGCCATTCCGGCGCAAAGATCGTGGGCGTCAACAGCAACGACTATCAGTTGGATCGTGCCCGTAAATATGTAGAACAGGCCGGGCTGTCTCACCTGGCCGACTTCATCCATTGCGATTTCTTGCATGTGGATGCCCCGGATGAATCGTTCGATGCCATCTATTCCATCGAAGCAACGTGCTGCGCGCCGGACAAGATGAGCATTTATGGGGAGATCATGCGGCTCCTCAAGCCGGGTGCCCACTTTGCCGTCTACGAGTACTGCATGACGGACCGCTTCGACCCTAACGATTCCCGCCACCTAAGAATCAAGGCGGACATTGAGCTGGGTGGCGGTCTGATAAACGTGGATGAACGCCAAACAGTCGATGATGCCCTGCATGCCTTGGGATTTGAGGTTCTCGAAACACGGGATTTGGCTGAGCAATCAGGGCCGTCCATCCCGTGGTACCAGCCACTTGCAGGCAAGGGATTCTCAATTGCCGGCTTCCGCAGTTCGCGAATTGGGCGCGCAATCACTCACAGCACACTGAAGGTGCTTGAGGCGACGCGCATCGCTCCCAAGGGGTCTGCCCGCGTCGCAGAAACTCTTATTATGTGCGCGGCGGCGATGGCGGAGGCCGGTCGCCTCGGCATCTTCACGCCGATGTATTTCATCCATGTCCGAAAACCGGACAAGCAAGGCTTATCCCGCGCCACAGCTCCTCGGCTGAGACGTCAAAACTGCGCGAAAGAGTGACAGCTACGGCTACCTTCCTTCCCGCTCCATGTATTCCACGCACTGCTCCACCGCGTCGGGATGCCCCTGAAAATCGAAATCCATGGCAGTCTTTTATACCGTGTCATGACCGACTTAAGATAGCGACATGGAATCCAACGAGGAAAAGACAGGGATAAGACGGATTGCCATTGTGGGGGCGGGCATCTCCGGCCTGGGCGCGGCGTGGGGATTAAGCCACCACCCGGACAAGTTTGATTTCAGAGTCTTTGAGGCGCGCGGCGAAATTGGCGGCAATGCCGTAACAGTCGATATGCCGCAAGATGACGGCAGTTCCATTCCATTTGACATATCCGTCACGGCCCTTATCCCATCCGTTTACCAGCATGTCCTTTTGCTGATGCAGAGATATGGCATCGACCTGCTCGAAACTCGCTTCAGTTACAGCGTGAAGTACGGAGACGGAATCTACGCACACGACTTCGATTCCAACCTGAGACTAGAACTCGCCAAAGACATCGCGAAATTCCAAAGACTGCTGCGTCGTCTCCATCGCTTTGGGCGATTGACCCGTTCCCGCTCCCGGTTCCTCAATGCCCTCAATCCCTACAACTACGTCAGCATGGGACGAGTGCTCAAGCTGGGCAGGTTTTCCGATGATTTCAAGTACAAGATTCTCAAGCCTATGTTCGTCAATTTCCTGATGGCGACGAATGTGTTTGATATGCCCGCCTCTCTCTTTGCGCGCTACCTTGAGTTCTTCGATATCGAGAAAGCTACGACCATGCACACATGGGACCAGGGAACCCGCCGCATATACGAGAATCTCTCTGCCGAGTTTCGGGACAAGATCTACCTGAATCGTCCTGTCCGAAAGGTGCATCGGCAGGATTCAGGGGTTGTGATCGAAGATGAGAACGGCGTTCGTGAAGAGTTCGATGACGTAATCCTCGCCTGCAACGCGAACCAATCACTGGCATTGCTAGACAACCCCTCGCGCCTTGAGCGGTACATCCTCTCTCGCGTCCGCTATGATTCCTCTCTCCACGGTGATGCCGTTGTCCATTCGGATTCCTCAGTGCTGCCCGAGAATGATATAAGGCCATTGGCGACGCGGAGCAACTACATCGAGCACTATGGTGAGAAACCGGACAATTACCAGATCACGTACATCATGCATAACCAGCAGCCGTGGGCGAACGGCTCCGACAAACCCCTCCTCGTCACCTACAACGCCGCAAGCCCCATTGATGAGGGAAAGATCGTCAAGACGTTGTCGTTTCAACACGTCGTCCATGACGTCAGGCATATCGCCATGCTCTTGACTCTCTTTCGGTTTATCCAGGGCAAAAGGCGGACGTGGCATTGTGGTGCGCATACACTCGTCAACAGCCAGGAAACGTGTTTTATCACCGGGATGGCCGCCGCGCGACAGCTCGGCGCGGACTATCCCTTCGACGATGAAGAGGCGAGGCAGGTGTTCAACTACTACGGAAGCATCATGTATGGCCGCCGATTCAGAAAGGTCAAGCGTTTGGCGCGGCGAGATGGCCAGGGCGTATAGCTTATTTGTTAAGGTTGTACACGCCAAAGTATACTGAGAGATGGCACTGAATCGTGCGTATGGCGCAATGATGGTTGGAGATCATAGCCAATGACAGCTTCTGCTGACGGTGCGGCGACACAAACTCTCAGCCTGCCGGAAGAACTCATACTGATTCTCCTCAATGAGGAGGACGGCTATTTCCACCAGGTGCCCGGCTGGAACCTGAATTGTGTCGTGGTTGGCGCGGCCCTTGCAGAACTGTCTCTCCTGGGCCGCATAGATACTGACCTTGAGTCGCTCATCCTTGTAGACAAGACGGATACGGATGACATTGCCCTGGATACCCTGCTTGACGAGATTGCCTCCGAGACTGAGCAGCGAAGTACAACGTATTGGATTGAGCGTCTTGCACCGCTTGCAGAGACCATCATTGACGATACACTCGCTCGCTTGGTCAGGATTGGCATCCTTCAACACCACGACGGTGATTTCTGGACGATGGCCCGCACGTCTCGCGGCATCGAATTCGGCGGCGGCGAATGGAGAGACACAGCAGCCGAGTTCGTCCGGAACCGAATCATCAGGGTCATTTTCAGCAACGAGATTCCTGAGCCCAGAGATATCATCCTCATCTGCCTGGTCAACACCTGTGACGTTTTCCGCTTCATTTTCCCCATCGAAGAGGATGAGGAGGAACGTATAGCCCAGATCTCCAGGATGGATGTCATTGGGCGATCCATCGCGGAGGCCGTTTCCCAGAACCTTGCCGGCCCTTTGCTGCGCCGTTCGGGACTGGCGAAGAAGATCCCCACCGTTCCCCTGCGAAAGCTGGTGTTCAATAAGCACCTGAGAAGCGGGAACATTCCGGCGTTGTTTGGAGAACTCGCTGAGAACTACGGGCCCGTTTTTCAGATCAAGCCCCCATTCGTAAAGCCCCTTGTGTTCCTGGCCGGACCCGCGACCAATCGATGGGCACACCGGCAGGGGCGCATGTACCTACGTACCAGGGACTACTTCCATAACTTTGAGAAAGAATATGGGGCGGCAGGTGTGCTCCCCTCCCTGGACGGCGCGGATCACTTCCGCTTGCGGAAATCTCTGCAGCCTGCGTATTCCCGCACTCGGCTTGAAGGTCAGTTAGACATGGTCTATCGCAACGCGCGGGCATTCATGTCGAACTGGAAGGTCGGAGACGCTCTTCCCGCTAGCGACACATCCCGGCTGATGATTAACGCCCAGGTCTCTCCGTTCTTCGTCGGAGTCGAATCACAGGATCTTATTGGCGATCTTGCCAGGTACAAGGAACGGGTTCTTAGCGTTCATGTTATGAACCTCCTGCCCAAGTTCATGTTGAAAACACCGGGCATGAGACGACGAGCGAAACTCGTTGATCGGCTGCTGGAGCGAGTGGAGGGTGTGCATACCCCTGCGCAACGGGCAGGACAACCTCGTGACCTCGTCGACGATTACCTCAGCCTCCATGCGAGTGATCCACAGTTCTTGCCGGAATCCAATTTGCGTTTCGTATTCACCGTCGCCCTGGTTGCCAGCGTGTATCTCGGCGACATGATGAGCTTCTGCCTCTACGCCATGGCGACAAAACCGGAATTGCATGCCGAGCTTCGGCGTGAGGCTGATGCGCTGTTCGCAAACGGTGATCCAAAGGGAGACGACATCACCCCCGAATCCATCGGCATCACGCATCGATTCATCATGGAGTGCATGCGTGTCTATCCCATTGTTCCAATGTCGGTTCGCAACGTGATGAATACCTGCGTTGTTGAAGGGTTTGAACTGCCCATCGGAACGCGCGTGCATATCGCGCAGACCGCTGCGCATTATATGAGCGATGTCTTCCCTGACGCCTCCAAATTTGATATCGACCGTTACCTGCCGCCTCGCAATGAGCACCACAGCCCCGGTTATGCGCCCTTTGGTCTTGGCACGCACACTTGCCTCGGGAATCGCCAGATGGAATTGCAGCTCACCGTCAACTTGCTCTTGATTGCCCGTCACTTCACCTTTGATGTCTCTCCGGCGAAGTTCAAGAAAAATCTCAAGATCAGTGCGCTACCGTCGCTGAAGCCCCATAGGAAGCTCAAGCTTGTTGTAACGGAGAGGCGAGGACTCTAGGCTTCCGCCTCGTGGCGCCGATACGTCGCGTCGATTTCCTCATCCAGGTCTTCCCATATCCTCTCAAGTTGAGAGCGAAGCCTCATATTCTGGAACGATCCCCAAACCACCATGGCGGGAAGCACCAGCACGACTGAGACGATCAGGGAATAGAGGATTGTGATGGTCGCCGTGATGCCAAATTGCTGGGAGGCTACCAGTGGCGCGGCTATCAGCACACCGAATCCCAACGCCGTCGTCATTGCGGAACCCAAAAGTGCCGAGCCCGTTGTGGACAGGGTCCGAATCGCCGCCTGTTCCGGGTTGCGCAGCGCAGAATACTCCTCTCGGTAGCGGTGAATGATATGGATGGTGTAGTCCACTCCGATACCAATTGATAACGCCGTGATGATAGACGTGATGAGGGAATAGGGGATACCCAACAGCCACATGGTGCCCAGCACGCAGATCAGGACGAAGACGATTGGAACCACTGCGATGATGGCAAGCGCAGGCTGCCGCACTGTTATCCAGAAGAAAATCGCCAGGATGGTCAGGGCTACGGCGACCGTTGTTCCGATCGACTCTGACTGTCCACTTGTGATTTGATTGCCGACCTCCATGGAGACGATGGCCAATGACGTCACGATGATGTTGTCGTCTTCGCCGAGCCATAGACCCTCGAGTTCCGGCTGGAGAGTCCCTAGCTGCCTCACGTCTTCATTGAAGATGGGGAACTGGAGCAGCATCAGGTCTTCCCCGTGCACGTTATTGACGAGGAATCCCGAAAGCTCCGGTTCTCTGAGCAGAAGTTGGTCGATGAACTCCTGCATCAGAACCGGATCAAGCTCCACGCCGGGGGACGCTTGCTCAAAGAGCTCGGCCAGTTGGGGGTCATACTTGTCACCGGGTTCGCCGCTGTCATGCGTCCAATCATCCACGAGGTTTTCGAGTGACCTTTGCACCGGGCCCGCGGCAGCGCCAGGGCGTGTCTGCTCGTTCTCAAATGGCGTTGTCAAATCATGAAGATTCAGGAGGGTTCGGCTGTCTGTAGCTTCAGCCCGCACAAGCAGACTGGCCAACTCCGTTGAGCCGCCCACAGCCGCGTCGAGCGTGTTCAGGTCCGCCAAAACCGCGCCGTTATTGGGCAGGACGTCACGGACGCTGAATTCTGATTCCAGGTTCGTGGCGAAATATCCCAGAACGGCCGTCACGGCGAGGACGCTAACGATGTATGGGGCGGGCCGCCGTGTGACTTCCCGGCCCATGATCTCCGCGATTCGCGTGACGCCCGGCACTGCGTTTGAAACGGGGCGCGGCTGTCTCAAGGATCCTCGCGATTCTCGACGGGCGTCGATAATTGTCCGACCTGCCGGGAGCAATGTCAGCATGACAATAAGGCTTAGTCCGACTCCCAGTCCGGCGACAATTCCAAAGTCGCCAATGACCTCAATCGGTGAGAAACGTGAAGCAAACATACCGGCCATCGTTGTGACGGCGGCCAGTGTGAGAGGGATAGTGACGTTCCGCAGCCCGACGCGCACGGCCTGTCTGACAGACTCGCCCTCAAGCCTCTGCTCCCTGTAGTGCGAGACCGACTGAATCGCATAGTCAACAGTGAGGCTGATGATGATCACGGGAACCAGCGCCGTGAGCGAGCTGGGCGGGCCTATAAACCCCAGCGCCGACGGCCCAAGCCATCCCTCCATGCCGACAATCCACGTGATGGAGATGACGAGTCCCGCCAGCGAGAGCAGCATGTCTGCGGGAGAGCGAGTAAAAACAAGGAGCAGCACGGCGATAAGTACCAACGCCAGCATCATTAGAGGGGCCATCCCCTCTTCAGTCGCCTTCTCGTATTCGGCAACGATGATTTCCGGTGAAAGCGATCTGGCGCTTAGTGGGCCTTCAGATTCCATTGCCAGCTCGTTGATTCGCGTCTCGGCGACGAGGACTCTATCGTCCCCGGTGTTAACTAGCTGGAAACTACCGACGGCGATCTGAGTCCCGTCCACGTCGGTTCCAGTAACCGCGCCGAGGGTTTCGCCGATTCCGGGGGCGTTTCGCACGGAATCAATCTGCGCCTGTGTGACAGTCCGCAGATCACTTACTTGCAGAACCGCCTTGAACAGAGATGAGGGCGCGAAGAGCGGATCCACGGGCGTCAATATATCGCCAATATCCGGGTGGCTCGCGATGTCGGCAAGCAGGGCATCCATCTGGGCGAGTCCATCCGGTGTAAGCGCTTCCCCGCGAAAGATAAGGTTGCCGGCGATAAGCTCGCCCGAATCTCCGAAATGCTGCTCGATATCTTCTGCCGCGTCGCCTAAAGGGTGGCCCGGTGGCAGGAATGCAAGGCTGGCGCCTTCCGTGGGAGGCTCGCGATACGTCGCGCCGTAGCCCAGCACCACGGTCAGCACAAGGAGCAAGGCGATGGTTATCCATGGCCGCGCGGTTACAAGCCGACTGAAATTGCCAATCACCATATTCATGCGGTATATGCCCCCTCCCCGGGAGACTCAATACTCAGATGCTCGTGGCCGATTGACGTGCGGCCGGAGTGACTGTCTGTTGCCCAGCCTCGCTTTCCGTATCTGGCGATGTAGATAATCCTGTCCTTGTATCAGGGTAAAACTGCGCGCAATATCTGCGAAAGGGCATGATGTCCCCGTCAAGCCTGAAGAGGCGTGGCCGTGACCGGTACTTCTTGCGGTTCCAGATGATGACGTCCTTCCTAACGTCTTGTATCTGGTTGGCCGCGATGAACTTGTTCATAAGGGGCGCGCGGAGCTTCTTCGGCAGGAATCCCAACCCCATCACGAACCGTTTGGGGTTCGTGATTTCCTTCACTTGCGAGAACAGGGTCATCTCCACGTTGGTGCCATCGATTGGCGTTGCGAGAACCCACAGCCTGAGATCCATTCCGATCGAGCGCTCGCGGATCTCCACGTACGAGACACCGAGGCCGTACACGAAAGTCGCCGCCGATATATCGAAGGTCACACGTCCCAGTTTCGTGATTGGCTTTGTGGTCTGGAACTCAAAACGACTCTCCAGTCGATGGCCCTCAATCACGAGCGGGGCGGTACGACTCACATCCCCAAAACCATGTACGTAATTCAGGTGGGAATAATCGACTGAGTTCTCCGTCGTCTCCTGTGGATGTCCGGCGAAGCGGACGCTTCTTCGTGCAAGAGAACTCCAACCGTCATTGTCCTGCGTTTCATCCGGCATGGGCCATTGTGGTGGACGTCTGTCGATGCCCCACCACCCAAAGATCAGGCCTGAGCGTTCACGTGTCTCGAAGAGGCGCAGGCGCGCAGTTGGAGGAGGATTCGTGTAGGGGGTGGAGATGCATTGCCCCGTTGCGTCGTATGCAAACCCGTGAAAGGGGCACACCAGCTGCCCGTCGATCACTCGTCCGCCGACCTCGGGAGACAGGTTCGCCCCCAAGTGCGGACAATGAGCTTCCGCAACGCAGATAGTTCCCTCGCCATCAATCCAGGCGATGATTTCCTCGCCCATCCACGTCCTACTGACCAGCTTGGCTTTTTCGATGGCCTGGCGCGTTTCGATGAAATACCAGCCCTCAGGGAACGGCGGCAGCGGAGCGTCCTCCAGGTCTGCAAGTTGAGCGGTTGTCATCAGCCATCACTCCATAAACGTGTCCCAGGGTGACGACGAATCGGCCAAAACACCCGTTTAGAAGGGGTAGGACGACACCCGCGCGCCCTAAGCCAAAAGCATATTTACTCTACCACGTTGGCGTTGCGTCTGACGCTTGCTCTGCTTGCCGTTCCGTTTCATCAACGTCCGCAACCCTCATCAGGAGCGCGGGCAAAATCGCCAACAGGGAAACGAAACCCGCAATCATGAACAAGTTCTGGAATACAGTCACGCCCGCCTCAAGAAGCGGTGCTTGCGTCTCTTCAAACGACGCGCCAATTGTCACATCGGCGGTCAGGCTGTAAAACCGCTCGATTCCCCATGCGGACAGGGCAGAAAGCCCCAACGCCATGCCAACCATGCGCGCTGCCGTTACCAGTGATGCGGCGGCGCCCCAATAGTGGCTAGGTGCGGCGCTCAAAGCCGTGACACTGATGGGAGGCAGCACCAGCCCGAATCCGAGTCCGGACAAGACAAGGGGCGCCGTTAACCGGAATTCCTCCACTTCTGTTCCCCACCCACTCATGAACAACAGGCCTATGCCGATGAACGCTAAACCTGTGACTGTTACGGGAATAACGCCCGTCCATCGCAATATGTACCCGCCCACAATCGCTCCCGGCGGGATAGCGGCCGTTAGCCGCACCAGATGTAGCGCGCTTTCCCAGTCCTCCTTCTCCATGACTGTGTTCGCCATTAGAGGAACGGCCACAAGCGCAATGACCAAAGAGACTCCCACCATGAATTGCGTCACATTAGCGGACACGAAGGCTCGCGATTTGTAGAGGAATGATGCGAAGAGGGGCTGCTCTGTCCGTCGTTCAAAGAAGATGACTGCGATGACCAGCACCACCCCCAACGCGAGGATCGCGTAGGGCAGGATGGCATCAAATGAGAAGATCGCGCGCTGCGATAATCCGATCGCCACCGCGGTAAGCGCCGCGCCCACCGTCACCGCGCCCACGTAGTCCATCTTGGCCTGCGGGTTGGCCTGGTTCCGAAGAATAGCCATCAGCGCGATGAGAAGCAGGCTCTGTGGCACGTCCAGCCAGAAGATGAATCGCCAGCCAACCCACTCGATAAGCGCTCCACCATACAACGGCCCCAGCACAGATCCTGCTTCTGCTGACGCTGCCACGAGTCCAAGAGTGACGCCCCGATGCTTGGGCTCCACCGCTGCCACCGCCATGGCCAGGCCGATGGGAACAGTCGCTCCGCCGCCAATGGCCTGGATGACTCGCGCGGATACAATCCACGCGAAATTGGGGGCGAGGGCAACGAGTGCAGACCCGACGGCAAAGATGAGCAACGCGATCTGAAACATCCTCACGCGGCCGTACACATCCGACAGTCGACCTGCCAGCGGCATGGCAACCGTGTAGCTGACCAGGTAGCCCGTGATGATCCATGAGGCGGTATCGAGGTCGGTCAGCGGGATTTCAAGCTCCAGCATGACCGTTGGCAACGCCGCCACGACCACTGTCTGATCTAGCGCCGTGGAAAAGACGCCAAGGCAAATAATCGTGATGATGGCGGTCTGTGAGGAGCCGAGGGAGGAGAGGCGGGACCGGGCGCTATTCACGATCCGGCGGTCTAACCTGGAAGTTGAATATCAACCGGTTGATCGTAGTCGGAAAGGATAATCAGCCGGCTCGTGCCCGCACCGTCGTCGGTGAACACGTTGCCCACTATCCTAATCTGCCGCACACTCTGGTCCTTCGCGCCGACCCAGACGGTTAGATCGATGGGGTGCCCGGAATCCGCGGACGTGATGAGGTTTGCGAGGTCCTCAGAGACAAGGTCCCCGTCAATCCTGATAGTCTCCATTCCGTTGACCGTCTCTCGACCGGTGAGTTCGATGTTCTGGATCTTCGGCAGCAGATCGCTGAGCGTCTTGCCCAGACCGATGAAATTGAACGGCACCTGCTCAAGAGGCAACGCGGTCCATGGCGCGCCGGATGCGAACTGCATCATCGCCGAGTCACCCACCGCGATGATGCCAATCTGTACGAATCCCAGGGCCGGCGACTCCACGTCCACCTTCAGATCCGTCCTGTCCGGCGCCTGAACCTTCCCGTCCACACTCTTGAGTGTCTGACCAAAGAACTTCGTGCCGGATTCCATCTCGTCGATCATCTGGAACCGGGCCGTTTGGAAAGAGAGAAGGTGATCGCTTGTACGCTCAAGAACCTCCTCGAGCGTCAACTCAGGTTCTGGTGTCGGCGTAGGGTCCGATCCGCATCCGCCGGCGACAAGCAGCAGACCAAGCGTCAAGGCGGTGATTGCTAACCCGCGGCGGATGATACCGAACGCACTCATCAGTTTGTCTCCGTAGCGATGTGTCTCAAGAGTGCCCAAAGCGAGCGGCGACGCTTTATTGCCGTATCATAGCATTCGCAAAATTCGGTCGTCTCTTCGTTTGCGCCTCTTGATATACTGCCGTCGTAGTGAATTATCTTCTGCAAGGCAGCCTCTATACCCCACAAATCTTCCGTGCCCCAACCTCTGGAAACGGTCATGGCAAAGGGGGTTAAGGGATGAAACCGTCCGTAACTCTCCAGGACATCCACAAGGCGCAAAGCACCATCTCTCAACTGGTGCGCAAGACACCCGCGTTATCCGCGCACTCGTTGAGCGCTTTGGCGGGGTGCGAGCTTGTCTTCAAGGCGGAGAACCTTCAGAGAGCGGGCTCCTTCAAGGTCAGAGGCGCTTCAAATAGAATCGCTGCCCTAAGCCCGGACCAAAAGGCCAGAGGCGTCATCACTGCCAGCGCGGGCAACCACGCGCAGGGAGTCGCTCTGGCGGCAGGTACTCTTGGTATACCCTGCACGGTTGTCATGCCGATCGGGGCCTCCCTCCCAAAGGTGGAGGCTACGCGCGGCTATGGCGCGACCGTCGTCCTTGCAGGCGATGATTTCGACTCGTCCAATGCCCATGCGCGGCGCATCATGCGTGAGAACGACCTGACTTTTATCCACGCATTCGATGACCCGGCCATCATCGCGGGGCAGGGGACGATTGGGCTGGAAATACTTGACCAGGTGGATGATCTGGACACTGTTGTCGTACCGGTGGGCGGCGGCGGCTTGATATCCGGCATCGCCGTGGCGATAAAGGAAACTATGCCTACTGTCAGGGTCATTGGAGTGCAGGCAGCGGCGTCCACGGCTGTTGTCGACTCGTACAAGGCCAACCGGCACTTCACCACAAGGCAGGAGGCCACCGTCGCCGATGGTATTGCGGTCGGCACTCCCGGGCAGATCACCATCCCGTTAGTGAAGCGCTATGTGGATGACATGGTAGTGGTGGAAGAGGACGAGATCACCCAGGCCATGATGCTCCTGTTGGAGAGGAGCAAGCTGCTTGTCGAAGGGGCCGGGGCAGTTGGTCTTGCCGCAGTGTTAGGAGGAAAGATTCAAAGCGCCGGAAAGAAGGTTGCAGTGGTGCTCAGCGGGGGTAATGTGGATTCCCACCTGATTGCGCGTGTCATGGAGCACGGACTGGCGCATGCGGGGCGCTACCTCGTGTTCAAGGTTATGGTGGAAGACCGTCCAGGTCGGTTGAACCGACTACTGAGCATCGTGTCTGAGAATGAGGCCAACGTGCTGGACATTGGTCACCTCAGGCATGCCCCGACAGTGCATATGGGTCAAGTCGAGATTCAGCTCACACTCGAGACCAGGAACTCCGCTCACTCTGAGGAAGTATTGGGTAAGCTGCGCATCGCCGGGTACTTCCCCTATGAGAGCGAGTCCGGTGTAAGCTTCCTCGACTGAAAGTATTGAGGCCCTTGACGTATCCTCCGATGCCGCAACTCCACAGCCTGGCCGCACTGCGCGGCTTTCGTCACTCCAGAATCGGTTCTCGCGTCACCTCAATCTCTGCGCTGCGAAGCCAAACCCCCGCAGGGATATCTTCGGACAGGTAGCGGATTTCAGGGGTAATCGTCTCGCCGACGGCATCCATAAAGCCAAACTCCACGCGCCCGTCATCCAACCGGCGCGATCGGACTCTTCCGATTGGGTTCCCGTCCACCTCAACATCGCTGCTGATCTGCCAGATTCCGGGAGGAGCTTCCGATGAAAGGTGACGACGGGAAGGCAGTATCTGCTCTCCGCCGGCAAGCTCGACGCCGTGCTCAATCCGACCTTCCTCATCCAGCATAGCGATGATTCGCAGTCGGTATGGCGGTGGAGCAACTGTCGTGGCCGTCGGCTGTTCGTAGCCGAGCAGTTCACGAATGTCGCTGTTGTCGGCAATTGCCAAGCTCTCCAGGAACAGGGTGTTATGGCGATCAGCGCCTGCCACCGCGCACAATACCGCGTCCCTCGCAAAACCGTAGGCCGGTAACGCTGCGCGCATTTCGGCGTCGAGCTTAAGCATTTCATCAAGGTCTGTCGTTTCCATCTCCTCCAGAACTTCGCGCAGCCCTCTCCCCGGATCTCTGCACGATGCCTGCAGGGCAAGGTCATCGAGCATTTCCTGGACTCCGGCATCTTCCCAGCCCAACGCGGCCGCCCGAGCTTCCTCGACAGCCCGACCGGCGGCTACTGCGGGAGAGATCACCCTTTCGGCGTAGACGAGCTCGGAATAGAGGGCTAATGCGTCTTCTGAAGAGAGCGTTTCACCCTCATTGATACGATCCTGAAGCGCGCTCCAGGATGCTGCGAGAGACACGTACTCTATCGATGCGGATCGGGATAAGCGGAGCACGAGATCCTCGATAGTCGCCGGGTTCAAGACTTCTTTTGCCGCCAACACGCTGGGCAAGCCGGACAGTGTGATGGCGGTCGTGTACCGGTCTGTAAATTTCTCCAACAGGGCGGTTGATGACGGATTTTCCACATCGGTCGGTGTAGACGCTCCCGTGATAGGGAGATCGGCAATCGCCGGCCGCTCGAAGATCTCCTCCACCACCTGCGTGCGGACGCCTGCTGTGTAGATCGCTTTCGCTCGGACCAAGGGGTCCACATCCGCGTCCGGGTTGTTAACGGCGCTAACAGTGGTTGTAACCATCCCGTCTGCGTCGGCATTGGCTTCGACTCGATAGTCTGTGCCGTCTACACCGACGGTGATCGCATCGAACGTAGTGCTGCTCAGCACCATCAAGTTGTGCCACTGACCATGGAATCCCCGTTCGTTCTCGTCCTCGTCGTCAGTGACGACCCCGACGAAGATCCATGAGGGACCGGGACTGCGGAGAGTCCCCTCAAACGGCGCGATCTCTCCCAGTTCGACGCTTGTCTCACTCGCAGTCTGCGCGCCCGTATGGTAGGAAACGCCGGATGCCCAGCTGCCTTCTGACGTGTCTATCCGACCAGTGATATCGAACAATGGCCGCGGCCCCACCACGTAGACCCGCGCGTTTCCATTGATATCCGCGAGGTCGCCGCCCCCCAGATTGCCCACGCGGTAGTGAATGTCAAATGGCTGCCCCGCGACTACCTGATTCGGCGTTTGCACATCCTCAATCTTCAGCAGAAAGCTGGCCTGGTCCGCCTCCTCATCCACGAGGTGAACTACAAGTGTGAAGTCGGCCATCAGGGGTTGATAGTCGCGTTCCAGGTAGGTGGTTGCTTCCAGCAGGTAGGTGCCCGGAGCCAGATAGCGGTTGATGCGGGAATTGCGCGACTCTCCTCCATCGTCGTTTGCGGCGATCAAGCCGTCGGTAGGAGATACGAGCGACAGCACAGGGTCGCCGTTCTCAGACATCAGGTCCACGCGTACGCGGGCGGCTTGATTCAGAGTGAACAGGTAACTATGAGCCGGGTGTTCGACTACGAAGCGCGAGCCGCATGTGTCGAGCGACCAGGATCCGGATGTGGTCAGATCAATACCGGTCCGCAGGGTGCCCAGGTGAACTGGATCACAACCCGCCGCCCGGCTGATGGAAAGGGTGAAGTTGGCCGGGCCGCGGCTACGCCCGCCGACCGTGGTTGCCTCCACGACATAGATGCCCGGTGTCAGGTCACGCTCGATTCGCGCGTCGAGGCCGGCTCCGCCGTCATCGTTGTCCGTGAGCCGCCGTCCATCTTCGGTCAACAGATAGAGGAAAGAATCCCCGTCCGTGGAACCCAGGTCGATCCTGATTCGCCCGCCTTCGACCACCTCAAAGCGATAGCTGTGGGCATCACTGCCAGTTCGAAAACGGGAATTGCAGTCGTTGGTGGTCCAGCGTCCGGTGCCCGTTAACTCGCTATCTGCGTCGGCGCTGAGCGTGCCGAGGTCGATTACGTCGCAAGTTGACTGTCCCTGTGCCCACGCAGAGCCGCTCCAACCCAGAGCGAGCAAGGCTACTGCGAGCGCGGCTAGAGCGCCCGCAAGTGTCAGTACTCGTATCTTCAGGCTGGCCGACGGCAGGATGAGGGCCTGAATGTACTTGTGATGTTTCACGGGAACGATATCCTCCTTCCACCGGGATATCTGATCGATACATGGCATCGAGTAGATATGTATATCTGTTAATGGCGGCGGGAAACGTAACCTGCCATATAATTTTGTGACTCTTTTCATGGTACAACGACAAGCGCCGTTCACTGACCACGAAATACTCTGAACGAGGCAACAATCCTAAGCACAAAGGATTGACGCAACTACTATTTGCGATCTCGCTAAATACGCAATTCCAATCTGGGTTTTAGCAGGCGGTCGGGCACGCCGGTTTCACGCATGAACTCGACCAAAAACCGGTGGAGTTCCTTTGCTTGGTCCGTGTGGTTTCCTATCACGTTGTGCTGCTGCTTTGGGTCTGATTCGAGGTTGTAGAGCTGAGACACTCCCGGGTCAGAGCTGTAAAGCAGGCTCCACTGTCCCGCAGTGATGGTCGTGACCGGAGGGTCCTTGAGGTCGCGCAAAAAATTGTCCACAGATTGGACCGCGTCCCCCGGATTGGCGAAAGGGATGCTGCTAATCACAAAGTCACGCCCTGATTGCGTGGCGTCGCCAATAGCAGGCGCAAGTGACCGACCCTGAACGAAGTCGGGGATGTCCATGCCCAGCAGGTCAAGCACCGTGGGCATGACGTCGATGGCGGAACTCAAGCCGCCGTACATGGCAGGAGATACCCCGGGAACACGCATGAGGAGCGGCAAGTGGACGATTTCTTCAAATAGGGGGGAGTAGCTCCACTGCGATCCCGGCTCGTCATATGGCCGGAGCGTGCCGTCCGGGTACATATCGGAGCTCATCTTGCCGAAGAGGCCGCCATGCTCTCCAAAATAGAATCCGTGGTCTGAGGTGAAAATGACGATGGTCTTCTCGGCAAGTCCCATGTTCTCGACAGCCTTGAGGAGGTAGCCCACCCAGGTGTCGACCATCGTGATTTCACCGCAGTAGGCGGCGTGTCCCTTGTGCAGCTGTGCCTCGGTGTAGCCGGGCACATCATGCCAGTTGCCGTAGACTGGAAGCACCAGTTCGCCGTCGTGGTCAGGCATGTAGAGCTCCGTGTAGTAGGACGGCGCATCCCAGGGTTCGTGTGGGTCCCATGTGTCCACATAGAGGAAGAAATCTTCCTTGTAGTGTTTCTCCAGCCACTGCATGGCGGTCATGAATGTCTTTGGCGCGTTCCTGTCCCATTCGGAGCGCCACCTGTCCCTGACGTCCAGGGCCTCATTGTGATAGCCGGGCTCCGGAATCAACGACCAGAGGGTGTCCTGTCCGGTGTTCATGAAGAACGTCTGAAAGCCGCGGTCGTAGTTCATCCCGTCCCGAAGGTAGTAGGGAGTGTCCACGGACGCGGCGGTGTGGAGGCCGTTGCGGGCCAGTATCTCTGCGAGAGTGGTTACGCCTTTGGGAAGCGGCTCCCATCCCATGAAGGACATCGTCCATCGACCTGTCTGGTGATCTGCCCGCGTGGGCATGGTGGGAAAACCGGCGGCGTAGTGAGCGTCGAACCTTACGGACTCGGCCGCCAATGCGTCCAGGGATGGTGTGCGTATGTGTGGATTTCCGTATGCGCCAATGTGATCTCTGCGGAAACTATCTGAAACTATCCAGATGACATTCATTAATACCCTCCACGCGATGTTCCCGCTGAGCGAATGTAGCACACGGAGGCGAATTCCTGAGGCTATACGGGGAATTCCAATAACTTCACACGAAACTCATATAAATTGAGCAATTTTCTGTGATATTCTTACAAGTAATTAATACCTTGCATGGTACTATCAACGACCATGCACCGGAACTCTCATTCCAAAGGGGCCTCCTGGGTCCTCACCGTGGCAGCCCTCGGCCTACTGGTGGCGCTCTTTCTGCTGCAGACCCCGCAGACACGCGCGCAGTTCGACAATACCGCCCCCTTGTTGCTAGCGGCGAACGTGGACGGAACGTCCCTGGTACTCATCTATAGCGAGCTCCTGAACGAAAGCTCCACCCCCGCCGCGTCGGATTTCACCGTGGACATCGGCGGCACGGACTACACTCCGTCGAGCGTCGCAGTGCGCGGCGCTGAGGTGGAGCTCACGCTGTCGACAGGCGCCGCAAGTGGCGACACGGTGACTTTGGATTACACAGTCGGGACAAATCCGGTGGAAGACCCGGCAGGCAACGACGTGCAGGCGTTGACTAGCTGGTCTGTGACGAACCACACGGGCGCGACCAACGACAGGCCGGAGTTCTCGAGCGAGACGATCACCTTAACTGTTGATGAGAACACGCCGAGCCTGACCGCCTTCGGGGACCCGGTCGCCGCAACGGACGATGACACAGGCGACACGCTGACCTACGAGCTGCACTCTACCGTCGTTCCTACGTTCTTCATCGACACGAGCACCGGTCAGGTCTCGGTTTTTGGAAACCTGGACTTTGAGACCACATCCTCCTACGTCGCACCCATGTACGTAAGGGACAGCAAAACCCCCGGCGGAGACGCCGACACGACATGGGACGACAGCATCAAGGTGACCATCAACGTCAACGACCTCAACGAAGAACCCACAATCACCGGTGCCACAGCCCCCGATGTTGATGAGAACACCACCACCGTCGGGACGTACACGGTTTCGGACCCGGACACGTCGGACACCCATATATGGTCGATAGACAGCGACACTACCGTTGAAGAGAACCAGGATGGAGCGCTGTTCCAGATCGGGCCGACTTCCGGCGAACTCTCATTCATCAGCGCGCCGGACTATGAGACACCGGGCAGCGCAACTACCCCCGCCAGCAACACATATCAGGTGACCATCAAGGTCACCGACAATGGTTCCCCCGCCATGAGCGACACGTTTGACGTTGTCGTCGACGTCACCGACGTCAACGAACCGCCAGACATCACGAGCACAGGCTCGTCCCATACCTCCATCAGCAAGCCGGAGGGGACAGGGCCCAGTGACCCGCTCGCAACGTACGCGGCGGACGACCCGGAGGACGACACGCTGACGTGGACGCTGAGCGGGCCTGACATGGCTGATTTCACCATCACAACTGCAGGCGTTCTCAGGTTCCAGGCCCTAACCGACTACGAGGACCCAAGAGACGCCGGCACCAACAACGTCTACAACGTGACCGTCGAGGTGAAGGATACTGATGGCTCCGCTGTCGATGACAGCATCAACGTCGTCGTTACCATCACCAACATCGATGAGGCCGGGACGGTGACGCTGCCTGGCACGATCACGGCGGGGCAGGCGGTGACCGCAACATTGACCGACCATGACGGGACACCCAGCAACGTAACGTGGCAGTGGTCGCGATCCGACACGGCAGGCGGAACGTTCACACCCATCAGCGGGGCGACCTCTAATCCCTACACCTCCGTGGCCGCGGACGTGGGCAAGTATCGGAAGGCCACGGCGTCGTACACAGACCCTCACGGTTCAGGGAAGTCCGCAACCAGCGCCGCGTCGAGCCAGGTTGCGTCCGGCAACGTTGATCCGTCATTCCCATCCACTGAGACCGGGATGCGCAGCGTGCCGGAGAACAGCGGGGCAAACGTTAATGTTGGCTCACCGGTGTCTGCCACGGGCGGCGACAGCGACCCGCTCCACTATTCATTGAGCGGCGATGACGCATCTTCCTTCACCATCGTTTCCACAAGCGGCCAGATTCAGACCAAGTCCGGGGTCACCTACAACTATGAGGGCACCAACAGCTACGACGTGACCGTGAGCGTCCGTGACAACAAGGACGCGGCTGGCGATCCCGACACCGACACTGATGACTCCATCGACGTCACCATCAACCTCTCCAACGTGGATGAGCCGGGCACGGTGACGATCACAGGCACGGAGTCGGGCGGCGAGACCCTGACGGCGTCCGTGAGCGACATTGACGGTACCGTCAGCAGCCTGTCCTGGCAATGGGCGCGCGGGGACTCGTCCTCAGGACCCTTCACCAACATCACGTCGAATGGCAATGCAGCCTCCTATACAACCGTGGCCGCGGACGTGACCAAGTATCTGCGCGCCACGGGGTCCTACACGGACCCGCAAGGTTCCGGCAAATCCGCCAACGCCGTGACAGGCCAGATCAGCGCCAGCAACAACGAGCCGGAATTCCCATCCAGCGAGACCGGTTCCCGCAACGTGCCGGAAAACAGCGGAGGCGGGACGAACGTCGGCGCGCCGGTGGCGGCCGAGGATGACGACAGCGACTCACTGACCTACTCGCTCAGCGGCACGGACGCGTCTTCCTTCGACATCGTTGCGACAAGCGGCCAGATACGGACCAAGTCGGGGATCACCTATAACTACGAGTCCAAGAGCGTTTACGGCTTTTCCGTGCACGTGCACGACAACAAGGACGCCGCCGGCAATTCTCCTCATACCACCACCGACGACACCATCAATGTGACTATCAGCCTCACGGACGTTAACGAACAGCCCACGATCGAGACTACTCAAACGGCGATATCCGTCGCGGAAAACCAGACCTCCGTCCTCGACTACGATGCTGACGACCCGGACAACGACAACAACGAGACCCACGACTCGGCCAATACGCTGACGTGGTCAGTGGAGAGCGCCGACGACGGGGGCTTCTTTGAGATCGGCTCGACGAGCGGCGTGCTTACGTTCAAGAACGCGCCGAACTTTGAAGACAGGCAGGATGCCGGAAGCGACAACGTCTACAACGTCACGGTAACGGTCACGGACAACGGCATCCACGGCGCCCGGGGATCGTCAAATCACCTCAGCATCTCCAAATCCCTCGCCGTAACCGTCACGGACGTTAACGAGACGCCCACGCTGACCACCGCCCCTGCCTCCGCCACGTTCGATGAGAATGCGACGGGGGTTGTAGCGACATACATTGCGACGGACCCGGACGCCACGACGGGAACGATGTCGTGGGACCTGCAGGGCAACGATGCGGGGGACTTCAATATCACGTCGAATGTGAACGGAACAGCCACGCTCACCTTCAAGAACTCGCCGGACTACGAGAGGCCGGACGACACCGGCAGCAACAATGTCTACGACATAACGGTGCGGGTAAGAGACAACGGCGGCCCGCGGCTTGAGGACACCCAGGCCGTCGCAATCACCGTCAACGACCTTAACGAGACGCCGGTGGTCGCTGGAAACGCCGGGCCGAGCTTCGCGGAAATCGAATTCGATCACGACGCCACATCCTCTGAGCTCGTCATCGGAACCTACACCGCCACCGATGACGACAACGCTGACAACACAAATCTCCAGACGATCACCTTTGACGTAAGCGGCACGGACTCGGCTCACTTCTCGATTGACGGCTCCACAGGTGTCCTGTCTTTCAGCATTGAGCCGGACTTTGAGAACCCCGCCGACCTGGCGGACTCAAACATGATGGGCGCCTCCGACAACATGTACGAGATCGTCGTGGAGGCGGATGACGGAGCGGGTGAATCGAACAGCGTCGGGACGTTCACCGTCACCGTAACCGTCACCAACGTCAACGAGACGCCCGAGGTTCCGCTCGGCGTTCCTGACGAAGATTTTGCGGAGATTGAGTGGGACGTCCCAACCGGCGACACGGTGGACTTGGAGGTAATGACCTATATCCCCCGGGACGAGGAGATCAGCACTCTTACCCAGTTGTCATGGTCTTTGGCCGGAACCGACGCTGCCGACTTCCAGATCACTGAGGACATGACAACCGGCCACGGGACGCTCAGCTTCCGCAACCGGCCCAACTACGAGGATCCGACCGACCGCGCGAACACCACCGATAGCCACGCGGCTGATGACAATATGTACGAGGTCATCGTGAGGATTAGCGACGGCCCGAACACGCGCGACTACCCGATGACCGTCACGGTGACCAACATCAACGAGACGCCGGGGTTTACTGCCGAATCGACCGGTCGGCACGCAGACGAGATCGAGTACGACTCCGGGACGACGGCGTCTGATCTCTCCACTATTCCCGCCACGGTGCCAAACCAGGCCTATTGGTACTCGGTTGAGGCTAGGGACGAGGAGGGGGACGACATCACTTTTACCCTCAGCGGGCCCGATGCGGCCGATTTCGTCATTACCGAGGACACCAACTTTGTCATGACGGCCGACGCTGACGAAAGCGCCATCGCCCGCTGGGCTATCGTGCCGGACTTCGAGAACCCGATGGGTTCTGGAGATAGTAACGTGGGCGGGCCTCAAGCATACGTGTTCACCATCGAGGCATCCGACGGCACTAACACCGCGATGCACGAGGTATTTGTCCGCATTTTCGACGTCAACGAGCGGCCGGAGTTCACGGGGACTCCCGAAATGGCGATAGCGCTCGACGAACACGACGCAACCCTTAACGCGGATTTCCAGGAGCCGCCCTACGCCTTCCCGACTATCGCGTCGTACACCGGGCGCGACGAAGAAGGTGGCGTCAACTGGTCGCTCACGGGCACGGACGCGGGCGACTTCGAGATCGACAGCGGCGGCAACGTCACCTTTAAGGAGACGCCCAGCTTCGAAGACCCGAAGGACTCAGGCGGCGACAACGTTTACAACTTCAATGTCGTCGTCACCGACATCCTGAGCAAGACAAACCGGCGCACCGCCACGCAGCCCGTCACCGTCACAGTCCGGGACATAGAGGAGACCGGAGTCATCCAGGTGAGCAACCTGGACCCCGTTGTGGGTGACACGATCAGATTCACGTTGTCGGACCCGGACGGTGGCATTGACACGGATGCAGTCGATATCAGCTGGACCTTGAGGGCACAGGAGTCGGGGGTTTGGCAGCCCATCACCATCGGGGGAGGCGCCGCCACCACACTGACGTACACGGTAGACGAGGACGACGCCGGGAAACCCCTGCGGGCCGAGGTGTCCTACTTCGACCGGCGAAACGCGGACCGCAATCTCTTCAACCGAAAACAGGTGACCAGTGGTGAGACCTCGCCTGTGGAAGCGGACCCCCTGCCCAACGTTCCGCCTCGCTTCCGCTCGGGGTCCAGCCAGTCGATTGAAGAGGGAGTGGCCGGCAGATTCCTCTCCGAACGCATGATGGCCACGGATCGCGATAACGACAGCCTGACATTCGGTATCCAGCCAGGACAGGACGCCGCCCTCTTTGAGATAAACCCATCCACCGGACAGATCAAGGCAGTCGGGGCCGTGGACTTCGAAACGGCGCGATCCGGGGGTTTCCTGTTCTTCACCGTCACCCTGCATGACGGCAAAGGCTTGGACAGCAACGACATGGTGATCAATGACGACTCCATCGACGTCACCACAGTTGTATCGGTGCAGGTCATTGACCTGGAAGAGGAAGGAGTTGTCACCCTCTCGGATCAGGAGCCTGAGGCGGGTGACCAACTGACTGCGACCCTGACGGACGGCGATGGCGGCGTTACCGGCCGGAGCTGGCAGTGGTGGCGGTCGCAGGATGGACGAACAGGCTGGTCGCCCATATCAGGAGCGACCAACAACACATACACGCCCACAGTGACCGACGAGGACTCGTATCTGCGGGCCACGGTTGAGTACACAGACCGGCGTGGCGGCGGCAAGCGCGCGGAGGCAATCACCAACCCCGTCCCCAGTGAGAACCGCAGGCCATTGTTCCCATCGACGGAGACAGGGCAGCGCAGCGTTGACGAAAACACAAGAAGCGGCCAGAACATCGGCGCGCCGGTGGCAGCGGAGGACCCGGAGCGCGACCGGCTGACGTACACACTGACGGGCGCGGACGCGAACTCCTTCACCATCGTCCAGAGCACTGGCCAGATCCGGGTGAAGGACGCGCTGGACTTCGAGACCAGGTCCAGTTATCGGGTCACCGTGGAGGTGCATGACGGCAAGGACGGCACGGGAGCCACGTCCACCACCATCGACGACACGCAGAACGTGACCATCACTGTGGTGAACCTCGAAGAGCCAGGGACTGTCACGCTCACCTCGGAGACAGCCACCATCCAGGCGCGTGTTCCGGTGACAGCCTCGCTGGAAGACGATGACATCCCAACCAACATAAGTTGGCAGTGGGCGCGGTCGCGCAGCCCCAACTCGGGATGGGCCAACATCGCCGGAGAGACATCGGACACATTCACGCCGGGAGACGGCGACATAGGTGGGTACATCCGCGCGACTGCCAGCTACAACGACGGCGAAGGCTCGGGCAAGACGGCCGTCAAGGTTTCGCCTCGTGTCGGACAGGCGCCGCCGGTAAACTCGGCGCCGGCCTTCCCATCAACAGAGAGAGGTCAGCGGGAGATTGCTGAAGACGCCACAGGCGGCACGGCCGTCGGCGACCCCGTGGCGGCCACGGACTTCAACAATGACCCGCTGACCTACACGTTGAGCGGGACGGACGTGGCGCTATTTACCGTCGACTCCGGCACTGGGCAGATTCGCGTGGCGTCCGGAGCGCAACTGGACTTCGAGACCAAACGCACTCTGCGGGTTACGGTCGAGGTCACGGACGGCTCGGACTCATTGGGCGACCCGGACAGCGACGCCATCGACGACAGGCAGAACGTGACCATCACGCTGACGGATGTGAATGAGGCTCCCGTCGTGACCGGCAATGAGACTCCCTCCATTGCGGAGAACTCTAGCTCAGCAATAGCCACTTATACGGGCATGGACCCGGAGCGGGACACGCTGACGTGGTCGGTCAACAACAACGAATTCTGGATCTCCCAGCAGGGCCGACTCCACTTTGCTGAGCCGCCCAGCTATGAGGATGGAACAAGCTATTCGGTGAACATTACGGCCGAAGATGAGGATGGCCTGTCAGACTCGCTGTTCGTGACTGTCACAGTGACGGACGTTGAAGAGCAGGGCGTAGTCACCATTCAGCCCAAGCGCGGGTGGGACGGGACGAGTTTCCAGGCGGAACTGGTTGACGACGACAACACAGTTGGCACTGTCAGTTGGCAATGGCAGCGTTCTTCCAACCGATCCAATTGGGGCGACATCTCGGGCGCAACGTTTAGCAGCTACTTGGCAGACACCGAAGACATCAACCAGTATCTACGGGCCGTCGCCACCTATGAGGACGATCGGGGCAGCGGCAAGACGGCGCAGTCTGATGCTACAGGCCGCATTGGCGCACTCGCGGATCGACCCTCGTCCAATACTGCCCCTACATTTTCGGACACAACTGCTGAGCGCTCCGTGGGCCAGGGTACCGCGGCGGGCAGGAACATCGGCGCGCCCGTGCGAGCAACGGACATGGATCAGGGTGACGTCCTGACCTATTCCCTGTCCGGCACGGACGCTGACCTCTTTGACATTGACCCGGCAACCGGGCAGTTGAAGACACTGGCTGTCCTTGACTACGACTCCGACGGCACAAACACGTACGAAGTAGTAGTAAGTGTTCACGACGGCTTTAACGGCAGCTACTCCCCTTCAACAAGCGTGGACGCAACTATCACCGTGACCATCACTGTTACCCAGGTAACGCAGCGACCCAGCGGGGGTGGCGGTGGTGGGAGTGGCGGCGGCGGTGGTGGTGGCGGCAGTGGAGGAACTTCCTCCTCCAGGAGCGCGCCGGTCGACGAGCCCACGGAGCCGAGCTTCGACGAGGGCTTAATCGCGACACGTTCGCTTAACGTCACCGCGCAGCCAGGCGACGCTGTAGGAGACCCCGTCGCCGCCACGCACCCCGAAGACGACGTGACCTACACGCTCAGCGGGACGGACGACGATGCCTTCACCGTCGACTCGGAGACGGGCCAGATTCGCGTCGCTGAGGGAGTGACGCTCGCACTGGGGCAGGCATACAGGGTCAGCGTGACTGCCACGACCGAGTCCGGCACTGAAGCCATGATCAGCGTACATATTGAAGTGGTGAAGGACCCGGCAGACCCATACGACCTGAACGGCAATGGCGCAATTGAGAAGGAAGAGGCCGTCCAAGCGGTTTCCGACTATTTCGCCGGCATCGTCGATAAGGAAACCGTGGTGGCACTGCTGGCACGTTACTTCGCGGGGTAGTGGGCTGCGGCCACATTCTCAGCTGATAGGAGGACGCCTTGATTGGGAGGAACCTGGTAGCCATTGCCGCACTGGCCATCACTGCCTCGGTGGGCATCGCAGTGCTGCTAGTGCAGCCAGGCGTGGTCGAGGCGCAATCGCACAGCGCTACCCGATCCTTCCCGGCTGACTGGGCCGCCCCGGACAGTGAGATCGAGATTACCATCACGCCCGGCAACCTCGGCGGGTTTGGCCAAGTGGAGGAGACGCTGCCGGAGGGCTTTACCTTCGTCCGCTCCAGCCTTGACGTATTCCAGGTGAACGTGACAGGGCAGACCGTGACTTTCATCCTCCTAAGTGGCGACAGCTTTACCTACGTGGTCACCGCTCCCGCCATGGAAGGCCAATACACCTTCTTGGGCATCGTGAAGAATGCAGACAGAGCTGAACAGACCATTGAGGGCCAAACCAGCCTGCGGATCGGACCTGCGCCCACGCCTGTGCCCACAGTGACTCCCACACCTGAGCCCACTGTCACACCCACCCCCACACCGGAGCCGACACCGACACCGCAACCAACGGCCACACCTGTTCCAACACAACTGCCGGCCATTGAGGCAACAGCGGATGCACAGGAGGCCACCACGTCGTCCGTGGTAACAACGGATACGCCTGTACCTGTCACAGAGACGCCCACGCCGATGCCGGAGCCGATTCCTTCTCAGCCAGAAGAGTCAGACTCAGAAGGTGCATTCCCCATCTGGATCCCTGCGCTGCTTCTCGGCCTGGCGATAGTTGCCCTCATCGGCGGCGGGATCATCTTTGTTCGCCGGGTGGGTTGACAAGAGTTTTCAGTTTTCGTTCAGGGCATATCCGCCTTGGGCATGCTGTAGCCGACACGAAGCCTGGTGAGGATGTAAGCCGGGTTGTCGGCGTCGTCTCCCAGCTTGCCTCGTATCGCGCTGATGGCAGTGCGCATGGGCCGTACATCGGCGTCGCCACTCGAGCCCCATACCCGTCTCAGCAAGTGTTCGTACGTGAGCACCCGCCCGGCGTTGGCCGATAGCTCGACCAGCAACCGGTACTGGATGGCCGTTAGATCTACTGGACTCCCTGCCAGCGTCACGAGACGTTGACCGTAGTCTATGGTCAGGTCTCCCACCACATAAGGGACTGACGGCTCAGATGTGGTCCGCCTGCGCAGAGCCGCCTTGATCCGGGCCACAAGCTCCGTGGGCGAAAACGGTTTTACCACATAGTCGTCGGCGCCCATCTCGAAGGCTTTGGCGACGAGCTGATCCTGACCGTAGGCGGACACGAAAATTACCGGCAAGTCACGGGCACTCATGATCTCTTTCATCAGGTCCATGCCGTCGACTCCGGGCAGCATTAAGTCAAGCAGTACGAGATGGGGCTTCTCTTCTTCGACCAGACGGAGCACATCCTCCGGGTCTCCGGTGGCGATAACCGTGTAGCCTGACTTGACCAAGGCGTCACGTATGTACCGGAGGGCTTGGTCGTCATCATCCACAGCCAGGATTCGCAACTGTTCACGCGCCGACCTGCGTGCAGACGGTGTGGAGAGTTGGTGGGACGACTCAGGAGAGACAAACCCGGCCTCTTCCACCGTCGGCAAGGTGAAGGTGAACCGTGCCCCCAGCCCGGGCCCGTCACTTTCCGCCCAGATCCGTCCCCCGTGGGCCTCAACTATCCCCTTGCAGACCGCCAAGCCCAGACCGGTATCTCCACTCTGCTCCTCGGACTCGATTCTGGAGAATTTTCTGAACAGGTGCGGTAGGCTCTCAGCGGGGATGCCCATGCCTTCATCGGAGACCGACACTGAGACCTGGAGATTCCCTGGTGTGGCACTCACAGTGATGGTCGATGACTCTGGCGAGTGCCGTGCTGCGTTGGCCAGCAGATTGCCAAGCACCTGCATAATGCGAGACTTATCCCCCATCACCCATGGCAGGTCCAACTGTGTGTCGATCCTGAGGTTGTGTCTGTGGCCGCCGATGCGGAAGGCGTTCCCGGCCTCACTGATCAGGACCGCTAGATCTGTCGGTTGCGGGGAGACGGGCAGAATACCTGTCTCAATGCGGGCTACGTCAAGCAGGTCTGCGATCAGCGCGCGCATACGGTCGGTTTGTTCGAGGATGATTCTGTGGAACTGGAGCATCTCGGCAGGGTGCATCTCGGAGAATTCGTCCAGTAGCGTGGAGACCGACCCCCTCACCGTGGCCAGTGGAGTGCGCAACTCATGGCTCACCATCGCAAGGAACTCGGCCCGAAGCCGCTCTACCTCCTTGAGAGGGGTCATGTCCTGCATCGTCACGATGAGGCTCTCCACCTCACCTTTCTCCGAAAGGATGGGGTTGCCGTTCAGCAGCACAGTGATACTTCGTCCGTTGGGCACACTGAAGACCATCTCCTCCGCCCGCACCTTCTCTCCGGCCCTCAGCAACTCATCTATCGGCATGTCGGCCAGGGAGAGTTCCCGGCCATCGGCACGCCGGATTGTCAGAGTCTCTGCGAGAATCCCCTGGGATTCCTCCGGAGCCAGCAACGTATCAATGATCCTCATCCACTCCCGGTTGGTAGAAACAACGGCTCCCGTTCTGGCGTCGAAGACCCCAACGCCCACCGGGGTTGTACCTATCAGGGTCTCCAAGTCGATTCTGGAGCGCTGTTCGTCCCGGTACCTGCTGGAGATAGAGAGGACCATCGCCGCCTGTGAGGCGAACATGACCAATGTCTCTTCATCTTCCTCACTGAACTCGTTTTCTTCCTCACTACGGCCGAGCCATATGATCCCCACAAGTTCGCCGTTATGCCGTATGGGCGCAGCCAGGCCGGTAATTACCGTCATTGGCAGCCAGCCATCCAGTCCAACCGATTCTGCAAACTCTGGGTAGTTGTCCACGCGCAAAGGCCCGGGGATCTTGCTGAAGTGATCGAAAATCCGTGTTCCACCCGGCAACTCCACGAGTTGACGGTGCTCATCCTCCGTGGTTCCGGATGTCAGGACTGAGTCCAGGCCGCCGACTTCATTGGTGCTTGCAATAACCCCGTAGCGGGCATTGGTGAGATAGCGCGCGTTGTCAATGACTTCCTGGAGGACGACGTTGAAGTCGAGGCTCTCGTTGATGTGCACACTGGCTTCGCTAAGCCTGGAGAGCCGATCTCGCAGCGCCTGATTCTCCTGCAGCAGGTCGTTTTCTCGATTCAATCTCCAACCTCGCTTGAGATTCGTTGTTCACGATGCCCCATCTGTCTGACGCCAAGCCGCGTGAGCTCTGCGTACTCAGAGATATGCTATCAACTTCACACTAAGCTCACAATAATTGCTGCTTAGGAGGCCGAACTTTAACGGTGAATTTACACCACCTTCTTAAGTGGAGTAACAATGGCCTCACTCGCGGTTTCCGCGTTTCTTAACGAGGTCAACTTGCGCTCAGCAAAAGTCGAAGAAAAGACGAACCAAAGAAATACCCCTGGGCGGACTCGAACCGCCGACACTCGGTTTAGGAAACCGATGCTCTGTCCTCTGAGCTACAGGGGCATGTGATCAGTCTACGTAGAGGTTTGCGCCTGCAGGCGCAAACCCTGAATGCGGTTCTATCCGGAAGGCCTAGCTTCGGGCAGTTGCCAGTCCTGCGGCCGCCCGCGCTTTGCTCTCCGCCGCTACGAGGAGGGCGTCATACGCCTTGATGAACGCGGCCACGCCCTCGTCAAGCAATTCAGCATGCACCTTCTGGAAATCGATGCCCAAGGCTGTGATGTCTGACAGAACCTTAGCGGAACCCTCCGGGTCATCCCCAATCACGGACTGAACACTGCTCACATTGCGAAACGCGTCTACCGTCGCGGGTGGCATTGTATTGACGGTATTGGGCCCAACAAGCTCATCAACGTACAACGTCTCGGTGTAGGCGGGGTTCTTCGTGCTGGTGCTTGCCCAGAGCAGCCGTTGCGGGCGAGCCCCGCGCGCTGCCTGCGCCTGGAACTCCGGCTCTTCAGCAAGCCGCAGTGAGATCTGAAACGCCTGCCGAGCATTGGCCACTGCCGCTTTCCCTCGCAGCGCCAGCGCCTGTTCCGTCCCGATCGCGTCCAGAAGCGCGTCCACCTTTGAGTCCACACGGCTTACGAAGAACGATGAAACGGACGCCGCTCGTGTCGGGTCTGCCAGTCGAGCCACGCCACGGTTGTAGGCTCTTGCAGCGGCCTCATACTGGTCAAGCGAGAACATCAGGGTCACGTTGACGTTCACACCCTGCGCGATCAGTTCTTCGACTGCCGGGAAGCCCTGCGGCGCAGCAGGAACCTTAATCATCAGGTTTGGGCGATTCACCTCGCCCCACAGCCGCAGCCCGTCGCTGATCGTCCCATCCGTGTCGTAGGCCAAATGTGGCGACACTTCGAGGGAAACAAAACCGTCGGCGCCGTCAGATGCGTCATAGACGGGGCGGAGCACGTCTGCGGCATCGCGAATGTCACGAATGCCGACATGTTCAAACAGGTCCTTGGCAGGGCAGCCGGGATTGGCGGCCATGTAGGAGGACAGGGCGCCGTCGTATGATGTGCTGCCCGTGACGGCCTTTTCGAAGATGCTTGGATTGCTCGTTACGCCGCGCAGCCCATCCTCGTCGACAAGCCGCTTCAGGCCCCCAGTATCGAGGAGGTCCCTGTCGATGTAGTCAAGCCAGAAAGACTGTCCCAAATTGCGAAGATCCTGCAGCGGATTAGCCATCGTTCATCACCTCACCAGATTGTCAGTCTGACGTGTCCACCATCCGCCGATTTGCCCACTTAGTCAAGCGAGGGCCACCGTCCCGGGGCTGGGTGAGGATGGTTCAGTGGCTAGGAAGCCGTGAGTTCTGTGGTCGGATTAGCGATTTGTCCGCTGCCGAACCTCTGAGAACGTCGCTCCAACGCGCGATGGTAAACCTGCAGAATCTCGTCCGTCACCACGCCCCAATGGTAGCGGGCAACGGTCTCTGAGCCGGTGTTGGCGATGGTGTTCCGCAGGTCTGCATCTTGCAACAATCGAATGAGGGTGGAGGCAAAGCCTACCTCATTGCGTGGATCGGCCAGCAACCCGTTGTGCTCGTGGTCGACTACCGATCTGTGCCCGGCAATGTCAGACGCCACAACTGCTCTGCCTGCGGCCATTGCCTGGATCAGGACGATTCCCATGCTCTCATTGCCCAGCGCGGGACTGCAAAAGATGTCTGCTGTCCGATAGTAGCGCGGCAAATCTTCATTTGAGGCATAGCCGATGAAATGTACGTCTTCGAGTCCGCGCTCCCCAATGACGCGGGCGCTCTCCCTGTCCATGTTCCCTGGCCCGACGACGAGCAGGCGGCAGTTTGGGAATTGCCAGCGTATCTGCGCATACGCCCGAAGCATATGCGGAAACCCTTTGCGCTTTTCCATCCGTCCCTGGAACAGGATATTGAGTTTCCCGTCCTGGAACATTGGAAATGGAGCGGCCTGCGAGAACGCCTCTGTGTCCACCCCGTTCGGAATAATCGAGTAGGAGCCGGGGAAATAGCGATTGGCGAATTCTCTCGCCGGTTCCGTTACGGCAATGCGCTCATCCAGCCGCTGCACCCACCGCTGCAACAGTGGACGTGAAAGCCCTAACGCGCGCCGTCGCTCTGCATAGGCGTGGAATGTGCCAACCAGCGCAGGGCCGGATGCGAGGCGCAGGAACGTCAGCGGCAGGGTAGGGGTCATCGGCTCGTGCAGATGCACGATGTCGAAATTTCCCCGCTCAAGCAACGGCTTCACGTGCTTGCCCAGCGTCAGAGACACCGTGACTCTTGCGATGGAGCCGGCCGTCGGGACGGGAATGGGGCGTCCTATGATAGCGAGGTTATCCGCGTCAACGTCGTCACGCGGCTTGGATGATGGCGCGGCGATGGTGACATAGTGTCCGCGTCGACGCAGTTCGTCGCTCAGGCCGGAGATATGATTCGTCACTCCGCCCGGGTATGCGAAATCATATGGAGAGACGAGGGCGATGCGGAGTGGCCGCGACCGATCGGTCGCGGCCACATCTAACGCCTCGCGTTCAGCAATGGCACTCATCGGTATGACCGTCGCTTAATGCTATCACGTAGGCCGCCCCGACAATGTGCCTGTTCTCGAAACAGATGGTTATAGGACCGCCTCTCGATTTCGTGTGACCTCTATGGGAGGGAGCGTGTCGTCAGGACCGCCTTCATTGGCGATGAACTGTTCCAGACGGCGCCTCGCCTCTTCATCCCGCATCTGCAGGGGCGGGGACTTCATGAAGTAGGAAGACGGCGGGACGAGCGCGCCGCTGATACCCCGATCCAGCGCGATCTTTGCGCAGCGGATGGCATCAATGACAACGCCCGCGGAGTTGGGGCTGTCCCAAACCTCGAGCTTGAGCTCAAGATTTAAGGGCACGTCACCAAACGTTCGCCCCTCCATACGTATGTATGCCCACTTGCGGTCCAGAAGCCATGGCACGTAGTCGCTCGGGCCCACGTGGATGTTGTCCGGATCCAGGTCGAAGTCCAATTGTGATAGTACGGAGTTGGTCTTGGATTCCTTCTTTGATGTGAGGCGTTCCCACTCCAACATGTTGTAGAAGTCCGTATTACCGCCGAAGTTTAGCTGGTACGTGTTCTCCAGCTTGACGGCGCGGTCTCCGAACAGCCGTGACAGAACCCGGTGAACAATGGTTGAGCCGACCTGCGATTTAATGTCATCACCAATCACTGGCACGCCCGCGTCGTGGAATCTCTTCTGCCAGTAGGGCTCCCGTGCGATGAAGACGGGCACGCAGTTGATAACGGCGGTGCCGGCCGCGAGCGCTTGCTCCACGTACCACTTCGTCGCCATCTCGCTACCGACGGGCAGGTAGCTGATAAGAACATCAACTTCGCGCTCTTTGAGGATATTGACGATATCAGACGTCTGCCCTTTTGCCTTCTCGATCTTCTGGGACAGAAACTCACCGAGGCCGTCGTGCGTCATGCCGCGCTCGACGGTAACTCCTGTGCTTGGAACGTCCGTGAACTTATATGTGTTGTTCGGCTCGGCAAAGATCGCCTCGGAGAGGTCTTTGCCAACTTTTGTCGCTCCCACGTCAAACGCGGCGACAAAGTTGATGTCCGAGATGTGATAGGGACCGAGCCGGGGGTGCATCAAGCCCGGAATCGACTCGGAATCGGACGCATTCTGATAGTAGTGGATGCCTTGAACCAGTGAGGACGCGCAGTTGCCGACCCCCACAATTGCGACATTGATCTTGTCACCCATAAAGAACCTCCTATCCAGTCTGTCAGACCTTGGCGAAACTGAGACGGAAACAACCCGCTCGCCCCCACAACGAGCACAAGTAAGTCAAATAACCACATAACGCGTCCCGCGTCAAATCTCTTATCATGCCCCTATCTGGTTCGCTTGATTCTTGTCGATTGTAGCGTTTCGCAGCCGGATGCTACGCTTGCGTCAGCTATGGTCTACGATTTCCAGACTCAATCGTTCTTGAGCGATGGTGTTCTGTCGCCTATCGAACTCATCCGCCGTGCCCATCACAACGGCTACAAAGCTATCGCGATCACCGATCATGTTGGCATGGGCGGACTCGCCCGCATGCTTGAGCGCTTGGCGGACGATTGCCGCATTGCCCGCGAGGAGTGGGACATCGTGGCCATCGCGGGGGTTGAGTTAACCCATCTTCCGCCAAACCGTATCGCCGAGGCGGCTGCCCGTGCCCGCGACGCCGGTGCTGTTCTTGTACTCGTTCACGGGGAGACACCTGTTGAGCCGGTGCTGCCGGGGACGAATTATGCTGCCGCTTCTTGTACTGATGTGGATGTCCTTGGACACCCGGGATTGATCACGGACGAGGATGCCGCGCTTGCCGTGGAAAACGGCGTTTATCTTGAGATTTCAACGCGGCGTGGCCATTCCCTAGCCAATGGCCACATCGCTGTGGCTGCGCAACGAACAAGAGCAAAGCTGTTGGTCAATTCAGACGCAGATGCGCCTGAGGACTTGCTCACCGCTGAACGTGCCATCACTGCGGCCCTGGGCGCTGGTCTGTGCCCGGAGGATGCCAGAATCGCATCGGAGGAGAATCCTCGCACGCTCCTGGAGACCCTGATGAACCGACTAAACCAAACTCCCCGCTGATCTCAGCGAGGAGGCTTCTTAATTCTTCTCTTCTTCCATTCCCGAGGCCCGCAGCTTGTTGGCCTCTGCGTCGCTAAGGATGCGGAACACCGAAGCGCTGGGGTCCTCATCTGCCACGCCGCGAACGGCGGGGCGCCCGTTCTTCAGCGTCACCAGCTTGGGATTGCGGATCACGACGTTCTTCCGCAGCTTTAGCGAGTATGCGGTGAGCTCTTCCATAACAATCTCCTCGTGTAGATGTACTGAATCGACTGTAGGTTTGACAGCGCGCCTCTGTCAAGACGTTAAACGCATTTGATGAGCCGAAATGCGCGGGATTCTACTGGCATCCACCTGACCGGCGTATCAGGCCCCAAACACAGTGTAAGGGTGCCATCTGCCCGTGACGGTGCGCCGCACTAGCGCAAGTAGGGTGCCGTCGGGCGCCAGTGCCACCGCGTTTCCCGCGTCCGGCCCTGGGCAAAAGACGTTGTCGGACTCCCCCGGCACGTTGACCCAATCCCCGGACGCGGCTGCAAGATCCATCCCTGAGCGGACACGGCTGGTAAAGCCGGAGCGTATCTGAATGGCAGGCCAGCCGGGAAAGACGGACTCCAACGGGGTGATCGCCTCTGCTGCATCTTCCCCCGCCAGCATTTCCTCCGCTGCCTCCATAGACAGAGAATTGGTCTGATTGAAGGGGCCCACACGAACCCGCTGCAAGCCGTCAAGCACGCCACCGCATCCAAGTCGTTCGCCGATGTCCGCGGCGAGTGACCGCACGTACATCCCGCGCCCACACGCCACAGATAGACGAACACGGGGCAGGGCAAATGACTCCACTTCGACTCCGTAGACCATCACTTCTCTGGGCTCGCGTTGAACTTCCTCGCCTCGACGCGCAATCTCATAGAGCCGTTCTCCCTGGTGCTTCAGAGCGCTGTACATGGGTGGCACCTGTTTGATTTCTCCGATGAACTCGGGGATGACCTGCCGGACATCGTCCTCTGTCACGGTGTCCGTTGTTCTGGTCTCCAGCACTGTGCCGTCCATGTCCAACGTGTCCGTCACTGTGCCGAGCAGGATCTCTGCCTCATACCCCTTGGCCAGTTCCTCGATACGGCTGCTGAGACGTGTCGCCTGCCCGAAGAGGATCGGTAGCACACCCTCGGCCGCAGGGTCTAACGTTCCGCCATGCCCCACGCGCTTCACTCTGCTTGCCCGCCGCAGTCGCTTGACGACATCAAATGATGTCATTCCGCTGGGTTTCCAGATTGAGAGGAAGCCGTGCAGGTTAGTGTTCGCCACGACCTCCCCCGTTCGCTGATTCGGTTCGCTGTTCACCCGGACTGACGCTGTCCAGCAGTTGATTGATCCGGTCCGCCCTTGCAATGGTGTCGTCGATGACAAATCGAAGTTCTGGAGTTCGCCGCAGGCCGAGGCTCATCAGGCTGCGCTGGAGGAATCCCGAAGCAGAACGCAGTCCTTGCAAGGTTCGCCGTGCATTTTCCTGTCCGCCTGCAACGCTCACCCAAACTCGCGCATGGGCTAAATCCCGCGACGTTTCGACGGCGGTAATCGTAACAATACCGTCTATGCGCGGGTCATTAATGTCACGAGTCAGTATCGTGCTGATGTGGTCGCGAAGGAGTTCATTGACGCGCTCCGTGCGCCTTGACATGGAGCCCTCCTGTTGCGCCGACTGTGACCGCGTGCCCAAGCGCAGTTTAGTAAGACGGCCGCTCCTGCTGCACGTACGTCATGATGACGTCGCCCTCTTCGAAGTCCGAGAAGCCCTCGATGCCGATACCGCATTCCTGGCCCGCATTCACCTCACGCGCCTCGTCACGGTACCGACGCAGGCTGGAGATGGGGGCGTCAGTAATGACTTCTCCGGCTCGAAGAACACGTGCCAGGGACGTGCGACGCACACGCCCTTCTGTGACGAGACATCCTGCCACGCGGCCGCCACGGACATCAAAGACCTGGCGAACCTCTGCCATACCCTCTTCAACCTCTTGCAGCAACGGTGCTGCCAGCCCGCGCAACGCATTATCAAGATCATCCAGCAACTGATAGATGATGGCGTAATTCCGAATCTCCACCCCACGTGTGTCAGCGAGCCGACGAGCGGCCGTTTCGATGCGGGAATTGAATCCCAGGATTGTCGCGTCTGACGCAGTTGCCAGGAGGACATCCCCCTCGGTAATTGATCCAACGTCCGTGTGCAGGATCTTGCCACGCGTTGTCTCGTTACCCAGGCGTGAGATTGAACTTCGCAGCGCTTCAAGGCTGCCCTGCGTATCCGCCTTGATAATCAGATTGAGGTCTCGAACGTCTCCGGTGCCAATCTGCGAGGCGTACTGCTCCAGGCTTGAGGGCTGTCGTCGGTCCAAGGTCTCGGTTGCGTCCGCCCTTTCCGCGGCAGCCGCCCGGGCACCCTGATCCGACTCGGCAACCTCCAGTACATCACCGGCCCGCGGAACGTCGGTTAGACCGAGGATTTCCACAGGCATCGATGGCCCCGCCTCGGTGAGCCGATTGCCGCGAAAATCCGTCATCGCGCGAATACGGCCCCAAGTTGCTCCAACAAGCACGGTCATCCCCGTCGTCAGCGTTCCCGACTGCACTAGCACAGTGGCAACCGGGCCGCGGTTCTGATCAAGCCGGGCCTCGATCACGGTTGCACGGGCCGACACGTCAGGATCGGCCGTTAACTCGGCGATTTCTGCCACAAGCTGCAGAGATTCCAGCAGGTCGTCCAGGCCGTCGCCTGTTCGTGCCGATACCGGCACGCTCAGTACGTCCCCACCCCAGTCCTCTACCAGTACTTCTTGTTCGGAGAGCTGACGCTTCACGCGCTCCGGGTCTGCGGCCGGCACGTCCATCTTGTTGATTGCCACAATGATCGGCACATCGGCTGCCTTTACGTGGTTGATGGCTTCAACCGTTTGTGGCATCACGCCGTCGTCCGCTGCCACTACAAGAACAGCGATATCCGTAACGTTGGCTCCACGCGCTCGCAGCGTTGTGAACGCCTCGTGCCCCGGCGTATCGAGGAACGTAATTGGGGTCCCTCTGACATCTACCTGGTACGCGCCGATATGCTGTGTGATGCCGCCCGCTTCCGCATCCGCCACATTAGTTTTACGGACGGCGTCAAGGATACTCGTCTTTCCGTGATCGACGTGACCGAGAACCGTTACAACGGGCGGGCGCGGTTGCGCGTTCTCCGTCTTCTCAGCGTCCGCCATCCGCTCACCCAGAGCGGCGTCCGCAGCCTCTGCCTCCTTCACATCAAAGCCGTAGAATTTGGCGATTGGTGTCGCGACATCAGCGTCGATGGCGTCGTTCAGGCCCGCCATCACACCCATGCGCATCAGGTTCTTGATGACTTCAACGGGATTTGCGCCAACCTGCTCTGCGAGTTCGCCCACAGTGATCCCGCGGGACAACTCCAATACCCGCTCTTCGGAATCGGCCGCGCGTCGTTGTGTCGTCATGGCGAGGTCACCTCGCCGTCCCGCCGGCTCTGAATCACGATTTGAGCCTCATGGCGGATGCGGTCACGATCCTCAGAGGACAGGGGCGCTCGGAGCATTAGACGATTTTCAAGATAGGAACCGCGCAGACCGCGCTCCCAGCACGTGTCGTTCTCACAGAGGTAAGCGCCGCGACCTGAAAGCTTGCCGGAACCGTCTATGGAAACAACACCAGAGATATCACGAACAACCCGCACGAGCTCATGTTTGTCCCGTGTCTGCCGGCAGGCGATGCACGTCCGCTGTGGTTTGCGCCGCGCCTCCGTGCCTTGTCGTCGTCGCTCTCTCGTTGCTGCCGTCACGTTTAGCGGTTGCCGCCTCTCCTCCCGCCGCGCCGATCGTCTCGGCCGCCACGGAAACGCCCGCCGCGTTCCGGGAAAATATCTTCAGCGAATCGGATGCCGCCGCTCGTATCACTTTGGCGCTCTGACTGGTATTCCTGCAGGAAGGCATCGAAGTCGAATGTGGCCGACTCCTCGTCGCCTTCTTCGTCCTCTTCTTCTTCGGTCTCCTCGTCAGATTCCGCCTCAGCCTCCTCAAGAGCGCGCAGCAGCGCCTCTTCTTCTTCCTGCAGTTTACGGAGCTCTTCTTCCATTTCCTCTTCGGTCTGAGGAGTCTCGGGAGCGGCAGCCTCAGTGGACGGCGCCTCATCGGTTACGGAAACCTCTTCGGCGTCGACCGCTTCAAGCTCCTGTACGGCTTCAACCGCGTGCTCATCAGTCTCGGTTGACTCAACTGTAGTAACAGTTGTCGCAACCTCCTCAATCGGGAGAGCTTCCGCAGCTGTCTCGGCCTCAACCTCTTCTGCCACGCTGACGGCCTCTGCAACGATGGCGTCAACCTCGGGCTCTTCCGTTTCAGCGGCTTGCTCAGCCACAGCAGCTTGCTCTGGCCCGCGCGCCGCGCGCTCCGCCTCTTCTGCCAGCACCTCTGACGTGCTGCGAATATCGATTCTCCAGCCGGTCAGGCGCGCCGCGAGCCGGGCGTTGAGGCCCTCTCGCCCAATGGCGAGTGACAGCTGCTGCTCGGGCACCACCACAAGCGCCGAACGATCACCCGTGATCTCCACTCGTGATGTCTGCGCAGGACTCAATGCATGACCGATGTAAACGGAAGGGTCCTCATTCCACGGAATGACATCAATCTTCTCACCGTGCAGTTCGTTGACGATGTTTTGGATGCGGACTCCTCGCAAGCCCACGCATGAGCCAACAGGATCAACGCCTTCCTGTCGTGCCTCAACGGCCACCTTGGAACGATAGCCGGGTTCTCGAGCGACGTTCCTGATGACAACAGTCCCGCTCGTGATCTCCGGCACTTCCAGCTCAAATAGCCGACGAATCAGGTCGCGATGTGCCCGCGACACGAGGATCCTTGGCCCGCGAATACCCTTTTCCACTTCCTGGATAAGGACGCGGATACGCTGGCGGGGATAATATTGCTCGCTCGGCACCTGCTCTGTGTGTAAGAGAGTTGCTTCCGTTCGGCCAAGTCCGACGATGACCTGTCCCTGCTCGACCTTTTGCACCACACCGGTCATCAGCTCATTGATCCGCCCTGCGTACTCGTCATAAACCTGGTCGCGCTCGGCCTCTCGAAGGCGCTGCATGACCACCTGCTTCGCGGTCTGCGCGGCGATGCGGCCTGCGTCCTCCGGGCTTTCTTCGACGGAAATCATGTCGCCGATCTTGGCGCCGGGCTTAATCAGTTGGGCTTCCTCAAGTGTGATTTCCTCGGCGGGTTGGTTAACTGTCTCGACGACGGCCTTGTTGAGGGTGACGATAATCTCGCCGGTCGTGGGCAGTATCTGCACCTCGATGTCGTCAGTCTCGCTTCCATCGCGCTTGTACGCAGATCTCACCGCGTCCTCAATGGCTCCGAGAACGACATCGCGAGGCAGTCGGCGTTCTGTTGCCAACTGCGTTACCGCAAGCAAGAAATCGCTCTTCATACCTGCCTCATTTCCGTTGCCGGACTCTCCCCCTCAACGAGTTACGCTAATAAAAAAAGTGGGATTGCCGCCCCACCTCTCAATACACGCGGTTCTCGTTGCCTTCTGTGCCAAATTGTACCATCCGAACCCCTAAGCGGCAATTTTCTAACACTCTTTGCTCGCAACAGAACAAAGCGGAACGTCGTTCTGCAAAGAGCGAAAAATCTACAGTTATGCACCATCCTCTGCAACAGGCAAACGCAGTGAGAAAACAGATCCTCTGCCGATATCGCTCTTGACGCGCACCTCGCCCTGATGGGCCTCCACGATCTGCCTCACGATAGCGAGTCCCAGTCCACCCCCCTGCATCCCGCTCTCATCACCCTGTCCAACGCGATCCATGAGCATTGAAACGTCATCCGGAGAAATCCCAATGCCCGTGTCTTTGACATGGAGCCATACGGAACCGTTGTTGCTGTCCGCCGAAAGTGTCACGCGACCGCCCGCGGGTGTGAACTTGATGGCGTTATGCACAAGATTGACAAGCGCCTGGTGAAGGCGACCAGGGTCTGCGTTCATCTCCGGCAACCCCAGCTGTATGTCAACAACCAGTTCAATATCCGCCCGCGCGGCCATTGATGCCATAATTCCGACGCACCGGTCGATTGCGTCTCCAACGGCAAGTGGCTGCAGAGTCAGGCGTGTCCAACCCATCTCCATCCGTGACAAGTCAAGCAGGCTCTCCACGAATGTTGTCAGCCGCTGTACCTCTACAAGCGCACTTGAAACAAAGGGCCTCGCGGCGTCCGGATCATCAATCGCCCCCAGCTCCAGGGTCTCAAGGGTTGCCTGGATGCCGGCAAGGGGGGTGCGAATCTCATGGGACGCATTCGCAAGAAATTCATGCCGCAGCCGCTGCGCGCGATGCTCCTCAGACACGTCATACGCCGCCAGCAGAATCCGCCGCTCTCTGCCCTCTCGATAGGGAGATGCAACGAGCCGTGTCGTGCGGGCGGGTTCGCCGCCGTGCGTTATTTCCCCCACCGCCGCAGCTTGCTCGCGCAGGGCGCGGCGTGCAATCTCCGCAGCCTCGTAGTCGCGTGCCAGCCCAATGAGCGTGGTTGTCTCATCGACCTGCTGCGTGAAGCCGAACAGCTGGGCGGCTGCCGGGTTTGCCAGCAGCACGCGCTCATCTTCCGCAAGCACGATTACGCCAACGTTCAGATTGTCCAGGATGGAGGCCAGTCGCGTTTGCTGCGTCTCTACCACGTTGCTAATTCCACGTTCCTCTTGCATCAATCGTCCGATCAACAGCGCAATGTCACGCACCTCAGGCGTTGCGGTGGCAAAGTCCTCCACGACCGGCGACTGACCCGCCCGGAGCGCCCGGGCGAGATGCCGTAAAGGTGCTGCCATGCGCTGCCTTGTGACCATCAAGAGCAGGACGATGAGGATGCCTGCGGAAATCGACGCGTACAGCAGAAGCCGCCGATAGGGTTCAACGTCAGTTTCTCCAGCGTCCTCCCCGATGCGGCCAAGCTGAATCCAGGAGATAACTGCAACTGCGACGATGCCGAGGATCAGACTGCCCCACAGGGCCCACCCAATACGGCCCTGTATTATTCGAGGCATTCACGCCTCCAGTTTGTAGCCGACACCCCTCACTGTGAGGAGAATCTTCGGACGGGCTGGATCATCCTCGATCTTCTGCCGCAGCCACCGCATATGCACGTCAACCGTGCGGCTTCCCTCGGGGTAAGTGTATTTCCACACCCGATCCAACAGCGTTTCACGGCTGAACACGATGCCGCGATTCTCGGCCAGGAATGACAGCATCTCGAACTCAAGGGGCGTCAGTGTTATCTCTTCGCCCTTATGGGTCACGCGATGCGCCAGGCGGTCGATGATTGTCTCGCCGAACTCGATGGTGTCCACCTGCTTCGCATCGGTCTCTTGCGATGAGCGACGCAGGATGGCCTTGATGCGCGCAAGCAGCTCACGCATGGAGAACGGCTTGGTCATGTAATCATCGCCGCCCATCTCGAGCCCAACGATCTTGTCCACCTCTGACTGCCGTGCTGTCAGCATCAGGATTGGCACGGAACTGCGACTGCGAACCGTCCGGCACAACTCAAGGCCGTCCGCGTCCGGTAGGCCGAGGTCGAGAACGATAAAGTTCGGCATCTGCCGATCCAATCTGGCGAGCGCCTCTGCGGATGTGGCGGCGGAACTTACCGCATACCCCTCACGGCTGAGAGAGTACGTCAGCGCTTCCCGCAACGCGGGCTCGTCATCAACGATCAGGATGGATGTCTCGGCGATTGTCATTTCGCCTTCCGTTCAGCGCCCTTCGTATCGTCATCATACAGGGACACGCTTGACTCTAATGGCCACGGCAATGTGCTCGCATTAAGACGCCATAAAGAATGAGGGGAGCCGTTCGGCTCCCCTCGACATTCGCGATTCCGTTTGCGGTTAGTGGGCTTGGGCAGCTCCCGCCGTCTCTGCGGCATTCTCCTCGTGCCCGCAAGAGCAGGCTCCTGCTCCGGCGCCGCCACAGGCGCATGCCCCGCCAGCTGCTCCGTGACCGCCACAGGCGCATGCTCCGCCGCCACCGCATCCGCCACCCATGTTGGGGTTGCGAATTGTGAAGCCGGTTCGCTCAAGGCTGTCAATGAAGTCAATCTCGGCGCCGATAACCCACGGCAGACTTTCCTCATCCACGACGACCTTGACGCCGAAACTCTCAATCACCTCGTCCGCGTCGCTCGGGTCAGGCTCAATGGCCATGCCGTATGCCGGCTGTCCATTGCCGTCGCCCTTTACAAACACGCGCAGCGCTGCTCCTTCGGTCTCCTGCTCCTTGAAAAGATCAAGAATCTTCTCGGCAGCCGACTCAGTAAGCATAATCACGACTTCACCCTCCAAATGACGTGCGTATGGACAGAACGTCAATTTAGGGCAGTATACATGCAGGCCCGCAAAAGTGTCCACGCAGGATTTGCCGCCGGCCTAATGAGACCACCAATCAAAGAGTGGGAGTACAGGACATGAATCTCTATCCCGGCCGCTTCGTCATTTCCCGGTCAGATGAAGGGGACTTCTGGGCTGAAACAGCACCCGGCGGAGTCAACATCATGCGCGGACGCGCGACGCAGCCCGACGAGGGAGAAGTGATTCTCAACGTCCGCCCGGACCAGATTGAAAGACTCGATGCGTGGGCTCACCAGGAGGGGCTGATAGTCTCGTTCAGCGGTGTTCTCGCCAAGCAGATCAAGGATCTCTCCAGGGAGGTTGGACTATCTCCCCAGAACTTCGTTCTCGAGGCGCTGAATGCCTTCATCCAGGCAGGCGAGATGGCTGCAAGCCACGGTCATGCCCACACCCCGCCGCCCGTCCAGAACATCGAGCTTGAGGGCCCGCGAAGCTAAAGAAGCAGCAGTGATGGGCGTTCCAGGATCCGCCGTACCTCATTCATGAAACGCGCGCCTTCCGCCCCGTCCGTCGCCCGGTGATCCGCAGACAGCGTCGCCGACATCATCTCCGCAACAACTACCTGACCATCCCGTACAACCGGCGCTGACTGCACTGACCCCACGGCAATCGCGCCCGCGTTCGGCGGCGTGATGATCGCCACAAAGTCCTTCACGTCATACATGCCCAGGTTGGACACCGCGAAACCCACTCCGCTCACTTCGTTCGGGCGCAGCCGCCCCTCGCGCGCCCGTCGCGACAAGTCTCGCGAACGCGCCGCGGTGTCGATGAGGCTCGCATCGCCAACATCCGGCATCGACGGCGCGATAAGACCGCCCCCGTCCATGGCTACGGCGATGGACACGTCAATGGTCGGGTTGGGAATAATCCCCTCGGCCTGCACGGTCACGTTGAAATGCGAATGAGTACGCAATGCCATGGCGACGGCCCTGATAACAAGGTCGTTAACTGTTACCCGGCTCTCCGCGTCAAGTTCCTCGTTGATTTCCGCGCGCATGTGAATGGCGCGCGTCATGTCGATTTCTACCGTCACGTAATAGTGGGGCGCGGTCAGCTTGCTGAGAGACATTCGCCGCGCGATGGCCTGCCGCATCGGCGGCAGCCCCGCCGGCACCACAATTCCCACCTCTCCGGCTGTGGGTGGCTGTGTCACAGGGAGTCCGCCGTCTGGCATAGGCTCCGGAGCAGCCGGCTCAAACTGCGCGGGCGCTTGAGGGATGGCAGGCTCCGGTGGCGCAGCTCCCCGAGCTTCCAGATATGCTTCAACATCACCCCGTGTGATCCGTCCACGGGGACCTGTGCCGGTTACATTGGCCTGCACCTCTGCCACGGAAACGCCCGCCTGCTCCGCGATGCGACGCGCAACGGGAGTTACCGGCGCGCCTGTGGATGGTGTCTCCTCTCTGGCAGTTTCAGGAGGGGTGGCAGCCTCAACAGGCTCCGGTGGGGCAGGGGGTGTGGGCGGAGCAGAATCTGCGGGTGGCGCTGCAGCAGCAGGTGGAGACCGCGTGGGCGCTGCAACGTCCGGGACATCCTCCCCGGGCGCCGCGATCAAGCCTATCGCCTCGCCAACGGGCACCATCACACCTTCGGGTACCAGGATGCGGGCCATGACGCCGGATTCATACGCCTCAAGCTCAACAGTCGCCTTGTCTGTCTCAATCTCCGCGATAATCTCTCCACGGGCAACCGTATCGCCCTCGTGCTTCAGCCACCGCACAACCATTCCTTCGGTCATGTCGAAGCCCATCTGCGGCATGATTACGTCACTTGCCACGTCTGTCTCTCCCTTCGATGCGACCTAGAACAGGCTCCGAACCTTATCTGCCACCATCTCAGCCGTCGGAATCGTCAGCAGCTCCAGCGGACGGGAATAAGGCGTCGGCACATTCACCCCGCCGACCCGCAGCGCAGGCCCGTCCAGTGAGTCGAACGCCTTCTCATTGATCTGCGCGATGACCTCACCCGCGAATCCGCCGAACTCCCATGTTTCCTCGACGACGACTGCCCGATTCGTCTTGTGGACGGAATCGATGAATGTCTGTGTGTCCAGCGGCAGCAGGGAGCGCAGGTCAATCACCTCGGCATCGATGCCGTCATCCTCCAACAGTTCTGCCGCTTGCAACGCGATGGGAACCATCCTCAGATAGGCGATGATGCTAACATCAGTCCCGCTGCGCGCCACGCGCGCTGAGCCGAAGGGTATCGTGTAGTGCTCATCCGGCACCTCTGCACGGCTTCCATAGAGGAGTGAATGCTCCACATACATCACGGGATTCGGATCGGCAATGGCAGTCCGCAGCAGCCCCAGCGCGTCCGCTGCATTGGACGGCGTCACCACCTTGAGCCCCGGTACGCGCGCGTACCACGCCTCAAGGCTCTGTGAGTGTGTTGCAGCGAGCATGGTGCCCCCGCCGCTCACCGTTCGAATCACGATAGGCACGCTGATCTGTCCGCCGGACATATAGCGGGCCTTGGCAGCAATGTGGACTATCTGATCCATCGCCAGCAGTGAGAAGTTGATGGTCATGATCTCGACAATTGGACTCATGCCCGCAATTGCCGCGCCGATTCCCGTGCCGACGAAACCGGATTCAGCGATGGGCGTGTCGATGATGCGCTCCTCGCCGTACTTCTCCATGAACCCCTTGGTCACGGCATAGGAGCCGCCGTAGGCGCCCACGTCCTCTCCCATGATGAACGTCTCAGGATTGGACTGAAGCGCCTCCTCCAGCCCGACACGAATTGCCTCGCGATATGTTAGCTGCGCCATTACTGAACCCTTACGCGTACACGTCCGTGTAAAGGTCGTCCGGTGTAGGGAAGGGTGACTCCAGCGCGAACTGGATCGCCTCGTTCACTTCGTTTTCCACGTCCTCGTCAATGGCGTCAATCTCATCCGCAGTTGTCAGGTCATTTTCAAGCAATCGATCGGAGAGCAGCTTGATCGGATCCAAATCCAGCCAGGGCTCCACTTCGTGCTGTTGACGGTACTCAATCGGGTCTGCCATAGAGTGTCCGCGGAAGCGGTACGTCATGACCTCCAGGAAATAGGGCCCGTTGCCGTCCCTGATATATTCGATGGCGTCCAGCGTCGCCTGCCGTACCGCGAACACGTCCTGACCGTTCTCCTCGCGGTGGCTGCGCACGTTGTGGCGGTCCGCCAACCGGTGAATGATTGGCTGGGCCGATGCTCGTTCCACTCGCGTACCCATGCCGAAACCGTTGTTCTCCAGCAGGAACAGGACCGGCAGATTCCACAGTGAGGCGAGGTTCATTGACTCGTGGAATTCTCCCTCGTTGACCGCTCCGTCGCCGAGGAAACAGACCACGAGGGAATCCTCGCCGCGATAGCGATTCGCGAACGCAAGGCCCACGGCCAATGGCAATTGACCGCCGACGATGGCATGCCCTCCCATGAATCCCTTTGCGACATCAAAGAAATGCATGGAGCCGCCCTTGCCGCCGCTCACGCCCGTCGACTTTCCAAATAGCTCCGCCATGCACGCCGCCGTATCCATCCCACGCGCCAAAGCGTGGCCATGGTCGCGGTAATGGGTGACGATCTTGTCATCGTCTCGCAGAGGGGAAATCACGCCGACTGCAACGGCTTCCTCTCCGATATACAGGTGTAGAAAGCCGCCGATGTTTCCCCGGCCATAGTGCTCGGCGCTCCGTTCTTCGAATCGCCGAATCAGCTTCATCGTCCTGAGCATTGTCAGAAGCTCAGAACGCGGAAGCGTAGAGTCTATCGATGTGCTCACAGGCGATATGTCTCCATACACAGAGTCTACATGTGTATGGCCTCGCCGAAAGCGGCAAGCGACGCCTCCATCAGGGTTTCGGAAAGTGTGGGGTGAGGATGAATGGCGCGCCCGATCTCCAGGGGCGTCGCTTCCAGCAGCTTCGCGACGGACAGCTCGCCAAGCAGCTCCGCGCACTCCGGCCCTACCATCTGCGCCCCCAGCAATGCCCCTGTTTCGGCGTCGCTGACTACTTTGACCATACCTGCGTAATCGTTGAGGCTCAGCGCCTTTCCGTTTGCGCGGTAAGGAAAACGCCCGACGTTGACAGTGAACCCACGCTGTTCTGCTTGCGCCTCCGTTATTCCCATGCTTGCCACTTGCGGGTGGCAGTACACCGCCCGGGGTATGTCCTCCTTGTTGAGCGGCTGTGTGTCATGGCCTGCGATAGCCTCCGCCGCCAGCACTCCCTGTGCCATCGCTGCATGGGCGAGGAGCGGCGGCCCAGTTACATCTCCGATTGCATACACGCCAGGGGTGTTCGTCTGCATGGTGTCGTCACATTGGATGTAACCGCCCGGCCCCGTTTCAACTCCTGCCGCATCAAGACCCAGGCCTTCTGTCCGACCCTGCATCCCCACGGCCACAAGCGCCATATCGAACGGGATAGTGCGTGATGCGCCCGCAACGTCCAATTCCGCCCCGCCACTGGTCAGTCGATTTACACGGCTTTCCGTCAGGACGTCGATGCCCTGGCGCGTAAAGGAGTCTTGCAGCGCAGCCGTAATCTCCGCGTCCTCCCCCGGCAACAGGCTGGGCATCAACTCAACCAGCGTCACCGCGCTGCCGTATGAGCGGTAAAAATAGGCAAATTCACACCCCGTCGCGCCGCCGCCTATGATCAATACTCTTTCCGGCAAGTCGCGTCGCTCCAGCGCCTCTCTGCTTGTCACGACCGTTTCACCATTGATTTCGAGGCCGGGAAGCGCGCGTTCTTGTGCGCCGGTCGCAATGACAATCGCCTTGTTCGCCTCCAACGGCTCCGACTCCGTGTCCACGAGTACTCGTCTTGAATCCAACAGGGTCCCGTGCCCATTTACGACAGTGACGTTGTTTGAGCGCAGGAGACTTGTAACGCCACGGACCAGCCGGTGGACAACTCTGCGTGATCGCGTGATCGCCTCATCGAGGCTTGCCTCGACTGACCCAACCGTAATGCCGAAATCCGCGGCATTGTTGATCGTATTTAGCACATCGGCATTGCGCAGTAGGGCCTTTGACGGGATGCATCCCCAATTGAGGCACAGGCCGCCGAGTTCATCGGGCTCAACAACGGCTGCGCTCAGTCCCAGTTGTGCCGCTCGTATTGCACAAACATACCCTCCGGGGCCGGCGCCAAGTACAATTACATCAAAAGCCGCCATTTTCTTGCTTGCCTCCAAGTGCCGAATATGTCTCTAGTGCCATGTGCTCATAGAACCAGCATAGGATTATGCCCGCAAGAGGTGAAGTAACACCCTCTACTAAAAGAGTGTATGCTGGTCGCAATGGGGTAAGTTGTGATGAATCTTAGGCATTAGGAGGCTGGCGTGCCTAACACAATTACTGAAGAGCAAGTAGTCGATGTTTTGCGGACATGCTACGACCCTGAGATTCCGCTGAACATTTATGATCTAGGTCTCATTTACGACATAGACATTCGGGATGACTGTGTCTACGTTACGATGACGCTCACTGCTCCCGGCTGCCCAATGGCCGGCACAGTTGGCCCCGAAGTCGAAAATCGCATCCTTGAACTCGAAGGCGTGAATGATTCTCAAGTGGATATTGTCTGGGACCCGCCCTGGACACCGGAGATGCTCCGGCCGGAAGCGAAAGAGCTTCTTGCCGGGCTCATGTAAATTCGAGTTGTTGGAAATGGAGTCGCGCACACGCTGCAGCGCCTCAAGCATCGGTTAGGACGCCGCAGTTTCCCCGTACGGTGTAATGCAATAACTGGTAAGAAACCTGACTTTGACAGGATTGGTGGGATATCGCATTACCAGTTTTTCAGTGGCGTAGAACGTGACAGGGGAGTGAAGGAAAGTGACAGGGTTACTTGGCGAGAATTCCTTGGGAATATCTCTCGATAGCAGAACCTCCGTTATCGTAGCGCTTGCGACAGCCGCGGCAGTTCGTGACGAAGCAACAATCAGGCAAGCTATGTCTGATGCGCTGGCGGATGGCATTAGCAACAATGAAATCCTCGACATCATGACCGTGGCGGCACGGATACAACAGAGCATCAACCTTAACAATGTCCTCCACGGAATACAGGGTGTTCTCGCCGGGACTTCTTCGGGGGCAAGCACCAGAACGACTCGCCGCAGGCGTGGCCGCCCTCCGGGAAGCAGATCAACCAGGTCTCAAGCCGCCACCCCGGCATCCGAACCGGCGCCCGGGCCTTCCTCTGATGCAGAAGAAATCGCGGCGGCTTTCTCCTCACGAGAAGATTTCTGGGATCAGCTCGTCGCCAGTTTCCAGGCCAGGATGCCGGACGCCCGCCTCTCCCGCACAGCGGGGCCGCGTGAGCGGATCGTTCGTATGGGCCGAGGCAAGATCGGCCTCAATTGGGCCTTCCGACGGCAGGGACGATTTGCGGTGCAGATCATCCTCAACAACGAGTCCGTACAATCCCCGGACCTTGAAGGAATACGGCAGACCGTTGCTGACTACACGGGCGAGACGGTCGAACTCGAAGGAAGAGGAGCGAACCACTCCACCATCGCCATCTATGGCCCTGAGCGGGAGCGCGACATGACGCAGGCCTCCGTAGATTGGGGTGCGGTCACAATGGGCCGCATCTACGAGGTGCTTCGGAGTATTGAGGGTCGCCGCCGCCGCCGTGGTCGCCGCCGCCGCCGCCCTGAAGAAGGCACTGTTGAGTCGCAACTCCTTGAGAAGCTCAGCATCTACGTGGCTCGCGGTTCCTCGTCAGCGGAATAGAGTTATCCACGGAGACAAAGGCTGGCGGCTGCTTGCGTCGGCACCCAAGAAGCCGTGAGCAGCCTCTCCTTTCTCGCGAATGCCCTTGAGAGGATACGCTCGCCCATCGTCCGTGTTCTTGCCGCAGTCGGTGTTCGTCCTAACCACCTGACTGTTCTTGGCGCTCTTATCGCTGTGGGAGCGGGTTACGCGGCCAGTCAAGGCGCGCTTCTGCCCGCCGGACTGATATTTCTCGCCGGAAGTCTAATGGACGGCCTGGATGGCGCGCTTGCGCGCCACACGGATTCGGTATCCCGTACCGGCGCTTTCCTCGATTCGGTGCTGGACAGGGTAGGGGAAGCGGCACTTCTCATTGGTCTGAGCTTCTACTTTGCACAAGAAGATGACTCTCTCGCGGTCGTGGCGACCGCGGCTGCGCTCGCTCTCTCAATGCTGGTGAGTTATGCGAGAGCACGCGCAGAGAGTCTAGGCTTGAATCGCGGCGGCATCATTCCTGCCCCGCGCCCGGTCCGTGTCGTTATCCTGTCCGCCGGGTTGATCATTGCTCAGCCGGTTATCGCCGTTGGCGCTGTTGCTGCGCTTTCCGCTGTCAGCGCGCTGCAGCGAATCATCGCGGGAATGGGCAGCGGTGGAGAAGCTGAATAGCCGCGGGGCTACACTGGGCTACGCCGGGTCAATCGTTATAGTTTCGTAGAAAAACAGGATCGGCCCTGTCCACGCGCTGTACAGCGAAGAGGGTCCAGAAGACACGATCATGAATGCCTCACGGTCATCACCCTCTCCACGAAAGACAACGATCGTCTCCCCCGTCGTTTCGGCATCCTCTCCTCTCGAAACCCAGTTCGCGTGATATGCGGGAGTTCCATCTGTCAGGGTGGTCTCTGTTTCCTGGACGATTTCAAGGCTGGGCTGCAGCTGCTGGAAGAATCGCATGCGAGCGCTCCCGTACGACATGAAGTCGATTTGCGGCGGCGGCAGATCCCGCTCAACGTCCACGGTGACGGTCTGCTCCGGAGACACGAGAGAAACGACAATTCCCTCCGTATCGGGAGGATCGCTGATCAGCCAGTCATCCTGATAGCGGAAACTGAACCCCAAGTCATCGTCGCGGTATTCGAGTTCTGACGTGCCCGGGATGAGAAACGGGTTCGGTGTTGGCGTCGGCTCCTCACGAAAGAAGCAGCCGGACATCGTTGTCGCAGCAACAAGCATGGCGAGCAACGAGGCAAAGCCGACAAGCCATCGGTGTGTCTGGGACCTACCGGGCGACATCTGCACGGTTACCCTTCCCTCCCCACGGACTCTCGCAGCCACGTGGTCAGGAATGGGTCCAACTCTCCAGCTAATACAGCGTCCGGGTCCGACTCCTCATGCCCCGTGCGGTGATCCTTGACCATCTTGTAGGGGTGGAGGACGTAGGTGCGAATCTGGTTGCCCCACTCCGGCGCGACAAACTCGCCACGCAACCGCATCTCCTCCTCGCGCCGCTTCGCCATCTCCCTCTCCACCAGGCGCGCCATCAGGATGCGCATTGCAATCTCTCGATTCCGTACCTGCGAGCGCTCGTTCTGAACACTAACCACAAGTCCGGTTGGAATATGTGTCAAACGCACTGCAGTCTCGTTCTTCTGCACGTTCTGCCCTCCCGCGCCGCTGCTGCGGAACGTGTCTACGCGCAGGTCGTCCGGGCTGATCGATACATCAACTGCATCATCGACGATGGGCAGTACTTCTACCAGGGCGAATGACGTATGCCGCTGGTGTTGATTATCGAAAGGCGAAAGGCGAATCAACCGATGCACTCCCGCCTCCCCTTTCAGGTAGCCATACACGTTCGGCCCATCGATCTCCAGATCCGCCCGCTTGATGCCCGCCTCGTCGCCGTCTGCCCAGTCGAGAATTCTTGCCCTGTGGCCGTGTGCGTCCCCCCACCGGCGAAACATGGTGACCAGCATCTGCGCCCAATCCTGCGAATCGACGCCGCCTGCTCCGGCCTGGAGTGACACGATTGCGGAACGGCCGTCATGGGGCCCACTCAGCATCGCTTGCGCCTCAAGGTCTTCAAGAGCTTTCTGAACATCTTCAAGCTCGGACTCAAGCTCAGGTTCCAGTTCCGACGCGTCCTCTGTTAGCGCCAGATCGGCAAGATCCACCAACGCACGCGCGCGCTTCTCAAGGGACTGCCATGTGGCAATTTCCTCGCGCAGTGTTGAAGCCTCTCTCAAGACACTTTGCGCCCGCTGCGCGTCGTTCCAGAAGTCAGGTTTCGCCGACTCGATGTCCAGCTGCGAGACCCGAGACTCCTTGCCCGGCAGATCAAAGACGCTCCAGGTACGTCGCGATCCGGTCAAGCAACTGCTGAGCACTATTCCTTACGTCTTGCATCGATTCACTGGCTCCAGGTCAGTTAGTGCCGTCTACGTTGTGATTAATTTTACAGGAGTGATTCTCCTGCGGCGGCCCTATGTGCCAATCGCGTTGGCACGGGCACACGATAGCGCGGAGAACAGGCCAACGCCCATCTCACGGACGACTCAAGATCGATATTGTTTCCCGGCGAAACATAGATGGGCCTCACGCCTGTTCGCGTGCGCACCACCGCTCCAATAGGGTCTCCGTGGTGCATGAGGTCCGTCCACGCACCTCTCTCCTCGTCCAGTTCTTGATGATTTCCTATCAGCCGCGACTTTGCGCACCCGATGGTTGGCACATCAATGGCCAAACCCAGATGGCAGGCAATCCCAAACCGGCGGGGATGCGCCGTCCCCTGTCCATCAACAAGAATCACGCTCGGTGTTGAACGAAGCCCCGCCAAAGCCTCAAGGAGGATTGGCGCTTCCCTGAACGATAGCAGTCCCGGCACGTACGGGAAATCTGCTATGCCCTCCGCCGTTGAAACCTCCAGCACCTCCAATGATGGCCACGCCGCCACGACGGCCGCCCCGCGAACGCGCCCGGACTCCGCGTCCGGCGGGGAGAGGTCCAGGCCGGCAATCGTCTGCACCGCGCTCTCCGGCAAGCTCTGATTCAGCCGTAGTTCCCCGGCAAGCTCGCGCTGCAACGCGACCGCGTCCGACGGGGAGATATTCCATGAGTGCAGTTCCCGGACATGCATGAGACTATCCTATGCCGTCTCCGCTTCGCTTGCGTCGCCACGTACTCCACGAGTATCATGCGCAAACGTCGGTCGGGGTGTGGCGCAGCCCGGAAGCGCACCTGCATGGGGTGCAGGGGGCCCCCGGTTCAAATCCGGGCACCCCGACCAGTGAATTGTCTAGTGAAGTCCATGACCCACGTTGAGGATCAATAATGGATGTCGCCTTTGCCTTCGTCTGCGATTACGCCGAAAACTCGTCCAAGCTGACCGCCGTCGGCATTGGCTTCGATACTATCTACGCGCAGGAAGTCCCCCTGAATCATCCGGCCTTTTATGTTGTGGCCGCGTTTCGGTTCAGAGCCGTGGAGGCGGGATCAAAGACCGTTGAAGTTCATATCGTCGATGCTGATGGCGGGGATATTGTCCCGGCTCTCAGAACGCAGGTGGATATTGTCCGGCCTCAACCTGGCTACACTCATCGGACTCACCGTATCGCTCTCGGTTTGCGCGGCGTGACCTTCCCCGCCTACGGTGACTACGAAGTCTCCTGGCTCATCGACGGCCATGAATCGGCAGTGATCCCGCTTAAGATCGCACCGGCTCCCGACCAGACGCCGTAACATCAAACGCCCGCTTAACTGAAAACGCCGCCACTTGGGCGGCGTTTCTTTTTCTAAGCTCAGGGTTACATAGGAGAGATCGGAATCTGCTCGTGGTTGCTCATATCGAACTCGAGCCATGGCTGCTCGGCTGCCTCGTGTGCCCACCAGAAGCCGAAATCGTTGTCCTTTGCCGCGAGGTAGTCGGTGTCGCGATCACCCATGTGGTAGTAGGCGTCCGCAGGATTCTCTCGCTTGACCTTCCCGAGCTGATGCTTTGCGGAAACAAACGCGGGCGTTAGCTCCATGTCTTCCCAGATTTTGCGCTGGACGCTTAGCGGCTTGTCTGAACAACTGCCAATGATAAAACCCACTTCATGTGCTTTGCGGACCATCTCCGTTGTGACTCCGCCTGGCGGATCCCCAAGTTCAAGGGTTCCATCAATGTCAAAGCTCAGAAGTATCGCCATACCTTACACCCCATGTACTAGCTGTTAGTAACGCAACTCCCTGCCGGTACCGGCAGGGAGTTGCGTTTGTGACTCCCGTATTATGACAGAAGTTTTTAGTCGGGTGAAGTGGACATCACAACAGTGCCCGCCGTGATGGGCAGCACCCCGTGTGTCACCGCGACCTCCGCCTTGGTTGTGATCTGGCGGTCGCCTGCGCGGCCCTGCAGTTGCTCAAGCGGATCAGTGATGAACACGGTGCGCATGCGGCCCGTGCCCATGTTGCCGCCGCCGGAGTTCAGGGGATTCGGACCCTTCAGGCTGATGTCGCTCGCGTAGAAGTCATGTGCCTCACCGCGCTTGACGCCGCGCCAGCCCCACGCCTCGATGTAGTACTGCGTGAAGACAGCGAAGCCGTCGTACGGCGCGAAGACATCAATGTCCTCGGGCTTCAGGCCGGAACCGTTGTAGGACCTCTGCGCCTGAATGTCCGTCCATTCCTCGGTGTCATCAATGGTCTGCACCAGGCTGCGCGGAGAGAACTGGCTCTCCGTGTGGTCCAGAATGTAGACCGGCTTCTGCTTCATGTCCTGGGCCTTCGCTGCTGTCGTCATGACGTAGGCAGCGGCGGCGAGGACGGGGCGGTCGCAGTCGAAGATGCTGAGGTCACGCGCAATCATACGGCCGTTCAGGTAGTCCTCTTCCGTGAACTCGCCGGGCTCATGCTGCGCGTAGTAGCTGTGCTCCCAGAGCAGGCCGTTCTTCCGCTCCTGCACCACGAATGGCGCCATGCGGTCATGGTTCGTGCCGTACTTCTGGCAGTACTGGTTGAAGGTAAAGCCCTGCCCTGAAAGGCCCCAGCCCCAGGTGTTCGGCCACACGGCTGGACCGCGCGCCTCATTGGAGGGGTCCTGATGATATCGCCCGGGCAGGTTGCCGTTCGGGTACGTCACAACGACGGTCTCTGCGCGCCCATCAGCGATGGCCTGCGCGGCCTGCCCGATCAGGTTCCATACGGGGTCGCCGTGATTGTTGATGTATTTGATGTTCTTGAAGCCCATCTGCTGCTGGAGCCACTGGCCGGTGACGTGCGTCAGGCCGTCCTCCGAATGATAGGGCGCATCGAAGTAGGGGCGAGGGCCCCAGACGTCGCTCAACGGCGCGCCGTTGCCCTGGCCGCCGGCCGAACCGATGATGCCATCAACATCGTCCAGACCGATGCCGACGTCATCAAGCGCGTTCTGCACGGCAATCATCATGTACGCGCCGAGGGACTTCTCAAGCGTCTCGCCGTCCCAGCGGCGATCCGTTGGGGAGTGCCCGCGCCCGATGAGAACAGCCTTGCCACGGCCGTTCCAGATGCCGACGGGATCGTGATTTCGCTCCCAGTTGACTTCACGTGCCATCTGCGTGGTTTCCTTTCTTATTGACTCGCGTCGATTTCCTGATTGGAAACTGCCGCGCCTACTTGACGATCTTCCACTCCGGAATCATGCGTCCCGGCGCGGCCTCAACGAACTGAACCTCACAGGTCGCGCCGATGGGTATATCGGGCTCCTCACTAAGGTTTGTGCCAAAGTCGTCGATGAGGTTCGTATGGAAATTGATCACCGGGTCTTCTTCAAGCGCCACGATGACGTTAAGGAACGGCTGCAGCGGATGCCACTGAACCAGGCGGGAGTCATACGTGATGGAGTAGCCGACGATCTTGGCTCGGCCACTGGTCTCCTGCCAGCTGAGGTGGAAATCGAAACCGCAGTCGCGGCAAGTTGCCTCAGGCGGATACTGCCGTCGGTCACAAATCGCACAATACTGGACGATAAGCTTGCCTTCGTTGCATGCGTCCCAGAACGGCTGCGTCACCGGATCCGGGACAGGTACGATCGGTCGTGCCATTGTCTCCCCCCACTCTTCCCATTGACTCAGGTAGTCAGAGCGGACAATAGCATGGCGTAAGAGCGCATGTCAACGGAACGCGTGGGCACGTAATCCGTCGTAAAGAATATCGTTATGGGCGTATATGTTTTCTCGCATTGCCAAAGTGTTCTTTTATGTATACGAATTTACGAAGAAGATGTAACAAGTTGACAACAAAAGAAATAGCCCCCGCCAGACGGCGGGGGCTATTATTGTCCTCTCGACTCTGGGGAGATTAGCCGGGGTTCGTGCTCATTACAACGGTGCCTGCCGTGATGGGCAGAACGCCGTGGCTCACCGCAATCTCGGCTCGGCCGTTAATCTGGCGCTCGCCTGCGCGGTTCTGCAGCTGCTCTAGCGGATCGGTGATGAACACGGTGCGCATGCGGCCTGTGCCCATGTTGCCACCGCCGGAGTTCAGCGGGTTCGGCCCCTTCAGGCTGATGTCCCCGGCGTAGAAATCATGCGCCTCGCCGCGCTTGACGCCGCGCCAGCCCCACGCCTCGATGTAGTACTGCGTGAAGACCGCGAAGCCGTCATAGGGCGCGAACACGTCGATGTCGTCCGCCGTGATGCCCGAGCCATTGTAGGATCGCTGCGCCTGGATGTCGGTCCATTCCTCAGTGTCGTCGATTGTCTGGACGAGACTTCGCGGGGAGAACAGGCTCTCCGTGTGGTCCCAGATGTAGACAGGCGTCTGCTTCATGTCCTTGGCCTTTTCAGCCGTGGTCATGATGTAGGCAGCGGCGGCCAGCACAGGGCGGTCGCAGTCGAAGATGCTGAGGTCACGCGCGATCATGCGACCGTTCAGGTAGTCCTCTTCCGTAAACTCGCCGGGCTCATGCTGCGCGTAGTAGCTGTGCTCCCAGAGCAGGCCGTTCTTCCGCTCCTGCACCACGAATGGCGCCATGCGGTCATGGTTCGTCCCGTACTTCTGGCAGTACTGGTTGAACGTGAAGCCCTGTCCGGAAAGACCCCAGCCCCAGGTGTTCGGCCATACGGCGCCGCCGCGCGCCTCATTAGAGGGGTCCTGGTGATAGCGCCCCGGCAGGTTCCCGTTCGGGTACGTCACAACGACGGTCTCTGCGCGCCCATCGGCGATGGCCTGCGCGGCCTGTCCGATCAGGTTCCAGATCGGATCGCCATGGTTGTTGATGTACTTGATGTTCTTGAAGCCCATCTGCTGGCGAAGCCACTGGCCGGTGACGTGTGTCAGGCCGTCTTCGGAATCGTACGGCGGGTCAAAGTAGTCTCGTGGCCCCCATACGTCGCTCAGCGGCGCGCCATTCGGCTGCCCGCCTGCGGAACCGATGATGCCGTCGACATCGTCGACTGTGATGCCGGCGTCATCGAGCGCGTTCTGCACAGCAATCATCATGTATGCGCCGAGGGACTTCTCCAGCGTCTCGCCGTCCCAGCGACGATCCGTCGGGGAGTGCCCGCGGGCGATGAGAGCAGACTTGCCGCGGCCATTCCAGATGCCGACAGGATCGTGATTTCGCTCCCAATTCTCACGTGCCATAGAGTTATCTTCCTTTCCTGTTTGGTCTGCGTCCTGTGTAAATCTCTACTTGACGATCTTCCACTCCGGGATCATGCGTCCCGGCGCGGCCTCAACGAACTGCACCTCACAGGTCGCGCCGATGGGAATGTCCGGCTCCTCCGAGAGGTTGGTGCCGAAATCATCGATGAGATTCGTATGGAAGTTGATCACCGGGTCTTCCTCAAGCGCCACGATGACGTTGAGGAACGGTTGCAGTGGATGCCATTGAACGAGGCGGGAGTCATACGTGATGGAGTAGCCGACGATCTTGGCGCGGCCACTGGTCTCCTGCCAGCTGAGGTGGAAATCGAAACCGCAGTCGCGGCAAGTTGCCTCAGGCGGATATTGCCTGCGGTCACATATCGCGCAGTACTGAACGATGAGCTTGCCTTCGTTACATGCGTCCCAGAACGGCTGCGTCACCGGATCAGGAACAGGAACAATCGGTCGTGCCATTTCTACCCCCTTAGCACCGTTTTGTTGCCGTCGAAACGTAGCATCCGTCCTTTCCGTATGTCAATAAAAAAGACCAGGAAAGACCGTGCCCGTACTGCGAGATCTCGCAGTACGGGCACGCCTCCGTATTCCCGGTGCAATCCAGCCGGAAAGCAGTCTGCCAATTCCTCTTCTCCGGCAGTCCTGATTGCGAGCCGGGAACAACCTCCGCGCTCGCGCTCGTCAACTACCGGCGTTCGCCTGCTGGATGCGAGCTGCAATCGAGGCAAGGTCGGCAAGCTCGGCCACGTCGGCATCGTCGGGGAGTAGCCTATGCAGCCTAAGCGCCTGTGCCTCGATCTCACTCAGACTTCCTTCGCGCGCCCAGTAGCTATGGCGCAGGAGTTCGGCAAATTCAGCGACCACGGCAGCGACTTGATATCGTATCGGCGCGTCCGTGAATTCCGTATCCAGTTCACCCTTGGTGACGGAATTCACAATCTCGCTTACGACACCGGAATCGGGATGCTCATAGCGCACCCTGACCGTGGCCAATGTAGTGTCATCTGTTACGTCGTCGTTGACTTTGATCTCGTACAAGGCCGTTACGGAGTGGCCCGCGCCGACCTCTCCCGCGTCCACCGAGTCGTTGCGAAAGTCTTCGTCTGCCACGTCACGATTCTCATAACCGAGCAGGCGGTAACTGCGGACGCTTTCCTCGTCGAACTCCACCTGGATCTTGGCGTCTCGCGCAATGAATTGCAGCGTTCCTGCCAGATTCTCAACGAACAATCGCCGGGCCTCCACGAGTGTGTCCACATAGTGGTACGTGCCGTTGCCATTGTTCGCCAGCTGTTCCATGAGCACGTCGTTGAAATTGCCCATGCCGAACCCGACAGTGGTCAATGAGACGCCCTCATCAACGTAGTCGCGGATGGTCTCCAGGATGGACTCCGCACCGGTCGCGCCAACGTTTGCCACGCCGTCAGACAGCAGGATGACGCGAGTGATCCGCTCCGGATCTGCTTCGTCCGCCGCCATGCGGTATCCGAGTTCCAGCCCCTGCTCGGCGTATGTGGAGCCACCGGCTGTGACAGAGTCGATGGCGTTGATGATCGTCTGCTTATGATCAGCGTCGACGTTTGTGGGTTCAAGCAAAATGCGGCCTGTGCTTCCATAGGTCACGATTCCGACCTTATCGGTGTCCCTCAGTTCTTCCACGAGCAACAGCAGCGAGCTCTTTGCCAAACCCAGGCGATCTTCCCGCTCCATTGAACCGGACACATCAATCACGAAGATGAGCGTAGCGTCCTTGCGGGCCTCTTCTGAGATTGCCTTGCCCTGTAGTCCCACGCGAATCATGTGGTGGGTGTCCAGACCGAATTGGGACGGCGAGCCGTCGATAGTGATGCTGAACGCTGCTTCATCCGGCTGTTCGTATCCCTGCTCGAAGTAGTTGACGAACTCCTCAACGCGTACCGAATCACTGTCCGGCAAGAAGCCATCCCCGAGGAAGGTTCGTGCTACGACGTACGAAGCCGTGTCTACGTCCATCGCGAACGTCGAGAAGCGGTCGTCTTCCGTGTCAATGAAAGGGTTGACGCCGTAGCTCTGGAAGAATGTCAGGTCATACGGCTCATCATTGACCGTTGATGTGCCGCCAATCTGATTGAATCCTTCCGGCCCGGCTTCCATCATCATGTCCTCCGAGTCCGACGTGGACATTGAAGGGGCCGGCGTCGGAAAAGCCTGAGACCCGGTGATGACGAGTGCCGTGGAAGTAGGCGGAGGGCTCATGGTTCCCTCATCCTCTTGATCCACCGTCGTCGCGCAGCCGGTCGCGACAACGACCACGGCCAGCAAGGCAAATATCGCGATCCACTTTGTATGCATTTCAAGCGCCTCCTGTGTCATTGCCTCAGGCTCGGCCGCCGCCGACCCCGTAACCACAGTCGCGCTGAACTAGGTACAATTCTGACTACAACACTGTTTCATTGACGCTGAAACGAGTGTCATATATGTCGCATTCGCGTACATTTGCCGATCTTCTGACGGAATACATGGAGCGCACGGGCATCGGGGACGCCGAACTTGCCCGCCGCATCAATGTCAACCGTCTTACTCTCATTCGCTGGCGAGAGGGTGTAACTGAGCGCCCTCGCCACCGTGAGGATGTGGCCCGCTGCGCCGATGTTCTTCGTCTCTCCCCGGAGGAGCGCGACGAGTTTCTCCTTGCTGCGGGCTTCCAGCCGGACGATGCGCCGGTTTCTGAAACAGGGCGCCGCCCGCTAATTCCCGCTGCAGCGATCAGGGCCGTGGCGGTAATTGCGCTCGCTCTGGCGGCCGTCGCGGCGATAGTCACATACGCCGTCTCAGGCCCCAGAGAAGACCCTGTGTACACTCCCGGTCCGCCAAGCCCAACCGCTATGGCAACCCATACGCCTTCAGCAACGTCAACTCCTACCCCTGTCATTCCCACGGCGACTGCTCTCCCTGCCACCATTGCAGGTGAAGGCGAATCGCTCATCCTGCTTGCCCCGTTCGCCAACTACACGGGCGGCGCGCAGGGATACAACGTTTCAGGACGGCTTCGGGAGCAGATCGACGCAGAGATGCATCTTTCCGGATTGGAGAACGCTCGTACATTCCTGTGGCCGGACACGATTCGAACAGAGAGTGAGGCGAGGAACGTCACCGAGAGGTCCGGCGCGCTGCTCACAATCTGGGGTGAGTACGATAGCGGGCGTGTTCTGGCCCGGTTCACGACTGCTCAAGGCTTCGATGGGACGGGTGGACAACCCGTTGTCAACATCGCGTCCTCACCCTCGGAACTTCCGACGACCATCAACGTGAACCTGACGGGCGCCGTTCGATATGTGGCTCTGATGACCTCGGGGCGCGTTTACCTGGATCAGGGTGAATATGACCGCGCCAAGGCTGTCCTTCTGCGAGCTGCCATCCCGTCGCCAGAGGACCCCGCCGCACTGGCAGATATCCGCTACTTGTTAGGTATTGCCTATCTTGACGGCGAGCGATTCGACTACGACGAGTCCATCGCCTGGTTCACCCTCGTCCTGGACCTGGAGCCTCGATCAGTTGAGGCGCTGAATGGCCGTGCCGTTGCCTACATGAGGCGAGACAGAGAGGGCGATATCCTGTTGGCGCGGACCGACCTGTTCCGTGCCGAGTCCATCCGGCCTGACCACGCCGAAACCCACTCAAACAGGGGCCAGGCACACATGCTTCGCGCTGGAATCGATGACCTCAACATCGCCATCAGCTCGTTTTCAAAGGCCATTGAACTTGTCCCTCAGGACGGAATTGGCTATGTCCACCGCGCCGGGGCGTACATCGCCCGCGGCCAGGCATCGGACTTTACGCTTGCCCGAACCGACCTTAATCGCGCATTGGAACTGGAACCGAGCCTCGCAGAGGCGTTTGTCACTGCCGGCTTGCTGTTTGCGGCACAGGGGGTACGGGTAGAAATGCTCCGCAGTATCACTGAATATACCCAGGCCATCGATTTGGCGCCCGAATCTTCGGATGCCTGGTTCCACCGGGGCCTCGCCAACTCGGAACTCAGCTCTCTTGCCGAATCAGCCGCTGATCTTGAGATGGCGGCCCAACTGGCGCCACACAACTTTCAATACGTGGATGCCGCCTGTCGCGGGCTCATTGTTGCGGGAGATGCTGCCGCCGCGCTCTGGTACTGCGATGCGGCGGTGCAGGGCGGATATGACAAGGCTCTCTACACGCGAACGCTGGCGAACGCGATGCTCGGCCTCCCAGATGATGCCGAACGCGATCTTGCCGACTACATCACGTGGGCTGAGTCACTGAGCGAGCAGGCGTGCCGGACAGCTCATCTGGATGCTGCGGTCCTGCTTGAAGCGCCCATCGCAACGTCACGGGGTGAAGCTAAGATGTGGGATCTCCTGGAGTTTCGTCCGCGGCCCGTCATTCCCGGGCGACCTTCCTGCTAGTGGTGCCCACCTGGAGGTGACGCACCCCCTCCCTGTCATTCTGGCCGAACGGCCAGAATCTGAATCTTATTTCTCCCACCAAACCCCTGTGGATTCACCACCGGTATTGCATGTCATTCTGAGCCTAGCGAAGAATCCAAAGCCTCAATTGACCGCCTAGTGCTGGAACGCGGAGGATCGTCGCCTTCAGGCAGGCTCGGTGAACGCGAACCGAGAAAAAACCCGCCCTGCCGATCGGCAGGGCGGGCCTCCCCCTCCCCCGTGTCCTGGGGTGAAAAGCTGCCTAGTTGCTGTAACCGGATGACGGCCTTGCCGGCGCTTGCGGCAGGTCTCGCATCATATGGCTCAGCACGTAGCGGAAGTCCTTGAATGAATCGAGTCGGCCAATTTCCCCGTCGAGGGATTCGAGTCGATCTGACAGCACGGACAGTTCATGTTGAACTATTTCAGCACCGTATGAGTCCGTATTGGGCAGGCTGGCGTAGCGGTCCGCGGACAGCGCCACGATCGCGCCGAACTCCACGTATGCGTCGTCGCCCCTGCCAAGCCGCCGATCCAGCCTGACATCCATCCAATCGGACTGCTGAAGGGACTGGCCGGTGACGGGATCGACCCAGCGCAAGTCCACGGTGCCAAGGTCGGCAACGCTGTTCAGCCGACCACGCATGTCATCCCTCAGGCGTACCTCGAAGAACACTGTCGTTGCCGCGCCCGCGGAGATTTCTGCGAACTCCTTGCGATTCTCAGTGAACGACTGATCAGAAGTGACACGGTTCTCGTAGCCGACCATGCGCCACGAGTCCACAACGTCCGGGTTCCACCTCACCTGTGCCCGCGTCTGGTCCGCGAACGGCTTGGAGATTGCCAGCCAGTTGTCACGCTCGAAGGTCTGTCGTGCGTGGTCTGTGTTGTTCAGGTATCGATACCACCCGTTGCCGTACTGTGCCAGCTGCTCAAGAAGCACGTCGTTGTAGTTATCGATGCCCACGCCGATGGTGATGAGGCGCAGCGGATTGCCGGCGTTCCGGTCGTAGGCGCTCTCAAGGATGGCGAACGGATCCGTCGCGTCCACGTTGGCCACGCCGTCGGACATCAGGATGATGTAGTTGTATGCGTTTGGCCTGTCACGCCGTGCCCGATCCGCAAGCCATACGCCCTCATTCAGCCCAGCCTGGACGTTTGTGCTTGCGCTCGGCGTCAACCTGTCAATTGAACGCCGCACGTCGCGGTCATTCGGATTCGAGTGCTCGACGGTCAGGTTGTTGATGACATCCGATGAGAAATGGACGACCGCAATGCGATCCCGGCTACTCAGGCTCTTGCGGATCGCCTCCGCCGCCTCTCGGGCGATCTCAACGCGATTGCCGTCCGACATGGAGCCGGATGCGTCCAGCACCAGAGTCACATTGACCGGAATGTTGTCCTCGACCCGGGGCGCCTGGAATCCGAGACGCACCATCTGGAACGCGCTGTCCAGCGGATGCTGGAACACGTCAGTTGTGATGCCGAAAGAGTCGTCATGGGACGGCTTCGGATAATCGTAATTGAACGCATTGATCCACTCTTCTGCCCGAACGGAATCCGGGTCGATCTCGTACCCTGACTGCGCCCAGTTCAGCGCGAGCGCGAACGACGTGCGGTCCGTGTCAAGGCTGAACGTGGACATGTTGTCCTGATCTGCCCAGACCCATCCCGACTGCACATAGTCGTTGAATGTTATCGGCCCGCCGGGAACGATCGTAGTGCGTTCGTTGGTCGTGGCCGGTCGGGCCGGAACCGGCGTGGCACGACGCGACGACCTTGACGAGCTTGATGAATACGAGGAATCATCCATTGCCTCTTCATACCGCGGGGCTGCGGTGGCTCCGGTGATGGCAATGGCAGTGGGGGTGGCGGCGGGTAGAGTCTGGTGCGATCTGGACCGTTCGTAGTCCTCTTCTTCTCCTGCGGATCCACAGCCGGCTGCCATCGCAATCATGGCGACGATGGCGATGAGTGCGAAGATTGTTGTTCGCCCAAAGCCTGTGAAGGCCCCTCCAAATCTTGAACCTTCAGAACCTCTCGTATGTCCGATCTCTTGTGTACGCATGACGAGCGCCTCCTGCGTCTCTTGCCTCAGGCCCGGCCGCTGCCGAACCCACAGCCAGAGTCGCTCTGACGCGCATGCACATCCGACTACAACATTGCTACATTCAGGTTGAAATACACTTCAAAAACGTCACATTAAGGCCAAAACTGAAAGTGCCCCGCCGCCCAAACGGGCGGCGGGGCACTGATTGACCCAATCAGGGTCTACGACGGGATTTCCGTCGCAAGCACAAGCGACGACATGTCGCTTATATATCCACGTCAAGTGTTGACGAACGCTACGTTGTGGTTCGGCACCTGGTGATTCTCAGCGCGACCCATGAGCTGCCGCACGGCCTCGACAACCTGCGTTGTTCCGGCTGTCGACTGCCCGTTCGAAAGCTGTCCGCCGCCGGTATTAACGGGGAAGTCACCTTTCCATGTCGTGTCATGCTGCGCGTAGAACGGTCCGGACTCTCCCTTCGGGAAGAACCCGGAGTCCTCAAGCGTAACCATCACCGTGATGGTGTAGCAGTCATAGATCTGGGCCATGTCCATGTCATCCGGCCCCAGTCCCGCCATCTCGAACGCTTTCTTGGCTGAAACGACTGCGGGAGACGTGGTGATGCGGTCAACCCAATCAACGCCGTGCTCCGCGCGGAGATTGTGGTGTCCCGCGCCCAGCAGATACACAGGCGGATTGCGAAGGGTCCGGGCACGCTCCGGCGTCGTGACAATAGTTGCCGCGGCGCCCTGCGCCGGCATCACGCACTCCAACAGGTGGAGCGGATCTGCAACGAGCCGTGAGTTGAGGATGTCTTCCTCGTTGGCGGGTTGGCCGTTGAAGAAAGCGTTCTCATTCCCCTGGGCGTTGAATCGCTGATCTGCCGCCACGCGCGCTCGCTGGAAATCGGTTGTGCCGTACTCCCATGTGTGCCTCCGCGCAATCTGCGCATACCAGCCGTTCGCCGCGATGACCGGCCCATAGGGCTCAACGAACTGCGGGTCAACGTGGTCCGGCGCGGGAGCGTACATCCCTGGAACGTTCGAAACAGGCCCCGCGCCGTTGATGCACAGAATCGTGTCGGCGTAGCCCGCGTTGATGGCTGCTGCCGCGACTGTGATGAATGTGGCCGCATTCTCATTGAGCGCTGTTGCGAAATGGGGTTGCACGCCGATGTACTCGGCAAAGTCGTATGCGAATCCGAGGCTTGGCAGGCCAAACGGAGGTTCGGCGATGATGCCGTTGATGTCCTCTTTGCGAATGCCCGCGTCCGCAATAGCCATGGCTGTTGCCTCCGCGTACATCCCCATGAAATGGCGACCGGCATAGGAACGGCGATGCGGGAGTTCACTAAAGCCGACGATGGCAGCTTTGCCTCGAATACTCATCTACTACTCCTCGGCCCCGCTATACCTGAAAAGGCGCGGCATTCCTCGACTTATCCGCTAAAGCGTATAGTGCGCGCCAATGCCCTCTCTGTCAATCCGCGTGACCTTGTCATGGCCATCCCGCTCAGGTACTATGCCGCTACCCAAACGAACACATGTCTCATCATGACATTCAAGCGCAACAACGAAACTGACCTCACCTACGCGCTCAAGTGGGCGGCGTGGGAGTGGCTGCACACTGTTGCGCGCTGCCAGGTGATTGGTTTTGAGGTGGCGTTCGAGGGGCCGGGCGGCCGGATTGTGGACGTGGCGGGGGTGAGTAGGAACAAGGAACTCTACGTCGTTGAGGTCAAATCCTCGCTCGCTGATTTCCGCCGTGACGACAATGATTCACGGGATCAGGAACGCTTGCGCAAGAAAGAGGAGGCCAACGACCGTATGGCTTCGCTGACGCAGGAGATTCTGGAGGGAGCAGGAGATGAAGACGCAGCGGCACAGGCGACGCTTGACATCGAGATGCTCACCCACCGATCAACGAAACTAAAGGAACAGGCCGGGCGGCTTAGTACCAAGTTCCACGATCCCCGGTTTGTCCGCGTGGCGGATTACAACTACCTCATGGTTCCCAGCAGGACGGTGCGCCGGAATCAACTGCCGCCGTTGTGGGGCTTACTCGCTCCAACCCCGAAGCCCCATGCGGTCATTGAGGCGCCTCGGGTCGGCGGCAACCGCCCCCCGTATATGTATGCTGCCGTCCTCCGAGCCATTGCCCGCTCCAACACTCGCGACATGATGCGAGTCCGTGGAGCGGAATCTTCGCCCGTTTCTCACTAATGGTTGCCGATCGCCGCCTCCCTCGTGGTGCGTAATCCTGTATGCCTCTCGGTAGGCCCGACGTGGCAAGGCGAACAGCGCGCGCCTCTGCTGGCCGCTGAACGCGAGGATAGAAATGACGGCGACAAAGTAGATATAAGAGAACCATAAGCGCCCTTCCTGCAGTGAAACGTCGGCTCCGGAAACCGCATTGACCGGGGCTTCAAGTGCAGGCAGCACCAGTTGTGATGTGAATAGGACGAAGAGGGCGATTGCCCCGCGTGGGCCGAGATGCAGTGATGCAAGAAGAACAACGGCAAAGAGTGATTGCGCCGCCGTGAGCAATACCTCCTGCGCCTGACGGTCATCCAGCGGCAGGGCTGCGGGGCTTCCAACCGACGCCGAATAGACAATCGGCAGGCTTCCTACCAACAGAGACCACTGGTTCACCTTTGCGGAGACCAGCAGGCCGAGCGCCGAGGAGGCATCGCCCCGTATCGCGAAGATGCAGGCCACCACGATCTCCGGGGCTTCTGAAGCCAAGGGCGCAACCCATTGGATCAACAGGAACTCGTCGATGCCAATGCTCTTTCCTGTCTCAATCATTCCCTCTGCGAATGGTTCAGCCGACAGAAAGATTACGGCTGCAGAGAAGATGAACGTCACCAGCACAACCATGCGCCTGCGCGACGGTTCAAGGTTGCCAATCACAGCTGCCGGACCCACCAGCTGCGGCGGTACCACCGCTGCTCGTGAACTGAACCACATGTAGAGCCCAAAGAGCCCGATGAGCACAACTGCGTCCAGAAGATCGATCTGCCCCTTGAACGGGATTGTGAACGCGTAGATTGTCGCGGTTATCAGGAATGACAGTTCGATCGTCTGACTCTTGTATAGCTGTACACGGCCATGACGATCTTCTACAGCCCCGACACCGGGAACATGGCTCACGAGGCGCGCGACAATTCCCGGTGGGCGAAACGTGCTGCCGCTCCTTTGTCCCCGTAACCTGCGCAGACCCTTGAACCAGACGATTCCCACGATGAGCGGCCACGCAAGACCGATCAGGAGGCGATTCGCCCCCGTCATATTCGCGACTGCATACCCCGCGTATTCAGGTTCAGTGCCCGCCTTCCAGACGAGGCTGAAGTCGACTGCGTATTCCGGTAGCACGGTGATGATTGCCACCAACGCCAGCGCCAACCCATGCGATATGTCGTGTTCGAACGCCTCTGCAGCCCATGAAAGCAGGAATGCGGCGCTTAGGATGCCGAGACCATAGATGAGGGAGTTGAGCAGTGGATGAAGATGCGTGCCTTGCGTATGCCCCAGCGTGAACAGCACGATAGCAGGGAACGTGCCGACGATGGCGGCAACGATAAATAATCGGTTGCGGTCGAATGTAAATGACACGGCGTTGGTGTCAGCGATTCCTTTCATGGGCGTTTGTGTCTGTCACAGCGCGCGCCCTATCGGAGTATACTAGGCTCAAGGTTAGGGGACGCTGCACACTTCGTTCGTTGGGAGTCTTTGAGAGGCCGGAGGGAGAGCGGTAAAACCCTGACATAGATGATAGTGGAAACACAGCACAAAGTGGTGAAATCAGGCGCGAGCATCGAATGAATCCCCGGATCTTTCGAAACAGTTTTATTTGGGTGCTGGTGGCCGTCGCCCTCGTTGCCATTCTCTTTACGCTCCTCCAGAGCTCCGGAGGACAAGGCAATCAGTCGTTGGGCTGGCTGATTGAACAAGCCCGAGGCGGTAACGTCACGTCAATTGAGGTCTCCAATGACTCGTTGAAGGTGATGACGGTGGATAACCGCGAGGTCACCGTCAACAAGGAACCGGACATCTCCGTCTTTGAGATGCTGACGGCCAGCGGCGTTGAGGTTGGCGAAGGCGCGGGACAGGTGGATCTCCGGCCTCGCGGCAGCAGCGGCCTCGGCAGCCTCTTCGGTCTGTTCATCAACTTCCTGCCGCTCATCTTCTTCGGCGCAATTCTGATTTTCTTCATGAGGCAAGCGCAGGGCGGCAACAGCCAGGCCCTCAACTTCGGGCGCAGTCGTGCCCGGATGTTTATGGGCAACCGTCCCGCCGTCTCGTTCTCGGACGTGGCCGGTGTTGAAGAGGCCAAGATTGAACTTGAAGAGGTTGTCGAGTTCCTCAAGTATCCGGAGAAATTCGCCAGCCTCGGCGCGCGCATCCCGCGCGGTGTCCTTCTCGTCGGTCCTCCCGGCGGCGGCAAGACCCTGCTTGCCCGCGCGGTGGCCGGAGAAGCCGGCACGCCATTCTTCTCCATCAGCGGTTCTGAATTCGTCGAGATGTTTGTCGGCGTCGGCGCAAGCCGCGTTCGGGACCTCTTTGACCAGGCCAAGCGCAATGCGCCGGCCATCGTGTTTGTTGACGAGATTGATGCTGTTGGGCGTCACCGCGGCGCGGGACTCGGCGGCGGACACGATGAGCGGGAGCAGACTCTCAACCAGATCCTTGTTGAGATGGACGGCTTTGACAGTTCCACCAACGTTATCGTCATCGCCGCTACCAACCGCCCCGATATTCTCGACCCGGCCCTCCTACGCCCCGGTCGCTTTGATCGGCGTGTGACCATCGATTTGCCGGACGTTCGCGGGCGCATGGCCATCCTTGACGTCCATGCGCGCGGCAAGCCTCTCGATCCCGATATTGACATGGAAGTAGTGGCCAAGCAGACGCCCGGGTTCAGCGGTGCGGATCTTGCCAATCTCATCAACGAGGCGGCGATCCTTGCTGCCCGACGCAACAAGAAACTCGTGATGTATGACGAGCTCGCCGAGGCCGTTGACCGGGTCTTTGCCGGACCGGAGCGCAGGAGCCGTCTCATTACCGAGCGCGAGAAGCGCACAACTGCTTACCACGAGGCCGGGCACGCCGTTGTGGGGCATCTCGTTCCCAATGCGGACCCTGTCCAGAAGGTCACCATCGTCTCTCGCGGGATGATGGGTGGCTACACGCGATTCCTGCCGAAGGAAGAGTCTATGCTGCGTACTCGCTCCCAGTTGCTGGATTCCATCAAGGCTGCGCTTGGCGGACGGGCTGCGGAGGACATTGTATTTGGAGACATTTCCACCGGTGCGTCCAACGACATTGAGCAGGTAACGCGCATCGCGCGCGCCATGATCACAACCTATGGAATGAGCGACAAACTAGGCCCCCTTACGCTCGGCAAGCGTGAGGAGATGATTTTCCTTGGGCGTGAAATCTCAGAACAGCGCAACTACGGCGAGCGTGTAGCTGATGTGATCGACCAGGAGGTCAACGACATCGTATTCGGTTCCTACGATGAGGCGAAGCGCATCATCAATGAGAACCGGCACATTCTTGACCGGCTCGCCGAATACCTCATCGCTGAAGAGACCCTGGAGGGAGACGATCTCCAGAAGCTCCTGAATGATGAGCCCATTGACCCCAAGCCTTCTGATCCGGATCCCGTTCCAGTCCCAGCCACATAGACCTGACGGCGTTCAAGAGCTGCCCACCGAGGCTCGAACACTGACGTGCGCGATATCCTTCAGGCCCTCGCCAACGGCGAGATAACGACACAAGAGGCCCAGCGCCGCCTCAATCTCCATGCAATCCGGGAGGTTGGCGACCACGCCAACCTTGATCTTGGCCGTCTGGCCCGCACCGGAAAGCCGGAGATTGTTCGCTGCGCAGGAAAAAGTGTCGATCAGGCCGTGGAACTTGCTCTCCCGTTCCTTGAAGAGCCCGGCGTCGTCGCCCTTTCAGACGCAACTGCGGACCATGAAGCAGCTGTCCGTGCCGCCCGTCCCGATGCTCTGATTCGCTTTGAGCCGTCGGCCGGCATCCTCATTGCCCGCAGCCCGGACAAGCCGGAACCGGAACGAATCGGCAGGGCTGCCATCATCACCGCGGGTACATCAGACATGCCCATCGCTCTGCAGACGCAGCTCATTGCGGAGATGCTGGGCGTGGAAACCACACTGCATTCGGACGTTGGCGTATCCGGACTCCATCGGCTTTTCCCGGTGCTGCAGGAAGTCGTTGAATCCGATCCGGAAGTCGTCGTGGTGATTGCGGGGCAGGAGGGTGGTCTTGCTCCGGTCGCCGCGGGACTCCTTGAATTGCCCATCATTGCGGTTCCAACGTCGACCGGAACAGGTTATGGCGGTGAGGGCATCGGCGCGCTTTCGACAATGTTGCAGTCCTGCTCGCTTGGACTTGCCGTTGTCAACATTGACAACGGCATTGCCGCCGGGGTGATGGCGGCCACGATTGCCCGGCGTGCCAACCGCAGCGGCAAGGATTAAGGTTCGGTTCCGCCCGCCATATAGGTGAGGTCCGGCACGATTGTCACAAAACGATTCAGTGAATCGTTGAGAATGTCCGGCATCTCAAGGTGCGGGAAATGCCGCGAGAGCGGAATCGTATCGAATGAAGCATGCTGGATCGCCCCCAGCATTTGCCTCGCCTGCGAAACAAGCGGATCATCCTCGCCGTAAATGATGAGGGTCGGTGTCTGAATGGACTCAAGCCGTGAGGTCGCGTCCCACTTTGCCGCTGCCACGAAATCTCGAATCGTAGACATGGGTCGCTGCTCTGCCCGCGCGGCCGTCAGGGCATCAGCTGACAAGGGCATATGCGGCTGTCGCAAGCCGCGCAGGGCATGGTTTTTCAGGAAACCTTCGGGGTCTTCCAACAGGTCTGCCGCCGTGTCCGCCGCCCACGGGAACGTGATTCCCGTTCCGATCAGCACCAGGCCCTCAACCAGCCGTGGATGCCGACTCGCGTACTCGATGGCGATTGCCCCGCCCAAAGAATGTCCGACAAGCACGACGGGAGCGAGACGAAGTTTGTCGATGAACTCCTCCAGGAATGATGCCCAGTCCGGTACGTCCTCCAGGGCCTCACCGCTAGACTGCCCGTGCCCCAGCAGATCCAGGGCGACGGGTGTCTGGGACGGCCCGAAGAACCTCATCTGATCTGCAAACAGGCGATGATCCGCCCCCGGGCCATGGATGAAAAGGATGCGCGCGCCCGGTGAGGCTCCGCCAAGCTCATGCGAGGAATCGTAGTAGACGGACTCCCCGCCAAGGTTCACGTGTGGCATGACTCCTCTACTCTACATGAGGAAGGCGCCCGCTATACTTGAAGCACTGCCGCCTTCACGCGGCGCATGGGAGGGTAGCGATTCACATGTCGACATCGGAACAGGTGAGGCTTACGAGCCTGTCCCACTGCGCCGGTTGAGCGGCTAAACTCGGTCCCGCCGAGCTTGCGCAGGTGCTGCGCAATCTGCCACCCGTCACCGACCCCAACCTGTTGGTCGGGATCTCGACCGGTGACGATGCTGCCGTTTACCGTCTCACCGATGACATAGCGATCATCCAGACTATTGATTTCTTTCCGCCCGTGGTGGATGACCCGTATGACTACGGGGCGATTGCTGCCGCCAACGCGCTCAGTGATGTGTATGCGATGGGAGGCCATCCCGTCATCGCCCTCAACGTCGCCGCGTTCCCCGACGCGCTCGATAAGGAGATCCTAGGCCGCATTCTGAAGGGCGGGGGAGATAAGGCGGCGGAGGCGGGCACGCTTATTGCCGGTGGACACACCATTGAAGACCCCGAACCAAAGTACGGCCTCTCTGTCACCGGCATTGTGCAGCCCGGCCACCAGGTGGCAAACGTGGGGGCGCAGCCCGGCGACCCTCTCGTATTGACGAAGCCTCTCGGCTCCGGCGTGCTCACGACGGCGCACAAAAACGGCGCGCTTGACCCCGACACCCTCGCCGAGGTCGTTGCCATTATGGCTCAGCTCAATCGAGATGCGTCGGAGGCAATGATTGAGGTGGGGGTCAATGCCTGCACGGACATCACAGGGTTCGGCTTGCTAGGACACCTCAAAGGGATGCTCGATGGCAGCGAGGTCGGCGCGACTCTATCCGTGTCAGACATACCAACGATTCCCGCCGCATGGGAGATGATCGATCGAGGCTTTGTTCCCGGTGGAACAGGCCGCAATCGCATGTGGATTGAGAAAAACGTCACTTGGCATCCGGACGTGAGTGAGGCGGCCCGAATCATGCTGATGGACGCGCAGACATCGGGGGGTCTGCTCATCGCCGTGTCGGCTAACAAGCGCGAAGCGCTGATTGCCGCGCTGCAATCCCGCAACACAACCGCCGCCGTGATTGGCCATATCACTCAACAACAGGAACTCCATGTCCATCCCTGAGGAGATTTAGTCCATGGCCGCCCTTGAGATACCTCGACAATTTGTCGATGAGATGGTTGCCCACGCGCAGGAGGATGACCCGAATGAGTGCTGCGGCATCCTGATTGGGGAGAATGGAACAGTCATTGGCACGCGGCGTGTGACGAACATCGTTGACGAGAAGAACAAGCCGTTCCGCTACCAGATGGCTCCGTTGGAGTATGCGTCCATCGACGAGGAATGCTCCGCGAACGGCTGGACGCTATGGGGCTTTTACCATTCCCACACGCGGTCGCAGGCCTATCCGTCCAAGACTGACCAGAACCTGGCATTTTGGCCCGGGACAAAGGACCCGATCTGGCCGGACTCATACTACCTGCTTGTCTCCCTTGAGAATAAGGACGTGCCGGTTGTTCGGGCCTACACGATTTCACCACCAAATGCCGACACAGACGGTGATTTCCTTGTTGAGGAACACGAGCTTCTCGTCACAGAAAATCCGGTTCCCAACTCAGCCTGATGTGTCTGATAGTCGCCGCCATCGCCGCGGCTGTAGGCTGGATCACGCTGGCTGGCACGGTCGTCTGGTATCGAGTTGTCGTTGTTCCAGAGTTGTTCATCGGCGATAGCGTCCTGCCGTTTGTGGTGATTGTGACGCTGGGCGCAGTGTCGTTTCTGGGTGTCCTTGTGGGGGCAATGCGCCGGACGCAGGGCAAGGCGGACGGGCTAGTCGTAATGATCATCGCGTCGTTTGCCCTGGTGGTAATCATCTTCAGCGACTTGACGAGGGTGGGCGTGCTGATTATTCCGGGCTTCATGCTCTCGACGCTCGCGGCGGCTTTACCGCCAACGAAGCCGTGGGAGCGGCAGCAGAGTCAATAGGCTGAAACGTTACGACAGTAGCCGAATAAACTAACTTTCGGTCTCGTTACGTCGGGATGTGAGCCATGAGTCTACGATTTGCCGGAGGAGTTCTAGTTCCTGCACCTTGAGTTTGCCGGCCGCTTTGAGGGCTTCAGCGAGCATGTTCTGGGACTGCGCTTCTTGCATTGTCGTGCCGGCATCGAGACTGCCTTGGGACTTCCACCACAGCTCGATATCGGTGTCGTCAGCGTGTTCGATGTCCTTTTCGATAAGCCTGAGGAAATGCGTCCGCATATACTGCGTCACGCGCTCCTCTTCGCCCTCCGGAGTCTGGATCCACAACACACTGCCATCGGCTCGGAGGTAGCGGCTGTGGGGCGTTCCGACGGCGCTTGGCTGAGTCTGTGGTGGGGCAGGGGGCGGTGCGCCACCTCCGGTTGGCGAATAGCGGGGTGCAGGTGGGAGACCGCCGCCCGGCTGATAGCGCGGCGGCGCGCCGAGCGGACTGGTGCTTGGCGGCGGCACCGGACGATCAAGGGGTCGTGTAGCCTGTCTCGGCTGTGATTCCAGCCCTTGGGTAGCCGGTGGGGCGGCCAGTGGCGGCTGGTTGAGTTCTTCCTCAAGCGGGTCGCTGGGGTTCATTACTTGCGGCAAATTTAGGATCTTGAGCTCGCGCGTGACCATGTCCGTCGCGGACTCCGTGGGGAGTTTATCCGTCACGCGCTCGCCGGATTCATCTTCTTGCGACCGCAGTTCGAAGAACTTTTCGACCTGCTCGTCCGTCGCTTCTTCCGGTGTCGCGCCCGTCAGACGATAGAAGTGCATGCGGTTGACGCCGGCCATGACGGCCTCGTCGCCGTCGGTCACAAAGCGGGAGATGCCGTCATCGCCACGCTGAAGGTACTTACTGGGCGGGGCCACGCTACGCCCCTTTGGCTGCCTTTGCCCCGGATCCCCAGTTGAGCAGCCAGTATTCAAGTGAGTCCGCAAGCGCCATCCATGACGCGTGGATGATATTGGTATGACTGCCGACGGTGCGCCAGACGTGGTCGCCGTCCGTCGACTCGATTAATACCCGTGTCGTCGCTGCTGTCGCGCTCTCCTGGTTCAGGATGCGCACCTTGTAGTCCGTGAGCCGCACAATGCCAATCTCGGGGAAGCGGCCGCGCAGGGCCTTTCGCAGTGCCTCATCGAGCGCGTTGACAGGGCCGTTGCCTTCCGCCGCAGTGTGGTATTGTTCCTCACCGACACGCACCTTGACGACGGCCTCTGAGAGCGGCTCACTGTTGTCTTCAGCCTCATTCATGGACGGCCGTCTCCGCCACGTCTCTACGACGGTCATAAAGTCCTGCAGCGAAAACGCCGGCTCGTAGTTGGGCAGGGCGCGTCGCACAAGCATCTCGAACGATGCCTCCGCATCCTCGTATTGGAATCCTGCGGCCTCGGCACTCTTGACCTGCTCCAGGATGGCGCGGGCCGTGTCCGGCTCTACTTCGATGCCCATAGCCTTTGTTGCTGCCAGCACGTTGCTGCGTCCGGCAAGCTCGGATACCACAACGCGCCGTGAATTGCCCACGGTGTCCGGGTCCATGTGCTCGTAGCTTCGCTCGACCTTGGCGACAGCGGCGGCATGCAGACCACCTTTGTGCGTAAAGGCGCGCGCGCCCACGTACGGCTGAGAGGGATTCATGCCCATGTTGACGATTTCCGCGATCTCATGCGAAACGGTGGTAAGCCGGTTAAGTTGTTCATCCGAGATTACGCGGATGTCCATCTTGGTCTGCAGACCGGGGATGATCGAGCAGAGATTCGCGTTGCCGCACCGTTCGCCGTAGCCGTTGATGGTGCCCTGCACCTGCACAATGCCGTGCTGCACGGCAGTGATGGAGTTCGCGACGGCAAGCTCGCCGTCGTTGTGGACGTGGATGCCCAGAGGAACCGTGATGGACTCTCGCAGCGCGTCGACAACCTCTCCCAAGCGCTGCGGCAGCACGCCGCCGTTCGTATCGCAGAGGTGAATGACGTCCGCGCCGGCGTCCTGGGCGGCCTTGAGGCACTGCAGGGCATAGTCGCTGTTTGCTGCGTAGCCGTCAAAGAAGTGCTCTGCGTCGAAATGCGCCTCACGGACCTGCGTCTTCAAATAGGAGATCGAATCGCTGATCATCAGCAGATTCTCTTCAAGGCTGGTCTCAAGTACCTCCGTCACGTGCAAGTCCCACGTTTTGCCGACGAGGGTGACGATTGGCGCTTCGGTCGCGATAAGCGCCTGCAGGTTGCCGTCCTGCTCTGCCGTAACGCCTGCGCGGCGCGTTGAGCCGAATGCGGCGATGCGAGCTGTCTTGAGATTCAGGCCCTTGACCCGCCGGAAATACTCTTCGTCCTTCGGGTTGGAGAATGGATAACCGCCCTCAATGATATGGACGCCCAGCTCATCCAGCCTTGTCGTGATGTCCAGCTTGTCCTTGAGGGTTAGGGAAATGCCTTCCTGCTGCGTGCCGTCACGCAGAGTAGTGTCATACAGGATCACCTGTGGCGTTGCCGATGTCACTGCGTTGTCCTCTGCCTAGTTCCTTTGCATCAACTATAGGCTAAAGCGGCCGAGGCACTCGCGCCCGCTCAGGATTCTCGATTCTCTCTATGACTGCATCCGACATCTGGGTGGTTTTGACGACCTGCGTGTCTGAATCTGCTACGCCCACCCCTGCCACGTCGGCTGTTCGGTAGCCGGCCGCCAACGTTGCATCGACCGCCGCCTCAACGGCATCGGCCTCATCGTTGAGCCCGAATGAGAGCCGCAGCATCATCGCAGCACTGGAGATAGCCGCCAAGGGATTCGCGATTCCCTGTCCGGCGATATCCGGCGCGGAGCCGTGGATCGGCTCGTACATGCCGTACAGCCCGCCGCCCCGCTTGCGGATCTTCTTTGTGCCGAGACTGGCCGACGGCAGCATACCCATCGAGCCCGCCAAGACAGACGCCTCGTCCGTCAGGATGTCCCCGAACATGTTTTCCGTGACGATGACATCAAACTCGGCCGGACGCTGGATGAGCATCATGGCGCAGGCGTCGACGAGGATGTGGCTCACGGATACGTCCGGATTCTCTTTAGCCATCTCCTGCGCCACCTCGCGCCAGAGGCGGGACGAAGCCAGCACGTTGGCCTTGTCCACGGAAGCAAGCCGCCCGCGCCGACCGCGAGCGAGGTCAAATCCCACTTGCAGGACGCGGCGTATCTCCTTCTCCGTGTACTTGAGCGTATCCACTGCCTTTCGGCCCTGGGAATCGTCCCAACGCTTCTTGGGCTCCGCGAAATAGAGGCCACCGGTCAACTCGCGCACAACAATCAGGTCGACGCCATCGATGACGGCGCTCTTGATGGGGGAAGCTCCGAGCAGCTCAGGCACGACCTTGACGGGCCGCAGGTTGGCGAAAAGGCCCATGCCCCGACGCAAGGCCAGCAGACCTGCTTCAGGGCGGGTGGCGGCGCGAGGATCGTCCCACTTTGGGCCACCGACTGCGCCAAAAAGGATGGAGTCCGACTGTTTTGCGATATTGAGAGATTCGTCCGGCAAAGCACTGCCTGTGGCGTCGATTGCCGCGCCACCGACAAGCGCCTCCTCGTAGTCGAAGGAATGACCGAACCGGTTGCCGACGGCGGCGAGCATCCGCACCGCCTCCGCGGTTACTTCAGGGCCAATGCCGTCTCCCGGCATCAGCGCGATGGAGTAATTCACTAGGCTTCAGAGGCGACGGGCTCCATGCCCGCCCGCTCCTCAAATGCGGCGATGTCGTTCTCGTGCTGCATGGTAAGGCCAATGCTGTCGAGGCCGTTCAGCAGGCAGTGCTTGCGGAACGGATCGATTTCAAAATACGCCTCGAATCCCTCACGGTCGTAGACAAGCTGCTTTTCAAGGTCGACACTCAGTTCATAGCCCGGGCGGATGCGGTCAAGGATTTGCCGCACGACTTCCTCAGGCAGCTGCACGGGCAAAAGGCCATTCTCGAAGCAGTTGTTGTAGAAGATATCCGCGAACGTGGATGAGATGACGGCCTGGAATCCGAACTGCTGAAGCGCCCATGGTGCGTGCTCACGGCTTGAGCCGCTCCCGAAATTCGGGCCTGCAACGAGGATTGTGGCCTCGCGATAGCCGGGCTTGTTCAAGACAAACTCCGGATTCTCACCGCCATCCGGCGTGTAGCGCCAATCAAAGAATAGGAACGGACCGTATCCCGTCCTCTCAACGCGCTTCAGGAACTGCTTGGGAATGATTGAGTCCGTGTCCACGTTTGCGCGATCCATCGGCGCAGCCGCGCCGGTATGGCTGATGAACTTCTCCATGTCATGCTCCCGACTATTGCCCTACGCCGGCGTTGCTTCCCACTCGCGAATGTCTACGAATCGACCGGCAATGGCCGCTGCGGCCGCCATCTGCGGGCTGACCAGGTGCGTGCGGCCGTCCTTGCCCTGGCGCCCTTCAAAGTTGCGGTTGGATGTGGAGGCGCAGCGCTCCTGCGGCATGAGGATGTCAGGGTTCATGCCGAGGCACATAGAGCATCCTGCGGCGCGCCACTCAAAGCCCGCCTCTGTGAACACGGCGTCCAGGCCCTCCTTCTCCGCCTGCCACTTGACCAGCGCGGAGCCGGGAACCACCATCGCGTTCACGTTCGGATGCACTTGTCGTCCGCGCACCATGTCCGCCGCGGCGCGTAGATCGGCAAGGCGTGAATTCGTGCAAGAGCCGATGAACACGCGGTCGATTGCGATGTCCTTGATGCTCGTTCCTGCTTCGAGGCCCATGTATGCCAGCGCGCGTTCTGCCGCCTCGCGCTTGTCTGCGGGGAGCTCTGCCGGGTTTGGCACAGAATCGTCGATAGTGACGACTTGTTCAGGATTCGTGCCCCACGTCACGTGCGGGCGCAACTCGCTGGCGTCAAGCTCAACAACAACGTCGTACTCTGCGCCTTCGTCGGTGGCGAGTTCCTTCCAGCGTTCTATAGCCTCGTCATATTCCTCGCCCTGTGGGACGAACTTGCGGCCACGAAGCCACTCAATCGTTGTCTCGTCAGGGGCAATCATGCCGGCGCGCGCGCCTCCCTCGATGGACATGTTGCACACGGTCATGCGGCCTTCCATCGGCAGGGCGCGGATGGCCTCCCCGGTGTATTCAATAACGTAGCCTGCGCCGCCGGAGGTGCCGATCTTGCCGATGATGCCGAGGATGATGTCCTTGGCAGTCACGCCCGGAGGTAGTTCGCCGTCGACGCGAACCTCCATCGTCTTGGGCTTGAATTGGCGCAGGGTCTGGGTGGCCAGTACGTGTTCGACTTCTGAGGTGCCGATGCCGAGCGCAAATGCCCCGAACGCGCCGTGTGTGGCAGTGTGGCTGTCTCCGCATACGATGACCTTGCCGGGCTGAGTGTGCCCCAACTGCGGCCCAATCACGTGGACGATGCCCTGGTTCTCATCGTGCATGTCGTAGTACGTGATGCCAAAGTCTTTGGTGTTCTGCGCCAAAGTTTCGATCTGCTGCTTGGAGATCGGGTCTTCGATGGGCAGTGAGCGGTCGGTTGTTGGGACGTTGTGGTCAACCGTGGCGATCGTGAGGTCCGGCCGCCGCACCTTGCGCCCAGCCAGCCGCAGGCCCTCATACGCCTGCGGTGACGTCACCTCATGCACCAGATGAAGATCAACGTAGATTAGCGACGGCTCACCCGCCTCTTCGCGGACGAGATGCGCGTCCCAGATCTTCTCGAACATCGTCCGTGGCTGCATACCGCTATCCCCTTGCGATGTCATGTTCGGTGCAAACTCCTTCGTGTGTGAGTTATGCCATCACGCTCGTGGCGCGCTGCTTGGATGCCAGCAGGCGATTGAGCGAATCGACGTACGCCCGAGCGCTCGCAACCACGATGTCGGTGTCCGCGCCGCGCCCGATGTAGTTCGTTCCTTCGTGCTCGATTCTCAGTGTTACGTCGGCGATAGAATCCAGCCCCTCCGTGACCGCTTCCACGCGGTACTCAACGAGGTGGTTGTTCACTCCGACGATGTGCGTAATGGCTTGGTAGACGGCGTCCACCGGGCCGGTGCCTACGGCGCTTGCAGTCTGCGCCTCTCCGTCGGGATCAATTATCCGCACGGTGGCTGTCGGCACTGCAGGGGAGCCGCTGAGCGCCTGCACATGTTCGAGTATGTAAATATCGTCGCCCGTCGAACGGCGATCCTCTCCCATCAGCGATTCGAGGTCCCGATCCGTCACGCTCTCCTTCTTGTCCGCGAGGTCCTTGAACGCAACGTACACGCGCCCCAGGTCTTCTTTGGAAACGTCGTAGCCCAACTCATGCAGGCGAGCCTCCAGCGCGTGGCTGCCACTCTGGCGTCCCAACACGAGCGCAGTGCCCGGCACGCCGACTGACTGCGGGGTCATAATCTCAAACGTGATTGGCGCCTTGAGCATGGCGTCCTGGTGGATGCCAGACTCATGGCGGAAGGCGTTGAGGCCGACGATGGCCTTGTTGGGTTGCACTGCGAAGCCCGTATAGTCGCTGACCATGCGGCTCGCGCGGTAGATCTGGGTGGTGTCCACACCTGTCGTGAAGCCCAGCAGGTCTTCGCGTGTGTGGATGGCCATGACGACCTCTTCCAGTGACGCGTTTCCGGCGCGCTCACCAATGCCGTTCACGCAGACCTCAACTTGGCGTGCGCCGTTCTGGACGGCGGCGATGGAGTTGGCGGAGGCGAGACCAAGATCGTTGTGGCAATGTACGCTGACGGTTGCATTGCTGATGTTCTTGACATTCTCAAACACGCTGGCGATGAGTCGCCCAAACTCGTCCGGAATGGCATAGCCGACCGTGTCCGGGATGTTGATGGTCGTTGCGCCGGCCTTGATCGCCTCCGTAACGAGCCTATAGATGAAATCCCAATCCGTGCGCGTCGCGTCCATGGGTGAGAACTCGACATTGTCGCAGTAGCTCTTTGCCCGCTCGACAGAGGTGATTGCCTGCTCCATCACCTCTTCAGGGCTTTTGCGGAGTTGGTGGGTCAGGTGAATATCTGAACTGGAGATAAAAACGTGGATGCGTGGCTTGTCCGCGACTTGCACGGCTTCCCATGCGGCGTCGATGTCACCGGGAACGCAGCGGGCCAGTCCTGCGATGACCGGCTCACGCACTTCACGGGCGATACGCTGCACGGTTTCCAGGTTGCCGGGGGATGAGGCGGGGAATCCCGCCTCGATAACATCCACGCCGAGGCGCTCAAGCTGGCGGGCTATTTCCAGTTTCTCCTCCCAATTGAGTCCTGCGCCAGCCGCCTGTTCTCCATCACGGAGCGTGGTGTCAAAGATTGTTATTCGTTCCTGCTCAACCATGACTGATGTCCTTTATCTGTAGGTGTTCCGCGGCCTGTCAGGCCACGCCTCTTCCCTGTTTGCGCGCGCTCACCTGCTAGCGTCCCCGCAGCATGAGCGCGCCTGTAAGGTAGAGGTTGCCGCCGCATCCGGCGCCCAATGCGCGCCGCGGCGATTCGATATGTGACAGTACAGTCATTGGAGTAGTGTCCGGTTAGACCGTGTCCTTGAGCCAGGGCATCATTGCGCGCAGATCGCGTCCGACCACCTCGATGAGGTGCGTCGTGTCTGCCGCCTTGAGGGCGTTGAAACTTGGCCGGCCAGCCTGGTTTTCCAGAATCCACTGACGCGCAAATGTCCCGTCCTGAACCTCTTCAAGGATCTGCTGCATTCGCTCCTTTGCGCCGTCGTCGATGAGCCGAGGACCGGATACGTAGTCGCCGTACTCGGCGGTATCGCTCACGGAGTACCGCATGTACTCCAGCCCGCCCTGGTAGATGAGGTCAACGATGAGCTTCATCTCATGCAGGCATTCAAAGTACGCGATCTCCGGCTGATAGCCCGCCTTGACCAGCGTCTCAAAGCCGGCTTTGACGAGGCTGGTTATGCCGCCGCATAGGACGGCTTGCTCGCCGAAAAGGTCGGTGATGGTTTCCTCGGAAAACGTTGTCTCGATGACGCCAGCCTTCGTTGCGCCAATGCCTTTTGCGTAACCCAGCGCCCGTGCACGCGCGCCTTCAGTCACGTCCTGGTGAATCGCCATCAGGGCAGGCGTGCCAACGCCTCGCTGGAAGAGCTGCCTGACACGATGGCCCGGCGCCTTGGGAGCGATCATGGTCACGTCCACGCCGGGCGGCGGCACAATCTGGCTGTAGTGAATATTGAAGCCGTGCGCGAACATAAGCGTCTTGCCGTCGTCCAGGTGCGGCGCGATCGATTCGTCGTAGACCTGCTTCTGTCGCGTATCTGGGATAAGTATCATGATGATGCTTGCTCGCTGCGCGACCTCTTCAACGGTTCCGACTTCCAGGCCGTCGGATTCCGCCTGTTCCCACGACTTGCTACCGCGGTACAGGCCGACCATCACGTTCGCGCCGCTGTCCTTGAGATTCAGCGCGTGGGCATGGCCCTGGCTGCCATAGCCGATAACCCCAATCAATTCATCCTTGATGTGATCAAGATTTGCGTCGTTGTCGTAGTAGATGTCTGCCATTGCGCCTTTCCTGCCCTGTGTTATCTATGCGGCAGCCGTTGTTGGCCCTACCTCCGTTGAGACGGCGCGCCCACGAGCGCCGGGCCGCGGAATTCGCCGTCCTGCGGAACGTCTTCCTCTTTTGTGAGGGCCACGAGACCCGTGCGCATCAGTTCAAGAATTCCGTACGGCTCAAGTAGTGCCAAGAGGCTTTCAACCTGCTCGGTCGGCCCCGTGATCTCGATGATGACCGTACTTGGTGAGACGCTCACAACCTCTGCGCCGCGGAAGAGATCAAGAATCTCGACAATGTGGCCACGGTTCTCCTGGTTTGCCCGTACCTTGATCAGTGCAGTCTCTCGTGCCACGTAGTCCTCGTCTGTGATGTCCATCACTTCAACGACGTCCACCACGTTCCACAACTGCGATGTCACCTGCCACAGCGCCGACTCAGGTACGTTGTCCACGACGATGGTCATACGTGAGAACTCAGGCTTCTCCGAATGACCCACGGTCAGGCTGGCGATGTTGAATCCGCGCCGCCGGAACATGCTCGCCACGCGGTTGAGTACTCCCGGCCGGTCATGCACCAGCGCGGAAATGACGCGGCGCATTGTCATCGCGCCACCGTCCCGAGGGGTTGCTGTTGGGTCCACGGGTCCTCGACCATCTCGTTCACAGACTGGCCGGCCGGAATCATCGGGTACACCAACTCATCAATCTCAACAAGGAAATCGACGATCACCGGGCCGTCATGATCCTGCGCCCGCTTGATGGCGGAGTCCACGTCCTTGATGTCCTCAACGCGGATTCCCAACATCCCATAGGCCTCCGCCAGCTTGACGAAGTCCGGCCCAGTTGTATCGATCTGGCTGTAGCGCTTGTCATAGAACAGCGTCTGCCATTGGCGCACCATTCCGTGATGGAAGTTGTTCATGATCGCGAACTTGACGGGCGCCTTCTCGTCGCGAATTGTCGCAAGTTCCTGCAACGTCATTTGGAAACCGGCGTCGCCACAGATTGACCAGACCTGCTCATTGGGCAGACCCATCTGCGCGCCCATTGCGGCGGGCACTTCGTAACCCATCGTGCCCAGACCGCCGGATGTGATGAAGCTGTTCGGCCTGTCCGTGACGTAATGCTGCGCGGCCCACATCTGGTGCTGGCCAACGCCGGTCACGATGAAAGCCCTGCCATCCGTCAGTTCGTGAATACGCTTGATGACGTACTGTGTCGACGGTTTTCCATCGAAGTCCCTGACCACCAGCGGGTGCTCGCGCCGCAGGTCGTCCACCCGTGATAGCCACTCCGTCCTTGTTTGCTTGTCAATCTGCGGCAGCAGCGCCTTGAGCGAATTCTTGGCGTCGCCAATAACCGGCGCATCTGCGAAGACGTTCTGATGAATCGCGGAGCGGTCGATGTTCAGGTGCACGATTTTGGCGTTCGGCGCAAAGTCCGCTACCCGCCCAATGATTCGGTCGTCAAATCGCGATCCGACGTTGAGTAGCAAGTCGCACTCGTCCACCACGAGGTTGGCGAATGCAGAGCCGTGCATGCCCATCAGGCTCAAGTACAGATAGTGATTGCCCGGGAACGAGCCGATGCCAAGCAGGGTAGGGATGACGGGAATCTGGGCCTTCTCGGCCAGTTCCTGAAGTTCCTTTTCTGCTTGGGCCACCAGTACGCCCCGGCCAGCAAGGATAACCGGCCTCTTTGCTGAGTTGATTAGCTCGGCAGCGGCCTCTACCTGCACCGGGTCCGGGTGGGTGATTGGCCTGAATCCGGGCAAGTCGTCGACGGTCTCCGGATACCCGGTGAACTCGTCAATCTCCTGAAGGACATCGCGAGGCAAGTCCACGAGCACCGGTCCCGGCCGCGCCGATCGTGCGATGTGGAACGCTTCCTTCATCACGCGAGGAATATCGGTTGCGCTCAGAACCAGGTAGTTGTGCTTGGTGACAGGAATCGTCACGCCGGTCACGTCCGTCTCCTGGAAGGCGTCTTTGCCGATGGCGGGCCTAGTGACCTGTCCGGTGATCGCCACGATGGGCGTGGAGTCCATGAATGACGTTCCAAGTCCGACGGCCAGGTTGATTGCGCCGGGGCCGGACGTTGCAATGCAGACGCCAACCTTGCCCGTGGCCCGCGCATAGCCGTCCGCCGCGTGCGCCGCGCCTTGCTCATGCCGGGTCAAGACATGGTGGATGGATGGGTACTTCAATATGTGGTCGTAGAGCGGCAAGATTGCGCCGCCAGGGACGCCGAAAACGAGGTCGACTCCCTCAGCCTGCAACGACTCGCATACAAACTCTCCGCCTGCCAGCATCCTGCCTGACATCATTCTCCTCGCTACTCTCTTGCCTGCTCGTTGTTCGCTCTCTTGCTGTTCCCTCGCCCTGGTGGGTGGAGGGTCTGGGTGGGTGGTTTCAGGAAACCGCTTGCGCGATTCCAACAAAAAACCCGTCCCGTGAAGGGACGGGAGCTTTCGCGATCCCGCGGTACCACCCTCCTTACCCGGCATCCTGGCCGAGTCTCTCATTAGCGTCTTATCGGGCGCGACCCCGCCAAAACCAATTTGTCTCCATCCTGACGACGGAGACCGCGTTTCGGATGCTCCGGGGCGAGTTCACGGGTCATCACGACCGGGCTTCCACCATCCCCGGCTCGCTATACGCTAGGCTACCGCTACTACTCCCCTTCGTAGCAGTGTCGATTTTGCCATTCCTACCTAGTAGTGTCAACATGATTCCTATTGGACGCCTATTGAGCCTCCCCTCCACCCAAATTGCTCTTCACCCGTTAGAGATGAGACTGCGCGACCTTGCCGATTCTGCCCTGCGACTCTTGTTTCCGTCCCGCTGTGTTCTTTGCGGACGGGAAGGCGACCTCATCTGTGAGCCATGCCGTCGTTCGTTTCCACCTCGCCTTGAAGCGGATGCGATTCCGAAGCTAACCGGTATCCGGGCGGCGCGGGCGGTTTGGCCATATGAGGGCAGCGTCCGCGAAATTGTCCGACGGTACAAGTACAATGGCCTCCGCTCCCTTTCTCCGGTGCTCGCGTCCGAGATGACTAACGTACTGCTGGAATGGGATCCGCCCATTGACCTGATCATCCATGTCCCTGTCCATCCTGCGCGACTCCGCGAACGTGGATTCGACCAATCCGAACTTCTGGCGCGAGAACTCTCACAAACGACGTATACGGATGTAGTGGCAATTTCAGCCATTGCACGTCTGCGAGAGACGGCTGTTCAAGCGCGAGCGATGAGTGCAACTGAACGGACGGCCAATGTACGGGGAGCGTTCCATGTACCCGATCCGGAGCAAATCCGACGGGCCAACATTCTTCTCATCGACGATGTACTAACAACGGGTGCGACGCTCACGGAGGCCGCGCGGGCCCTCCGCCGAGCCGGCGCCAAGAACGTCTACGCTCTCACTCTGGCCCACGAGACCTAGATTCAACGTGTTGGCAGACGACGCCCCCAGTTGGTCAGGGCAGGGGATAATGGCGTCATGACGAACGCACATGAAGCACCTCTTCACGTTGGCAAGCTTCCGCCTGACCTTCTTGCCCAGCTGCTTGAGCAAGCCAATATCGAGAATCCCAGTGTCATCCTTGGCCCTCGAGTGGGCGAAGACGCGGCGCTGATCGATAACGGCGGGGAGAACTATCTCGTCGTTAGCTCGGACCCCATCACATTCGCTGCGGAACAGTTGGGATGGTACGCAGTGCACGTGAACGCAAATGACATTGCCGCCACCGGAGGGACGCCGAGATGGATGGTGATGACCGTTATCCTGCCGGACGGCTCGGGTCCACAACTCGCTAAAGACATCATGCGTCAGACCCTGGAGGCCTGCGCGGAGATTGGGGTGACGCTTGTGGGCGGCCACACTGAGGTGACGTCCGGCATTGACCGCCCTATAGCCATCGGCACGATGATTGGTGACGTTAGGAAAGGAAAAGAAACGCCAACCTCCGGCGTTCAGGAAGGGGATGCCATCATCCTCACAAAGGGTGTCGGTATTGAAGGCACGGCCATCCTCGCCATTGAACGTGCTGATCGGCTACGGGCCTCGTGGGTTTCCGTTGAGACCATTCGGCGTGCTGCAGATTTCCTATACGATCCCGGCATCAGTGTTGCCCGTGATGCTCAAGTCGCCCTTGGGGCAGCTTCTGTTCACGCCATGCATGACCCAACAGAGGGCGGTATTGCAACTGCCCTGCATGAGATGGCGGATGCATCCAGTGTTGGCCTTGAGATAAACGCTGACACAATCAAAGCGATGACCTTGCCCGTGACCGTGGAAATCTGCCGTGCCCTTAGAGTCAATCCTGCGGGGCTCATCGCCTCCGGAGCGCTCATCATCGCAGTCGCCGCGGAAGATTCCTCCGGCGTCCTCGCCGCCCTTCAGGGCGCGTCCATACAAGCCGCTGAGGTTGGCCGTGCTGTGCCGCGTTCCCGGGGCGCCAACATTCCGCGCTTTCCGCGCGACGAGCTGGCCAGAATCCTCTCAGACTGATTCCCCCTCCACGTAAGGAGAGTTGGGGGCTAAGCCGCCTCCGGCATGGTTTCCAAGATGAGTTCCGCGTACTGGAGCAGATGTCTATCCGGCAGGAAAAGCTCCCGAGCCCGTTCCCTTGCTCCAGCACCCAATTTGGCCGCCCATGCGGGATCAGCCAGCAGATTCCTGATTGCCTCGCCGCATGCCGCCTCATCCGAAGGATTGGGCAGTAGGATTCCCGACTGGCCGTCGATGATTTGTTGCCGGATACCACCCGCGGCACTTGCCACGACGGGCTTCCCCTTCCACATCGCCTCTGTCACCGTCAAACCAAAGCCCTCGGCGAGACTTTTTTGAACAATGACCGCGGCATGGCTCTGAATCGCGTTGATGACAGCCGCGTTTTCCTCGCGATCCTCCATCGGCACACTGACAAGATGAACCCGTCGCCGAGTATCGTCCGGTAGCGCTCGCCACTCTGTCACACATTCCTCCAACACACGCAGCGCTTCCGGATCGTCCGCCACGCCGCTGACCGCCGGACCTACCAGCCACAAGTGGGCGTTGGGCGGCGCGTCTGCCATTAGCGTGAATGAACGCATCACCCCCGCCATATCCTTGAGCTTGTCCCAACGGGCAACCTGCACGACGATCGGGTCCTCCGGGCGTGGAAGGACGCCCTCTGTCACGGCCTCGACGCGATGGAGAATTAGCGCGGACGTATCATCGTCTCGCAAAAAGCGTGGTGGCGTGGAGGGAGTTGAGGCATCGAGGAGTCCGACAGTTACAAGAATGTCCGCTGCCGTATCGCTGATATCCGTGTTCTTTGAACTCGCCGGATCAATGGACGGATTGATGATGCGGATAGCAGCCGGATCAAGCCACTCAGGGGCATACTCGGGCAGACTGAAAATACACAAGTCCGCCTGCTGAACGTACGGACGCAGGAATTCCCATGCCCCCGTTACAAGTGCGTCATGTTGTTCATGTCCGATGTGTGACCGCCAGATGACACGCGCGCCTGCCTGGAGCATTGCCTCAGCCATTCCCGCAGTTTGAGGGTCGTGCAGGATGACGATGTCTCCTGTCCGCACTTGCCCGCTGATAGCGACTGCGTTCTGAGCCAGCACTCGCTCATAATGCGCGCGCTCTGCCTCACCCAGCGGGCCGCCGTCGCCCGCCACTCCGTGCAGATTATTGTGAATGCGCTTGGTTATGCGAAAGAATTCACTATCTCCGTCGATGACGAGCCAGCGCGAATCGACCCCTGCACCCTTCGCGTAACCGCATAGCCCTTGCACGAGCTCTGCCACCCCGCCGCCTCTGGCCGTGGAGTTTATGTTGATGACGGTTCGGCCCTGAAGAGCGTGGCTGACCGTCTGCGCCGCTTCCGCAATGGCAGATTGACGCTTCTTGCTAACGAATGGAGCCAAAAGATCAAGCGACCGAGGCGGCACCTCGACTTCCATGACCTTTCCGGCATGGACAACCTTGCCAACTGATGACGTCACGATTTCCCCCGCGCAATACTCAGTGACCGTAGACCGGCCAATTCAATTGTACTTGTCTAGTCCTTTTCACCCATAGAACTCCGTGGGTACGAACCCAACAAGCGAATTCGCTTACAGAGCGTTCCCAGCCCTGCCTCAATTTCAGCGTAAGCTTCTGCGAGTCCCTCGTCACGTATGTGTCCCAAATACTCCGCGATGAAGGTGTATTCCCACAGGCCCTCTCCCGGATCAAGTCGGGACGGCCGGGACTGCAACATCGATGCGTTCAACCCGCGGGAAGAAAACAGATTGAGAACCTTGACCAAAGCGCCGGGCTGATTCTCCAAGTCGAACAGGATTGTGGTCTTGTCAACGCCCGTTGTCTCGGGGAAGGAGTCCTTGCTCAGCACCCAGAAGCGCGTCGCGTTTTCCGAGCCGTCCTCCATATTTTCCCGCACGACCTTCAGCCTGTAGTACATCGCTGCAACGGCATTGGCCAATGCTGCTGCCCCGGGGTCTTCGGATGCCGCGGCTATCTGCGCTCCACGCGCTGTGCTCGATTCTTCGATGACCTCGATCTCGCGGCCTAATTCTTCCGACAAGCGCCGGATGCTCCGCCGGCACTGGCTCAATGCCTGCGGATGTGAGTAGATGCGTGTTACCTGTTCCAGTGATGTCTTGGTCAGCAGGTGGTGGTGAATGGGCAAGAAGACTTCAGCCACCACATTGATACCCTCCGTCGCCGTCACGAAGTCCAGCGTCGCTCCTACGGTCCCTTCAAGCAGGTTCTCGATAGGCAGTACGCCGTATTCAATCTCACCCTGCTGAACGGCCTGGCAGATTGCCTCCGACTCCATCGGTTCGAAGATGGCGTCCCGGCCAAAGTGAGCGATGGCCGCGAGGTGGGTGAAGGTCGCCTCCGGCTGGAGAAATCCGACCGTCGGTCTATCGAAACTCATGCGCGATCCACCTTCATCCGCACGAATCCGCGCTTGCCCATCTTGACGATTGCTCCTTCCACGTCCTCCGGCGAGAGCTGCAGCGTGGGCTCGGTGTGGCGGCGGTCGTTTATCTCAAGACCACCTTGCTGGATGAGGCGGCGTGCATCGCCCCGGCTCGTAGCCAGGCCTGTCGCCACTGCAACGTCCAGAATGGTCAGAGGCTCCGTCGGGGGTTTCAGGAATACCTCCTCCACGTCTTGTCGCATGTTGCCTTCATCCACCACACGTGTGAATTCTGCCTGCGCTCGTTGCGCTTCATCGGCGCCGTGCAAGCGCTCTGTGACGGCCCATGCGAAACGCTCCCGGGCGTCCTGCAGATTGGACTCAGATGACAGGCGGAGGCGAATCTCTTCGATCTCCTCGTCCGGCGTGTCCGTGAGAACGCTCATAAACATCGGCAGCAATTCATCGCTCACCTGTGTCAGTTTGAAGAACATGTCGACAGAATTCTCGGTGAGGTCGACCGTGTTCCCATATGACTTGCTCATCTTGCGGCCATCGAGACCCGGGATGAGCGGCGTCATCAGCACATGCTTCGTCTTGCCACTGTAATTCCGTACAAGGTCTCGCCCGACCATCATATTGAACATTTGGTCACGACCGCCAAGCTCTGCGTCTACGCTCATCGCCACAGAGTCGTAACCCTGCAGCAGCGGGTAAAGCGTCTCATGTAGATGGAGGGGACGTTGCTGTGAGAGTCGTTCCTGGAACATGTCCCGTTCTATGAGCTGTTGTACCGTCATGTTCGCCGAGATTTCGATCATGTCTCGCAGTGTGAGCCGGTCCAGCCATTCACCATTCCACTTGATTTCAACGGGGTTGTCTCCACCCAGGTCGAGCACATGTGATACCTGCGCCTGCCACTCCTGGGCGTTGGCGAGCACCTGGTCTTGCGTGAGTTGTTGGCGTTCCGCTGATTGGCCTGTTGGATCGCCGATGCGGGCAGTGAAGTCACCGAACAGCATGATTACGCGGTGGCCCTGCAACTGGAACCATCGCAAGACGCGCAACGAAAGATAGTGGCCGATGTGAAGGCTGGTGCTTGTCGGATCAAACCCCTCGTAGATGGTGAGACGCCGGTCAGAATCGAGGTCCTTCTGCAGTTCTTCTTCAACAATCACGCCGTCCAGGATTCCCCGGCGGAGTAGATCAGATAGCGACCATTTGGCGAGCGCCTCATCCGCAGGCGGGGATGGGTATGATTCGGCGCCTTCATCTGCTGACCCGAGGGATAATAGCAGGGCAGTGGCCGCCTCAACTTCATTCACCTGGGTCAGCGAAGCATCATCCTCAGGAAGCGAAGGATTGTCGACGCTCACATAGCCGTAAGAAACATCTCCGCCCAGGGCAGCCTTGGCTAACAGCGCCAGCTCCTGGGTCGCCGTTTCCACGCGGTCAGCAGTTCCGTCCATGAAGCCGTCGACCGGATAGACGATCGTGCTGCTCTCCGGCGTCGTCATGGCCGCTTCAGCCTGCCGCCATACCCAGCGACGGGTCCGAATATCGCTACCCGTTGCGTACACGGGTTCGCCGGAGGGTAGTTCTTCGGTTTCATCATCAGCGGAACCCGTGTACGTGTCCCCTTCGGTGCTCAAGCGCACAGCAATGTCTCCCGGCAGCCGATCTACATCATGCGCTCCGACGGGGACGAGGTGTCTCAAAGAAATAAGGTTGGCAATATCTGTCGCAGTGTTGATTAACCGAATATAGTCGCCGCGCAGGCACCGCTGGGCGAGGGCCGCGATCGACGGCATATGAGTTCGCGGGTTGATTCCCTCTGCCTCAAAGGCCTGCTCCCAACGAGTAATTGCCGGATGGCCGTGCAACCCGGCCCCGCCAAGCTTCCAGGGCACAGCCTGTGCCGCCTCCTGCAGCGCGCGTTGGAGTGCGCTGACGTTTTCTTGGGAGGGCTTGGCCGCGCCACGCACGAATACGACGCCCACAACATACGTTGGGTGCCGCTTCAGCAGGTCGTCTGAAAGTTCAAACAACATCACACACGCCTCGTGGGCGTTATGAGGTAAGGGCGGAGTGGTGGCAGGAGAGGGATTCGAACCCCCGTAGCCCTTAGGGCGCCAAGTTTACAGCCTGGTGCGTTTGTCCACTCCGCCATCCTGCCGTTGCTACGCATTCTACTGACCACCGCCTTCTCACGTCATGCCCCGCGCCATGTCATTCCGAGCGCAGCGAAGAATGCTGAGACTCCTTTGCCCTAGACCTCCCGTCCAATTGCTTTGGCAATGCCGTTGACCTGCTTCTGCAACTCCGGCAGCCAGTCCACTGGCAGAGACTGCGCTCCATCAGAAAGCGCCGTCGTAGGGTCGGGGTGCGCTTCGATGATAAGCCCGTCCGCTCCTGCTGCGATGGCAGCCTTCGCCATTGGCATTACCAGATCACGCTCACCCGTGCCGTGGCTGGGATCAACAACGACAGGCAGGTGGCTCTCTCTTTTGAGTATCTGCACGGCCGTCAGATCAAGGACGTTTCGTGAGAACTCATCGTCAAAGCTGCGGATGCCGCGCTCACACATGATGACGTTCCAATTGCCCTCGCTGATGATGTACTCAGCGCTCAGCAGCCACTCGCGGATGGTGGCGTGGAATCCGCGCTTCAGCAAAACCGGCTTGCGCGTTTGTCCGACGGTCTTGAGCAGCCGGAACGCGTGCATGGTGCGAGCGCCGATCTGGAGGATGTCGGCGTATTCCTCGCACATTTCCACGTCCATCTCAGACATCACTTCTGTGATGACCATCAGACCGTACTCATCTGCGACATTCCTCAGGATGCGCAGTCCCTCAAGGCCCAGCCCCTGGAACGTGTACGGCGAGGTGCGTGGCTTGAACGCGCCGCCGCGAAGAATGGTGAAGCCGAGTTTCCGGTCCATTTCAGCAACCTGTCGCACCTGCTCTTCGGACTCCACCGCACACGGTCCCACCATCATGGCCACCGGCGCGCTCGGGCCAATTTTCACGCCATTCGGCAAATCAACTATGGTGTCCCGCTTTCGAAAATCACGGCTCACATGCTTATACGGCTTCATGATGCGGACTACGTGATCCACACCCGGCAGGATTCTCAGGACGTCATCGCCTCCCGCAGTCGTGTCACCGATGACGGCAACAACACTGGTGAACTCGCCGGGCTCCACGTCGGCCCGATAGCCAAGTTCTTGAATCTTCTCGACAACGCCGTCTACGTTTTCTTGTGTTGCGTCAGTGCGCATTACGACGATCATTGCGTCCGCTTTCCTCCGGCCACACGGCCTTTGCTCTCTAACACTCCTGAATATATGGAAAGCCCCCCCGACTGATGCGGGGGGGCTTTGCCTTTTTCTCTACTATGCGCGTCAATCAGACGAGCGACGCCGGCAACCCACCCCGCAGGGGGTAGCTAAAGTCGTAATAGCGATAGCCAGCACCAATCATCACGCCAAAATCCTACTGAGGTCAGATTCTATCTGTCAAGTCTTTGAACCCGGTTTGAAACCAGTCTTAGAATACTTGACAATTCCGCTCCTGCGCGAATAGACTGGCCACGCTCCGGAGGCAGTATGGCACGCGGAAAAACCAAGCTGATGAAGCAGGTTGAGGAGCGCTATGGGCGCCCCCTCGAGCGTCTTTTGCCCGAAATGTACAACGAACTTGGATTGCCGGGCATGTCCGAAGAACTCGGGATCAGCAAGGGCACTCTCTGGTACTGGCTTCTGAAGATGAACTTGACCGTCAAGCGCGTTGCGCTCGCCCCCGGCGAGAGCCTGGAAATCAAGCGCGAAGCCTCCTGAGCGGCGGCGGCCCAATAAGGCCCCATCGTGCGACGGTTCACAAGGGAACTATCCGCCCTAATCATCATCATCGTTCTGGTTGGACTTGCCATTCTGCTTGCGCCGGCCGTTCGCGGCATCCTCGGCGAACGTGCTCATGACGCCGATCGTTCTCTGCTGCAGGACGCCATCCCTATCTACCAGGAGGCCCGGGTGTTTCCCCAACCGGAGTGGCCAACTCTCTCAGGCGAGATTGGCGTGCCGCGGGAAGGGAATGCGGCGGGCTATCAATGCGACGGCTCAGACGGAGGGGAGACGTGCTCCTGGCTCGCATTTGAGCTGCTTGCAGAACACGGCGGCCTGGAATCCACGGCCGATATCACATCTGCCGAGACCACGCTCAACGTCGGCGCAACGAACGCCCCGAGCGGCAACTACGGCTGGTACCTAAACGCCGGCGGACAGGTTGCTTCAGAGCCATCTTTTGATCCAGACATTGGGTACCCGTGAGCTGCCGATATTCTGGTCACAGGGCCAAGGCCTGTGGCGTTACCCGGCGAGGTTGACACCTTAACGACGAAAACGAGCAGTCCGGCGACATCGCCGGACTGCTCGTTTAAGGTCTGGTAGGGTGAATCCGGCCGTTATGCCGGATAGACGATCTCCCCGCCGGAAGTCTGACGAGACGGCTGTCGAGATGTCTCGGCGCCCTTGGTCGCCCAGAAAATCTCAGCGATCTCCTGCACCGTCGACACAAGCGCCTGAGCGTTGTCCATACTGACGCTCTGCCGCGCGGCGGAGCCCTGCTTCATCGCTGTGAAGAACAGGTTGTGCAGGTTTGGATGCTGCTCCAGGTGCTCGGGGCGGAAATAGTCGCCCCACAGGATGCGGAGCTCCTTCTTGGCGAGCTCAGCATGCTCTTCCTTGACGGCGATGTAGCGTATGAGCTTGTTGCGCGACTCCGCGTCTGAAACCTCGCCCAGATCTTCGATCAGATTCACCATCCGCACCACCGTGTGAGCCGCAATCTGCGCCGCGTGTGGATCATAGATGCCACACGGAATATCACAGTGCGCGTTCGCCGGCTTGGCGGGTGAGAACCTTTCGATCGCCCTTAGGGCTATACTGAGTGCGGACATTTCTTCCTCCTATCGTCCCCAGTTTTCAAGTTGGCTTAAGCGGATTCAAACGTGAAAGATTGTACGGTAGCCCCCACTCATAGGGCAAGGAATGCCACGGGCATGGGGGGGCACTTCTGATGCCCTGGTGGCTGCATCCTCCACGCCTGCTGGATCTGTTCAGTTCCCTCAGGTTCCGCGTGACCGGCCATAGCATGGAACCATATCTTCTGGAGGGCGACATGGTTCTGGTGTCTCGGCGTTTCTCCGGTGGTGTGCCGCAAAGGAGTGACGTTGTGGCATTCAGCGAACCCGAATCCGGAGGAGTATCTATCAAGCGGATCTGCGGTCTGCCGAATGAGCGCATCGCGATGGTAGACGGCGCTATCTATGTGAACGGCGAACCACTTCCGGAGGCGTATGTCTCACGCGCTCCGTCGAGGCCGAATTCCGGCGATAGGGATGAGTGGATAACAGGCGAGGATGAATTCGTTCTCCTCGGCGATAATCGTGGTGACAGTAGGGACAGTCGCGCATTTGGGCCTGTCGCGCGTCATGCCATTGCGGGCCGGGTGTGGTATTGCCACGCACCCAAGGAAAGAAGGGGCATCCTGCGCTGACAGACAGCATGCTAACGCGATACGATTACGGTGCGGCATAGCTGAGAAAGCCGCGGCAAACGGGGGATTAAACCGACCATGACCATGCCGGAAGTAGGACAACAGCTGCCGGATCTGACCTTCACATCCGGGTTTCGAGAGACGATTAGCACTGCGGATCTCAAGGGCGAGGAAAACCTTGTCATCGCATTCTATGCCGCCGCGTTTACAGGCGGTTGAGAGCGGGAGCTGAGGGAATTCGAGCGTCTGCACGACGAATTCCGAAAGCTAAACACCCAGGTCTGGGGTTCAAGCGTTGATCTGATTCCAAGCCAAGCTGCCTTCGCACAGCATTGTGGCCTGAGCTACAGGCTCGTGAGCGGCTACCCGAACCATGAGGCGGCCAAGACGCTCGGCGCGTGGAATGAAGAACGCAGCATGATTCGCCGCGTCACGTACGTCATCGACAAGGACGGCATCCTTCGCCATGTCATCGATGATCCCGGCGACATGGAGCGTCACGCGAACGAGGCGCTGGAAGCTGTTAGGGGTATCTCCAGCTAACTGCTGCTCGCGTGACATGCCCTCCCTCTGACGTGGGAGAGGGTCATGGTTGAGGTGTCGCACTCACGCGCACCGGGTCTCGTCCACGGAGGGCGGATACAAATATCGCCACTACGAGCAGAACTGTCAGATACGTAATGACGTCCTGGTAGCCCGTGGTTACTGACTGAGCCATTGCCGTTCCCGCGTCCACTCCGGCGCCTAGGAGCCGTGCTTCCTCATCGCGCTGAATGACGGCAAAGAGTGTTCCTGCTATGGCGAGGCCTGTTGCCTGGCTGACCTGTCTGACTGTGGCAATCATGGCTGAAGCTGTCCCAAGCCGGTTGGGCGGAACCGAGCTGACCAATGCAGTGTTGTTGCCGGGCTCAAAGATGGAGATGCCCGTTCCCAGAGAGAGCAGCACGACTACAAAGATTGCGATGTGTGTGTCGATTCCGATATATGTCAGCGCATAGTAGGCCACCGTCATCAGCGCGAGTCCAAAGGTGGCAATCACTCGGGTCGGGATCTTGTCTGCTGCCCATCCGGCGGATGGAGCGACGAAAAGCCGAACGACGGGCAGGGTGACGAGTATCAGGCCCGCCTCCGTCGCGGTCAGGCCGCGCCCGTTCAGCAGGAAGAACGGCAACAGGATGATGAGCGCGCCCTGTGTGATGAACTGGAGCGTGTTTGTAGCGTTTGACGCGGAGAACTGCCGGATCAGGAACAGGTTCAACTCCAGGATAGGCAGACGCTCACGCAAGAATCGAACGCCACTCTTTCGAATCTGGAGAACCATCATGTCCGGTCGCGACTGCACGTACATGAATATGGCAAACGAGGCGGCCGCAGCCACTGCGAGTCCGATGATGAGTGGCTCCGACCAACCGAGAATCGGCCCGCGGTTCAGAGTAAGGAGGAACACGGTCATGAACACGAACAGCAGGATCGCGCCAAAGAAATCGAACCTAACGTGACGGCCCGCTGTGCGGTCATTTCGCAGAATGACAAGCCCCATCACAAAGAAGAACAAGATGAATGGAATGCGCGTGTAGAAGAGTGCCTGCCATCCCAGCGCGTCCAGTAGGAATCCTCCCAGCAATGGGCCAAGTGAGAGGCCAATTCCCACAAAGACGTTCTCCAGCCCGATTGCCCGCGCCCGTTCGGCTTCAGGAAAGGCCCCGACAACGATGGCATCGCTGTTGGATATGAACAATGCCAGACCGATCCCCTGGATGACCCGGGCAACCAGCAGCATCGGAAGTGTTGTGCTCAATGTGGCAATGACCAACCCGAAGCCAAATACAAGGAAGCCGCTCAAAAAGACCTGCTTGCGGCCAATCGCGTCGCCGAGGCTGCCAAATGTCAAACTCAATCCGAGACTTGCCAGCAAATAAATGACGCTTACCCAGAGGATGACATCCGGCTCGACATCGAACTCTCGCCCGAGCTCGGGTAACGCTATGTTCGTTATTCCTACGTCGAAGGCGCTTGTGAGGATGCTCACGCCCACGGTGAGCAGCACGAGCCACTTGAAATAGCCGGCGGCGCGCAGCCTGTCCGAGAATTGCCTCAACTGCTGTAAAGCCTATGCCCGTTCCTGCTGCTGGGTCACAGGCGCGCCCATCCCGCGTCCGCCGGGCGGTCCGGAGCGATGGGGCGGGTCCTTTCCCCTAAGCACTGAGACAAAAATGGCGGCTACAAGTGTGATGAGCATGATTGTCAGCACATCCTGGAATCCGGTCGTAACCGATTGGCTCATTGCCTCCTCTGCGGATAGCCCTGACGCAAGAAGCATTGACTGCTCATCGCTCTGAATCACGGCATAGAGTGTGCCCGCCACCGCGATGCCTGTTGCCTGGCTTATCTGCCTCACCGTGCCGAGCATTGCTGATGCGGTGCCGAGATGGGAAGGCGGCACTGAGCCCATGATGGCGCTGTTGTTGCCCGGGCCGAATATAGAACTGCCCGCCCCTTCCGCCAGCAGCAAGGTAATCAATATAGCGACGGGTGTATCGACGCCAACACTTCGCAGACCAAAGTATGCGCCGGTCATAACAAGCAGCCCAAATGTCGAAACGGTCCTTGACGACATCTTGTCGGCAGCCCAGCCGGCAACCGGCGCGACAACTAGCCGCACAATTGGCAGCGTGACCAGGATGAGGCCGGCTTCCGTCGCCGTGAATCCGCGCCCGGAAATCAGGAAGAACGGGAGCAGGATGATGATTGCCCCCTGGCTCAGGAATTGCAGCGCGTTTGCGCTATTCGCTATGGAGAACATTCGATTTCGGAACAGGCTCAAATCCAGGACAGGGAGGTGGTCTCTCAATAAGCGGACGCCCCTCATTTGAATCTCGACTATCGGCATCCGCTGGCGGGATTCCACGAAGAGAAAAAGCAGGAGCGATAAGATTGCCACCCCACCGAGCGCTATGATGAGCGGCTCCGTCCATCCAATGTTCGGGCCGCGGTTGAGGCCTAATAGAAGAGCCGAAATGAAGCCAAACAGTGCCAGAGCGCCAAGGAAATCGACGCGAGCGTGGCGACCTTCCTGACGGTCGCTCCGTAGCAGGACCAGCCCCATTACGAAGAACGCTGCCATGAAGGGCGCACGTGTATAGAAGAGCGATTGCCAGCCCCATAGGTCGAGCAGAAAACCGCCTAAGGGAGCTCCGCTTGCCAGGCCCACACCTACAAAAGCGTTCTCCATCCCAATCGCTCGCCCGCGCTCTGAGTCGGGGAATGCGTCGACAACAAGCGCGTTGCCGTTGGCGAGGATCATCGCCTGCCCGATACCCTGAACGACTCGTCCAAAAAGAAGCATCGGCAACGTCGTGCTCAGCGGCGTGATTACCAACCCGATACCAAAGACAAGGAAACCCGTCAGGAATACCTGTTTGCGGCCGATGGCGTCACCCAGGCTACCCAGCGTCAACATTAAACCGATGCTCGCCAGCATGTACGCAGCGGTCACCCACAGGATGATGCTGGGGTCTACGCCGAAGACCTTGCCCAGTTCAGGCAGGGCAATATTCGTGATTGAGCCGTCAACCGTGCTCGTCAGAATCCCAAGACCAACCGTGACGAGAACGAGCCATTTATATGAGCTGCCGGAGCGGAGTCTTTCTGCGAGCGCCATTCAGAAAGCGTATACCCAAGAGCAACGAAAACGCAGACCTAAACGGCTAGTCCCCAACCTCTGACAAGGCCAATTCAATTCCCCATGCCTGCCTGAACCCCTCGCTCAGAGCGTTCGCCACCTCTCTGAAGTCGGGAACACTGTCCAGTGCTCTTGCCAGCGTCCCCGCCCGGTCATTCAGGTCTCGCCGGAACCGTTCCCGACGTCCCGGGTCGAGTCGCAAGAGATCGGCCAGTCGCGAACCTGCCTCTGCCGATGGAATCGTCCCGTGTTGAAGGACGACGCCTGCCGTGCGGCGCTGGGCGCTGGCCACCATCTTCCGCCCGGCCCAATACACTTCGTGCCGTCCGGGAGACTCGAAGCAACCGAATTCGACACCGGTTGCCGGCCAGATTGGCGCAGGATCACGCACAGTGACGCGAACGCCGAGCATTGCCAGTCCGGCTACGAGCGCTTCGTTGATTGCTGAGTAGCCGGCCAGCACATCATGTGAGAAGGGCTTCTTATTCGCAGGTGCGATAACGCTGTACGTCACGTCGCCAGTCGAATGCAGGATCGCCTTGCCACCGGTTGGACGCCGCACGACCTCTATTCCCGACTGCTCACAGCGCTGAACGTCAAGCAGTTGCTCGGCATTTTGATGCCGTCCCAGCGTCACAGCAGGGCAGGGCCAGGAATAGATCCGTACGAGCGGCGCGGACTTACCCTCCGCGACTTGCGTGGCAAGCTCCTCATCCAGAGCCATGTTTTCGCGGCCAGTTAGTCCCGCGTCCAGAACCAAACGCCATTCTTCACTCATGCTCATCACGATACCGTCAAATACAGGAAATCAAATGCGTCACGACACCATTGCGGTGTATACTTGCAACATCACTTCGCGCATAAGCGCAATGTCAGGGGACTCGATGCTCCAGGAGCCCGTCGAGGGAAGTCAACAGGAATCGCAACGGCCAGAGGATAGCGAGATGGCTCGCCTTTTGGAGGCTGAAGGGCAAAATATGCCTGTCCTCCGCCGTGGCGAAGCCGTGGAGGGCACCATCGTCCACGTTGACGAAGAGGGACTCCTTGTAAATATCGGAGCGAAGAGCGAAGGGGTTATTCCCTACCGAGAAATGCGAAGCCTCCCAGAGGATGAGGTGCGCGCCCTCAAAGCAGGGGACTCCATCGTTGCAACTCTCGTGCGAACCGACGAGGCCGGCCAATATATGCTCTCCTATGACCGCGCGCAGGCCGAACGTGGGTGGCGTCAGCTCGAAAAGGAAAAGGAATCGGACGAACTCATCACTGGCAAAGTCATCGGCCACAATCGGGGTGGCATCCTCGTCGAAACGCGAGGCGTCCAGGCGTTCGTGCCGTTGTCCCAGTTGTCTCCTGAGCACCGCGAACTCGCGTCCGGCGAGGGCGATGACCAGTTGCAGGCGCTCGATACGCTCGTTGGCGAGGAGTTCCAGTTCAAGGTTATTGAGGTGAATCGCCGCCGCCAGCGGGCCATCCTCTCGGAGCGTGCCGCGTCCCAAGATATGAGAATTGAGCAGCGGCAAGCCCTGCTTGCTGAACTGCAGGAAGGCACAGTTCGCAAGGGCCGGGTGACAGGAGTCCGTGATTTCGGCGCGTTTGTTGATCTTGGCGGCGCGGACGGCCTTATCCACGTCTCTGAGCTTGCGTGGGAACCTGTAACGCATCCCTCAGAGATTGTCCAGACCGGGCAAGAACTTGAGGTGCATGTCCTCAAGGTCGACCATGAGACAGGCCGTATCTCTTTGAGTCTGCGCCGCACGCAGCCGGATCCGTGGCTTGCGGAGGTGGAGGCATATCAGGAGGGTCAGATTGTTGAGGCAACTGTGACCCGTCTTGCAGTATTTGGCGCTTTTGCACGTTTGGAGCAAAGTAATATAGAGGGCCTTATTCACATCTCGGAGATGGCGGACCATCACATCAATCATCCGCGTGAGGTCATCAAGGAGGGAGACACGCGGCAGGTGAAAGTGCTCCGGATTGAACCGGAGCGACGCAGGCTAGGCCTCAGCCTACGCCAGGTGGAAGCATAGGATTGGAAGGCGCGGGCGCGAATCCCAAATTTAGGGTGAGCGGAGAAAACAATGGCGAGCAGATTTGAGAAGTTCTCGGAACGTGCCAGGCGGGTTCTCTCCCTGGCGCAGGAAGAGGCGGGCGAACTAAACCACAACTATATCGGCACGGAGCACGTCCTTCTTGGCCTTGCCCGTGAGCCGGAGGGCGTCGGCACGCGTGTCCTTGTCTCTCTGGGTGTTGATCTCTCCAAGATCCGATCTGCGGTCACCTTTATCATTGGGCGGGGGCAGAAGCAACCGACGAGCGACGTTGGCCTCACTCCGCGCGCCAAGAAAGTCATTGAACTCGCCGTCGACGAGGCGCGCGAGATGTCACATCACTACATCGGAACCGAGCATTTGCTCATCGGCTTGCTTAGGGAAGGTGACGGCGTCGCCGCCGGCGTCCTCGAAAGCCTGGGCGTCACCCTCGACAAAGTCCGGCAGGAGACTCAACGCATTTTGAGTCAGTCGGGCGGACAGCCGGGTGGCCGCTCCAGCACGCGCACCCCGACTCTTGATCAGTTGGGCGTCGACCTGACCCATCTTGCGCGTGAAGGCGATTTGGACCCCGTTATCGGACGTCAACAGGAAATCGAGCGCGTTGTTCAGATTCTCTCCCGGCGCACCAAGAACAACCCGGTTCTTATCGGCGAGCCAGGCGTTGGGAAAACTGCCATCGTTGAGGCGCTCGCCCAACGAATTGTCAGCAGTGATATTCCGGATAGTCTCACCGGCGCGCGGCTCGTCACACTTGATATGGGCGCGCTTGTCGCCGGCACCAAGTACCGTGGTGAATTCGAAGAGCGTCTCAAGAAGGTCGTCGATGAGATCCGCTCCGCGAAGAACATCATTCTCTTCATCGACGAAATGCACACGCTTGTTGGAGCAGGCGCGGCGGAGGGCGCGGTCGACGCGTCCAACATCCTGAAGCCGTCGCTCGCCCGCGGTGAGCTCCAAACAATCGGCGCCACGACCCTGGACGATTACCGCCGCTACGTTGAGCGCGACCCGGCGCTTGAGCGGCGCTTCCAACCCGTCCGCGTTGAGGAGCCGTCGTCTGATGACACCGCAGCAATCCTGCGTGGCGTCAAGTCTCAGTATGAGGAGCACCACAGCCTCACCATCACAGATGAGGCAGTCGAGGCCGCCGCTACGTTGGCCTCCCGGTACATCGCAGATCGTTTCCTTCCGGACAAGGCAATCGACCTCATCGATGAGGCCGCCAGCCGTGTCCGCATTCGCGCTTCGTCCATGCCGCTCTCCGTCAAGGAGGCGATGAGGGCACTTGAGCGTGTCCGCGCCGAAAAGGATAACGCTGTCGCTGCGGCTAATTTCGATTTCGCCGCTGAGATGCGTGAGCGCGAGGTCAGCCTCGCCGAACGTATTGCTCGCCTTGAACAGGAGTGGCAGAACGAGCAGCAGAGCGCGACTCCCGAAGTAACAGAGGATGACATCGCGCAGGTCGTGAGCATGTGGACCAATATCCCGGTCACGCGCCTTGCCGCCGAAGAGAGCGAGCGCCTCTTGCACATGGAAGAGGTGATGCATGACCGCATCATCGGGCAGCATGAGGCCATCATCAATGTCTCCAAGGCCGTTCGCCGCGCGCGGGCAGGACTCAAGGACCCCCGCCGCCCTATAGGAACCTTCCTGTTCCTCGGGCCGACCGGCGTTGGCAAGACCGAGCTTGTCCGAGCGTTGTCTGAGTTCATGTTTGGCTCAGAAGACTCCCTCATACGGCTGGACATGTCCGAGTTCATGGAGCGCCACACCGTCGCGAGACTCGTTGGCGCGCCGCCCGGGTACGTTGGCTTTGATGAGGGCGGACAGTTGACGGAAGCCGTGCGCCGCAATTCTTACTGCGTCATCCTCCTGGATGAGATTGAGAAGGCCCACCCTGAGGTCTTCAACATCCTGTTGCAGATTTTTGACGACGGCCACCTGACCGATGCCAAGGGCCGCAAGGTTGATTTCCGCAACGCCATAATCGTCATGACGTCCAACATCGGTGCAGAGGTCATCAAGAAGAACTCCAATATCGGGTTCTCCTATGCGCGTGACGAAACCGACGTGCGCCGTTTGAGCTATGAGCGCATGAAGGACAAGGTACTGGACGAGGTCAAGCAGTTCTTCCGGCCTGAGTTCCTCAACCGCATTGACGCGCAGGTCGTCTTCCACTCGCTTGATCGGGAGCACATTCGCCAGATTGTTGACCTGATGATGAAAGACGTGGAGAAACAGCTAGAGACCAAGAAGATCAGCATTGAGGCCACCGACGCGCTGCGCGATCATGTGGGTGAAAAAGGCTACGACGAGACATATGGCGCACGGCCGCTTCGACGCGTTATCCAGGACATGATTGAAGACAGGCTCTCCGACGAAATCCTGAGTGGCGACATCGCTGAGGGAGACGCGGTCCGCGTTGACTACGTGGATGAAGAGGTTGTCGTCACAGTCACCGCGCATGGTTCGGCCAAGCAAACTGTACCTGCCGACAGTCCTGAGACTCCTGAAGCCCCTGAAGCTCCCGAGACCGTCGAGGTGGCGGGCTAGCTGACGGTCGGGTCTGGCACGATGCCACGACCGCGCGTTTCGTATAGCTGCACGGCTTGTGGGGTGGAGTCGTCCCGCTGGGAGGGACGTTGCCCACGGTGTGAAACGTGGGGCTCCCTTGTTGAGGTCACCGCAGAATCCACCGGATTTGGTGGCGGCGTGTTCGAGGCCTCTTCTCCGCCTGCCGCGTTGGCAACCCTCATGGAGCAGACCGCGGCGCAACCTTCACGGATTGCGGTGTCCAGCATGCCGGAGCTTATGACCGTTCTTGGCGGCGGTGTTGTGTCCGGCAGCGTCACCCTGCTTGGGGGCGAGCCCGGCATCGGTAAATCAACCTTGCTGCTGCAAATCGCCTCGGCACTGGGAAAGGCGGGAGCGGGTGTGGTCTACGTGGCCGGAGAGGAATCCCCGGAGCAGATCGCCCTCCGTGCAGCCCGTCTGTCCCTTGCGGGCGACGGTGTGACGCTATTGTCTGAAACGAATATTGACGCACTCTTGCACGCACTCAGCGATGACCCTCCAAGCCTTTTGCTCGTGGATTCCATTCAAACACTGAGGACTGACACATCGTCATCAGTCGGAACCGTGGCACAGGTGCGAGAGTGCGGCGCACGGCTTGTCGAGTGGGGGCGCCGCCGAGGTGTGTCCATCATCATGACCGGCCATGTGACCAAAGACGGTGCAATTGCGGGTCCGCGCGTGCTTGAACACGCAGTTGACGTTGTTCTGTACCTGGAAGGGGAGGGTCTCGGCCCCTACCGTGTTGCCCGGTGCGTCAAGAACCGTTTCGGCTCCACGGAGGAGATTGCCGTCCTCGAAATGACCGACATGGGCTTGAGAGAGGTGGATGATCCCTCCGCCGCCCTTACACAGGAACGAACATCCACCGCGCCAGGTTCCATCGTTACGCCCATCGTTGAAGGAACGCGCCCTCTGTTGGTCGAGATACAGGCCCTTGTTGCTCCTTCCGGCGGGGCGGATCCGCGGCGTATGGCGACGGGCGTCGATCTCAACCGCCTACTGCTGATATGTGCTGTTCTCTCACGACGACTACGGCTGCCACTCGGAAAGCACGACATCATCGTTAACGCTATCGGCGGGCTCCGCATCACAACTCCGTCCGCAGATCTCGCGATTGCGCTCGCCATCGTTTCAAGCCTTCGAGACGTTCCTGCTGCGTCGGATCTTGCGGCAGTGGGCGAGATTGGCCTTACCGGCGATATTCGGCGTGTTCCCCAGCTCCAACGCCGCATCAACGAGACTGCTCGCCGGGGCTACCGCCGCATTATTGCGCCCCCGGACGCTGTTTCTGCGCCTGAAACACCCATCGCAGTCGTTCCCGCCGCGACACTCCACGAAGCCGTTGAGCTAGCCCTTTCTGAATACCCTCAAGCCAGTGAGTTGGAAATCCCCTCTCCCGGGAGAGGGACAGGGTGAAGGAAAACCATGAACGGGAATCTTGACCGCTCTCCTGAAATCGCGGAAAAACGCGAGCAACTTCACACGCTGCTCCGTGAGATGGGGTCTATCGTCGTTTCCTTTTCGGGAGGGGTCGACTCCAGTCTCCTTCTTGCCGAGGCGGTTGAGGTCCTGGGGCAGGACGCTCTTGCGGTCACTGCGCTCTCTCCCACATTCGCCGATTCCGAAGCCGAAGATGCCCGCGACATTGCCGCATTCCTGGATGCTCGTCACGAGTTCTTCTATACCGACCAGCTGGACATGGAGGGATTTGCGGCGAATGATGGCCGGCGCTGTTATTTCTGCCGCGTTGACCTGTTCTCGCAGCTGCACACAGTTGCGCAGGAACGCGGGATTCCGTGGATCATTGACGGCACTCTCATTGATGACCTGGGAGACGTGCGCCCCGGCCTTAAGGCAAAGGACGAGCAAGGTGTCCGCAGCCCCTTTGTGGAGGTCGGTCTGACCAAGGAGGAAGTTCGCCAACTGGCACGTGAACGTGGTCTGCCCAACTGGGATAAGCCTGCTGAGTCATGCCTCGCCTCCCGAATTCCGTTGGGCACGCCTGTCTCATTTGAGTTGCTCGACAAGATTGCCCGCGCGGAGAAATATCTCCATGAGCACGACTTCAGGCAGGTTCGCGTGCGCCATCACGGTGCCATTGCCAGAATCGAAGTCCCGCCCGAGGATATGCAGCGCCTGATCGCTGAGGATCTGCGTGAGGACCTGATCAACCACATTCGTGACCTAGGCTATCTATTCGTCACACTGGACCTTGCGGGATACAAGACCGGCAGCCTGAACACACGAAAGGCTGCAATCTCCTCAAACCAAGGTGGCTCGGCGGAATTGATCAAGCGGAACGGGTAGGGCGCCATATGCGAATCGCGTGGCTGCAATGCGCAAACGGCGTCAGCGGCGATATGCTGCTTGGCGCGCTTGTGGACGCCGGCGCTCCTGTGGACGCGATGAACGAAGCGATTGATTGCGTCTTTCCGGACGAGCCGATTCGGCTTATGCCGGTGGAGACTTCCCGGGCTGGAATCCGCGCAACACATATCAAAGTGCAGGGCGGCGATGCCGTTGAACGCGGCCATACACCGCTGAGAGATCTGATTGATTGGGTTGAGAAAGCCAATCTCCCGGCAAGTGTTATTCAACGAGCAGTCGCTATCTTGCGCCGTATTGGTGAGGCGGAAGCACTTGTCCACGGCGGCAGCGCTGAGTCTGTAGAACTCGCGGAACTCGGATCAGCCGATACGCTTGTTGACATTGTCGGAACGCTCGTTGGGCTGGATGAACTTGGAATCGAAACTCTCTATTCGACCGGTCTCCCGTTGGCGACGGGCCGCGTGACGACTCAGCATGGGATTCTGCCAGTACCGGCCCCCGGCGTGCTGGAAATCATGCGATTGGCAGGAGCGCCCACACTGCCGCCGCCAGCGAGTGGTGAGGGTCAGCAAACAGGGGAATTGGTGACTCCAACCGGCGCGGCAATCGTCACAACGCTTGCCTCCTTTGACCCTCCTCCTGCAATGAACGCGGTTCACTCCGTCGGCTACGGCGCAGGCACGAAAGACCCCAAGGGCAGGGCAAACATTGTCACGCTCGTCGTCGGAGAGGCGGCTGCCGAGCCAATCCAAACCCGGCCAATGGCAATGATCGAAACAACGATCGATGATATGAACCCAGAAGTCTATGACTACGTTCGTGAGCGCTTAATGACAGCTGGCGCGCGAGATATCTGGTTACAGAATGTCCAGATGAAGAAGGGCCGCCCCGGTGTAATCGTGTCCATCATCGCGCCGGAATCTGCGAAGGATGTAATCGTCCGTGAGCTGCTCCGTGAAACAACCACGCTTGGGGTTCGCGTTACTGCCGTCACCCGCTATGAAGCAGTCAGGGAGTCGGTCGTGATTGAGACTCCACTCGGCCCGGCGAACGTCAAGATTAAGCGGCTGGCCGCAGAGGGTGAGATAGTCGGTATCTCCCCTGAATATGAGGATTGCCGACAGCTGGCGGAACAGTCCTCCCTGCCGTTGGGTCGCGTCTATGACATCGTGCGGCGGGCTGCGGAGGATTCCCTTCTCTGAAGTGCGTCGTCTACTTGACGATTGATAGCCTGCAACTCATACTGAATTGGGCTAGCAACCGCTAGCTCCTTTTGTTGTGCCGTAACGGAGAAGGGCCCGGGCCCGAGTGGCGCAAGGGTAGCGCAGCCGATTTGTAATCGGCAGGTTAGCGGGTTCGAATCCCCTCTCGGGCTCCAGCATCATGCGTATGCCGCCCGTAGACACGACAATACATGGAGTAGAAGCAGAAAAACAGGAAAGGAGAGAGAGGCCCACATAGCTCAGGAGGTAGAGCACGTTCTTGGTAAGAACGAGGTCACCAGTTCGAATCTGGTTGTGGGCTCCAGCTCGAAGGAGGACGGGAGGGAATGGCGAAGCAGAAGTTTGTGCGGAACAAGCCGCATCTCAACGTCGGGACGATTGGTCACGTGGACCATGGCAAGACCTCGCTTACCGCAGCGATCACCAAGGTGCTGAATCTCGCCGGCACAAGCGATTTTCGGCCCTTTGACTCAATCGACAATGCCCCCGAAGAGCGGGCTCGCGGCGTGACGATTAATATCGCGCACGTCGAGTATGAAACGGCGAGTCGCCATTACGCGCACGTCGATTGTCCCGGTCACGCCGACTACATCAAGAACATGATTACCGGCGCGGCACAGATGGATGGCGCGATCCTCGTTGTGAGTGCTCCTGACGGCCCCATGCCTCAGACGCGAGAGCACATCCTTCTCGCCCGGCAGGTAGAAGTTCCCCGCATCGTCGTCTACCTCAACAAGGTCGACATGATGGATGACGAGGAGCTCCTTGAACTCGTCGAGATGGAAGTCCGAGAACTCCTTTCGACGTACGACTTCCCTGGTGATGACATCCCGTTCATCCGCGGAAGCGCCCTGCAGGCCTTGGAGAGCGATGCGAGCGATGCGAGCGCGGCGGAATATGCTTCCATCCTCCAGTTGATGGAAGCTGTTGACTCTTACATCCCGGAGCCGGAGCGCCCGCGCGATCAAGCTTTCCTAATGCCCATTGAGGATGTCTTTGGCATCAAGGGCCGTGGCACCGTCGTGACCGGCCGTGTCGAGCGCGGCATCATGAAAGTTGGCGAAGAGGTCGAGATCGTCGGCTTCGGCGAGCAGAGGAAGACCGTCGTCACAGGTATTGAAATGTTCCATAAGATCGTCGACGAGACGGAGCCGGGTGATGCAGTCGGTCTCCTTCTTCGGGGTATTGAGCGCGATGATGTGGAGCGGGGGCAGGTGGTCTCCAGGCCGAGCTCCATCACGCCGCATACCCAGGCGGCGGCGCAGGTGTACGTTCTGACGCGAGATGAAGGCGGGCGACATACGCCATTCTTCGATGGCTACAAGCCGCAGTTCTACATCCGCACCACGGACGTTACGGGCTCCGCGCACCTTCCTGAAGGCACAGAGATGGTGATGCCTGGGGATAACGTTGAAATGCGCATCGAACTCATCACGCCTGTCGCGATGGAAGAGGGACTGCGTTTCGCCATCCGTGAAGGAGGCCGAACCGTTGGATCCGGCGTAATCACCGGCATCATCCAGTAGAAACGGCGAATCGGAGAGGCGCTCACGGACAACGAGGCAACCATGGCAAAGAAACAGGGGAATCGCATCGTTATCACTATGGCATGCGTGGAATGCCGTGAGCGCAATTACTCCTCTATGAAGAACCGCCGCAATGACACACAGCGAATGGAACTCAACAAGTTCTGCCCGCGCTGTCATGGGCGCCGTCTTCACCGTGAAGTCCGATAGGCAGACCGTTCGGTAATTCCGTGAGCACACGCACTCCGACTACCAGCACACGCCGCCCTGGCGCGGGCTCCATGACGCGCCTGCCGCGTGAGGTTATCACCGAACTCCGGCGCGTGACGTGGCCGTCTCGTGAAGAGGCCGTCCGTCTCACCATCATGGTGTTGGTCGTTTCCACAGTAGTTGGATTGTTCCTCGGTGGTGTGGACTACGTCTTCAACTTCTTGATGACCGAGTTCATCCTGGGTGTTTAGTCGTTAGTTCGGACAGACAAACCATGACCACCCAGCAAAGCGAGATTCGCGAAGAACAGAGCCATTGGTACGTGGTTCACACGTACTCAGGACAGGAGGATCGCGTCCAACGCAATCTGGAGAATCGGATCGACTCGCTGGATGTCAGGGATCGGGTCTACCGCGTCATTGTGCCCACTGAAGATGAGATTGAAATCCGCTCCGGGCAGAAGCGCACTGTGACCCGTAAAGTATTCCCGGGCTACATCCTTGTTGAGATGATGATGGATGACGAAACGTGGCGCGTGGTTCGGGAAACCCCCGGCGTCACCGGTTTCGTGAGCAGCGGAGACCCGCCGCGGCCGGTTCCACTGGATGAGAATGAAGTACGGTCCATCCTGGATCAGATGGAGCAAGAAGCGCCGCGTGTTCGCGTGGGGTATCAGAAGGGGCAGAGCGTGCGTATTACGGACGGCCCGTTCCTTGACTTCATCGGCACGGTTGAGGAAGTCAGCCCGGATCGCGGCAAGGTTGTTGTGATGGTTTCGTTCTTCGGCCGTGAAACGCCCGTGGAGCTGGACTTCTTGCAGATTGAGAAGCTTTAACGGCTTCAACCATTTGTCGCCTGACTTTAGACACCACCCAACGGAGTAATACGAAAGAATGGCACGCAAAGTACGGTCGGTAGTGCGCCTGCAAATCCAGGCAGGCAAAGCAACGCCCGCGCCGCCCGTCGGTACGGCTCTTGGCCCCCATGGCGTTAACATCATGGGATTCGTCAAGGAGTACAATGCGCGGACTGCGGATCAGACCGGCAATATCATTCCCGTTGACATCACGATCTATGAGGATCGATCGTTCACGTTTGTCACAAAGACGCCCCCTGCGTCCGATCTCCTGCGCAAAGCTGCAGGTATCGAAAAGGGCAGTTCAGACGTGCGGACGGAACGTGTCGCGACGGTCACTCGAGACCAGGTGCGAGAGATTGCCCAGCTGAAGTTGGAGGATCTCAACACAGACAATGTTGAAGCTGCGATGCAGATGGTGATGGGCTCCGCCCGCAGCATGGGCATCGACATTAGTGACTAAGCCACGGATAATCGACAGATGCCAAAGCACAGCAAGCGATACAATCAGGCCGCCGACCCGATCGAGCATCTCACTTTCTACGAGCCGGATGCCGCGATAAGCCTCGTCAAAGATTCCGCCACCGCGAAATTCGACGAGACGGTGGAGTTGCACATACGCCTCAACGTTGACCCCCGACAGGCGGACCAACAGGTACGTGGTGTCGCTCTACTCCCGCATGGACTCGGCAAAGCAGTCCGCGTCCTCGTGTTCGCGCAGGGAGAGGGTGAGCGGCTTGCCAATGAAGCAGGCGCCGACTTTGTGGGTTCAGACGACCTGGTTGAACGAATCGAGGGCGGCTGGACGGACTTTGACGTCGCGCTGGCAACGCCGGACATCATGGGCCGCATCGGACGCCTGGGGCGTGTCCTTGGACGCCGGGGTCTCATGCCGAGCCCGCGAGGAAACACTGTGGTACAGCCGCAGGATTTGCCGCGTGCTATTGAAGAGGCCCGAAAGGGGCGGGTTGAGTTTCGGCTTGATCGAACCGGCATTATCCATAGCCCCATCGGAAAGGCGAGCTTTGAGCCGGAAAACCTAATGGGCAACATGGCCGCTCTGGTGAGCGCCATTACGCAGGCCCGACCGGAAGTGGTGCGTGGTCAATTTATCCGCAGCGTCAGTGTTTCCAGCTCTATGGGTCCCGGTGTTCGTATCGATCCCATTGCAGCAAGCGCCCTGCAACCTGTTGACTAACTGATGTAACCGAAAGACGACACCATGCCAGCAGCAAAGAAAATCGAACAGGTACAGGAACTCAAGGAGTTCCTTGATGGCGCGTCTCTGATTATCGGCGCGGCCCATTCCGGGCTCTCCGTCCAGGAGATGGAGGGACTGCGTGGGGCCCTGCGTATCAATGACACGCGCTATCGCATCGTCAAGAATCGCCTGGCCCTGAGGGCGGCTGAGTCGTTGGGGCAAGGGGACGAGATTGGCAGCCTGCTGGATGGTTCCGTGGGCCTGATTGTGACGAGAGAAGACCCGATTCCCGTCATACAGGCTCTCACGACGTACGTCCGAACGAACCGGATGCAGCTGCGGATTACGAACGCGGTTCTTGAAAGTCGCGTCGTTTCGCCGCCGCAGCTTGAGCGATTGGCGACGCTTCCACCGCGAGAAGTGCTGCTGGCGCAGGTGATGGGCGCGATGAACGGTGTGAGCCAACGACTGGTCAGTGTATTGCATACTCATGTGAGCAGTATTGTGAATATCCTGGATCAAAGACGCAGACAGTTGGAGGAGAGGAGCTAAAAAGATGGCGACAAAGGATGAGATTGTTGCGGCAATTGAGGGCATGTCTGTCCTTGATCTTGCCGATCTGGTCAAGGAACTTGAGGAGCGGCTTGGTGTGACGGCCGCTGCGCCTGTCGCCGTTGCGGCTGCTCCGGCAGCAGGTGGTGGAGATGCCGCCGCGGCTCCTGCCGAGGAAGAGAAGTTCGAGTTTACCGTGACGCTTAAGGACATTGGACCCAATAAGATTGAGGTCATCAAGGCTGTCCGCGAACTGGTGCCCGGGCTTGGCCTCAAGGAAGCGAAGGAATTGGTGGAGTCCGCACCTGCGGCCATCAAGGAAAACGTCGCGAAAGACGAGTCCGACACGATTAAGTCCAAGCTTGAGGGCGTCGGCGCAGGCGTCGACATCACCTAAGCTACTGTCTGAGCCCGGTTCACGTGACCGGGCCAAACTCAAAGTCGAACAGATCCGGCGGCCTGTTAAGACGACAGGCCGCCGATCGCTTGTTTTTTGGCCGGCTGAGGCTGGCGTGTCGGGGGTCGGATCATGGTTGGGGAAGAGCAGGAGTACGCGGGGCGTTCCGAATACTCCGCGGGCCTTCTCATACGGGATGTGCCACGGGGTGAAAGGCCGCGAGAGCGTCTGAGAGACAGAGGTGCCCAGGCTCTGAGCAATTCTGAGCTTCTGGCAATCCTCCTCCGTGTCGGCAGGCGCAATGAGAGCGTCGTTACCATGTCAACGCGACTGCTGCGCGACCTTGGAGGGCTTAAGGGACTACAACAGGCGACATTTGACGAGCTTGCTCGCCAACCCGGCATGGCAGTCGCCAAAACCGCTCAGATCAAGGCCGCGCTGGAACTCGGAAGACGGCTACAGGTTGAGTCTCCGGAGCAGCGTCCAATTATCTCGGGGCCGGAGGATGTCTATAACGTGGTTGGCTCAGATATGGTCTTCCTGGATCATGAAGAGCTGCGGGTTCTCGTGCTGGACACAAAGAACCACGTCGTCCATACGGAGAGCCTGTATCGTGGAACCGTCAACTCGTCTCACGTGAGAACCGCAGAAGTGTTCCGGGAAGCCGTGCGGCGAAACCAACTCAGCATCATTGTTGTTCATAACCATCCTTCAGGCGATCCCACGCCAAGCTCAGATGACGAACGCACCACGCGCCAACTTATTGAGGCGGGCAAGGCGTTAGACATCAAGGTGCTCGACCACATCGTTGTTGCTCACAGTGAGGGAACCCGTTTTGCCAGTATGAGAGAGATGCGGCTGGGGTTTGACTCTTAGCAGGCTTTATCCCCATGCAAAAAAGGGACAATTTTAGGTACTAGCGGGAAATCATGCTCCGGATAGTGGCCAGGATCCTCTCCGGCGTTGGGAGCCTCGTCCCGTTACCGTTACCAAGGGCGTGGTCGTTTCCGGTCTCGGCGGTCGCGTCTGATGGCTCGACTGCCTCTTCTTCAGGAGCGGTTTGTTCGTCGATTATCGCCTCGTCTTCCGCTGATGACTCACCTGCTTCGGTGTCGTGGCTCTGCCTCAACTCTCCCCACGCGAAGATCAGAGAGTAGATGAAGCCGGCCACGGGAACGCCAAGCATGGCTCCCCACGGGCCCGCGAACCGCATACCAATTACTACTGCCAGCAGCACAAAGAAGCCGGGCATACGCACAGCCCTGCCATATACACGTGGAAGAACAAAATTGTTCATGAAGAGGCTCCACGAAATCAGGGCAACTGCCACCATGATTGCCGTCGTAACCGACCCTGTCAGCAATGCAATCGTGATTGGAATGCCGATGGCGGCGACTTCGCCGATGATTGGGACTAGCTGAACCAGGCCCGCTGTGATCCCGATCGGCAGCGCAAAGGGCAGCCCCGCAGCCAACATGGTGGTCGTGATAACTGCGGAATAAAGCACAACAACGATAGAGATTCCCTTCAGGTACGAGAAGAACGTTCTGTCGAGATGGGCAAGAACCACGGAGGCGCGTTCGTGGTATTCCACTGGCAAGAGCCTGTAGAACAGCCCTCGGAATTGCTCCCGCTCAATAGTCATATAGAACGACAATGAGATGCAGAAGATGGTCTGAATAGCGATGTTGGTTGTACTTCCTACGATTCCCAGCGCGTTGTCTTGCACCCATTCACTTGCAGTGGAGCTAAGGGCAAGAAGTGGGTCAGTGGTGGCGGTTTCTTCGCCGCCTCCTGCTGCCCGGAGCGAATCAAAGAACTCATTGATTGACGACATGAAACCCGAGAGCCTGACGGCAAAATCAGGCAGGTCTTCGGAGAGGGTGACAGTCTGGGATATGGTAAGCGGAACCAGAAGCCCGATTAGTGCGACAACAGGGAGCAATATGATGAGGTACGCAAGTGGGACCGCCACCCACGTTGGCCGTGGAACGTAGATCTCAACAAAGTCCGCCAGACGACGCACCGCGGCAGACAGTATCCATGCGAGGAATATGAGAATCAGGACATCAAAGAGGACACTAAATAGGTTGGATATGCCCTGAATGAGGTAAACACCGGCCGCCAGCGTGACAATGGCAATGGCCAGCCGCAGACCAACCGATCCCAAGAGGCTATTACCCAATTCTTCGCCCCGATTCCCGAATGATCGTAGCCTGATCTTGCTCGCTTCTGGTTCGGCGGCAGGGCGGAGCTGCCGCGCTGGATTGGTGTTCGAGCCTTCGCCACTTCCAGTAGCGATTCTACTCCATTCGTCCACCAGACTCGTGCGCTACTCTTAAGGACAGCCTGTTTCAAACGAACAAAACACGTTCAACTGACATTCTTGGAGGAATAGACAACGATGGTTGAGTTGATTGGACTGGCAGGTGTCCTTGGCGCAGCTTATTTGATTGGTTCCCTTCCAACGGCCGTTATCATGTCACGGCTCGTCGCCGGTGTTGATGTGCGCGAGCTCGGAACCGGGAATGCCGGGGCGGCCAACGTGTTTCGGGAGATTGATCCCCGTGCAGGCGTCTTCGTTGCTGTCGTTGACATACTCAAAGGACTCTTGCCAGTCCTGATTGCCGATCGCGTTCTTGATCTTGGTCCAACAGGAGCGGTGATTGCAGCAGCCGGCGCTCTTTGGGGCCACCAGTATTCCGTCTTCCTGAAGTTCAGAGGGGGCGCGGGCCTGGCGTCTGCTTTTGGCGGCGTTGCCGGAATGATGCTTGGGCCGACTGTTGTAGCCGGATTCGTTGGCCTTCCCATGCTGCTTGTGACGAAAAACATGGGGTGGACGGGCGGCGTTACAATCGCCATCGCATTCGCCATAACCGCGGTTTCAGTTTTTACGGACGTTCAGATGCCCGACCTAATAGCCGCAGACAATGCCGGGTACCTGTATGGAGGGGCGCTTATAGGTCTCCTTCTCGCGCTGCCCTTCTGGCTGCGGAAGCTCCTCGAGCTTCGCGCCGCTCGCGGCGGAGCCGCCGCACCCGATGCCGCGTCGACCATGGAGGACCAAACATGATCAGGGTGCCAATGGCGATGATGATCGGCGGGATGAAGAAGGCCGCATGGATGATGAGGCCAAACGCCAGCGCGACCTCTTTGTCTACACCGTAGAATCCCAGGAAAGCGACCGCGGCTGCTTCAAACGGGCCAATGCCTGAGGGCAGGCCCGGCAAGATTGACCCCAATGTCATGGTGCCCAGCACTACTACATAGATGATGACGTAGACTTCAGCAGGGTTCTGCGAATTGTTTGGCTCGAGCCCGTTTGACAGCGCCACCAGGTATGCCGCCAATCCGAGTGTCATCCACGTTGCGAGTGTTACACCCATGACTGAGGCCAGTTTCCCCGGCTGAGCGATGAGTTCCTGCCACGCCGCTGAATACGTTCGCACGACGGGGAATCGATCGAACCATGTGATCTTGTGCGTGTACAGAGAGAGCACCGCCACGATGACAAGAACGCCGACCAGAAACAGGATGACGATGCTCAGGAACTGTGCACCCTCCGGGGCAAATATCGCGAAACCGACTGCAAGGCTTCCGAGCGTGATTGCGAGGTCCGACACACGATTCAAGACGATGGACGCGAGGACGGCCCCCCTTTCATACCCTTCCCTCAGCGCGATATACCCGAATTGAATGGGTTCTGCGACGACGCGGATGGGAGTGAGGTTGTTGAGGCCCTGGCCCGTGTTCTCTACGAAGAAGAGCAGCGTGGCGGTCGGCGCCCGGCCATGGAAGAGCATTCTCCATCTGATTGCCCGGATGGTGTTGCTGGCAACGACGACGCCCATAACGGGAAGCATCAGGAACCAATTGAACGCGGAGAGTTGCTCCAGCAACTCGTCTAAACGAACCTCACGGACAATAATGTAGGCAACCCCTACTCCAAGGGCTATGCCAATGAGGATTCGCCCGTAAAGCCAGACTTGCCTTAGCATGTTTGGTTCCCGCCACTAGCGTAGTTTATGAAATCGCAATGTGCTAGTTGTAAATGGCGACAACGACATACCTTCGGTGGCCTATCATCCGGTTCTCCCCACGACTGAACGGAGTCGGTTCCCCTCTTCTTCCGGCGCCGTGCGGAGCCTCTCGTATAGGGATTGAGCGCCGCCGGAGGGCTGTTGTTGCGAAGTACGCATGGAACGGGAAGCTTCCAGCAGGAGTTCTACACCTCCCAGGAAATCGTTGATGGTGATGTTCTCGGCTTGAATGGAATCTTCGCCGAATCCGTTGTGATAGTGGGCCAGCGGGAATGCGACGCCGGTGGATTCATAGCCGTGCGCGACAAAAACTGATGCTTCGCAGACACCGCCGGACATGAGCTGCCGCTGAACCGGAACGGGTGGATCTCTGCGTTGAAGCGTCGCTCTCGCGGTTTGGAGGATTTCTTCTGCGGATTGTGAAAAAGTTGAAAGTGCGTCGCCGACGCGGATGACAGGGCCTTTTCCTTGCTCTGCGCCGGGGAGTGTTCTGGAGGATTCTATGGAGATGACGAGCGTTTCCTTCGGAAGAGAGCCAGCGGCGGCCATCAGACGAGCTCCAATGAGCCCAATCTCCTCTGCACGAGTGAATACGCCGATTACGTCAGCCGACTCATTTCCCACGACGAGAGTTTCCATAACGCTTAAAGTGGCAGCACAACCGGCGAGATCATCGAGGGCACGTGCAAAAACGGTATTGTTACGGAATTCACAATCTACAAGATCAAAGACAGCGAAAGCGGGCAAATCGAGATCGTTCTGCTGTGCCAGGTCGGCGTAGAGGACTCGCGCTTCAGTGTCGCCGTCCCGGCCGGTCGTCCGGGCGCTGCATGATGAGCCGTCGGCGCAGTAGACGACAAGATCCACCTGCTGTTCGTAGATGACGTCCGAGACACGGCCGTGCATCTGCAGGGTCAGCCGTTGGCCGTCGACCTCGATCACCTCGAATCCCGGGTGGTCCATGTGGGCGACAAGGGCGATGGGGCGCGATGGCATCGGGTCTGATTCGTGCTGTCGGGTCAGCCGGGCGATGATGTTGCCGAACTCGTCCTGCTCCCAGGGGATTGAGGCGTCCGTGAGCATCCGCTCGACTTCGCGAGAGACGTTGTCCTCGAAGTACGACGTGGCAGGCTGCTTGCAGAGCGTCTCCAGTATTTCCAGCGCGCGAGGGAGTTCCTGCATGGTGAACTGCTCCGGGGGGAGGTGATTGGTCACGGCGGCATGCCGCAACTGTGCCGTCGACTGTTCCACATTGTACCAGTGAGCGTGTTCTCGGCACGTACCTGCTTTCCCCGTGCTTTCCTGGAACGTTCTGTTAATTGAGGACGTAAAGAGCGAATTGTAATGAGAGATATAAGCACCATCGGATACCGAGAGATTGACAAGCGTGTCAGCAGGTCTATGCTGTTAGCCAATCCCTTTGGGGAAACCGGGAGGGGGTGTCTGGTTTTGACGGGCGCGTGATCGGTCAGAACCAACACAAGGAGGTGCGCAGATGAAGGCGATAGCGGACGAGACCAGAGCCGTGATCGCGGAGGACGAGGCCCGGCGCGCGCCGGGTTCGACAGATGTCCCTATGGGGGTGAATCAGACCTCCGTGGATGTCCTCGACCTCGACGATGCGCAGGATGAGACGACCACTTCCGTGGACGCGCCAGAGGTCGGCGAGTTCGACAGTGGCTCGGCGGAGAACCTGAATGATCCGCTTCGCGGCTATCTGCAGGACATCGGCCGACGCAAGCTGCTGACGCCGCAGCAGGAGACGGAGCTCGGCATGCTCATGGATGAGGGACGCCGCGCGTCCAAGCGCCTTGCCGGCGCGGACAGCATGAGCGCCTCCGAGCGTCGTGAACTGCTGAAGACGGTCAAGAAGGGCGAGGAAGCCCGCAAGTCCATGGCCGAAGCCAATCTTCGTCTTGTGGTCAGCATCGCCAAGCGGTATCAGGGCAGGGGGCTGTCCCTTTTCGACCTGATCCAGGAAGGCAACATCGGCCTGCTGAAGGCGGTGGACCGGTTCGATCATCGACGCGGGTTCCGGTTCTCGACGTACGCGACGTGGTGGATTCGCCAGGCCATCGCCCGGGGTGTGTCCGAGCAGGGGAGCAGCATCCGCCTGCCGGTTCATGTGGGCGAGCTGTCCGCGAAGGTGGACCGCGCGCGGCATCGCCTGCTTCAACAGTTCGGTCGCGAGGCGACGCCGGAGGAACTGGCGGCGGAGACGGAGATTCCGCTGGAGAAGGTGGAGCAACTGATCTCCTTGGCGCAGCAACCGGCGTCCATCGACGCGCCCATCGGTGAGGACGGGGCGACGCTGGCGGACTTTGTCGCGCAGGACGAGACGGAATCGCCCATCGACATGGCGGCGCAGACGATGCTGCGGGAGCGGATTGCGGCGGTTCTGGCGTCGCTGTCACCGCGTGAACGGCTGGTGCTGGAGCTGCGGTTTGGAATCATGGACGGCAAGGAGTACACGCTGCGTGAGATCGGCGACATGCTGAGCCTGACGCGGGAGCGTGTGCGGCAGATTCAGGCTGGCGCGATGAAGAACCTGCGGCTGCAGCGGAATCGCGAGCGTCTGGAGAGCTACATCGAGGATTGATTTTAAAGTTCGCGATCACGCTCTGAAAAGCGGGGCGGCTTCTTTAGGGGGCCGCCCTGTTAGGGTTTTGGGGGTAACTGCGTTACGGCTTAAGTTCGCGGTCGGGGTTGGTTGGTCTGTGTCGTTTGTCCGCCGCGTTCCGGGTTTGGCGGCGGATTGAGCTTTTAGATTCCTCGGCTGTGCTGGGAATGACAGTATAGGCGCTCGGAATGACATTCTGGGGTGGGAGGCGGCGCGGTGCGCCGCACTGGATTCCCGCTTTCGCGGGAATGACGAGGGGCTAGCACCCCGTTCGGGGGCCCCCTTCGACAGGCTCAGGGCGAACGGGGTAGCTGCGCTACGGCTTAAGTTCGCGGTCGGGGTTGGTTGGTCTGTGTCGTTTGTCCGCCGCGTTCCAGCATGTTTGGCAGATGAGTTTTTAGATTCCTCGGCTGCGCTGGGAATGACAATATGGCGTGGGGGGCGGCGCTGTGCGCCGCACTGGATTCCCGCTTTCGCGGGAATGACGGAGGGGCCAGGTTCCCGTTCGGGAACCCCCTTCGACAGGCTCAGGGCGAACGGGGTAGCTGCGCTACGGTTCTCGGGTCGCGTTCCGGGTAGTGTTGCGGAGAGGTATGGTAGCCGCGTTCCAGCATGTTTGCCAGATGAGTCTTTAGATTCCTCGGCTGCGCTCGGAATGACGGAGAGGCTAGGTCCCCGTTCGGGAACCCCCTTCGACAGGCTCAGGGCGAACGGGGTAACTGCGTTACGGCTCTCGGTTCGCGATCTGGGTTCGATTACCGAATGAGGTAGTTTGCCGTGTTCCAGCTTTGATGGCGGAGTTGAGTCTTTAGATTCCTCGGCTGCGCTCGGAATGACAACCCTCTCACCCTACCCCTCTCCCTGAGTGAGAGGGGATTCCGGATTCCTGCTTTCGCGGGAATGACGGAGGGGCCAGGTCCCCGTTCGGGAGCCCCCTTCGACAGGCTCAGGGCGAACGGGGTAGCTGCTCTACGGCTTAAGTTCGCGATCCGGGTAGTGTTGCGGAGGGGTATGGTAGCCGCGTTCCAGCATGTTTGCCAGATGAGTCTTTAGATTCCTCGACTACGCTCGGAATGACGGAGAGGCTAGGTCCCCGTTCGGGGGCCCCCTTCGACAGGCTCAGGGCGAACGGGGCAGCTGCGTTACGGCTCTCGGTTCGCGGTCCGGCTTTGGCGCGGCTCACGGTGAACGGGGTGTGTCTGCGACGCGGCAGTTGACGATGTCGATGCCGTAGTACTGGCGGTGCTGCACGGATGAGGCGTAGTGCCGCAGGATGCGGACAGAAAGTTCCTGCTCGTCTTCCAGCGCCTGATCCTGTCCGAGATAGGCCATGCGATCCTCAATGTTGCCCTGGATGGCGTCGTTAGAGGCGACGATAATCTCAAGCTCGGCGGAAGCGCCGTCGGGGCTGATTGTGGCCACCATCGAACGCTTCTGTGGGAGGGCGCTTTCCTTGCCGGATTCGAGCAGGCTGAGGATGGCCTCTTCTCCGACAAGACGCAACCGGTTCGCCCCTTCCTCTGTCCACGACTGTTTGTCCGCGAACCTGCCGAGGAATTCATCGACAGCGGCCGGGGAGGCCGGAGACAAGTCGATCCGCAGTGTGCTGGCGCGTAGACGCGGCATCTGGGCGATCAGTGTCATGGCGATGGCGACGGCGCCGCCGACGACAATAGGGTTGCTAACAAGATGGCCGACGTTGCCCTCGAAGAGGCGGCTCAATGCCACCGCGGACAAGCCCATCACCATGGAGACGCCAGTGATGGCGGCCTTTTTCTGGTCAATCTGTCCGGTGAAGACGGTTTTGGCCCCTTCCACAAAGAGCATGGCAAAGATGATGATGTATACCGCGCTGACGACGGGGCTGGGAATGGCGACAATGACGGCAAGGAACTTGGAAAAGAAGGCGGCGATGATGGTCAGCACACCCAGGTACAGTCCAACATTTCTGGCCGCAACGCCGATGAAGCCGATATACACGGCAGTGGACGACCATGGAGCGGCGACAGGCAGGGTCCCCAGGAGGCCGGACACAAAGGTGCCGATGCCGTAGACATTCAGGCCTCCCTGAACCGCGCGAAAGTCCACGGCGGATTGCCGGCGGTAGGAGGCGCGATAGATGACAGACAGGTCGCCCACCACCTTCATAAATCCGGTGAGATTCACGAGCACGAAGACCGGCAGGAGGGTCCAGAAATCGGCGTTGAAGGCGATATCCAGGGCAGGCCATGGGTAGGCGGGTAGGCTCACCCAGGGGGCCTCGGCGATGGGGTTCGTGTCATAGAAGCCCAGAGGCACGGCGACCAGCATTCCGACGGCGACGGTGATTGTGAGGATCCACATGCGCCACACGGGCCTGTCTTGCAGGGCGATGAGGACGCCGACAGCCAGGGCGGCCAGGCCCGGCGCAAGGAACAACAGGGTTGATTGGCCTTCCGGTGGTGTGACCACTCTGCCGATGATGAATGGCATGGCCGATATCGCCACCAGCATGACGACGATTCCGCTCACTGTCTGTGTGAAGATGAGGCGGAGAGAGGCGAGACGAAAAGTCAAGACGGCCTGAATGAGGGTTGACGCCACCACCAGACTGGCCAGCAATCCGGGTCCGCCCACGGAGAGCGCCAGAGCGCACACGGCCAGGAAGGGCACATTGAAGTTTGCGACAAAAAGTCGGCCAGCGCCCAGATGACGCAACCGCAGCGTCTGCAGGATCATGCCGGCGCCGGTGACGACAAGGGCGGTAAAGGTGACCCAAGAGAGGTAGGCATCGGATTCGCCAGCTGCACGCACCACCAGTGCCGTCAGCAGAACGAGGCTGATGGTGTTGGGGATGAGTATCTGTAAGGCTGCGGTTACCGCTGTTAACGGCGGGCAGTCTTCTTCGGGTTCGTAGCGGATTTGACTCATTCAGCCTATTCTCAGTATCTGAATGATACTATGGATATAGGGAACATATTAAGGAAGAGGTACACATTTAATGAGAACCGAGCAAGAGAGCAAGTCGAACCCCGCCAGCTTGCTGGCCAAGCGAATCCCAACCGTCTTGTTCCTGCTTCTGGTTGTGGCTTCTCTCGCTATTTTTGCCGTTGCCTGCGGCGAGGATGACCCCACCGTCGCCCCTGTGCCCCCCGCGACCAATGTTCCCCCGCCCACCGTGGCCGCGGAGCCTCCGCCAACTGCAACCTCTATGCCCGAACCCGCCGCCACCGAAGCGCCCGAACCCACTGCGACACGGGCGCCGGATCGCGTGGCGGTTGTGACGCCCGAGCCGGCGACGCCCGAGCAGGCCAGTCAAGACGATGCGCTCACCCTTGCCTTCGTGGAGAGCGCCGTGGACTATTACGACGCGAACGGCCTTGAGGCCACCCTCATGCGATATCGATCTGAAGCCGGCATAGAAAACGGTCGGCCGCTAACAATCATAGACATCGAAGAAAACGTTGTGCTGGTGTACAGCGCTCTCCCCTCCCTGGAGGGCCAATTCGTCGGTCCCGGCTCGACATTGTCCGGACTCCAGTGGCTTACAACCGTCGCCACCGAAGATGGCTACTGGATTACGACCCGAGGCCTCAACCCGGTCACCAAGCTGGTGGAACCGCGGAGACTCTATGCCGTCCTTCACAACGGCCTGCTTTTCGCTGCCACTCACTCCGCCCTGACGGAAGACGTGGCGAGCTCAACCAAGGAGTACGTTGACAGGGCCATCGCCAAGTATGAAGAGGACGGCCTGGACGCCACTATCGCTTACTACAACAACCAGGACAGCCTAAACGGCCAGTTCTACCTTTTCCTCATCGGCGAGGACGACAACTACCTGGCCCATCCCATCTTCCCGCATCTGATCGGCACGGACATCAAGGACGTGGTCGGCTCGGACGGACAGGAGCTGGGCAACGAGATTGCCGAGGCCACTGAGGAGGGCATCTGGGTAGAATACCTGTGGCCTCATCCCACATCCCGCAAGGAACAGCAAAAGGTTACGTGGGCCGTCCGCCATGACGGGCTGATTTTCGCCTCCGGCTACTACACCGGTGGTGTTGAGTCCGGCACTCCGGCCTGGCAGGGTGTCGATCCGAGGGAATACACGGTGACTTATGTGGAGCAGGCGATAGCGCGTTATGAGCGCGACGGGCTGCAATCCATGCTCAACTACTACAACAGTGTTGCCAGCTTCGAAGGCGAATGGTACCTGTTCGCCACTGACGAAAACGACGTCTATCATGTCCACCCCCTGATCCCCGAGCTGATTGGCACGGATATCAAGGACGTGGTGGGTTCAGACGGCTACGAATTGGGCAATGAATTGGCCAAGGCCGAGGACGGTGGTGAAGGAGTCTGGGTTGAGTACCTGTGGCCTCATCCGGTGACGCTCAAGGAAGTTCCGAAGGTGGGGTATGCAGTGCGCCACGACGGGCTGCTCTTCGCTTCGGGCTACTACGTCCGTGTTGACGACCCAGCGGCCGAGACCAGGGCATACGTGCAGAGTGCCATCGACTACTACGTGGCCAACGGCCTGGACGCTACGATTGCTCATTACAACACTGCGGACAGTGTTGACGGCCAATGGAATCTGACAATGGCTGATGAGGATGACATCGTGCGAGTAGCCATACTCTCACCACACCTCATCGGCACGGACCTAAAGACCGTTGGCGCCGGCGCCGCTCGGAACGTCGGCGAAGAGATGGCGGCGGCCACGGATGAGGGAATCTGGGTCAACTTCGTCTTCCCCAACACCAGGTCTTCGGAGACTTTGTACGCTCACGTTTGGGCTATCCGCTACGACGGGCTGCTCTTCACGTCGCGCTACTACGATGACCTGCCCGACGTCTCCAATTAGGCCGGGACCCACAACGCGCTAACCCTCCCCCGTCAAGGGGGAGGCGGCGGTGTGCGCCGCACTGGATTCCCGTGTCACGCAGGGGAATGACGAAGGGGTGGGTGCTATGATTGATACGTCGGTATCGGCGGTCTTGAGCGCCGTCCGGCGATTCCCGGTGAATCACTCTCATTTGCTTGCCCAATGCTGAAATCACATAACTGCGGTGAATTGACGACTGCCGACGCCGGCCAGCGCGTGAAACTGGCGGGGTGGGTTCACCGTCGGCGCGACCACGGCGGGTTGATCTTCCTTGACGTGCGAGACCGCACCGGGTTGGTGCAGGTTGTGGTTGATCCATCGACGGCGGAGTCGGCGTACCAATCCGCAGACGCGCTGCGGAATGAGTGGGTGGTGGCCATCACAGGCGAAGTGCAAGTTCGTCCGGCGGGCACGGAGAATCCGCGCATCGCGACGGGCGGCATCGAGGTCCATGTGAGCGAAGTGACGGTGCTAAATCCGTCCAAGACGCCACCTTTCTATATCAATGAGGAATCGGACGTCGATGAGTCGCTGCGGCTGCGGTATCGGTACCTCGATCTGCGGCGGGAGCGGATGGCGGCGAATCTCGCGCTGCGGCATCGCGTCGTGAAGTATATCCGCGACTTCCTTGACGGTCGCGGCTTCCTGGAAGTCGAGACGCCCATGCTGATGAAGAGCACGCCGGAGGGGGCACGAGACTATCTTGTGCCTTCACGAGTTCACCCCGGCCATTTCTATGCGCTGCCGCAGTCGCCGCAACAGTTGAAGCAGCTGCTGATGGTTGCGGGGGTGGAGCGGTATTTCCAGATTGCGCGGTGCTTCCGCGATGAGGATCAGCGGGCGGACCGGCAGCCGGAGTTCACGCAACTTGACCTGGAGATGAGCTTCGTCGACGAGACGGACGTGCTGGACCTTATGGAGGAGCTTTATACGGGACTGGCCCACGCGACTGCCCCGGAGAAGCGAGTGACATCGCCGTTTCCGCGGATGACATATGCGGAGGCGATGCGGCGGTTCGGATCGGACAAGCCTGACCTGCGTTTCGGGATGGAAATCACGGATATTTCGAGCATCGTGGCCGACAGTGGCGTGGGCGTGTTCACGTCGGCGCTTGCAGAGGCGGGCGGGACGGTGCGGGGAATCGTCGCGCCGGGTTGCGGGGGGTACAGCCGGCGCGAGCTTGAGAATCTGACAGAGATCGTGCGCGGGCAGGGGGCGCGGGGGCTGGCAACGATTGGGCTAGACGCGGAGGCGGGGACGGCAGTTTCCGATCTGCAGCCGGATAACGTGCGCTCGGCTTTGGCACGGCATCTGGAGATCGAGACCGTGCGGTCGATTGCGGGCGTGATGGGGGCCTCGGCGGGTGATCTGCTGCTTATCGTGGCGGCGCATGAGGATACCGTGAGCGCATCACTAAGCGCACTGCGGATGGAGTTGGGAGAGCGGCTGGAGCTTGCTAATCCGGATGAGCTGATGTTTGCGTTCGTGACGGAGTTTCCGCTGTTCGAGGCGGGGGATGAAGAGGGCAGTCTGAACTCCGTGCATCATCCGTTCACCGCGCCGGTGCCTGATGATGCGCACCAATTGGAGGAATCACCGACGGCGGTTCGGTCACGGGCGTATGACCTGGTGGTGAACGGGATTGAGCTGGGTTCGGGGTCGATCAGGATCCATGATCGCGAACTGCAAGACAGGATATTCGCGCTGCTGGGGCATTCGCCGGACGAGATTCAAGAGCGATTCGGGCATATGCTTGAGGCGTTCGAGTACGGCGTGCCTCCGCATGGGGGATTCGCGCCGGGTATCGACCGGACAGTGATGGTGCTGGCGGGGGAACCAAATATCCGTGAGGTGATTCCGTTCCCGAAGACGCAATCGGCGCAAGACCTGATGATGAGCGCGCCCTCAACGGTGGACGAGCAACAGCTCATCGATCTCAATCTGCGGCTACGGGAGGCTGCGCAGGAATGAGGGCAGGCGTTACGGGGTTGGAGGACGGAGCGCGATTCAGATTCCCGCGTTCGCGGGAATGACGGGTGAGAGACGGTAGTGACTGGTGGGGCGGTTGTATAATGTGGTTCCTGCCTCAGAGCCAGCCCCAATAGGGAGTTTCCACGCGTGAAGATAACGACTGAAGATATGCCTGACCGCCAGATTGGGCTGGTTATTGAGTTGGAAGAGGCGGAGATTGAGGATCACAAGCAGCGGGCGTACCGGCGGCTTGTGCAACGGTACGTTATCCCGGGATTTCGGAAGGGCAAGACGCCGCGCGCGATTTTGGAACGCCACATCGGGACGGAAACGCTGCTCCAAGATGATATGGAGGGATTGCTGGAGCGGTCCGTGGCAGACGCGGTGGAGAAGCAGGAGCTTGAGCCCATCGCGCCGCCGCAGGTGACAGACGTGGAATCTATTAATCCCGTTAGGTTTCGGGCAACAATCTCGCTGCGCCCGGAGGTTGAGCTTGGGGATTATGAGTCTCTTCGCGTCGACTGGGAGGAGCCGGAGGTCACGGACGAGCAGATTGAGGACGTGCTGACTAACCTGCGTCGTCAGGGCTCTCCGTGGGAACCGGTGGAGCGGGATGTCCAACTCGGTGATCTGCTGACCGTCGACATGCACGGATATGTGGACGAGGATCCGGAGGACGCGGCGGAAACTGACGACGACGATGCTGATGCGGAGTCCGAGTCTGAATCTGACGACAGTGCTGACTCTGAGAGTGAGCCGGAGGTACCGGGCCGACGCGTATTCGTGGAGGAGACAGGCATCAGCTACATGGTGCAAGAGGGCGTGACTTATCCCGCACCCGGGGTGCCCGAAGAACTTGTCGGTATGAGCGCGGAGGAGACCAAGGAATTCACGATCTCCGTGCCGGACGATTTCACAGTTCGCAATCTGAACGGCAAGGACGCGCATTTCACGGTGACAGTACGCGAGGTCAAGGAGCAGAATCTGCCGGAACTCGATGATGAATGGGCGCAAGGCGTCGAGGGTTTCGGTGACGATGAGTTCGAGACGGTGGAGGCCTTACGGGATCGGATCCGGTCTGATCTGACGGAACGGACGGAAGCGCAGGCTCGCGCGGAGTACGAGGAGAATATCCTTGACAAGTTCGCCGAGGCGGCCACTGTGACGTATCCGCCTATCGTCGTCGATCTGGAGATTGACCGCATTCTGCAGGATCAGGATCAGCAGATGCGGGGTATGGGAATGTCGCTCACTGCCTACATGCAGACGACGGGCCAGGACGTTGAGCAGCTGCGCGACTCAGTTCGCCCGCAGGCAGAACAGCGCATTCTGCGTGGACTGTTGATAACGAACCTAGCTGAGTCGAAAGGCATTGAGGCGTCAGACGAGGAAATCAACGGGGACATTGCTGAAGTCGTCGGCGCGCAACAGGATGAGGCGACACAGGAGCAAGCGCGGCAGGTATTTGAGAGCGAGGCGGCGCGCGAGAGCGTGCAGCGTAGGATTGTCGCGCGTAAGACAATGGATATGCTGGTAGAGATCGCGCGAGGAGAGCGCGACGGATCTGAGGACGCCGTCGAGACTGAGACGGAAACGGACGCCGACGAGGATACAGATAACGAGGACGAGTAGCACCTGCGGGCATCGGCCCAGCGGAAACGTCAGAGGAGAGTTAGCGACATGACAACGTGGACAGGCGGAACGGGCGAGGGATTGCCGCAGGGAATCGTGCCGGCGGGACCGCAAGGCATCGTGCCGATGGTGATTGAGACCGGGGCGCGAGGCGAGCGAGCGTTTGACATCTACTCCCTCCTGCTCAAGGAGAGGATCATCTTTCTTGGCACTCCAATCAACGACCAGGTTGCAAATCTTGTTGTGGCGCAGTTGCTCTACCTGGACAGGGAGGATCCTGACAAGGACATCTCGCTGTATATCAGCAGCCCGGGCGGCGTCATCACATCCGGCCTGGCCATCTATGACACCATCCGCCTGATTCGGGCGGACGTTTCCACGATCTGCGTGGGGATGGCGGCGAGCATGGCGACGGTGCTGCTGTGCGCAGGCGCGGCAGGCAAGCGATACGCCCTGCCTAATTCGACGATTCACATGCACCAGGCTATGGGCGGCGCGCAAGGGCAGGCGGCGGATATTGAGATTGCGGCGCGTGAGATCCTGCGTCTGCAGGAGATCATCCGTGGTATTCTGTCGCGACATTCCGGGCAGCCGGTGGAGAAAGTGGCGCGCGACATGGATCGCGACTACTATCTCACCGCGGACCAGGCCAAGGAGTACGGCATTGTTGATGAAGTGCTCGCGGGGCCGGAGGGCGAGAGCGACGACGCCAGCGCTGCGTAACTGCCAGAGATAGAGGCCCGTACGGGACGGGCCGGGGGTTGCCTTAAACTCGGCTGCTGGGGAGGAGTAAAGGCACGGGCATGGTGGACGAGACTAACGGTCGACGAAACGGCGGCCAGGGAGATGGGCCGCATCGGTGTTCCTTCTGCGGCAAGCCGGAGGGGACGGTCAGACTTTTGGCCGGACCGGATCACAAGGCGTACATCTGCGACGAGTGCGTTCATGTCTGCCTGCGCATCCTTGAGGGTAAGCCTCGTGGAAAGGGCCGCGAACAGGCGGTGGATGAGGAGCAGGAGCAGCAAGAAGAGGCGCAGCCGATCCCCGCTCCGAAAGAGATCTACAGCCTGCTGAGTGAGTTCGTTATCGGGCAGGAGCGCGCCAAGCGCGTGCTCAGCGTTGGCGTCTACAACCACTACAAGCGCAGTAGTGTCAAGAACGAGGAGACGCCGGACGTCGAGTTGGACAAGACAAACATTTTGCTCGTCGGACCCACAGGGAGCGGCAAGACGCTCCTGGCGCAGACGTTGGCACGCATCCTGAACGTGCCGTTCGCCATAGCCGATGCAACGTCGCTGACGGAGGCGGGGTACGTCGGGGAGGATGTGGAGAACATCCTGCTCCGCCTGATCCAGGCGGCAGATTATGACGTTTCGAAGGCCCAACGGGGCATCATCTACATTGATGAGATCGATAAGACGGCGCGCAAGAACGCGAACCCCTCAGTGACGCGTGATGTGTCCGGAGAGGGCGTTCAGCAGGCGCTGCTGAAGATTGTTGAGGGATGCACGGCGAACGTGCCGCCGCAGGGGGGACGCAAGCATCCACAGCAAGAGTTTATTCAGATCGACACCCACGGCATCCTGTTCATTTGCGGCGGGGCGTTCGAGGGAATGGATGAGATAATTGCCGCCCGCGTGAACAAGGACAAGCGGAGCATCGGGTTCGGATCTGAGCGAATGGCGGATGATCCGGCGGAGCGCAGTCGCGTGATGGCTCAGCTAAGCCACGACGATATTCTCGCGTACGGCATGATTCCGGAGTTCGTGGGACGGATGCCGTTGGCAGTTGCACTTGATCCGTTGCAGAAGCCCGATCTGCTCGAAGTGCTGACGAAGCCGAAGAACGCGCTGGTGAAGCAGTATGCGAGCCTTCTGGGGCAGGATGGCGTGACCCTAGAATTCACCGATGAGGCGCTGGAGGCAGTGGCGGATCGTGCGCTGTCACAGAAGACAGGCGCGCGCGGGCTGCGGACGGTGGTGGAGGAAGTCCTGCTGGACGTGATGTATGAGCTTCCGAGCATGGAGGGCATCACGCGCTGCCTGATTACCGCCGACACCATTCACAACAAGGTTCCGCCGCTGCTGTTCAATGCACAGGGCGCGACGGTGACCCTCAGACCGGAAGAGGAGAGCGCCTAGGGCTTTTGCTCTAACTCCAACCCTCTCCCAGAGGGAGGGGGGGGGGTCTGGCGGTCGGCGTTACCGCGAGGGGTTGCATTCCCGGATCAAGATTCCCGCTTTCGCGCGAATGACGGGTAGTTGTGGAAAATGACGGTGGTCAGTCATCTCTGATTGCCGTTTCGATTTTCTCCGTGATATCAAGGCCGTTTTCGAGCAGTTGGCCGTTGGTGTTCCGTACAACGCCGCCGTCAATCTGCACGTTGCCGTTGGCTATCTGATGCAGTGCCTCGACGAGTGTGTGCGGTTCTCGTCGCAGGCCTTCCTGGCGGATTCTGGTGAACAGAGGGTGATCCTCTCCATGTTTTTGGCGCAGGATGTCGACAGACTGTCCTGCGACTTCATCCCAGAGGCTGTCGAACTCCGGCCCGCGAATTGGAAAGCGGCACCATGCGATCACAGGCCCCTTATCGACCTCTGCAGTCGATAGCTGCACCATGACGCCTGTCTCAATCGCGTCCCGTCGGATGAGTTCCCATATCACGTCCTGCCACGCGCCTACGGGCCCGCCGGGGAGGGCGGGGTGAAGGTTGAGGGCGGGGAAGGCATTAACGATTTCCTCGCTTACGACGAGCATGAGGCCTGCAAAGACAAGCGCATCAACGGGTCTGTGCTGAACGGCGGATAGCAGATCGGTGTTGTAGCGGTCTCGCCACGCGGGGTCGTTGGCACGATGTTGGCGATAGTCCCGGATTGAGAGCGAAACAGTGGTCAGGCCGTAATTCTCAGCCTGGTCGAGGAACATATCGCTGCCCTCTGCCTCGCCGCGTGCGCGGGTACAGAGGACGTAGTCGATAGATGCGTTGAGAGTGCCGTTGGAGATCGCCTTGTACGCCGCTGCGAGGAGTCCCCGAGAGCCGGGGCCACGTCCGGTGGATAGCCAGCCTAGGCGAAGAGGCGCGCGAGATGCTGTTTCGTGGTCGGTCGCCATTGGCTAAGCGTAGCACCCGATGCCGTGTACGATAGTCGCGGGAGGGGATTTCTCATGGATGTTGCACAACTTCGATCTCAGATTCCGGCGTTAGGCCAGCAGGTGTGGATGAATACGGGATGGTCCGGGCCTTCGCCACAGTCGGTGATCGACGCTTTGAAGGGCCGCATTGATATGGAGGCGATGGAGCCGCCGGCCAGTATGCGAGTGATTGAGACCGCGCGCGAGATTCGGGAGCAGGCCCTGCAGGCGGTTGGCAGGCTGATGAACGTCTCGGAAGAGGAACTCGTTCTGACACGCAATACGACCGAAGGGCTGAATATCGTCATGAGCGGGCTGGATTGGCAGCCGGGCGATGAGATCGTCACGTGCAGCCTAGAGCATCCTTCCGTGCTTGCGCCCGCGTGGATGATTGGCCTGCGCTACGGGGTTAGCGTTCGTATCGTCGCGCTGGATCCCCATGATCCGACTGACGTCATCCTTGAGAAATTCCAGGCAGCCATGACACCGAGGACGCGCCTCATTTTCATCAGCCATATCCAGTATTCGACCGGAATGCGGATGCCCGCGCCCCAGCTGGCGCGGATGGCACATGAGAACGGCGCGGAAATACTACTGGACGGGGCGCAGACGGCAGGGCATATCGCGCTGGATATGGTCGCGGGCGACTATGACTATTACGCGATACCCGGCCAGAAGTGGATGCTTGGATTCGAGGGTACGGGTGTGTTGTACATCCGACGGGAACTCATCCCGCAAGTTCATCCCGCGCACACGGGCGGGCGGCACATGGAATCGCCGGTCACGGCTGACCACATGGTGCCGAACCACGACACCATGGACAAGTTCCTTGGAGGATCAGGGAGCATCCCGCTGCAGGCGGCGTTTCTTGAGGCTACCCGTTTTATCGAGCCGATAGGGGTCGGCAATATCGAGGCGCGCAACCTCCAGCTTGCCTCTCGTCTGAAAGCCCAGCTAAGGGAATCACCGCGTGTCACCGTGCTGTCGCCGGAGGATGGGCCGCTGGCGTCCGGCCTTGTTTCATTTGCCGTTGAGGGCTGGGAGCCGGAGGCGCTTGACGATCATCTTTGGGAACACAATCGCATCGTTGTGCGCCACATTGAGCATCCTGAGGGCGTACGCGCCTCATTGCATTTCTTCAACACGGAGGAGGAAGTGGATCAGCTGGCCGCGGCGGTGCGTAATTTGGCGTAAGCGGGAGCGGTCGCCGTTTATCAGGAGCGCGCCAAACCTATTTTCTTGCTGAGCACCGTCCAGCGGGTGGCGAGGTGGATGAGGGGGGTGGTACGCCTGCCGCGGATGGATGCGTGGCGGAGGGCGTCCATGAAATCCTCTCGTCCCTCGAATGCCGGGATATCCGTATAGGCGCTGCCGATTTCACGGGCCGTGTGGGCGTCCGAGACACCGACAGGCCGGATGTTGTATTGCTCCCGGTGCTCGCGGATGAACTCTACGCCGCGCATGATGTCGCCTTTGAGGGTAGTGCGAGCGTTGAACGCCTCGATGATGTCCACGTCCGGAAGTATGTCCATCAGAGCGGGCAGGGTGATGTGCTTGCGGCGAAATCGGTCAAACGGATGGGGGATTTGTACAATGCCGCCCTGATCCTTGATGCGCTTGACGGACTCCCTGGCGGAGAGGCCGGGAGGGATGTCCTCTTCAAGGAACAGGCCAATGATTTCTCCGTCAGCCGTTTCGAGGTCCGCACCGACAATGACCGGGAATGGAGCGATTTCCCGGACGTCAAGCGCGCCACGGATAGCGTGGTGGTCCGTGACGGCGATGATGTCGATGCCCTTGCGCTGGCAGGCGCGGATGAGGGCTTCAGGCGTCAGTTGTGAATCAGGCGAAACGCGAGTGTGGATGTGGAAGTCTGCTCGCATGAGGCACCCTCACCCTAACCCTCTCCCCAATGGAGAGGGGATCATTAGTGGGTAAGCTAGGCGCGCTCCACGTAGTCGCCGGTGCGCGTGTCAACCACGACGGCGGTGCCGTTCTCGACGAACATGGGGACGGTGATGACGAGACCGGTCTCCAACGTGGCGGGTTTGGTGCCGGCGTTGGCGGTATCGCCCTTGAACGCGGGGGGCGTCTCGACGATTTTCAGGGTCACTGTGGTTGGGAGTTCGACGCCGATGGGCGCGTCCTGGTAGAAGACCATTTCAAGATTCATGTTCTCGATCATATATGACAGTGAGTCCTCGATTTGGTCGCGGTCGACGGGGAACTGCTCAAAGGACTCGGTGTCCATGAAGTGATAGAGGCCGTCTTCGCTGTAGAGGAACTGGACAGAGCGGGTCTCAAGGGTGGCGCGCGTGAAGCGTTCACCGGCCTGGACAGTGCGCTCAATGGTGTGGCCGCCCTTGATGTCGCGCAGTTTCATGCGGACTTGGGCGGAGCCGCGTCCAATCTTAAGGTGGTGAAAATCGAGTAGTTGGTAGAGCGTGCCGCCGATCTCAATGGTCACACCGCGGCGCAGGTCACCCGTCTCAATCATTCCGTGCTAACTCCCGTTCTTCACGTTGATCTTGGGGGCTTTGCTCAAAGGCTGGCAGCGACCGTCCCTGAACTCAACGATGTCCTCAATGCGGACACCGCCCCAACCGGTGATGTAGATGCCGGGCTCCACGGTAAATAGCATCCCCTGCTCCAGCACATCCGGCGCGCGCTGTCCAAGGCGCGGATACTCGTGGACAGCGAGCCCGACACCGTGGCCGAGAGAATGTCCAAACTCGGGGCCGTGCCCTGCTTTTTCAATGATGTCCCGCGCGAGGGAGTCCGCCTGGCTGCCTGTCATTCCCTCTTCGATGGTGGCGATCGCCGTCTCCTGGGCGGTCAGGACGATGTCATAGATGCGGCGGAACTGGTCGTCATAGTCGCCGATGCAGATGGTCCGTGTCATGTCCGCGTGGTATCCCTCAAAGCGGGCGCCGATGTCCATGACGATGGGAACGCCAACATCGATCGGCTCCTCTGTGGGGGTATGGTGCGCCCGCGCTCCGTGTGGGCCAGAGGCGACAATCGACTCAAAAGCCAGCGCCTCCGCGCCGCGTTCACGCATGGCCTTCTCGATGCGCCACGCCACGTCCTTCTCGGACGCGCCCGGCTCCAGTCCATCGCGCACTTCGACGAATGCCTCATCGGTTATGCGGATGGCGGTGAGGAGGGCGTCGCGCTCGGCTTCATCCTTGACGGCACGGATCAACTCAATAGTGTCGTTCATGGGGACGAGTTCTTTGCCGGCCTCGCCGCAGAGTTCGGCAAGCCGTCTGTGGGTCGCAACGGTAACGTGTGTTTCCTCAAAGCCGACCCGCTTCGCGTCGCCCATGGACGCCAGCATCTCCTTGAACCACTCACCGCCCGGTCCGGCCATGTGGACGATCTGGTATTCCGGCGACTGCGTGCCCGCCTGCTCCGTGTAGCGGGAGTCGGTGGCGAGCATCGCGCTTTCGGGGGTGATGAAGAGGGAGCCGGCGGAACCGCTGAATCCGCTCATATAGCGGCGGTTCTCAGGCTGTGAGACCCACACGGCATCCACGCCGGAGGGATCCATTGTCTCGCGCAACTTGGTTAGTCGATTTGTGACACTCATGTTGTCCTTAGTCCTTGTCGAATTCGTCGATGAGATAGTCCAGCGCCCAGAGGTAGGCGCGCCAGCCGAAACCGGTCATCTGTCCACGGGCAATGGGTGCGATGACGCTGCGGCGTCGAAATTCTTCACGAGCGTGGATGTTTGAGAGATGGACCTCCACGGTGGGCGCGCCAACGTCCTGCAAGGCATCGCGAAGGCTGAGGCCGTAGTGCGTGAGCGCGCCGGGGTTTATGACGATGCCGTCGATGCCGTTCGGAATCTGAGACTGGAGAAAGTCGACGATGGCCCCTTCGTGGTTCGACTGGAAGCAAACGCATTCTGCGCCGTGCTCTTTCACGCGCGCGGAGAACGCGGCCTCGATTTCAGCCAGCGTTGTTGTGCCGTAAACGGCAGGATCCCTGTGGCCCAGGCGATTCAGGTTAGGGCCGTTGATCAGCAATACCCTCATGTTTTCTGTCGTTCGCGTTCGTTGTTGAATGGCCTATGAGTTTGTTCTTGCGCGTTCCGGCGTTGGTAGCCGATGTATGCATTGTTCGCGTTCAGTGTCGGTCAGTCAGAATAGTCAGTGTTCCGTGTTCCTGCAACTGCGGTATAGCCCTTTGTGGTTATTTTATCAGTCGGCAACGGTGTTTCGTTGAGATTCACTATCATCGTCGCGGTTCATGCCCGGGTGTGCACGGGCATAGGCCTGCGCCATCTGCGCTTGCGAGACGTGGGTATAGATTTCCGTGGTGGCGACTGAGGCGTGCCCGAGCATTTCCTGGACGAGCCTTAGATCAGCGCCGCCGTCCAGCATATGGGTGGCAAAGGAGTGGCGGAGAGTATGGGGGTGGATATCTTCCGGGAGGCCCTCTGCACGAGCCCACTTTTTGAGGGAGAGTTCAATGCCGCGCGTGGTCAGCCGACCACCACGGCTATTGAGGAAGACCGCGGCACGCGTTCTGATGCCGTGGGCAAGCAGGGGGCGGGCATCGTTGAGATACATGGCGAGGGCCTCTCGGCAAGGTTCCCCAAAGAGAGTCTCACGCTGCTTGGAGCGTTTGCCCCAGACCCGGGCGACGCGATTACGGAGATCAAGCCCTGCCATGTCCAACGAGGCGATTTCCGCCACACGCAGACCTGCGCCGTAGGCGAGTTCCAATACCGCATGGTCTCGCAGGGCGAGGGCGCGCTGCAGGGCCTGCTGCCTGTCCACGGTTGCAGCATCAATGCTCTCCGCGAATCGCAGTGGCGCATGGACAAGCCGCTCGGCGTCACGTTCGGAGAGGAGGTCCGGCAGTCGTCGGCCGATCTTGGGTGAGGGTGTCTTTGTGATGGTTTCCGGGTTTTCAATGACGCCCTCTCGCGCGAGAAAGCGCCAGAAGGAGCGGAGCGCTGAGAGGCGGCGGGCGATGGAGGAGCGGGCGGAGCCGTCCATCGTCAGGTCATAGACCCAACGTTGGGCGTGGTCGCGTGTGGCGTTTGGCAGGCGTGTAACACCCTCTTCTGCCAGGAATTGCAGGAAGAGGCCGATGTCGCCCATGTAATTGCGGAGGGTGTAGCGAGACGCGCCGCGTTCGTATTCAAGGAACACGGCGAAGTCGTTGAGCCGAGCCGCCCACTCCTGAGGAATTGGCGCGGCGTCCGCGGGTTGGTTCAGGGTGGGTGCAGGTTTGAGTGCCATACCAACATTTTAGACCAGGTTTGAAAGCGGGTGAGTCGGGATACGCCGTTTGGCGGGCGCAAAGGGATTCAGATTCCCGCTTGCGCGGGAATGACGGACTACGCGTGAGGCATCATGTGGCTAGGAGGCGCAAGCGAGGCTTTAGATTCCTCGGCTTCGCTCGGAATGACAAGAACGGGGTCAGACTTCGACGAGTTGGGGTTCCGCTTGCGGCTGTTCTGCGGTGAGTTCCTCGCGGGAACCCTGCCAGCCGCATTCCTTGTCGTTGCATGTCGCATTGGTTCGACTTGAGGCAACAACGAGGCCGCCGCAGTCGGGGCAGGGCTGGGGCAACGGCTCCTGGTTGGTGAGGAAGTTGCAGTTGGGGTAGTTGGAGCAGCCGTAGAAGGGGCGGCGGGACTTGCGGGATGATCGTTGCACCAGTTCGCCGCTGCAGTTCGGGCAATTGGCCCCCGTGCTTTTCTGGATGCGCTTCATGCCGCGGCAGTCAGGGAATCGCGAGCAGGAGAGGAACGGGCCGTAGCGGCCACGCTTGATAACCATGTTCGCATCGCACTCCGGGCACGCCTCATCAGTTTCCTCGTCGATGTTGCGAACACGCTCGATTTTTTCCTGCGCGGTGTCGATACGTTCATTGAAGGGCCCGTAGAAATCACGCAACACAGGCACCCACTCCCGCTCCCCGCGGGCAACGTCGTCGAGCTCCTCCTCGATACGGGAGGTGAAGTCAAGGCTGGAAACCTGCGGGAAATACTCGGAGAGGAGGCCGGATACCGCCGTACCGAGCTTGAGGGGTCGGAAGCGGTTATCGGCTTTGTCCACGTAGCCGCGGTCCTGGATGGTGCTGAGGATGGCGGCATAAGTACTGGGTCGGCCGATGCCGCGCTCTTCCAACGCTCGTATCAGCGTAGCCTCGGTATAGCGGGGCGGGGGCTGCGTGAAACGCTGGGTTCCCGCGACGTTTCGCATGTCTAGCGGTTGTGCCTCACGTAGATCCGGGAGCACTCGCCCTTCATCGGACTCCGGATCCGGCTCATCAAGGCCCTCACGATAGATTGCGAGATAGCCTGCAAAGGTCATGATGGAGCCGCTGGCGCGGAGGGTGTGGCTTGTGCCGGACGGCGCGCCGGAGGCCGTGATGTCGACGGTGGTCTGATCGAACTTTGCGTCAGCCGTCTGCGAAGCGAGGGCGCGCTGCCAGATGAGCTGGTAGAGGTTGAATTGCTCGCGGCTCAGGGAGTTTCGCAGCGACTCCGGGTCACGCATGAAGGACGTGGGGCGGATAGCCTCATGGGCTTCCTGCGCTCCCTTGACACGGCGCGAGAAGGACCTGGGAGAGGCGGGGACGTGATCCTTGCCGTAGCGGTTGCTGATGACGGCGCGCGCTTCCTGCACGGCCTCGTTTGCCATGTTGGTTGAGTCGGTGCGCATGTAGGTGATGAGACCGATTGGGCCTTCATTGCCGATGGGCAGGCCCTCATAGAGCTGCTGCGCGATGGTCATAGTCCGGCGGGCGGTGAAGCGCAGTTTGCGGAACGCCTCTTGCTGGAGGGTAGAGGTGATGAAGGGCGGTCCGGGACGGCGCGTTGTCTCGCGACGGCGGACAGACTCGACCTGGTAGCTGCTTGCTCGCAAATCGGCGAGAATTCTGTCAGCCATTTCCTGATTCGGAATGTTGACAGCACGGCTTGCGCCTAGCTCCGCCCGATACCGGGCAGCAAAGTCTTCTGCCTGTTCGGCCTGTGTCGCAAGGTTCGCGTCGATTTCCCAGTACTCCTGCGGCACAAATGCGTCGATTTCCGCTTCGCGTTCAACGACAAGCCGGAGAGCAGCGGATTGGACACGGCCTGCGGACAGTCCCTTGCGCACCTTGCTCCAGAGGACCGGGCTGAGGCGGTATCCGACGAGGCGGTCAAGGACACGTCTGGCCTGATAGGCGTTGACAAGATCGACATCGATGCCGCGCGGCTCGTCAAAGGCGCGGCGGACTGCGTTCTCCGTCACCTCATGAAAGACGACCCGGCGCATCCTTTCCTGCGGGATGCCGGCGGCTTCCATTAGGTGCCATGAGATGGCCTCTCCCTCACGGTCAGGGTCTGTTGCGAGGTAAACGGTGTCCGCGGCATTTGCGGCGGCCTTGATCTCCTTGACGACGGAGGACTTGTCACGCGGCACGACGTAATCCGGCGTGAAATCATTTTCCACGTCGATAGCCATCTTGCTCTTGGGCAGGTCGCGGACGTGCCCGACGGAGGCCAGGACGTTGTAGCCGTTGCCGAGGATGCGTGAGAGTGTGCGGGCCTTGGCAGGAGACTCGACGATGACGACATCGCCGCCGCGTGCCGCGTTAGAGCCGGATGAACTGCTCGTTCGCCGCGCCGTCGATGAGCGACCGCTTGCGCGGCCATTGCTTGAAGCAGAGGCCTTCTTCGTCTTCCGTGTAGTCGTCGACTTCTTTCGACCGGTTGTCATTCGCTTTTTGCCTCTTCAGGTGCGCTGATTTTCAGCGGTCATGGCTTCCGCCTGTTGTCCGTCGTCACTGGTTCCCTTATGAGATTCGTAAATCGCATGAGCCTCTCGTGTCAAGACGTAGTGCATTCCGCCAACCTGCCTTACGAGGTCATTCAGTTCCAGCATAGTCAGGGTACTGGATACTTCAGGCATGGACATTCCGGAGGCCCGATAGATCTCATCAATGTGGATGGGGGAACGGCTGAGAACCCTGAGGACGGCGGCCTGTTCTTCGTCAACCGGCTCAGTCGTGGACGGAAGATTCAGCTGCCGGTCCTCCTGAGACAGGTTCAGCTCCTGCAGGATGTCCTCAGTGGTCAGCACGAGTTTCGCCTCGCCGTTCTGAATGAGTAGGTTGGGGCCGCGGCTCCGCTCGCTGAGGGCGCTGCCGGGGACGGCAAAGACCTCTCTGTTTTGCTCAAGGGCCTGCCGGGCAGTAATCAAAGCGCCGCTTTTCTCATTCCCCTCGATGACGAGACAGCCAAGGCTGATGCCGCTCATAATGCGGTTGCGGCGCGGGAAGTTTTCTTTCATGGGTGGCGTACCGATTGGGTAGTCGCTGATGAGCGCGCCGTTCTCCACGATTTCTGCGGCCATCTTGCGGTTCTGCGCGGGATAGATGATGTCCACGCCACTGCCGAGGACGGCGATTGTTCTGCCCCGGTTCTGCAGGGTGGCGTAGTGAGCTGTTGAGTCTATGCCGGCGGCGAGTCCGCTGGCAATTGTGAGTCCTGCTTGCACGAGGTCTCGGACGAATTCACGTGTGACCTCGCGTCCGTATGGCGTGGCCTTGCGGGTTCCAACGACGGCTATCGAAAGATCATCCTCGGGTTTGAGTTCTCCTTTGATGTACAGGACGGGGGGCATGTCATGGATCTGCCGGAGTCGGGCAGGGTATTGCTCGTCATGCCAGGTGTAGGCAGTGACTCGGTGACGGTGCAGTCTCTCAAGCTCATCCTCGGGGTTGATGTCGACGCGGGTTGAAAGGATTTCCTCCACCGTACGTTGATCAAGACGGGTGGCGCGCAGTTCCGACTCTGATGCGTGCCAAGCGTCTTTCAGAGTAGGGAAATGCGACTCGAGATGTCCAAATCTGACCCGGCCGAGCCTGCTGACGCGCTGAAATGCTATCCAATATGGGAGATCGTCGTTCACGGTTCAAAGCTATCGATTTCAGTGTGACGGGTCAAGATTTTAAAGTTCACATTCAGTGTCGATGGGCCTGTTGAGTATGCGTTGCGCGTTCCGGCATGGGTGGAGCAGTGGAGGTTTTGGATTCTTCGCTGCGCTCGCAGACATGGTTGGCGGTTAACCTTTCGACGGGTTCAGGGTGAACGGGTGTAGAAAGAAGTGGCGGAGAGAGCGGGATTCGAACCCGCGAGGGCCCGGTAAGACCCTACACGCTTTCCAGGCGTGCCTGTTCGGCCACTCCAGCACCTCTCCGTCTTTAGGATGGCGGAGAGGGTGGGATTCGAACCCACGGTACCCGTGAAGATACTCCGCTTTTCGAGAGCGACGCCTTAAACCGCTCGGCCACCTCTCCGTGGGGGCCTCTCCGATGGTCATTATACGCGTGACATGTGAGGACTGTGTTGGAAACCGGCTTAACACCAGTGGCCAGATAAGGCGACAATTCGCGCGAAGAGGGCTGTCCGGTGCCTGTTCATCTTGACAGTTCCCTACCTGCGCCAATATGATTAAGTGTCTTTCAGTCGTTTGGCGCGCGTATTTCGGCCAATTTACACAGCGCTTGACGGGGTTAGGCAGGAGGGAGCAGCGCGTGTTTACAGGGAAAGCATTTTGGATGCCCCTTGTTCTTATTGCAGCCTTTATTCTCGTTTTAGCGGCATGCACGGGTCCACAAGGTGAGCAGGGTGAGCGAGGCCCCGCAGGTCCCGCAGGAGCGCCCGGTTCTGACGGCATTGACGGTCAGCCGGGGCCGCCCGGCCAGGCAGGAGAGCCCGGAGCAGCAGGCGAGGCGGGAGCGGCCGGCGAGGCAGGACCGGGTGCCATCAACCCGGAAGCCAATATCAATACTCTCGATTCAAACGTCATCCTCGTTCCGGGAACGACACGGGTGACATTCAGGCTGTCCGGTTTCCCGCGACGGGATGACGTGACACTGTACATTCGTGAAGCAGGTGGCGCAGGAAGCGACTACCAGATGGGAAGCGCCCAGGTGAATTCTTCCGGTGCGCTTGAGATGGTTGTCGGCACGGATCTGTTGCCCGCCATCCCGGAGGATTTGCCGCCCGGCGTGTGGACGGTTGTCGCAGTGGGCAGTCGCACACCGGAAGGAGCGTCCGGACCGGCGGCTGCGAGCACCGCAATCCGCGTGTACGGCCCGGGTGAGGCTCCGACGCTGGGCAACAAGTAGCCTACATCCAATAGCTGCAATTGATGAGGGGCGCCCATGGGCGCCCCCCATATTTGTTTTGGGCCGGGGATGCCACCCCCGCCTGTCGACAGGCTCAAGGTGAGCGGGGGTCTTTGACTACACTCAGGGTGACCGAGAGTGGAAGGCCGCCCTGCGGGCGGCACTGGATTCCCGCTTTCGCGGGAATGACGAAAAGGGCGTGCGTTTAGGCGGAGGCGGCGGTGGGGGTGGGGTCTTCAGTGTCGGTTCCGGTGGGTGACTCCCCGTGAAGGAGGCGCACTTGGCGGACACGGCGGCCGGTGGTGGACAGGATAGTCATGGTCAAGCCGTTGTCGCTGACGGTCTCCCCGGGGTGCGGTATGCGCCCCAACGCGTAGAGAATGAGCCCGCCGACGGTGTCAACGCCCTCTGCGTGCAGTTCCACGTTGAACATCTCGTTGATGTATTTGAGGGGGGCGCGGGCGTCGACGATGGCCTCCTGCTCGCTCACTCGGCGAACCAGTGGTTCGCTGGCGGTGAACTCGTCGTCAATGTCTCCCACGATCTCTTCCAGCAAGTCTTCGTTAGTGACCAGGCCGACGAGGCTGCCGTATTCGTCGACAACAAGGGCGATATGAACGCGGCGTGACTGGAACTCGCGCAAGAGATCGCCAACGCGCTTGGTTTCGGGCACGTGCAGCGGAGGACGGACGATTGACTCAAGAGGTGAATCTTCGTCCTTGTTCTGGAACGCGGCGAGCAAATCCTTGGCGTAGACGATGCCGATCGTGTCGTCGAGATTGCCGCGGTACAAGGGCAGGCGGCTGAATCCCTCCTGCATGACGATCTGCACGGCGTCTTCGAGTGATGAGCCAGCCTCAATGCCAACAACATCCGGTCGCGGAACCATTACCTCCCGGACGGCCAGCGACTCCAATCGGACGAGGCCCCGCATGACGTTTCGCTCCCACTCTTCATCCAGAGTGACGGCAGCGTCTGTGCCGTTTGGATGATCGCCGTTGCCGTTACGGTGATCCGAGCGTTCCGCAGGCGCGTTATCCGCCCCTTTCTGCCCCAGAGCCTTGGCAAGCGGGCGGAACAGAGCGCGAAGGAATGAAGCCGGCATGGAAAGAACGGCGTTGACGAATGCGGCGAACGGGGCAGACACGAGGGCGAGGCGACCGGCGTCATGGCCACCCCAGACACGCCCGGCGGCCTGCGCCAGTATGACCCCCGCTATGGTGAGGACGATGCCCAAGAGAACGTCCAATGAGGGCCAGGGGCTGTACGTCAATATGAGGGCAAAGCTGATGATGGCAAACAGAACCGTTGCGGTGGAACGGATCATAAGTGCGGCCATCGCGAGGGAATCGTGGGATTCCTGGAGCTGGGCGAGACGGCGCGCGCCCGGTCGTCGACGTTGAACCAGCCGCTCCAGCCGCTCTCCCCGTGTTTGGAAGAAGGCGTCCTCAAGCGCCACAACCAGCGTCAACAGGATCAAGGCCAGCGGATACGCCGGCAAAAGAAGGGCGGACACTGACGTCTATGCCCCGGCGACGTTAGTCATACGTCGACCCGGCGCAATTTGTATGTGCCCCGTACTCGGGGGCTCTAAATCGGTTGCCATATCTGAACGACGCCATGCTAGGGGGCGAAGGGATACCCTGTCAAGATGGCTCAGCAACATTTTCAACGTTGCGGAACGTGCGGCGGTGAATTGGAGAGGGGCCGATCTTGCGCAATGCTTCAAGGTGTTTTGCGGTTCCGTACCCCTTGTTGGCTGCCAGTCCGTAGCCTGGGTGCTGAGTGTCCAGCCGGCGCATGACCTCATCGCGGGCGACCTTTGCGATGATGGATGCCGCCGATACCGAGATGGAGACCTGGTCGCCGCGTGTGAGTGCAATCTGCTGAATACCGCTAGAGGTGGGCAGCGCCGAGCCGTCCACAAGGATGCCGTCCACGCGGCTGCCGAGCGTATTGAGGGCGGCCAGCATAGCCTCGCGAGTTGCGGCAGCGATGCCCTCGGCATCAATGCGGCTTGCGGGCGTCATAGCGAGGCCAACAGCGGCGTCTTGCAGGATGAGCTTTGACAGGCGTTCTCGCTCGGGGGCGCTGAGTTTTTTGGAATCGTCAACATCGTCGAACCATGCCAGCGGCCGAACGGGGAGGATGACAGCGGCTGCAGCGACCGGGCCTGCGAGCGCACCGCGGCCCGCTTCGTCGATGCCAGCTATTGTACGAGCGCCGTTCAAGAGCAATTCACGCTCGTAAGAGAGGCCGGGACGCGTGACGAGGGGGACGATGGGACGGCGTGATGAAGAAACGCCGTCGTCCGAGGGATCAGTTTTCAGCGGGGACCTCTCTCGAGGCAATGAGAACTTCCCGGATGTGGTTGATTGCGCCGGCATGCAGGTTGGCGTGGGTGGTCAGCGTGATGAGGTAGCGGATGCGCCGCATCCCGCTGTCCGTCTCGATGTCCAAGCCCTCCGGCCCGAGCTCCTCTATGGTGCGCAGAATGGCCTCGAACGTGAGTCCCAAATACTCCAGCAGCGCCTTCTTTGGCGGCTCCTGGAAGTGGGCACGCTGTGTTGCGGTGTATGCCTGTCCTGTGTCCTCCAGCGGCAGACCGAATTCCCGCGCATATCCATGTGTCTCATTGATTTCAGGACGGTTGAGGATCTGCTTGTGGAGCAGGGCGTCCTGAACGCGGGCGACGTGCCAGAGGTAGTAGGCAGCGGAGGGCGTCTCCGGGAACGGTCGCCATGCCATGTCCTCTTCGGACATCGTTTCGACGGCTTGCGTCAGTGTGCGCTGGCACGCCTGGAAAACACCTGCGAGGGCGTCGCCGGAGGGATATCCGTTCTGCACGTGAGCGGAACCCCCGCGGTTCAGAATGTCACGCAACCCATGTGACAAGGCAATGATGGACATTATTTCCCCTTAACTCGCGTCCACTTTGTCCCCAAAGGTGATTTTACACCGCTTGGGCGGCTAATGCAGAGTCGGGCGATCCCTCAATGGCCATTGCGCGCTCGATTAAACCGCCGCCGAGCATTCGGCTGCCATCGTAGAGAACGACGGCCTGGCCCGGCGTCACCGCGCGCTGCGGATCGTCGAACTCAAGGGTGAATCCGTCACCGTCCGTGTCCGGGATCAGGAGGGCGGGTGCTTCGGGGGACTTGTAGCGCACCTTGACGGACACGCGCATTGGGCCGTCGACAGGGGCGACTCCGTCGATGAACGTTGCCTGCGCTGCGCGCAGTCCGGTCGCGAGGAGGTGATCCTCGGGGCCGATAACGATGGTGTTCTCCGTGGTGTCGATGTCGATGACGTACATGCGGCGGCCTGTGGGGGAGGGCGGAAGGCCCTTGCGCTGTCCGACGGTATAGCCAGCGGTCCCCATGTGCGAGCCGACGTGCTTGCCGTCAACGTCCAGGATGGGGCCGGGCGTCAGCGTCATGTGCTCGGAGAGAAAGGCACGGTAATCACCGGACGGAACGAAGCAGATCTCCTGACTGTCCGGCTTGTCCGCGACGGGCAATTCAAGCTCATGGGCGATGCGGCGCACGTCCTGCTTGGGCAACTCGCCAATGGGGAACAGGGAACGCCGCAGTTCCTCCTGCCCGAGGCCATAGAGGACGTACGTCTGGTCCTTGGAGGTGTCGACGGCCTTGTGCAGTTCAATGCTGCCGTCTGCATGGGCGTGACGGCGGACGTAGTGCCCAGTGGCGATCCAGTCGGCCTCAAGGGCCAATGCTCGCTGGAGGAAGAACGCGAACTTGATCTTGTCGTTGCAGGCGATGCACGGATGGGGGGTGCGGCCGTTCTTGTACTCACGGATGAAGTACTCGATGACGTGCTTGCGGAATTCCTCCTCCATGTTGAGGACGTAGTGGGGCATGTCGAGCTTCTGGCAGACACGCTTGGCGTCGAAGACATCTTCGACGGAGCAGCAGGCGCGGTTGTGTCGTGACGCGCCTTCAACGTCGTCGCTCCAGAGGCGCATGGTGACGCCAATGACGTCGTAGCCCTGCTCTTTGAGCAGGTAGGCAGCGACGGAGGAATCGACTCCGCCACTCATGGCGACAATGACTCTTTCTGAGGTACTCATTTCACTTCTACGATACAAACAGAGCGTGAGGCGCGCAAAGCGTCGTCAACCGGCGAGGCCGAGAACGCCGACAGCGATGATGGCCAATACCAGGCCGCCGCCTTTGCTCCAGTTCATCTCCTCGCGCAGGAAAACGACTGCGAGGATGGCAGTGATGACGAAACTCATCTGCACGATGGGATAGCTGATGCTGGCGTCGCCGATTCTAAGGGACTCGAATAGGAGCACGGCCCACGTCACCTGCAGCACCGCAATGCCCGGGGCGAAATTGAAGACGGTACGGGTAATGCCGAAATTGCGGCTCCTCAGCAGCGTGATAATGGCGGCCTGCTGGAAACCGACGGTCTGGGTGAGAACCATGGGGATCGCGCCGATGTCGCCTGTGTCGAGGCCGGCCTTGGAGACCAGACCGGCGATACCAAAGAACCCGGATGCCGCAAGCGCAAAGAGGATTGACCGGATGTCGGACCGGATGGCTGTGATCTGCGTGACGTTCAAGAGAACGAGGACGGCGAGAATGGCGAGCAGGATGCCGCCAATCTTTAGGGGGTCGGCCGACTCGCCGAGAATGATGATTGCGCCCAGCGCCGTTACGACGAAGTTGAGCCTGAAGATGGGAGCGTTGACACTCGCGTCTCCCGTACGAAGGCTTGCGACAAAGAGCGTCAGCCCCAGGTAGCCGAGTACGCCGGCGGGCAGGCCGTACAGCCATGTGCTGGGGTGGATGAAGTTCGCGCCAATCATGTCGCCGACCAGCGCGCGTCCATCATCGAACCAGGTGCTGTTGCGGATGAAATCGAGGGGGCCCTCGGTATAGAGGAGCACCCAGCCTGAGACGGCCACCGTCCAGATGATGGCCGTGAAGACGGTGGACTGCCAGAAGATAAAGTTGGGTGCTTCAATGCCGCGCTGCTGGGCCACGCGGTAGAGGAGATCGGCAATCGCCCCGATGAGGAGTGCGATGACGGCAAGGGTGACGGAGAGGGAGTCCATCAGCAGGCCTCACGGGGTTGGCGTGCGTTGTTGGGTTCGGCGGGGTGGCGTAGTATGGCGTCATGACGGAACAGGCCACATCCACCAACGCTGATCCTGCCACCGAGGGCATCGCGCTCGCGCGAAAAGCCGTTGAAATTGCGGAGGACCGGCAGGCCAGCGACATCCTCCTGCTCGACGTGCGAAATATCTGCAGTTACGCGGACGCCTTTGTACTGATGACCGTGGAGTCCAAGAGGCAGGGGCAGGCGATCCGGGAGGCGATGCACAAGGGGCTGAAGGAGTCCGGCCAGGCGGTGCTGCGCACCGAAGGCGACGCGGACTCCGGCTGGCTCCTGATGGATTTTAACGACGTGATCGTCCACATCTTTGCCGGGGAGCAACGTGAGCTCTATGGGCTGGAGCAGTTGTGGCGCAGCGCCGTGCCGCTGGTCAGGATTCAATGAGCCACTGCTCCGTGGCCTGTTGGTAGTCGATCAACTCGGATTCGTCGAACCAGAGAGCCACTTCGCGCGCCGCAGATTCAACACCGTCCGAGCCGTGGACCAGGTTCAAGCCAACTGACAAGCCGAGGTCCGCACGGATGCTGCCGGTGGCGGCCTTTCCAGGATCCGTCGCTCCCATTGTCTGACGGGCAAGCTCGATGGCACGTTCTCCTTCCAACACCATCGCCAGCAACGGCGAGGACGTGATGAAGTCCAGCAGCCCGGGGAGGAATGGCTTGCCGACGTGTTCGGCGTAGTGCTGTTCTGCGAGCGCACGTTCAACACGCATGAACTTTGCGCCGACAATCTTGAGGCCGCGCTTCTCGAAACGTCCGAGAATTTCGCCCGTCAGGCCGCGCTGTACGGCATCAGGCTTGATCAGGATGAGGGTGCGTTCTACTGCCATTGCGTGTTCGTGTCTCCTGTGTGGCGACTCTGGGGAAACGTCTTCAATAGGGTAGCAGAGGTATTTGGCGGTATGCGCATGGCAGGGGAGGCGTTACCGTGACCGGTTGGGCTCCGCGTTCCAGATTCCCGCTTTCGCGGGAATGACGAAAAAAGAGTGTTGACATGTACTGCTGAGTCAAATACTTTGGGCAAGTGAAAGTATTGGGAACGAGTGGACATTCGGCTGTGCAAGAACGATCCGGAAGCGGTGTAACTACGCCAGATGAGCCGGCGCGCGCCGCCAATCCGACGACGCAGCGGCTGATTGGCGATATCGAATACATCCTGCGTCTGCTCAGGCCGTCCGTCCATGACGATTGGTTCACGGTGGAACTCACGATGCCCCAGCTGCGGGCGCTCTTTGCGCTGCGCAGGCACGGCGATTGCCGTATGGGGATTGTGGCCAAACAGCTTGGCACCTCCCTCTCAACTGCGACGGGAGTCATCGACCGGCTTGTGGAGCGTGGGTTGGTGGAACGCTGGCAGGATCCCGCGGACCGCCGCTCCAACGTGTGTCACCTGACGCCGGAGGGCGTGGACCTCGCTGAGCGGCTGCTCACGCTGCGCCGTCGCGAGTGGGGGGAGCGCCTGAACGGCCTGACCGATGAAGAGGCAAAAGAAGCCCAGCGCGGTCTGACGATTCTGCTGGAGGGGCTGGAACGCCTGGGGCAGGACGAAGCTGCCGCATCCGAGCATGAGGAGAACGCCTCCTCATGATGGGCGGAGGGCCGGAGGGCGGCCCGGGCGGATCGCGGGGGGGACCCGGCCTCCGACAGGGACCCGGTCCGGTTACAGAGAAACGCAGCGTTGGATTTCGAGCGATCGCCTCGCTGACGGTACCTGCCTACCGCCTGTATTTCCTGTTTGTTCTCGCCCAGATGGGCGCGTTGAACATGCAGATGATGGCGCGCTCCTGGTACGTCTACGAGCTTTCCAAGACGCCCGGCACGAACGACGGCAGTGTAACGATGCTGGGCGCCGTGGCGCTGGCGAATGCGGTGCCGATGCTGACACTCTCCCTGTTCGGCGGGGTGCTTGCCGATCGCATTCCGAAGAAACAGGTGCTCGTCGTCGGACAAATCCTGTCGACGGTCATCACGGTTGGCGTGGCAATGTCAATCACGCTCGGTTCGATCACCGTGTGGCACCTGTTGATTGCGTCGTTCCTGCAGGGAATGGTGATGGCGCTGATGATGCCCGCGCGGCAGGCGATCATCCCGGAGCTTGTGGGCGCGAACATGATCACGAACGCGGTTGCGTTGAACGGCGCGGCGATGAACCTGCTCCGCCTGATGGGCCCGGCGCTGGCAGGATTCCTGATCGCCCTGTGGGACATCGAGGGCGTGTACTACATCATGGCGGTGCTGTACGGCGGCGGCGTTTTCATCCTGATGGGCGTCCCTCTGACGGGCGCTGTGGCGCTGCGGGGCTCGGGGATGCTGCGGCAGGTGGGCGAGGGCTTCACGTATATCAGGCACAATACCGCCGTTCTCACGCTCCTGATATTCGCCCTGTTCTCATTCGTGTTGTCGATGCCGTACATGTTCCTGCTCCCCGCCTTTACGGACACCATCCTCACAGTTGACCCATCCCGGCTCACGGTATTCACATCGCTGCCGCTGGTGGGACCACTATTTGACACGCTGGACGAATCGTCCGCGCGACAGGGCCTGCTCATCAGCATCTCCGGTATCGGGGCACTCATCGGTTCCATTTTTGTTGCGACGATGGAGGACAAGAAACGCGGTTTGTGGCTGCTGATCAGCATGTTTGTGATGGCGGTGTCGCTGATCATATTCAGCTTTACGAATTCGTATCTCATCGCATTCATCGTGTTCATTCCGCTGGGATTCGCGCAGGCAGGGCGGATGGCACTCAGCAACACGCTGGCGCAGGTGTACTCGGACGATGAGCACCGCGGCCGGGTGATGAGCATCTACATGCTCAACTGGGGCATGACGAACTTCGGCGTATTTTTTGTTGGCGTCCTTGCGGATGTCATTGGACAGCAGGGCGGTTTCTCCGGCGCTCAACTCGCCGTGGGCGGTTCCGCCATCCTGCTTCTGACAGTCACGATTTTCTTCACGGTCTTCGTGAAGCGTCTCCGACAGCTGGACTAGGCCGGACTCTCCACGGTGCGCCCCCGCAACCCAGGCACGGACACCGAGCAGGGGACGAGCGCGCCCGACGAGCCTTTAGAAGGGCGACGCACCCCCAGAGGCCGCGCCTCGCTTAGGGAGGCCGTCTCGGCATTCGCCGTCCGCGATTACCGCATCCTTTGGGTGGGTGTGAGCATGCACGCGCTCACCCTATGGATGGAGATTGTTGCGCGCAGTTGGCTGGTCTGGGAGATAACGGGAGACCCCGTCGCCGTCGGCTGGGTCAATTTCTGGCGAACGATACCCATACTGTTCCTCGCGATTCCGGCGGGCGTGCTCGCTGATCGCGTCAACCGCAAGACCATCCTGGTGGTTACCCAGGTGGGCATCCTGGTCATCTACGTTGTGCTCCTGCTTCTCTTGTTGGAGGATCAACTGGAGTTGTGGCATGCATATGCGCTGTTCGCAGCGCGAGGGGCGATGATTGCATTCAATCAGCCCGGGAGGCAGGCGCTCATCCCGGCGATTGTCGGCAGGGAGCGCGTTGCGAACGCCGTTGCGCTACAGCAGTTCTCACTCAACGGAACGCGGATAATCGCCCCGCTCTTCACCGGCATTCTCATTGCAGTGTCGGGCTTTGAGATGGTTTTCATCATCATCATCCTGCTGGAGTTCGCAATCATCGCTGCGTGGCTGTGGATGAAGACGTATCCGCTGATGCAGCGGGGCGCGGAAAGCATGGGCGTTTCAGGCGCGCTGCGGGACACGTGGGAGGGTTTGCTCTACGTCCGCCAACACGTCAACATTTTCCTGCTACTACTGCTAGGCCTGTTGTCGTTGATGTTCCTGCAGCCGTTCATGGTACTGCTGCCGGAGGTAGCAGACGAACGATTCGCGCCCAACGCCGATTGGCTGCTGACGATTGCCGACGCGTTCAATCTAAACCAGAACACGGGGGCGACACTGTTCGGCGGCTTGCTGACGTTCATGGGGATCGGGTCGATTATCGGACCGACGATTCTCGCCTACCTCGGCAATGTGCGAAACAAGGGCATGTTAATCGTGGTCACGATGGCACTGAGCGGTGTCGTTCTCTCCGCGCTGGGGGCTGCGCCATGGCTCATCCTCGCGCTGGCGCTCATGATCCTGTTGGGCCTGTTGGACTCAAGCCAACGCGTGCTGACAAACGGGATGCTGCTCACACAGACGGAGAGCGAGTTTCATGGTCGTGTTATCAGCCTGTACCTGCTCGACCGCGGATTTGTGCCCATTGGGAGTCTTGTTGCGGGGTATATGGGCTCTGCGTACGGGGCGGGCTGGGCTCTTGCTATTCTGGGCGGCGCGTTGACGGTGTCCGTGGTGATTGTGGCGGCGATTAGACCGAGATTCTTGAAGGCGGGGTAAGGCACGTGCAGCTATGCGCTACGCTATTTGTATGGCGACGCATGAATGGAGCGGCGTTTCGCGCTCCGCGGATGAGACGAAAGAAATTGGGCGGGCGATTGGCGGGGCGGTTGAGGCCGGGACGCTGGTGCTGCTTATCGGCCAGCTTGGCGCGGGAAAGACGACACTAACGCAGGGCCTTGCCGATGGGCTGGGCGTGACGGCGTATACGAAGAGTCCCTCGTTTGTTTTGGTCAATGAGTACCAGGGCAGGCTGCCGCTCTTCCACATGGACCTTTATCGCATCGACGATTCCGCAGAGGCGTGGGAGCTGGGGCTGGACGATTACCTGGGCAGTGATGGCGTGCTGGCGGTGGAATGGGCGGATAGGGCGACGTCGATTTTCCCGGACGATCGGCTGGAGATTCGGATCGAGTATCTTTCGGACTCGGAACGGCGGCTGTCAGCAACAGCTAGCGGGCCAGTGTCCGCACAGGCGCTGAGTCAGCTGCCCGAAGGTGTTGGGGCGACGGAATGATTATCGCTATCGACACGGCAACGGAGACGGCGAGCGTTGCTATTGCTCATCCGGAGGGGGGAATCGCAGCGGAACTCACGTGGCGGGCGGGACGCAATCACACGATGCATGTGCATCCGACTCTGCAACACGTGATGATGCTGGCGGGAATTACGAGGAACGATTTGACCGGTGTCGTTGCCACACGCGGGCCGGGGAGCTTCACGGGTATTCGCATCGGCCTTGCGACGGCCAAGGGCCTCGCGCAGGGGCTTGATGTGCCGATTGTCGGCGTGGGAACGCTGGCCACTGCGGCGTATGGGGCCGTTCATCTTGAGAGGCCGGTGTGGTCGGTGGTCAATGCGGGGCGGGGACAGTATGCCGCCGCAGCTTATAGGGCGTCAGACGAGCATGGGATCGAGCAACTCGTGGAGGAGGCAATCCTCTCGCCGGAGGAGTTGGTTGCGCGGATGGCTGGGCGCGGCGAGGACTGTGTTCTGACGGGCGAGTTCGATGAGGCGTTGGCGGACCTGGCGCGGGATGGCCTCGGGCAAGCGCTGGCAATCGCGCCCGACGTTGTTCGAACTAGGACGGCTGCGAACGCAGCGCGGCTGGGCCTGTTGCGCCTGAGGCGCGGCGACGTTGATGATGTTGCGACGCTGGAACCGTTGTATCTCAGGCCGCCGGCGGCAGTGGAGCGCGCAGAGGCGCAAGTGGCGGCTAATCAGTAGAGCGGCGCTCCTGCTCCTCTTCGCGGAGTCGCTTGCGCCGGCCAAGACGGGACATCACCATCAGGATGGCAATGATGGCGATGATGAATCCAAAGCTGATGATTTCGTCGGCCCATCCTCCCATTCCGGTCAGGGCATGGGCGGGTAGGACGGGAGCAAGAGTTGGCAGAGAAAAGGCCATAGTCCAGAATACCGCGCGAAGGGTAGATCATAGTGGGATGCGGGAGGACCACGAATGACTGACGTTCCGCGGGATCGCTATACGCACGGGCACCACGCATCTGTGGTGCAGAACCACGCCCGGCGTCGCGCGGAAGGAGAAGCGTGGTTTCTGCTCCCGCACCTGAAGGCCGGAATGCGCCTGCTTGACGCCGGATGCGGGCCGGGAACAATCACTACGGGGCTGGCGCGGGCAGTTGCGCCGGGGGAAGTGATTGGCATTGATCTGTCCGAAGAGATACTGGCGCAGGCGCGGGAATATGCGGCGGCCGAGGGCGTGGGCAACGTGACATTTACTTTTGGCGACGTTTATCAACTTGATTACGAGGACGGCACGTTTGATGTCGTGTATTCAAATCAGCTCCTGCAGCACCTGACCGATCAGCCATTAGCGCTGCGTGAGATGCGGCGCGTGCTCAAGCCGGGCGGGATTCTCTGTGTGCGTGAAACGGACTACGCCACAATGTGCCCATCGCCCAAATTCCCGGAGTTTGACGAATGGAGCAGCCTCTATCATCGGGTCGCGTATCACAACGGGGCGGAGCCGGATGCTGGGCGTCATCTCACCCGTTGGGTGCGTGAAACAGGATTTCAGGACTATGAGATTCACTCCAATGTGGTGGTTATGGACGGCGACGAGGCGCGCTTCTGGGGCAATATGTGGTCGCAGCGGATTTTGCACTCCAACGTGGGGGCCGATGCCCTCGCGTACGGGCTGGCGGAGCAGACCGATTTGGACAGGATTTCGGCGGCGTGGACGCGGTTTGCGGAGTCCGAGTGGCCGTTCTACATGTACGCGCAGTTGGGCGTGTTGGCACGTAGGTAGCTACGCAGTCAGGACAACAAGAAGCCAACGGGAGTGGCGGAAGGTGTTGGATCGCACTCCAGGTCTAAGATTCCCGCTTTCGCGGGAATGACGGGAGGTATCAGTGAAGGCTGCAATCCTCAATGAAATCAATCAGCCGATGACGGTTGAGGACCTGCCGACGCCTTCGCCGCGCGCCGATGAAGTGCTGCTTAAGGTTGCCGCGACCGGCGTGTGCCATACGGACCTGCATGTGATGAAGGGCGAGGTCGCTTTTCCCACGCCGTGCGTACTCGGTCATGAGACATCCGGCATCGTGGAGGCCGTTGGGGACGGTGTGACAAACGTTGCGGTTGGAGATCGCGTCGTGTGCAGTTTCATCATGCCGTGCAGGGCGTGTTCGTTCTGCCGCAGGGGCCGGGATGACATGTGCGAGACATTCTTCGCCTACAACCGTCTCAAGGGGCAGCTCTACGACGGCACGACGCGGCTGGCGCGGCCTGACGGATCACCGGTATGGATGTACAGCATGGGGGCGCTTGGAGAGTATGCCGTGACGCCAGCGTCCTCCGTCTTTCGTCTGCCGGACACCATCTCTTTGCGAGAGGCCGCCATCATCGGCTGCAGCGTGTTCACGGCGTATGGGGCAGTTCGCAACCAGGCAGAGCTGCACATGGGGGAGAGCGCGGCAGTTGTTGGCGTGGGTGGTGTTGGCACAAACGTCGTGCAGATTGCCGCTGCGGTGGGCGCGTCGCCGCTCATTGCAGTGGATATCGATGATGCCAAGCTCGAGCTTGCGCAGTCGTTTGGCGCGACTCACTCCATTAATGCTGCGCATGTGGACGTGCCTGCCCGCATCAAGGAGATTACCGGCGGAAGCGGGGTCGATGCGGCGTTTGAGGCCCTAGGCAAGCCGGATACAGTGCAGCAGGCCTTCCAGTCTGTGGTGGATGGTGGGCGTGTCGTGATGATTGGAATCGCCTCCGCCGGAGAGACGGTGCCGCTGGAGATCACACGGATTGTGCGGCGCGGCGTGCGCATTATCGGCTCCTACGGTGCAAGGGCAGGGACAGACATGCCGCAGATTCTGAACCTGGTGGAGCGGGGGGTCGTTGACGTGAGTCCGCGCATCATTACGCGCCGCTACAGCATCGAACAGGTCAATGATGCCTATGCGGCCCTTGGGCGTGGGGAAGTAGTTGGCCGGGCGCTGATCGAGTTCTAGACGTCTTCACTTCCCCCGCGCCGGTTCTATTCTTGACTAAGAACGCGCGTTCTGATACCTTTTCCCGCAGTGAACGGGGGAGGTCACGTCATGCTGCGACAGCTGACAATTGAGAATATAGGCGTCATCGACCGCCTGGACATTCCATTCGAGGACGGCTTCACCGTGCTGACCGGCGAGACGGGCGCGGGAAAGTCAATCATCATCAATTGCGTTTCACTAGTTCTTGGAGCGGAGGCGGATGGCTCACTGGTGCGGTCGGGTGCAGATCAAGCGAGAATCGAGGCCGTCTTTGAGCCTGATGGATTCTATGATTCCGTTCCCGCCTCGCTGCTGAAGAAGCTCGGCATCAAGAATGAAGAAGCGCCGCTGACGCTCCGCGTGATGCGGGAGATTGATGAAGAGGGGCGTGGCGACTGCATAGTGAATGGCCGCAAGGTTGCCCTAAAGCTCTTGCAGGAGGCGGGGCGATACCTGGCGGAATCGCATGGCCAACGGCAGACGCTGGGACTCCTGAGGCCCGGTGAGCAAAGGGATGTTCTTGACCGCTATGGGGAATTGGAGGAGGAGCGAGAAGCGGTGGCTGACTTTGTCAGGCAGCTGCGGCGAATTCGATCTGAACTTAAACGTATCCGACGGGAAGAGGCAAAGGCGGCGGCCCGGCGCGATGAACTGGGATATGAACTGGCGGCGTTTCGAGAGATCGCGCCCGTTCCTGATGAAGACGCCGTGCTGGAACGAGAGCGGTCGAGGCTTGCGTATGCTGAGCAACTCGTCGCGCTGACGGGCGCGGCGCGGTCCCTTCTGATTGACCCTGCGCGCGGCGGTGAGAGCGTGGTGGACACGCTTGGCGAAATCAGCCAGAACTCCCGTGAGGCCGCGGCGATGGATGCCGAACTACAGGCAACGCGGCAGGCGGCAGAGGCGCTGGCCGAGCAGGCGCAGGAACTTGCGCTTTCACTGGGACGCTATCTGGAAGTGTTGGAGGCGGACCCAAACCGGCTTGAGGTGGTGGAAGAGCGCATGGCGGCGCTGGACGGCCTCAAGCGCAGGCATGGCGGCTCGCTAGAGGATGTCGTCGCATGGGCTGAGAGCGCGGAACAGGAACTAGCCGGTCTGGACAAGGCTTCGGATCGTGTAGCTGAACTGGCGGCGGAAGAAAGCGAGCTGAACCGGCAAGTCATTAATCTGGCCCGTTCTCTGTCCGTTGAGCGGTCTTCTGCTGCCGCACGACTTGGTCGCTCGATAGAGCAAGAAATCGAAACACTGGCATTGGCAGGCACGCGCATCAACGTGGACGTGCGCCCCGCTTTCACAGTCACCGGAAGGGTTGATGCGGGCACAGAGACGCAAGACGTGGATGCGCTGAGCATGTGTGACGAGTCAGGAGGTGATGAGGTGGAGATTCTCATCGCGCCGAACCAGGGCGAGTCGCGGAGGCCGTTGGCGGCGATTGCGTCCGGCGGCGAGATGGCGCGGGTAATGCTGGCAATCAAGACAGTGCTGGCTCGCGGTGACGCACGGACCCTGGCGCTCGATGAGATTGACGTGGGCGTCGGAGGCCACGTGGGTGGAACGATTGGCAGTAAGCTGGCCGATCTGAGGCACGGGCAGCAAGTGATCTGCGTGACACACTTGCCGCAAGTGGCGGCGCATGCCGATCACCATATTCGTGTGCTCAAGCGGACGGATGACGGGCGAACGGTCACGAGAATCCAGCAACTGAGAGATGATGACGCGCGTGCCGAAGAATTGTCCAAGATGATTGGTTCGAGCACAGTGGCGGGCCGAAAGAGCATGCAGGAACTGCTGGACGCTGCGCGCGGGCAGGATGGAATTCAGGAACCGGAAGCAGGAGTCGTCCTGCGGCTTCTGGAGGCAGTCGGGTAGGCGGGCGAATTGACAAGAACCGCAATGATGCTAATCATGGGTACGTTTGTGCAAAAGGGTGGAGGCCTGTGCGCAATCGGTTGGCAAGCAATCCAGTATCAGGAGAACGATGTCTTCTTACCCGACAGCAGTAGAGCGCATTGTGTCTGCGCGCATCCCAACGGCTCACAGTGAATTCCGGCTTGATTACTTTTCGAATGATGTAGATGGAAAGGAGCACCTGGCGCTTGTCTGCGGTGACGTGGATGGACGCGAGGATGTGCTCACACGTGTCCACTCAGAGTGCCTGACCGGTGAAGTGTTCGGCTCGCAGCGCTGCGACTGCGCAGCTCAATTGGAATCGGCGATGGAGGCCGTGGCGAGAGAGGGCACGGGAGTCATCATCTACTTGCGGCAGGAGGGACGCGGCATCGGCTTGCTGGAAAAGCTCCGCGCATACAACCTGCAGGACCAGGGTCTTGATACCGTCGACGCCAATCTACAGTTAGGACATCAAGCGGATGAACGCAGTTACGGCGTCGCGGCCTTGATGCTGCAAAAGCTGGGCGCGCGTTCTATCCAGTTAATGACCAATAACCCCACGAAGGTTGAGGAATTGCGTGATCTGGGCATCCGGGTTGCGGGGAGGGTGCCAGTACCGGGTCCGGTTACGACGCAGAATGTCGACTATCTGACCGCCAAGGTCAACCGCATGGGTCACATGCTGGACATTGCGCCACCGGGGTCGGACGAGATATCGAGCCCGTTCGTGCCCCCAGCCGAGAAACGTGCACTGGCAGATGCGAATCGGCGACCATTCGTGACCCTGACGTACGCGCAGAGCCTGGACGGCTCGATTGCCAGTGCCGATTGGCTGCCGCTCCACCTTAGCGGCTCCAAGTCTTCCGAGATGACCCACCTGCTCCGCTCGTCCAACGACGCGATTCTTGTCGGCATTGGAACTGTTATCGCAGATGATCCACGCCTCACAGTCCGGCTAGCGGACGGCGACGACCCACAGCCGATCATCCTGGACAGCCGCCTCCGCTTCCCGTTGGATGCGGCGATCCTGGAGAGCTATCGAACAATGCCGTGGCTGGCGACACGAGAGGATGCGCCTCTCGATCGACAGGTTGAGTTGGAGGCAGCGGGCGCGCGGGTTCTGCGGCTGCCGGCGAGAGAGTCGGATGGTCTTGTGGACCTTCGGGTGCTAATGACGACCTTATACGAGGATGGTGTGCGGAGCCTGATGGTTGAGGGTGGAGCGCGCGTCATCACGGAGCTGCTGGAAGCACGGTTTGTCGACCATGTGGTCATCACAATTGCGCCAACGCTGGTGGGTGGTCTGCACGCTGTGTCGAGCGCAAATGGTTCAACGAGCGCGGCGTTCCCGCGCCTGCAGAGCCTTGGCTACAAGCGCGAAGGCGACGACCTGGTTGTGTGGGGCAAACCGGCATGGCCGCCGGACTAACGAAGAGCGCGGTAACGTTTGTCGGGCCCCGTCGTGTTGAGGTTCAACGCAACGAGGTGAGTGGTCCCGGACCGGGACATGTGCTGGTTGGCACCCGTTTATCTGCGATTAGCACGGGTACGGAATTGCTTGTGTACCGGGGTGAGGCGCCGTCCGGAATGGCGGCGGATGAGTCCATCACCGCTCTGCAGGATAGTCTGACATTTCCAATTCGGTATGGCTACGCGGCCGTCGGTGACGTGGTTCAGGTTGGAGAGGGTGTTGAGGCAGACTTGCTTGGTCGACGCGTCTTTGCCTTCAATCCGCACGAGTCTTTGTTCGAGGCAGAGCCGGAGTCGCTGATCGAGATCCCAGAGGGAGTCTCGTATGAGGACTCGGCGATGCTGCCATCCATGGAAACAGCGGTGAACTTTGCCATGGACGGAGCGCCACTTGTGGGGGAAAAGGTCCTGATTATCGGGCAGGGGATCATCGGGCTGCTGACGACGGCCTTGCTGGCGCAGATGCCTCTTGCGTCTCTCATTACGTTGGACATTACTAAGGCGCGGCGAGAAGCCTCGCTGCGGTGTGGGGCGTCAGCTGCCCTGAATCCGGAGTCGCCCGGTGTGATGGATGAAATCGCGGCAGCTTTTGGCGGTCATGGCGCGGATCTTGTCTTCGAGCTGTCCGGCAGGCCGGAGGCGTTGGACACGGCGATTGCATTAACCGGTTATGGCGGTCGCATTGTCATCGGCTCCTGGTATGGAACCAAGCGGGCACCAATTGATCTGGGCGGCAGCTTTCATCGCAGCCGCATCAAGCTCATCAGCAGTCAGGTGACGACTATTGCGCCGGAGCTGTCCGGCCGGTGGGATAAGCAGCGGCGGTTCGAGACGGCGTGGCGAATGATGGAGCGCCTCAAGCCATCACAACTCGTCACACACCGATTTCCAGTTGAAGAAGCGGCAGATGCCTATCGGCTGCTGGATGAATCTCCCGGTGATGCGCTCCAGGTTCTCCTGACGTACGATAATGACTAGCTACTGAATGCCCCCCCGCCGCCGCCACCAGATTGGGAGAAGCACATGTACACCGTATCCGTTTCCCATGAATTCACAGCCTGGCACTACCTCATCGGCGGAGATTGGGGCCCCGAAAACGAACTTAATGCCCACCCGTACAAGGTGGAGGCGCGGCTTGAGGGTCCGGGTCTGGACAGACATGGCTACCTGGTAGACATCATTGCAGTGGAACAAGCACTGGCTGCTATCGACACTCGATTTGCCGGCAACACACTCAACGAACTCCCCGAATTCGGAGGACTGAATCCCAGCGTGGAGTATTTTGCCCGCATCCTCTGGCACTTCATCGCCGAGCGCATTCCGACCGAGCCGCTTGCCTCCATGACGATCCGGGTTTGGGAAGGGGATAATGCCTGGGCGTCTTATCGGCGGGAGATTCGGCGTTGAGGGTGGGCCTGGTCATCTATGGCAGCCTGGACACCCTGTCAGGGGGCTACCTGTATGACCGCAGGCTGGTTGAGACACTGGAGCGCGCGGGCGATACAGTCCGGATCATCGGGATTCCGTGGCGGAACTATGGCCGCCACCTAATGGATGGTTTCTCGCGTGGGGTGAGGCGTAACCTGATGGCCGCAGACGTGGATGTGATGCTGCAGGATGAGTTGAATCATCCGTCACTCTGGCGGCTCAATCGCGCGGCTCGCAAACGATGGCCAATCATCTCAATCGTCCATCATCTACGTATGAGCGAGCAGCGCGCGCGTTGGAAGAACCGTGCTTATGCCGTGATCGAACGCCGCTATCTTCGCTCTGTTGACGGATTCGTATTCAACAGCGAGACGACGCGAAAGGCCGTTCACAATCAGATTGGGGCGGACAAGCCGAACGTTCTGGCGTACCCTGCAGGAGACCGCTTTAATGTTTCCATGACAGAACAGGACGTCACGGAACGAGCCAACGCGGATGGTCCGTTGCGTATCCTGTTCCTGGGCAACGTCATTGAGCGCAAGCAGCTGCACGTGCTTATAGAGGCTCTTGGCCTTACAGGAAGTGCAAGTATTCAAGTGGATGTGGTGGGGGGCCTTGAGGTTGAGCCGGATTACGCCAACGGGGTTCGTCAGCAAGTGGAAAGTGAAGGCCTCGGCGATAGAATCACATTCCATGGGCCCCTGTCGGACCACGCGCTCCGTACGCGTTTCGAGGAGGCGCACGTCCTCGTTGTTCCATCATCATATGAGGGATTCGGCATCGTCTACCTGGAAGGGATGGCGTTCGGGATGCCGGCCATCGCTACGGATTCAGGCGCAGCGCATGAGATCATCACGAATAGGCGTGACGGTTTCTTGGTGCCAATGGGTTCAGCGCCGGAACTCTCGATACGGCTCCGAGACCTCGCAACTGATCGACAGCGACTCGCTCGCATGGGGGCGCAGGCGCTCAAGCGATTTGCCCGCCACCCAACATGGGAACAGTCCATGACGTCCGTCCGTGAATTCCTGCTGGATATTGTGGAGAAAGCCAATGCCCGGACCTGAGAGCTACAACACCGTCCGCTACCTGAAGGCGAAGGCCGCCGTTGATGACAATGCGCTGAACTCGCGCGTGTATGACGCTCTCGCACAGGGCATCACCGACATGGGGGATAGACCCCTGCGTGTCATCGAGCTTGGCGCGGGTGTAGGCAGCACGTTCAGGCGGCTGGTTGAGAGAGGCCTGCTTTCAAACGGCGAATACGTGATGGTCGATCTGGACTCCGAGAGCCTTGCAGAGGCCTCGCGGGCCGTTGACGGGATTCTCGGTTCAAGCGGTCGAACGGAGTTGTCGGTGAATTCTGTTGTTGCGGATGCCGTTGCCTATCTGCGGGAACAGGCTGAAGCGGGGCAACTGGCGGACGTAATTGTCGGGCAGGCGCTGGTTGACCTGTTGAACGTGCCGGAGTTTCTTGAAGCCGCTGCCAACGCGCTCCGCCCGGGCGGCCTGCTGTACCTGCCCATCACGTTTGACGGGGAGACCGTTTTCGAGCCGACCGTCAATACAGTGCTCAACGGGCATGTTATCGACAGCTACCACGGCACGATGGATGATCGGCGGACGCCCGGCGGCCTGGCGACCGGGGGCAGCAAAGCGGGCAGGGTACTCCTACAGGAGATTCCGCGCGCGGGCCTGGGGATAGCCGCGGCCGGCCCATCAAGCTGGATTGTGCACCCACAGGAAGGTGGCTACTCAGAGGACGTGACGTATTTCCTGCATCACATCATTAACTTCGTCTGGGAGGCCCTAAACGAGAACTCAGTTGTATTCAACGCGGGACTCGAGGAGTGGGTTGCCGGGCGACACTTGCAAATCGAGCAGGGTGAACTGATCTACATGGCGCACCAGCTTGACGTGCTGGCACGCAAACCCGTCTAGGAACAGCGCCTAGTCGTCGTCCGCGGCCGGCGAGTCGTCCAGGACAATAAAGTCGCGCGCTCCGCGCACGTAAAGTGACTCAAGCAGGCGTCCGCCAATCTCATCGGGCGGTGTAGCGGCATCCACTCTTGCAGACTCACGCAGGACGATGGAGCCGTCCACGTTGGCGGCCAAGGCCTCTATAGAGAGCACGCCGTCCTTGACTTCCGCGAGGCTGGCGAGGGGTGTGCGGCAGAATCCACCGACGGCCGCAAGAAATGCCCGCTCGGCATCCGCGGCGATTCGGCCTTTGGGTTCCTCGGCAAGCGCGGCAACTGCGCACGCCTCCTCATCGTCTTCGCGGCATTCGATGCCGATAAAAGCCTGCCCCACCGCGGGCAGCATTACATCCGGCTCCAGGTATTCCGTTATCACTTCCTCCATCCCGAGCCGTTGCAAGCCAACGGCAGCCAGGACAGCCGCTTCTGCCTCGATTGCTCGTCCTTCGCCCGTTACCTTGCTAACGCGCGTCGCCACGTTGCCGCGAAGGAGGACGATGATTAGATCGGGTCTGGCAGCCAGTATCTGCGCGGCGCGGCGGATGCTGCCCGTCCCGACGCGCGCCTCGGCGGGGAGTTCATTCAACCGTGAGCCGTCGCGTGTTACCAGAACGTCTCGGGGATCGGCGCGCTGCATGACGCCCGCGAGGGTATGGCGGGGGGGAAGGCGTGTGGGCAGGTCTTTGAGGCTATGCACTGCGAAATCGATCTCACCGTTCGCCAGCGCAATCTGTATTTCCTTGACGAAAACTCCCTGTCCAAGATCGGGGAAGGCAGAGGTGGGGTGTCGGTCTGACGTTGTGTCGATGCCGACGATCTCGAACTCAAGCGCTGGCTCCTTCGCGCGTACGGCCTCCATGAACAACTCGGTCTGGATGATTGCGAGTGGGCTTCGCCGCGTGCCCACCCGCAGCACGCGACGGCCTTCTGCAGCAACCATCAGTCGCTCCGCGCCCAGGCAAGGGCGGCATCAACGAGACCGGCTGCGGTGTGCTCAGTGGCTTCCTGCGTCACGCGCAGGCCAACATCCTCGGCGCCGCGTGAGGTGGTTGGGCCGGCGGAGATGACAGGAATCCCGTCCAGCATTGAATGATCTTCACCGAGCGCCTCAACGAGATTGCGTGCAGTCGATGGGCTGGTGAGCAGAATCGCATCGATGCCGCGTTCTATGGCCGCTGTTGCACGCTCAGCAAGATTCTGCCCGGGGAGTGTCCTGTAGACGACGACAGGGGTTGGCGCAAGACCGTGCTCTCTGAGCGCGTTAGGCAGGGCGTCGTCTGCGAGGTTGCCGCGCGGCAGCAGCACAGCGTCACCTTGTTTGGACTCCGCCGCTATTGATTCCGCCAGAGTCCCCGTATTGAATCGCGCCGGCACCAGATCGGCTTTCAGGCCATGGCGGTTAAGGGCAGATGCCGTTGCCGGGCCGATGGCCGCAATTCTTGCCGTAGCCAAAGACCGGGTATCCCGGCCGTTCTCAAGCAGCCGTCCCATGAAATAATCGACGCCGTTGACGCTCGTAAACGCGATCCATCGCCAGGTTGGCAATCTCGCGATGACTGAATCCGCCTCAGACGAATCGTCCGCGCTATCGAATGCAACGGCAGGCACGTGGACAACCTCCGCCCCGGCGTCATCCAGCAAGGTAATCAGCTCTGCCGCCCGTGTCTCTCCACGCAGCACCATCAGGCGGTGACCGAACAACGGCCTCTTCTCCAACCAGGCGATGTTGTCGCGGAAGCCGACAACGCTGCCGCAGATAAAGACGGCCGGGGCACGGATGCCAACCTCTGCAGACGCCGCCACGATTGTTTCAAGGGTTGCCTTCGTGGTGCGCTGGCGGGAGGTGGTGGCCTGTTCAATGACGGCAGCGGGCGTGTCTTCGGGCCAACCTGCCATGAGCATCGCCCTCACCGTGTTAGCAAGCGTGCGGACGCCCATGAGCACGATTGACGTCTGGTTGGTCGGGGTCAGTGGTTGAGCGTTGTCCGCCTGTTGCCCCGTGTAGATGCGCACGGCGGAGGCAAGGTTGCGATCCGTGACGGGTATTCCGGCATAGGCGGGCCCTGCAAGCGCGGACGTGACGCCGGGAACAACGTCAAACTCGACGCCCGCCTCCGCCAGCGCCGCCGCCTCCTCGCCACCGCGCCCAAAGAGGAACGGGTCGCCTCCCTTGAGCCGCACGACGCGGGCGCCGCCACGCGCCCGTGAGATGAGAAGCTCATTGATCTCTTCCTGGAGATGCTCGCCGCCGCGCGACGGATGCTTGCCGACATCTACCATCTCCGCGTCGGCACGCGCCTCTGCCAGCAAGGATGAGTTCACAAGCCTGTCGTAGACGATGGCATCGGCGCGGCGTACCAGCCTCGCACCCCGCACCGTGATAAGTCCGGGATCGCCGGGCCCGGCGCCCACAAGGTGGACGATGCCGCCGCTAGCCACCACTCCCGTCCGTCAACAGCGCCACGAGATGATTCCGCAGATTGGCCTCATCGCCGGCCGTAATCAAGGCGCGTGTCTCGTGGTCATTCAACGCCGTCTGCCAGCGGCCTGACCGCGGCCTCTTACCGTCACGGCGCAAGTCTGCGCGCACGTCCGCGAGAACGTCGAGCAGCATGCCGAATTCCTGCGGCAACGCCTCGTCTATCTCACGGCGGAGGAATGAGGCCATGGCCGGGCTGCGGCCATTGGTTGAAATGGCCACTGTTGCGTCGCCGCGCCTCACGAGGGCAGGGTAGATCCACGTACAGAGGTCGGTGATGTCTACGACGTTCAACAGGCACTTTTCCCGCTCGGCCTCGGCCTTTATTGCCTCGCTGAGTGGTCGGTCATGCGTCGTGGCGGATATGGCCAGGAACGCGTCCTTGAGATCACCGGACTCATAACTACGGGAGTGGAGGGTGATCTCGCCTCGCTTCGCCATTTCCGTGAAACGGGGGCGCTCCACAGGGGAGATGACGGTCACGACTGCGCCTGCTTCAACCAACGCGCCCGCCTTCATCTGCGCCTCATCATTGTCGCCGATGACGACGCAGGGCCTGCCGCGCAAGTCAAGATAGACGGGAAAGTAGCCCATGCGAGTGCTCAGAGGCGGCCTCGGGGCCGTCTAGGGCCTCGTGGCGGCAGCCACAGTCGTTTCAGAGGGTGTGCCGGCGAAATGGTCGGCCAGGGCGAGAACGAGCGGCCCCATCTTGGGATTGACCGGCTCAACGTGCGGCTCGACGCCGTGCTCGCGCAGTGCTCGCGTGCAGACGGGGCCGACAGACGCGACGACGATTTCGGATGACAGCGCCTCGCGAAGCTCGTCAACAAGCCCAACCTGTTCCGCGATCCGGAAGAGATTGTGCGCCTGCGACTGCGTGGTCAGCATGACAGCGTCCACGCTCCGGGCAAGCATCAGCGCTATTGCGTCGACGACGGGGCGTGTGTCTTCAGGGAGCTGCCATGAGTAGAGAGAAACTTCGAGAACGTCCGCGCCCAGCGCCTCCAGCTCCCCGCGCAGCCACGCGTTCACCTCGCCGTAGTGCTGTAGAGAGACGCGCTTGCCGCTGAGATCGATGTCGGACTCCTTGAGCGCCGCTAACAAGTCCTCAGACGTGTACGGAGACGGCGAGACGAGCGCTATGGGGACGTTAAGCGGCTTGAGGACGGCGACGGGTTTCGGACCGCGGCAGATGACTGTGGTTTCGCGCAGGGCATCCAGGAACTCATCCTTGCGGCCAAGCCCATCTGCTGCGTTGATCAGGGCACGCGCGCCGACTCCGGTCAGGAAAACCGCTGCCTGAATCGTGTGGGAACAGATGCCGTCGATAACGTCTCGGACATCCTGCTGCATTGGGAGCGCCGCCTCACGCAAGGCAGGGGCGCTGACGGCCTCTCCGCCGTGACGGGCGACAAGGTTGCCGAGTTCAGAGGGCATTCGCGCCTCAAGGACCACGATTCGCCGTCCCTTAAGGTCCGCCACGTCCGCCCCTCTTTCTCAGCCGGTTCCGATCACTCAGCAGCTTGTGTGCTTTGGGCCTACGTCGCGCACTCGCCCTCGCCACGCTCCATGACGTACAGAACAGACTTGTCATAGTCGATGTAGTGATCGAGGTTCGCCTTGTTCAGCGGGCCGATGTCTTGATAGTCCTTGATGATCTCCTCGAACGGCTCTCGCCCCAGCCGATGCGCGAAGTCCTTGAACAACTCGCCGTCCTCGCGGTTGTCCTTGTAGTACTGCAGAAGGTGGAACACGGCCTCTGTGACCTTCTTGGCAGGGATCTTGCCGCGCGGCCGCACGCCGAAGCGCATGTCCGCGTTCTCATGACTGCCGCCCAGGAAAACCTCGTACGCAGGTATCTGACCGCCGCCGGGTCCCTTGATGAACGCACCGTGGAAGCCGATATCAGTCACGTGGTGGCGCCCGCAGCCGTTCGGGCAGCCGCTCATCTTGATGTGCATCTGCTTGATTAGCGGGTCTTCCATGAGGCTCTTGTGGCCGTTCGGGTTGCGGACGGCGTCGGCGACCGCCTTGTTCAGACCCATCGATGACGTGATGCCAAGCTTGCAGCTGTCAGTGCCCGGGCAGGATGTCACGTCGGTGATCTGGTTCAGGCCGCCCTCATGAAGGTCAAGCGCTTCAAGCTCCTTGTACACGTCGTAGAGGAAGGCATTCGGCACCCAGCGGAACATCATGTTCTGCTCCGGCGTCGTGCGGAGACGGTAGCTGGAGTACTTGCGAGAAATCTCCGCTGTGCCGTAGTACTGCTCCGGCGAAAGGTCGCCACGGGTCACTGTGACACCAACGACGCTATAGCCATCCGCCTCTTGCGGGATGACGTTGGTCTCTTTCCACGCCTGGAACGCCGCATCGTCCTCGCCACGCGGCTCGACACCCGTCGGCAGGGCGGGGATGTCAGCTTCTTCGTCATCGTGGAAGAGCAGGTAGTCCTTGTCCTCGTAGTTCTGCGCCCAGTCTTGCTGCAGCTCCTCTTCGACCTGCTGGCGGAAGGAATCAATGCCCTCGGTGTGGATCAGAACCTTGATGCGGGCCTTCATCTTGTTGCGGCGCAGCCAAGCGGTGCGGTTGAACACGCGCAGCATGGCCTCGGAGACGCGGAGGAACTCATCGACAGGCACGAATTCATAGATGGTCTCTGCAATCAGCGGCTGGATCGATGTGCCGCCGCCGACGGTGATCTTGAATCCCTTGACCTGTTCGCCGTCGATTTCTCTTACGCGGGCCACAAAGCCGATGTCATGCATTCCCACCGACGCGCAGTCATTGTCGTTGCAGGAGAACGCAGGCTTGACCTTGCGCGGCATGTGGAAAGTGAAATCACGTCGCACAAAATTACGCGCGAACGCGCCCATGTAGGGCAGGATGTCAAACGCCTGATCAGGGCAGATGCCGGCCAAGGGGCAGCAAGTGATATTGCGAACGGAGTTGCCGCAGGCCTCCTTGGTGCTGAGGCCGACGCTCTGGAGCAAGTGCATGGCCTTAGCCGCGTCCTCCAGCTTGAGATGGTGCAACTGCACGTTCTCACGGGTAGTGATATGGCCCTTGCGGAGAGGCGCCCACCATTCGGCAATCTGGCCGATGGCGTCCCACTGGTCTGCATGGACAAGCCCACCGGGAATCTTGACGCGGAACATCTGGGAATCCGGCTGCCGTTGTCCGTAGACGCCAAGACGCAGCCGGAAGGACATGAATTCGTCCTCCGGGATCTCACCCGCGCGGAATTCCTTTACCTTGCCCTCGTAGTCGGCGATCTCCTCATCCAAGTACTGGATGATTGAGGGTCGGGCGGAACGTTGTCCCGTCTCCGTTGTCGTAACCACGTGATCCTCCCTCCGGATAGTCCCCTACAGGGTACGCCCCCAGGAATGCAATCTCAAATTATTTCTCGGTTCGCGATTGTCTTTGGTTTGCCTCTTCGCTTTGAGTTCCGTGTTCCGGCTCTGTCAGGACGAACGATTAGGGGTTAGTTGCGGGCGGCTTCGATGAGTATCTGTGCAACCTCGGGCCGCGTGAACTCCATCGGGGGCACCTCTCCCTTCGCCAGCATGTCCCGCACCTGGGTGCCGCTAAGGAACACTCTATGCTCAGGGCCACACGGGCACGTCTTCATGGACGCCATTGCCTCGCACCGTTTGCAATAGAAGGAGTGCTCGAAGTACAGCGGCGTGATGCCCAGGTCAGCGGGCGGGATGCTGCGGAGGAGATCCTGCGCGTCATAGGTGCCGTAGTAGTTGCCGACGCCGGCATGGTCGCGGCCAACGATGAAGTGGGTGCATCCGTAGTTCTTGCGAACAAGGGCATGGAACACGGCCTCACGCGGGCCCGCGTAGCGCATGGCCGCAGGAAGCACCGACAGGTGGACGCGATCCTCCGGGTAGTAGCCTTCCAGCAGCACCTCATAGCACTTCATGCGGACATCCGCAGGAATATCATCCGGCTTGGTCTCACCCACAAGGGGGTGGAGCAACAGGCCGTCAACGATCTCCAGCGCGGACTTCTGGATGTACTCATGGGCGCGGTGCACAGGGTTGCGGGTTTGGAACCCGACGATGGTCCGCCAATGGCGCTCCGCGAACGCGGCCCGCGTCTGCACGGGGTCTTCGCGGTAGGGGCGCAGCGCCGGCTCCAGGTTCTCGCGCTCGATGACTGTGACAGAGCCACCGATGAGCATGTCATGCTGGCTGTACACGGAGGCGACACCGGGATGGGCCTCATCCGTGGTCCTGAAGACGTTCTGAGCCTCAATTTCCTTGTCGTATTCGTAGACCTCATCCACGGTCAGGATGGCGAGGTGCCTTCCTGTGTCGTCCACGAGAACCACATCCTGCCCTTGCTTGAGGCCGCGGGCGGTGTCCGCCGGGGCTGACAGCGTGATGGGCAGGCTCCAGAGCGTGCCGTCTGCGAGACGCATTTCGTGTACTGTGCGCTCGTAGTCGGCCTGCTTCATGAAACCGGTCAGCGGGCTCATTGCGCCGACGGCGATGAGATCCAGGTCGGCCGTTTCGCGGGCATTCAGCGTGATGTGGGTCAGTTCCGGCGCGCGCTCTCGAAGCTCGGGAACGTGATTCGGAGACGCGAATCGGTCGATCAGTGTCCCGCCGTGCGGGGCGATGGTCTCCTCAATGTCTGCGTGGGAGGAGGTTGTGTCGGCGTTCAGCGTTGAAGTCGTCATCGTCTAGGTTGCCGCCCCTGCCAACTCGCTTGTCGCACCGGACGGGATGATTCCCCGGCTCTCCAGAGCTGTCAGCACTTTGCCGAGGCTTTCCTCGATCTCTTCCTCCTCAGTGTTGACCAGAACCTCGGGGTTCAGCGGCTCCTCATAGGGATCAGACACGCCGGTGAAATTGGGAATCTCGCCCTTGAGGGCCTTCTCATAGAGACCCTTGACGTCGCGCTTGACGAGTTCATCCAGTGAGGCGTGCACGTGAACCTCGATGAAGTCACCGATCTGCTCACGCACCTCGTCCCGCACCTCACGGTAGGGGGAGATTGCAGATACGATGCTCACGACTCCGTTGCGCGTCAGCAGGTCGCTGACGAACCCGATGCGGCGGATGTTGGTGTCACGGTCTTCCTTGCTGAAGCCAAGTCCCTTGCTGAGGTTTGTGCGAACGATATCGCCGTCCAGCAGCTCGGACTTGATGCCCTGGTCTCGCAGAATCGCCAGCAGGCGCTCTGCGATGGTGCTCTTGCCGGCGCCGGAAAGGCCGGTAAACCAAACTGTCACTCCGTTGTGGTTGGTGGTCACTCTCAAATTCCTCCTGTGAGTGCTTCCTCTTTCTTCCGCTCTCTAGCTTGTGTTGTTTCTCGGCGGTAGCGCCGGTTCAGTTGGCGGCCGTTGTTGAGACGACCTTTCCGGTCTCCGGGTCGATGTGGATGCCGCATTCGACCTTGTCCTCGAAATCGGACCAGCGGCCTGCGCGAGGATCCTCGCCCGGTGCCACCGGCCGCGTGCAATTCGTGCAGCCGATGCTGGGATAGCCCTGCTCGTGGAGAGCGTTGTAGGGCACGCTGTTCTGGCGGATGTAGTCCCAGACGTCATCCTCGGTCCAATTGGCAAGCGGGTTGATCTTGATCAGGTTGAAGTTGGTGTCCCACGCCACGATCGCCACGTCCTTGCGTGTGTCGCCCTGGTCACGGCGGAGGCCGGCGATCCATGCCTTCTGGTCAGCCAGCGCTGCCTGGTTCGGCTTGACCTTGCGGATATCGCAGCAGAGATCAGGATCAACCTTCCACAGCTCCGGCCCGTGCAGGGCGGCCTGCTGGGCGACGGTCACATCGGTCTTGAACCCGATGGGCTGAATGCCGTAGCGGCGAGCCGCCGTGTCCTTGAGGTTGTGGGTCTCATGGAACAGGAAGTCCGTGTCCACGTAGAAGACGGACACGTCCGGGTTGATGTTCATTGCCATATCAAGCAGGACCATGCCGGACACGCCACCGAAGCTGCAGGCGAGCGTGATGTCCGGAAAGAAGTTTTCAACTGCCCAGCGGACGATCTCACGCGGATGAGCGGTCTCAAGCTCTGCGCTGACCTGCGCAAGCCGCTCCTCCGTCCATTCCGTCCGCAGTGCTTCCAAGGTGGCCATCTTGTTAGCTCCCCTCGATTCCCCTTGTCTTGTGCCCTTGCTGTTGGTTTCCAGAAAAGAAAACCGCCCCGTTGCTTTTCGGGGCGGTAGATGCGCTAGTTTCTGTGTTAGCAGAGATTCGGCGCTGCTGTGTCCTTGAGGCCTGCTATTGCTAGAGCACGGCCTCCCGCCCCGGGACGGGCATGTAACACGAGCAGGTCACGGCGGCGCGGCGCGCCAACGCGATAATGGATGGACTATGTGTGCGCGAGTTCATTACTGTCTCACTCAAAGTACAAGCACTATAGCGGCGTCAGATAGGGCTGTCAATAGGCTTGTGATGATTGTCACTAATGGTGCTCACTCTTCCAGTTCGCTGACATTGGCGCGCATGGCCTCTGCTTCTTCCAGCAGGCGGGCGAATAGCGGCCAGATGTCCTCATCGGTCGGGTCCATTGTTGAGATTGACATGACACGGTGGAGGACGCCGCTGCTCACACCGACTGTTTCGGAGCCGGCGACATCCGGCAGAGCGATGCCAAGCGCTCGCGCGACCAGTTCCGCCTGCGTGCGCCCCATCTCATCGTTGGGGCAGATGACCATTGCGTTGCCCTCGTGGAGGAGGGTTGTCTCGGCTTCACTGCGGGACAGGGTCACCTCGATGCGGCGCTGAGGACGCTCAAGCAGCTTCTCGGCGTAGTCCCAGGCTTCGTCTTGCGGGGTGGTCATGTGGTTATTCGGCTGGGACGTAAGGAGTTGTCTTGTCCAGGAGGAGGCAAGGCTCTCCGGTTTGGGTGGGGTCATCGAGGCTCCACGGGCCGTCTGAGTCCACCGGGCGGGTGCGGATGCCGTCATCGCCGCCGAAGATGAGCAGGGCGTGGCCCTCGCCGGAATCCTCGACGATGGCGGCGTAGGCGGGGCAAGGGCCGTTCTCCTCACTCCAGCCTGTGACTTCAACCATTGCCAATTCGCCGCGGTAGCCGGGCGCTTCCACGCGGACAACCTCTTGCGGGTCGTCAACAACGCTGAAGACGCGGTGGAGGGAGAAGTCGCAGTTGTTGCCTGCCTCTACTTCGACCTCGATGAACCTAGCCTTCGCCACATGAGCCTCCTTTGGGTGTGGCACCTATTGTAGCTGTGTCGGTTTCCTGAATGTCATTCTGAACGGAGCGTAACGGAGTGAGGAACTTCAGGACATTTGTGTATCAATTGCGACTTTAGATTCCTCGACTGCGCTCGGAATGACAGGGACGGCGCGGTGCGCCGTACTGGATTCCCGCTTTCGCGGGAATGACGGGTGGACGATGGGAATGACTGTCTAGGCTGGAACATGGAAGCCCATCTACATTGACCAATCGTTCCTGATCGCGAAGTTGAAAATGGTGGAGGCGGGGGGGAGTTGAACCCCCCGTCCAAAGGCGGCTCCAGGTGCGGCGCTACAGGCTTAGTCGGTCTATGTATTCTCGCTGCTCACGGCCCGGCCGACAGGGATCGCAAGCAGCCAGCCGGCGATGGTCTTTCGCCGTTCGTCACCGGCTGACGAGCGGCGGCACCCCGCTGAAATGTCGCTCTGGGATGTCCGCAGGGATAACGCCTCAGAACGTCGCTACCTAATGTTTAGGCTGCGAGTGCGAGCTGCTTGTTGTTGCCAGCTACTCTTTGTGCCGCGGGATTAACGAGGTCACGGCGCCTCGGCCTGCTCACGCACCCTCGCAGACCCCTGTCGAATCCGCGCGCCCCCACTGTGGCTGATGCGTTGCGACGGCCGCTCCCTGCGAGTTGCGGCCGCTGCACAGATAAGTATACGTGCCCCCCGCCCAAATGGGAGATACATACTGTCCGTTGTGAGCAGTGCGGCGCTTTAGCTAAGATGACCCAAATGAGAAGCGTCATGGGTCTGACGGAAAAGCAACTTGGCGGCTGGTCTCTTTTGCTTGGAGCCGCCCTGGTAGCCGTGGGCTATGCTCTCTCTCCCGGACGCGGTGCGGTGGACACCGTGCCCAGCGCCAACCTCACAGACCTCACCCTTGCTATGGCCAACAACCCTGTGTTCGCCTACTCCGTGCCCGTTGTCATCATCGGTGGTGCGCTCCTCATCCTCAACGGCCTCCTCACCGTGCGACGGTATGCAGGACCCGTCGCACGCCTCGGCCTACTGGGGATGGCGATCGGCTTGACGCTCCAAATGATCTTGCGAGGTTTCGACTACACGATTACCGGTCTGGGGGAGGGGGCCTTAAATGACCCGGATCGAGAGCAGGAATTGCTCCGATCCGCGCTGGACTTCCAGCGGATGGTGTACGGCTTGCACTTCACGTCCTCAGTCGTCGGTTTCATCGGCATGGCGATCATGGCGTTGGGCCTTGCTTTCCACCCTGAGCCTGTGCGCCTGCCACCCGCCCTGAACATCATCGTCGTGGTGTTGGCCCTAGCGTCCCTGGCGGTGTTCATTTCCGCATGGCATTCGGACGCATTGGAGTTGGCATTCGCGCCCGTCTTCCTCGCAATGTCTGTGGGCGGACTCGTCTACATGGGCCTGTTGGGGCGCGGTCTTATAGCCTCCAAAGAAGATACGGATTAACGCCGCGGCGCGAGGGCGCGGGCCATTTCAAGGTCAGCGTCGCGTTTGGCGAGGACCTGGCGTTTGTCAAAGGATTTGCGCCCGCGCGCGAGGCCGAGTTGCAACTTGGCCTTGTGACGTGTGATGTAGAGCCTGAGCGGGATGAGGGTGTAGCCGCTGGAGGTGACACGCCGGGCGAGGTCCATGATCTGCCGGTGATGGAGCAAGAGCTTGCGAGGTCGCGTCGGCTCATGGTTGTAGATGTTGCCCTGCGCATACGGCGGGATGTGCATGCCATGGAGCCAGACCTCTCCGCCGGAGATGCGCGCGAACGACTGCTGGAGGGAGACGCGGCCTTCGCGGAGCGATTTGATCTCCGTCCCTGTAAGGACAAGTCCGGCCTCCAGGCTCTCCAGGATGTCGTAGTCGAAGCGGGCGCGGCGATTGTCAGAGATCAACCGATCTCCACCGGTGGCCTTGTTGGCCGTCGATTCCTTTGCCCCGTTCCGTCGAGCCTTTGATTTCGCCATGACTTATCCATTATGACGGCCAATTCGGCAGGAGTTTTTGGCATGATGGTCAGGGGAACAAGGTTTGCACGTCACGACGCAAAAGAATCTCGTGAACGAGCCTCGAAATTCGTCGTGGGTCCTATCTGAGGAGGGGTCTCGCACTGCTTGACATCTCGTCATAACGGGTGAATATTATCTATCTTGTTGTCCCTATATACAGCGTTTATTCATCAATAACGGTATATCTTGGGCAACGGGGCAAGATGGGGAGCGAGGAGAGATCGTGAGCGGGCGCCTCACGTGGAGGCGGGACAGAGATGCGATGTCAGCTCTGCGGGAACGACGATACAAAGGTCTTGGATACCCGTCACAACGATCAAGGTGTGCGCCGGAGGCGGCAATGCAAGCGGTGTGGGGCACGGTTCAGCACGGTGGAGCGGATGCTCACAACATCGCTCTCAGTCTTGAAGCGGGATGGTCGAACTGAGGAATTTAGCCGAGAGAAACTCACGGCAGCGCTTAGAACAGCGGCGATTAAGAGACCGTTTCGCGCAGGAACAATTGAAAAGCTGGTCGACGAAATAGAAGGGGAGTTGCAGAAGCAAGGAAGGGCGGAAGTGAGTACACGGGACATCGGCGAGCTAGCAATGGACAAGCTGAGCAAGACGGACAGGGTGGCTTACATCCGGTTTGCCAGTGTTTACCGTGACTTCTCAGATGAGCACGACTTCCGCGATACTATCGAGTCGCTGGCCGACGGCACAGCCCCAGGCTCAGCGGGACAGCTTTCGCTGATTCCTCCCGAGCGTTCCGGCGGGCGGCCGAGGGGGCGACCCCGTAAGAGAGCATAGACGGGCGGCGAACCCGAATGATTACGCCGTCCGTCCGTAACCCACTTTGAGCGAATGAACTGACAGCGAAAGAAATAAACCACACGAACCAAGGTGATTTGCGAATGTCTTCTTCAGCCAACGATTTCGACGGAACGGTAGTTGCCGTCAATCGAAACGCACTACGGGATGCAGTCTCCGCGCAGCTTGAGGGCGAGAGCGCAGAACAGATTGATGCGATTACGGATTTCATTGTGCGTATGGCGGACGCGCCGCCGCTTGGCCCGGACGGCGCGCTCCATCGGCTGAACGGAGCGGAAAACGGCGATGCCACAGAGGCCATCGCCCAGATTATTGAGGCAGCGCAGCGCAGCGCGACAAACGGCCATCATGTGAACGGCGTAAACGGAGCAACCGCTTCGTCGGATTCCGGCTCACAATGGGACGCGAGCGGGGAGGCGGAGCCAATCATGTCTCCCAATTCCCGCGCCATCCTCGAGAACCGCTATTTGGCTCGCAACGCGGACAACGAGGTCATTGAGGACCCACGCGGACTGTTTGAGCGTGTATCACGGGCCGTTTCACAAGGCGAGGTATCTGCGGGCGGTACTGACGTTGAGGCTGCCGAGTGGGCCGGCAAGTTCTATCGGGTGATGTCCACGTTCAAGTTCCTGCCCAACTCACCGACACTGGTCAACGCCGGCAAGGACGGTCGTGGATCACTGAGCGCCTGCTTCGTCGTCTCTCCGAAGGATGATATGGGCTCAATCATGAAGGTCGCCTCAGACGCGGCGATGATTGAGAAATGGGGCGGTGGCATCGGCTTTGGGTTCTCGGGTCTTCGTCCCAAGGGCGACCCAATCGCGACGACGCATGGCATGGCGTGCGGGCCGGTGGCCGTGATGAAACTGTATTCCGCCGTAGGCGCGACGCTGACGCAGGGCGCGTTCAGGCTCGGTGCGCATATGGGGCAGTTGAGTGTTCGGCACCCGGACGTGTTGGAGTTCATCCATGCAAAGGATGACGACGCCTCCCTCCAGAACTTCAATATCTCCGTGCAGGTCACGGACGATTTCATGCAGGCGGTGGAGGCGGACGCGGATTGGGACCTGATCAGCCCCAAGGACGGGCGCGTGACGAACACAGTCAAAGCGCGCGACCTCTGGAGCGATATCTGCAACTCTGCCTGGAAGACGGGCGATCCGGGGCTGGTGTTCATGGATCGCGTGTGGGAAACACAGCCGAATCCGCAGCTCGGCCTTATTGAAACATCCAACCCGTGCGGCGAGGAGTTTCTGGAGAACTACGGCAACTGCTGCCTCGGTTCCATCGATCTTGCTAAGCATCTGACCGCGGACAAGATGGGATTCGACTGGACGGCGCTGGAAGAAACCGTGCGCACGGCAGTCCGATTCCTGGATGACGTCATTGAAATCAACACATTCCCGCTGGCAGAACTGCGGGAGATGAACCTGAAGACGCGCCGCATCGGCCTCGGCATCATGGGTTGGGCGGACGCGTTGGTGGATCTGACAACTCCGTATGACTCGGAGCAGGCGCTTGATCTCGCGCGGAAAGTCGGCCGCTTCATCCGCGAGACGGCGTGGTCGGAATCGGAGAAACTTGCAGCGCAGCGCGGGCCGTTCCCGGAGTATGAGAATTCCCGGCTCAAGGAGCAGGGGATGCCGCCGGTACGGCATTCGAGCGTGACGACGATCGCGCCGACAGGAACAATCTCACGGCTGGCGGATTGCTCATCAGGCATTGAGCCGCATTTCGCCCTTGCGTGGTGGTCGAACATCCTGTGGGAGGACCACGACGGCACGAGCACGCGATTCCTTGATGCTCCGCTGCCTGTTCGCCGCGCGCTCATCAACGACGTGGGAGAAGAAACGGCGGAGGAGACGCTGGCGCAGCTGGCCAATGACCCGACGTGGCGCGATGACGTTGTCACTGATCTGATTGACAATCACGGCGTCCGCACGGCGATGGCCATCAAGCCTGACTGGCACGTGCAGATGCAGGCGGCCTGGCAGGAGAACACCACCAACTCCGTGTCCAAGACCATCAACTTGGCAAATGATGCCACGGTTGAGGATATCGCCAAGGCGTTCTGGGATGCGTGGACAACGCAGTGCAAGGCCATCACGGTCTATCGCGACGGCTCCAAGAGCATGCAGGTGCTGGAGACGGGCGTGTCGGGCAGTGAGGAAGAGGCGGAGCCAGGCGAGATTCATCGCATACCACGGCAGCGGCCGCAGAGCCTTGAGAGCATCACAGATCGTGTCCGTACCGGGCATGGAAATCTGTACGTCACGATCACGTTTGAGAATGGTCGACCTTTTGAGGTGTTCACGAACCTGGGCAAGGCGGGTTCCAGCGATGCGGCATACCTTGAGGCCGTAAGTCGGCTCGCATCGCTCGCGCTGCGTTCAGGCGTTGGCGTTGAGCAGGTGATTGATCAACTGCGCGGCATCACGGACGCGCCGACGTGGGACGAGGGCCAGCAGGTTCTCAGCGCGCCGGACGCGGTGGCGCTGGCGCTGCTGCGACACGCCCGCCCCGTGGATGAGGAACGCGACGAGATGGTACGACGAGCGCGAGAGACGTTCGGTGAGAAGTTTGATTTGGGTGAACTGGGGGAGAGCCAGCCGGACGCGGTGGTTCAGAGCCAACTATTCGCAGGTGCGCAGGCTTCAGCTCCCCGCGCCGTGGCACAGCCGCAATGCCCCGACTGCTACGGGACTCTGATCTTCACTGAGGGCTGCATGATGTGCCTCGCCTGCGGTTACTCCAAGTGCTAGGAGCAGGTACTAAACGACGAGATTGACCCACACGCAATTACGACAACCCTCTCATCCTCCTTTATCCCTGGTCATCGGGCCGGCCCCCACCCCGGCCCGATGGCTTTTAAACGCCGTTCCCATTAGCGTCGCAATGACGGTTTGTCCGACGCTTGCGCGGGCTTGGTTCCCACCGGACCCGTTCAAGTTAGCGTTGCATTGACGGTTTGTCCGACGTTTGCGCGGGCTTGGTCCCCACCGGACCTCTTCACGCTAGCGTCGCAATGACGGTTTGTCCGACGTTTGCGCGGGCCTGATCCCGACCGGACCCGCCGAAAGAGTGTATCACTATCGGTCTTCGGCTTTAGCGCTCTTCAGGATGCCGATGAGCCAGAGCCGAAAGTCGCGCTGCTTCACACCAAACAGTCGACTGTAGATGTTCATCGGAGGATGGCCGGACATGCTGCGGCCTCCGATCTCTTCACGCGCGAGTTGCTGCGCCAACGGCATGTTCTGCTCCCGCAGCGCTGCCTGGCGTCGAGGAACAATCTCATCTACCGGCACGTAGCGGACGTTGGTCTTCACCCCAAGATATTCCTCGAACAGGGCCCAATATTCCGCGCGCGTCAGGTTGCCGGGTCCGCCAAGCTCATAAATGTTGTTGTAGGCGCGACGTTCCAGGTGAGCATGGATGAGGTAGTCTGCAAGTTCGTCCAGGAAGATGAAGACCATCGGCTGATCCGGTGAGCCGTAGATAGTCATCGCTCCGCCGGTCGTGACGGTATAGATTTGCCTCTGCACGATGGCTCCGGACGTGTCGATCATGCCGCCGGGGCGAAACACGGTTCCGGCCACCCGGGCGTCGATGAGCCGTTGGTCTGAGCGAGCCTTGGCGGTATAGACGGGGTAGAAATCCCAGCGAGTGTCGGCTCCGCGGACGGAGATGAGGGCCATGTGCCTGGCGCCGTTTTCACTTGCAGCTTCGGTTAGGTTTACAGTGCCCTGGTACTCAACTGCTTCTATCAGGTGGAGACCACGCGCAGCGGACTGAGCGCCGACACAGGCGATTACCCAATCAATGCCCTGAGTTGCTGCGACAAGCGACTCCTTGTCCTGGTAATCACCCTCCACATACTCAACGCCATCAACGGGATTCTCCGGGATGGTCGAGTGAACCAACGCGCGGACATTCGCGCCGGCGTCGCGGAGCTTCTGGACGACGATACTGCCCGTGCGTCCGCTTGCGCCGGTGACAAGGTAGTTGCCCTGAGCGATGTCCTGCTGGGTGAAAGGCATTTTCTCTCCTGTTAGATGACCTCTGGTGATGGACTCAGTCGTCGCTCAGCATGTCTTCCACGAGACGGACGAGAGTGCGGACCGGCTGGCCGGTGGCACCTCGCACTTGCCAGCCCCTGTCGCGATCCGTTGCGGCGACGGATGCGATATCCAGGTGCGCCCAAGGCGTTTTCTCAGCAAACTCTTCCAGGAATTTGGCGGCGGTGATGGAACCGGCGGGCTGGCCGCCAGTGTTCTTAACGGTCGCGACGCTGCTCCTGATTTGCTCCTTGTAGTCGTCCCACAAAGGCATCCGCCACATCTTTTCGCCGGTCGACTCCGACGCATCCAGCAGCCGCCCAGCTATGTCGTCATCGTTGGCGAAAAGCCCCATGGCGACGTTTCCAAGGGCTACACGGATGGCCCCGGTCAGTGTGGCGACATCGACGAGCGGCGTCATGCCCTTGCTGTTGGCGTAGGAGAGGGCGTCGGCAAGGATGAGGCGCCCTTCGGCGTCCGTGTTCTCTACTTCCATGGTCTTGCCGTTCATGGCGGTGAGGACATCACCCGGTTTCGTTGCGGAGCCGCCGGGGAGATTCTCCGTGGCGGGCACGAGGCCGGTGACGTTGATGGGGAGTCCGAGGCGTCCGATGGCCTGCATGGTGCCAATGACAGCCGCGCCGCCCGCCATATCGCCCTTCATGGCGCTCATGTTGGCGGCTGGCTTGATGGAGATGCCGCCGGAATCGAATGTGACACCCTTGCCCAAGAGCCCGACGGTGGGGCGCTTGTTGTCGGGATCGCCACGGTGTTCAAGGATGATGAAAGCAGGGGGCTGATGGGAACCCGCAGTGACGCCGAGCAGTCCGCCCATATTCATCTCCGTAATCTCGCCGACGCTGAGGTTGGAGAAGGTCACGCCCGCAGAGTCCGCGGCGTCCTTTGCCCGTTGGGCAAGGATGGTTGGCGTCATGCGGTTGGCAGGCTCGTTGGCGAGGTCGCGGGCAAGCGCGACAGCCTCTGCGATGATTGCACCGCGGTCAAGACCGCGATCCAATTCAGGTAGGTCGGCATCATCTTCAGCGACGAAAGTGACGGACTCAATGTCACGATCGTCGCTGTCATCGGAGTTCGCTCCATTGGTCGAGATCTTATATACGCCGAGCAGCCCGCCCTCCGCCGACGCCTGCGCGGCCTCCACAGTGCTGAGATAGTGAGCGGCAGGCCGGAAGGCGGTCAGCCGCTTGTAGCCGTTTGTGCGGGCGCGGCGCGCAACTTCAGCGGCCAGACGACGGAGGAGGTTGGCGTCCGCGTCATCCGCCGAGCCGCCGCCGACGACCATGACACGGCGTGGGGTGATGCGGCCATTGGTATGGATGATGGTGATCTCACCACGCTTGCCACGAATCTCGCCATCCTGGATCAGCGCGGATATCTGGCCGCCCAGCGCCGCGTCCACCTCTCCGGCGGCCCCCGGCAACGGGCTTTCCATCATTCCCTGATAGACTCCCACGACGGCGCAATCCGCCTCCAACTCAACCAAGCTTCCTTTAGCGGTCTTCAGTTCCATCTGATGTTCTCCTTGAGTGCCATACGTCCTCTTGCGCGAAGAGGGATTGTACCCTGTACAGGTTTGTTTGGCGACTATAGCGAGTTGGGCATGGCGGACTTGAGACTGGGGCGGAGTTCAGCGGCGATTCGCCAGAGGTCGGGGGTGATGTCTTGCGACGTATCAATAGTGATGTGGTCGCGGCGGATAGGCTGAGCAGTCTGAATCATGCGGTCATACACATCGTTTCCGGCGGTTGAGACGTCGTCGGTTTGGCGACCGGCGGCGATGTCCGCCTCTCTCTGAGACAGGCGGTTTCGAATTACGCCTTCCGGTGCGGTCGTCTCAATAATCAACAACGGAGCGCCAATCCGTTGCGCTATGTCGTACAGCATCTTTCGGTTCCGCCTTCTCAGGTTGGTGGCATCTACGGCTACTTGATGTCCTTGCCGGAGCAGCCTTTCAAGGAGACGGTGCAGAGCGGGGAATAGGCGCGCGTTTTCTGACTCTCCGTGGGTAGGGTCCGAGAACAGGATTGATCGCAGAGCGTCGCTTTCTAGTACGACGAGCGGTGGTGCAATCTCGACCAACTCTCGACAGAAATGAGACTTGCCGCTCCCGGGTAGTCCCGAGAGCAGGATGAGCGCAGGATTTTCCGGTGGGGCCGGTAGGTCACCCAGGCCCCGGTAGAGAGCTTCGGCGTCCCGATCGCGGCGCGAGAGAGGGAGTGGGCCGCAGGCCTCAGTCATTGGCCGGAGTTCGGCCGATCGTAGATCAAGATAGCGAACAGAGAACGCTCGGGCGCCTCACCTGTCTCGGGGTCGGGGGGCCAAGGGGCGGTCAACCTGCGTACAAAGGTCAATCCAAGCACGATTGCGCCGGCAATCGCTGTCGTATGCTCGCCGAAGGCGAGTCCCGCAATCGTGTAGACGGTCATCCCACCGATGACAGCAACCGGAATAATGCGGCTTGGCGCCGCTGAAGCGACCTTTGGCAAGACGTTTCGAATGATCTTCCTTGCGCCAAACAAGAGGAAGATACCAAAGCCAAATACAAATGCGATCGGGTCTATTGCGACCAACGCGCCGGCAGCCGTGCCGTTGCCGCGTCCACCCTGAAAGCGAAGCGATACGGGCCACATCTGCCCAACGACTGCTCCAACGCCCCCGGCTACGAGGAGCCATTGGCCATCATCGCCCGGAAGGAGAGTATAGGCGAGTAAGGCGGCCAAAGTGCCCTTTCCGACCTCGATAATGACGGACAGCATGCCAATGGCCATGCCGGAGTGCCGCCAGAGATTGCCCGCGCCGATGTTGCCCGTTCCGACAGAATGCAGGTCGATGCCGCGGGCTCGCGCTACAAAGTAAATGATAGGAGCCGCGCCGATAGCGTATCCGAGAATGAGCGCCGCTATGTATGTCACGGGTTGATCGACCACGGGCATCTCATCAACACTGCCAACGGATTATCGCGGCCACACGCTGTGCTCCAGCCGCTTGTCCGTGTCAGTCTCTCGCAGTGTTACGACGTAGGGGGAGATGATAAGAAGCAGGGCGGGCAGCGAGAGAGCTGCCGTGACGATGATACGGAAACCCATGTCGATACCGCCGGAGATCAAGAGGAAACCGAGAGGAAGTGAGGCGGCCAATAAACCTATCTTGAACAGGCGATCCGTCATCCTTACTGCAGCCGCGACAACGATGGCGAACGCGCCGAAGAGCACTGCATTCTGTGCCTCGGCCTGCTCGATAGTCGCGTAGACACCCCGATCAAATGCGAGCATGGCCACGGACAACAGCGCCATGGGCAGTACGACAAGGATTGCATGAATCCAGTCCTTGCGGCTAAGCCATACCAGCAACGCTCCCATCACGCCAAGCCCGGCAAGGCCAAGCCCAATTCCGAGAACCCAACTCAATGGGTCACGCGCCTCATGACTGCCGCTCAATACGCTCCACGCGGCGTGCGCAGTTGTTCCGAGGCTGACCATGCTGATGAGCAGGACAGGGAAGAGGGCGTATCCAAGCCACGAGAAGACCCAGGCGCGGCGGCCGGATCGGTAAACGCCCAACGCGCTGACCACGATGGCGACGGCGGCTGCCCCTGCTATCCATTCAAGGCTGTACCAGCGTTGTGTCGCGAAAATAAAGGCGACGAACAGGCTTGGAAACGCGGACATCGCCACATCCAACCAGGATCCCTGGTTGTGAATGCGCTCCACCTGCGCTGCGACAGTACGCGCATCCCCGAAGGCACGGACGGCCTGGGCGTTTGCCTCTACAGGATTAAAGCCGCGCGCCTGAAGGCTGCTGCTGTGGTCCTCAATGTGGTCGGATAACTCCCGCAATACACTGCGCCGGGACCTGATTCGTGTGAGAACCTGGCTCGTTAGCGCGTGTAGCGGGGTGGAGATGCTGCTTGGTGACGGCATGTCCGCTGAGGAGTTACGGCGTGGAGCCGGTTATGACCATGTTGACGGCGCGCGAAAAGTTGAGCCATTCCGCCCGACGCTGCTCAAGGCGTTGGACACCGTGATTGGAGATGGCGTAGTAGCGGCGGTATTGTCCGCCCGGCGAGGTGCGCCACAACCCCTCAATGAGGCCATCGCGCTCCAGGCGGTGGAGAGCGGGATATAACGTGCCCTCTTTCATGGAGAAATAGCCCTCGGAGCGGCGTTCCACCTCTCTGAGGATTTCATAGCCATACATCGGCCGTTCGCTCAGCAGCGCCAAGAACAGGGAGTCAGTGCTTCCCTTTAGGAGTTCGCGCTCGCTCATACCACACCCCCGGGGCATCATTTTCCCCACATTCGATGCCATTCGGTTGACCTGCGGCGATCGGTATCACCACTCTCTGCAACCATGGTCAATTCTACCACTTGCGGCGGAAAGTGGCGGTGGATGGCAGCTATTTGGAGCCGCCGCTTGGGGCCGGGGCGGGAGCACTCGTCTGCAAACCGACGCCAAAACCCTCGATCATTACGCGGCGCAGCTTGGTGACAAACATCATGGCGAGGATGACGACGACGATGAATATCGTCCCGGACACGAGCAGTACGGGAACGGAACCGACGATGTCTGCAATGAGTCCGAACACGGCATTGAGTATCGCCATCAAGCTAAGCGCAGACATGGCGAACAGGCTTGAGACACGCCCGCGAATGGCATCCGGCACGACGCTCTGGATATAGGTGATTGACAGGGACATGAACGGCGCCTGCGTCAAGCCCATGATGAATGCGCCGACAAGGCCGGACGACTGTGATGGTGCGAATCCCAGGATTAGTACGCCGATGGAGCTTCCCGCGGCGGATATGAACAAGGCGAGGCCCTTGCCACGGTCGCTGCGGATGCCGGCGATGGTCATGACGCCGATTATCGCGCCGAGGCCGAACGCGGCCAGGAAATACGGCAGTGCCGTTTCCGCCGCCGCCCACTTCACCTTGCCGTGCAGGGGAAGGATCGACTCGAAGCCCATTGTCAGGCCGCAGTGGAAAGCGACAAGAAGGAGCATGAGACCGACCGTCGGCGTTTTCCATGCGTACACTACACCGGCCGTGAAGACCGTCCAAATTGAGTCGCCCTGCTGAATCGCGCCGGACGACGCTGTGCGGATGGTCAGCACCATGATGGTCGCCACGGTATAGCCTCCGGCTGCGAGTGCAAAGGCGATGCCGATGCTCTCTTCGCTGATGACGGCGAGCAGCCCGACCGCTGCCCCGCCGACCAGGCGTGAACCCTGCAGCGAGATGTTGTTGAGCGATATGGCATTGAGAAGGTCATCCCTGCTGACCAGGTTGGGCACCAAGGCGTTCTGCGTCGGCATCTGCACGCCGCGAGCGATACCGCTCAAGAGCGATACGACGGGCAAGTGCCAAAGCTCAATCGTGTCGGAGAAGTAGAGCTGCACGAGCAGCAGCGCCAACAGCACGTTCACCGTATGCGCTACGGCGATGAGATAACGTCTGTCAAACTTGTCCGCCAACACACCGCTGAACGGAGGAACGACAACGAACGGAATCAGTGCGGCGAACGTTGTAACTCCGACCCAGAACGAGGACTCGTCAGATATATCGAAGGCAAGGACGCCGCGGGCAGCGATAAGACCCCAGACGCCGGCGGCGGCGAAGGTGGCGGAGAGCCAGAATCGGCGGTAATCGCTGTATTTTAGCGCCGCAGTATAGCGTTGGAAAAGTCCTATTTCCTGCGCAGCGGCGCTTTCAGACATCAGCTCCCCTTGGTACTGAAACGACCAATTGGTAGTTGCCGCATGATAGCAATTTGAGGGTGGGAATGATAGGGGCGGCGCTATGCACGGCTCTGGATGCCTGCTTTCGTGGGAATGACGGAGGAGTGTTAGAGGCGGCTGAAGATGCTGGCGATGATCTGAAGTGTGATGATTGCCACCAACGGCGTGATGTCAATCATCCCGACCAGGGGGATGACGCTGCGAAGGGGGGCGAGGATAGGCTCCGTGATGTGGTAAACGGTGGCGACGAGAGGGTTCTCATTACTGACGTTTGGAAACCACGAGAGAATCGCCCGCACGAAGATGGCGATGGTGAGCACCTGGGCGAGGATGACGACGAAGCGGGTGATGAATTCCATGTATCAATGATAGCGGACGCTCGCCCTGAACCTGTCGAAGGGTGAGCGGGAATCTAAATCACATTGCGACAGTCTATTTACCCCAGCTGTCGGGATTTCTGATAGGCGGCGGTGACTGCCTGCGTGACGGCCGCGCGGAATCCGCCGTCTTCAAGCGCAGCGATGCCCTCCGCAGTTGTTCCGCCCGGGGATGTGACCATGTTGCGGAGCGTGGCGGGATGTACGTTTGATTGGTCGGCGAGGGCGGCAGAGCCAAGCAGCGTCTGCCGGGCAAGGAGCTCTGCCTGATCACGCGGGAGGCCGACGTGGACGCCGGCGTCGATGAGGGCTTCAAGGAAGAGAAAGACGTATCCGGGCCCGCTGCCGCTCAAGGCCGTTGCCATGTCGATGTAGTGCTCATCGTGGACTTCCAGCTCGCGTCCCATCGCGCCAAGGATTCGTCGCGCCATGTCGCGCTGTGGGTGGGTCACGTCCGGCGTTGCAGTCCACACGCTCATGCCATGGCCGATCTGCGCGGGGGTGTTGGGCATAACGCGAACAATCTGCTCGCAGCCCGTTAGTTCCCGCAGCTTGTCGATGCGGACACCGGCGGCGATGGAAAGATAGGGGCCCGGGATGAAGTTTCCCCTCTTGAGATTGGAAAGGGCGTCAATGTGCTGGGGTTTGAGTGCGATAACGGCAAAACCGTTGGAGACGATCTTGACCGCGTCGTAGTTGTCGGAGACGACATTCACGCCATGTTTCTGCGCCAGGTAATCGCGGCGCTCGCCGTCGATCTCTCCTACGGTAATCTCGGTGGGTGTGGCGACCTCGTTCCGGATGATGGCGGTAATCATGGCTTCTGCCATGACGCCGCCTCCGATGAATGCAATCTGGGGCACGTGTCTTGACCTCCGTGCGCTCAGTATAGCGGCCTCGCGTGCTGCCATCCTCTATACTGGATTGGTGCCCTTGTATCCGCGTTCAGTGATTGCGGATGGGCGCGTTTCACTAGCGCTCCGCGGTAGCTCAGTCGGTAGAGCGGTCGGCTGTTAACCGATTGGTCGTAGGTTCGAGTCCTACCCGCGGAGCCAATTTTAAAGTTCGCGATCCGGCTTGTTCTGTAGAAGGCGTTTGTATGCCGCGTTCCGGCTTGGTGAGTGAGATAATTGTTTGACGGTTCCGTTAGGGGAATGAGGGAGGAAATACTGAATGACGACTGCTTATCGTGAACTCGGCAAGTCGACTGCGCGCAAGGACGGACCGGAGAAGGTTACAGGCGGCGCGGAATACACGGTAGACGTGACTCTGCCGGAGATGTTGTGGGGCAGGGCCCTCCGCAGCCCGTACCCCCACGCGCGCATCGTCACCATTGACACCTCACAGGCAGAAGCCCTCCCCGGTGTTCACGCCGTCCTGACCGGAGAGCACCCCCTCATTGCAGGAGTGCGGATCGGTCGACGCCTTTACGACGTGCCCGTTCTCGCTCAGGGAACGGCGCTCTTCATCGGTGATAAGGTCGCGGCGGTGGCAGCCGAGGCGAAAGACTTGGCGGATGCCGCGCTCGAGCTGATCGAGGTCGAGTACGAGGAGCTGCCGGTTGTGGCGGATGTCCGCGCGGCGCGAGCTGATGACGCGCCCGTGCTACATCCCGACTTGAACTCGTATGAGGGTCTGCCCGCGCAGGTTGAGGGGCGGCATCTGAATCTCTTTGCGCACCAGGTGTGGGACAAGGGCGACGTGGAGGCCGGTTTCGCGGAGGCGGACGTCATCATCGAGGCGGACTACTCGCTCTCCAAGGGACACCAGGCCTATCTTGAATCGCACAACTGCGTCGTCAAGGCCGAACCGGACGGCCGTGCGGAGATCTGGGCCAGCAACAAGGCGCCGTTCAACATGCGGGCGCAGATGTCTCAGGCCTACGGCATTTCCGCCGACTCCATGAAGGTCAACCCCACATATATCGGTGGCGATTTCGGCGGCAAGGGCAGTTCCATGGACGTGCCTCTGGCCTATGCGTTGTCCATGGCTGCGGGCGGACGTCCGGTCAAGATGGTGATGGACTACGTGGAGGAGCTACAGGCGGCCAATCCGCGCCACGGCGGCGAGGTCAGGATTCGCGCAGGAGTCAAGCGTGACGGCACGCTAGTTGTGTGGCACGCGGAGGCGTTCTGGAACAGCGGGGCGTACGGCGGGTTCAAGCCGGTGCCAACTGCGAATCTTGTTGGGGCGCAGCACCTGGCGGGTGGGCCGTACCGCATCCCGCATGTGCGCATTGATTCCTGGCAGGTGTATACGAATTCCGTGCCCGGCGGCCACTACCGCGCGCCGGGCGAGCCGCAGTCGATTTTCGCGGCAGAGTCACACATGGACTCCCTTGCCCACGCAATCGACATGGACCCGCTGGATTTCCGGCTGACGAACATGATTGGGGAAGGTGAAGAGACGCCGACAGGGCATCACTTCGTTGACCTGCGGGCGCGCGAGACGCTTGAAGCGGCTGTGGCAGAGGCGGGATACGACCGCCCCAGGCCTCAGCACGTGGGACGCGGGATGGCGATGGCGGACCACGGCGCCCCGGGCGGCGAGACGCACGCGACCGTGACCGTTCTCGATTCCGGTGACGTGACCGTGGAAACGCCGCTATTCGAGCAGGGCGCAGGGCAATACACGATCCTGGCGCAGGTTGTCAGCGAGGAGATTGGCGTGCCGTTTGAGCGCATCAGCGTTGTGCCGCGTGATACGGACAGCGTCTCGTTTGACTCCGGCATCGGCGGCAGCCACACGACACGGCTTATCACCGTTGCCGGGCATGAGGCGGGGTCGCTCGCGCGGCAGCGTTTGCAGCAGCTTGCGGCAGAGCTTCTCGGCTGGGATGAGGAGTCGATTGCGGCCCGGGACGGGCAGCTTGTCAACGAAAACTCCGGCGAATCGATAGGGATTGCCGATCTTGTTGGGCGTGCGGGCGCGCCGGTTGTGGAGCGCGGGCATGTGCAGGACACGTCGCCGTCGCCCATGACATCATTCGGGGCGCAGATCGCGGAGGTCCGGGTGGATCCGGACACGGGTCAGGTGACGCTGGAGAAATTCACGACGGCGCACGACGTGGGGACGATTATCAACCCGGTCGGGCACCAAGGGCAGCTTGAGGGCGGCGTTGTGCAGGCCATTGGCTTCACGCTGATGGAAGCACTGGAAGTGGACGAGGGCGGCCGTGTGGCCAACCCGTCCCTGGCAGAGTTCAAGATTCCCACGGTCAGCGATTTGCCCGAGCTGCGGACGGTGCTTGTGGAAGCCCCAAGCGGCTCCGGACCGTACAGCATCAAGTCCGCCGGAGAGAGTTCCAACACGCCGACGGCGGCTGCGATTGCAAACGCGATCGAGGACGCAATCGGTGTGCGGATTCGGGATCTGCCAATCACTGCGGAGGCAGTGTATCGCGCGCTGCGGGACAGGGAGTAGGTTCGCGTCGCTTACGCACTTTAGGCTCACCCTGAGCCTGTCGAAGGGTGAGCGGGGGGACGGCGCTGCGCGCCGTACTGGATTCCCGCTTTCGCGGGAATGACGAGTAGGGACGCGGGAATGATGAGGGGCGTCCTTAGATTCCTCGTCTTCGCTCGGAATGACATGGCATTGCACTTGGAATGACAGGCGGGACGGTGCTGGGCGCCGTACTGGATTCTCGCTTTCGCGGGAATGATGGGTTAAAGAAAGAGGGCGCTTCATTGAAGCGCCCTCTCTTTGGTTGCGGGTTAGACGAGGTTACTGGTTGTTCTCTTCCTCGTCTTCGCCATCTCCATCGTCGGCGGTGTCATCCGCGTCACCACCGTCATCGGCGGCACCGTTGTCATCGCCATTGTCATCCATCGGCGGGCCCATATCGGGGCCTCCGTTCTCGTCTCCGCGCCTGCGGAGCAGGAAGTAGGCGCCGATTCCGAGCAATGCCAGTACGACCAGTCCACCGATGATTGCTCCGATGCCGAGGCCACCCTCGTCATCAGGCTCCGGTGTTGCTGTTGGCTCTGGTGCCGCTGTTGGCGCCGGGGGTACCGGCGTTGCGGTTGGCTCCGGCATTGCCGTTGGCTCCGGCTCCGGTGTGGGTGTATTTGTCGGTATCGGGCGCGGCGTCGCAGTTGGGCGCGGTGTTGCTGTGGCCGGGACGGCCGTCGCTACCGGAACCGGCGTGGCCGTTGGCGGTGGCGGTGTCGCCGTTGGTGCTACGGGCGGGTCTCCGGACACCCGCACCGTGATCATAGATGGAGAAACTCCTTCGCCACTAACGGTCACTGTGGCGCGGCCCTCAGCCAGTCCTACCAGCCTCACATTCGAGCCCTGGATAGTGGCGCGGACAATTCCCGGGCGATCAACATCAACGGAAGTTGGCGTGCCCTCCACGGAAACCAACCTAACCTGATCCACAGCCAAATTCACATTTTCTTGCGCTGCCGCAGGGGTGAGTGTTTGAACAGCAAGGAAGGCGGCGATGATTGCCGCGATGCCGAGGATGAGATATCTGCTAGCCGAGTGTGTCAGATACGTGCGTGTGTTTGAGCCGAGCCACGAAACTGAGCGATAAAGTTCATTTTTCATGGACGCTATACTTTCCTTTCCGCAGCCGCGCTTTATGCGGTCTAACCTGCCAGGCCTGTCCTGACAGTCCGCCTCCCGTGTACCCGCGTGAGCGACGCGGATGCGTCAACGCGCAGCCATGCACGGGTTGCATGACCCTTGTCCGTCAGATTGTAGCAAGTGTCAACCGTACTCGCAACACCATCCAGTCATGCGACGTAGACTGTTGCAGTCGGTAAAACACTAGTTATTAGCCAGGGAGGCTCTCATGATGGCAGGCCTTGACCGCGCAACGCTTGAATCAACTTTTAATCGACTCGTCTACGAGCACAATACAGCATGGGTGAACGCGTTGAACCCGGAGCATCCGGACTATAATCCCGTGCTGCGCCTCTCCGACCAGAACGAGCGGGCGAAGCACGGGGACACGCACGCCGACATGGAGGCGCGGATCAAGATTATCTGCTCCGCGATGCTGGACGTGATCGTGGAGAACAACAAGTCATTCTGAACGGAGCGGCGGCGGAGTGAAAGATCCAGGAACACGCTTGGCTGGGCAATGGAGTTTTTAGATTCCTCGGCTTCGCTCGGAATGACATTTCTATTACCCCCTCACCCTAACCCTCTCCCTCAGGGAGAGGGGATTGGCCGCCCGATGGGCGGCGTGTGTCCCCGTTCGGGAGCCCCCTTCGACAGGCTCAGGGCGAACGGGGTAGCTGCGCTACGGCTTAAGTTCGCGTTCCGGGTAGTGTTGCGGATGGAGTATGGCAGCCGCGTTTCGGCTTTGGTTGGGCAATGGAGTTTTTAGATTCCTCGGCTTCGCTCGGAATGACATGAGATTGCGCTCGGAATGACAGACGGGACGGCGCTGCGCGCCGTACTGGATTCCCGCTTTCGCGGGAATGACGGAATCCTGTCTACAGAACCTGCCAGGAGCGTCTGCCGTTGAGGCGGATGACGCGGCCGATGTTGGAGCCGACGGGCATGTGGCCGGAGGCGACGGTGAGCCCTTCATCCTCAAGACGCTGAACCAGGGAGGCGCGTGTTTCCGCAGCGAGCGGCTTGTCGACGTCGAACCCAACGTTCCATGAGGTTTCCGACAACTGCGCGACGGTGTGGAAAGCGTCGCCGATGAAGATTGCTCTCTCTCCTCCGGAACTGACGAGAAAACATTGGTGGCCGGGCGTGTGGCCCGGGGTGACGAATGTGGTGATCTCATCTGTGATCGCCTCATTGTCGTCGACCAGCTCCATCGCGTTTAGGTCGTGCAGGGGGATGACGGCGTTCTCCATGTGGGGGGAGTTGGGCAGAACGTCCGCGGCGGTAAAATAGTCCCAGTCGCCCTGCGGGATGGTGTAGGTGGCATTGGGGAACGTGGCACGGGGTGTATCGCCGTCCCAGGTGACGTTCCAACCAACGTGGTCGCCGTGCAGGTGCGTGATCAGGACGCGTGAGATATCGTCGGCGCTGATGCCCTCACCGTTGAGCTGGTCCAAAAGCTGGCCGCCGATGCCGCCCATGGCCTCAAACGGCCCCTGGCCGAGGCCGGTATCAACAAGCATGGTTTGCCCGCCAGAGCGAACGGCAAAGAATCCCATCTGGAAGGGGAGCTGTCCGTCCGGCGTCATGGTGTCCTTGTATGCGTCCCATGACTCGGCGGGGACATCGGGGAAGACCATGGCGGGATCGCGAGGGGCCGGCCCGATATCCACAAATGCCAGGATCTCAACGTTTCCGATCGTGATGCGGTCACCCATGACGCCTGCTTCCCTTTCTTCCCCCTTGTTACCCTCACAATACTATTGCCGTACCATCCCGTCATTCCCGCGAAAGCGGGAATCTTGGACTCATTGGGTCAGACCATGTTGTTGCGCCGGGCCAAGCCCCTTCTCAGTACCCCCTAGAGAATCTCCCCGTACAGGTCCTGCCAGCGGGGGTTTTTTTCTTCAATGAGTTGAACCTTCCATTCACGACGCCATTTCTTGACGTCCTTTTCCCTTTTGATCGCGGATTCCATCTTGTTGTGGACTTCGTACCACACCAAGGTACGGATGTTGTATTTCGCGGTATGTCCCTCTGTGGCTGTCTTGTGCTCACCCACCCGATGTACCAGGTCTGAGGTGACGCCGGAGTAGAGGGCCCCGTTCTTTCGGCTGGCCATGAGGTAGACACAGGGGATGAATTGTTGGGCCATGCCGGGATTGTAGCAACGCGGGGATCTGGGTGCGCTACGTGCGTTGGTTTGGACAATGGGATTCAGATTCCCGCTTTCGCGGGAATGACGAAGAGGAGGCGGGAACGACGGGTAGAGCGATGCTATACTTCGGCACATGACGCAGGTGTGGGCTGACTGATGCGCCGAATCTATCTGGGCTCTACTGAGCCGCGCGTCGGAAAGACGGTTATTGCCTCGGCGCTCGCGAGTCTTGCAGGCGATGGCGCGGTCTTTCGAGCAACTGCCCCACGGGGCAACGCCGCAGAACCGGACGGCACCCGAATCTTTCCTGCCGATCCGGCAGATGATGTTTCGCAGCGATTCCACAGCAACATTGAGGCCGCTCGTGCCACGCTTTCCGGAGCTGAATCAGGCGCGTCCTTTTCCTTTATCGACGGCACAGGGCTTGATGGCGGCGGCGTGGATGCCGCGCTAGCCGAGGCGCTGGATGCCGAGGTCTTTTTGGCCTTGTGGTACGACGAGCACTCAATGGGCGAGGGCGACGTATCAGGCATCCGCGCGGCGGCGGCGCAGTTTGGTGATCGGCTTTCACGCATCATCATCAACGCCGTGCCGGAACTGCGGATGCACTACGTTGAAACGACTCTGCTGCCAGCCATCACGGACGCCGGACTGCCTGCGGCGAGTGCCCTGAAACAGGATCGAACCCTCAGCGCGCCGACGATGCGTGAGATCGTGGAGCATCTTGAGGCAGACGTGGTCGCGTATCCAGAGGGGCTGGATGTCCTTGTTCCGCGTGTCATGGTGGGCGCGCTGGCGCTGGACGGCGGGATCTACTACTACGGACAGGCCGACGAAAAGATCGTCTTGACGCGTTGGGACCGCCCCGATCTGCAGATGCCCGCAATGGCCACCGGTTGCCAGGGACTCATTCTGACGGGCGGGCAGGGGCCGATTCCTTATGTGCAAAGTCGTGTCGATGAGCTGCGGATACCGGTGGCTGTTGTGCCCGGCGGCACGATAGCAACGGCAACACGGCTGAGCGACGGGGCCCTCGGCGGACGCGGGCAGATGCACCCGGACAAGATGGCCGTGATGGCGAGTTGCCTGGAGAGCACGTCGCTCGCGCAGGAACTGCTGGCGGTCTCCGCGTGACGGAAGCCGACGACGCTCATATCCTTGGGCCCGCCGATCAGTTTGCGATTGAAGCAGTAGGGGAGCCGGGTGACCGGCGATTCAGAATCCTCGTACAAGGCCCGGGCGGCAACGCGACAATCTGGCTGGAGAAAGAGGATATGAGTCGCCTCGCGCTGTCTGTGGAGCGGTTGATTCAGATGGTCCAACGCAACGTTGAGGAGGCGTCATCCCGCGGGATCAATACTGAGGAGTTGCCAGCGGAATCGCCGTCGCAATCTTTCGAGTTTCAATCCGGCTCATGGGCTGTCGGCTACCTGGAATCTGCGCACGTGATTGAGTTCCAGGCGCACGATATTGAGGATGAGGACGACTCTCAGCCACGTCTGCGTTTCTGGGTGACTATGGCGCAGAGCCAGGATTGGTCGACCAGGGCGATGGAGGTCTACTCGGCCGGTCGTCCGCGCTGCCCACTGTGCCATGGCCCGATGAATCCGGGAATGAACCACATTTGCCCGATGACAAACGGGCACCATGCGGCCACGGTGGGCGGCCCGCAGTAGTCCCCCCACGTTGTAAGTCGTTTCACCTTCGGACATGTCCGAGTCTACGAGTTACTCTTACGCGAATCCCGAACCGGGCATCGTCGCGGCGATTCGCGATGGAGAATTCGTGGATATGCGACCTCATCCGTATGGTTCAAACGCTGTCTTCACCGGCTTGATTGAGGGAGAGGCGGGGCAAGTGAGGGTTATCTATAAGCCGCAGCGAGGAGAGGCGCCCCTGTGGGATTTCCCGCCGGAGACGCTGTATTTGAGGGAGTGCGCGGCGTTTGAGCTGAGCCTGGCGCTTGGCTGGAAGATGGTTCCGTTCACTGTCGCGCGGGATGGGCCGTATGGGGTTGGCGCGGTGCAGATTTTCGTCGAGCACAACCCGGCGGAGACGTATTTCACGCTACGCAATGAGCATCGAACAGACCTGCAGCGGATGGCGCTGTTCGATGCTCTGGCGAACAATGCGGACCGCAAGGGGAGCCATTGTCTGCGGGATGAATCGGGTCGGCTGTGGGGAATCGACCACGGCTTGATGTTCAACGAGGACTATAAGCTGCGGACGGTGATTTGGGACTTTGAAGGAGAACCGATACCAGATGATATGCTCGGCGACCTACAGGACCTACGTCCCCGTGTCGAGGATGGCGCGGACTGCGCGGTCACCATGAGCGGCTTCCTCTTGAAGGAAGAAGTGGAGGCGCTGCGGGATCGGCTGGACGTGCTGCTAGAGGAGAGAATCTTCCCGGTGGCAGGGCTGGGGCGCAACGTTCCCTGGCCGCCGCTGTAGGTTTTAGGATTCTTTCTTCCGGCGCCGTTCAGCCCACCAGCGGCGGAGGCGGAAGATGTATCGGGAGCGGAGGTGGATGCGGTCTCCGGCGTGATTGGCCACGTCTACGTTGCCCGCAAGAATGGCGGAGCGCCAGCTGTGCAGGTCGTCCAGCGAAACCGACTGATCGCCGAACTCATTGAAGGGTGACCATGGAGCTCGGCGAGCGCTCTTTTCAAGCACTTGTCCGCCCGCCTCCTGGATGAGCAGTATTCCCGCCGCCACGTCCCAGATTTTGGGCGTTGCAAAGAGACATAGCTGCATCGCTCCCCGGGCAACAAGGGTCATTTCATAGGCGATTGAACCGAGAGATCGAACCTCCCCCAGCCGCATGCGCATGCCGTCCTTGAAGCCCCACATGCGCCAGTAATAGGAGGGCATTCCGGTGAGCCGACCGCGTTCCGGTTCGGTGTTGGGAGTGACGGTGATGCGCCTGCCGTCCTGGAACGCTCCGCTTCCTCGTCGCGCGTGAATAACGGAGCCGCCGTCCGGACCGGGGACGAAGATCGCCGCGACGACGGGGCGGCCATTGCGCAGCACGCCGATGGATGACGCAAAGACGGGCAGGCCGTTCAGGAAGTTCGTCGTGCCGTCGAGCGGATCAAGCACCCAAACGAATTCGGCGGAACCGTGTTCCGAGTTCGGATTCTCCTCGCCGACGATGCCGTGATTTGGAAACGCCTCGGCAATAGCTGAGCGCAGCCAGCCTTCGGATTCGCGGTCGACTTGCGTGACGGGGTCACGGCGGCCGTCGGACTTGTATTCGATGTCCAGCGGCTTGCGGAAATGGCTGAGGAGGATTTCACCGGCCTTGTGGGCAAATTCGACGGCGCGGCGCTCAATGTCCTCGAGTTGAGCCGCTTCACGCGACTCGACTGTCTGCTGCGTCATGGGCCAGTTATACCGAGGCAGGTTGCGTGCGCGTATAGTCTGTGATGATTGAAATCCGTCACGCGCTCACCATAGCCATGCTGCTAATTCGCGTCAAACGCTGCTCTCGCTGTCATCCTGAGCGGAGCGAAGAATCTAGATTACGCGTCGCCTGTATATCGCGGCGAGGGCGAACGCGCCGGTGGCTATAAAGACCATGGACGGACCGGACGGGATGTTCAGGTAGTAAGAGAGGTACAGTCCAACGAGGGCGGAAACGGAACCGATGATTGCGCCCACGATCATGCCGTCGACGAATCGGCGCGCCAGTAGGTACCCGGCGGCAGCGGGCGTGACGAGCATGGCCATCACCAGCACGATGCCGGCGGCCTGGATTCCGATGACGATGACCAGCGCCAGCAGCGTCAGGAGGACATAGTCCACTATTCGAACTGGGATACCGACCACTTCTGCGCTGGCAGGATCAAAAGTGGCATAAACTGCGACACGGTGAATGGCATACAGGGCGGCGATGACCAAGGCGGCAAGGCCGAGTGAAACATAAACATCCGTCGTTGTGACGCCGAGCACCTGGCCAAGCAACAGGTCTTCCACGTTTACAGTAAGGCCTTCCGCCGTCGCCATCATCGTCAAGCCGAGAGCGAACATTCCTGCGAAGACTATGCCGATGGACGTGTCCTCGCTGACGCCGGTTCTGCGGCTGATGAACCCCATCAACGCCGCAACGCCGACGCCGGCGGGCACCGCTGCCATGAACGGGCTGAATCCCAACATGAACGCGGCCACCATGCCGGGCAGGACGGAGTGGGCGAGAGCGTCTCCCATGAATGAGCGTCCGCGGGCGATGACGTATGCGCCAATGATTGGGCACATCGCGCCGACCAGAACGGACACGATGAGCGCCCGGACCATGAAGCTGTATTGGAAGGGATCGAGGAGGTACTCAATCACGGGCAGGGTGAGCCTCTTCGTGCTGCTCCCGGATAATGGTGACGGCCTTCTCTTCACTCAAGTGATTCTGGCCGGCGGTGGCAAAGGCGACACCGTGGGAGCCGTACAACTCTTCCATGACCTGCGGGGTGAATGCCTCCTCGGGCGGTCCGCACGCGCAGACGTGCCTGTTGATGCAGAGGCAAATATCGAATCGGTGCGCGAGATTCGTCAGATCATGGGTTGCAAGCAGGATGATCTTGCCATCATTCCGCAGATCACGAAGCACCCTGACAATTTCCTCTTGTCCGCCCACATCGACGCCGCTGAAGGATTCATCAAGCAGCAGGACTGAGGCCTCCTGGCAGAGGGCTCGGGCGATGAACGCGCGCTGCCGCTGGCCGCCGGAAAGCTCGGTCATGAGCGCTGAGCGTCGATCCCAGAGGTCGACCCGCTCAAGACTCTGCCGGCAGAGATCCCTGTCCCTTTTGCCGTAACGCCGCAGCCATCCCCGTGAGTTGGTGCGACCCATCATCACGACATCTTCGACGGTAACGGGGACCCTCCAGTTGATGCTGTCCCGCTGGGGAACATATGCCACGCCGCCCTCTTTGAGAGGGCGCTCTGTGCGAATCACGGCGGAGCCATGGTGGAGAGGAATGCGGCCGCACATGGCCTCAAAAAGCGTGCTTTTGCCCGCGCCGTTCGGTCCCACGACTCCGACAAGCGTGCCTGGTCCGAACTCAAATGAGACGTCGGTCAGAACCCGGGTGCCGGATCGCTCGACAGTCAGATCATTGACAATAACGCAAGGCTCGGCGTCTCCGGAGCCGTTCTGTGTGGCCATCGTTCAGTTCCTTGCGGGAAGCGGGGCAGATTCTCTTCAGCCTAGGAGACGTGCGAGAGGACGCTGGATGGAATCGGCCGGTTTTCCCGCTTGCACTTCGTACAACTGATGTAGAGTTCGATTCGATGTCCTATGATACTGCCTCCAATCTCGTTACCAATAAGACGGAGGAGGCGCTCAATCGTTTCCGTGTGAAATTCCCCTATGGACCCACATGTGACACACACGGTGTGATGGTGATGCTCTGCGTGGGCCAGGGAATAACGCGGCTCTCCGCTGATAAGGTTCAGCTTGCAGATGATCCCTGATTCCAGGAGCAGCTTGATGGTGCGGAAGACGGTGGCGCGGCCTATATGCGGTAGATCACGGACCAGGTCTTCAGCAGTGAAACCGTCATTTCTTTTCTCGAGGTTTTCGATGATCTCCCTGCGGGGCAGGGTGGATCGATAGCCCTGGTTTTCCAGTGCGGCGAGAATGTTAGAGCCGCGCACCTCAATTGCCATGATACTTCGTCTCACCTTCCCCAAACGTCTGGTCATCTTCCAGCCTGACTGACATAAAGATACCTGGTCTCAATACCTGTGTCAACAAAGCAGCGGAGTTAGTTCTTGATGAGAAGTCCCGGCTGGCAGGTCATGCAGTAGTCCGTGATACGACGGTTGGCACTGAGGCGGCTGATCCGCCCGTCGCAGCGCGGGCATTCCTGGTTCGCCTTGCCATGAACTGATAGCCATTCGCGCCGTTCAAGGTGGATATTCTCGCCCATCAACTCACGCTGAACGACCACGGCGCGACGCGGAACGGCATAGACGGCGGCGTGCAGCCGGGCGATTTCGTCTGTAGACAAATCCGCACGCCTGCGGAACGGGGAGATGCCGGCCTCCCACACAATCTCGTCCGAATATGCGTTGCCGATACCTGCAACAAGCGTGCCTCGTGTCAGGATTCCCTTGATCTCGCCGGTGAATCGCCGCAGTCGTGCAGTGAAATCCTCGAGGCTCAAAGGCTCATCGAGAACGTCCGGCCCGGTTTCCTCCAAACGGGGAATCTCGGTGAGTTGGTCCGTCGGCGTGTAATACAGCATGCCCATCTGGCGATCATCCAAGTACCGCAGATCGATGCCGTTGGACAGGCTGAGTCTGAGGCTCACGGTCTTGGTGATTCTGTCTTTGGGCGCTGACAGCCGCAGCCTGCCGGTGAGCATCGGAAAGATGACGAGCGACATTCCATCGGAGAGGGTCAGAGTGACGCTCTTACCGTAACGGGACACATTCGTGAACGAGCGGCCCACAATATCAGCAGCAACGTCGATTTCTGACAATGTTCGAAGCACGGTGGGACGGATAATGTGCGCCGACTCAATCGTCGAGCCAATGACGCGGCGTTCCAGGACCTCGCGGACAATGGTCAGTTCCGGCGCCTCGGGCATCCCTTGTCCCCCTCTCCACGCCTACTTTAGCGGGATGCGCCGCTTTGACACGGGCGGGGTGCCAAATTAAGCTGTATCGCACGTGTCGCACTGAGCCGAGGTAGCTCAGGTGGTAGAGCACGCGACTGAAAATCGCGGTGTCGGCAGTTCAACTCTGCCCCTCGGCACATGCGAACGCAGGACGAGCGGCGGAATCACCCTAGCAAGTGGGGCTTATCTACGGTTCCGAGGGGTATCGTCCGAACGGTTGGACAGGCGGAAGTGGCGCAGTGGTAGCGCGTCTCCTTGCCAAGGAGAAGGTCGCGGGTTCAAATCCCGTCTTCCGCTCCATTTTTTCTTATGACATGGGGCGGCATTGCCATCATTTGCACAACCGAGGTTTAGATTCCTCGCTGCGCCCGGAATGACATAGATTCCTGCCCCGCATCAAGTACGGGCAGGCTCTTCGCGAGAGAGACGAGTGAGCGCCTAGCTCGGCCTGAACACAGGCAGGCTGATGGTCTCGCTGGCGTCTTCGAATTCAATCTGGCCGGTCATGCCGATGCTGACGGCGTCAGGCGACGGTTCCACGCCAACGACTCGTGTCGGCAGGATCGGGCCTTCTTCCAGCTTGATCAGCGCCGTGATGAAGGGAACTTCTTCCGCGAACGCGGGCGCGGGCGGACGGTGGACGACGGCGTAGGCATGGATCTCACCGCGGCCGCTCGCCTGCACCCACGTCGTATCCCGTGAGTGGCACGTCGGGCACAGATCGCGCGGGTAGAAGTACCGCTCATCACAGGTGTTGCAGCTCCGAAGCCACAATTCATGCTCGTTGCACTTCTCCCAATAGAAGTCATTTTCCTGGGTTGGTGTGGGGAGGATCCTCGGCGGGCCTGCAGGTGGCTGAGTTGTCATTGTTAGTACTCCTATGAATTGCCGAGAACCAGCGTCGCGGTGGAGGATAGTTCGCCGCCGGTACCATGCACCAGCGACAGGTTGCAATCCTCAACCTGACGGTCTCCGCCCTCGCCGCGCAGCTGCCGCGTCGCCTCAATGAGCAGGAACATGCCGTACATACCCGTGTGGGCATACGACAGCCCGCCGCCGCTGGTGTTCATCGGGAAATCACCGCCCGGGCCGGTCCGTAGATTCGCCACGAAGTCCGGGGCCTCGCCCGGCCCGCAGAATCCAAGGCTTTCCAGCGTCGTCAGAACCGTGTAGGTGAATGAGTCGTAGATCATCGCGAGGTCGATGTCATCGTGAGTGACGCCCGCCATTTGCAGCGCGCGGGGGCCGGTCTCATGCGCGATGGTGCGCGTCAGGTCCGGCATCTGGCTGATGATCTGGTGGTCGTGGCCCTCCGCGGAGCCGAGGATCCACGCCGGTTTCTTGGGGGCGTTGCGCGCAACGTCTGCCGAGACGACAACGCACGCGCCGCCACCGTCCGTCACGAGGCAGCAGTCCATGATATGGAACGGCCACGCAATCCAGCGTGACTCATGGTAGTCCTCATAGCCGACATCGGCCGGGCCGATCCAGGTGGGGTGATTGACAAACGACTTGGGGTTCTGGAGCGCCCATTTGCGCGTGGCGATGGATACGTCCGCCATACCCTGCCGCACGCGGTCCGCGCCGTACATGTGCATATAGCGGCTGCAGGCCATGGCATATGCCACCGGCGCGCCGATCATGCCGTACGGAGCCTCAAATTGGGAGCCTGCCGCCGTCGGGTCCCGGCCGGCCCTGGCGCGAGAGGAGCGTCCCGCCTCGCCGTGCGTAATCAGGGCGACATCGATAAGACCCGCGTTGATGGCAGCCATGGCGTGCTCGACATGTGCGAGGAACGACGAGCCGCCGATGGACGTGGTGTCAGTGTACTTCGGCACGATGCCAAGATACTCGGCAACGGAGACCGTTCCGACGCCGGCGCAGAACAGGGCATCGACGTCATCGAGCGTAAGGCCGGCATCACGCAGTGCGTTGTCAGCCGCTTCCGCGTGGTGCTGCATCGACGACTTGTGCGGCACGTGGCCCATCTCATCTGACTCATCGACGCCGATGATTGCCGCCACGCGCGAAAGATCACTCGCGGTTGTCATAGACTGTTCCTCCTGATCCCCCGGTACGGGCTTTGTTACCCGCTGCCGACACAGTGACATAGGCAGGGCAGGCTTGTCACGCGCCCACCCTCCCCGTGGATGAATACTTGTTTTAGACCCTGCTTGGGAGAGCGACGGTGGCGTTGCCTGGGGTGACCGCCTCACCACGTTGGTTGGTGATGGCGAGGTCAACATCCACGAGATGGCGGCCGTTCTCCTCACGCTTGCCGGTCACACGGCCTGAGACGGTCAGAGTGTCGCCCTTGTAATTGATGCCGCGATATTGCGCGTTGACGAACACGATATCGCCGTCGTCGCCAATCCACTCGCGCAGTGCGCTGTGCAGGTACGAATAGCGCAGCGGGCCTTCGCCGAACGCGGCCTGCTGTCCGTTGGCGCGCGCCTCGTCATCGTCCATGTGCATGGGCACGAACTCATCGTTCACGGATGCCCAGCGGTTCCAGTTCATGAGTGTCGTGGTGCGGGCGAACTCAGGGATCTCCGAGCCCTCTTCAATGTCCTGCCAGTAAAGTGTCATTGTTTTTCTCCGGTCTCGCGGCCTGTGTGACGTTCGTATTCAGTAGAGGATGTTGTTCGTCTTGAATACGCGAACCAGTTCGCCGTTCTGGTTGGTCATTCGCTCCTCGACGGCGTAGAAGAGCATGAGGCCCAGGCCGCCGCGCCGCTCATAGACTTCCGTGAACTTCAGGACAGACGTGATGACATCGCCGGGGCGGATAGGAGCGTGGTATTCGGACGATGAGCCGGCGTAGAGATAGCGTTCCGGCGCGCCGGGCGGGCGCAGGTTGCGTGCCTCCTCAAGCTCTCCCTGCGCATCGTCGATGTGTGTGGGCTGTGGGCCGATGTGCGCACGTCCGACCATCCAGCCGAACGGGTTGAATTCATCCGGCGCGACAATTCCTCCGAAGCGCGTGTTCTTGGCGTACTCTGCGTCCCAGAAGCGTCGAGGCGGCACCTCAGGCCAATACGCCGCCATGGCAAACCGGCGTATCTCGCTTTCAGACACCGGCGGCGAGGCAAGCGGCGGACTCTCCGTCCCGATATACGCCTCCACCTCCGGCGTGATATACGTTTCGGGTTCAGATGTCATGGCGATCTCCCCCCTCTAGCCAGTGGTCACGCCGCTCATTCTAAACCTCTTGGCGGATGTATCAACCGGACACTAATCCACAAAGACAGACAGTTGGACAAGGGATTCGGAAAAGCGAGTGCCGCCCTCGTCACGCCACAACATGATGGTGTACACACCGGCCTTTTCCATGAGACTGCCAACATCTGCGGAGAAACTGAATGATGAGGCAGTTTCTCTCCAAGAAGTTGCGACTACATCGTTGTTGTTCAGATTTGTGTAGAAACGACCTGGCCCTGGTGGGTCCAGAATTCGTATCAAATAGTCTGGGCAGTTTGTGGTTGCTCCCCCACCGACGCAATATGAATCCAGTGAGTCGTTCAGTTGCCTGCTGACCGGCGCGGGAGGTGGATCGTAGTAGATACTTATTGCCCCACCAATCCTGATGCTCACCTCGTTCTTTGTGGCAGCTAAGCTCAGGATTCTTCCATCCCTCAGAGAAGGCGGCGCGTCAGCCGTCACAGCGCCACCTTCAAAGTGTTGAACAAAAACGACACGCCGGCTGTTCCACGCAATGCCGATATTCACAGCCCGATGTGTTGAATCCAGTATATTGTCGCGATGCCCCCAGTTAGCATGGGCATCGTCGTACATCATCAACCATTGGAGATCTCGAATAGCCTCCTCGGGTGTCGGAACAATGCATCTGACCAAGAAGGACCCGCAGCCGGCCTGGTTCCATTCGTGATTCTGCCAACCGGATGAGGCTGCGTTTTCGGCCGCGTAGCTTGTTCCTCTCGTCTGTGAATAGACCATGTAAGGCTTGCGACCGTCGGCCCACATATGGCCTTGGTAGTCATTTGTCAGCATGTCTTGGGCGTGCAGCTGCGCGGCCTGATTTGTTCCCAATACAACTGCGGGCATTCCATGGTCGGCTCTATCTTTGTTGATGAGGTCAAGCGCAAGCTGACGCAACCGGTCAGCCCTTGTAAGCTCCGGCAGCGGCGTCGGGGTTGGAGTGTTCGTTGGAGGTGGGGCGGGTTTCTCTGTTGGCGGCGGTTTGGGCGTCGTTGATTGACCTGGTGTCGGCTTCGGAATGGGCGTTGGCTCGGGCGTGGGTGTCGCCAGTGAGGGGTCGTGGAACACGGCGATCGCCAGGTTGAGATGCTGCGTGCTTTCCTCTGAAAGGCACCCTGCCAATCTCGGCAAGTCGGTGACGTCGCGGACGGGCGGGACCATGTCCACCCGCACACCAATAGGCTCTGACTGGAGATACTCATAGTAGCCATCGGAATTGGAAGACCGCAGGCAGGCTATTTCTTCGTCCGAAAGCCTGTCTGTGATGTCCTTTCCAAGAGTCTCCGACGTGATGACGAAACCCGCCCAAGGAGATATCCGGGCTGGTGTCGGCGTGGGAGCAGCGGTGGGTGCGGGTGTCGGGGTTGGGGTTACTGTTGCGGTTGCTGTAGGCGAGGGAACTATCGGAGGCGCAATAGTATCTGAGCCATCGGTGATGGGTTGCTCCGGCCCGCTGGAAGGAACGTCAATGCTTGAGCCTTTCCAGAACTGCTCGACCGAATCAACAATGTCATCGAACGTGGTTCCGGTCAAGGATGCTGCAATCCCCCCTCCGAACAAGGCGAGCACACCCAGGAGCAGCAGAACCACTAAGCTCCTACGCAAAGCATGCCGAAAGCGGTCTTTGCGCTCTGCGCTTCTGATTGCGTCTTCCCACAAGCGCTCCCGCTGGTCCTGAGTTTGTTCAACTGTCTCCGTGCCAATGCGTTCTGCATATGGACTCAGCGCAGCGCGCCCTGCCTCTGCGGCATAACTTGCTATTGTGGCAAGCGTGCTGTCCCTAAGGCGTTCCCCCTTAGCAAGCATATCCCGGTAACGTGACAAACCTTCGAGGCTTGCATTCTCAGCCGCTTTGAAGACGTCTTGCCACGCTTGCGCCCTTGGCTTTACTCGAGTGCGTGTTTCACCTATTTGCCGTCCCATTGTGCTCGCGAGAACACCGACAGCAGTTATGGAGATATCGATAGATATGGCCTCGGTAACACTGCTTGCGCTTTCATACAAAGCATGTCTGCGAGCCTGACGCGCGGTTTCATTGTGAGCGCCGGTCCAAGCGGCTTCTCTAGCAGCTCTTTGCATACTGCTTGTATCACCACCGTCGAGAGCAGATTCAAGTACTGCTTCAAAGACAGCTGCCCAGAGAGCACCCGGAGTGTTTTCATCACCAATGCTTGCTTTAGCCCATTCGTTGCCTTTGCCGCCTCCGATATCCCACCCAAGGTGAAAGGCCAACTCACCAACGATGACAATAGCCTCAGTCTTCGCCTGCCGCAGTCGCCCTTCAGTAGCTGCAAAATGCCGGTGCGCTCGGTCGTATGCTGCCCTCTGTTCTTTATCCCGGAGAACTTCGTACGCCTCGTTGATTTCCTGCATGCGTTCAACGGCGTCGGGGTCAGGATTGAGGTCAGGATGGAATTCTCTCGCTTTCTGACGATAGCCATCACGAATCTCCTTTAGAGAGGCGTCTGCAGAGACGCCAAGGATTTCGTAATAGGTTCTGTTACGGGAGGTCATCTAGGTGGACTGTTTGGACAGGAGCGTTACTTATAGGAGGTGGTGGGGCCCAGCCAATACCATTGCAGGTTTGGTGACTAGCGTGCCTGTCGAGGAACCGAGAGAAGGGGGACAGCCCGATGGATTTCCGCCGCTTTCGCGGGAATGACGGAGAGGGATTCGGGTAGGGGAGGGAGCATGAAGGTGAGTCGAAGCCTACCTCGGCAAACCGAGCCCCCGTTGGGCGATGATGTTGAGTTCGATTTCGCGGCCACCGCCGGCGAAGCGGTTCATCCAGCTCAGGTAGGAGTTCACCTGCGGGTAGCCGTTCATCGGCGCTCGCGGGTCGCCCACGTTGAAGATGCCCGACTCCCTTAGCAGCCGGTTCAGCGCGCCAAACACGTTCGGCGTCATCTCGTCGTGGAACAGCTTGGAGAACGCCGATTCCATCGCCGGAACCTCACCCTTGCTCTGTATCCACGCCACCTGGTACGAGATCATCCGCCCGAGCTCGATTAGCACACGCGCGTCCGCCAGCACATGGCGGGCGATGGGATCGTCGAGGATGGTGCTGCCATCCGAATAGCGCGTTTCTCGAGCAAAGTCCAGGAAATTTTCGAGATCGCGGAGACGGTAGGACGGGGCCTCGACGTTGGAGCGCTCGAAGGACATGTTCGTCATGGCGGCGTACCAGCCGCGATTGAGTTCACCGACCAGGTTGCGTGACGGCACGCGCGCGCCGTCCAAAAACACCTCGACCCACCGTTGTTTGCCGAGCGCATCAAACAGCGGCCTGAGCGTGATTCCGGGGTCGTGCATATCAACAATGAAATAGGAGATGCCGCGATGCTTGGGAGCTTGCGGGTCCGTGCGGACGAGGTAGTGGCCGATGTCCGCCATGTGGCCGCCGGTGTTCCAGATCTTCTGGCCGGTGATGACCCAATCGTCGCCGTCCTGCACGGCGCGGGTCTGGAGGCTGCCGAGGTCGGCCCCCGCGTTCGGCTCGCTGAAACCCTGCGAGAAATTGATCAACTCGCCGCTGGCGATCTTGCCGAGTATCTCCTCCTTCTGCCAATCCTGCCCGTAGTACATGAGGGTGTGGGCAAAGAACGTGGGAGTGGTGACGGGTGAGCCGCGATAGGCAGCCTCCTCGCGGTAAGCCAACTGCCTGCTGAGCGGCACGTTCTGCCCGCCGAACTCCTCCGGCCAGTGCATGGTGTACCAGCCGCGGTCGGCCAGCTTCTTCGTGTACTCGTGGATACGCTGATCGTCCTCCACGTGATGGACGTCATAGGAATAGACGGAGTTGCTGAACGAGTCGATGCCCTGGGCGTCCCACTCGCTTTCGACGAAGTTCTTAACCTCTTCTCTTAACTGCTGATCTTCGGCAGTGAATCTGAAGTCCATCGCTCCCCCAATCTCCCTTAGACCAAAACGCCGGCCTTTGTCAGTTCCTCTGCCTCATCGCTCTTGATGCCAAGCACGTGCTCCAGGACCTCTGCCGTGTGTTGGCCGGTAAGCGGCGCGGGCAGGCGCACCTGCCCCGGTGTTTCTGTCAGTCGCACGGTCATGCCCGGGTGCTGGAGCTTGCCCGGCCACGGATGATCGATCTCAACGACGTACCCGCGTGAGCGCAGGTGTGGATCGTGGTAGAGGTCCTCGCCGGATGCAACGATTGCCGCCTTGACTCCGACTTTCTGGCATGCCTGCATGACCTGCCCCGGCGTGCGGAAGGACGTCCATTCCCCGATAGCCGCGTCGATTTCGTCATGGAGGGCGTGACGAGACTCCCTGCTCGCGGTCTTGTTCCGTAAATCTGCGGGCACTGCGCCTCTCATGACACCGGCCAGCGCCTGCCATTCTTCGTCCGACTCGCAGGAGATTGCCACCCACTTGTCGACGCCGATGCAGGCGTACACACCCTGCGGCGCGGCCTGCGGGCTGCGGTTGCCGATTGGCTGTGGCGTCTCCCCATTAATGGTGTGTTCAAGAATGGCCGTGCCCATCATGGCCGTGGCGGAGTCGATCTGTGTGAGTTCGATGTGCTGTCCCTCGCCGGATCGCTCGCGCTCATGCAGGGCCGCCATCACGGACAGGGAAAGATGTCCTGCCGTCACAAAGTCCGTGTACGCCTGCTTGGGGCGCTCGTTCACATCTGAGCCGGCATGCCCCCACAGCGTTGAGATGCCCGCATACGCGCCGATGCATCCGCCATAAGCAAAGTAGTCGCGGATGGGCCCCTCGTAACCGTAGCCGGGGGCGCTTAGCACGATGATGCGCGGGTTGAACTTCCTGAGATCCTCGTAAGCCATGCCCCAGCGAGGCAGGGTCGCGTAATGGAAATTCTCGAGCACAATGTCGCTCTCCGCGACCAGCCTCCTGAAGATGTCCTTGCCCTCTTCAGAGTGGAGGTCGAGTGCAATCGAGTACTTATTGCGGTTGATCTCCGCGTACATTGTGTTGGACCGAAGCCACGACGCCGGGTCGGTGTCCGCGTCGAGGATACGCCCCTCGGGGAACTTGGTGGACTCGATGCGGATGACCTCCGCGCCGAAATCGGCCAGGTATCGCGCGCCGTACGGTCCCGCCCACGACTTTGTCAGGTCAACGACGCGGATGCCCTCGAGGGGCAGGGTGCGTTCAGCGGTAGAGCTGGCGGTTGCTACTCGGCCGTTCTCATGCGGGCGGGTGGAGATGGCCGCCAAATCGTTGTTGTGTTGGCCGATGGTCGGGGCAGGGCCCTTGATCTCCCACGGAGTGCGGCTTAGCCTGAACGGCGCGCCCTGGGTCGCATACGTGCCGATGATCGGATCATCGACCTCAGTCATCACGTTGCGTGCGATGGTGTGCGGATGGTTGATGAGTCCGACAATGTCATTGACCGGCCCGGCGGGAATCCGGCGTGGGATAGCGCCTTGCAGGAACTCCTCCACGGTCATCGACCGAGTGAACTCTGACATGCGCTCATCAAGAAACTCGACGGACTCTGCGCGCATCGTTTCATCATCAAACATCGGATCCGTAATCAGCGGGTCCTCAGTCCATTCCGCGAACGCCTTCCACTGGTGGGGCAGGATGAGGGACATGAGTATCCAGCCGTCTGAACAGGGGAAATAATTGGTAGGACGTCCGCCGCTCAGCCCGCCGACACGCTGGACAATCTCGCCATAGGAACCGTAGTAGACCAGGTTGAAATACTCATGCGCGATGACGTCCTGCAGGGAGACATCTACCTCCTGCCCACGACCTCCATTTCGAACATGCCACCATGCCAGAAGAGTTCCGTATGCTGCATGGAGCGCGGTCATCTGCACTCCCTGGTAGTGGGGCTGCGTGGCGGGGAGGCCATCTCGTTCTCCCTCCATGAATGTCATGCCGCCCGCCGCGCCGGCGGTGAAATCGTTGCCCGCGAATCCGGCGTGAATTCCTGTGCGGCCGTACGGCGTGACGGTGGTCAGGATGATGTTGGGATTGATGGCCGTTAGGGAGGCGAAATCGAGGCCGCGCGACTCCAGTTCCTGCTGATTGAAGTCGGTCATCAAGACATCCGTATTCGGAAGCAGTGAGTCTCGCAAGACAGTCAGGCCCTCTTCGGTGTCGAGATCGAGGGCGATGCTGCGCTTGCCGAGGTTGAAGCGCAGGAAATAGAGGCTACGCGGCTCGGTAGTCGGGCGAGTCGGATGTGGCGCGATGTGGCGCGACGGGCTGCCGCCGGGCGGTTCTATGAGCGTCACGTCTGCGCCAAGGTCAACGAGATGCCGTCCGACAGGCTCAATGAGTTCGCCAGCAATCTCGAGTACACGCAGTCCGCTCAACGGCGCAGTATCTGTAGCCATAGCCCCTCCTCCCAATCGCCGCTACTATGCGCCCGTCTATGGCTTGTGGGCAAGTGGCAGTTAGCGAGGAAGGCCGAGGCCTCGCTGGGCAATGATGTTCAACTGGATTTCACGCCCGCCTCCGGCGAACCGGTTCATCCAGCTGAGGTAGGAATTCACTGCCGGGTATCCGCCCAGCGGCGCTCGCGGCTCGCCGACGGTCATGGCGGCGTCCTGGCTCAGAATCCGCGCGATTGTCTCATAGACTCGCGGCGTCATCTCATCATGGAAGAGCTTGGAGAATGCTGCCTCCATCATGGGAACTTCGCCCTTGCTCTGGATCGACGCAACCTGCAATGCGAGCATTCGACCTGTCTCGATGAGGATGCGTGCTTCTGCCAGGAGATGGCGGGCTCGCGCGTCGTCGATAAGCCGACCTCCGTTGATTCGGGCATCGCGGGCGTAGTCGATGAATCGCTCAAGGTCGCGCAGCCGACGCGCCGGGGCTTCGATCTGCGATCGTTCAAAAGAAAGCGTCGTCATGGCGGCGTACCAGCCGCGATTCTCCTCGCCGATTACATTGCGAGACGGAACGCGGACGTTGTCCAGGAAGATTTCGCTCCAGCGGCGTCGTCCCAGGGCGTCCATGAGTGGACGCTTGACGACGCCGGGTGTGTTCATGTCGATGATGAGATAGGAAATACCGCGGTGTTTCGGCGCTTCCGGGTCCGTCCGTACGAGATAGTGTCCCCAGTCAACCCATGGATGATGCCCCTGGCTGTTCCAGATTTTTTGGCCGGTCACCACCCAATCATCGCCGTCGCGCACGGCACGGGTCTGGAGGTTTGCCAAGTCAGCCCCTGCATTCGGCTCGCTGAAGCCCTGCGACCATGAGATGAGTTCGCCGCTGGCGATCTTTGGCAGGAAGAACTCCCTTTGCCAGGGCTGCCCGTGGAACATGAGCATAGGCGCTTCAAAGCCGGGCTGGGCGATGGGCGCGCCGCGGTAGGCCATCTCCTCGCGATAGGCGATCTGCGTGGTGAAGGGAACGGCCTGCCCGCCGTACTCGCTGGGCCAGTGCATGGTGTACCAGCCCTTGTCGGCCAGCTTTCGCGTGAATTCCTGGAAAAGGACCTCATCCTCCTGCGTATCGACGTCGTAGGAGTAGACGGAGTTGATGTGGGATTCGTATGGGGAGTGCCAGTTCGCTTCCACGAACTCACGCACCTCTTTACGCAGGGCCTCGTCCTGTTCGGAGTAACTGAAATCCATGGTGTAGCGTCCCTTCTCCCCATCTGTCCGCGCCGCCACTATGCGCCCGTTTCTGTCTGCCAATCAAGAGCATTACTACACAAAAATGGAACAAATCATCCAAAAAGGGTTGACAAACGAACACACGTTCCGTACAGTTGTTTTACTCCTCCTTCTCCCACGACCATCTCCCCGCGCAAAAGGATGGATGGGGGAACGGCGCTTCCCGAGGGTAGGGGAAAGTGCCAAAGAGATGCGGCGCGCTGCACCAGCAGTGCGCCGCCGTCTTATTGGTGGGGTACTTGCCTGGGGATGCACGGATTTCCTATTGATTCGGCGTGAACGCCGCCCGTATAATGGCGCCTGCGCCAAAAATCTTGATGTGGGGGAAGGTGAGATTGAATGCTCTAGGGACGCATGTGCTGGTGGAACTCCGCGATTGTGATGCCAATGCGCTTGATGATCTGCAGAACGTTGAATCCACGCTCATAGACACAGCGAGACGTATTGGCGCGACGATTATCGGACACGCATTTCACCAGTTCAGCCCCCAGGGCGTCACCGGCGTCGTCATCATTGCCGAATCTCACATCTGTATCCACACGTGGCCGGAGCACGGCTACGCTGCCGTTGACATTTTCACATGCGGCGATACATCGCGCCTTGATGAAGCTACCCAGCACATCGCCGAGGCTTTCCGTTCGCAAGATCGATCGGTTGTCACACTACAACGGGGGCAGATAAGTCCGTCCGTGAGCGCCGTGACCCGCTCGGAGCATGATTTCGCCGGTGTCGCGGGCGCCTGATCAACCGGCTGCGGGCAATAGTCCGGCCAGCCGCGACGCGCTTCCATATTCCAGTAGAGAGTGGACGACAGAAGCCGTCACGCCCTCTCTTCATCAACTGACCCGCATCAGCGGTGTCGTCTATTCAGGGCGCACGAAATACCAACAGGTTGAGATTTTCGATACGGAACCCTTCGGTCGTGTGTTGCGCCTCGACGGCAAGACGCAGTCCAGCCAGTCGGATGAGTACGTCTACCATGAGGCTCTTGTTCATCCGGTGATGCTGCATCATCCCGCGCCGCGGCGCGTCTTCATTGGCGGCGGCGGCGAAGGGGCGACATTAAGAGAGGTGCTGCGTCATCGCTCCGTTGAGAGCGTTGTGATGGTGGACCTTGATGAAGAGGTCGTGAGCCTCTGCAAGGAACATCTGCCCACGTGGCACCAAGGCGCGTTTGACGATCCACGTGTTGAGCTGCGTCATGAGGACGCGCACGCCTATCTTGAGAATGCCGACCAGCCGTTTGATGTGATGATTCTCGACCTCGTGGATCCGATGGAGGCGGGACCTGCCTTCCGCCTCTACACGCAGGAGTTCTATCGCATGGCGAGTGATCTTCTGACGGAATACGGCGCGCTCGTTGTGCAGTCCGGCCCGGCCATCGCGGGTATGACGGCAGGGCCTGCGACGGATGCCAACAGCCACGAGCCGGAGGCGTTGACCGATCTCGTTCGCGGATTTACCGCGCTCTATCACACGTTGGACTCCGTTTTCCCGGTCGTCACCGGTTACAGCCCGGTGATTATGGATTTTGGGGGCGCATGGAGCTTTGTGTTGGCGTCGCAGAGTGACGAGAACCCTGCCGGACTTGTGCCGGAACGGGTTGACGCGCTCATCGCAGATCGAATCAACGTGGGCCTCCGCTACTACGACGGAATTACGCATCGCCATATTTTTTCTCTGCCAAAGCCGCTGCGAGACGCGCTGGCAGCGGAGACATGGATCGTCACTGAGGAGCATCCGCTTCTTGTTCCTTAAATGGATGCGCGCCATTGGGCTATGTACGTCATAATGACAATCACGACTAACCACAGGCTCGACAGGGCGCACGGGAGGTAGGTGGATCATGCCGCGTCTAACCGGAGGGCAGGCTCTTGTGCAGGCGCTTAAGCGCGAGGGTGTGGAGGTGGTCTTTGGGCTGCCTGGCGTGCAGCTCGATTGGGCGTTCGACGCACTCTATGACGAACAGGACTCCATCCGCGTGATTCACACACGGCATGAGCAGGGCACGTCATATATGGCGGATGGCTACGCGCGCTCAACCGGCAAGATTGGTGTGTGCATTGTCGTGCCGGGTCCCGGGCTCTTGAATGCGGCGGCGGGGCTTTCGACCGCCTACGCCACCAACTCCCGGGTGCTTTGTATTGCAGGACAGATTCCCACCCACCATCTCGGCAAGGGCAGGGGCGCGCTGCATGAGATCAAGAACCAGCTTGAGACCATCGACGCCGTCACCAAGTGGGCCGGACGCGCCATGGACGCGGCGGATGTGCCCGGGCTCGTCAATGAGGCCTTCTATCAGCTCAAGTCCGGCAGGCCGCGCCCGGTGGAGATTGAGGTGCCGGTGGACGTGCTGATGGCAGAAGCCGAGGTTGAGTTCTATGAGCCGGGAATGCCTAACGCAATCGAAGGAGACCCGGATCTGCTGGAGAAGGCGGCGCAGGCGCTCGGAAATGCTGAGCGGCCACTGATCTTCGTCGGTGGTGGCATCATCTCAAGCGAAGCAACTGCGGAATTGCAGGAGCTTGCTGAGATGCTTGGCTCGCCGGTAATCGTTTCCCAGAACGGACGCGGGGCGCTGTCCGATCGGCATCCGCTTGCTTTGCCGTCCATTGCTGCGTACGACTTGCTGCCCAATGCGGATGTCATTCTCGCCGTTGGCACGCGGTTCGTGATGCCCGGGCCCAATCCATATCCAAGGGATGAGGACCAAACCGTCATCCATGTTGATATTGATGAATCAGAACTGGACAGGAACATCGCGCCGGACATTGGCATCGTTTCCGACGCCAAGAGGGCGCTTGGCGATCTCATTCGGCGTGTTCCACGGCACAACAAGTCGCGCGATTCACGTGACGAGGAGATGGCCGCCGTCCGCGCTACGGTGCAGGAAAAGCTGGCGTCGATGTCGCCCGTTTCCGAATTTGCAGGCGCGATTCGCACTGCGCTGCCGGAGGAGGGCATCTTCGTGACGGAAGTCACGCAGGTCGGGTACTTCTCCAACCAGGGTTTCCCTGTGTATTCCCCACGCAGCTACATTGGCGCGGGTTACCAGGGAACGCTCGGGTACGGCTTCAACACGGCGCTTGGCGTGAAGGTTGGGAATCCTGATAGGCCGGTCGTGGCCATCTCAGGCGACGGCGGTTTTCTCTACGGCGCGCAGGAGCTTTCGACGGCTGTCAGCTACGGCATCAACCTTGTGACGGTGGTGTTCAACGACAGCGCGTATGGCAACGTGCGCCGCACACAGGACACCGCCTTCAACCACCGCATCATCGCGTCCGATCTGCACAACCCGGACTTCGTGAAATTCGCGGAGTCGTTCGGCGCGCAAGGCAGGCGAGCGGAGACGCCGGAGCAGTTGACGACGCAGGTGGAGGAGGCGCTCAAAGCAGAAGCACCGGCGCTGATCGAGGTGCCGTTGGGCGTCATGCCAAACCCGTTCCAGATCTTCGGGCCGCCGCCGGACATGATGGAGCGGGCAGTGGCACTGGCGAAACAGTCATAGTTCGATTCGCACAATACACGCAGGAATCAGGGGCGACGTACGGGCAGTCCTACCCACATTGCGCCGTTGAGTCGGGCGCGCCGCTGGTATGCTTAGTGGAGATTGGTTTCTCCTATGACTACCGCAGCAGCGCGTGATATTCTCCACAACCTGAATGAGGACCAACGCCGAGCAGTTGAAGCTGTCGACGGCCCTGTTCTGATTATCGCCGGGCCGGGGTCCGGCAAGACGCGTGTCATTACACACCGTATCGCCTACCTCGTGCGGACGCTCGGCGTGAATCCGCGACGTATCCTTGCTGTCACGTTCACAAACAGGGCGGCGCGTGAGATGCGCTCACGGGTTGAGGGGCTCATCGGTGACCGCGCCGACCAGCTGACAATGGGGACGTTTCACGCGTTCGGAGCGCGTGTGTTGCGGCAGTACGGGGAAGATATTCACGTCCCTGAAGACTTTGTCATCTACGACCAGGATGATCAGACGAATTTGATGCGGCGCGTGGCGGAGGCCGAGGGCCTTGATCCGCGCACGTATCGTCCCGCCTCATTGTTGGATGCGGTCAGCGGCGCGAAGAACAGGATGCTTACCGTCGGTGACTACACTTCGCAGGCCGGCAACCGTTACGAAAAGATCGTAGCCTCTTGTTATGACCGTTATGAGCAACTGCTGCGGGCGGCGCACGCGGTCGACTTCGATGATCTGCTGATGAAGCCGGTGCTCCTGTTGCGGTCGAATCCCGAGATACGGGACAAGCTGCAGAATCGCTATGACCACGTAATGGTTGATGAGTGGCAGGACACGAATCGCGCACAGTATGAACTGACGAGCCTTGTTGCAGCCAAGCACCACAATCTGTGTGTCGTAGGCGATCCGGATCAGTCCATCTATGGATGGAGACATGCCGATATCGAGAACATCCTGCGGTTCGAGCGCGATTTTCCGGAAACTCAAATAATTCCGCTCGGCCTGAATTACCGCTCGACGTCCACGATTGTCGATGCCGCCCACTCGCTCGTAAAAGCGAACAAGGATCGTAAGGAGATTGAACTCAAAGCGGCGAAGGGCAGAGGCAGGCCGGTCACTATTGAACCGACAGACGATGAGGACTATGAGGCCCTCTATGTCGCAGAGGAAATTGAGCGTCTGGTCGACGAGGATTCCACCCGATATGGTGACTGCGCGATCATGTACCGCACGAATGCGCAGTCACGCGCGTTTGAGGATGCATTCAACCGAGCAGGACTCCGTTACCGCATTATTGGTGGGCTGCGTTTCTGGGAACGGCGCGAGATTAGGGATGTCGTTGCCTACCTTCGGGTTCTGCGCAACCCATTCGATGACATCAGTCTCCTACGCATCGTCAATGTTCCGACGCGCGGAATCGGCCGAAGGTCACTGGATTTGCTGCAGCAATGGGCCGAGGCCAATAATGTGCCGCTGTACGCGACGATGCAGATAACTGCGGACGGGCAAGAGGCGAACACGCCGAGTTTGCCTGCACAGTCATTAGGCTCCGTGAAGGCTTTCGTCCAGATGATGACGGAGCTTCTTGAGGCCTTGCAAGGTGAGGACATTCTCGAGTTCTTCGACCAAGTGCTGAACAAGACCGGCTACAGGGATTTTCTTGAGGAAGACGAGAACGCGGAGGATCGCCTCGACAACGTTGAGGAGCTGCGAAACGTCGCAGCCCAGTACCAGGCTCTGCCGCCGGGTGAGGCATTCGCGGCATTCCTTGACCAAGTAGCGCTGTCCACCGACCTTGATGCGGCTATCCGAGAGGAGGGCTCGGAACGGCAAGATGCCGTGACACTCATCACTTTGCATCAGGCCAAAGGCTTGGAGTTCCCTGTCGCGTTCATCGTGGGTTGTGAAGACGAACTGCTGCCTCATATCCGATCCATCGAGTCAGGTGATCCGGCAGAGATGGAGGAGGAGCGCCGCCTTTGCTACGTCGGCATGACACGTGCGATGGAGCGGCTCTATATGACGTATGCGCTGCGGCGCAATATGCGGGGACAATACGGCCCGCGCAAGGCGTCGCAATTCCTTAAGGACCTGCCAGAGGAACTTGTTAGGCGGCGGATGCCGTCGCTCTCAGGATTCTCCGGTCCGCGGGAGCCGATGCCCGAGCCACAGCTGGATGTGCCAAAGGCGCCCGCACCGTTCAGGCCCGGCGATCACGTGGGCCACCCGAAGTTCGGGCAGGGTGTTGTTGTGGCATGTCTTGAGACGCCGACGCGGGACGATTTTGAGGTGACGGTCGCTTTCAAAGGTCAGGGCGTCAAGCGCCTGTTGGCCGGACTCGCCGGATTGGAGAAATTGAACTGACCTGGAGCAATCACCCCGCACGGGTGGAAATCATCGATGATGCCGACGGTCTTGCCGAGCTGGTTGAGAGACTGTCCCGAGAGCAGTGCATCGTCGTTGATACCGAATCCAACAGTTTTCACCGCTTTCCTGATCGGGTCTGCCTCGTACAGATAGCGGCAAGAGGCAGGGCATGGGTCATCGATCCTCTTGAAATGACGACGGATGATGTCGCGCCGCTGGGTGGGCTGATGGCCAATCCAGATGTCGAAAAGGTCATCCACGCCGCCTCCAATGACATACGCGTGCTGGATAAAGAATGGTCGTTCCGGGTTGCCAACGTCTTTGACACGAGCATTGCGGCACAGTTCTGCGGCATGCGGCGTGTGGGCCTGGACTCGGTTCTGTTAGACGCGCTCGGTGTCGCCATTGTGAAGTCCAAGAGCCTTCAACGGGCGGATTGGACGGTTCGGCCGCTGCCTAGTGAGGCACTGCAATACGCCGTTGACGACGTGTTGCACCTGCAGGACTTGCGCGATGAACTGGTGCGGCGGCTTGAAGAGTTGGGGCGCGTTGAATGGGTTGAAGAGGAGTTTCGGCGCTTGGAGGGTGTTCGGTATCGCCCGCCTGATCCGCCTGAAGTCGCGTTCCTGAATGCCAAGGGCAGCCGAGCATTGGGGCCGCAGGAGCTGGCCGTGCTTCGCGAACTGTACGTCTTTCGGCACAAGGAGGGCGTGCGGCGAGATATGCCGCCTTTCAAGATCCTTAGCGATTCGGTTTTGACCTCCATTGCAGCGGCGGGAAGCGAAGATTTGAGCGAGATTGAGGGCATACCGGCGAACCCGCTGCGACGGTATGGCAAAAGGCTGCAACAAGCACGGGAGCGCGGGCTTGCCGCGCCGCCCGTCACACGACCGCGAAATGGCAATTCAAACTCCAACGGCCCGGAAGGCAGACCCACCCGGGAGCAGATTGATCGGCTGCGTGACCTCAAGGCGTGGCGGAACGAAAGAGGCGAGGAATTGGACCTCGATGCTGCCCTTATCTGGCCGATGCAAAGCCTGGAACGGTTGGCGCGTGATCCGTCACTGGTGAATGATGAGACGGGCGAGGGCGCACCCGTCGTGCGAGAATGGCAGGCGCGCGAGTTCCTGGGATCACTCGGTGCCGTGCTGGAGAACAAGGGGGATTGAGATGAGCATTGAACGAATACAACCGGACGGGCTGAGCAAGCCGGCAGCCTACACGCAGGTAGTGAAGGTTGGCAATTTTATCCACATTGCCGGTCAGACGTCCCAGAATGCGGCCGGTGAGATTGTGGGTGTCGGCAGCATTGAAGAGCAGGCGGAGCAGGTGTTCAGCAACCTGGGAATAGCGCTTGCGTCTGTCGGCGCGACATGGGCTAACGTCATTAAGGTCACGACATTCCTGACGCGGAGGGGGGATCTTGAGGGCTATCGGGCGGCGCGCCAGCGCCATGTTCCTAATGATCCCCCTGCGAGCACGCTACTCTTCATCAGCGGCCTCGCGCACCCGGACTATTTGATAGAAGTGGAAGCGACGGCCGTATTGGACTAGGACGTTTCGGCTGCGTCCGGCTGCATCTGCTCCCAAATATCGCGCTTGATGTCCATGAGCATGAAGCGATAGCGGCCCTGTTCACGGAAACCGGTCTGGGTGAAGCCCGCTTTCCCGAATGCGCGCTGGGCGCGGACGTTCCAGTCCAGCGTCTTGAGATAGACCCGGCTCAGTTCCAATTTGTTGAACATCCAGCCTGTGAGGAGCTTGACGGCATCTGTGCCATATCCGCCATTCCAGTAGGCGCGGTCGCCGATCATGATGCCCAGTTCGGCTTCTTTGGCGCGCCGGTCAAGGTCGTAGTACATGCAGTTGCCGATATGCTTGCCTTCGGATAACTCGATGATGGCGAAGCGGTGACTTCGCTTTGAGATGTAGTTGAGGTCGTCCTTGTGGATGGGAGCGTACTGCTCATAGGTCATCTTGAGCGGGTAGGTGGCGTCCAACTCAGCCAGCTCATCGTCCGAGCGCCAGAGGTAATCGTTCCACGCATCCATCTCGGCCTTGTCTCTGAGGCCGACGCGCTCTCCGGTGATGATGAGCGGCTTGGTCCTAGCGGCCATCGGTTCCGTCCGAGTTGTGAGCCATCGTGAGAATGGCCCTGTTAAGAACTTCCACATCCGTATCGTACGTCATCCTGACCAGCGTGGCGGGTTCGAGAGGCAGCCACTCAACGGTGTCAAACTCGGTGTCGTGGTCGTCAACGCTGCCGCCGACTGGCTCCATCAGGTAATGGTAGACCCGCTTGTCGTGCAGTATTCCTTCCGCCATGAAGGTATAGCGAACACTGCCAAGGTCCCCAACGATGACGACGCTCAGCCCTGTCTCCTCACGAACCTCGCGGATGGCCGTCTGTTCGCGGGATTCGCCGGATTCCGGTGTGCCCTTGGGCAGCGCCCAAAGGTCGGTGGCGGCCCGGCGGCAGATGATGACTTCGAGCTGAGCGTCCGGTGTGCATCGGACGACCACGCCGCCCGCCGAGACATCGTATTGGATGTCGGGCCGGTCTTCTGAATGGTCATCAATCATGAGCGCTACCACTCGTCCTCGAATTCGTCGTCGTCAAGTTCTTCATTGATGCCGAGATCGTCATCGAAGTTCTCGAAGACATCATCATCGGGGTCGTCGTTGAGCGGAGAGACGGCGTCAGCCGCGCTGTTGGCGGACTTTCGCAGGATCTCCGCGTTGGTTTCGAAACTCTGCATGCTTTCCAGCGCGTCCAGGGCCAGTTCCCGAAAGTTCTCATCAGAGTGCTGGAGGAAGCGTCGCAGGACGCGTTGAGCTGCAGGGCCGCCGATGGCGCTTAATGCCGTGACGACTGCGCCCTGGATTTCCGTGTTGTCCTCCATACCCATGCGGGCGAGGGCGGGGATAAGACGCTCATCGCCGATGCGTCCGGCTGCGCCGGCGGCCTCAAAGCGGACCTCCTCGGATTCGCTTTCCATTTCTTCACGAATGTAGGTGAGCCATGAGGTATCAGCATTCTGTCCCATGGCATAGAGGGCGGAGGCGCGGAGGGTTTCACTGGCACTTTCATAGGTTTCAAGGATGAGTTCTCGCACCTCTTCCGAGGTGAAGGCTGACACAGCCTCAATCACACGGCGACGCACCTCAAAAGACGGCTCCTGCTCGTTGCGAATCACATCAAGCAATCCCTCACGGACGCGGTTGGTGTCACGCTCGAGAAGGTCGCCGAGTTCGGCAAGGACTGCGAATCGGCCAAGCGATTGGGCAGCGACGGCCCGCACGCGCTCCTCGTTGTCAAGCAGGAGCCGCTCAAATAGCGGCTCAATCAGCGCGCGATCCTCACTCTCCCATAGCCCCAGGATGGCCGCTTCTCTGACCTCCTCGTCCTCATCTTCCATCAAGGTCATGAAGATGCGATCAAAGGTGTAGTCGACGTTTTCCTCTGCAAGTTCCACCAACTGACCAACAATGGAGCGGCGGTATTCAAAATCAATGTCACGCAGGGTTTCGATGACGCGGCCCAATTCGTCCCGGTCGGGGTCGGATAGGTCGGCGAGGGCGGCGGCAGATACTTCGCCGGGATTCTCACGTATTGCGTTGATGACGCTTTCGACACCATCCGACTGCATGAATGGAGTTCTCCGCGCTGTTAGTCCGAGTCCGTCTTGGGGGCAATGGAAACGCCGTTGCAAAGGATTGCGGGGGTGGAAAGCGATCCGCCAAGCTCCGTCGCTTCAGCCCCGATGGCCATGATGTCCTTGAGGATGTCGTAGATGTTGCAGTGGAGCATGGTGTCCTTGACGCGACCCACTACTTCACCGCCCTGTACGCGATAGCCGAGCAGGATATTGCCTCCGGCATCGCCGCCCAGAACGTTGCCCTGTCCCATGCCGATGAGCCGTTCCACGATTACGCCGTCGCCCATCGTGCGGAGCATGTCATCGAATGGCGCGTTACCGGGTTCGATTGTCAGATACGATGTGCCCGCGCCGGGCATCGAACCGAGTCCACGAGAGGCGCTGCCGGTTGGCTCTACTCCCGCCTTTGATGCTGATTGGAGTTCGTACAGGACGGTGCGAAGCACGCCGTCCTCGACGAGGAATTGTTTACGGCTGGGCACGCCCTCATCGTCGTAGGAGCGGGATGGAGGTTTGAGCGGGAGAGTGGGGTCATCAACGAGGGAAAGCCGCTTGTCAAAGACCTGCTCGCCGATGCGGCCTCCAAGCGGCGATGAGCCTTGCAATACCGTCTTGCCGTTGATGCCGGAGAGGAACGGGCCAAGGAGGACGGATGAGACGGCGCGTGGCATGAAGAGAACGGGCATCTGTCCGGCGGGGGTAGGAGCGATCTCTTTGCCCCAATTGATTTGCTGGCGCATTCCGTCAATGTGCCGCTGCATGTCCCAATCCGGGCTGCAGCCGCGGTCGCCCTCGCCAATGAAGAACATGTCCGTGCCGCGGATCAGTGTTCCCGAGACGAACAGGCCAAAGCCGCTCTTGCGGTGGCCGAAACTGACCCCGTTGGAATTGAGGAATGCGAAACTGCCCGTGCTGTGGGTAAGACTCGCACCGTACAACGCCTCCGGCTCAAGCGGCTTGGCGTCGGCCAGGAGACGCCGTCCGGCATCCACCATCGCCTCCGTCGTGACCTCTTCTATGGCGGGGTCATAGGTTTCGATAGAAGGAGTGCTCGGCGACGGGTCGGGTAGGGTCAGCTCAGACTCGGGGCCGTAACGGGCGAGTTCAATGGCGCGGTCAACAAGTTCTTCCAGCTTGTCAGGATCGTTCGTTGAGGAGACACCCATGCGTCCGTCCACAAAGACGCGAATGCCGAGCCCCCATGTTTGGCGCGTGGAGATCTCCTTTAGCTTTTCGGCCTCGAAACTGACCGGCGTGGACTCGCCTTCACTGACAAATACTTCGGCGGCGGTCGTCTTGCCGCGTGCATAGGCGAGGGCCCGCTCCAGCAGCGCTAGGTCTGCGTCAGTTGGCCGTTGTGCCATGCTCTACGCGCCTCCAACGAGGCAGTTCTGTATGCGGATATGCGGACTGCCGTTGGAGACGGGCAGGGGGGACTGACCCGCCTTGCCGCATCCTCCGCCCTGGTTCATATCGAGATCATTAGCGACCGCGTCAAGATTCTCCAGCGTGGTGAAAACATTGCCAGAAAGGACGACGGGACGCAGAAGCTCCTCTATGCGGCCGTTGCGAATGCGGTACGCCTCGCCGGCGGAGAAGGTGAACATTTCCATGGATGTCATGCCGCCGTACCAGTTCTTGCAGTACACGCCGTCCTTGACCTCAGAGATGAGTTCCTCCGCAGTGGCCGTGCCCGGCTCGATGAAGGTGTTGGTCATGCGGACGATAGGGGCGAATCGATAGTCCATGGCGCGGGCGTTGCCTGTCACGCCCTCGCCCATCTTGCCCGCCGTCTCACGCGAGTGGAGCCGGCCAACCAGCACGCCCTCACGGATCAGGTCTGACTTGCGAGCGGGGATGCCCTCATCATCGTAAGCATAGGAGCCGCGCAGGCCGGGGACGGACGCGCCGTCCACGATGTTCAGGTGCTGCCCGCCGAATCGGCGGCCTAAGACCATGATCTCCTTCATGCGGTCGTTCTCGTACAGGAAGTCCGACTCGGACAGGTGGCCGAAGGCTTCATGGGCAAAAACGCCGCCGAGGATCGGGTCGCAGATAACGGTGTACTCGCGTCCCTCCACTTGCGGCGCGTCCAGCAGCGCGACGGCCTTTTCCGCAATCTCGCGCATCTCATCGTGGCGGCCCTCAAGTATTTTGTAGTCGCCGAGGCTGCCAACGCTGACGCCGTACTGCTGGACATCGTTATCTCTACGGGCCATGGCGCGGGCGCCGAAAGTCACATCCACGCGTTCCTGCCGGATATATGACCCCTCTGAGTTGGCGAAGTGGGTCACGCGGCGCCGATCGCCGGCGCCGATAGACGTGCTCTGGATATTTGGCACGGCCCACATGGCCTCAATGTATTCCTGCAGCAGCCCCACTTTCTTATCGAGAGGCACAAGGAACGGGTCGTTGTCCAGGACGGGGGGCGGCTCTGCGATAACAGGTTCCCCGCGTACAAGCTCTCCGCCCTCGCCGGAGGCAAGGTGCGCTTGTCGGACGGCTGTCGCAACCCGTTCACGCAGGTTGTCTGATTGCGTGAAGGTCACGAAACCCCACGCGCCGTTCACATATGCCCGCGCTGCGCCGCCCCTGCTCGATGATCCGCCGATGTCATCGATCTCATGCCCGCGCATGGAGATATGATTCGTGTCCAGCTCTTCCAGTCGCAGCTCGATGTAGTCGGCGTTGTGGCCGCTGACGGCCTGCGTCATCTCGTCACGCATGGGTGAAGTCCTTGCTAGGGGCTAGCCTGAGGGCCGAGGGTGTCGATTCAGACGTGCGGCTAGCTAGAATGTGTGGGGAAACCATAGGGAGAGTCTAGCACGCGATGACCACGAAACGCCGCCGTCCAACCGTCCGCGCCCAACGCGCGCAGGACGTGTCCAGACTGTTGCTGCAGCAGAACGGCGAACGCCCCTGGTTCAAACGAGCAGAGCCGATGGACGAGCTGATCTACACCGTCCTCTCGCAGCACACGTCCGACCTGAATACCGACCGAACATTCGCGGATCTGCGCGCCACGTTTCCCACGTGGCAGGAGGTTGTGGACGCGCCAACGGAGGCCGTGCAGGAGACCATCAAGCACGGTGGGCTGTCGAAGATCAAGGCGCCGCGCGTGCAGGCCATCCTGAACGAGATTTATCGCCAGCGAGGCGAATTCAGCATCGACTTCCTTGCGGACATGCCATTCGATGAGGCTCGCAAGTGGCTATTGAGCTTGCCGGGGGTAGGGGAGAAGACGGCGGCGTGCGTGCTGCTGTTCAGCCTGGGCCGCCCTGCACTGCCTGTGGATACGCATGTCCATCGAGTGTCAAGCCGGCTCGGCCTCATTCCCAGAAAGATGAACGCGGACAAGGCGCACTATCAATTGGAGTCATATTTTGACGATTCACAGGTCTACCAGTTCCACGTAGACCTGATTGAACATGGCCGCCGCGTCTGCCACGCCCGCCGTCCCAACTGTCCGGAGTGTGTACTTTCAGAACTCTGCCCAAGCAGCACGGAGAAGGGATAGTCCCCATCATTTCCGAGAAAGCGGGACTCCAGAATTCACTTCCTTTCCCACTTGCTACAATGGGTGTTCATCTATCAGGCCAGATAGCATTGCAGTAGAACAGGACACGCACCATGACCATCAAGGCGGGGATCATCAATGTGACGGGGTATGCGGGGATGGAGCTTGCGCGGATTCTGCGCGGCCATTCCGATGTTGAGTTGACCGCCGTTACGGGGCGGTCCGCCGCCGGCGAGCAACTGGACGAGTACCTGCCGCACCTGGACAAGATGGGCCTGCCGATCGTCGAGCAGGATGAACTTGACGACGTGGATGTTGCGTTCTCCGCGCTGCCCCACAAGGCATCAGCGGAGGCGTGCGTCGCCATGCTCGGCAAGAACGCCCGCGTGGTAGACATCGCCGCTGACTTCCGGCTTCACAACGTTGAGGAGTACGAGGCCTGGTACCAGCCGCACCCCGCGCCGTCCTTCCTTGAGGAGGCAGTCTACGGTCTGCCGGAGCTGCATCGGGAGCAGATCAAGGAGGCACGGCTGATTGCCAACCCTGGCTGCTATCCGACGGGCGCGCTGCTCGGGCTGGCCCCCCTTGTTAAGGAAAAGCTCATCGAGCCGAATGTGATCGTGGATTCGAAGTCGGGCGTGTCCGGGGCGGGCCGCTCACTCAGCCAGGCGGTGCATTTCTCCGAGGTCAACGAGAACGTGTCCGCCTATGGGCTTTCCGGCCACCGCCACCTGCCGGAGATCACGCAGGAACTCCATGAGATCGACCCGTCTCAGAAGTGGAACGTCACGTTCACGCCGCATCTGATTCCGATGACGCGCGGCATCCTGAGCACGATCTACGTAACACCGGTGGACGGCCGGCTGCCTGCGTCACCAGAGGGCGCGCAGCGCCTGCGTGACCTGTATGAGGATTACTACGCCGCTGAGCCGTTTGTGCGGGTGACTCAGAAGCCGCCGCAGACCAAGCAGACATCCGGGAGCAACATGACGCAGGTCTATCCGGTGATTGATCAGCGGACGGGGCGGATCATCATCGTGACGGCGCTGGACAACCTTGTTAAAGGGGCGGCAGGGCAGGCGATCCAAAACATGAACCTCATGTTTGGAGCGCCAGAGACCGAGGGTCTGGAAGAGTTCGCGCTGTTCCCCTAGACCGCCGTTGCTACCCAGAGGTATTGGCTGATGGGGCCGTCCGCGACGGGGTAGTTGAGGCGCTCAACGCTAAAGCCGGCTTCCTCTATTAGCCGCCGCCACGTATCAACAGGGAATAGCCCCGTTGTGTGGTGGTCGAGTTCCATGCGGCGTTCACCTTTCTCCGTGATGACGAACAGGAACGAGGACTGAAGCAAGGACGGGTTGGTCACGTCCGGCGATGAGTATTCGATATACGTGAGCTCTCGGCCATCCCTTTCGTACGTGCGGTGGTTGATGTACGGCCAAACGGGGCGGTCGATGTAGTGATCGGGCATGGTGATAAACACACCGCCCGGCTCAAGGTGCGCGCGGGCCGTGGCAAACGTAGCAGCCAGATCATCTTCTGATGTCATGTAGGCGATGGCGTCATGTATGAGGACAACATCAAAGGTTTGTTCAAGGCGGATCGACCGCATATCCCCGACGACATGCTCAACGTCCGGATTGAGACGTCGCGCGTTCTCCAGCATCGACTCTGATAAGTCAACGGCCGTCGCGTCCACAATGTCCGTCAGGTGCGACAAAAAATGGCCGCCGCCGGTGCCGAGTTCAAGGGCGCGCACAGGGCGCTTGGTGACGCGTGTCAGAATCTGGTTACGCCAGTGAGGAGACTCGTCCGCATACTCTTCCGGCGGGCTCATCAACGGCCAGAGGTAAGCGAGGTCGCCGTAGAGGCGGTTGCGCCCACTTGTGTTGAAGAACGTCATTCGTTGACCTGCACGGCCAGGTAGTTGGCGAGGGCGCGGTGATCCTTGCGGATGGCGCGCACCATGAAACCCACACCCAGGCGACCAAGGAACTCCATGACCTTGTTGAGTCCCGTGATTTCGCCGTGCATGGACATGCTGGTGCCGCCGTTGTTCTTATCCTCCTCCAGGTGGTAGAGGAACGTGTACTGGCCGCTGCCACTGCTTCCTTCTGATCCGTCGACCGTCAACTCGAACATCTCCGGCGGTTCATACATGCTTACCCGGAAGCGCTCTGTTGCATCACGGAAGAACATGCGACGGGTCTCCTCAAAGACCGTCCCAACTCCAACGTCGCTTTCTGATAGAACTTTGATTTCTTTGAGGTTCGGCATCCATTCGATGAATGAATTGACATTCGTCAGGGCCTCAAAGACTTTCTCCGGGGTTGCCTCAAATTGGACTTCCACGTTGAATTCGATTGGCATGCGGCCACCCCCAGTCATTCAGGCCCACCAATGTCGGGCTCGCACACCATTGTAGTGCGGCGTGTCAGGGGTCGCCCGCGCTACAATCCGAGCGTGGTTCAGTAAGAACACCGGACGCATGACAAGGGATTGGGGGAATTATGGCGGCACAGATAATCACGGCGAACGGTATTGAGCAGTGCTATGAGACGACCGGAGTGGAGGGGGCTCCTTGGGTGACGCTCATCCACGGATCCGGCGACAACCACAATATGTGGTGGCTGCAGGTTCCCGCGATAGCAGAATCGTTCCACGTCCTGACTTATGACGTGCGTGGGCATGGCGACACCGAGACCCCGGAATCCGATTCGCTGAGTCAGATGACGTTTGTCGACGATCTTGCCGCGTTGCTGGACGGTTTGAGCATCGAGCGTACAGCGCTAATCGGCTACTCGATGGGCGGCGGCATCGTGAGGAATTTCGCAGCAACTCACCCCGACCGTGTCTGGGGCGCGGTGATATCAAATGGCGGGAGGCTCGATCCGCCTCCGCCAGCAAATGAGGAAGAAGCTGCGGCGGCACAGAAGATGCGTGAGGAGCGAATAGCCGGCATTCGCAGTGGGGGGATGGAATTTGTTTGGCAGGGCTGGCTGGAACAGGTTTACACGCCGGAGTTCCGTGAGGCGCGGCCGCAGATCGTTACAGCCCACCACGCCATCACAACGGCCAACGATCATGAGAAGTATGTCCGCGTGATGGCCGGCATGGGCGGTCCGTCCGGCGTTGACGTGGCAAACATCACGTCGCCCACGCTGATTGTTGTCGGGGCAGGGGATCAATACACGGGGCCGGAGGCCGCACATGATCTTGCTGCAGCGATGACCGGAACGCAGGCCGGTGTCGAGGTGTTTCCGACTCGGCACGGAACCCCGTTCGAGCGTCACGAAGAATACAATCAAACGCTCCTGGATTTCTTGAACAAGAACAGACCGACGAGCTGAAGTAGAGAAATCAACAATTCAGAGGGCGGCCGCGGGGCCGCCCTCTCACGTTTTGAATCTCTGGTCGAGAACGCCTCAAAGCATCACCGATTTACTCTCTAAGCGGCCGTACCACTTGACAACCCTTAGCGCTATTTTCCCGCGTCGATTCGTACAAAACGGCCCATTTCGCAGTGTTCGCCTTGACCCTTGCAATCCGATGGTTAGACTAGCCTGAATATCCGGCGCGGTGAAGGACGACACCGCTCCGTGATAGATGAGCTCAGAGGGTGAATCGCACGGGGAGGGCGAATCCGATGGGGGCATACATTGTGCGCCGGCTTTTGCTGGCAATACCGACACTGCTGGGTGTCACTGTCGTTGTCTTTCTGATCATGCGGGTTGTGCCGGGTGATCTGGCGTTGATGATAGCTTGTGGGCCAGGTGGAGACTGTTCTTTCGATCAGGCTGCAATCGACCGTATCCGTGAGGAACTCGGGTTGAACAGGCCACTCTATGTGCAGTACTTTGATTGGCTCTTTGGCATCCTGACACTGGACTTCGGGCGCTCGTTTTTCTACAACGCGGAGATGTCAACACTGCTGGCGCGCAAGGCCCCACTGAGCTTGCAAGTGGGCTTGATGGGACTGGTGTTCGGCAGCATTCTGGGCATTGCGGGCGGGGTCATAGCGGCTCTCAAGCAGGACACGTTGACCGACTACCTCATCCGCGGCACAGCGATTCTCGGCATCTCTGTTCCGACATTCTGGAGCGGGATGATGCTCATCCTGATCTTTGTGCGGATGTTTGACTGGATTCCGCGGCAGGGCTACATCCCCATCTGGGAAGACCCGGTCGCCAACCTGTTGCAGCTGATGTGGCCCGCGCTGATTATCGGCCTCGGCTTCCTCATGGGAGTGCCGCTCCGCATGATGCGGGCAACCATGCTGGAGGTTATGCGCGAGGACTATGTGCGTACTGCGAGGTCCAAGGGTCTCAAGGAACGGGTTATCATCGTTCGCCATGCAATGCGCAACGCTCTAATCCCCGTGCTCACGCTGATTGGGATATTCTTGCCGATCACTGTGACGGGGCTTGTGGTGACAGAACAGGTCTTTGGTTTGCCAGGCATAGGCCGCATGATGGTGGACGCAATTAGTCAGCGAGACTACCCGGTTGTTCAACTTGTTGTAACGCTAGCCGGCTTTGCCGTTGTCGCTGCGAACCTCGGCGTGGACATGCTCTATGGCTGGCTGGATCCGCGCATCCGCTACTAGAGCGTAAAGACATAGTGGACATCCGAGGCAAAGAAGGGTTGTCCCGAAAGCGATTCGCTTCCGGACGACCTGTCCTAAATCCGGTAGGGCGGCCCAAAATGCTTGACACGGGTAGGGGGCATCCATAGCATGGTGCGAAACACGGGAAACGAGCCGTGGCACAAGCAACGGCCCGATTACCAATGACGCAGGCTGGCTTGTAGCCTACCGGGGAGGGGCGAAAGCAGATGTGGGCATATGTAATACGCCGTATTTTGTTGGCAGTGCCGACAATCCTTGGCGTGACAATCGTGGTCTTTCTGATCATGCGAATTGCGCCGGGCGACGTGGCCATCATGATGCTTGGCGGCGGCGAAGGCGGCGGGGGCATTGATCCCGTAGCACTCGAGCGAATTCGCGACGAACTCGGGTTAAACAAACCGCTTTATGAACAGTATTTAGGTTGGATCTATGGACTGTTCACTCTCGACTTTGGCAAGTCATTCTTCTATAACGCCGACATGGATCGGCTGATTGGCCGGAAAGCTCCCCTTAGCCTGCAGGTTGGCCTGATGGGCCTCATCATCGGCAGTATCCTGGGTATCGCCGGTGGAGTCGTCGCAGCGCTCAAGCAGGATACATTCTTCGACTACCTCATTCGCGGCATCGCGATTCTCGGCATCTCCGTCCCAACGTTCTGGAGCGGCATGATGCTGATTCTCATCTTTGTCCGGTTGTTTGACTGGATTCCCCGGCAAGGGTACATCCCCATCTGGGAAGACCCAGTTGCCAACTTGGCACAGTTGATTTGGCCTGCTCTCATCATTGGCCTTGGCTTCTTGATGGGCGTGCCGTTACGCATGATGCGAGCAACCATGCTTGAGGTCATGCGCGAGGACTATATCCGCACGGCGCGCGCGAAGGGCCTCAAGGAGCGTGTGATTATCGTTCGCCATGCCATGCGGAACGCTCTAATTCCGGTGCTCACTCTAATCGGCATCTTCCTGCCGATCACAGTGACCGGCCTCGTTGTCACGGAACAGGTCTTCGGGCTTCCGGGCATTGGCCGCATGATGGTGGACTCCATCAACCAGCGAGATTTCCCAGTCGTTCAGCTCGTCGTGACACTCACCGGCTTTGCCGTTGTCGCCGCGAACCTGGGCGTGGATCTGCTGTACGGTTGGCTTGATCCAAGGATTCGGTACTAGACCGTTCGGCAGGCGTGCGAGAAGAGAACCAGCCACGTTCAGGCTGAAAATCGAGTAGACGGCACTCAAGGGGAGCAAAGAGATGGCGGCACAGACTGAAGCGGTCGCAGAGATTATCGGCCAACGGCGACGGCGCAACATTGTGGAGCGCAATTGGCTGTTGTGGCGAAGGCGACCCCTCGGATTAGTGGGATTGGCGTTGGTCCTCATCCTCATTCTCATGGCGGCGACTGCACCGCTCTGGCAGTTTGCGACATCCGCAGCCTCAAACTATGAGGGCTTTATCGAATACCGCTATGCGTCACAGATATCGGCGCAGTTGGTTCCCCCGAACGCGGAACACTGGCTAGGCGGAGATCGTTACGGGCGTGACTTGTTTACGAGGATCGTTTACGGGGCCCAGATCTCCCTGTATGTGGGCTTCGCGGTAGCGATGGGAGCGGGAACCATTGCCGGCATCCTTGGCATTACGAGCGCCTACTTCGGCGGATGGGTTGACCTGTTTGGCCAGCGCCTTGTTGATGTCCTCCAGGCATTCCCGGGCCTGATTCTTGCGATGGCAATTGTCGCCATCCTTCAGACCTTCAGCATTGAAGTGACGATCATCGCAATTTCAATTCCGGCGTTACCCGCCATGATTCGCGTCGTGCGCGGCCAGGCATTATCCGTAACAAAGACGGACTATGTGCTGGCCGGCCGGACAATCGGAGCCAGCCACCTGCGGCTCATTTTCCGATACATCATGCCCAACTCAATGGCGCCGTGGATCATTGTTGTGACCGGGCGTCTAGGCTCTGCAATCACAACAGAGGCATCCCTAAGCTTCCTGGGTCTGGGAGTTCCGGAGCCACATCCGTCCTGGGGCGGCATGCTCAACGCCAGCGCGCTGGACTTTGCTGAGCTTGCTCCGCACATTATCGTGTTCCCCGGTCTTGCTCTCAGCATGGCGGTGTTTGGGTTCAACGTGTTTGGAGACGCACTGCGGGACGTGTTGGACCCGCGTCTGCGGGGACGCTGATTTCTGAGGACGCTTCAATACCAGATTGATCATCCACCAAGACTGTTTCACAATGACCCCGGCGCTCCAGCCGGGGTCATTTGGTGCTAAGGTGGAAGCATAGGGATAGCGCCTATCCTATTGATCGATGCAGTGAGACACTTCAACCCATGAGACGGTCATTAGCCTTCGTGACGGCATTCTTTCTGGGAACGCTTATCGTGTCCGGTTGCGGCGGGGGTGATGATACGTACACGATTTACTTCCAGTCTGATCGCGGTGGGAACTGGGATATCTACTCCATACAGCATGACGGCACCATGGAGACGCAGGTCACTGATCACGGTTCCGATGACATTAGTCCGGCTGTGAGTTTCGATGGGACCAAACTGGCGTTTATCAGGCGCTCGGGAAATTCGACTGACATCATCCTGCTCGACATTGAAGAGGGTGAAGAGACCAACCTAACCAATGGCCGCGCCGGCGGAACAATAGAGTCGATAACCTGGTACCCGGACGGGGAGCGGCTGCTCGTCACTATTTCCGCCCCAGGTCTCGCGTCGGGCCGGCCTCAGCTCTATTGGATGGCAGAACAAGGTATGGGTGACGATGACACAGGCATGAACTTGCTTGGTCAGGACACGACTTATTCCTACTGGAATCCGCGCATAAACGCCGATGGCGAGGAGATTGCGGTGTCGGCCGGCCTCTCGCCGGAGATCGTCGATGTTCACGTACTCGACAACGGAGGGCGGTTTATTCGAGTTATCCCACAGGAAACCTTCCTGAGGCCAACGGGAGAATTCAGGGCGCCGACCTCCCTTGAGGATTTCCCGGAGTACGCTCCAAACGGCCGGGACGTCATCATGCAGTCAAACGCATCTGCGATTACGAATCCCGGTAATGCCATTCATCTCTGGTATGTTTCGTCCCAGGGGCGGAGGAGCGCCGACCGCACCCCGGATGCGCCCTACAACAGCATGCAGCCTGCATGGTCCACTGTGCTGGACGGCCAGACTATCGCCTTTGTGAGCGATCGCGACGGCAACAACGAGATTTACTTGTGGAGCCTCAGCGAGGAGGCTGTGCCGATTCGCCTTACTGACAATCCGGCCAACGACTCGAACCCCAGTTGGCTCAAGATTGATCCGGATGCTGAGTAGTTAGCCACATCTGTGGGCTATCGGTCATCCCGATTCCAACGGGTTAGTCGGCGTTCGATGCCGTCAACCGCGTAGTAGACACTGAGCCCGAGCAGGGCCATGGCTATCACGCCTGCGTACATTTCCTCATAGGCCAGGCGTCCCCAGGATTCGACGAGGATGTAGTATCCAAGCCCCTGCCGCGTGCCGAAGCTCTCCACGAAGAACAGAACGGCGATTGAGACACCGGTGCTGACACGCAGGGCGGTGAAGAGCCCAGGGAGAGAGGCAGGCATGAAGACAAATCGCAAGAGTTGGAGACGGTTCGCGCCGAGCGAACGCACCGAGAGGACCAATTCCGGTCGCACGGTGCGGACCTCGTCGCGCACGAGAATCAGTATCTGGAAGAACAGGATGAGGGTAATCATCGTTACCTTGCTTGCGTCGCCCAGGCCCAGCAAGAGCAGGATAACGGGAAGCGCGACAATCTTGGGGATGGGGTAGCTGAGGTAGATGATGGGGGCGGACAACGTGTACAGCCTGGCATTCGTTCCAAGTATGAGGCCCAGGGGCGCCGCGATCGCGATTGAAATCGCAATCGCAAGTACGACACGATAGGCGCTGACCGCCGCGTGCCCCAGCAGCCCTTCATCGAGTTGATCGATAAACGTCAGGCTGACCGGCACGGGGCCGGGCAGAATGTTGGAGTTCACAATCCATGACACGACTTGCCACAGAAGCAGGGCAGCCAGCACGGCAATGATGCCGCCGCCAAACGTCGCGGCGCGACTCCGCACCCGGCCAAGTGCCGATTCATTCATCTGGAGGCCGCTGCTTCCGGATTCGTATTCAGCCTGGATCTCACGTTGCTAGCCAGTTCTCTAAATTCATCAGAGCCGATGAAACCGTCTTGTCCTGCGCCCGGGTTTTCGATAATCGTTGCCGGGTCGTCCGGCCCGGCGCCCATGATAAGAATCTTGTTGCCCAGCATGACTGCCTCATTGATGTCGTGAGTGATAAGGACGGCGCTGCGGCCACGAGCAATCCCGAGATCCAGTGCCAGGAGCTGAAGTGACTCACGTGTCAGGGCGTCAAGGGCGCTGAACGGTTCATCCATGAGCAAGAGCGTTGGTGATACAGCGAGCGTGCGCGCGATGGCGACACGTTGCTTCTGACCACCGGAGAGTTGGCCGGGAAAACGTTTTGCGAACTCACCCAACCCCAGGCGGTCAAGCCATGATTGCGCTTCTGAGCGCCATTCACGTCCGGGGGCGCCTCGCAGCCTCAGCCCCATGCCGACGTTGTTCATGGCGGTCTCCCAGGGCAAGAGTCCGTGATCCTGTAAGATCAGACCGATGTCACGGCGAGGGCCGCTGATAGGCTCTCCTGCGATAGTTACATGGCCGCTATCGGGGGAGCGCAGCCCGGCGAGGATGTAGAGCAGGGTTGTCTTGCCGCATCCCGACGGGCCAATGATCGCCCACGATTCACCGTCAGACATCTCCCAGGAAAAATCTCGCAGAACCGCAGTGCCCCCGGGGTACGCGAATGTCACGTCCCCGAGGGCTGCGATCGGCTTCTGCTCAGTCATGGCGTCACTGCCGAGGAGCGCCGGGACTTTCCTATGGAATGAAACGCGGATCCACCCAGTCGCTGTAATCCCTAGCCTGGTCAATCAGCCCCTTCTCAAGGAGCCATTCAGACGCCTGCTGTGTCTCAGCTGCAGTCGGAACATCATTGCTGGGGAATGGTGGAACGTTGAAGATTCCGACAAGGAATTCAGGCAGGCGGGCCTTTGCAGGGAGAAGGTATGCGTACTCGTCCGGATTAGCGTTGATTCGCTGAACGGCCTCCTCGTGAACCTCGAGGAACTTCTTCACGTTCGCCTCGTGATCTGCCAGGTAATCGACATTGAACTCAAGCACACTCATGCCGAGACGACTCTGGCGGTCGTCAAGAATGACAGTTCCACCCGCGTTCACGGCAAGAGTGATGAGCGGCTCAGGCAGTACGGCCGCATCCAACTGTCCTTGCGACAGCAGCTCCATGCGAACGGGGATCGCAGCGACTTCCGTCTTCTCGACGGAATCTCGGTCGAGTCCTGCATCGTCGAGGTACAGGTCGAGATGGTATTCGATGAGGGAGTTGGTGGAGATGCCAACGCTCCTGCCCTCCAGATCGGAGGGCGACCCGATGCCACTTTCCGCACCCGCAACAAGGGCGATCATTGCAACGTCACCGGTGGCGCGGTACGTCGTCTTGACGATTGAGACGTTGTGCTGCTGACCATTGATCAATCCCGTGGCGATCAGGTCTGCGAGTTGACCGTCGATAGCGCCTGATTCCAGCGCCACGTTGCGTTCCAGAGCGCTGCTGAACGTTTCAAGCGTGACGTTAAGCCCGGCGGCCTCGAACAAGCCCTCTTCTTCCGCAAGATAGAACGGCACGCTGTCGATGATTGGCAGCAGCCCCACCCGGATCGGCGTATCGTCAACTTCTGGCGTGGGTGTGGGGGGTACCGGTGTTGGTTCAGGGGTCGGCGTATCTTCCGCAAAGGCATCGCACGACATACCAAGAACAGTGATGGCCGCCACCGCAAGAATGGCGACAATCCAACCTAAACGACGTAGTTTCACGACTATTCCTCCTCCAAATCCATGTCTTCAGCTTTTTTGTCCGCAATATTATTGAGTGCCCCATTGCCGCCCATCCCCTCATACTGCAGTGAAGTGGGCAGCGGGAATGTTGTCGAATCAATGGCGTTGAGCGCCCGCGCCACAAAATAGTCGACGATGTCATCGACTGTGCGCGGTTTCAGATAGAAAGCAGGGGCGGGCATGAGAATTGTTGCTCCCAGTTCCGCCAGTCGTTTCATATTGTCCAGGTGGATGGCAGACAAGGGCGATTCACGAGGGATGAGCACCAGCGGACGACGCTCCTTGATGGTCACGTCCGCCGCGCGCCGCAGAAGATTGTCGCCGAGGCCGTGTGAGATGGCCGCCACCGTCGCCATACTGCACGCGGCGACAATCATTCCCCGTGTCGGGATCCCACCGCTCGCTATGGGCGCGCCAAGCTGCTTGGACGTGTAGTAAGAAAAACACTCATTGGCCGACCACGCTTCGAGTGCCCGTGAGAATGGCTCGTCCATTTCCTGAGCCCACACTTGCCGCCCGCCGGAGGTGATGGTGCAGATCACGGGGATCTGTGCCTCCAGCAGCGAGTCGATGATGCGCCCTGCGATGGCCATGCCGCTGCCACCAGAGATTCCGACAACCACCGGAAGTTGATCTTGACCTTGTTGCATCTGCATCAAGCGTTACCCATCAGGACGGCGACCGCCGTAAAGATAAAGACGATGATGGCGATGACGCCGTTGATATTGAAGAAGGCGATGGTGACACGGGAGAAATCGTCCGCCTTGACGAGTGAATGCTCCCACGCGAGCAAGGCGGCGGCGATGGCAACGCCGATGTAGTACGGCCACGCAAGGCTCATCATGACCCCAAGCGCGACCAGGAATGCAATCGTCAAGAAATGGGTGACGCGGGCCCACCGCAGGGCTGCGGCAATGCCCCATTTGACAGGGATTGTGTGGATCTTGCGTGGGATGTCGAAGTCATAGTCCATGCATTGGTAGATGAGATCGAATCCGGCCACCCACGTTGTGACGGCCATGGCGAGAATGACAGCCTCAAGTGGCAGTTCCCCAGAAACGCCGATCCAGCCGCCAGCCGGCGCGATGCCGTCCGCGAACCCAAGCCAGTAATGTCCCGTCCACGTGAATCGCTTGGCGTAGGAATACGTGATGACGATGATTGCGGCGACGGGTGCGAGAATCAGCGCAAGAGTGTTCAGCATGTATGCGGCGAAGAAAAAGATTACGAGACTGACAAGCAACATGCCGAGCATGTCGGATGGACGAAGCAGCTTGGAGGGCAGGGCACGCATGGCGGTGCGGGGGTTCTCCGCGTCCATCTCACGGTCGATGAGCCGATTTGCACTCATGGCTACGGTGCGCGCGGCGACCATTGCCACCGTAATCCAGATGAATTGTGAGAGCGTCGGCCAGCCGCCAGCGGCGAGAATCATGCCGAGATAGGCGAAGGGCAGGGCGAAAATGGAGTGCTCGAACCGGATGGAATCGAGCATGATGCCAAGACGGCCCATAAAGGACCAAGGGCGTGGGAGTGGCGGGCGACCGACAGAATCCATCAGAATCCGTATTCCTTCCAGCGTCGCGTTACCTGCTCGACCATCGCCGAATCCATAGTGATGTCCGGCATCCATTGACGCTCACCCATCTCACCCTCGCCGGACTTACGCGTGGCGTCGATGCCGATCTTGCTGCCGACGCGCGCGGTGGGTGATGCAACATCAAGGTCGTCAATCGGCCCGTCTGCGAAGAAAATGTCGCGCCGGGGATCAACGTTGTTCGACAGCCGCCACACGACCTCTGACGGATCATGGATATCCACGTCATCATCAAAAACAGCGATTGCGCGCGCCAGTGACATCAGCCCCAGTCCCCACATCCCGCTCACCGTCTTCTGCACATGGCCGGGGTACTCCTTCTTGACGGAGACAAGCACGAGGTTGTGAAAGACGCCCTCCGCAGGCATGTGAACATCAACGATCTCCGGCAGCATCAGCCGCATCAGGGGTAGGAAGAGCCGCTCAGTGGCAACGCCCATCCAGTAGTCTTCCTGGGGTGGTCGGCCCACGACGATGGTCGGGTAGATTGGGCTGCGGCGGCGTGTGATGGCCGTCACGTGAAAGACGGGATACCCATCCTGGATGGAATAGTAGCCGGTGTGGTCGCCGAACGGGCCCTCAGGACGCCGCTCCGACGGATCGACGTAGCCCTCAAGGATGTACTCGGCTTGCGCGGGCACATCGAGATCGACCGTGATGCCTTTCGTAACAGGCACCGGCTGGCCCCGCAAGAATCCGGCCAGCACGTACTCGCTGACGTCCGCGGGCAACGGGGCGGATCCGGCCCAAATGAGAGCCGGATCGCCGCCCAGCGCTACCGCGACCTCCATGCGTCCCGCGCCGCGCTCTGCCGACGCTCGCTCATGTTGCGTTCCAACTTTATGCGTCTGCCAGTGCATTCCGGTGGTGTTCTTGTCATAGACCTGCATGCGGTACATGCCGAGGTTGTGGGTGCCGTTGTCAGGGTCTTTGGTGATGACGAGCGGCAGTGTGATATAGCGGCCGGCGTCCTGCGGCCACGTCTTGAGAATGGGCAGCGACAGGAGATCGACATCGTCATCCTGCATGATGACTTCCTGAGAGGGAGCATCCTCACGCTCCACAGTGCGCGGACCGATGCGTCCGAGCTTGACCAGGTCACCTAGCATACGCAGCTTGCTCATCAAGCCTTCGGGGGGGCCGCCCTGCGCCATCGCCATCATCTTCTCAATCTGCGCGGGAAGCTCGTTGAGCTCATCGACGCCGAGTGCCCACGCCGCGCGCTGCTCAGTCCCATAGAGGTTGATGAGCACCGGCGTGTCGCTGTAGCCCTCAACGTTCTCGAAAAGGAGGGCAGGACCACCCTCGCGCAGGACGCGCTGGGTAATCTCCGTAATCTCAAGATCCCACGTCACGGGCGCCGTGATGCGCTTTAGTTCGCCATGTCCCTCGAGGAACTTAATGAACTCGCTGAGGTCTCGAAAAGCCTTCGCCATGATTAGTCAGCCCCCTCGTCAGTGGTTGGCAAGCCCGCCTTGCTCACGCCCACGCTTGACAGCAGGATCGATTTCAGCTGTGGCGCGGCTGACGTGAGGGGAGAAGGCTCTCCCGTGTACAGCCACCGGAGGATGATTTCATTCAGTGCCCCCATCCACGCGTAAGCGGCGAGGGTAGTATCGAGCGGCGGGATTGAGCCATCTTCCACAGCGGCGTCCAGCCGTTCACGAATCAGGTCAGCAAACTTGTCATGGAGATTTAGCAGCGGCTCATCAAAAGAGGGGCCCAGGCCAACTGCCATCAGCACCTTCGCGAGCCGGGCATGGTTCGCGAAGGTCTGAAGCGTGGCTTCAATGACCGCGCCGGCCTGCTCAACACCGCTGGTTTGGTTGGCGATGGATGTGTTTGCGTCGGCAAGCAGTCGATCAGCGAAGCGATTGACAAGCGCAAAGAAAATCTCGCGTTTGCCGGGGAAATGGAAATAGATGCCGCCCTTGGAGCCGCCGGAGGCGGTGGCGATGTCATCGACGCTTGCGCCGTGGTAGCCGGACTCTGCGAACACCTGCGCCGCCGCCTCAAGAATGCGCTCTCGCGTCGACGCCTTGCCGGTGTCTGAAACCGTTGAGATATTCGTCCTCCATACAAAACCGACTGACCAGTCGGTCGGTGACTATACCCACTCTATTGGAGGGCGTGTAGGTGGTCAATGGGGGGAGTGCCCTGCGCTACACTGAACACTATGACTGCACGCAAGAGCCGTTCTGAAGCCTCACCGGAGGCTGTAGTTAAGGCCACGGGCAAGACGCCGGAGGAGTGGAACTCCATCCTCGATGCGGCGGGGGCGCGGGATCTGACGCACAAGGAGATCGCGACGATGCTTCGGGAGAACCACGGCGTAACTCCGTGGTGGAGTCAGCACGTGACCGTTGACTATGAACGGGCGCGCGGGATGCGGGAGCGGTATCAGACCACGCGTGGCTACCAGGTCAGCGTGAGTAAGACACTCCCCGTGTCTCTATCGGAACTCTATGGCACGTTTGCCAATCTCTCACACCGTGGACAATGGCTGCCGGAGGCGCCAATCACGATTCGCAAGGACACCCCTGAGAAAACGACCCGCGCGACGTGGACAGACGGCGACGGCACTGAATCAAGCCTCGATATCAGCTTCTACTCGAACGGTGATGCGAAGAGCCGCATCACGGTTATGCAGTCGAAGCTCGCCGATACAGAAGATGTGGAGGCGCGTCGCGCCTACTGGAAAGCGGCGTTGGGGCGGTTGGCGGAGTATCTAAAAGCGTAAGCCTGGGTCTCTGAACGCCTGCTCGTCCTCCATTCTGCGTATCGGGGCGGGAAGAGGAGTTGCCGGGTCATCCACGTGGCCATTTATCGCATCTGCGCCGTAAGAGATGGCGTTGAGGCGGGCGTAGATGCCGTCATTGGCCAGCAGTTGATTGTGTGTGCCGCTCTCAACGATCGCGCCGTTGTCCATCACCAGAATGCGTGAAGCCTCACGGATGGTGGACAGCCGGTGGGCGATGACGAATGACGTGCGGCCCGGCAGGAGCCGTCGCAGCGCGTCCTGTATGCGGGCCTCGGTGCGTGTATCGATGTTGGCCGTCGCCTCATCCAGGATCACGATGCGGGGGTCGGCGAGGATGGCGCGGGCGAAGCTGACGAGCTGTCGATGGCCGACGCTGAGGTTCGCGCCGCGCTCCTGCAGCTCCGTGTCGTAGCCGTTGTCCATGTGCATGATGATCTCGTGCAGTCCGGCCGCCTTCGCCGCCTCCTCCACCTCCGCGCGTGTCGCGTCAGGCTTTCCGAAGCGTATATTCTCCTCGATGGTGTCAGAGAACAGGAACGGCTCCTGTGGCACGATGCCCATCTGGTGCGCCAGGCTCTCGTGCTGCACGTCCCGCACGTCGTGGCCGTCGATGGTTAGCCGGCCGCTCGTGACGTCATAGAAACGGGAGATAAGACTTACAAACGTCGTCTTGCCTGCTCCCGTCTCACCTACAAGCGCGATAGTCTCCCCCGGCTCCGCATTGAGCGAGACGTTACGCAGCACGGGGATGTCGTCTTCATATGAGAACGAGACGTTCTCGAAATTGACACGGCCTGCAATTGACGGTATTGGCTGTGCGCCTTCCTTGTCAGCGACTTTGGGCCGGGTGTCCAACAGCTCGAATATCCGTTGACCGGAGGCCATGGCACGCTGGACTTCCGTGTATTGCATGGTGATGTTGCGGATGGGATCGAAGAACCGCTGCACCCACAATGTGAACGCCACCAGGAAGCCCACCGTCAAAGCGCCCTGTAATACCTGCCAACCGCCGTAGATGATTACTACGGCCATGGAGATGCCAACCATGATTTCCACGGCAGGGAACATGCCGGCAGTCAGACGAGAGGCGCGCAGATTGGCGGCAAGGTGGTCGTAGTTGATCCGATCAAAGCGGCGCATGTTCTCGTCCTCGCGGTTCATGCTCTGGACGACACGCACACCGGAGACGTTCTCCTGCAAACTACCGTTCACGACGGAGATGGCCCGGCGGACGCGCAGGAACGCCACACGCGCACGCTTCTGCCAGAAGATCGAGATGATGATCAGGGCAGGAACAACGCTGAGCGTAACTGACGCAAGCGACCAGTCCATGACGAACATGATTACAACGATGCCTACCAGCGTAAGAACGTCACTGAGCGTCCCGATGACTCCGCCCGTCATGACCTGTTGAATCTGCTCAACGTCACTCACGACGCGGGACATGAGTCGTCCCACCTGCTGCTTGTCATAGAAGCTCAGCGATTGCTTCTGCAGGTGGCCGAAGAGCTCCGTCCGGATGTTGACGAGCATCGCGTGCGCCACCTTGGCCATGTAGCGGGACTGGAGCCAGAGGCCGATGGCGTTGATTACGACGAGTCCGAAGAAAATGCCCGCCATCCACGCGAGCCGCGCTGTGTTGCCCGTGGCGATGGCAGTATCGACGGTGAGGCCGATAAACAAAGGCATGGCGACGCTGCTGAACGTCGCGGCCAACATACCGACGACGGCGATGGCCGCCCATAGCTTGAATTGAGCGATGTAGGGGATCAACCTGACGGCGACGCGTCGGTCATAGACCGCACCAAGCTGTTCGTCGTCCCAGCCGTCATAGTAGCCGCCCATCATGGCTGCGTTCCCCCAACGGTCATCGTATCCGGAGCGGCTGCATACGCCTCCTCCTGGTGACGCAACTGCAATTCGTAGATCTGGCGGTAAGGCCCCGGGTATGCGACAAGTTCCGCGTGGGTCCCGCGCTGGACGATGCGGCCCTCATCCAACACGAGTATCTGATCGGCTCGCAGAACACTGGCCAACCGCTGGGCGACAACGATTGTCGTTCGCCCTTGCATCACGCGATCAAGAGCCTGCTGGATTGACCTCTCTGTTTCCGCGTCCACGCTGGAGAGGGAATCATCCAGGATCAGGATGCGAGGGTCGAGCAGCAGGGTTCGGGCGATGGCGAGCCGCTGCCGCTGTCCGCCAGAGAGGTTGATGCCACGCTCGCCCAACCACGTGTCATATTGGTCGGGCAGGCTGCGGATAAAGCTGTCAAGGCGGGCGGCACTGGCCGCGGCGATGATTTCTTCCTCCGGCGCGTCAGGCACTCCGTAAGCAATGTTGTCGCGAATCGTCGCCGAGAATAGGAAGACATCCTGCTGGACAAGGCCGATTGAGCCGCGCAGGTGGTCCAGCGTCATGTTCCGCACGTCCTCGCCATCGATAACGACCGCCCCACGCGTCGGGTCGTAGAACCGTGGAATCAGGCTAACGAGGGTTGTTTTTCCGCTGCCTGTTGCTCCCACGACGGCGATGACCTGGCCCGGCTCCGCCACGAAAGTCACGTCCTGCAGAACATCGTCCCGCCCGCCATAACCGAACGAGACTGTATTGAACGCGACTCGACCGTCAAGAACGGCGTTATCCGTCGCATCCGGCTTCTCGCGTACCTCCGGGCGGGCGTCCAGGATCTCAAAGATGCGTTCACCGGAGGCGACGGCGCGAGAAAGCTGATTGCCGAGCCAGCCGATCATGCGAATGTAGACCGTAATGGTTAGCAGATAGAAGAGGAAGGCGGTGAGGTCGCCGGGTGTGAGATTACCCTGCATGACCATGTACCCGCCGTAGAGCAACTGGATGCCTGCGGCGAAATAAACGGAGAACGTCATTAGGGACGTGTTGAGGGCCTGCTCATCGTTCGCAGTGATGTTGCGTTCGTAGAGCTTGTATGCCTGCTTGCTGAAGCGATTCGTCTCCTCTTTCTCGCGTCCGAACGCCTTGACGACGCGCATTCCGGACAGGCTTTCCTGAAGAACAGTGCTCAAGGCCGCCATTTCCTGCTGCACGGAGAGCCAAACAGGGCGCAGGCGGCGGCTTGTTCGCGTCGTGCGGTAGGCGATGAACGGCAGGACGGCCAGCGTGACCAATGCCAACTGCCAATTGGATTGGAGCAGTACGACGGTCACCATTAAGAGCATCACGGCGACTTGGACGATGCGAACCAGCGCGAAGCTCATCAGCATGCGTACGGACTCCACGTCCGCCGTTGCCCGTGACATTAGCTCGGCCGTCCGCGACGTATCGAAGAACGAGAAACTCTGCCGTTGGAATCGGTCGTACATGGCGTTGCGTAGGTCGTACGCAACGAGCTGCGAAACGGCCTGGCTGAAATAGCTCTGCCCGTACGACGTGGCTCCACGGACGATGGCGGCAGCCAGGATCCATCCAGCGACGGTGAGAATCGTTCCTAAGGAAGCCTGCTCAACGAGTCGATCGACTGCTCGTCCAAAGAGCCAAGGGATCACCAGGGCGCTGGCGCTGGAGACGAACAAAAGGACATACGTCAGGGTCGCCCGATGCCAATACGGCAGGAGGAAAGTCTGCAGTCGCAGAAAGATCCGAACGTTATACCAAACGCCCGACTTTTGGGCGGGACGGTTCATAACATCCAAGTATAGCGCGAGTTACGTTACGTTTGCCCGCCTGTACGCCAGGCAAAGCATTATGGGCGTGGGAAGAGAATAGGGCCTTCCCCGAGCAGGTGAATGTCCTCCCCATCAACTTCGCCGTAGTCCCTCACCGTTCCTTCTACGTAGACCCAGCTACCTTGATTGGTTGCCGGGTTCCCCACCTGTGCCCAGTCGTCCACTGAGACGTTGAACCCGGGGATAAAGAGGACACCTTCGTTCCGGCCAAGCGCTTCAGACTGTAGCCAGATTTGATCCTCTGTAATTTCCCCCGCCTCGAATGCATACAGGCGCAGTACAAGGAGGACGCCATCGTCCCGAACGTATCCTCCGACGGTTACAGCATCACCATCCTGCGGCGGACGATTACCGAGAGCATTGTGGGAGATTTCAAACGGAAGTTTGCCGCTGATGGTCATACCACGGTCGGTGATACGGGCGATTCCCTGCGCAAAGAGTGTGCGGGAGATTGGGGCCGGCTCGCCGGGGAAACGGGTTGTTCTATAGCGCTGCTCTGCGAGAGTTAGCGCGTTCAAGACATGCGGTCGCATATGTGGCGGAGCGAGTTGGTGGGCGATTTGGAGCGTGGCGTACGCGCGGGCGGCGGTTTCTCGCTCGGCTTCAATGTATGCATGAAGACGCGGATCCACGCGGACCTGCACGATATCGGTGACCTCGGCAGAGCTTGCGTCACTGTCGTCAGGAGCAAGCGTGATTGTCGCCGCTGTCTCGCCGGCCAATTGGTCAGTAGCCTCTGTCTGTTGCACGGCCTCTTGCTGTGCAACACCAGCCTCTGTGTACCCTGCTTCCACGCGCGCGAATTCAATGTTCTTGAGCACGTCACGACTGAGCGCCTCCGCCCTTGTCTGATCGCCGGATTCAGCGACAGCTGCCAGTTCCAAAGTGCGGCGTTCTATAAGTTCCAGGTGATAGATGGCCCGGCTCTCGTCTGAGAACGTGATCGCGAGCCGCGCGTGCTCAGTCGCGCGCTTGACAGGGTAGAGCGGGCTATCAGGCAGTGCGTCGTTGGAGGCATACGCAGCTCCCGTACTGAGGATGACAAACAGCGCCATGCTGGCGAATCCAGCGGCCCAAACACGTCTCCACCCTGAGGCGCGTGTGTTCCACCAGTCACGAATTGAGAATCTCGCAGCAATCCGCCGGTTTGTGGCGAGGTGATGCCTTACGGCACCCTCGAAGCGGGTGTGTGCCATACGGCGTGCTGTGCCATCACGAGCCGGAGCAACTTCGGCCATTGCCAGGGCGGCGGTCAGTAGAGGCCGTAGCTCATCCGCGATGTCAGGATGACGGCTCAGACAGTCGTCAATCGACTCACCGTGTCGGAGCGCTTCCAGGCAGTCATTTACGACTTCCGCAAGGGCAGGGTCGTCAGGAGGCAGCGTTGTCATGGCGTTGCACCGCCTTCTGCACTTCTTGGCAACATGAGCCGACGCAGAGCCCGAATCGCGCTGTGCTGCAGCGCCTTCACCGCGCCCTCATTGCGATTCATCACATGAGCGGTTTCAGCGATTGACAGATCCGAGCCGAATCTGAGGGATATCACCTGCCGCTGCAGGTCAGTAAGGCCGGCCATCGCCACGCGCAATTCCTGGAGATCTGAGAATGTGTCCACTCTTTCCTGGGGGTCTCGGTCGCGGGAGGGAAGAGGCGGCGCATCATCAAGCGGCGTTGCCGTTCGGAGCCGGCCACGACGGTAGTGGTCAATGACTCGGTTGTGCGCTATGCGCATAAGCCACGCCGAGAACGGTACGGCCCTCCATTTGAATGAGCCGATTGCCTCTAACATACGAATGAACACATCCTCCGTGATGTCCTCCGCGTCCGCGTCACTATCTACGCGATATGCGACGTATCGAAAGACCCTGTCGGAATAGATTTCATAGAGTTGACCAAACGCAGCTGCCTCCCCGTTCTGTGCCCTCTGAACAATGGCTGCGATGTCACCATCTGTCAGTGATGTTTCCGTCCCCGAGTGAATGCGTGCTGGCTCCTGGTTCATTCACTACATCCAGATAACGTTTAGGTTCCTCTCAGGGTTAGCTGCGCGTTGACGACTGTTTCACTTTATCCTCTTTGCAGGCGACGAGAGATCAATGGTGGACAACAACGCGTTTGACGAAATGCCCTGGCTGCTTCGCCCCATGCATGAGGGTGATATCACTCAAGCCGCCCAGATTGACCGCGACGCATTTCCGGAGAACAGGTACCCGCCGCCGTTCCGGCGCGATATCCGTGATCGGAAGTATGCACATTATCTGGTTGCGGTTGCCCATGATGCGGCCTATAACGATTATGCCCTCACGCACGAACTACCACGTATCGGGGGATCCGGCGGTAATGGCCGGGGACGTGGTGGAGGCATCACGAACACTGTCAAGAGGCTGCTCAGGGTCAGTACAGACTTGCCGCCTCCAACTGAGGAGTTGATCGCCGGTTATCTCGGCTTGTGGGCTGTCATTGATGAAGGGCACGTGACAAGCGTAGGCGTTCGTAAGTCGCATCGAGGACAGGGAATCGGTGAACTGTTGATCATCGGCGCAGTGGAGGCGAGCAAGCTGCTCAATTGCCGTGCTGTGACGCTTGAGGTTCGGGTATCCAATGAAGTCGCTCAGAATCTCTATAAGAAGTACGGATTCAGAATTGTTGGGCGACGCAAGCGCTACTACTCCGACAACGGTGAGGATGCTTACGTCATGACGACAGACCCAATCGACACCCCACAATTCACCGGGCTATTTGAAGATCTCACGTACAAGCATTCAGACCGTTGGGGCGCAACATTTCGCACATACGGGATGGAGGATGAGGACGACGAATAGCGCAGGTTCCCCGAATCTCCTTACAGTGATTCAGGAAGTCGGAGTCGGGAGCGGCGCGTATCCGACAAGTTCTACGTAAGCAGAACCGCCAACGGGCTGGCCGCCGAATGTGATGTCCGTTTCCGTCAGCCCTTCCCAGTAGATGGTGTTCGGCGGAAAGGCGAGCGTGAATTCCTGGTCATCCAGCAAGGGCGTGAGCTTTATGGAGAGTTCATGCTCGAAGATCGTGATGAGCCATCCTGCAGGATATTCCCCACCGGTATGGGGGCTTGTCCATGTGCTGAGAACTTCGATTTCGATGTCCTCGGCGTCGATGTGCGTTGTCACACCGGACGGGTCAACCAGCGTGCCGTACGTGATGACCTGCCCATCGGACTCACGGGCCTCGGCCACCATCAACTCGTAGTTGTTGTCCATGGAGACGGCGAACCACTGCCAGCCGCTCGGGTATCCCCTGACGACAAAATCGCCCCATTGGTGGTCCATCCAGGCTTCGCCAGTGACATCCAGCTCTTGCCCATTGACGGTGAGCGTGCCGCGCACGTCCATGTCTGTCCAGCTGTAGTAGTAGGTCCAGCCGTTCAGCGCCTCCAGGTAGCCTGTCTTGTTGTGGAGAATGGCAGGCTTGTTGGCCTCCACGGAGAGATTGAATGCGAACGTGTCCGTCGTTGCGGCGAATGAGTGTTTGCCATCGTCGCCGCTGAGCGTCCAGTCCGCCACGGAGAAATCAAATCCCGAAGGCGGTTGCGCCTGTGCGCCCGTCCCGAAGCGCACCGACTGTTCCCTGAGTCCCGAGCCCACATCAAACACGGAGGCGTGGGACATGTAGCCCGCATCGCCGTTTTCCGGGTTCGTCACCTGGAATATGACGAAGTGGAATCCATAACCGGCATCATCCTCATCCTCCATGACGCCGCTGTAGTACCACCACTCCACCGGATCGGTGTGTGACGCTTCATCCGCGGGCAGGCTGATCGGGCGTGGTGTGTGGAAGGTAGTGGGGATCGGGATTGCTGTTGGGATCGATGTCGCCGTTGGAGTGCTTGTGTGAGTGGGCTGTGGGGTGGGTGTTGGAGTTGGCTCGCTGGCGCAGGACGCCGCGAGTATGGCAACAATGCCCACGGTGAGAATGGCCGCGTGTCGCAACGGGGTCAACAAGCGTCGAAGGAGGGTCTGAGCATAACTGGGCGTGTGCATCTGCTTTCAATTGTACGGGCGGACTCACTCTGTGACATACGATATAGTTAAGAAGTCCATGACGTGTGAGGAGCGGTGCATTGTGCGCCCTCCGAAATGGACAGGGTAGGACGAGCGGAAGAACCGGGATTGGACGGACTCACGTAATGAGCGCAATGCACGCAATGACCCTCACGCAAACAGGCCCTATGATTGCTGCGCCCTCCGGCGCAGAGGCGACCGCCCGATTCTTCCGCGGACTTGGAGACCCAACGAGGCTGCGGATCCTCCATATCCTTTTGGAGTCAGAGCGCAGCGTCTCTGAACTTGTAGAGATGCTGGGCGCACCGCAGGGCCGCGTTTCCAGTCACCTTTCCTGCCTTCGCTGGTGTGGTTTCGTTGACGCGGATCGGCGTGGCCGCAACGTCTTCTATTCAGTAACGGATCAGCGTGTGAAGGACATCCTTGCCCTAGGTGATGCCATGCTTACGGAGACGACAGAGCGCCTGATGTCCTGCGCGGTCATTGACCAAGAGGCTGTAAACGTCTAGGAGCAGCCTCTTTCTCAACGAACGTCGTTGGCGCAAGCCGACAAGGGATAATGCCGCGCCCGTATACTTTTGGTATATGAGGGCCGGATAATGTTCAACCTCCCCTTTGCCTTTGCTTTCAGCGCCGGTTTTGTCGCATTGGCGAGTCCATGCGGCGTGGCGATGCTGCCGGCGTACATCGGCTACTACATCGGCTCACGCGAAGAAGGCTACGAGGAGCGTCCCATTGCGCTTCGCCTAGGGCAGGCGATGCTTGTCGGTGGCACAGCGGCACTCGCGTTCCTGTTTTTGTTCGGCGCTTTCGGCGTCGTGTGGAGTGCGGTGGGAACTATCCTGCGCGACATCATCCCCTATATCGCGATCATCGTCGGGGTGGCGCTCGCGCTTTTGGGCGCGTACATGATCGTATTCATGCTGGTGAACAAGCGCTCCATCGCGCTCATTCCGACCATTGGAGTCAATTGGGGCACAGGGAGCCGGGGGTTGACGTCCGTTTTCCTGTTCGGGCTGGCTTATGCGCTCGCCACGTTAAGCTGCACGTTTCCCATCTTCCTGGCCATTCTCGCGCAGGGGCAGGTCATCGGCGGCTATGCGGCTTTCATCATGTTCCTGATCTATGGCGCGGGGATGGGTGTGGGCCTGATTGGCCTGACGCTGGGAGCCGCAGTCTTCAAGGATCTTATCCGCGTGGTGATTCGCCAGGCGATGCCGATCGTGGAGTGGGCGAGCCCGGTCATGCTCATCGGCGCGGGCGCGTATATCACCTACTACTGGTGGGTCAACTGGTTCGCGTTCAACGCGGACCTTTAGCGCCGCTTGTTCGGGGTAGAGAGAGTCTCTATCGGCAGATCACGCGGCGTTTCGGGGAGCAGGTAACGGCGGGCATACAAGCGGGCAGATTGCGAAAGCAGGTACGTATCTTCAATCTGACCGATGCCCCGTGATACCAGGATGAAATGACGTCGGTAAAGCGAACGCATCGCTTCGCGTAAACTCTCCGCAGAGGTCTCAAGGCTCGCAGACAACTCACGCAACGTCATAGAGCGCTCCGCCCACGCCAAAACGAGTATCACACGCTCCTCGTCAACGTGAAATGGGCTGACAGCGTTCTCTGTGTGCCGCGTGTTGTTCACTTGTGCCATATCCATTCGTATACCTAGACAAGATCAGAGATGTTGACGTTGCTTAGCCGCTCCAGCGCGCGATCAAGGGCGTCGTCACTGACGGTCAGTGAGCAGCGGATATATCCCTCGCCCGCCTCGCCGTAGCCGCGGCCGGGCGTCACAACGACGTTCGCCTCTTCGATGAGGCGTGACGCGAAGTCGCCGGATAAGACACCATCCGGCAGTTTAGCCCAGACGTAGAGGCTCGCCTTGGGAGGATCGACCTCGAGGCCCATCTTGCGCAGGGCAGGGATAAGCTTGTCTCGCCTTGCCTGGTAGACGGCGTTGTGGTGGTCGATGATGTCCTGCGGTCCCTCAATCGCAGCGATCCCTGCCAACTGCACGGCCTGGAACACGCCGGAGTCCACGTTGGACTTGATACGCATCAGCGCGTTGGTGACCTCCGCGTTGCCGACGGTCATGCCGATTCGCCAGCCTGTCATGTTGTACGACTTGGACAGTGAGTGGAACTCAATGCCCACATCCTTTGCCCCGTCCACCTGCATGAAGCTCACGGGTTTGTATCCGTCAAAAGCGACCTCTGTGTAGGGGCCGTCGTGACAGACGACGATATCGTACTTCTTGGCGAACTCGACGACCCGCTCATAGAAATCCAGCTCGGCCACCGCAGCCGTCGGGTTGTTGGGGTAGTTGATCCATAGGAGCTTGGCTTTCCGGGCCACGTCCTCAGGGATGGCATCAAGGTCTGGCAGGAAGCCTGTCTCCCGGTGGAGCGGCATGTAGTACGACTCGCCCCCAGCCAGCATGGTGCCGACACTGTAGACGGGGTAGCCGGGGTCCGGCACCAGCGCGATGTCTCCCTGGTCGATGTAACACCATGCGATGTGGGCGATGCCTTCCTTCGAGCCGATGGTGGGCAGGACTTCTGTATCGGGATCAAACTCCACACCAAACCGCTTCTTGTACCAGTCGGCGACTGAGCGCCTGAAGGCCGGCAGGCCGTCGGATTCCGGGTAGCGGTGGTTGGCTACATCCTCCAGTGATGTGACGAGCGCGCTGATGACGTGCGGGGCGGAGGGCAGGTCAGGGTCGCCGATGGCGAGCGAGATGACGTCCTCGCCGCGGGCGCGCTTCTCGTTGATCTTGCGTGTGACCTCCACAAAGAGGTACGGGGGTAGCTGCGCGACGCGACGTGCCTGCTCAGGTAGGGGCATTTGGCTGGGTCTCCTCTGTATCTGGTTTGACGAGTGAACTGCGCGCTGAAACCTATTGTAGCAATCCTTCTGACTGCCACCTTATGTTTGTGTTTGGGATACGCCCGCGCCTAGCATGGGGCATGAACGAGCAGGATAGGGATTATCGAACCGAGCCCCTGCTTCCTGAGTGGCTGACCAGCCGCCGCCTCTATCGCGGCTGGTGGGTGGTGCTGGTTGGTTTCTTCTTGTTGGCTGTGGCGATCAGGGCACAGACACATACGGACCTTATCTTTGAAATGGATAGAGCCAGCACAAGAGCGGGGTCCGACGCGTTTCCATCAGCGTTCGACATCTACCTGTTTCTCTCGCTCGCAATCATTGTGGCTGCCATTGCCGGGTATGCGGCGGATCGTATGAGACTGGTCTCTGCGGTCATTCCAATCATGAGCGGAGCGGCAGTCATATTTGTAGCTGCTGAATTGATCGAGGATAACTGGGTACTGTACCTCGCCTGGCTAGTAATTGATGGCGCTCTGGCAGGGGCACTGCTGATTGGATTTGCCAAGGCGACCACAGCGCTGTTCATTTCGAATCGTGGAAGGGCTCTTTCAGCGTTGTTGGCCGCCGTCATTCTTGCGACGATACTTCCTTTGCCACGTATTCATCGTTTTCTGTACTGGATTCTGCCTTCCGATCTCGCTCGGGTTGTCCGGCCTGATGTACCCGGATTCCAGCCCCTTTCGCTCATCGATATTGCTTTTTTGTTCGTTCCGGGCATCATACTTGCCTATTTGCTGCTAAGACGCCTCCTCGCCAATGATGTATTCGCTCATAGCAAAGGGCAGTTTGTCTCAGATGATCCTGAGGTAGCGAAAGAACAGAAGCCAACTGTTCAGATAACTCCTGAATCGTCATTACCATTGCGTTCAGTTTTACTTAATCATCCCCACCTGCTCCTACTCTTGGCTAGCGCCTGTCAGACAAGCGCGATTCTGTTGCTTCCTCGTGTCCTCATTGGAGCAGGTCTCTATAGTTTCTCCCCACACTACTTTCCGGCGCGGTTGGCGGAAGGACTTTGGCTATTTCAAGAGCCTCAACCCGAAGTGGTGTTGGTGGGTGTTCTTGCAGTAGTCGTAACTGGTGTTTTGGTGGATTTATATGGCGCTCGACGAGTTGTGATGGGCGCGATGGTTACGCAACTGATATGTGTGACTGCAATATACATAGGCATCGGGGATTGGAGTACTTTGGCACTTGCTGTAGTGATCGGCACTGGCGCTGGAATCCTCTGTGTTCCAATTATTGTGCTGCAAGTCGAATATTGGGGTATCGAACGTTTCGGTCTGGCTCTGGGTATACTGGCCGCTACTTCACTTGGTGTGTTTGTGCTTTTCAGAGAATTACTGTCATTTGTCACACCGGAGACACAAAGTGAAGTTATCCCTTATGTCGTCGTTGCCCTTCTCTCCATCGCCCTCCTCCTTGTCCTGCTAATGAAGAAGCCTCGGGACAGAACCCCGTCGGCTGAGAACGAGCCGCAGGTGGCGGCATGAGTGCCGGTGTCTCAACCCCGCGCCGGCGTCGTCCACGCCTTTTCTATGGGTGGTGGATGGCGCTGTCCGGCATGTACCTGATGTTCTATACGACGGGCGTCAGTTTCTTTGGGTTCAGCGCGTTCTTTGACAGCATCCGCCTCGATCTCAACTGGACGCGTGAGCAGGTCTCACGCGGACCCGCGATGATGGCAGTGTTCACGGCGATTTTGAGTCCAACGATTGGCGCCCTTACGGACCGGTTAGGGCCTCGCTTTGTCACGGCCGTAGCGATGTTCAGCGGCGGGACGGGATTCATTGTCCTGAGCCAAGTTGAGCATGCGTGGCAATACTATGTCGCGTTCGTTCTCATCGGCAGCGGCATGGGCGCAACATCCTACGTCATGGTGGCGACGGCAATCAGCAACTGGTTCCTGCGCAATCGCGGCAAGGCGCTGGGCCTGACCTTCATCGGGCCGGGCTTTGGGGGCATCATGACGGCGCTGCTGGTCGTGCTGATACGCGAGTATGGCTGGCGCGACGCCGCCCTGTTCACGGGAATTGGCACATGGATAACGTGCATCCCGCTTGCGATGGTTCTGAGGAGACGGCCGGAGCACTACGGCTTGCGTATGGATGGTGATCCACCGGAAACAGCCGACTCGGAATCAGGTCAGGCCGGAGAGGCGGCTGAGCCTGAACCGTCGCCCGGAGCGGTGCGCTCCATCCTGCTGAGTCGGTCATACTTGCTCTATGTCGGCGCTCTCTCCATGCAGCAGGTGGCCATCACTGCGATGGTCGTCCACCACATCCCTGCGCTTGTCAGCTACGGCTTCTCCATGGAAACAGCCGGTGCGATGGTCGTTGTGTTCACCGTCGCCAGCATCCCGATGCGTTTCTTCTCCGGCGCGCTCGCGGACAGGTTCAACAAGAAGTTAGTGGTCGCAACGATGCTGAGCTTCCAGCTTGCAGGGGGCATTCTGTTCATCTTCATCGCCAACATCTGGGTGGCAATCATCTTTGAGATCATCTATGGCACGGGGTGGGGAGGCAGCAACGCGGCGCGGCTGTCATTACAAGGCGACTATTGGGGCCGTGGCATATTCGGCTCGCTGATGGGTTTGCAGGTTGGGGCAGGGGCGGTGGGCGGTTTGATCTCACCCGTGCTGGTCGGCTGGCTCGCGGATGTTTACGATTACCGCATAGCGTTTATGACCGTCGTGATTCCGCTTGCTCTAGCCGTAATCATGGTTCTTCTCATGACCCGCCCACAGAGAGGCGCTGCCGATACTGTGAGACTCGCCGCGTGAGAACCGAAATGGTCGTTATGACGGCGTGGATGTTCGCGCGGCATCCGCGGCAGGTCTTCTACGGCTGGTGGGTAACGCTGGCGGGAACCGGTCTCGCCGCCTACACGGACGGCATCGGCTTCTGGGGATTCACCAATTTCTTTGCGGCAATAGTCCGCCATTTCGGCTGGCCTCAAGCCATCGCGGCTATCGGTCCGTCCCTGCATCGGCTTGAATCCGGCATTGCCGCGCCAATCACCGGCGCGATGGTGGATCGCTACGGAGCTCGAAAGGTGCTGGTTATCGGCTACATCGCGGCGGGGTGCGGCTGCATCCTGATGAGCCAGATCGAAAACCTGTGGCAATACTATGGTTCATTCATCATTCTTGCGTTCGGTCTCAGCGCGGGCGCTTTCACTGTGACGTCGGCGGCGATCAATGCATGGTTCCGTCGTTATCGGGGACGCGCGAACGGCATCATGCTTGTGGGACCGGGACTGTCGGGAGTGTTGTCTGGATTCTGGGCGCTGGTGATACCGGAATTCGGTTGGCGCACGGTGCTGTTTGCCGCCGGTATCGGATTCTGGATCGTCGGTATGGCTTTGATTCCCCTGATTCGCAACAGGCCGGAGAACTATGGGATGGAACCGGACGGCGGCCCGGCGCCCGAAAGTGAGACCGCTCCGACTGCCCGCAGCAGCGTACTGCCTGATGCCAACTATGCCCTGCGGGATGTGCTACGAAGCCGGGGATACTGGCAGTTCGTAATCGCTAGTTCACTGCTCGGCGCGTCCTGGTCGGTCATCACGTTCGAGGCTCTGATGCTGAGTGAGAATGGCTTAACGGACAGGGCAATTGCACTCGTTTTCATCTGGCAGACCTCCTCCAGTATTCCGATCCGTGTGGTTGCAGGCACAGTCGCCGACTACATAGACAAGCGCGTTGTCCTTGCCGTTGCCATCATCGTGCAGGGTGTAGCTATTGTGCTGTTCCCTCTGGCGACTGAACTGTGGATCGCGATGATAGCGGGGTTCTTGCTGGGCAGCGCGATCGGTTCACAGTCATCTGTGAGGCTTGCTTTACAAGCTGAGTATTGGGGCCTGGCAATCTTTGGGCGTGTCGTTGGCATTCAGCAGGGACTGGCGTCCATACCGTCCATCATTGCGCCGTTCGCCATCGGCTGGCTCTACGACGAGACGGGCAGCTACCTTGTTGGATTCATGATTGTTGCTGCGGTTCTGAGCATCTCCGTTCCGTTGACGCTCACGATGACACGCCCGAAGAGCAGCACCGCTGATGGAACGAGGCTTGCCAGGACATGAGGACCCAGAAAACCGTTATGACGGCGTGGATGTTCGCCAGACATCCGCGGCAGGTTTTCTACGGCTGGTGGGTGACGCTGTCGGGCACGGGCCTCGCCGCCTACACAGACGGCATCGGCTTCTGGGGCTTCTCAAACTTCTTCGCGGCGATGGTGACGCACTTTGGATGGTCGCAAGCGCTGGCAGGCATTGGCCCCTCGTTACAACGGCTTGAATCCGGCATCACAGCTCCCTTGACCGGTTACCTGGTCGATCGATATGGCGCTCGCAAGATTCTGATAGTCGGCTACTTCGTGTCCGGTGGCGGCTGCATGCTGATGAGCCAGGTCAACAATATTTGGCAGTACTACGGTGTCTTCATCGTCTTTGCGTTCGGTTTGAGCGCGGGGTCGTTCATCGTCACGGCTGCGGCGATCAACGCATGGTTTAGGCGATTTCGAGGACGTGCCAACGGCATCATGATTGTTGGGCCGGGCATGTCCGGGCTGCTGGCAGGGGTGTGGGCCTGGATAATCCCAGAGTTTGGATGGCGGTCTGTCTTGTTTGGCGCGGGTGTGGGGTTCTGGGTTGTCGGGATGCTCCTGATTCCCCTCATCCGCAACAGGCCGCAGGACTATGGGATGGAACCTGACGGCGGCGAAGCTCCCGAGAACCAAACCGCGCCGTCGTCTCGCGCGAACGTTTTGCCGGAAGCCAACTTCACACTGCGGGATGTGCTTCGCAGCCGGGGTTATTGGCAGTACGTCATCGCGAGCGCGTTGTTGGGAGGGTCCTGGGCAATCGTCACGTATGAGGCGCTCATCCTGCAGAAGAATGGATTCTCCAAAGAATTCATCGCCTTCATGTTCGCTTGGCAAACAGCTTCCAGCATTCCCATCCGCGTCATCGCCGGGACGATAGCCGACTATGTGGACAAGCGAGTGGTGCTTGCAATCGGAATTACCGTGCAGGGGATCGCAATTGTGCTAATACCCTTGTCTACCATTCCGTGGCTGACGATACTCGCTGGATTTCTCCTGGGGAGCGCCATCGGCTCACAATCATCGGTACGGCTGGCGCTCCAAGCCGAATATTGGGGACTCGCAATATTCGGACGTGTAGCCGGTATCCAACAGGGTCTGGCCTCGCTACCGGCCATCTTGTCGCCCGTTGCTATCGGCTGGCTCTACGATCAGACGGACAGCTACGTGATCGGGTTCGTAATTGTAGCCGCGATTCTGAGTCTTTCGGTACCGTTGACACTAACCGTTACTCGGCCGAGGCAATCCACTGCGCCGCCACCGGCATCCCCATAGTCAGACTGGTTACATAGGAAATGCCCGCCCGATAGCGTAGCGGGGCTATACTTATTCAATCCGCCCGTTCGCGGGCTTTGGTTTTTGTTGGGAGGTCGCCGTAAACGCTGCATTATCGGTTCTGATCCACCCCAACCGCGTTTTCTACGGCTGGTGGTTGGCGATTGCCAGTTTCGGCGTCCTCTTTTACACAGCCGGTGTGTTCTTCTACGGCTTCTCGCCGTTCTTTGCGGAAATTCTTGACGAGTTTGGGTGGCCGGCGGGCGTGGCCTCCATCGCCTTTGCGTTTCAGCGCATGGAGCAGGGCATCTTCGGGCCCCTGGTTGGATACGTCGTCGATCGATTTGGGCCCAGAAAGTCCGTCCTTGGCGGGATGTTTATTCTCGGCTGTGGATTCATTGGGTTGAGTTTCGTGCAGGAGCTCTGGCAATTCTTTGCGGCCTTTGCAGTGATGGCCCTTGGCCTCGCATTCGGCTCCTTCCTTACCGTCAACACCGCCGTCAACGCCTGGTTCATCCGTCGGCGTGGCACTGCCATGGCCATCGTGTCCTACGGAGCGGGAGTGAGTGCCCTGATTGTGCCGCTCGTCGTGGGCCTGATCGCCCTCTTCGCGTGGAGAGATGCGCTGTTCTATCTCGGGATAGCGACGTTTGTCGTCGGGCTGCCGCTCGGCCTCATGATGCGTGACGCTCCCGAGAAGTACGGGCTGAGGCCGGATGGCATGAGCGATGAGGAGGCCGCTCGACACGCGGAAATGGACACGGACGAGCGCTACTCCGATACGACGTTCACGGTAAAGGAAGCGATTAGAACGACGACGTACTGGAAGTACGTTGTGGCGAACATTTTCGGGTTCATCTTCTTCGGCTCGTTCATCATTCACCAGTTTGTGTTGTGGGAGTCGTTTGGTTTTTCTACAGGGTGGGTCACGTTTCTAGTGACACTCCTCCCGCTCTCCAGTTTCCCGGCTCGTATCCTGGGCGGCATTCTTGCCGATATGTATGACAAGCGTAAGATTGTCTCGATCTCGTTCACGATGCAGATAATCGGCGCAGTGCTGCTCTTCCTGGCGCGGGATCCGATTACCGCCGTGCTCTTTGCAGTGTTCTTTGGATTCGGGTTCGGCCTCGGCAACCCGCCGCGGTCTGCTCTCCTGGGCGAACTCTTTGGACGCCAGGTGTACGGGCAGTTGCTAGGACTTCAATTTACTTTCACGGCGCTCGGAGGGATCTTTGCTCCCGTCTTCGCCGGTTTCATGTATGACGAATTCGGCGCTGACGGCTACCGTTGGGCATTCTTCGCGCTCGGGATGATGGCCATTATCTCGCTGTACATGTATATGACGATGAAGCGGCCGCAGCTACCTGCCCGCCTCCGGCAAACGTACGTCGAATCAGGAACTACCGCCGAAACCGGAACCGGAGAGCGCTCTAGCTCGTGAGCAACTGGCCGGCGTAGACCGTTGTGGCGGGGCCGGTCATGTAGACCTGGCTGTCCGGGTTGCCGTCCCACTCGATGGTGAGCGATCCACCCGGCAACTCCACTGACACGCAATCATCCACGAAACCGGCGATACGCGCCGCGACAACCGTGGCGCAAGCGCCTGTGCCGCACGCCATGGTGAGGCCCGCGCCACGCTCCCACACACGCATGGTTATCTCTTCGCGAGACTGGACATTGACAATCTCAAAGTTGACGCGCTCTGGGAACAGGGAGTGATTCTCCACCATCGGCCCGATGGTCTCGAGCGGGAAGTCCGCAACCGGCGTGTCGATGAATGCGACGGCGTGGGGATTCCCCATGGAAACAAAGGAAAGGTTCAGGGCATAGCCGCCTATCTCTAGCGCGTGGCCCTGTACAGGTCCCGGACCATCCACGGCGACGGGGATTTCACGGGGTTGAAGTATCGGCGCGCCCATTCCGACGCGAACGGCCTCGATGGCTCCGCCCACGCTTCCGTTCTGTGGCCAAACAGTCATCAGCCCGCCAAGGGTCTCGATTGGCAGACCGGCCTCGTTGCGGAGCGCCGAGCTGTCGACAACACCGCGCTCGATGGCGTATTTGGTGACGCAGCGGATGCCGTTGCCGCACATCTCCGCCTCGGAGCCGTCCGGGTTGAAGATTTGCATGCGCAGGGCGGCGTCATCTGAGGGGCGAATGACAAGGATTCCGTCCGCGCCCACGCCGAATCGGCGGCTGCACGCCTCCCGCGCGACCTTCGGCCAATTCGTGGAATCGGCCTCAGCAGAACCGCCTTCGACAACAATGAAGTCGTTGCCTGTACCGTGCATCTTTGTGAAGTTCATGCGCCAAGTATACCGTTGTCCGCTGTCATAGTCCCAGCGTAGCCTGTATCTGTTCCGCCATTTGTCTTGAGTCCTCGCTTGCATCGATCCATGTGATGCGTTCGTCATCATGACGGAACCACGCGAATTGTGTTCGGGCGAATCGACGTGTCTTGTTAATGATGGCTTGCCGCATTTCTTCAAACGGCATGCGACCTTCAAGATGCGCAGAGATCTCCCTGTAGCCGATGCTGCGGAAAGACGACAGCGACGGTGAGTAGCCCTGCTCCAGGAGATTTTTGACCTCGTCGCCCCAGCCGTCCTGCAACTGGTGGTCGATGCGCTGTTCTATGCGGGCGTCCAGCGCCGCGCGCTCCATGCTGACTCCGCTGATGTGTGTGTTCCAAGGCGGGACAGTCTGGGTCCGCTGCTCGGAGAAAGGGCGGCCAGTCGTCACGACAACTTCCAGCGCGCGCACAGTGCGGATCAGATTGTTAGGGTGGATGAGTTCGGCGGCGGCAGGATCAAGACGGCGGAGTTCCTCGTGCAGGGCGTCTCGCCCTTCGGCTTCGGCGCGCTCCATCAACTCCTGCCGCAAGTCCGGGTTTGGAGCCACCTCAGGAACGTTCCATCCTTCAAGGAGAGCCCACACGTATTGGCCGGTGCCGCCCACGACGATTGGTGTCTTTTCCCGCTCAAGGATGTCCTGTATGGCGCACGTGGCGGCAGTGAGAAACCGCCCCAATGAAAAGTCGTCATCGGGCTCAGATATGCCATAGAGATGGTGTGGCACGTCGCCCCGTTCATCCTCAGGCGGCACGCCTGTACCGATTGCCATGCCACGGTAGACCTGTCGGCTATCCGCGTTGATGATTTCTCCGCCAATGCGTCGAGCAAGTTCTACTGCGACGGCCGACTTTCCAACCGCCGTTGCCCCGACAAGCGCAATGACTGGTGTGCCCATGGCTGAGATCTGACTTTGCTTGATGGCGCGCGATGCGGGGGAACCTAGTCTTGTGGCAGCTCCACCCACGCGCCGCCCTGCCGCATTGAGGAGACAAACGCCTCCGCCGCGTCAATGGATTGCAGGCCCTCCTGTAAGGTCAGGAGGAGTGGAGTCGGTTCGGCGCCGCCCGTCACCCATCCAAGGAACTGCTCCTCGATATTGACGCGTCGTTCATCTTCATACGCCTGCCGTAGGTCGTCCGGCACCGGCACGACCTCAGCCTCGCCGTCGCCTGAAGCGATCCGTACAGACGAGAAAGGGTCGGCAGGATAACCCTCAATAATGATGGAGCCCTCCTCGCCGTGCAGGGCGATGTGGGCATTGTGTGTGGCTTTCGGCGCGAGGTTGTCATGCAAATACCGCACGGCAACGTCATCATCGAGTTCGGCCACGATGGCTGAGAATCCGACGCGCCGGTTATCCACCTCGTGCTGCTTGCGAACGACCAGCAAACGGCGGTGCCGTCCAAGCCATCGATTCAGGATGTCAAAGTAGCTGCCGAAGGCGAGGAAGGGTGTGTGCCACTGCATCTCCGCGCTCAAAACGCGTCCGATGCGCCCCTCAGACAGAAGCCGCAGGACAAGCGCATCTTCACGGTCATATGGGCCGCCGGGAAATGCCGGATATTGCCGCGCCTTTAGCTGCGGACGTGCCTCAAGCGCCGCCACGATTTCACGTCCCTCCGCGCCTGTCATGGCCAGCGGGTTCATTGTGAGCAGATGTTTATCGTTCTCCAGTGCGCCAAGCAGGATATCGCGATGCTGCGGCGCCTGGGTCCCGTTGAAGACAAGATCCACATCCGGCGAGGAAACAACGTCCTGCCAGGAGGATGCTTGTGTGGCAACGTTGAATTGCTCGGCGACACGAGCAGTGGACTCGGCGCTGTTATTCGCGACAGCTACGAACTCAATCCCCGGAACCTTTGCGAGTTCCGGAACGACACGCCGCTGAGAGAATCGACCTGCGCCAACGAGGCCGATACGAAGAGTGGATCCTGTGGACATGCTGATGCTTTCCTCCTGGAAATGACTGCTCTCTAAGAACGATGTGGCAGTAGTAGTGAGTCAGGTTGCTATGGATGTTGTTTGGCTATGCAATTTGCCTGCGTTCAGTATAGACAACGGAACGGACTGTTCTAACTGGAATTGGGATGGAGCAAGGGTTATTCGCGCTCGTGTTCTTCCGCCGCCCGCACGAGTGCAACGAACTGCTCTGCGTTGAGCGCCGCGCCGCCGATCAGCCCACCGTCAATGCCCGATTGTTCAAGCAGTGATGCAACGTTCTGCGGGTTCATGGAGCCGCCGTACAGGATGCGGACGGAGTCAGCTGTGTCTTGCCCATGCGCCTCGGCAACTGTGTTGCGGATGACGGCGATTCCCTCGCGCGCATCGTCGGGCGTCGCAGCCACACCGGTGCCGATAGCCCACACGGGTTCGTAGGCGATGACAACTGCCGGTACATCGTCCACGTCAGCCAAACCACCGGATGTTTGTGTCCTGAGGACGTCTTCCGTTTCGCCCGCCTCTCGCTGTTGTAGGGTTTCGCCGACGCACATGATTGGAGTGAGGTCGTATTCAAGGGCCGTGCGAACCTTTGCATTGACGAATTCGTCAGCCTCAGCGAAATAGGCGCGGCGCTCGGAGTGTCCAACAATCACGTAACGGCACAATCCTTGCAGCATGTTGGGCGCAACCTCTCCCGTGTAGGCGCCTGACTCTGCCGGATACAGGTTCTGCGCGCCAAGCGCAACTGGTGATCCACGCAATGCCTCGGCAACGATGGGTAGGGAAACGAAGGGCGGGCACACGGCCACGTCAACGTCCTTGGGAACGCCAACCATATGAACGATGTTGTAGGCAAGTATTCGCGCCTCTGCCAGCGTCGTGTTCATTTTCCAATTGCCGGCAATCAGCGGCCTGCGTTCAGATGTCATGTTCACTTTTTCACAATGCAGGGTCTCTAAGCGCCGAATTTGTCCAGTTTCCCGGCATTTGCGAGGGCTATCGGCATGATGTCTGTTGCCGCCATGGTTCCCAGCATTCCCTTCGCGCATTCCCGTTCCGTGAACGCCTCCGAAAAGCCGGCAGCAATGTGCCGCGACCGAATCATCACGGGAACCGGGTGCCAGCTGTGGGCGGCCATGGCGCTGGGAGTTGAATGATCCCCCGCCACGATCAACACATCAGGATCCAGGTCCAGCAGGGCGGGCAGGGCGCGATCCAGCTGCTCGATGGCGGCTACCTTAGCATCGTAGTCGCCGTCCTCGCCGGTGCTGTCCGTGTACTTGTAGTGGATGAAAAAGAAGTCGTGATCGTCCCAGATGTCTCGGGCGGTTTGGATTTCGTCTTCGAATGTTTCGCCGGTTGGCACGACGTTCATGCCCACCAGCTGCGCGAGGCCCCGGTACATTGGATAGGCGGCGATTGCGGCAGGATTCAGGGCGTAAACGTCCGACATTTGCGGGAGGTCCGGTATTGTCGCAAAACCGCGTAGAACAAGGCCGTTTGCGGGGTGGGCGTCGGCAATAACGGACATTGCAGCCCTAAGGAAGGAATTCACAATGTTGGCGGTGTTATCCGCCCATGGCTCAGTTGGGGTGACCGCTAAGGGAGCCAAACCTTCTCTTTGGGGGTCACTGTCCGTCAGGGCATCGCTGAGCTGGGGGCCTCCGTCCTCCGGTCGAAAAAGCAGGGCAAAGCGATGCTCGCGGCCCGAGGCGATGATGGGCTGCGCATTTTCGACGGAGATGGCATTCAGCTGCTCGGTCAGCTCACGGTTGAGATCGGTTGCGATGCGCCCGGCGCGGCGGTCGGTAATGGTGCCGTCTTCGCCGATGGTGCAGAAGTTTCCTCGGGCGGCAACGTCTCCGTCGCGGACATCCATGTCCAACCCAAGAGCTTCAAGGATGCCACGGCCGATGAGGTACTTGATGGGGTCATACCCGAAGAGGGCAAGGTGGCCAGGTCCACTGCCGGGCGTGATGCCGTGCGCGACGGGGATGGACAGGCCGGTCTGTGAGGAGCGCGCGAGGCGATCGAGATTATCCTTCTCGGCAACCTCCAGTTCGGTGCGCAGTGTCTTTGGGTGTGGAATGCCACCCAAGCCGTCCATGACAAGCAGGACGACCTTTGTGTCCGTCTTGCGGGCGAGGCTCTTGATCAGTTCAAAGTCGGCCATATGCGTGTGGACAGTATAGCGGGGGTAACTGCGTTACGGCTCTCGGGTAGCTGCGCTACGGCCAAAGTTCACGTTCCGGCGAGAACGGTTCGTGGGTTTGGTGTGCCGCGTTCCGGCTTTGGGCGGGTAGGCAGTGCCTACAACCATAGCTCGCGATCAGCGTCGATTTGTGCGTGAGGCTGGTGTGTCGCGTTCCGGCTTTGGCGGTCTGTGGAGTCTTTAGATTCCTCGGCTGTGCTCGGAATGACATGAGAGGCGGCGCTGCGCGCCGCACTGGATTCCCGCTTTCGCGGGAATGACGAGGGGGCTAGGTACCCGTTCGGGAGCCCCCTTCGACAGGCTCAGGGCGAACGGGAAGTGGAAGGCCTTTCGACAGGCTCAGGGTGGGCAGGGCTAGCCGATGTTCATGCGGGGGGATGTGGAGTCTGTTCGGCGGCGGCGGGGGGCGCGGCGGAAGGTCGGGGGTTGGGAGAGGCCGAGTTGGGGTATCGCGGGGCCGTTGCCGTTGAGGATGTCCTCAATGGTGGCGATCTGGACGCGGGGAAATTGTCGGTCCGGGTAGGCCTCCGGCGTGTAGAATCCGGCGGACGCAGCCTCATCAAGCATCGGTTTGGTGGGCGGACGCAAGGTGATCAGCAGAGACATTTCGGCGTTTTCGCGTTCCATGTCGCCCTTCAGGGTGGCGATGACGTTGCGGCCCACGTTACCGCTCTTGACCTGGACGATGACGGACTTGGCTTTGCCGGAGTTGTCGTCAAAGAAGTTGATGTAGCCGTCGATACCGGCGTCCGCGCCCCTCTTCATGTCGCGGGCAGGGCGGGCCTCAACCAGGCCGAGCGCCCAGTATTCGAACTGGTATCGGCCGGTGTTGCCGCCCTCAAGCGACAGTGCGCGGGCGCTCTCCGCGTCCGCGGGGGAGCCGACGACCTCATAGTCGGACAGGTCATCGCCGAACGAGTCACGCAGGCGGCTGCGCATGAGGGAGATGGCGAGATGGGTGACGTCGATGCCGATCCACTTGCGGTTCAGGCGTTCCGCGACGGCGACGGCGGTGCCGCAGCCGCAGAAGGGGTCGAGGATGACATCGCCCTCGTTGCTGGAGGCGGAGATGATGCGTTCAAGCAGGGCCTCGGGCTTCTGGGTGGGATAGCCGAGGCGCTCTTTGCCAGCCGCAATTGGGATGTCATCCCAAGTGTCGCCTACTGGAATCCCTTCCTGTTTATCAAGATACCTCTTCAGTCTCGGAACCCCTTGTCCCTCACGCGGAACAACGATTAGCCCGTCTTTATCAGCTTGTTCCATGCGTTCTTTTGTCCATCGCCATACTCTCGTTACGCCCTTGAATTCGTATGTCAGGTTTGGGCGATCTGGATTTGGATTCAATAGACTGGTCAACTGGTATCTACGTCCTGTGCCTTCTTCAATGAGGTTGTATTGCTCGTGGGCGCGAGGGTTCTCCGTATACATTGCATTCCAGGTGGCATCGCTGGTGGAGCCGTACACCAAAATCACGTCATGGTTTGATGCGAAGCGAGTGAATGCTAATCCCTTGGGATGAGAGCGTTTCCACGTGATTTCGTTCCTGAACCTTGTCGGCCCGAACACGGCGTCCATGAGGAGCTTGAGGTAGTGGCTGGCGGTGGGGTCGCAATGGAGGTAGATGCTGCCGGTGGGCTTGAGGACGCGGTGCAGTTCCACCATGCGCGGGGCCATCATGGTGAGGTAGGCCATCATGTCGTTCTGGCCGAGGAATGTGCGCATGGCCCCAAGCATGTCCGCGAGTTTTCGCGGGCCGGTGGTGACGACCTGCTGGTAATGCCATTCGGCGTCCGTGCTCCAGTGCCAGGTATCGTCGAATGCCTGAATCTGGGCGGCGGACTCCGAGGAATCGTGCTCGCGGAAGAGGACGTTGTAGGTGGCGTTGGAGTTGAAGGGCGGATCGAGGTAGATGAGATCGACGGACTCGTCCGGGATGTGCTCCCGCATGATGGGGAGGTTATCGCCGAAGTAGAGTTTGTTTTTCCAGTCGGTCGTCATAGGGTGCTGCCTCTTTCATGGACAAGTTCAGGACGGTTACCAGCCTAATCATCGTCCGGCGTTGTGAGGAATACGTTCGAAGTTGTCTCGGTGAGATTCGTCAGTATCGAGATGCGCACGACATCGTCTTCATTCGATCTTGTCTGAAGAAGCGTAAGTGCCGTTTCACAAAGAGCATTTGCAGTCGCAAACCCTGGGTCACCTAGACCTTGAATACTAGGGCCAAACAGGATTCCAGTGCTACTATGCTTACCCAGTCCTAACCGAAATTGAGTGCCGTGTGCGGATGCATGAACATTTGCGCTTGCCATCCTGTATTGCGCGCGCATCAGCGCCATAGGCACTGTATCGGCTATCTTCACGTTATTCTCAATGTCTCTGAAAGTTGGCTTCTTCTTGCCGAGTGCATCCGCAGCCCAGCCGTAGTCCTCCTTGAAGGACGAGCCATACTTTTGTATAAGCAATTCATAGCGTTCCTCGAACCAATGGTCAGCAACAGTCCATTCCGGCTCGTTCCCGAATAACTGACTACGTTCACGGAATGCACGTAATTCCTTGCACCGCTGTATGGTTCCATGCTCTTGGTATCTTTCAGCAAGTGATGCCCCGCCGTCCTTCACAAAATTGGCTATTACTGAAATCTCGTGCAGTGTGCGCCATCGCGCGTGAGCGTCATCCGCATATCCTGAACGCAGCAGCAGATGTATAGCGGAGGATATTTGGCAAGCTCTGGCGTGTAGCTCAGTGAGCACCGTGAGCAGTAAACGCTCACCACCGTCTTCCACTGTTGCTATGCGTTCCCTGTAGAAATCTGTGCCGAATTGCCCAGCAAGGACAATCAGGAGATCAAGAAGTCGCAGGGGTTCGTTCCACTTCTGGAGAATCGTGTCCTCAACACCATGATGCTGTGCATGCCATAGTGTCAGAGGTTCTTGTGAGCCAGCCCTGATGTCGGTGAGTATTCCTTCAATAACGGGGTCTCTCTCCTGCCAGTCTCTGCTAGCAAGGGCAATCGTAAAGTCCTCAAGCGGGCCGATATAGCCTTCACGCTGCCGGGCTGCCTCCAGCGCTGCCCGTATTACTTCGTCAAAGGTTTCCATCCTCAAATTATTCCTTTGTACTCTTGATGCCGCTGTACACCGAATTTGAGAATAGCACAAAGGTTTGCAGGAGAGTGTTGTGGCCCTACGGGCCACGGGGTGGATTCCGGCCTGCGCCGGAATGACGAAGGGGAGCTAGGTCCCCGTTCGGGAGCCCCCTTCGACAAGCTCAGGGCGAACGGGGTAACTGCGTTACGGCTCTCGGTAGCTGCGCTACGGCCAAAGTTCACGTTCCGGTGCGGGCGGCCGTTGGGTTCGGATGCGCGTTCCTGCTCTGGCGGTCTATTGAGGCTTTGGATTCCTCGACTGCGCTCGGAATGACAGTAAGGGCGCTCGGAATTACAGCCCCCCTCACCCTAACCCTCTCCCTGAGGGAGAGGGGATTAATGGCGGCGCAGCGCGCCGCACTGGATTCCCGCTTTCGCGGGAATGACGAGGGGGAGGGGATGTTGGTTCCCCGTTCGGGAGCCCCCTTCGACAGGCTCAGGGCGAACGGGGACTAGTCCGCGTCCTGGAGGGCGGCGATGCCGGGGAGGGTCGTCGTTGGGTTTGGTGTGCCGCGTTCCGGTTTTGGCGGTCTGTGGAGTCTTTGGATTCCTCGGCTGCGCTCGGAATGACGGGGGAGTCACCCCCACCCTAACCCTCCCCCTCAGGGAGAGGGGATTAATGGCGGCGCTACGCGCCGCACTGGATTCCCGCTTTCGCGGGAATGACGAGGGGGCTCCCGAACGGGGACCCTTTAGTTGCGCTTGGAATGGCAGAGAAAAGTTCAGTCCATGTCCTGGAGGGCGGCGATGCCGGGGAGGACACGGCCTTCAAGGAATTCGAGGGCCGCGCCGCCGCCGGTGGACACATGGGTCATGGCGTCGGCATATCCGAGGGCGTCGACGGCCTCAGCCGTCGAGCCGCCGCCAACGACGACGGTTGCGCCGTGTGGGGCGTGAGAAGGTGGCGGCGCTGCGCGCCGCACTGGATTCCCGCTTTCGCGGGAATGACGAAGGGAGGTGGGAGCGCCGGCGTGTTGGGCGAGGCATTCGGCGATAGCGCGTGTGCCTCCGGCGAATTGGTCGTACTCGAATACACCCATCGGGCCGTTCCAAAGTACTGTCTGGCAGAGTCGCAAGGCGCGCGTGTAGGTATCGCGCGTCTCGGGGCCGATGTCCAGGAGCATTCCATCTGCAGGGATGGCGTCGCTGCTTACGGCGGACACGGGGGCATCGGCGGAGAGTTCGGTTGCCACGATCACGTCCGTCGGAATCAGCAGTTGGATGCCTCGGGCCCTTGCGGCGCTTTCGATTCGCCCTGCCATCTGCGGGCCGTCCGCTTCGAGCAGGCTCTTACCGGTTCGCATTCCACGGGCTTCCAGGAACGCGGCGGCCATGCCACCGCCGACGATGAGCATGTCCGAGCTCTCGATGAGTCGCTCCATGACGGCCATCTTGTCGCCGACCTTTGCGCCGCCCATGAGCGTTGCCAGCGGACGGCGGGGCGATTCAAGGATGCCGCCCAACATGCGGATCTCCTTATCAAGGAGGAACCCCGCGACGGCGGGCAGGAGATGGGCGACGCCCTCCGTGGAGGCGTGGGCGCGGTGGGCGGACCCAAAGGCATCGTTCACATAGAAGTCCGCAAGACGGGCGAGGGCGGCTGAGTGATCAGGAGCGTTCTTCTCCTCTTCGGGGTGGAACCTCGTGTTTTCAAGGAAGAGGACATCACCGGGGCCGAGCGCGGCGGCGAGCTTTTCGGTTTCCTCGCCGATGGAGTCGGGCGCGACAGTGACGGGCGATGAGAGGAGTTCGGAGAGCCGTGCGGCCATGGGCGCTACGCGCAAGCCGTCGTCGATGCCCTTTGGTCTGCCCACATGGGTTGCGAGGATGACGCGCGCGCCCCGCTCACGAAGGTAGTTGATGGTTGGTAGGGCGGCGCGGATGCGGGAGTCGTCGGAGATTGTGGTTGTGCCGGGTTCGAACGGAACGTTGAAATCGACGCGCACGAGGCATCGCGCGCCGGACACGTCGATATCGCTGACCGTCTTTTTCATATTGGTGATGATAGCAAAGGGGTGAGGTTGGGCGGCGCTGCGCGCCGCACTGGATTCCCGCTTTCGCGGGAATGACGAAGAGGGGCTAGACCCCCGTTCGGGATCCCCCTTCGACAGGCTCAGGGCGAACGGGTAGCTGCGCTACGGCTTTTAGTTCGCGTTCCGGGTCGTCTGGCCAGTGCAGTCTGGCACCCGCGTTCCAGCATGCTTGCCATATGAGTCTTTGGATTCCTCGACTGCGCTCGGAATGACAGAAGAGGCTGCCCTACGGACCGCACTGGATTCCCGCCCCGTATCAAGTACGGGACATGCTTTAGCGGGAATGACGAGGGGGGCTAGATCCCCGTTCGGGAGCCCCCTTCGACAGGCTCAGGGCGAACGGGTAGCTGCGCTACGGCTCTCGGGTAGGCAGTGCCTACAGCCAAGGTTCGCGGTCGAACTCTGAATGACCTGTGTATGTTGCACACCGCGTTCCCGCTTTGGCGGTCTATTGAGCCTTTGGATTTCTCGACTGCGCTCGGAATGACGGAAGAGGCCGTCCTGCGGGCGAGAATCCATTGCCGCCCCGTATCAGAGTACGGGGCATGCTTTCGCGGGAATGACGATGGGGGAGAGCGTGCCTAGCGCGGGACGGTTTGTTGTACACCGCCGCCTATGAGCTTGCAGTTGTGTATCGCTGTGAGGTTGGGGAGGCGCTTCGAGGCTTCAGTTGCTGCCCATGCTGTCCGATCCGAGTCGTCTCTGAAGAGCAGCCCGATGACGGTACCGCTATGGGCGACGTTCACACCTACTGCCCCGGCGTCCTGTGCAAGTGAGAGCACTGTGGGCAGTTGCGGCTTGGGGAGCACCGCCTGGTATGTCAGGGCGCTCAGTGTCGCGCCGCGGCCAACGGCCTCGGCGTCGCATGACTCCAACCCCTCTGTGATCAACTCAAGCGCGTCGCGGAGACGCGGCGACTGCCCCCGGAGTTCAGCCTCCCGGTTCACTGCATTGAATGATTCAGTGTCAAGGTCTCCCTCGAACTCCAACACCAGGATTCGCATGCCAGGCGGGTGCCCCAGGGATCGCGCGATGCTTCCATGCCTGTAATCAAAGAGCGCAATACCCGGCAGCATTGTCCCGTCGCTCGGTTCGATGGAAAGGGCCAACTCGGCTTGCTGGGAGACCGATATGTCAGTGTCGAGCGCAGCACCCGTCGCTGCGATGGCTGCAATGATGTCCGCGGTGCTGCTTGCCATTCCCTTCTTGCGCGGGATGCAGCTCTCAATGTTCAGACGGGCATCCACGTCAGTCCGTTCCATGAGCGCCAGCGTCAGCTCCACGGCGCGGCAGGCTTTACGAGAGTTGGCCGAGCCATGAACGCGACCCGAGCCTTTCACCAGGTCGACGGTGACTGTTGAGAACATGTTGATGGGGCAGGTTGCCATGACCGGCGTTCCGTCCAGGATTCCTTGTGCCAACTCGCCGCAGGTTGCGGGAGCTGAGGCTACTCCGATGCCTCCGGCACGTTGGCGACTACTCATGCCCCAACACCTCTCGCAGCGATTCTATGAGCCTGTCGCAGTCCTCGCGCCGCCGGACGGCGATGCGTATGTGTTCGGGAAGACCGAAGGATGCGCAGTCACGCACGGCGATGTGTCGGCGCAGCAGCTCCTGGCGCACTTCCGATGCCGCCCCCACTTTTGCAAGCACGAAATTGGCGGCAGAGACGGTTACCGGAATCCCCAATGCTGCAAGCTGACCCGAAAGATATTCTTTCGCCTCCGCGATGATTTTTCTCGCCGCGGCAACATGCTGCTGATCATTCAACGCGGCAATGCCCGCCGCCTGAGCGACGGCGTTGACGCTCCAGGCCGGTTGAAGTCGACGCACGCTTGAGATGACATGAGGCTCGGCGACCATGTACCCGAGCCTTACGCCTGCAAGCGCGTGATCCTTTGTCATGGAACGCAATATCGCGATGTTGCCTTTGCGGAGCAGTGGGATGGGATCCCATGCGCGATCTGCCAGGGAGCTATAGGCGTCGTCCAACACCAGCAACGAGTCCCCTCTCAAAGCTCCATGAATCTTCTCGACATCGCTGCGATCCAGATAGACGCCTGTTGGATTGTTGGGATTACAGAGGAAGACCAGGGCGGGTCGCGTCCGTTCGATTGTCTTTACCGCTTCATTAAGCGGCCATCGAAAGTCCTGAGACTCATCGGCGTGAAAGTGGCATACGTTGGCTCCGGCCAGTGCTGCGGCAGTTTCGTATTCCCCGAACGTCGGAGCAAAGATCAGGGACGTGACTCCAGGTCCAAGATAAGCGCGGGCCAGAAGATGGATGAGCTCCGTGGAGCCGTTACCGATGATGAGGTTGTCGATACCAACCCCCAGCCTTTCCGCAAGAGCCTCACGCAAGGCCAAGCTATGGCGGTCCGGGTAGGCAGACACGTTCGCCTGAGCTGCGGCGCGGCTAACGCCGAGGGACGGGCCCAAGGGGTTGATGTTGGCGCTAAAGTCGAGCACCCGCTCCGGCCGTAGGCCCAGAGAGCGCAACTCTCCTTCGTCCAAACCCCCATGAATCATTTTCAACCCCATCAACCTCGCCCTAGCCCATGATGGCGTGCCTCATCGTCAGCAAGCCCAGCGCCGCTAATATTCCCAGTATCGCAGTCCACTCAGCGAGTCTGATTGCCGCGCCAATGTCCTCGGTGTTTGGCTCTCGCATGCCCTCGCCGAGGACGTAGTGCTCCGGCTTCTCCAGCCGTACTCCCAGGAGCCCTGCCATTACGCTCATAGTCCACCCTGCGTTGGGACTGGCGGTGCTTTGACGGTCTCTCAGCATGATCAACCACGCGCGGCGCACGGGCAGGCGACCCAGCGCCCCACCGAGCAATAGGAAGAGGGCGCTCAGCCGCGCCGGTACAAAGTTGAGGGCGTCGTCCAGACGAGCGGAGGCCTTGCCAAGGTACTCATACCTGCCGCGATATCCCAGCATGCTGTCCAGCGTGTTTACGGCTCTATAGGCCACTGCGCCCGGCACCCCGAACACTGCGAATGCCAGCCAGGGACCCACGAAGCTGTCCGTGGTGTTCTCAGCCACGGACTCTATGGCGGATGCAGCCACCAGTGGCGGGGTCAGGGTTGTCGGGTCGCGACTGACCAAGTTACGCAGGCTGGCCTGCGCCGGTTCCAGTCGACCCTCTCGCAGGGCCTCCCGGGTCTGCCTTGCCGCGGAGGAGAGACCCCTTACCGTAAAGGTGGTGCGCAGGATTATTGCGCTGCCCGTCACGTAAACCAGTGGGTGTATGGAGGCGAGCGCAATCACCGCGAGCCATGCTAAAGCTGTCGAAATTACGGTCACCGTGATGACGATGATGCACCCATAAATGAATGCAGGCGTCGGCCTCCGGGGCGCCGCGCGTTCCAGGGCGGCGATGGTGCGTCCTATCCAAACGACCGGGTGGATTCTCGCAGGGGGCTCCGGCAAAACGCGATCCAACCCAACAGCCAGAAGAAGCGCCAGGGCATTGAGGGTAAGGCCGTCCCACCATATGGAGAGCATGAGCAGGGAAATGATAATACATACGGCGTGACGGTTTGGGCTGAGGAATCCGATTTCGGATTACGCGGCTGCGCTCGGAATGAGGGGGAAGGCACAGGTGAGGCTTTGGATTCCTCGACTGCGCTCGGAATGACATGGGAGGCGGGACTAGGTCCCCGTTCGGGAGCCCCCTTCGACAGGCTCAGGGCGAACGTGGTAGGCAGTGCCTACGGCCAAGGTTCGCGTTCCGGGTTGTCTTGCCTCTGCAGTCGGCTAGCCGCGTTCCGGCATGCTTGCCAGATGAGTCTCCTTAGATTCTTCGCTGCGCTCTGAATGACAAGTTAGACGGCGCTGCGCGCCGCACTGGATTCCCGCTTTCGCGGGAATGACGAAAGTCCTTCGACGGGGTTAGGGTGAGAGGTTCTTTAATGGTGGGGATGTGGGTGCGCTGCTTGACGGTGAACGGGGGGTATGCTACCGTCCGCGCATTGTCGTAACGCTTGGAAGGCGCTACGGCATCGTTCTTATGGACGTATGGGGAGGAGAGGAAACTCGGGGCGTACTGTCGTCATCCGACCGAAACACGCATACAATAGATATTCACTGCGGCCCGCTAGCTCAATCTGGCAGAGCAGCTGACTCTTAATCAGCGGGTTCCAGGTTCGAATCCTGGGCGGGTCACACGGTGAATAAATGGGGGAAGTGTCGGAACTGGCAGACGAGCATGATTTAGGATCATGTGCCGCAAGGCGTAGGAGTTCGAGTCTCCTCTTCCCCACGAGAACGAAACCGGCAGGTGTGGCGACCGGATTGTTCGGTCAAGGTTGGTAAGCAGCGGGCATGCGTGCCCTGGGGGAGTGCAGCGAGGAGGCTCTGTGGCAACCGAGACGTCTCAGACCAAGGTTCTGGAAATCAAGGACCTGGTAACGAGGTTTTATACGACAGACGGCATCGTCAAGGCCGTTGATGGCGTTAGCTACGACGTGCATGCGGGCGAGATCGTCGGCGTCGTGGGTGAGAGTGGCTCCGGCAAGAGCGTGACTGCGCTCTCCGTGATGAGGCTGATCCCCCCGCCCGGGGGGCGCATTGAGGCCGGCGAGGCACTTCTTGACGGCGAGGACATGCTGAAGATGAGCGAGGAGCGTGTTCTTGAGGTGCGCGGCGCGAAGATCGCCATGATTTTCCAGGAGCCGATGACCTCTCTCAATCCCGTTCTCACCATCGGCCGCCAGTTGACAGAGGCGCTTGAGACGCACTTGGGGATGAACCGGGAGCAGGCTTCAAGCCGCGCCGGTGAACTGCTGGAAATGGTCGGCATCCCCGACGGGCGAAATCGCCTGAGCGACTACCCGCACCAGTTCAGCGGCGGGATGAGGCAGCGTGTGATGATCGCGATGGGGCTGAGCTGCGAGCCACGCCTGCTGATTGCGGACGAGCCGACAACGGCGCTGGACGTGACGATTCAGGCGCAGATTCTTGAGTTGATGCAGCGGCTGAATGAAGAGTTGGGTACGGCTGTCATCATCATCACGCACAACCTTGGCGTGGTGGCGCGCTACGCGCACTGGATCAATGTGATGTACGCCGGAAAGATCGTCGAGTCCGGTCCGGCTGAGAAAATCTTCAAGGACCCGCGGCATCCGTATACGATCGGGCTGCTCTCTTCGGTTCCGCGGCTGGATGAACCGCGCAGGGCGAAGCTTGATCCGATTGAGGGGATGCCCCCTGATCTCATGAATCTTCCGGGTGGATGCTCTTTCCGCCCACGGTGTCCGTTCGCAATCGATCGTTGCGCCGAATACCCGCCCTTCGAACTGGTGGAGGGAACGACAGATCAACACAAGGCGTGCTGGGTGGACGTGACGCAGGTGTCCGGCGCGCAGGCAGGGAGCAACTAATGACGCAGGCAGACAGCGCAGCCTCGGCTGAAGCAACCAATTTGGCCGACGATACTCTTCTTCAAGTCAACAATCTGAAGATGTATTTTCCGGTGAATTCCCGGGGAATCATTCCGCGCCACGTCGCCGACGTGAAGGCGGTTGATGACATCAGCTTCTTCGTCCGCAAGGGCGAGACGCTGGGCGTGGTGGGTGAGTCCGGCTGCGGCAAGACCACCGTGGGGCGCTGCATCATGCAGGTCTACAACATCACACAGGGCGAGGTCATTTTCGAAGGAACTGACCTCGCCAAGCTGAGCCCGGGTCGGATGCGCCGCATGCGCCGTCGACTGCAGATGATCTTCCAGGATCCGTACAGCTCCCTCAATCCACGCATGACCGCCGGTTCCATCATTGGAGAGCCGATCCGCATCCACAATATGTCGAGTAGCCGCGGTGACTACGTGGACCAGGTGGAGGAACTGCTGCGCGTTGTGGGACTGAACCCGTACATGCGCGATCGCTATCCCCACGAGTTCTCCGGCGGCCAGCGGCAGCGCATCGGCATCGCACGCGCTTTGGCGGTGCGACCAAGCCTGATCATCTGCGACGAGCCGGTGTCGGCGCTCGACGTGTCCATCCAGGCGCAGGTCATCAACCTTCTGGAAGAGTTGCAGGAGCAGTTCGACCTGACATACATCTTCATCGCGCACGATCTTTCCGTCGTCCGGCACATCAGCGACCGGGTCGCCGTGATGTACCTCGGCAAGATTGTGGAGATTGCGACGCGCGAGGAGCTGTATGAGAACCCGCTTCACCCGTACACGCGCGCGCTGATGTCAGCGGTGCCGATTCCGGACCCAATCGTTGAGCGTCAGCGAGAGCGCATCGTGCTTACAGGCGACGTGCCGAGCCCGATCCGCCCGCCGTCCGGCTGCCGGTTCCACACCCGCTGCCCCATCGCGATCGATGTGTGCAATGAGGAGGATCCGGAGTTCCGGGATATGGGCGGCGACCACTGGGTGGCGTGCCACCGGGTGTAAAGTACTACCCTGACAAGAACGACGAAAGCGCCCCCGCCGTACGGCGGGGGCGCTTCTTTATTGTTTCTGTATTGGGAATATCTACAGAGTTATTGTTTTTCTACGGCAATTGATGGTTTGCGGGTTTCAACAGAATAATAGATTGTCCTATTGGGATTTATTCTCACGGTCGCGGACTTCGATCTCGGCTTTGCGTTTGAGCATGGCGTTGCGGACGGCGTTGACGTAGCTCTTGCCGCTGACGCCCATCTTGCGGGCTCGGCGCCTTTTGTCCTGGCGTTTTTCACCACGGGTGGGCGCGTGGCCACCATTATCCTCTCTGGCGGGCATGGTCAGCGCTCCTGGCGTTCGTGTGAGAGTCCCGTCGACATGCAGGGCGAGTCTTTGGATTCTTCGCTACGCTCAGAATGACATGCGGGTGGTGGGCATGGGCAATTACAGCCCAATCCTCTCGAAGGACTGGTCTACGTAGCGGGTGTAGTAGGTGTAGTCGAAGAGGGATTCGAGTTCGTTCGGGGTGAGGTGTTGGGCGACATCCGCGTTCTGGCGGAGGAGGTCGCGGAAGTCCTGGCCGGTGTTCCAACTCTCCATGGAGGCGGTCTGGGTGACCTTGTAGGCCTCGTCACGGGTGAGACCTTTGTCGATGAGTGCGAGCATGACGCGCTGGGAAAAGACGAGGCCATGTGTCTTTTCTACGTTCGCCATCATGTTGTCGGGGTACACAACCATGCCGCCGATGACATAGGTGGCGAGGTCGAGGATGTAGTCGAGGGCCATGGTGGCGTCGGGCAGGATGATGCGCTCGGCGGAGGAGTGGGAGATATCCCGCTCATGCCAGAGAGCGACGTTCTCGAGAGCGGTGACAGCATGGCCGCGGATGAGCCGGGCAAGACCGCAGATGCGCTCGGACAACTCGGGGTTGCGCTTGTGGGGCATGGCGGATGAGCCGGTCTGACCTGCATGGAACGGTTCTTCCAGCTCAAGCACCTCCGTGCGCTGGAGGCTGCGGATCTCCGTGGCGAATTTCTCAAGGGAGGCGGCACAGAGGGCGAGCGCTGTGACGAACTCGGCGTGGCGATCACGCGGCACGATCTGGCTCGAGATATTTTCAACTTCCAACCCCAGGAATCGGCAGGCCGTTTTCTCGACCTCGGGCGGCAGGGTGGCGTGGGTGCCGACTGCGCCCGAGAACTTGCCGACGCTGACACCGCGCGCGGCCTGCTCAAGTCGCTGCTTCATGCGGCGCGTCTCTTCCACCCAGAGGGCAAGTTTGAGGCCAAGGGTGGTGGGCTCCGCGTGGACGCCGTGTGTTCGCCCCATCATCAGGGTGTTCTTGTGCTCGACGGCGCGGCGGGTGATGGCTTCTTCGAGCTTGTCGATGTCCTCAAGGAGGATGTTGGCGGCGGCGCGGAGCTGCAGCGCGGTGGCCGTGTCCCACACGTCGTTGGACGTGAGGCCCTTGTGGATGTGGCGGCTCTCCGGGCCGAGATCGCGGGAGATGGAGGAGAGAAACGCGGTCACGTCATGGCGCGTCGTCTTGAACGCCTCTTGCCAGTGGGGCATGTCAAAAGTGGCGCGTTCCAGCAGGGGAATGTCCTCGGCAGGAATCTCGCCATGCTCCGCCCACGCCCTGCAGACGGCAAGCTCCACCTCAAGCCATGTTTCGAACTTGAATTGGTCCTGCCAGACGGCCTTCATGGCGTCCCGGGCGTAGCGGTCGATCATTCTGTTGCCCTCACCCTAACCCTCTCTCAGTGGGAGAGGGACTCTTGGGTTGTTCCTTCTTCGGGTCCGACTGTTGATTTAGCCCTCTGACTGCTTTCGGCGGAACGCTTCATAGCTTTCACGGACGTGAGGATGTTTGAGGGCGAGGATGGACGCGGCTAGGTAGGCGGCGTTGCGCGCGCCCATTGAGCCGACGGCGACGGATGCGACGGGGACGCCGGGCGGCATCTGGACGATGGAGTAGAGGGCGTCGAGGCCGTTGAGGGCGCTGCCGGTGGCGGGGACGCCGATGACGGGCAGGGTGGTGTAGGCAGACATAACACCCGGTAGGTGCGCTGCTGCGCCTGCGACGCCGATGAGGACATCGATGCCGCGATCCTGGGCGGTTCGGACGTATTCGGCGACCTTGTCCGGGGTGCGGTGCGCGGAGTGGACGTTTGTCTCGTACTCGATGCCGAGGTCCTCAAGGACTTTCTGCGTCTGTTGAACGAGCTCTTCATCGGAGCGGCTGCCCATGAGAATGCCAACGATTGCGGCCATTCGTGTTACCCCCTTTGGTGATGCACCTACAGAGATTATGGCATTAGTGGGGGTGGGGTAGGCAGTGCCTACGGCCAAAGTTCGCGTTCAGGTGAGGTTGGTTTGTGGCGTTTGTCCGCCGCGTTCCGGCTTTGGCGGTCAATTGAGGCTTTAGATTCCTCGGCTACGCTCGGAATGACAAGTTAGACGGCGCTGCGCGCCGTACTGGATTCCCGCTTTCGCGGGAATGACGAAGTAAGAGTGGGAGCGGCTCCCCGTTCGAGAGCCCCCTTCGACTACGCTCAGGGCGAACGGGGACTTTTCAAATGGGTTCAGGGTGAAGGGTGTTCTTCGGTGGGCTTAGCGGGTACGGCGCGGAGGGCGATGTCTTTGCGGTAGTGCGCGCCCTGGAACTGGACGCGGGCGGCGTTCGCGTAGGCTTTCTCGCGTGCCTGCTCCATCGTGTCGCCGAGCGCGGTGATGGTGAGGACACGGCCTCCGGCGGTTACGAGTTTGGGCCCTTCGACAGGCTCAGGGTGAGCGGAAGGGGCGGGTTCGAGGCGGGTGCCGGCATGGAAGGCAATTGCATCGTAGTCAAGGGTGTTGAGTCCGGTGATTTCCAGGCCGGTTGGGTAGTCGCCGGGGTAGCCCTCGGAAGCGATGGCGATGCCGACGGCGGGCTGGGGCGTCCACTCAAGATGCACGTCTTCAAGTTTGCCTGCGGCCGTTGCGGCGGCGAGCTGCAGGAAATCGGACGTGATACGGGGCAGGACGACCTGAGCCTCGGGGTCGCCCATGCGGGAGTTGAATTCAATGACCTTGGGGCCATCGTCTGTGAGCATGAGTCCGGCGTAAAGGATGCCGCTGTAAGGCGTGCCGAGTTCAACCATGCGGCGCAGGACGGGGCGGATGATGGTGTCACGGATGTCCGCCATGAGTTTGTCCGTGACGAACTCCGGCGGGCTATATGATCCCATGCCGCCGGTGTTGGGACCTTCATCGTCGTCGTAGATGCGCTTGTAGTCGCAGGCGGGGGGAACGAGCAGCATCTGCTCGCCGTCGCAGAACGCAAAGACGGAGAGTTCGACGCCCGACAGTGTCTCCTCGATCACCACGGAATCTCCTGACTCGCCGAAGTCGCGGAGTCGCATGACGTGGTGCAGGAATGTGACGGCATCCTGTTCCGTTTCGCAGACGGCAACGCCCTTTCCGGCTGTGAGGCCGTCCGCCTTGATGACGTGGGGAGCGGGGTGCGCGCGGACGTACTCCGTGGCCTGTGAGTAGTTGTCAAATTTCGTCCATGCGGCGGTGGGAACTCCGGCGTCGTCCATGACCTGCTTGGCGAAAGACTTGCTCCACTCAATGCGCGCCGCCTCTTGTGAGGGGCCGAGGCAGAGGATACCGGCCTCACGGACGGCGTCGCCGAGGCCGAGGGCCAGCGGAGCTTCGGGGCCGATGATGACAAGCTCGACGTTTCGTTCCTGTGCCGCCTGCACGATGGCTTCGGTGTCGGTGGCTGATATGGGGAGATTCTCGGCGATCGATGCCGTGCCGCCGTTGCCTGGGGCCATGTAGAGTTCTTCGAGTCCGGCGCTCTGCCGGAGTTTGACGGCGATGGCGTGTTCTCGCGCGCCGCCGCCGACGACCATGACGCGGGAGGGGTTTGTGACCGTAGTCGGGTGGAGGCGGTGATGCGTGTCCGGCATGGCGGGCTCGCGAGGGAGGCGGATGACATAGGGGTTGAACCTGCCGCCGCTCCGGCGCACGAAGAGGCCGCCGTCGTCCGCGTCCGTGAAGAGCACACCGTCGGGGGAGCGAACACGGGTGGAAACGAAACGCGGGGAGCGCGGGAAGAGGATAAGCAACCCGACGCCGGGGACGATGCCGATGACGGCTAGGACGATTGCCGTGTCCCGGGAGATGCCGCCGCCCCAGTACACGAGTCCGGCGTAGAGCGCGATGCCAAAGAGGAATCCAATTGTGAGCCGCAGCCAAAGGATGTGTCGTATGGGGTCACGGTTTGCAAGGAATGCGCCGACGCCGAGCAGAACGAGCATAGCGCCCCACATCCCGAGGAGGATGACATTTACCTGCCCGAGATCCAGGAGTTCGATGACGGGTCGCGGGAAAAGGGCGGTGACGACGCCGATGAGCATGAACACGACGGCAAGCGCCATGAGGGTCACGCGCAGCAGGATTGTTTTTAACATGGGGTCACCATATCAGGAGGGGGCAGAGGTGGTTGGGCAATGAGTCTTTAGATTCTTCGCTGCGCTCAGAATGACAGTAGGGAGCAGCTATTCCCACTCTATTGTTCCCGGGGGTTTGCTGGTGATGTCGTAGACGACGCGGTTGACGTTTGGGGCCTCGTTGGCGATTCGCGAAGATATACGGGCCAGCAGGTCGTAGGGCAGGCGCGCCCAATCGGCGGTCATGGCGTCTTCAGAGGTGACGGCGCGGATGGCGATGACGTTTCCATACGTCCGAAAGTCGCCCTGCACGCCGACGGTTCGGGAGGCGGTCAGGACGGCAAACGACTGCCAGAGCTCCCGTGTCAGGTTGGCGTTGCGGATCTCCTCGTTGACGATGGCGTCGGCCTCGCGGAGCGTATGCAATCCTTCGCGTGTCACCTCGCCGAGGATGCGGATGGCCAGGCCCGGTCCGGGGAACGGCTGCCGCCAGACGATTTCATCGGGCAGACCCAACTCAGAGCCGACAGCGCGAACCTCGTCCTTAAAGAGGTAGCGCAGCGGCTCAACCAGTTCCAGTCGCATCTCCTCCGGCAGGCCGCCGACGTTGTGGTGGGTCTTGATGACGGCGGAGGCGGTGTTGTCCGCGGTCAGGCTCTCGATGACATCAGGGTAGGTGGTGCCCTGCACGAGGAAATCGACCTCGCCGAGCTTGCCCGCCTCCTCCTCGAACACCCAGATGAACTCCTCGCCGATGGTCTTTCGCTTTGTTTCCGGGTCGGTGATTCCCTCAAGGCGGTCAAGAAACCTGTCCGTGGACTCGCTGACGATGAGATTCATGTGGAGGTTGCGCTCGAACGTCTCGCGCAGTCGTTCCGGTTCATCCTTACGAAGGAGGCCGTTATTGACGAAGATGCAGGTGAGCCGGTCTCCGATGGCGCGGTGGACGAGGGCGGCGGCTACTGCTGAATCGACCCCGCCGGAGAGGGCGCAGATTGCGTGGCCGTCTCCCACCTGCTCGTGGATGTGCGCCACCGTGGCCTCGACGAAGTTGGCCGCGGTCCACGTCGGCTCGCACTTGCAGACCCTGAACAGAAAATTCTCAAGCAGCTGCTTGCCGTTGGGCGTGTGCACGACTTCTGGGTGGAATTGGATGCCGTAGTAGCCGGACTCATTGGCCATTGCCGCGATGGGGGAGTTGTCCGTGAATGCCAGCGTCTGGAAACCCGCCGGAGGGGTCGTCACGTGGTCGCCGTGGCTCATCCAAACGGGCATGGTTGGCGGCAGGTCTTCGAGGAGCGGATCGGTAATCGTGGCGGCGCGGTGAAGCACGGAGTGGCCGTATTCGCGGTGGGTGGAGTTCTCGACGGCTCCGCCAAGCTGGTGGGCAAGGAGCTGCATTCCGTAGCAGATGCCGAGGATCGGCACGCCCGCCTCATAGACCTCTGCAGGAGCCATGGGCGCGTCCGGCTCATAGACACTTGCCGGACCACCGGAGAAGATGAATCCCTTTGGACGCAGCCGTTGGATTTCTGTCCATGGCGTCGTGGCAGGCACCACCTCGCAATAGACGTTCAGTTCACGGATGCGTCGGGCGATAAGACGGCTGTACTGGGAGCCGAAATCAATGACGATGATGAGGTCACGGGCAGGGGGCTGTTCCGTGTCTGCGTCAGGGTGGCGCGCCTCGGCGTGCTGGGCAATCTCAAGGTAGGTCGCGATTTCGCGATCATCGCCCGTGGCGATGCGGTGGCTCACCCCAGGTTGCTCATTGCTCACGTGCGCTGCCAGTCCCCCAGAGGCGTTCGCGGAACCGACTCCCGCGCCACGCCGACGCCGTGACCATCACAGCGTCCCCATTGACGCTCAGCCTACTAACCGGTGCTATACTTGGTCAAGGAGTCACAACGTGACCGATCAAACCGTCGTAGACGAGGCAGAAGTCAAGGCAACCGACCCAGAGCTTCAGATTCGCGCAGCAGTCGTGATGCTTCGGGTTGGCGGGATTGTGTGCTTTCCGACGGATACCCTTTTCGCGCTTGGCGCTGACGCTTTTAATGCCGAGGCGGTCGAACGGGTTTATCGAGCAAAGGGCCGCGACCATGGGCAGGGACTGCCCGTACTTCTTGCGGACGCCGAGCAGCTCAACAAAGTAGCCATCGACCTGCCTGACAGCGCATGGAAGCTGGCGAATCGGTATTGGCCGGGCGCGCTGACGATGGTCGTGAAGCGCTCGCCGGACCTACCGGATATCGTGAGCGGCGGGGCGACAACCGTCGCTGTTCGCGTACCGGATCATCCAATCGCACGCGACCTGATCCAGGAATTTGGGCGGCCTGTTATTGGCACGAGCGCCAATCGCTCCGGCTCGTCGGATGCCCGCTCACTTGATGATGTCCTGGAGGAGCTTGGCCCGTGGCTGGACTATGCGGTGGGTGAGGGAACTCTGCCCGCCGGTCAGCCGTCTACCATCGTTGATCTGACAACCAGCCGGCCCCAAGTGCTTCGCGAGGGCGCGATCCCGTCGGATGAAGTCATTGCCGCCATCGCCGATTCCGACTCCAACGAGGGGCAGAATCCGCGGGGCAGGCGGACGCGCGTCAGCTAGGCATCGGCGACGAGCGGGTTTCATCCGGACGGACGAACCGGTGTGGGAGGGACGTTCCGATGGAAGCCCCGACGTCTCTCGACAGATTCCGCTCCACCATAGATGAGGCTATCGCTCGTATTCTGACCGGTCGTCAGGGCCAGCTTTTCGACATGATGCGCCACCACCTTGGGTGGGAGGACGGCGAGTTGACGCAGGGCGGCAAATACCTTCGGCCTACTCTTGCGCTGGTGACCGCGGAGGCGTGCGGCGGGAAGTGGGAGGACGCGCTGCCGGCCGCGGTTGGGCTGGAGCTGCTGCACAACTTCTCACTGATCCACGATGATATCCAGGATGAAAGCACGTATCGGCGCAATCGCCCAACGGTGTGGAGCCGATGGGGGGCGTCACAGGCCATCAACGCGGGGGACGCGATGCACGCTCTCTCGCAGCTTGTGGTGCTCCGGATGGCGGAGGACGGCGCGCCGCCACAGAGTGTTCTCCACGCCGTAAAGATGCTGGATGAGACGTGCCTTGCGCTGTGTGAGGGACAGACATCGGACATGGAGTTTGAGAGCCGAACCGACGTGACAGTTGACGACTATAAGGGGATGATCGGCAACAAGACGGCTGAGGCGTTCCGGTGCGCCCTGGAGATCGGCAGCGCGTTTGCAGGCGGATCAGCGGAGCGGGGAAGGCTGCTTGGCGAGGCGGGGTTCGAGATGGGAATCGCATTCCAGATCCATGACGACGTGCTTGATATCTGGGGTGGGGACATCATCGGCAAGGAGACCGCGCTGGATATACGGGACGGCAAAAAGAGCCTTCCCGTCATCTATGGTCTCATGCAGGGGGACTCGCCGGAAGCTGAGCGGCTCCGCGAGATGTATCGGAGTGGGTTTGGCCCGGATGCGGTGGGTGACATCGTTACTCTATTGGAGTCGTTGGGCGCGTCCGACTTCTGCGCGGCGGAGGCGGCCTCGCACTGGGCTCAGGCGCGCGCGCTGATTGAGTCGGCGGGGCTGCCGGAGAGCGGCGCAGCGGCGCTGCTCGAGATCGGGGATTATCTGATCAATCGGCCGAATTAGCGGTCTGTCACTCCGTGTCGCGGATGCGGAGCATCAAGGTGTCGCCGTCTTCCCATGGCGCGCTTGTGAGGCTCCATGTCCACGTGGTCGCTGTCTTGTTAACGGTGGCGTCCGAAACGTCCAGGGAGGTGTCGATGGAGCCGTCCAACTCGATGAAGTCCAGCGTCTTCCCGGACAACGAGACATGGTCATCCAGTGTCAGGACGACCTCATCGTCATCGTTATCCCACACGATGCTCTCGATCTCATAGTCATCGCTGCCGACGGTGAACTCATCCGGATCAATAACGCCGTTGGAAGCGTCCGCGCCGACCGTCGTGCCGATGGTCACCGGATCAAAGAAGGCTTCATGCAGGGTGCCAGCAGACGATGTCACAGTCACCGTAAAGACGTCGTAAGCATCGGTTGGCTTGAAGTTGCAGGGGATGTACTCGGAGATCTGAAGGTGGTGATGGATTTGATAGCTGCCCGCAGGCAACGGACGTGCGGCGGCAAGCGCGAAGTGATAGCCGTTGGAAGGGTCGGTGTCATCGTCGTCGATGGGGGCCGTGAAAAGGTTCCCGTCGGGGCCGGAGAGCCAGAACCGATCGTACTGTGGATCCCTGTAAGTGTAGTCATGCGTGTAGAACTTGATCCCGGCGGCTGAACCGGACACCAACGCCGTTGACTCCCGGATCGGCACCCACGGCGCGGCGCGGCGAGTCCGCTTGTAGAGAGTCCTGTAGCTCATGCAGTCGTAGTAACCCTCTATGCCCGCTCCTCGCTCGATCTCCGCCTCCAGGTTGGCGATAGCGGCCTTGATGTCGGCCAGTGAGACGGTCGGCGGTTGGGACGCCGCGCCGTCGGTGATGTACGGCCCAGGCGTCGATGATTCACCAGCAGCGCCCCTGGACCTCGGGGCGTCCCTTGCAGGCAGCCAAACGCGGCTCAGCGTGTCCACTGAGTAATCAAACGGTGTGTCCGTGTGATTGTTCAGAAAGAATGTGAGTTCCCTCGTAGACTGCGACATACCGGAGGCGCCGCCCGCAGCTCCGAATGGTGGATCCAAGAACAGCACCGCTTCCCGTTCGTCCCATGTGCTGTTGCGCCGGCTGGCCGCACGACGCGCCTCTGCTTCCGTCAGGTACGTGTGGTCGCCACGCACCACCACGATGGCTTCTGTTGGACCGCTGCCTCTCAGGTACTCGTGAACCCTGAATCGGAGTGTCTGCATCGGACGGTAGGTGGGGGCGACACCCTCGCCGCTGGGCATCGTCTCAGCATCCGGTGTCACCGACACAAGAGTGGCGCGCACGATCACTGCTGAGCCGACCTGCTCTTCCAGTGAGGGGGGAACCGTGTAGGGCAAGTAGGGCAGGACATCCGCATGGGGGGTTGGTGTGGGGATCAACTGGCTCGCCGGATCACGGCCTGAGCTTGGAGCGTCATCTGACTCGCACCCTGCAAGAAGAGCCAACTGGATGCACAGTGCCAGCAGAATGACGGACGGAGGCGGTCGGAATGGCAGCATGGGGCTAGGTGGTTGATTCGGAGAGGTTGACGTTGGCGCCGCCGTGGAGGCGGAGGAACAGTTTGCGGAACTCTTCCACCTTGTCATCCGGGGTGTTGGCCCGAAAGGCATCATAGATTTTCTGATCGGTGATGGGGTCAAGCCACCCGGAATCACGGGCATCGACGTAGAGCTGTCGCATGGCGGTGGAGGTGGCGTCATGGCCGAGCAGGAGGTACATCTCCACCAGGAAAATCTCTCCCAAGGCGTATATGCAGATGCCGCGATCTTGCGCAACGTGGGGTTGAGTTCTCTGTAAATGGTAGTAAGTGGAAACAGTTCTGATGCCCTGATTCCAACATTCACGGCTCGTGTCCCAGAGCAATTGCTTGCGTCGCTCTTCCAGGGTTTCATGCCCCAGGGCGTCTCGCGCGATGTCCGGCAGAAAGCCTGCGGCCCCCTCCGTCCACCAGGGTGGAGCTCCGGTGTGGCCGCCCCAGTACAAGTGACTAACCTCATGGAAGACGGCAAGGTGGAAGCCGGGATTATGGCGAGGGGGAACCATGACGAGATGACCCCAGATGGCATAGGCGACGCCGATCATCGGTCTCTCTCCGTTGCGGACACTGGCTTCCAGTATGAGTATCAGGATGTTGTCCAAAGGGAAGGGTACTCCCATGAACTCTTCTAGCTGGAGTGCGATGTCCTCTGTCAGATCAAGGGTAGGGTCGTTGTTTGGAAAAGGTGTGTGACGAACCACTGTAACGTCAATGTCTCCCGCCAAGGGCATGGTGAGCGTTCGGCTGGCGATGTGATGTTGGTTGAGGAGATCCTGATATTGGTGCTCGGAACGGTTCAGGGCATCGCCGAGAGCCATCAAGTAGAAACCATCATTTTCAGAGATACCATCAGCAGACAGATTCAAGTCGGCAATTTCCGGCCTCAAGATAAGTTTTCTCCACATCAAGAGGTTCATAACACTCATGTCAAAGGCATCAATGTTGTCCTGAAACCATGGCAGGGAAGCGAAGTTAAGAGCTTCCGGTTGGCCGATTACATCAAACAATTCATTGAAAGCCAGCAGCCATTCCATTTCCATAGGCGAAAGTCCGTCTTGCAACCAAGCAAATTCGGGGGCGACATCCAAGGCGTTGCTGACTCGATCGATAAGAGAAATGCGTTGCGCCAGTATCTGTTGGGTCGAGTGAAGTTCCTCAAGGAATGAGTCGGAGAATTGACCCTGCAACCATTCGTCTCCAACCGATATGTTCGTCAGCTCATCGTTGACAGTGTAAGGAAGGGCGTCTACCAATCGGTTCAACAGTTTTATGTCAGGAACTATGTCTCTGACTCTGGATAGGCCATCACGTTCCTCAAATGAGAGACTGTCCAAGAGCCATTCGGATTCCACAAAAGAAACCATGAGTTCCGGTCGTTCCGAGGCAAGGAGAAGTATCGTTTCCACAAGATCAGCCAGAGCAATATGCTCATAGACGTCCCCATAGACGCTCATGCCGTCGGATACCCAATCGAAAGCGAGAATCGTTTCCTGGGGGACTACGTACTGGCTTCCCTGTGGTCGCAACAGAGCATCGAACGCTCGCAACGCGTCCCTCTCATAAAAGCCCTCCACAGAATCTGCCAGCCACGGGTACTCAGAGATAATGGTTATTGCCTGAGCATCTTCCTGAGAACTTGCGTTAAAGAGGTAGGCAATTTTCCTCACAAAGTCTAACTCGGACACAATCACGCCATCCGTGATCCACTCGTATCCAAGCACGGTTTGCAGGGCTACTGCGTCTTCGGTTCCTGCGTGTTCAAACAGGAGGGTGAGGCGCCGCAAGAAAGCAACCTCTGGCTCGTCAATGCCGTCTACTGCCCAGTCGTATGACGCGACGATGTCAAGAGACTCTGCGTGGAAATCATCGGCCGTCCGGGTGAGTTCGGTTAGTTCATGAATGAATGCGATTTCCGTTGGGGTGACGTCGTCTAGGAGCCAGTCATAGCCGAGTACGGTCTGGCGATATGTCGCGCCTGCAGACTCTTCCAAGCGCAGGAGGTAAGCGAATTCATCTAGCAAAGTATATTCAGGGCCTTCGATTGAATCCGTGAGCCATGGGTAGCTCACCATGGTTCGCATAACGTCTACGTCATCCGAAGAACTGGCGTTGAGGAGGGGTGTGAGCCCGCTGATAGCGCGTGATTCGTTAGAACCCAGTCCATCCGCAATCCACTCATATTCGAGCATGATCGGCAGGATGTCGGTATCTTCCACACCTGCCGCCCTGAAGAGCGGTTCGTAGAGAAGCGGTGAACGCGACTCATTCAGCTCTATCCCGTCCTGTATCCAGTCATAGGACACGATGGTGTCCGCTGCACCTGCGTGCATGCTGCCAGCCGTTTCAACTAGTCCATTGAGGTTGGCAATGAACACGGTCTCAAGCGAGGTGACGTCGTCTTGCATCCAGGGAAATTGAGAGACAGACGTGGCGAACTGAAGCGTTCGTGGGGAGACCGACGGCGGTGTTGCGGTACCGGAGCGGTCTAACCGGATTGCGCCGATGCCAGTTGCGGTTTGGGTGGTGAAGCCGGGAGTGACGATTTCTCCAATGGTTTCCAGCGCCTCTGCCTCATCCTGCGTGAGTCCGTTCGTCAGCCACTCATACCCGGCGAGGGTTGCGCCAAGGTCCTCGTCGGTGGACGCTGCGGCGCGAATTGCACGGAGGGCGCGCCGGTCTTCCGCGCTTATGACGCTGTCCGTCGCCATCCACGGCAAGTTCAGGGCTGTGTCGGCGATGGCAGGATTCTCCCGAAGGAGCCACGACACATCATCGAGGGCACCGGCTTCTTCAGCAGTTATGCCGTCAACCACCCAGTCGAGAGAGGCGATCTGCTGGGTGAGCGGTTCGTCATCGATGGCCATCCGACGGAGAGCGTTCCACGCGATCCAATGGGCGGTGTCAGGTCGGGCATCGAACCAGGCAAGGCGCTCTATGGCGGTTGGTTCGGGTGTCGGCTCGGGCGTCGGTGTAGGGGAGGGAGGCGGCGGGGTAGGGGTGGGGCTTGGTCTTTCGCAAGCGAAGACGATAAGAATGATTGCCGCGGCAATCAAAAGAATAATCAAGCCAGAACGGGGGGTTCTCGCCATTGCGATTCTCCGGCTTATCCCGACAAGGTTTGCTGCGTGTTAGTCGGGCACGTTAAGGGACATTATAGGGAAGGGTGGCTGGAGTGGGGTAGGCAGTGCCTACAGCCAAGGTTCGCGATTAGGGTTGAATGGCATCCAAGTTTGGCACCGCGTTCCGGCATGTTTGCCAAATGAGTTTTTAGATTCCTCGGCTGCGCTCGGAATGACGGAGGGGCGCCTGGAATGACAGGGCCCTCACCCTAGCCCTCTCCCCGAGGGAGAGGGGAGGCCGCCCTATGGGCGGCACTGGATTCCCGCTTTCGCGGGAATGACGAATGGGGGCGCGGAATGACGGATAAGTGATTCCCCGTTCAGGAGCCCCCTTCGACAGGCTCAGGGCGAACGGGGATTCTTCGACATGCTCAGAATGACAAAGGCGGGGCGGGTCATTGACCCGCCCCGCCTTGTTTAGTCGGGATTACGGCTGCTAGGCCGGGACGTTTGCCTTGAGGAAGGCGAGGGTCTTCTCCCATGCGTCGGCGGAGGCCTCTGCGTGGTGGCCCTGGCCGGAGTCGTTGAAGAAGCCGTGCGTCGCGCCCTCATAGATGTGCGTCTCGACGGACTTGCCGCGCGCGTTCAACTCGCTTTCCAGCTGGTTGGCGCGGTCCGCCTCGTCGCTGCCATAGACGGAGAGCACAGGCGAATTCACGTTGTCCAGCAGGTCGGCGGGATCAGGGATGCCGCCGTAGTAGACGATGGTCGCGGAGACGCCGTCGTCCTCCGTTGCGGTCAGCAGGGAAACGCCGCCGCCGAGGCAGTAGCCGATGACAGCCACGCTGCCGTTTGAAGATTCGCAACTCTTGATGTAATCGATAGCTGCGCGGGTGTCGCGAACCGCACGGCCGCGATCAAGACCCATCGCCAGCTTCTGCGCCTCGGACGGCTCATTTACCACGTCGCCGTGGAACAGGTCAGGCGCGATGGCGGTGTAGCCCTGTCGAGCGAATCGGCGGGTTACGTCCCGGATGTGCTCATCAAGTCCCCACCACTCCTGGATCACGACGATGCCCGGGTACTTGCCCTCCGCCATCGGATAGGCAGCGTAGCCCTTCACCAGGTCAACGTCGTGAGAGACAATCGTGTCCGGCATTTCTTCCTCCCAGAATCTTTGGCTCGTTTCTCGTGCGGGCCAGACGCCACGCCACGCGTAGACATTCCCCCACCACGCCTCATCCTAGCAGTCAGCGATGGGAGTGTATAGAGAGAAGCAGTGCGGTTCCTTGCCGCTTGGCAGGGCAGCCCGTAGACTTGTGTGAACCAACAGGAGGGGGCGTGCAATCGCTAACCAATCCTTAACTGTTCAAGAGGCCGCGCGGCGTGTGGCAGAGAGCGTGGCCTCGGTCATCGTCGGCAAGGATAACGTCATCGAGTTGGCCATCACAGCGTTGTTGTGCCGTGGCCACCTGCTCTTTGAGGATGTGCCGGGGAGCGGGAAGACGACGCTGGCCAAGGCGTTGGCCGCCTCATTGGGATGCACGTTCAGCCGCGTACAGTTCACGCCGGACCTGATGCCCGCGGACATCACGGGCATCAACTACTACAATCAGCGGTCCGGGGATTTCGAGCTACGGAACGGGCCGATATTCTCGCAGGTCATGCTGGCCGATGAGGTGAATCGCGCGACGCCGCGGACGCAGTCGGCGCTGCTGGAGGCGATGCAGGAAGGGCAGGTGACTATTGAGGGGGAGACCCTGCCGCTGCCCGCGCCGTTCCTTGTGATGGCCACCCAGAATCCTATCGAACTTGAGGGGACATTCCCGCTGCCGGAAGCACAGTTGGATCGGTTCCTGATGCGGCTAAGCCTCGGCTTGCCCTCGCCGGAGGAAGAGGCGCGGATGATTCACCGGTTCAACGCAGACGACCCGCTTGAACGGGTGCGGCCGGTTCTTTCGACACAGGAGCTTCTGTCCATGCAGGACCAGATTGCAACCGCGCGGGTGGAGCCGGCGCTGGAGGACTACATCATCGGTATCGTTCACTCGACGCGCGACCATCCGTCACTGGATCTCGGCGCGAGCCCGCGGGCGTCGCTGGCGCTTCATCACACCTCGCAGGCATTGGCGCTGCAGCAGGGGCGGGACTATGTGACACCTGATGATGTGAAGCGTCTTGCGCCATACGTGTTGACCCATCGCGTCATCCTGAATGCGCAGGCGCGGCTGCGCGGTCTGACGTCCATTGATGTAGTGGACGACGTTCTCCGCACTGTGCCCGTGCCGATCAGCGGGCAGCCGGAGGACGATGCCGTGGCCGAAGAGGTAGCCGCGGACCGCTAGAGATGCTCACGCTCACCGGGGGCTGGGTAGCCACGTTCGGCCTGCTGCTAATTATCGGCCTCGCGACGGGGCAGGGGCTGTTGGTGGGACTGGGCGCGCTGATTATCCTGACGTACCTGGTTGCGTATGGGTGGAATCGCGTTTCACTGGGGCGGGTGACGTTTGAACGGTCGCTCTCCGAGACGCGGGCGTTTGTCGGTGATGACGTGACCGTTCAGTTGCGGGTGACCAACCGCAAGGCGATTCCCATGCCGTGGATCACGCTTGAGGATCAATTCCCATCCGGACTTGAGGAGGCGGACAAGCCGCGCACGATTCGCGTGGAGCAGGGGACGTACACCACGACGCGCTCAACATCATTGGCGCGGTATGAACGGGTCACATGGCGATTCACGATGGAGTGCAGGAAGCGTGGGCTGTATCGATTCGGCCCGGCAAGCGTGACGAGCGGAGACGTGTTCGGGTTCTTCTTCTCTGAGCGTCTTGAGCCGAAGTGGGATCACGTCATCGTCTATCCGCAGACGCTGCCGCTGCCTGCGCTGGGGATTCCCGCGAGGCGCCCGTTCGGGGAGCAGCGCGGAGGTCAGCCGTATCACGAGGATCCGAGCAGACTGCGGGGTCTGCGGCCGTATGAGGCGGGCGACTCGCTGAGACGCGTGGATTGGAAAGCTACGGCGCGTTCGCAGGCGCTGACTGTGCGGCTCTTTTCTCCGTCCGTCTCGGAGACCATGATTCTTGCCCTGAACGCCCAGACGCTAACTGCAGCGGAGGGGCAATGGGGTTATTCGCCCCTGCTGTTGGAGCGGGGAGTGACGGCGGCGGCGTCCATTGCGGAATGGGCGTATGCGCAAAAGATGTCATTCGGGCTGATGACGAATAGCGTTTCACCTTTAACAGATGAGCCAATCCGGGTGCTGCCGAATCGCAGGCGGGAGCAGCTGGCGACGGTCCTTGAAAACCTCGCGGTCGTGACACCGCTGGGACGCCAAGCTATGGGGCAGTTCCTGCTGGAGCAGACACGTCGACTACCGGTTGGCGCGACTGTTGTTTTGGTCACAAGCGTGATGGACGAGGAAACCATCGATGCGCTGCACAGCCTGCGGCGAGCAGGGGCTAAGCCGAGTGTGGTCTGGACATCGGAAACACCATCGCCGCTACTGTCTGATCCGGACATCATCGTGCATGAGATTGGTCATCAGATGGCGCAATTAGAGCACGAATCGGTCTTCCGACCGGGTGTGACTCGTCGTGTTGAGCACGTCGTTCCGGCACAGGCGGTGATGGAATGAGATGGGCGCCGCTGGCATTGGAGGGGGCGCGCCTCACGATGGAGGTGGCGTGGATCACCATTGCCGGCGCTCTCGCTCTGCTGATGATCGGGGCGGGGGAGAGCCTGGTGCCCGTGTGGCTGGCTTTGATCGTCGCCGCTTCCGGGTATATCCTCACCCGCTGGATTGTGCCCGCGGGCGCGACCATGCCCGCGGCGCGGGGTATCGTGGCCGGGGGCGGCGCAATCGTCATCTATCTCGGTATTGCCATGCTTCCGCAGGTGGGCTGGGATTTTTCATGGCCGCTGTGGTTCTGGCAGGACTGGCAGGAGGGCCGCCACCCAATCGTCGGCGGCATCATGCTCGGCGTTTTCTGGTGGCGCGGCACACATCTTGGACAGGAATCCGTTTGGGTCAATTCACTAGCGCAGTCCTTCCGCATCGGTGTTGCCGTTGTGGTGGTGGGGGTGGTAATCGATGTCTTAATCGAGAGCTATTCCGGCGCGCCGATTCCCACGTTCCTCTTCTTTGGGATGGGTATCGCATCATTTGCGTTGATCCATATCACGTCAATGGACCCGGAGCAGAGCGCCGGACTGAAAGACTGGCCGCGCATGATGGCGCTTACCGTGGGTGGCATCCTCATCGGCAGTGTTCTGCTGGCCGTTCTGGCGGAGGGCGAACTGGGGCGAGTCGCAGCGACGGTATTCGGGTTCGCAGGGCGGCTGTTCATACCCGTGTTGGTTGTTGTCGGCTGGGTCTTTGAGATAGTCATCCAGGCGTTCGTCTGGGCGTTCTTTCAGGTGATAGGCCTCTTCGCCACGGAGGGAGAGAGCCCCGAACTTCAACTGCCGTCCGCGCCGGATTTTGAGCGGATCTTCACACGCGACGAAGAAGAGAACAGGCTGCTGTATTGGCTGTCCAGAATATTCGGCTGGGCGGCCGTTACGGCAGCCGTCGTTGGGGTGGCGTGGTTCCTGTGGCGGCTGTTCAGCGGTTTTCGGGGGCGGCGCTCGCAAGCAGAGATGGGCGAAGAGCGCGAGCGGCTGCAGGGCGAGACGACGATTGTTGAAGACCTTTCTTCCGCGATGTCAGCACTGGCCGCCCGATTCCGACGCTCACCCAAGCATGCCGACATTACGACTGATCTGGACCCCAACAACCCAGTTTCCGTTGCGCTGGGCGCGTACCGGGGACTGGTAGCACTGGCCGACGACCACGGAGTGGCACGCGAGGGGTGGGAGACGCCGGAGGAGTTTCATCCGGAACTCAGTCGACTCTTCGTGGGGCAGGATATCGCCATCTTCACGGACTCGTTCGTGCGGGCGCGGTACGGCGGCATCCCGCCGTCCCGTGAGGACGTTGGGCAGCTCCGTGCCATCTGGTCTAACATCCGAGAACTGTATCCGCCTCCGCGCCATCGACCGGAGAGGAAGCCCGCTGCTACGGCAACCGAAGAAGGTCCGGTTCGCGCCCCGTTGCCGCGCTGGATGCGTGTCCGTCCGGACCTCCGGCCACACGAGGAAAGCCCGCCGCCCGGCATGGGCCCTGATGACGCCCGCATGATGTGAGTTTTTTGGAGTTCGCGATCCGGCTTTGGTTTAGGAATCAGTTGGTCCGCCGCGTTCCGGCGTAACTGATGTGTGGATTCTGGGGTTCGCGAGCTGTGTTGATGGGTCAGTGAGTTCGTGCTGGACGTTCCGGCGTGGCAGTGGAATGAGGGGTGGTATATTCCCCTGTTCGGGAGCCCCCTTCGACAAGCTCAGGGCGAACGGGGGAGGCGGCGCTGTGCGCCGCACTGGATTCCCGCTTTCGCGGGAATGAGGGAAGGTATATTTCCCCGTTCGGGAGCCCCCTTCGACAAGCTCAGGGCGAACGGGGGAGGCGGCGGGCTTCAGCCTGAGTGGAGGAGACGGCGCTGTGCGCCGCACTGGATTTCCGCTTTCGCGGGAATGACGAGATGAAGACGGGGATGATGGTCTAATCGCTGGGCAAGCTGATTACGTCCAGGGCGGTGAGCGCGAGGACGCGGGCGACTTGGTCCATGTCAGGGATGCGGACGTATTCATCCGGGATGGTCTCGGATTCAGATGCCCCACCAGCGCCATAGAGGAGGCACGAGACGCCGGCGCGCCAGAGGTGCGTGGTGTCGTCGCCGGTGTAGGAGCCGGGCAGCACCGTGCCGAATCCGTCCGGTTCGCGCCCCGTGACGGCACGGAAACTCCGCAAAACGGCGTCCACGATGTACTCGTCCTTCGGTAGATCGAACGGCTCCATCACACGCGTGAACACGCGGTATTTCGGGTCGGGCGGCATCTCGATTTCATAGTTGAAATCGGGGTCGTCACTCTTGATGGCGTCCAGAGCGCGCTCGATGTCAGCCCTGACGGATTCCGAGGACATGCCGGGCAGGAATCGCACGTCGACAAGGGCGGTGCAGAAGTCCGCGACCCAGTTGGGGCCGCGGAGGTCATAGTCGCGTCCGCGGCCGCCGATGATGGCACCGACGTTGATGCGAGGGAGGCCGGGCAGGTCTTCACGCGGTGTGTGGGTGAATTCGACGCTGTTGAGGGCAGGGACGGCCTTGGCCATGTTGGCGATGGCGTCCACCGCTTCATCCTTGCGAACGATGTGACGCGAGTTGCCGATGATGTGGACTGCGAATTCGACGACGCCTGCGTGGGTGGTCAGGATATTGTTCGCGCCGTGCGGTTCCGGGATGACGGCCATGTCCGCAAGCGGGCCGTTCTCACAGAGGTAGATGGTCCCCACGCCGCCCTGCAGTTCGCCGACGACACACGCGATGACGATGTCGCCGCGCCGTTCTACGCCTGATGTTCGCAGCGCCTCCGCCGCGGTAATCATGGAGGCAACGCCGGCCTTCATGTTGCGGATGCCTGCGCCGTAGATGCGGTCATCCTCGACGCTGGGCGTCCACGGATCGCGTTTCCAGCCCATGGCGAGTGGGTCGATGTCCGTATGGCCGTTGAGCATGAAGGACTTGCCGCCGCCTGAACCGCGAAGGATAGCGATGGTCTGAAGGCGTCCGGGCTCCACCTCCTGCACCTGGACTTCGTAGCCGCGATCTGAGAAATATCCCTCCAGAAAACGAGCGACTTCCGTCTCCTCCGTCTTGAAGCTAGGAATGCTGACAAGCTGTTCCGCAAGACTCGTCATCTCGGCGGTATTGATGCTGTCGAGAACCCGTTGCTCTGCGTCGGTTGCCATGTCGATTTCTCCTAGTTGTTGACCGGCATGATGTCCAGGCCGACCTGGTAGTATCTCTTGCCTCCCCTGCGTCCGATTCGTCCGAAACCGGGCAGGGGGAAGTGGCATGAAATCAGTGGCGTACCCTTGTCAGCGGCCTCGTCCAGCATCTTGCGACGCCCCTCGGTCGCCAACGGCCAATCGACGTCAAAGATGCAATTCCAGTCGTCCTCGACAACCTGCGCCGGGTGGATGAACACATCGCCCTGGATGATGGCGTCCTGGCCGCCGGACTCAACCACGACGCTCATGTGACCCGGGGTGTGGCCGGGCGTGTGGACGGCTCTCACCTCAGGCGTGAGGTCCGTATCTTCATCGATCGTGTCGAGTATGCCGAGCGTGTCCAGCGGCTCCACATCATGGTGCATGAAGGGGAACGACATTGCCGCCTGCGTTTCCGGCTTGCGGAAGTGCTCGAGGTCAAGCTCGTGGACGACGTAGCGCGCGTTTGGAAAGGTCGGCTCAGTGGGAATCTCTTCTCCCCAAACCATGTTCCAGCCGGTGTGATCGGGGTGCAGGTGCGAGAAGAAGACAACATCCACATCCGCAGCTTCAACGCCGGCGGCTGAGAGATTGTCCATGAGCTGGCCATCCTCTCCCTCGATGGGGCCGGGGCCGTAGCCGGTGTCAATGAGGATTGTCTGTCCCTGCGAGCGGACGACGTAGCACCCAATCTCCAGCCGGATGTGGTTGCCTGCGAACGTGTCCGCAAATTCGTCGCGATAGTCGTCCCATGCCTCCACAGGCACGGCAGGGAATAGTTCCGACAGGGGCCTCGGATAGATGATGTTCATGTCCGTCACGGCGATGATTTCAGCGTTGCCGACATGCATCGTGAATTCAGACATGCTACCCCCTCCACCCCTATCCTACCCCTGCCGCCGCGAACGTTCCTCGGTTGATTGGCGAGAGACGGACGGGCCGTAGCCGAGCGAGCCGTCCAGAACTGCGCGGGCCACACGCAGGCTGAGCACCTCGCTTGTTCCCATGTAGAGGCTCAGGTGGCGGGCGTCACGATACATACGCTCAAGCGGGTGGACTTCCATGTAGCCGTGGCCGCCGACGGCCTGCATGGCGTGATCGGTGGCGTGGGCGGCAGTGCGGGCGGACATGAGCTTGGCGGCGTTTAGGTAAGCGGCATCACCCTCGTCACGGAATCGATTTTCATCCACCATGCGTGCCGCCTGGTACGTCAGCAGACGCGTCGCTTCAACGTTGACGGCCATTTCGGCGAGGTGGAGTTGGGTGGTCTGCAGGTCTGCGAGCAGTCCGTCGTAGATGCGGCGCGTGTTGGCGTAGTCTCGCGCGAATGCCAGCGCCTCCTCCGCCGCGCCGAGTCCGCGGGCGGCGAGTAGCGGCTGGATGGCGTTCATGCTCAGGCGGGCAATCTCCTCTCCCTGTCCGATATCGCCGATCACGTGCGACTCCGGTGTGCGGCAGCCGTCAAAAGACCAATCGCAGTGGGGCATTCCCTTGAGACCCATACCCTCGTCGCGCCGGAGAAAGATGACGCCGGGCTGGGGCACGTCGACGAGGAACGCGGTCATGCTTTCTCGCATGTCTGAGTTATCGCCTGCTCCGGCAAAGACGATGAAGAAATCAGCCTGAGGGGAGCCGCTGATGAAATCTTTTTCTCCGCTGATGATGTAGTCGGAGCCTGCTTTTTCGGCGCGAGTGACCATGGAGCCGAGATCCGAGGAGGCGTTGGGTTCCGTCAGGGCGAAGGAGCCGCGTTTGCTGCCGTCCGCAACGGCGCGGACGTCGTTTTGCCGCATGGCGTCCGTGCCGAACAGGCGCATGGGCCACGTGACAAGGGCGGAGAGGATGAGCATCTGAGCCGACGAGGCACAGGCCCGCGCGACCTCTTCAACGGCGATGGCCAATCCCATTGTTCCCGCGCCGGTTCCACCCTCGTTCTCAGGGAGCGCCAAGGCGAACAAGCCCTGGTCGCGAAAGGTCTCAAAGATGTCTTGCGGGTATTCGCGATCCTGGTCGATCTGCCATGCGCGGGGAGCGACCTTATCGCGCACAGGCTCACGCACGGAATGGCGCAGCAGGCGCAGCTCTTCGGAAAGGGTATCGTCGAGGGTCATGCCGTCGTGACCTTATGGACTCGTACGCCTCTTAGTCATCTGCCGCGCGTCCGCCGCCATCAACGCGCAGGGTGATGCCGCTGACGTAGGAGGCCGCGTCGCTGGCAAGGAAGACACAGGCCAGCCCCATGTCACGCGGCGTGGCGAGACGTTTGGCGGCCATGGTCTGGGCCTGCGCCGCGACCCTCGCTTCGGCCTCGTCGCCGTAGCCCGCTCTCATCCCGACGGTATCCGTGAGGCCGGGGGCGAGGGAGACAACGCGGACGTGAGGGGCGAACTCAGCGGCCAGCGTCTGTGTCAGGTTGGTGATGCCCGCTTTCGTTGCGGCGTAGACAGGCTGGGCAATGGAACCTGCGAAGGCCGCGCCGGACGAGAGGTTGATGATTACTCCGGTCTGCCTTTCCCTCATGACGGCCCCTGCGGCCTGACAGCAGAGGAAGGTGCTTTTGAGGTTGTTCCGGACAATCGCCTCAAAGCCACCCTCGCTGATGTCCGGAAAGCGGGCATAGAAGCTTCCGCCCGCGTTGTTGACCATGATGTCCAACCCGCCGAACTCCGCAAGAGTGGCGTCAACCAACGCGCGGACATCGGCGTCATCGCGGGCGTCCGCGACGACGGGCAGGGCAGAGCGGCCAAGGAGGCGGATCTCGTCCGCCGTTGCTTCGAGGTCGGCTTCGGAACGCGAGCGGTCCGCGACGGTGATGCCGGCGACGACCACGTCTGCTCCGGCCTCAGCCAGCGCGAGGGCGATGCCCTTGCCGATTCCCTGACCGGCGCCGGTGACGATTGCCGTCTTTCCGTCAAGGCTGAATTCGTTCAGGCCGGGCATAGTTCCTCCACTATTGGTTCGAAATGCAGTCGTGCTGCTCTCTGACAATACTACTGCGCATGTCATTCCGAGCGGAGCGAGGAATCTAAAGCCGTGTTGGGAAGCTCAATGAGTCTTTGGATTCTTCACTCCGCTGCGCTGCGTTCAGAATGACAGTGGGGAAGTGCTTCGACTGAAGGATTAGGGGTGGCGCGGGGTTCACCCTTCGACAAGCTCAGGGCGAACGGGGTAACTGCGTTACGGCTCTCGGTTCGCGGTCCGGCGCGGGTGGCCGCTGTGTTTGGTGTGCCGCGTTCCTTCTTGGGTGGGCAATTGAGACTTTAGATTCCTCGACTGCGCTCGGAATGACATGGGTATGATAGGTCCCCGTTCGGGAGCCCCCTTCGACAGGCTCAGGGCGAACGGGGGCTTTCGCGGGAATGACGGCGGCCTCAGCTGGGTTGGAATATCTCGATTGGGTTGCCGGAGGGGTCTTCCACGATGACCTGTCTACCTCCCGGGCCGCTGATGATGTCATTGCGGAAAGCCGCGCCCGCGTCATGGAGGGCGGCGGTGGTGGACTCGATATCGTCGGTTTCGATGACGATGCGTGCCCAGCCGCCCGGCTCAGGTTGGCGGCCGTCCGGCATGGGGCGGGAGGCGGATGCGCGCGGCCCTGCCAGCCAAAGGCTCAGATCGCCGCGCGTCACGATTGCCATTGCGGGGCCGTATTGTTCGGCCACCGAGAAACCCAGTAGAGACGTATAAAACGTCACCGCCTGCTCTACGTCTCTGACGATGTATCGAACCGCCGCCACAACGCCTCCCTATCTCTCTGTGGACTCTTATTGATGATAGCCCGAGCGTCGTCCGTGATACGTTAGTGTGGCATCGCCTCAACGCGCGTCAGCGCAGGGTCAGACTATACGCCATGTCTTCATCGAATCACATTGCTGTCGCACCGGGAATGACCGGGCAGCGCAGCGCTCAACTCGCGACACTTGTTGTCTTCGTCGCATTCCTTGATTTCTTCATTGGACTGCCGCTTGTTCCGACGTATGCCGATGATCTGGGCGCGTCTGCCACGATGGTCGGCATCATCGTCGCGGCGTACTCAATCACGAACCTTCCGGGCAATGTCGTGGCGGGATATTTTTTGGATCGGTTTGGTCGGAGAATCCCCATCACGACGGGCTTGGTAGTCACTTCGCTCGCTCTTGCAGGATATGCCGTGGCCAACAGCGCGGAAGTACTTCTTGCTGTCAGGGGACTGCATGGAATCGCAGCCGCTGTACTGACTCCCGGAGCATTCGCCATGCTTGGAGATTCCACCCAGCAGGGCCAACGTGCCAGGAGAATGGGGCGCAGCGCGGCAGGCATCGCGGTCGCCGCTGTGGTTGGTCCGGCGTCTGCCGGAATCCTCGCCGACAGGTTTGGATATGAACCAGTGTTTCTCATTGCAGCAGGGTTGATGGCGGCGACGGCAGTGATCTATGTGATTGGGTCGCGCGGGGTGGGAGAGATACCTACCACGCAAGAGATTGCCGAACCTGTTGACGAACCAGAAGGCAGCCGTTTGGACGCTGTGGGTCTGACGGTAGCGTCTGTGGTTGTTGTTGCGCTGACGATTGGTATCGGCACGCTTGCGGCCTATCTGCCGCTGCACGTTGAGGAGTTGGGGGAGACGTCGAGGACGTCAGGGACGGCTTTCACCCTGTACGCTGTGATGGCGCTGATTATGATGGTGGGCGCGATGGGTGTCTTTGGCGACCGCTTCAACCGACTCGCCATCGTTAGCGGAGGACTGTTGCTCTTCGGGGCGGGCCTTGTGCTTATGGCAGCCAACCAGGACGTGTGGGCAGTGTTCCTGGGTATGGGTGTTGTCGGGCTGGGGTTCGGGCTCCTGTTTCCCGCCGCTGCCGCTCTGGTGGCGGATTCAGGCGGAACCCGCCATCGGGGCCGAGCGTTCGGCATTTTCTACGGCGCGTACTCACTGGGTGTGGCTGCCGGAGCAGCTATGAGCGGCCGCATCGCGGACGCGGCAGATGGGCTAACCGGAACGCCGTACACGGTTGCGGCTCTGATCGTTGTGGTCAGCATTGTTGTTTCCTTAGCCGCCATGAGTCGTGGGATCGGGGCGGTGAGGGGTGAGGGTGGGGCGGCGTAGGGTGGTCTGACCTGCCCAACAAGATTCAGATTCCCGCTTTCGCGGGAATGACGACTAGAAAAGTCGGGGCGCCCGGATTTGAACCGGGGACTTCCTGCTCCCAAAGCAGGCGCGCTGCCGGGCTGCGCTACGCCCCGTCCATCCCATTCTAGCGCGGGGTAGGGAGCGGGGTGGGGTGTTGGGGTCTAGGAAGAGGAGCCGTTGAAGGGTGGGCGGCGGCGGAGGAAATCTTCAAGGTCGTCGACGAGGTCCTGCGCGTCAGGGAATTCCGGCGAGCCGGGGGTGATAATTCCCGTGCTGCTTGGGCGACCGGTCTGCTGTTCCGCCTCCGTCTCGTCGTAGTACTGCTCAAGTTTCCGAACGTACTGGCGCATGGACGGCTCTTCCTCGATGGCCTCTTCGCATTGCTCATAGAACGCCGCGGACTCGCCCTCCAGCTCACGGAGATCCGCGCCGATCCCGATTGACTGACGCAACGTGTCCAGAATGGCGTGGATCATGGTGGGGTTCGGCGACGTCTGGATGTAGTGCGGCACATGACCCCAGAAGCCGGAGGTGCTGATGCCGCGCCGTTGGCATGCCTCCGCGATGGCGGACGAAATTCCCGTCGGGCCGTTGTAGGAGCCGCCGCGCGAGATTCCGAGGCGTTCCATTGTTGCCTTGATCTCCGGCCTCCTGCTGCTGCCGTTCACGAACGGCTTGCGGGTGTGGGGCACGGCGTTCAGCAGCGCGCCGAATGAGATCATGTGCTCAACGCCACACTCGAGGAGAAAATCAACGAACTGGTCGCTGAATCGCTTCCACCGCAGATGCGGCTCAATGCCGGAGAAGAGCAAAAGGGGCTCCGTCGCGTCCGTGCCGGGGGCGAGGTTGAAGCGGTTCTGCGGCCACGTGAGAGACCGTACGCCGGAGTCATCGACGTTTACGATTGGGCGGTAGTCCGTGAAGTTGAAAAACTCATCCGGATCAAATTCGGCGACCGGTTCGGCGTTGCGGGCGCGGCTAAGGAAATCGACGGCACCTGTGGCGGCATCGCCGGCATCAGACCATCCAAAGAATGCGATGATAACGGTGCGGACGTTTCTGGGAATCTCTCGGTGAAGACGAATGTCTTGCACAAGCCACCTCCGGTGGTGTTGGGGCGCGTGAATGGCAAACTATACGGCATAGCCCCTCTCCGCGCCAACTCCACTATAACAACATTCCCCACGCCCCCATTAAGGACGCCACGCGAGAAAAGATACACGGCCTACGTGTATGATTGAAGTGGTCGGCAATTTGCAGCTGATTGTAAAGGCAATACATTGAATATTGAGAGAGTTATCCTTGCCGAGCCCCGTGGTTTCTGTGCCGGCGTGATCCGCGCCATCGAGGCGGTTGAGCTTGCCATTGCGGAGTACGGCCCGCCGATCTATGTCCGCAGGCAGATAGTCCATAACCTCTTTGTTGTGCGTGACCTGGAGCGAAAGGGCGCGGTATTCGTTGAGGAAGTGTCCGCAGTTCCGGCAGGCGGACGGGTCATCTTCAGCGCCCACGGCATCGCTCCCATCGTGCGGGAGATGGCAAAGGGACGTGAGCTGGACGTCATTGATGCCACGTGCCCGTTGGTAACGAAAGTGCACGTGGAGGCCGTCCGCTACGTTCGGGACGGGTACAAGGTTCTTCTGGTCGGCCATGCCGGCCATGATGAGATCATCGGCACGATGGGAGAGGCCCCGAACGATATCATCCTGGTCCAGGATATGGATGATGTCGCCACAGTCACGGTTCCGGACGAAGAACGCGTGGCACTCGTTACGCAGACAACTCTGAGCGTGGATGAGACGAAAGGCATTGTGGATGCCCTCAAAGCGCGTTTCCCGAAGATCCGGACACCTGCCCGCTCCGATATCTGCTTTGCCACTCAGAACCGACAGGACGCCGTGAAGCTGCTTGCGGAAGAGACGGATGTTGTTCTGGTGCTCGGCGCGGAGAACAGCAGCAACTCACAGCGGCTGCGAGAGGTGGCAGAAACAGGGCAGTGCAGGGCATATCTGATAGACAGTCTTCAGGACCTTGATGAATCCTGGCTTGACGGCGCGCAGACCGTGGGCATCACTTCCGGAGCGTCCACTCCGGACTCCCTTGTTGAAGAGGTTATCGCTCACTTCATGGCGTCAGGGGTAGAGGACGTGCGGACGCTCAAGGCACTGGAAGAGAACGTCACTTTCCTTTTGCCGCGGGAACTCAGCGCCGCGAGAGCCGGTTAGAGCTTCAAAAAAGGAAAACGCAGGCCGAATGTCCGATAGTTCGGGTGGCCTGCGCTTCCCTGGGGGTAGGGGAAGACTGGGTGCTGGTAGTTCGTTTTTGGTGCCCTAAAGGGGCTTAGCGAGCAACCCTCCTCGACTTGCGGCGCAGGAACGGCGGGAGATCGAGGTCTCCGTCACCGAGCGCGTCGCGCAGGATCTGATCAACCACTTCGTCATCCTCGAAGGTTTCCTGCGCGGTCTCAAAGCCCGTGGCGATGAGGGTCAGCTGAACCTCACCGTCGCTGGCGCGGTTGGAGACGACGCCGAAGATGATGTTGGCGTTGGGATCAACGGCCTGGGAGATGATTTCCGAGGCTGCATGAATCTCAGCCAACGAGAGGTCGGAACCGGCTGTGATGTTGTAGAGAACGCCGGTTGCGCCCGTAATGTCGATCTCAAGTAGGGGATTCTGGATTGCTGCCTTCGCCGCGTCTGTTGCTCGCGTGCTGCCCCGCCCGTTGCCGATGGCCATGAGGGCCTGGCCGGACATGGACATTACGGTGCGTACGTCCGCGAAATCGAGGTTGATCTCACCGGGGACGGTGACGAGCTCAGAGATGGCGTGGACGCCCTGTCCGAGAACATCGTCCGCCATGCGGAACGCGTCATGCCAGGAGGCTTCCGTTCCTGCAACGGCAAGGAGCCGCTCATTCGGAACGATGATGAGGCTGTCAACGCAGCCGTGCAGGGCCGCGATGCCCTCTTCTGCCTGTCGGGCCCTGTGGGTTCCCTCAAAGGCGAAAGGTCGCGTAACGATTCCGATGGTGAGCGCGCCGGTTTCCCGGGCAACCTGGGCGATAACAGGGGCTGCGCCGGTGCCGGTGCCGCCACCCATGCCGCTTGCGACGAAGACCATATCAGAGTTCTTGACGGCCTCATAGATATCGTCGCGGCTCTCCTCTGCGGCCTGTCGGCCAATCTCAGGGTTGCCGCCCGCGCCGAGGCCGCGGGTGATCTGGTCGCCAATGCGAAGGCGATACGGCGCGTCCGAGCGCGCAAGGGCTTGCGCGTCCGTGTTTACGGCGATGTACTCAATGCCCGGGACGGCCTCACGAGCCATCCTGGAGACCGCGTTTCCGCCGCCGCCGCCGATGCCAAACGCTTTGATACGAACCAACCCATCTACATCTTCAGGCAGTGACATATCTGTATTCCTCCCTTTCTGCCGTTTCTGCTAAACCCGCGCTACTTCCCGGCTTCTTTCCCGCTTGCCGGTACCCCGAGCAACCGACGCATTCTTCCTGCGCGCGGCCCGCTCTGAGTTGTTGTCAGTCGATGTCTTGGTTGAAGAGGACTTCGCTCCGTTTCGCCCACCGAACAGGCGAGAGAGGATGCCGCCGGACTTGCCGCTGGGCTGCGAATGGAACGACGGATGCGTTAGAGGGTCCCTAACGGTTCCTGCCCAGACGAGGGCTCCGATGGCCGGGACCCACGCCGCGTTACTTGATGCGGCGAGAGGTATGCCCTCAATGCCGCGCGGCGCCGCCCAGTGAATGGGCATGGAGATCACAGAACGTCCGAGGTTAGAGAGTCCGTCACGCAAGATCGGTTGGCCGGCGATGGCTAGGCCGCCCGGCAACTCGCGATCCCCTGCGATGCTGTCGATAGCGTCCTCGGTTAGAGAGAAGAGCTCTTCGGCTCGGTCACGGAGTGTTGCCACCATCTCCACCCGATCAATGTCCATGCCCTCATCGGCGACCGTTATTGCGGCGCGTCGTGGCCCGACGGTGTCAGAGAAAGTTGCCACCTGCTCCATCACAGCTTCTGCAGTGGGGTAGGGCAGATCGAGGGCTATTGCTAGATCGTTGGTGAAATGGTGAGCGCCAATTCCGATCTTCGCCGAGCCAAGATAGTGGCCGTAGTGCATGACGGTGACGGTGCTGATTCGTTCGCCAATGGAAAGAACTGCAGCGCCGCGTTCCCGCTCCGTGTCGGTCAGTGCTGCATGACTCTCCGCCACCGGCCCGGCCATCAGGGCAACTCTTTCGCTGCCGACCATCCTCGCCGCCTCACGGATGTTTGCGGCCGTGTCAGCCTCACATGAGACGGACATCGAGAGAACCCGAAGATCCTGGCCTGTCTTTCCAACCGGCAGGCGCTCCGTCTCCTTACCGTCAAGCGAGTACGCTTGGGGGATGACGTGAATCAAGTGGCGGTCATTCGATGCGAAAGCCGGGCGACTCTTGTCCAGGAGCCGCTGACCGTCCGCCTCTACCACTGTTCCGCGACCGGATGGCCGCATGCTTGCTTCAGTCTCGTGGAACTGGATCTGGCCGGTGGGAACGACAAATACGACGTTCTCAAGAGGGAAGTCGACGGATGTTCGGAGTTTCCGGCTGATGCCCTCCAGGGCGTTCGCCAAGTCTCGCGCATCAACGACGCTATGGTCTTCGATACCGGCCGATGGCGCCTCGATGCCCGTGAGCATCCGCGTAGAACCGGGTCGATGACGCGCGACGGCGACTCGAAGTTTCCTTTCACCGAGTTCGACGCCGGCTACTATCCGATCCATCTCTTGCTACTCCCCACGTTCTCACTGCTTCCCGCGCTGCGCTGCCTGCAGTCCTCTTGTACCTATGCTTTCCCCGCGCTGTGCTGCCCGAATGCCTGATCTTCCAGTCACGCCGCGACGCGCTCTGCGGTCCGCAGCCGGGCCGATCGGCTTGCGGGGTTGCGCGCGATCTCCGCGATGGACGGGGTGATTCCCTGTCGCCGCGAGAGTTTGACCGTTGCCGTGTGGTCACACGTGCAGACCAGTTGGACAGTAGGGCAGAGGCAATCCTTTGCCTCCTGGTGGAGGAACCGCTTGACGACACGGTCCTCCAGACTCTGGTATCCGATGACGGCCAATTTGCCGCCGGGGGCCAACAGCTCCAGTGCCTGCGGGAGGGCCGACTCCAGGGCCTGGAGGTCTGCGTTGACGACCATCCGAAGCGCCATGAACGCCTTGGTGGCCGGGTGTATTCGCGCCGCGCTGCGCTGCCCGACTGCGAGCTCGATGCACTCAACGAGCTCCCGTGTCGTGTTCAGTGGCCGCATGCCCATAACTGTCCTCGCGATGGACCGGGCCGACCACGCGTCCTCCTCACCGTACGTTCTGAGGAGGTCGATAAGCTCCTGCTCCGGGAGATCGTTCACCAGGTCTGCGGCGGTGACGTCTTGCCGAGGGTCATACCGCATGTCCAGTGGCTGATCGTCCTGGAAAGTGAAGCCGCGACGAATGGCCTGCAACTGCCGAGAAGACAGACCAACGTCCATGATGATTCCCTGCGCCTGTGTAAAGCCGTGTGCGACTGCCACCTCTTTAAGGGACGCGAAGTTTGCCTGCACCAGTGTGTATTGAGCGTTTGGCAGGTCCCCCAAACGGCGCGCCGCGGACGAAAGCATCTCCGGATCAGCATCCATGCCTAATACGTGCGCGCCCGCGGAGAGGAGCGCCTCAGTGACGGATCCCTCGCCGAGCGTGCAGTCAATGTACTTCGCGCCGGCGTGCGGCTGAAGTGTATCGATGACTTCGTCCAGTAGGGCAGGGACATGGTAGATATGTGAATTCGCCACCATGACTCCCTCCTTGCTCCCGATCCTTCTCTGTTCAGGGCGCTCGATTCCTATTCACGCGCGTCCCTTTTTCCCCGTCGCAAGAACAATCCTGCCCCGAAATCAACCCATGCTCAATAAATTGTCCCCGTCTGTCCCCTTTGGCCGAATTAGCTCGAAACCTCCCCGAAAAATCGACGTTGACAGCGCCTGCTCAATATCCGAAAATTTGGACATCGTTTATCAGCCGAAAAGCGCGGGGACACTTACAGGTGACAAACGGAAACAGAGGACCCGGGACCGCTCCGCCGTACGTCTCCTACAGGAGCTGGGACACGTTTCTGGCGTATCTCAAGACGAACCTCATGCCTGTGCCGGAAAGGCTTGATACCAGCGTGTGGCGGCAGAGCCCCTTCTCAGGATCAACGAAGTCAGGGTTGCAGGGCGCATTGACGTTCCTGGGGCTCACGGATTCGGCAGGGACGACGCTAGGCAGGTTGACGAACCTGGCAGAGGCGGAATCGGCTGAATCCCAGCGACGCATCCTCGCGTCAATCTACGAGGAGAGGTACGCCCCAATACTCGGGGACATTGATCCGGCCCGCGCCACACGGCAACAGATCCACGGGGCGTTTCGGAGTGCCGGCAGCGCAAACGCAACGGCGGAAAAGGCTGTGAGCTTTTTCGTTAATTTCGCCAGAGACGCGGGTCTCGACGTTCATCCAAACCTTTTCGCCAGGGGACAGGGGACAAGAACGAGGCGCAGGACGACCATTAACCGAAATGGCATGGCCGAAACCGAAAAAATTTCGGACTTAACACCGAAAATGGAAATTGAGCCCGAAAAATCGCCTGCAGCGGCTGAATTGAACGCAAATCGTCATGATGGCGTACCGGATATCTTCCTAAACCTTCTCGACCTCTTGCCAAAGAATGGCCAGCCCTGGACGGACGCAGATAGGGAAAGGATGAAAATTGCCTTCGGCAACATCCTCGACCTGGCCTACCCAACGATTGATGACACGAACCGCCGGATGCTCTGAGGCGATCTTTCGACACTGAGCGCTCTCAAGGCATTCCGTGCATGAGCTGTATTAGCCGCGCTACACTACTGATATGAGCGATATTCGTGTTGCCATCCTTGTTGCCAGCGATTCAGGGGCTGCCGGAGAGAGGGCAGACCGAAGCGGTAAATTGATTGAGGAACTGATCACCGCAGCGGGCTGGACGGTTACCGAAAAAGCCATCACGCCGGATGATCGAACTGTTATCGCCGCTCAACTCCGCTCCTGGGCGGATGGTGACGACGTTGCACTCATTGTGACCACGGGCGGAACGGGTGTTGGGCCGAGGGATGTGACTCCGGAGGCGACGCTGGACGTGGTGGATCGTCTGGTGCCCGGCATGGCTGAACAGATGCGCGCGCAGACCGTGACACAGACACCGATGGCGATGATCTCCCGCCAGGTCGTCGGCATCCGTGGCCACACCCTCATCGTCAACGTCCCCGGCAGCCCGAAGGCGGTACAAGAGTGTCTGGATATTCTCATGCCCGTCCTGCCCCACGTGCTCGAGGTGCTGACTCAGCCGCGCACGGACGAGCATCCGACATAGCAGGCATAGTTGCGCCGGTGAAGATTCACGTCATCACCCTGTTCCCCGACCTCTTTCCGGGCCCTCTGGGGGAAAGCATCATCGGACGCGCGCTGGAGAGCGGTGTTGTCGAGTTGTACCTGCACAATCTCCGTGATCACGGGGAGGGGCCGCACAAGGTTGTTGATGACACGGCATTCGGCGGCGGCCCAGGCATGGTGCTCAAAGCAGGCCCTCTTACCGCAGCCATACAAGAGGTTCGCCATGACATGGCGAGGGGAGAGGAGAACGAGTCGCCGGTTGTCTTGATGGACCCGCAGGGTGAGCGCTTGACCCAGCAGATGGTGGACCGATTCGCCAGTTTGGATGAGATGATTATCATCTCGGGACGGTATGAGGGCATCGACGAGCGCGTCCGCCAACGTCTCATCACCCATGAGATTTCCATCGGCGACTATGTGCTGACGGGCGGAGAACTGCCCGCGATGGTCTTCATCGAAGCCATAACGCGTCGAGTGCCGGGCGTACTTGGAGGTGAAGACTCCGGCAAGGCTGACTCATTTGCGTCCGGCCTGCTGCAGCATCCACAGTACACGCGCCCCGCGGTGTGGGAGGATGAGGCCGTCCCGGAGATTCTGCTGTCCGGCGACCATGCTCGCGTGGATCGCTGGCGGAGGGAGCAGTCTCTGCTGCGGACTCTTCAAAGAAGGCCGGATCTGTTGGAGACGGCGGAACTGCTGGCGTGGGAACGCGAATTCTTGCGGGAGCAGGGGTGGAAACCCTGACCCCATACCGTGTCCTTTGGACAGAGCGACAGCGGAGAGAAGAATCCAAAGAGGTGTTCGGCTGCACAGTTGAGGCTTTAGATTCTTCGCTGCGCTCAGAATGACAGGGGTAGGGCTCAGAATGACAAGGACTGGGCTCGGAATGAGGGGACTGCCTAGTAGCGAGCGGATTTTTTTGCTATTGAACGGCGCAAGGCCGTATACTCACTAATGCTGCCGCCGACGCCTGTAGCGGGCGGCGCCCAAACTATTGGAGCAACCACACATCTGTCATATGTTTCCGCGCGCGGAAACACGCAGGAAAGGCGCTTGAATCATGGACGTCGGCCATCTGCTGACCTCAATTCCCAGGCAGCACCGTTATCAGCACGTCCGCCCCGGCGATACCGTCCGCGTGTACTACCGGGTTGTTGAGGGCGAGCGCGTACGCACGCAGCAGCTGCAAGGCGTGGTCATGTGGATGACCCGCAGCGGCCCGAACGCAAACATCACCATCCGTCGTGTGATCCAGGGAATCGGTGTAGAGCGCACGTTCCTGCTCAACTCTCCGCGCCTTGAGCGCATCGACGTTGTTCGGCAGGGCAAAGTTCGCCGCGCCCGCCTGTACTACCAGCGTGGCCGCACCGGCCGTCGAGCCCGCATCAAGACCGGCACGCGCGCCCGCCGGATCATCGAGGAGGGCGCTGTTCTAGAGGCCGACGTTCCGGTTGCTGTGGCTGAGGATGACGTCGTCGAAGAAGAGGTTGAGGGAGACGTCGTAGCGGAGGCGGAGGAGGCCGAGGCTGCGGCGGAGACTGAAGCCGAAGAGGCTCCTGAAGCTGAAACTCCTGAAGCTGAGGCCGTTGCGGAAACCGAAGACGAACCTGAGGTGACTGAAACCGAGCCTGTGGCGGAAGCCGAAGAGGTGGCGGAGGCTGTGGAAACCGAAGAGGCTCCTGAAGCGTCTCAGGCTACAGAGTCTGAAGAGCCCGAGGCCGAGACGGAATCCGGTGGCGATGAAACGTCCGAGGAAGAGTCGGCTGAGGCTGAAGAGGAAAAGTCCTAGCTCTCTCGTCGCCTCGGCCTGAATCCGCCCCCGGTCGTCCTTGTTAGCACAAACCGCGTAAGGTTAGGCCATGCCGTACGCGCAGGTCGCTGTCAACTCGCTCGGAGCCGGTCGGCGTTCTTACAGTTATTCCATACCGGATGAGCTTGCCGACAAGGTGCGGGCGGGACATGGGGTTATCGTTCCGTTTGGTCGGCATACGTTCCAGGGCATCGTGCTGGAGATTACGGACGAGCCTGGGTACTCACGAACGCGGCCTATTGAGTCGCTTGTGGCTGATGATCCTGTAGTCGCGGAGCCTCTCATCGGGCTCGGCGAGTGGATAGCAGCCCATTACCACACCGATCTCTATACGGCATACCGTCCCATGCTGCCGCCTGCATTTGAACGCCGGCAGACAATCATCGTGCGGGTGACGGAGGCGGGGCGGAACGCAATTGAGAGCGTATCGCCGCGCCGCGCAGAGATACTGGAATCTGTTTCGGCGGCCGAGGAGACGACGACCGCCGCCATACGCGACGAGTTTGGGGCGCGCGCCGCCCGCGACGTAACGGCGCTGACTGGCAGAGGCTATCTCGACGCATCCGAGGTATGGGAGGGGCCACGCATCTCTCCTCGCATGGAGGTTTTTGTCGAGGCGGCAATCCCGGGGGATCAGTTGAGAAGCAAAGCAGGGGAGCTGCGAGCTTCTGGGGCGTTTCGGCAGGCGGATGCGCTGGAGGCGCTAGCCGCCAACCCGGGAGAGCGGCTCTCAGACCTGCGGCGCATTTCCGGAGCGGCACGCGGATCATGGGACGCGCTTGCGGAGGCCGGAGTAATCACCTTGGAGCAACGGGAGACGCGACGTGATCCGCTTGCTGCGCGGGACTCTGCTTCTCCGGTGGCTGATCTCCAACTCACTCCTCACCAGAAGGACGCGCTGAATCACGTGACGGCGAGCATAGATGACGGCGCGTCCGACGTGTATCTGCTGCATGGCGTAACGGGGAGCGGCAAGACAGAGGTGTACTTGCAGGCGTTCCGGCGGGTGATTGAGAAGGGCAAGCGGGGCATCATGCTGGTGCCGGAGATCGCGCTAACGCCGCAGACCATCGGCCGGTTCTGGGAACGGTTTCCAGGTCGCGTTGCCGTCCTCCACAGCGGTCTCACTATTCGAGAGCGATACGACGAATGGCGCAGCATCGCGGAGGGCCAGTTTGATATCGTCATCGGCTCGCGGAGCGCTGCGCTTGCGCCCATGCCGGACGTCGGTCTGATTGTCGTGGACGAGGAGCAGGAGTGGACGTACAAGCAGGAGTCGCCCGCGCCTCGCTACCACGCCCGCGATGTGGCCATCGAACGCGCAAGGCGTGAGAATGCCGTGGTGGTGCTCGGCAGCGCGACGCCGGACGTTGGCACGATGTATGCCGCTCTCAGGAATGAGATCACGCTGCTGGAACTCCCGGGACGGATTACGGCTGCTGAGGACGGCGGTGACATGGGGTGGACGGAACGGCCGCTTGCGGACGTGGACATCGTGGACCTGCGGCAGGAGCTGATGGAGGGCAACCGCAGCATCTTTTCGCGGGCGTTGCGTGAGGCGATGACCGACGCGCTGGGGCGGGGCGAGCAGGCGATTCTGTTTGTGAATCGGCGCGGGGCGGGGCAGGCTGTGCAGTGCCGCGCGTGCGGCTATACGATGCGCTGCCGCCGCTGCACGATGGTGATGACGTACCACGCTGATGATCGTATTGTGTGCCACTTATGCGGCGATAGGCGACGCTCTCCCTCGCGCTGCCCGCGCTGCCGTCGCAATGCCATCCGGGCTATCGGCATTGGAACGGAGCGCGTTGCCGAGGAAGCCAGGGCGGCGTTTCCGGGGGCGCGCGTCATCCGGTGGGACCGCGATGCGGTCAACGAAGCACGGGGACATGAGCCGATCCTCGGGGAGTTCGCAAATGGGCAGGCGGATATTCTTGTCGGAACGCAGATGATCGCCAAAGGGCTCGATTTGCCCGGGGTCACGGTAGTCGGTGTGGTGAACGCGGATATCGGGCTGCACGCGCCAGATTTTCGTGCTTCGGAGAGGGTCTTTCAACTACTGTGCCAGGTGGCGGGCAGGGCGGGGAGAGGCCATGCACCGGGCCGAGTGATCGTCCAGACGTATGAGCCGGAGAACCAGCCGATACAGGCCGCGGCGGCACAGGACTATCGGCAGTTCTACCTCGAGGAGACGCAGTTCAGGCGGCAGCTGCGCTACCCGCCGTACAGCCGCATGGCACGGCTGACGTGCGCGCGGACATCGCGGCGGGACGTGCAGGAAGCGGCGGAACAATTGGCGCGGTTACTGCGTACCGAGATACGCTCGCGCGGCATGATGAACACGCGGGTAATCGGCCCCGCGCCGGCTCCGTGGGAACGACTGCGCGGGCGCTATCGTTGGCAGATCACGATTATTGCCGACGATCCAACGGAACTGCTTGAAACGGTCGCGCTGCCCCCCGGCTGGACGGTGGACGTGGACCCGATGAGCGGGGGCTAGCCCCCTCACCCCAACCCTCTCCCCGAGGGAGAGGGAGTCAAAATGTTGTTGCAGCCCTGAGCCATGCGGCGATACGCTCACGTGAACAAGAGGTCAATTGACGGAGGAAACGGTCGGATGGAACCCAGGATCAGCATCATCACTCTCGGCGTATCGGATTTGGAGCGCTCGACGGTCTTTTATCGGGACGGGCTGGGCTTTCCTGTCCATGAGGCGGGCGGGGATGAGATCACGTTCTTTGAACTGAACGACATCATGTTTGCCCTGTATTCACGGGACGATCTGGCCGTTGACGCCAACATGCCGGAGCAAAAGGGCAGCGCCCAGCCGGCATTGCACGGCTTTTCAATCGCGCACAACGTGGCGTCGCGTGCTGAGGTGGACGCCGTCATCGCGCAGGCGGAATCGGCCGGGGCGCGGGTGGCCAAGCCCGCCGCGGACACGTTCTGGGGCGGCTACGCCGGCTACTTTGCCGATCCGGATGGGTTTCTGTGGGAAGTGGCAACCGGCGCGGGACTGCCTGTTGATCCTGAGGGGGAGTGAACTATGTTCTATGAGTTGAGGCAGTACGAAGCGCATACGTCGCGGATGTCGGACCTCATTGACCGATTCGAGAACGTGACGTCAAAGATGTTTGAGCGGCACGGCTTTCGGGCTGTTGGGTATTGGCGAGAAGAGGTGGGGATTCCGCATCGGGTGATCTATCTGCTCGCGTGGGAAAGCTGGGAGGCGCGGGAGGCGGCGTGGGCCGCGTTCTATGCAGATCCGGAATGGCCAAAGTCGATGGAGAAATACGGCGAGACTGTCTCCCACATCACGAATCACATCCTGCAGCCGTTGCCGTTCTCACCGCTGCCCTAAGTAGCTGCGCTACGGCTTAAGTTCGCGATCCGGCTTGGCTCTAGAAGGTCCCCGGGCTCAGCGTTCCTGCTTGCTCGGGGGATTCGGGCGGGTGGCCTCTGTGTCATTCCTAATGGGATGGAGCGGAATCTGTGCGAAGAACCAATTTTGGTCCGCCGTCAACAAATGGATCGTCATCCGGTCGGTTCCTCGATCGAAGATAGGCGGTGTAGATGAAGGCGGCACCGGCTGCGAGGGTTACAGCCAGGACGGTCACTGCCCATGTTTCAATTCCGGAGTGAAGCCAGACCATGAAGGACAAGAGAACAAGACCGTTTGTTGCAACAAGGAAGCGGGAGATCGTCCCGTAGCCCACAAGGTCTTGACCGGAGACAAGAAGCATAAGACCAACCAGCACGTAAACTATTGGGCTAAAGATAATGACTCCCAAAACGCCACCCGGCTCGCTGGATGCAAGAATTGTAACGGTCGCCAAACCTACACAAGGAACCCAAAGAAGGGCCGCTGCTATCAAACGAGGCAGATTAGATGACGGTTTCAGGGCAGTTTGCATCACGGCGAGGATGATGAGAGTCCCTACGAATGCCAGAAGAATCCAAAATGCGGAAACAGAGAAGCTCTGAACTCGTATCGCCATCAATATCAGCAAGGAAATACCAAGCAGGCTCGATATAAGCGTCAATAGGAAAATCAGAAGCCTCCTCTTCGATAGCTGTGAAGAGACAAGGGAGAGTGCAAGCATCGAGAGGGTCAAAGCGATGGATGCCAACCAGAATGGGAGGTGGGTAAGGAGTTTCATACTCTTGCTTGCAAAAGAGAAGTCTGTGGGCGTGTATGGACCCACCGCTACACGTCGCCATTGCTCATCGGGTGTACCAACGACGACACCCTGTATTCCCATCGTGGCTACGACATTGCCAGTCGTAGGATCGTGGGCGATTGAAAGTGGTTCCAATGCAGGCGCACGATCTCCAAGTTTCGCGGTGTCCTCCCATTGAAACCACATGTTTCCCGGCTGCTGTAGGTGGGTGCTGGAATAGACCGTAACCCTCTCGTTGCTAAGGTTTGTCCGGACTATGTCCGATCCTTCAAGTGTGTACCGCCCTCTGGCAGTATCAACAACAAGATTGAACTCGCCAGTCGCCTCAGGTTGACCCCTTCCGGATGTCCATGTTAAGCCACCATCAGGACTGGCAAAAAACAGCTCGCCATAGAGCCCAGCCTGAATGCTATCGGAATAAATCTGATCAGCCGCGATCAATCCAGCCTCTTCGGAAAACTCTACGTATTTGATCCCCTCTTCAACTGAGACGTCACATGCCATGCTTGCCATTAGTGCAATTGTGGCAACAAGCAATACCCATTTGGGCCAAGAGGGACGGTAGTGAGCATGCTGCCGCTGATGCCCCCCGCCTTCGCGGAGGATTCGGAAGGGTGTCATGAAATGATGGAGCGGCGGCGGTTGGTGTAGTAGTCCACCACGATGTACTCACCGAGCCGCTCCGGCGACGTGTAGAAGACGCGGCCCTTGTTGATCCTGGTGATCTGGTCGACGAATTCCATCAAGTACGGATTCTGTTCCAGCATGAACGTGTTGATTGAGATGCCCGCACGCGTGGTGCGCGACACCTCTTTCAGGGTTTCCTGGATGGTGCGCGGGCTTGGCGGATATTGGAGGAAGATACGGCCGTTCTCGATGTGGGCCGTCGGCTCCCCGTCTGAGACCATGATGATCTGCTTGTTGCCGCCCGCGTGGCGCGCCAGCAGTTTTTGAGCCACGACAAGCCCGTGCTGGATGTTCGTGTACGGCTCAAACTCGTCCCAGCTCAGGTAGGCCAGCGTCTCCGGCTTCATCTCACGCGCGTAGGTTGAGAATCCCACCACGTACAGGCTGTCGCGGCTGAATTGCGTTCGGATCAGCGTGTCCAGCGCCAAAGCGACCTTCTTTGCCATCACGAAGTTGCCGCGCATCGCCATAGATAGGCTGAGGTCGATGAGCAGGACTGTTGAGGCCTGCGCCATGTCCTCCGTCTCGCGGACCTGGAAATCGTCCGCCTCAAGGCGCACCGGCACACCATTGCCGCTGCGCATGACCGCCGACTGTACGGTGCGGCGCAGGTCAACGTTGAACTCGTCGCCGTATTGATAGGGTCGGGTGGCCTCGGTTGCCTCGCCGCCGCGTCCCTGAATTCGCGCGGTGTGGCGGCCGGTGTACGTTCGTCTGAGGTAGCCGAAGATCTCGGCCAGCGCCTTCTCGCCGATCTTGCGGATGCCGCGCGCGGTGAACTCGTGCGAGCCATCATCTGACGTTCGCAGCAGGCCCTCTTCGACGGCCCGTTCGGCTAGTTGACGGAGCTTCTCCAACGATGCTTCCGCGTCTTCGCCGAGGATCTCACTGACGCGCTCGGTATCGATCTGGTCAATGCTGCCGCCTCCGTACAAGGCCTTCTTGAGATCGTCTTCAAGGTTGTCCATGCGGTTCAGCTCGTCCATCAGGTTGAGGGCGTCCTGGAGCGCGAGGGGCTCATCGCCGCTGAACCTGAATTGTCGACCGAATTCGCCGCCAACGCGAAGCATGTCGAGGTTCGCCTGCAGCTCCGTCATCTGTTGGCCCACTTCCGGGTTGTCCAACATGCCGGAGATCATGTCCTGCAGCTGTTGACGCTGGTTCGGTGAGAGGCTGCTCATGAGGGACTGCGCCTGCGCGGCCTGATCCTGAAGCTGGTCGATGAGCTGCTCGATGTCCTGCGGCGGCGACTCGCCGAACGCGCCGCCCCACCGCTCCATGAACTCATCGAAGCCCGTTTCCTCGTCGCCGCGGATGTGATTCTGCAGCATGCCGTTGAGTTCGCGCATCATCTGCGCGGCGGCATCAAGGTCTTGCTGCGTGATGTTCTCGAGATTCTCACGCAGGTCAGAGAACTGACGGTCCACGAACTGCTGCTGGATGAGGTTCTTTAGCTCTTCAAAAAGCCGCTGGGCCTCGGGGTCCATGAACTCGTAGTCATTGAGTTCCCGGACGGCGTCGCCGAGATTGTCGGGCAAGGCATTGAGCGTTGCTTCATTCTTCTGCGCCATATCCTTGACGCGTTCAGCGAGGCGGGCTGCGGTTTCGGGGTCTATGCCGGGCGGGGGATTTTCAATCGCGGACTCTGCCGCGGACACACGCTCTTGAATTCCCTGCCGTTCCGTGTCGATAACCTCTTTCAGCTTGTTTCGGAGATCATCCAACAGGCTGCCGAGGTCGTGTTTACGGAGGATGTCCTGTCGCTGTTGGCGCAGCTGGCGGAGCATATCGTCCATGCCCTGAACATCGACATCACTGTCACGCGGGTGCGTGCCCCGCCGCATGATTGAGCGGAGGGATGAGTCGATGTCCCCGCGGGCGAGGACATCGTCCATGAGTTCGTCCAGGAGGGCTTCATCGGCTGCTTCGTCCAGCAGCTGTGTGCCGTCCCAACGAGAAAACCGGTAGATGGGGGCCACGAGCTGCCTCAGCCTCGATAGCGGTAGCCACCTTCGTGTCGGTCTTTATTGATCTTCCTGCTTAGGTGCAGCCCGTCCAGCACGAACTCCACGACCGACGCCTGCGCCGCTACCGAGCGCTTCACGTCTAGTCGATTGGCCGCATCCTTCAGCTCCGGCAGGTCCTTGAGCCAGCCGGCTAACTCCTTCGACGGAATCATGTCGCCAGTGTCGATGGACAGACCCTCGTCAAAGCGGCGGATGATGGCATCAAATTCATTGGTAGAAAAGTGGTTATTGAACGTGTTGAGAACCGCACGCTTGGTCAGGTCCTCAATGATGCGCGGCTCGCGGCCCTCTTCCACGCTTTCCAGTTCAACCTTGCCCGCCGTTGATGTGAGGAAGAAGGCCATATCACTGACGCGCGGAACGGCCTCCTTCTCCTTGAGGCGGAGGGCGCGGCGCACGGCGTTGGAGGAGATGGTTTCATAGTTGCCGATTGATACGCGGACACTGACGCCGGAGCGCTGGTTCACGTCGCCGCTCTTGCGTGCAAGATTCGTGAACTCGGCGACGGTTTCCTTCATGAATTGCGGCATGGTCAGGTTGACGCCCACATCCGCGATCGGCTCGCGCTCCGCGTCCATGATCTCAATCTCATGCTCGAGCGTCTTGGGATAGTGGGTGCGAATCTGCGCGCCGAAGCGATCCTTGAGCGGAGTGATGATTCGCCCGCGATTGGTGTAGTCCTCCGGGTTCGCGCTCGCGATCAGGAACAGATCCAGTGGAAGCTGCACTTTGTATCCCTTAATCTGCACGTCGCGCTCTTCCATGATGTTGAACATGCCGACCTGTATCCGCTCGGATAAGTCGGGCAGCTCGTTGATACAGAAGATGCCGCGATTTGTTCGCGGGATTAGGCCGTAGTGGATGGTGAATTCGTCCGAGAGATAGCGTCCTTCGGCCACCTTGATGGGGTCGACCTCACCGATCAGATCCGCGATGGTGATGTCCGGTGTTGCGAGTTTCTCACCGTACCTGCGTTCACGGGGCAACCAGGAAATGGGAGTATTGTCACCGTCCTTCTCCATGAGAATCAGGCAGGTACTGCACGTGGGCACATAGGGGTTGCAATTGATCTCACAGCCCTCGATGACCGGCACCTCAGGATCAAGGAGTCCGACGAGGGCGCGGATGATGCGCGTCTTTGCTTGCCCCCGCTCGCCAAGCAGGATGATGTCCTGACCGGAGAGGATGGCGTTCTCAATCTGCGGGAGAACCGTTTCCTCATAGCCGACGATGCCGGGGAAGAGTTCCTCGCCCGTCCGAATCCGCGCCACGAGGTTCTTGCGAAGTTCGTCCTTGACGGTAAGAACGCGGTATTCGCTCTCCCTCAGTTCTCCAATGGTCTTCGCTTGCGCCATGTCTGCCTCCCCCGCTTTTTTGAACGCCGCTCACCATCAGGCAGCATGTGACTGCTTTGTCCGTTCGCCGGCGGGGCGTTGTCCCATTGTCCGTTCGCCGTTCGAGCGTGTCAATTTGAGGGCAAGTCCACGTACCATACAGAAAAGAGGTTTCATTTTTTGCTGCGCTCAGAATGACAGGGGCGGTCGGTTGGCGTGACCGGGACTGGTTGCATACCTCGATTCAGATTCCCGCTTTCGCGGGAATGACAAGATTCTGCCGCTGTTGTCCTTCGAGAAGCTCAGGGTGAACGGGTTATGGGAGGTGTTGTGTGCCGCTACTGCTAACTGAACAAGATGTTCGTGATCTCTCGACGATGGACGACGCTATCGCAGCGCTTGAGAGCGCTCATAAGAACCAGGGGGCGGGCAGGGCGGTCAATGACCCGCGTCGTCGCCTCCGCGCGCCGCATGGCGCTGTCGCAATCATGCCAGGCGGGGACGCCGAGACGGGGTTCCTGGGATTCAAGACGGCGTTCTATGCCGCCGGGGCCGTCCACGTTCTCCTCTACGACATGAATGAACGCAGGCTCGCGGCGATTGTCCAGGCGAACTGGCTAGGCACCCTGCGCACAGGCGCGGCCAGCGGCGTCGCGACAAAGTACATGGCGCGAGAGGATACAGGGCAGACTGTCGGAATCATCGGAACGGGCACACAGGCGCGAACGCAGGTGTCGGCGGTGTGCGCGGTCCGAAACGTTTCCCGCGTACTCGCCTATGGACGAGATGAGGATCGACGCACGACGTTCGCAGAGCGGATGAGCGAGCGGGTTGGTGTGCCGGTGGAGCCTGTCGACAACGCGCAGGTTGCAGGTGAGGCGGACATCGTGATTACGGCGACGAACGCGTCATCGCCGGTGTTGGAGGGCGCGTGGCTCAAGGCAGGGGCGCACGTGAACGCCATCGGCTCGAACTCGCTGCTCCGCCGTGAGATTGATATGGAAGCTGTTACTAGGACGGATGCCATCGTCGTTGATGACCGCGAGCAGTCCGCACTGGAGAGCGGTGACCTTCAGGAACCCATCGAGCGGGGGATCGTTGATTTGGCGAGGCTGCCGGAGCTTGGTGACGTTGTTGCGGGCGGTGAGCCCGTCCGCCGTTCAGACAGTGACATCACGCTGTTTGAGTCGCACGGCATCGGGCTGTGGGATGTTGCGCTGGCGACGCATGTTTACCGAGCGGCGGTGGAGCAGGGCAGAGGGACAGAGGCGGATATATAGGGTTGCTCCTACAACTACACTGGATATGGAGAAAGCGCTAGCCCAAGCTAACGAGGAGAAAAGGAATGACGCAAACCGAAGCGGAAATCCTGATGTATGCAACGACGTGGTGCCCGGACTGCGCACGGTCCAAGCGCCTGCTGGACAAGCACGACATCAAGTACACCTGGATCAATATTGAAGAAGAGCCCGAGGCCGCGGATACCGTGCGACACCTGAACAATGGCATGCAGGTTGTCCCGACCATCGTTCTGCCCGGTGGACGTGTTCTGGCTGAGCCGTCCGACAAAGAGCTCAGCGCTGCCCTGGGGCTGAGCTAATCCACACACAGTGACGCATCCAGCCGCCAGGACATACCTCACTACCATCCTGCTGCTTGCGGTTCTGGCCATCGGCTCCGGACTATTCGCGGCCTGCGCGGAGCCTGAGCCTGTCACGGATGCCGAGACTGGTGAAATCAAATCGGCGTTGGATGATCGTTCATTCCGGCAATTCGACCCGGGGAGGGACGATGACCCCCGGCGTGCCGTAATCATTGATTTCTTTAGCGGCGTGGAGGTGTGGGCGCAGTACGCGGAGGGTGACCATGCGATTGATGAGTGGCGGATATACGCGTCCGACTACCGCATCGAGAAGTCCGGTGATCTTTCCAACGTCACCATCTATCTTGAGAACCCACGCAGTGAGCGCATCCTGACGGAACCGTGCCAGGACTGCATCCCTATGGAGGGTTTTTCGATTTCAATCCGCAACGCTCTTGATGAGGATGACATACGCTTTCGTCTGAATGATCCGGATGACGTATTACCATCCCCGTTCCCGGTGTTCACGTCGTGGACGCGCTTCTCCGAGGACGAGTATTTCGAATAATCTGCGGTCTTGTTGTCCAACGCCCTCACCCGGGCAGTCGCTATTCGTACCAGCCGGACGAAAAGATGTAGCCGTCGTGAAGGACGGCCCACGTGTGCTTCTGGCGTTCCTCGCCCGTAGACGGCTCTCTGAACGTGTATCGGACCCATCGCCCGTCTTCCTGGGCTGCCAGCAGCTCGTCGCCGTAGAAATAGCCTGTCGAATCGATTCGCTCAGAAGGGTCGCGGTCGCGGATTTCAGGGCGGTAGTGGCTGATGGTGCGGCCGGTCGCCGTATCGATAATGACCACGTACCATTCTGCGTCCACGCTGACCGGGTCGTTGTAGTAGCTGACCGCCACGTCGAGGCCGGAGGAATCATAGAGGTTCAGCGCCTGTTGAACGAGCGTCTGTGTGTACGCCGGTTGTTCAGACTTGCGCGGGCCGTCCTCGTACCAGCCGGACCCGAAGATCAGGCCGTCATGGGCAACCACCCACGAATGCTTGATCTGCGAGCGCCCGGTCGCCGGATTGTAGAAGACGTAGTCAGACCACTCACCGTCCTCATCTGCGTCATCAGCAATGATCCGACCAGATGGGTAGCCGTTCGACCCGACTACGTCAACGAGCGGCATGCCAACAAGATCCTGATTCGCGCCATGTGCGATGAGCCGTCCGCTCTCATCGGCAATGAAGATGTACCACTGACCGTCAACGCTGACGGGATCGTTGTAATAGGTAACAGCCGCATCGCGGCCGGAACCCTCGTATAGGTTGATCGCCTGTTGGACGTACTCTTGTGTATACGCAGGCTGATCTGACTTGCGTCGAGGCCCGCCGGACCAGGTAGATGAACCGAATATAAGGCCATCATGTTTGATGATCCATGAATGTCTGAGTTGGGCGCCTCCGAATGAATCATTGGCAAGGAAGCCGATCTGAATGCCCTCCTGGCCGGCACTGTCAATTACCATTTGACCGACAGGATACTCGTTGGGTCCCTTGAACTCGGAATCATGCACGCCAACCCAGTCGGGCAACGGCGCCAAGGCGATGATGTATCCCTCTTCATCAAGGATGAATACATACCAATCGCCGTCAGTGCTTTCCTCGGAGTTATAGAAGTCGATGGTCTCTTCACGTCCATCTTTTTCGTAGCGATCGATTGCCTGCTGAACCAATGCCTGTGCAAACAGCGTGGGCTGACTCCTAGGCGCATCGATAGCAGTCCCATCGTCTGCACGTTGTTCAGTGCAGCCGAACGACAACGCCAGCATTCCAACCATCAGAAACAGGAGCACTGGCAGCGCGGCCCCTGCTGTGATCCTAGAAATGCCGTAACGGATGGGGGGTGAATTAGCCATTAACAGTGTCCTTCCTAAGAGACCGGAGGTCACATTACTGTACGAATAGTCTAGCGACTGTGCTTCTTCGCACCACTGTACGGTGGGCGAGTATTGAGACTGACATTCCCCTGCAAATCTCAATAGTATTGACACCTCTTTCACGCTTTAGTTATCGTGTTCCGTTCCGCTTCCAAAAGGACGCGAGCGCTTGGACAGATATGATACAAGGTATCAAAGAAAGCTGCCTGTGAGGGCAATTGTCGCGATGCAAGCGTCGTAGGGGCGGAACCGGTACTATCGCGAATCTATCCAGAAAGATCGACGAAAGATCGATGAAGGAAGACTGACACTATATCTCACTAAAGAGTACAGACAGATATGGCTAGTCGAGGCCGTCAAGCATCAACCCACAGAGGGTAGGGAGACAGAATGAAGGTACTTTCAGTACAGAGGCTAATTCCGGCGAGGGCATTTGGCCTCTTGTTACTAGCACTCGCACTTGCGATGGTCCTGGCCGTTGCGGCGTGCGAAAGCGAGGACGATCCCACAGCGACACCTGAATCCGCTGATACATCGTCCACCACGGAACAGACCGACACCTCGCAGACCGGGTCCTCCGGGGATACCCAGATGGATCATGAACCGTTGCAGGTTATCGCGACGAGCAACATCGTCGGCGACTGGGTCAAGAATATCGGCGGAGATCGTGTGGAGGTGACGAGCCTCATCCCGCCAGGCGGCGACCCGCATACGTACCAGCCCGGCGCGCGTGACGTTGCACAAATAGTGGATTCCGACCTGGTATTTACCGTTGGTCTTCAGCTGGAGGGCCAGTGGCTTGAGGAGCTTATCCACAACGCAAGCACGGACGAGTCAAAGATCATCGCACTCGCTGAGGGCGTGAATCCGATCGAGTACTCAGAAACCGGCGCACATCACGATGAGCATGACGACCATGACGATCATATGGATGAGATGGGCCATGGGGATCTAACGGGCCGACTTCTGGTTGCGGACGGCGTAGAAGCGCACCTCTCTGTAATCGATCTGTCGACTGACGACGTTGACAGTGGAATCTTCGACATTGCCGGGCCCAATGCGAGAATCTACCCCAGCCTCAATCACCGTTACGGCTTCGTCCTCGCCAGAGGCCCCGAAAGCGGTGATGACCGCATTCACATCTTCGACGGCGGCGTCTACCTTGAGGAGCACGGTGACCACTTCGACTTGATCACTGACCCGGTCTCACGCCACCCGCTTGAGATCGTGGAAGAGTGGCCGGTGCACGCCGTCAACAGCAACGGCTGGACCTCCATCTTCGCCGACACCAACGGTCACGCGCTTCTGTTCGACGAAGAGGGCCTGGCGAGATCAGGCGGCGATTACGAGCCAACTGTGTTTGATGCCGGAGTCCAACACGGGACCGGGTTCGCGATTACCGATGAGCACGTCGTCATGTCTGTTGGCAACCCGCTCTGCCCCGTGTTCATCCCAGGCACGTGGGACTGCTTGCCGCTTGGCGCTATCGTTAGCGACCTCGACGGCAATGTCGTCTACGACGCAGCCAGCGACTCTTGCACATTCCTGCACGGCGAGGCATACAACGAGCACGGCGCCTTTTTCGGCTGCCAGGAAGGCATCCTCTTCATCCATGAGCACGACGGGCAGTTTGAGCATGAGGTCCTCCCCTATCCGGCGGAACTGGGCGAGCCGGAGATGTCCGCGATCATCGTGTACTACTGGCATCACGACAGCGACAACTTCTTCGGTATAGGGAACCGGCGGGGCGTCGGCCAGGCCGGTATCTGGCTGGTTGACCCGGTCAACCGTGAGATTCGCGAGATATTCCCTGATCCCAGCGCCGCCTTTGTGTTCTCAAATGACGGCGAAACCTTCTACATCCTCGCCGATGACGGCATTTTGCGAGCCTTCGACTCTCACGACGGGGAACTGATCGAATCCGTGCAGGTGCTTGAGCCGTTCGAGAGGATGTTCGGAAGTCCTTCGCCCGCGATGATCGTCGTCGGCGAATGGCTCTTCCTTTCCGATCCGTATAGCGGTCGTGTCCTCGGGGTCCACCTTGAACACATGGAGATTGAGGAGGAGTGGGAGCTCGGCGGCGCGCCGGCGAGCCTGGCCTTCGTGGGATTGGGCGTTGATGATCATCATGAGGACGAGCATGCCCATGAAGATGAGCATGACCACGACGAGGATGATGACCACGACGACCACGAAGACGAGGACGATCACGACGACCATGATCACCATGACCATGGTACGCACGATCCTCACTTCTGGTTTGACCCTGTCCGGGTGCAGACCGCCGTCATTGAGATCGCGACCCGCCTAGCGACGCTGGATCCGGCCGGCGCGGAGACGTACACTGCTAACGCCACGGCCTATGTGGCCCAGTTGCAGGAGCTTCATGCGTGGAGCGAGCAGCAGCTTGCCACGATTCCCGCCGACCACCGCATCCTGGTCACTTCCCACGATACCCACAGCTACTTTGCGTTGCTGTACGGCTTTGAAGTGGTGGGGACGGTGATTCCCAGCGGGACAACGGAGACTGAGTCATCCGCGGAACAGCTTGCTCATCTCGTCGAGATTATCGAGCACGAGGGGGTACCGGCCGTTTTCGGAGAGAACACGGTTCCTGAACGGATCGCGCGAGCGATTGCTGACGAAACGGGAGCGGGCTTCTTCAGCCTTTTCACCGGCTCCCTTGGACCGGCGGGCAGCGGCGCGGAGACGTACCTGACCATGTTCCGTAAGAACATTGAGATCATTGTGGAGGCGCTTAGCTAGCCCAATTCACCCCAACTGCCTCCTCTCAGCGAGGGGTCGACAGGCCCGCCCCGGTCTCGTCGATCCCTCGCTAACCTTCTGCCATGGCGCGTGTTGGTATCAACAGACCTACGTCCCCCTGCAAATCTCAATAAGATTGACACCCCTTTCAGGCTTTGGTTATCGTTATGTGTTCCGCTTCCGAAAGGACGTGGGCTCTTGGAAGAATATGATACAAAGTATCATAAAGATTCCCTGCGAAGGCGATTGCCCCGTTGCGAGCAGACATAGGGAGCGGAATCTGTATTATCGCGAATCTATCGAGAAAGACCGGTGAGGAGACTGAGACTATACCTCATAAAAGAGTACAGACGGATACGGCTAGTCGAGGCCGTCGAGCATCAACCCACAGAGGGTAGGGAGACAGAATGAAGGCACTTTCAGTACAGAGGCTAATCCCCGCGAGGGCATTTGGCCTCTTGTTACTAGCACTCGCACTTGCGATGGTCCTGGCCGTTGCGGCGTGCGGAAGCGAGGACGATCCCACAGCGACACCTGAGCCTGCTGATACATCGTCCACCACGGAACAGACGGATACCGGGTCCTCCGGGGATACCCAGATGGATCATGAACCGTTGCAGGTTATCGCGACGAGCAACATCGTCGGCGACTGGGTCAAGAATGTCGGCGGAGATCGTGTAGAGGTGACGAGCCTCATCCCGCCAGGCGGAGACCCGCATACGTACCAGCCCGGCGCGCGAGACGTTGCGAACATTGTAGATTCTGACCTGGTATTTACCGTTGGCCTTGGTCTTGAGGGCCAGTGGCTTGAGGAACTCATTCACAACGCAAGCACGGACGAGGCAAAGATCATTGCCCTCGCTGAGGGTGTGAATCCGATAGAGTTCTCAGAAACCGGGGCACATCACGATGAGCATGACGACCATGATGATCATATGGAAGAGATGGGCCATGGGGATCTAACGGGCCGACTTCTCATTGCGGACGGAGCTTCCGCCACCGTGTCCGTCCTGGACCTCGCCACGGAGCAGCTAGATGAGAGGTACCTACAGGTGCAGGCCCCCGCGGCTAGGCTCTATACGAGCCCAAGCGGACGCTTTGCATTTGCTCTCGCCCGCGGCCCCGGAGATGATGCCGCCAATGACGACCGCGTCCACATCTTTGATGGCGGCATCTACCTTGAGGAGCACGGCGATCACTTTGACCTGGTGACGGATCCTGTTTCGCAGCTGACCGTGGGAACGACTGACAACCGGCCTATCCATTTCAACCCTCATTCAGGCTGGACGGCAATCTTCCATGACGGGTCCGGTCGAATCGCTCTGTTCGAGGAGCACGACCTCGTCGAAGAACTCAACGAGTACGAGCCGGTCTGGTTGGAAGCAGGCTTGCAGCACGGTGCAGGCATCGTGTTGGAGGATGGCAACGTTCTGGTGACGACCAACAATCCGGACTATCCGGGCGAGGGCGTCAGCAGCCTGCCGCTTGGTGCGGAGGTCTGGACGATGGGCGGCGATGTCGTCTTTGACGAGTCGTCCCGTGCATGCCCGGGCCTCCACGGCGAGGCCAGCAATTCACATGGCACGGTGTTCGGCTGCACCGGCGGTGTGTTGTTCGTTCATGCCCATTTCGGCGAATACGAGCATTCGTTCATTGAGAACCCGGCCGACATGAATCCGGCGGCCCGCGTCGGCACACTGTGGGGGCATCACGATTCCGAGTACTTCTTCGGCTCTGCCACGTACAGGGATGCGGAAGGTACTCGCGTGAACGGCGGACTCTGGATGATTGACGCAGAAGGCGGGGAGATGACGCTCGTAATGCCGCCGACTGAGGAGAAGAGGGTGCGCAGCGCCGCGTTTGACGCTCATGGTGAGCATCTGTATGTACTGACATACGATGGGCTCTTGAGCGTCATCCACGTGGAGCACGGCGAAATAGAGGAAACCTACGAGCTTGTGGAAGCGTTTGACGGCGACACCTCCCCTTCGTTCATCGTCGTTGGCGAGTTTCTCTACCTTTCCGACAGGGTCGGAGGCCAGATCATTGAGTTCCATCTTCCACATGGCGAGATTGAGCGCACTTGGCCCATCGGCGGCGAACCTCTCAGCCTCGCCTTCGTGGGACTGGGCGTTGATGATCATCATGAGGACGAGCATGCCCATGAAGATGAGCATGACCACGACGAGGATGATGACCACGACGACCACGAAGACGAGGATGACGACCACGAAGACGAGGACGATCACGACGACCATGATCACCATGACCACGGTACGCACGATCCTCACTTCTGGTTTGACCCTGTCCGGGTACAGACCGCCGTCATTGAAATCGCGACCCGCCTAGCGACGCTGGATCCGGCCGGCGCGGAGACGTACACTGCTAACGCCACGGCGTATGTGGCCCAGTTGCAGGAGCTTCACGCGTGGAGCGAGCAGCAGCTTGCCACGATTCCCGCCGACCACCGCATCCTGGTCACTTCCCACGATACCCACAGTTACTTTGCGTTGCTGTACGGCTTTGAGGTGGTGGGGACGGTGATTCCCAGCGGGACAACGGAGACTGAGTCATCCGCGGAACAGCTTGCTCATCTCGTCGAGATTATCGAGCACGAGGGGGTACCGGCCGTCTTCGGAGAGAACACCGTTCCTGAACGGATTGCACGAGCGATTGCTGACGAAACGGGAGCGGGCTTCTTCAGCCTTTTCACCGGCTCCCTTGGACCGGCGGGCAGTGGCGCGGAGACATACTTGACCATGTTCCGTAAGAACATTGAGATCATTGTGGAGGCGCTTAGCTAGCCCAATTCACCCCAACTGCCTCCTTTCAGCGAGGGGTCGACAGGCCCGCCCGGTCTTGTCGGCCCCTCGCTATCCTTTTGCGGTGATTCAAGGCACTGGCGACATACTCGTGCGCTCCTGTGCCGTCCGCTTTCCTATCCTTCTGCTATACTCGGATGGAAACAGGAAAGAGAAAGAACAGAGGAACGGCGATAGCCCGCGGCGGAGGCAGTTTGGATCGGCAGACCAAGTCCCAAATCATTGAAGAATACAGGGGGCACCCGACTGATACCGGTTCAACTGAGGTTCAGGTCGCAGTCCTGAGTAGACGAATAAGCGATCTGACCGGGCATTTACAAGTCCACCGCCACGACCATGCGACAAGGAGAGGCCTGCTGATGCTCGTTGGGCAACGGCGCAGGCTGCTCCGATACCTCCGCCGAAGAGACGTAGGACGATACCAGTCCCTCATCGCGTCACTCGGCTTGCGTAGATAGTCGATACGGCTCCGTCTTCCTCCGGCGCGCGAGCGCAGGAGAGTAGAACGGCATGATTCACAAAGTCGAGCGTGAGCTCGCAGGACGCACACTTACCATCGAGACGGGCGAACTTGCCCAACAGGCAAGCGGAGCGGTTACCGTCCGCTACGGCGACAATATCATTCTGGCCACGGCCGTCATGGCCGCCACGGCTCGCGAGGGCATTGATTTCCTCCCCCTGACCGTGGACATGGAGGAGCGCCACTACGCCATCGGCAAGATTCCGGGAAGCTTCTTCCGGCGGGAGGGCAGGCCGGGGTCGGAGGCCATCCTGGCCGGACGCATCACGGATCGCACCATCCGCCCGCTGTTTCCCAAGGGATTGCGGAATGAGGTGCAGATTATCCTCACGGTGCTCTCGTCTGATCGCGAGTATCCGTTGGATACGCTCGGCGTGATTGGCGCGTCCGCGGCGCTGACCATTTCACACGCGCCATTCGAAGGGCCCGTCAGCGGCTGCCACGTTGGCTACATCGATGGCGAGATTGTCATCAATCCAACATATACGGATGGCGACACCAGTGATCTTGACCTGGTTGTAGCCGGTTCTCAGAACGCCATCGTCATGGTTGAGGCGGGCGCGAATGAGGCTGATGAGTCCGTGCTAAGGCAGGCGCTGCAGGCCGGGCAGGACGCCAACCGAATCGTCATCGAGATGCAAGAGGAATTGCAGGCTCTGTGCGGCAAGCCCAAGGCCGTGCTGGACGAGCCGGACGACAACAGCGCCGTCCGCGATGCCATTGAGTCGCTCGTAGGCGAGCGGCTTCTTGAGGCGGCGTCCGGCCTGGGCAGGCACGAGCGGAACGAGACCACGCAGGCGCTTCTCGATGAAACGCTTGAGCAGCTCTCCGGAGAGCACGATGCCGCCCTGATCAACCATGTCTTTGAAGAGGTCTTCACGGACGCGGTCCGTTCCAGCATCTTGAATGGCACGCGCCCGGATGGCCGCACGCATACGGATATTCGACCGCTGACCAGCAGGGTAGGCGTGCTGCCACGCGCGCACGGCTCCGCACTGTTCCAGCGGGGCGAGACACAGGTGTTGAACGTCACCACGCTGGGGCCGCTCGCGGACGCGCAGAAGATCGATTCGCTCACGCCTGTCGATACCAAGCGTTATCTGCACCATTACAACTTCCCGCCGTATTCGGTGGGAGAGGCGCGGCGAGTGGGTACACCCGGACGCCGGGAGATCGGCCACGGCGCGCTCGCAGAGCGAGCGTTGCTGCCCGTGATCCCCGGCGAGATGGAGTTCCCGTACACCTTGCGGCTCGTTTCCGACGTGCTCGGCTCCAACGGCAGTACCTCGATGGCGAGTGTTTGCTCCAGCACCCTCTCACTGATGGACGCGGGTGTGCCTATCAAGGCGCCGGTGGCGGGTATTGCCATGGGGCTTGTGACGGACAAGACCGGCGCGTATGCCGTTCTGACCGACATCCAGGGCCTTGAAGATCACCTGGGAGACATGGACTTCAAGGTGGCGGGCACCGCCGAGGGCGTGACCGCCCTGCAGATGGACATCAAGCTCACCGGTATCACGGATGAGATCATGGAGAAGGCACTTGGACAGGCGAAGGCTGCCCGCCTTGAGCTGCTTGCCCACATGAGTGAGACAATCGCCGAAACGCGACAGGAGATGAGCCCGTTCGCGCCGCGCATGACTCGCATCCAGATCAACCCTGAGCGCATCGGCCAACTCATCGGCCCCGGTGGCAAGACCATCCGCAGCATCGTTGAAGAGACGGGCGCGACCGTGGACGTGGAGAACGACGGCACGGTGTTCGTCGGCGCGGCGGATGGCAAGATTGCCTCTCGCGCCATCGGCATGATTGAGCGGCTGACCAAGGATATCGAGGTTGGGGAGCAATTCAAGGGCAAAGTTGTCCGCACGACCGACTTCGGCGCGTTCGTTGAACTGGCGCCGGGTCGTGACGGCATGGTTCATATCTCAGAGCTGGCGCACTACCGTGTGGGCAGCGTCGAGGATGTAATCAAGGTTGGCGATGAGGTCGAGGTTCTTGTGACGGACATCGATCCGACCGGTCGCATTCGCCTTTCGCGACGCGCACTGATTGAGCCGGATGCCGAGACGCCGCCTGAGGGCGCGGAGGTGAATACGGGTCGCCCGTTCGACCAGCGGGACAGCAGGGGCGACGGTGGTGGTCGCAGGTTTGGCGATCGTGACCGCGGTCCGCGTCCCGGTGGCAATGGGCGTCCGCCGCGTCGTCGTCCTGACGGCGACCGTGACCGCCCGCGCCGCCCTGAAGGCGATCGACCTCCTCGCCGCCGCATGTAGGCAGAGCTATGGCAGCGCACCCCAGCATAACCGTCGCCGTTCACGGCGCAACTGGCCGCATGGGGCGTGTTCTGCTGAACGCCATAGACAAAGCGGACAGCGTTTCTCTTATCGCTTCGATTAGCCAGTCGTATTTCCGTGCCCACGCATCAAATGGTGATGTGACAGAGCATGGTGATGTTGACTCTCTGCTCCGTGAAACCGCGCCGGACGTTGTGGTGGACTTCTCCATCCGGGAGGCTGTTCTGCCCATTGCGCGGCTTGCGGCTCAACACAATGCCCACTTCGTCACCGGCACCAGCGGCCTGGCACCAGAAATCCTCCATGAGCTGCGCGACATGGCTGCAGATCATGACATCGGAGTGATGGTTGGTCCGAACTTCAGCCTGGGCGCGGTGGTTCTGGAGCGCGTGGCTCGCGAGGCAGGGCGTCATTTTGACCATGCAGAGATTATCGAGATGCACCATGCAGGCAAGGTGGACGCACCCTCCGGCTCAGCAATGGCCACCGCGCGTACGATGGTAGAGGCACGAGACGGCAAGGCATTCACGAATGCGGAGCCGAGAGTGGTGAATGTAGATGATGTCCGTGGTGGAGATATCAGCGGTGTTGCCATTCACTCCGTGCGAATGCCGGGCCTGATGGCGCATCAACAGGTGCTTCTGGGCGGGCCAGGTGAAACACTGACGCTTCGCCATGATGTAATAGATAGAGAAAGCTATATGCCGGGTGTCCTGCTCGCTATTAGGGAGGTGGGCAACCGGCGTGGACAACTGACGTATGGCCTCGGCGCGCTGCTGTGGCCGGAACAGAAAGAGGAGTAATGGCCAACCGAGATCGACCCCGCGTCGCGATTGTCGGCGCAACCGGGCTTGTGGGTGAGACGTTTATCAACGTGCTGGAGGAGCGCGGCTTTCCCATGTCGTCCCTGACGCTCATGGCGTCCGCGCGTTCCGCAGGCAAACGTCTCAAGGCAGTGGGCGACGAGTACGAGGTCATCGAAGCGACGCCGGACTCTTTTGAGGGCATCGATATTGCGCTGTTCTCAGCGGGTGGTGGCACCAGCAAGCAGCTTGCGCCGGAGGCGGCGAAGCGGGGCGCGGTTGTTGTTGATAACTCCTCCGCGTGGCGGATGGAGCCGGACGTGCCGCTTGTCGTGCCGGAGGTCAATCCCGACGATGCTCTGAACCACAACGGCATCATCGCCAACCCCAACTGTTCGACCATCCAGTTGGTCGTCGCCTTGTGGCCGCTGCATCGTGAGAATCCCATCAAGAAGATCATTGTCGATACTTACCAGTCGGCCTCCGGCGCGGGGCGGTTGGCGCTAGAAGAGATGTTGGAGCAGTCACGCGGCGTGCTGAACGGCGAGGAGGCGCAGCCGAACGCATTCCCGCATCGCATTGCCTTCAACGCCATCCCACAAATCGACGTCTTTGAAGAGGACGACTACACGAAGGAAGAGATCAAGATGGTGCGGGAGACGCAGAAGATCATGCACGCGCCGGAGATTGCCGTCTCCGCCACCTGCGTACGGATCCCTGCCGCGTTCGCCCATTCCGAGGCCGTCCACGTGGAGTTCACCAACCCCATCACGCCTGACGACGCGCGTGACATCCTGGCAGCAGCGCCGGGCATCATTGTGACCGACGATCCTGCAAGCAGCGCATACCCGATGGCGATAGACGCGCAGGGCAGAGACGAGGTGTTCGTCGGGCGCATCCGCCGTGACACGGCGTTGGACAACGGCATCTCCATGTGGGTCGTCTCGGACAATATCCGCAAGGGAGCAGCGACGAACGCTATTCAGATTGCCGAGCTCCTGGCCAAAGGCGCTCCCGCTGCCGCCGCGAGGTAACGCGATGCAGACGCACGAGGCTCCGTCAGTCGAGGAGCGTGTCGCCGCCATCGGCGACAACATAGCGCGGCTGCAAGGCCGCATGGCGGAGATCGCTGCTGAGGCAGGGCGCGACCCACAGTCAGTTAGACTGCATGGTGCGACCAAAGGGGTTGAGCCGGAGCGCGTGATTGCTGCGATCCAGCATGGCCTGACGCATTTCGGCGAGAACTGGGTTCAGGAGGCCGCTCCCAAGATTGAAGCGGCCAACGCGTTGGCTGCGGAGCAGGGCATCACACTGCCGAAGTGGCATATGATTGGCCACCTCCAGCGCAACAAGGTCCGGCAGGCGTTACAGGTGTTCCAGGCAATCGACACCGTTGACTCGCTGCGCCTCGCAGAGACCATCAGCCAGCGGGCCGAGCAGATGGACGTTGGTACGGTTGATGCGCTCATCGAGATTGATTTCACGGACAACCCGGACCGGGGCGGGTTCAAGCTGGGACTCGCGGCGGATGATCAGGCGTTGGTCGGTTTCATGGAAGATGCGCGGCGCATCATCGAACTGCCGAACCTGAACGTGATTGGCCTGATGACGGTAGGGCCGATGGCGGAGGACGCGGAGGCGTCCCGCCCGGGTTTTCGCCGCCTGCGCGAAATCCGTGACAACCTCAATGACACGGTTGCGTCCGCGTCGTTGACAGAACTCTCCATGGGCATGACCAACGATTTCCACGTTGCCATAGAGGAAGGCGCGACGGTCGTGCGGCTTGGAACGGCCATCTTTGGCCCGCGTCCGACCGGCCGCACCTACTAACTCGAAACGTACTACAATCCGTACATCGACCCGGGGAGACGGCAGGCCGACGTGCAGGGGAGTGGACGATGAGAGACCGCAATGGCGCGCCCTTTGGACGGGTGCTGACGGCAATGGTGACGCCGTTCGATAGCGATGGAAACGTCAACTACGAACAGGCGGCAAAGCTGGCGCAGGCTCTCATTGACTCCGGCACTGAGGGCCTCGTTGTCACCGGCACGACGGGCGAGGGGCCGACCCTGACCGCAGAAGAGAAGCTGCGCATGTACGAGACCACACTTGAGGTGGCCAACCGCAACGGGGTGCATGTCATCGCGGGAACAACCACGTACAACACCGCCGAGAGCATCGAGCTTTCGCAGGAGGCTGAGAAACTCGGCGCACATGGCATCCTGATGACCGTTCCTTATTACAACAAGCCGCCGCAGGACTCCCTGTATCGCCATTTCGTTGCGATTGCGGAGTCCGTCGGCATACCCGGCATCCTGTATAACGTGCCGAGCCGAACGTCTCTTAACATGACTGCTGCCACCACCGCGCGACTCAGCCGCGTCGATAACATCGCCGGGGTCAAGGAGGCGAGCGCGGATATCGGGCAGATTGCCCGGATCATCGAGACGGCAGACGACGGATTTACCGTTTGGTCAGGGAATGACGCGGATACCTTGCCCGTGCTGGCGGTTGGCGGTTATGGCGTCGTCAGCGTAGCGGCGCACGTGGTGGGCAAGCAGATTGCGAGAAAAATCTACGCGTTCCTTGACGGCGCGCGTGAGGAATCAGCGACCATCCACCGTGGTTTGCTGCCGCTCATCGACGCGCTGTTTGTGGTTGCTAACCCCATTCCGGTGAAGCACATGCTGAACACCGTGGGGATGGATGTTGGAGCGCCGCGCCTGCCGCTCACTGAGGCGGATGACGCGACGCGCGCCCACATCGAGGACACTCTTTCGCAGTACGAGGTGGACCTGCCCGTATAGGACGGAGTCTAGAGCGCCGGGCGGACGATGATGTTTTCGTCGCGGCGGGGGCCGATGGACAACATGCTGACCTGCGCCTGGATGTGCTCTTCAAGCCGATCAATGTAGGCGCGGGCGTTCTTTGGCAAGTCCTGGACGTGCCGAAAGTCGCTGGTTGGCTCAAGCCACCCCGGCAACTCCTCATAGATCGGGACACATTCAGCAAGATCTGCTGAGGAGCTTGGCGGGAAATCGAGCGTCTGTCCGCCAAGCCGGTAGCCGGTGCAGATCCTGATGGTTTCAAGCTGATCCAGGACATCGAGGCGGGTCAAGATGACCGATGAATACCCGTTGACCAGGTTGGACAGGCGGGCCATCGGCGCGTCAAACCAGCCGATGCGGCGCGGGCGTCCCGTTGTGACGCCGTATTCGTGCGCGACCTCCCGGATATGCTCGCCGTGCTCATCATTGAGTTCAGTGGGGAATGGTCCGCCGCCAACGCGGGTGCAGTACACCTTGAACACCCCGACAATGTGGTCGATGCGGATGGGCCCGATACCCGCGCCCTGGTAAGCGCTGCTCGCTCCCGGGTGGGACGACGTGACATACGGGTATGTTCCGAAATCAAGATCGAGCAGGGTGCCCTGCGCCCCCTCCAGCAGCACCTCACGCTGTTCCAGCAGGGCGCGGTTGATAATCAACTCCGTCTGCTGGATGATGCCGCTCAGCCTCTCTGCCCAGTGCCGGCACTGCTCGTAAACGCTCTCAACCGCGATCGCCGGCTGACCGTACACGCCCTGCAGTACCAGGTTCACGTACTCCATGGCGATTTCCAGCTTGGCTCGCAGCCCCTCGCGGTCGAGCAGGTCACCCATGCGGAGGCCGCGCCGCGCCGTCTTGTCCGTGAACGCCGGTCCGATGCCGCGCCGCGTCGTGCCGATGGCGTTCGCGTCCAGGCGTCCTTCCTCCAGTTCATCCAGGAGCTTGTGGTACGGAAAGACGATGTGGGCGCGGTCGCTAATCAGCAGACGCGAAGTGTCGATGTTCGCGGCTTCAAGTTGGTCCATTTCTCCAAGCAAGACTTCAGGGTCGATGGCAACGCCGTTGCCGATGATGCACGTGGTTTGGGAGTTGAAGATGCCTGCCGGGACGAGGTGCAGCCGGAACTCGCCCAGGTGGTTGATGACGGTATGGCCGGCGTTGTTGCCGCCGGAAAAGCGCACGACATAGTCGGCTTGCTCCGCGAGCAGGTCGATGACTTTGCCCTTACCCTCGTCTCCCCATTGCGCGCCGATGACCGCTGTTGCGCCCATTTTTTCTCCATGTGTTGGAACTGTTTGCGACTCATCAAGTATCTCACAGGGTCGTCTTTCCATAAGGCGTGGTCGGGTCAGGAAAGCGCGTGCCCACGCAATGGGCACAGTTAAGATGGCGGCAGCTCGATGCTATACTGAGGCGGGTCGGCGCTGACGGACTGGGGTAGTCAAGGGGGCGGGGTGTACCAGAATTCTGACTTACGGATCTTTTCCGGTAATGCCCACCAAGCTCTTGCGACTGATGTCTGCCAATACCTCGATATCGAGCCCGGCGAAGTTGAAGTCTTCCAGTTCTCCAACGAGAACATCTTCGTGCGGTTCCAGGAGAATATTCGCGGCCGCGATGTCTTTCTAGTCCAGCCGTTTTCGAGCCCCGTGAACCAGAACATCATGGAGCTCCTGATCATGATTGACGCGGCCAAACGCGCCTCAGCAGGCCGCGTTACCGCTGTGGTTCCGTATTACGCCTATGGCCGCACGGACAAGAAAGACCAGCCGCGTGTTCCCATTACTGGACGACTGATTGCCGACCTCATCCAGGTGGCGGGCGCGGAGCGGGTTCTCACCATCGACCTTCATGCCGGGCAGATTCAGGGGTTCTTCAGCATTCCCGTGGATGAGCTGACCGCCTTGCCGCTTATTGCAGACTATTTCCTCGATACGGATTCCGCAGGCGTGGTTGTCGCGCCCGACGTGGGCAGCACGAAACGCGCGCGTGACGTGGCGGAACGATGGGGAGAACCGCTCGCGATCATCGAGAAGCGTCGGCTTGGCAACAGCGATCGCACGGAAAGCGTCAGCGTGATCGGCGACGTGAAAGGCCGCAAGGCAATCATCGTAGATGACGAGGTCAACACGGGCGGCTCGCTTGTGGCGGCGGCGGAAACCGTTTTGGAGCATGGCGCGACGAGCGTGTCCGCCGCCGTGACGCACCCCGTCCTGTCCGAGCCGGGCAGCGGCAGTCTGCGGAATAGTGTCATCGATCAGCTCGTCGTTTCGGACACGCTGCCCATCGACAACAAGAACACGGACGGCATGAATATTAGGGTGGTGTCCGTTGCGCCGCTGTTGGGCGAAGCCATCAGGCGCATCCACTTCAATCGATCAGTCGGAGAGATGTTCCAGCAATAACGGAGGCGTGGCGCGCGCCGCGGCCTTCGTCCCGGCGCACTGCTGCGGGGCAGGGAGGCGGCCTGGGTGTTAGCCGAAGGAAAATCGTTCATCACCCTGCAAGGCATGTCCTCAGAAGCCCTGTTGCTGGCCGTCAGAGAACTCGCCGAAAGACCCTTGCCGGATGGTGTTGCGCCACCGACGCGGGACGGACGCGCCGTCGCCACCGCCTTCTATGAAGCGAGCACACGTACACGTTTGGGGTTCCAATTCGCCGCGCGAGTGCTGGGACTGGACGTCATTCCCCTTGATGTCAGCGCAAGCTCGGTCAACAAGGGTGAGAGCCTGACGGACACGATTCGTGTGCTGGCCGACTATGGTATCGCGGCGCTGATTCTCCGACACCCGGACACGGAATCCATGACCGTGGCGACGGCGGCGAGCGCCTGTCCGGTAATTAATGCCGGCAACGGGGCGGGCGAGCATCCCGTCCAGACACTCATCGACCTCGCCATGATCTACCAGAAGTTCGGCAGGCTGAACGGCCTGAACGTCACCATGACGGGGGACGCGCTGCATGGACGCACCATCCACAGCCTGATCATGGCCCTTGCCTTGTTTGACAATCACATCACCGTCGTCACGGACCCCGGCCTGCGCTTGTCGGCGGATCTCACTTCACTGGCGGTGAGAAAGACCGCGCCGAAGCTGAAAGAGACCGAGTTTCTGAATAGCGGTATCCTTAAAGAAACCGACGTTTTGTATATGACGCGGGTTCAGGCGGAGCGCGGCTCCGCGAACAGGCCAATCATCATGACAGAACAGGCACAGCAAGAATTGAATACGAACGCCATCGTGCTGCATCCCATGCCGCGCACAGTTGAGTTGCCGGACTGGTTTGACGCGGACCCCCGCGCAGCCTATCTGCGGCGCAACCGTGTCGGTCTTGGCGTGATGACGTACGTCCTGCAGACGGTTATCGGCGGGGGGCGCACGACGTGATCAGCAAGCTCCGCAAAATACTTGGCGACGGCAGCGAACGCGCCGTCAAGCGTATGCAGCCCGCCGTGGATGAGGTCAACGCGCTTGAGGGCCGCTTTGCGCGTCTCAGTGACGATGAGCTGCGGGGCATGACCGTACAATTCCGCGAGCGTCTGGCGGGTAAGGAAACCCTGGATGATTTGGCGCCTGAGGCGTTCGCCGTGGTGCGTGAAGCCTCCAAGCGCGTGCTCGGAATGCGGCACTTCGACGTGCAGATCATCGGCGGCATCACGCTGCACCAAGGGCGCATTGCGGAAATGCGGACAGGCGAAGGTAAAACTCTAGTCGCCACGCTCCCGGTCTATCTGAACGCGCTGACGGGCAGGGGCGTGCATGTCATCACGGTGAACGATTATCTGGCGCGGCGCGATGCCTCATGGATGGGCGCGGTCTACCATGCCCTCGGCATATCCGTCGCCTGCCTGCAGCACGACGCGTCCCTGCTTTATGACCCTGACAACGAGGAATCGGATGAAGGCATGCGCCCTGTTCATCGACGGGAGGCGTATGCCGCGGACATCACCTATGGCACGAATTCCGAGTTTGGCTTTGACTATCTCCGGGACAACCTTGCCCTCACCGCAGAGCAGCGTGTGCAGCGTGAGCTTGTCTACGCCATCGTTGACGAGGTCGACTACATCCTCATCGATGAAGCGCGGACGCCGCTGATCATCAGTGGTCCGGGGCAGACGCCGACGCAGAGCTACGGCCAATTCGCGCAGCTTTCACGCCGTCTTACTGAGGAAGACGATTTTGCCATCGACCCCAAGACCCGCGCGGTGTCTCTGACAGAGGACGGAATCACCAAGGTTGAACGCGCGCTGAACATCGACAATCTCTATGCGCCCGAGCACTACACGGCGGTTCATTTCCTCGAGAATGCGCTCAAGGCGGAGTTCGTCTACCACCGCGACAAGGAATACGTCGTCAATGGCGACAGTGAAGTGGTTATTGTCGATGAGTTCACGGGCCGCCTGATGCCGGGCCGACGCTATTCCGAAGGTCTGCACCAAGCGATTGAGGCGAAGGAGGGGGTGGCCATTCGGCGGGAGTCCATGACCCTCGCCACCATCACACTCCAGAACTATTTCCGCATGTACGAGCGGCTTGCGGGCATGACCGGCACAGCGTCCACCGAGGCTGAAGAATTCCTCAAGATCTATAGCCTCGATCCGCTGCCAATCCCCACAAACAAGCCCTCGGTTCGAGAGGACCAACCGGACCTCATATATCTGAACGAGGAGGGCAAGTTCAAGGCCGTCGTCCGCACACTCAGGGAGCTGCACGATGAGGGCAGACCCGTTCTTGTGGGCACGGCGTCCATCGACACATCGGAACGACTCAGCGCCCTGCTTCGCAGTGAGGGGCTGGAACATGAAGTCCTGAATGCCAAGCAGCATGACCGCGAGGCGCAGATCGTCGCGCAGGCCGGGCGGCTTGGGGCAATCACCGTGTCCACCAACATGGCGGGGCGCGGCACGGACATCATTCTCGGCGGCAACCCCGAGGGCCGCGACGAAGACGACTGGCAGCGAGAGCATGATGAGGTGCTCAACCTGGGCGGCCTGTTCATTCTTGGCACTGAACGACACGAGGCCCGCCGCATCGACAACCAGCTCCGTGGCCGCGCAGGGCGGCAGGGCGACCCAGGCGCGTCGCAGTTCTATGTCTCGCTTGAGGATGAGATCATCAAGCGGTTTGGCGGCGATCGGGTTAAGTCGATCATGTCGTGGTCCGGCCTCAAGGATGACGATGCCGTCGAGAACCGCATGGTTTCGAGAGCCTTTGAGAATGCGCAGGTCCGCGTCGAGGGCAACAACTTTGAGGTGCGCAAGCACCTTGTCGAATACGACGATGTCATCAACCGCCAACGCTCCATCGTCTATTCGGAGCGCGCCAAAGTCCTGCAATCAGAAGATCTGCGAGAGAACATCCGGCAGATGATTGCGGACGAATGCGCTGCCATCGTTGACGCGCATCTGGCAGATCGCGACCCGGCCAACTGGGACGTTGAGGGATTCGTGGCAGCTGTACCCAGCGCATTTCCCGCCCCTGACTGGCTTGAGGCGGGACAGGTGCTTGATCTCACTCGATCGGAAATCACGGACGAGTTGGTTGAGTATGCATTGGCCGTCTACGACGAGATTGAAGAAGAGCTTGGGTCGGAACGGTTGCGGGAAATAGAAAGCCTTGTGCTGCTGCAGACGCTCGACAACCTGTGGGTTCAGCATCTGACCGCTATGGAGCAAATGCGCATGAGCGCCGGCCTGCAGGCATACGGGCAACGCAACCCGCTGGTCATGTACCGGCAGGAAAGCCATGGCATGTTCCAAGAGCTGATGGATCGCCTGCGCAACGGCATCGTCCGCACTGTGCTGCATCTTGACGTTACGGCCCAGCCAACGCGTCGCGTTGTGGCGGCGGCCAATGGCGTCGCACCAAACGGCGCGGTGGCAGTCCGAGGTGAGATGGCCGAGAGCCCGATGGCCTCCCAGCAGCGAGATGCGAGCGGGCAGGCGCCGGACGCTCAGGTGGCGCGCGGCACGGTTCGCCGCGCCACTGCCAAGATTGGCCGCAATGATCCATGCTTCTGTGGCAGCGGCCTCAAGTACAAGAAGTGCCACGGGGCCGGCGCCTGATGGGCCGGTTAACGAAGGCACCGATCATTCGGCCGGCTCGGTCGCCATGACTTCGCAGCCGCGGGCCTCCGCGCAGACGGCCGTCGAGGCTGAAGTCCCGAACATCAATGGATCTCAGGAGCTTCGAACCGCGCAGGAGATCATTGAGTCGTTTGTCGCGGATGTGCGCGGAGGCGAGAACTGGTTCCTTGCGCTCCTGAACGCCGTCGCCGAATGGAGCGCGCCAAGCGAGGAGCTAAACGGGCGTGCTTACACCTATGTCATTGCAGGAGAGGCCTTTGATTGGCTGCTGCTCGCGGAGAGACTGATTGAAGCGGCGGGGGACGTGATTCCTGAGCAGGAAGCGGCGCGGCTGTTGCTTGAGGGTAGGGCGCCCGTTCACATCAATGCCGAAGAATTTCGCCGCAGCATCGGGCACGGCAAGCACGCCGCGCACCTGAATTTCCTGTACGGCGTGGTGGTAGAGGAGGCGTTGCAGCAGGCTAACATCGAGGAGGTTGCGAAGGCGCAACAGAATCTCGCCGCTCGCGAAAGCCTCATCGAAGATGAAGCAATGAGCCGCCTCTATGGCGCGCCCAGCGGCGATCTCCGCAAGGAGTTTCGCCTCGCAACAGGCCGGAAGAGAAATGCCCCGGTACGCTCCTCAATGGACGAATACAAGACGTTTACGTACTGGCTGTTCAAGCGACGCGTCGCAAAGAGCGATCCGGCGCGTTTGGCAAGCGATACGCGCAAGGGCATTCTTGTGCTGGAACGCATCAAGCCAGCCCTGTGGCAGTGGTCGCAAGGAGAGAACGACTAGACAAGCGGCGGGGTTACGGACGGCAATGGGGAAAACGGGCGCTTGGAAGCGCCTGCGGGGGAACGGGGAGATACAGCGTGCCGAATCGCCTGATCAACGAGACAAGTCCGTATCTGCAGCAGCACGCGCACAACCCCGTGGACTGGTATCCGTGGGGGGGGGAGGCGCTGGCGGCGGCGCAGGAACGCGACGTTCCTATCTTCCTGAGCATCGGCTATTCATCCTGCCACTGGTGCCATGTTATGGAGCGAGAGTCGTTCGAGAACCAGGACACGGCCAAGCTGCTGAACGACAATTTCGTGTCAATCAAGGTGGACAGGGAGGAGCGGCCGGATATCGACTCCGTGTACATGGATGCCGTGCAAGCGCTGTCCGGGCACGGCGGCTGGCCGTTGAGCGTGTTCCTTACGCCGGACGGATCGCCGTTCTTCGGGGGCACATACTACCCGCCAGAGGATCGCCCCGGCATGCCAGGTTTCCCGCGTGTCTTGACTACCGTGCTGGATGCGTACACGGCGCGCAAGACGGAGATCAAGCAGGCGGGGCAGAACATCGTCGACCATCTCCGCCGTGCCACCGTCGCATCAAGCGGGCAGGACTCGCTGTTGTCAAAGGACCTGTTCGCGGAGGCATTCGCGCGGCTGAGCAGCACGTTTGACGCGGCGAACGGCGGGTTCATGGCCGCGCCCAAGTTCCCGCAGCCCATGCTGCTTGAGTTCCTGATGCGGTATATCTCCGCCAACGATGACGATTCAAACGCGCGGGCCATCCTGGAGACGACGTTGGAGCACATGGCAGCGGGCGGGCTGTACGACCAACTCGGCGGTGGATTCCATCGCTACAGCACCGATGCCCAATGGCTCGTGCCGCACTTCGAGAAGATGCTGTACGACAACGCGCTGCTGGTCGGGGTCTATCTCCACGCGTGGCAGCTCACCAAACGCGAGGACTTTAAACGTGTCGTTGAGGAATCTGTCGACTTTCTGCTGAGAGAGAAACTGTCGCCGGAGGGCGGGTTCTACTCCACGCTGGACGCGGACAGCGAGGGCGAAGAGGGCAAGTTCTACGTGTGGACGCCGGCTGAGATCAGCGCAGCGCTGAATGATGAGTCCGCCGCGGCCCTGTTCTGCGACGCCTATGGCGTTACCGAGTCCGGCAACTTTGAGGACAGCGGCTCAACCGTGCTGAGCCGTGTTGCATCGGACGATGAATTGGCCACACGCCACAGCATGTCGGTTGAAGAGGTGAGCCAATCACTCGCCAACTCCCGGCATACGCTGCTTGAGGCACGAGAGGGCAGGGTGAGGCCGTTCCGCGACGAGAAGATTCTCACCGGCTGGAATGGGCTGTTGCTGCGGTCGATTGCAGAAGCAGCGGGCGCGCTTGGAAGAGAGGACTACAGAACCGCCGCCGAGAACCAGGCGGCGTTCCTGGTCGAGAGCATGCGGACGCCTGAGGGCCGTCTGCTGCGCACTTACAAGGATGGCGAGGCCCGCATCCCTGCCTACCTTGAAGACCATGCCAACCTTGCCAACGGACTGCTCTCGCTCTTTGAACTCACCTTTGATCGGCGCTGGCTGGACGAGGCGGTGTCCTTGGCGGACAGCATCATTGACCTGTTCTGGGATGACGCAGACTCAATCTTCTACGACATTGGCAGTGACGCTGAATCACTTGTGGTCCGTCCCCGCACCGTGCTGGACAACGCAACGCCGTCCGGCGGCGCGGCGGCCACGGAACTCCTTCTACGCCTCCACGCGCTCACGGGCAACGGCAACTACCACGCCATTGCCGAAAGGTCGCTTCGCAGCGTCCATATGTATATGTCGCGCTATCCTGCGGCGGTCGGCCACTGGCTTGCGGCGCTTGATTTCGCCATCGGCTCCACCAAGGAGATCGCGCTCATTGGCGATAGGGCCGCGGACGACATGGGCGAGCTGCTGGATGCCCTGAATACGCGGTTCATGCCGAACAAGATCGTGGTGGCCGCCACGCCGGATGAGGCATTCGAGTGGGGGGATCTGCCTGTGCTGGAAGGGCGCTCCATGATCAACGAGAAGGCGACGGCCTACGTATGCGAGAACTACATCTGCATGCTGCCCGTCACAACCGTGGAGGCGTTCCTCGAGCAGCTTGACGCGCCGCCGCCAACAGTCCAGTTTCTTGCGCCATAGGGCAGGGATGTAATGGAACGGCTCTGGACTCCGTGGCGGGCGGAATTCGTGACCGGACAGACCGGGGAGCAGGGTAAGCCGGAGTGCTTTCTCTGCGAGAATCCGACTCTCGACAAGGACGACGAGACCTACATCCTCCACAGGGCAGAGCGCTCGTTCATCATTCTGAATCTCTATCCGTACAACAGCGGCCATCTGATGATTGCACCCTACGACCACATCGGCGCGTTGGAAGAGTTGCCGCCGGAGACCGGCGCGGAGATGTGGGCGCTTGCTCAGCGCAGCGTCGGAATCATCAAGGCGGAGTACGAACCGGACGGGTTCAACGTTGGCATGAACATCGGCCGTTTGGCGGGGGCGGGTGTGCCGGGTCACCTGCACCTACACGTGGTTCCGCGGTGGGGCGGCGACACCAACTTCATGGCCGTCGTCGGCGAGACGAAGCTGCTGCCGGAGAGTCTGGACCAGACCTACGCACGGCTAAGGCCGCTGTTTGAGTAGCTCTCGTCCGAGGAAGCAGCGAGGTTGGCGTCACAGTGCGCAGTGATAGACTTCCAACTGATATGACCTCTGGCTAAGTCATCTCGCGGGGAGGCCGAGTGCGTTATTTCAATGACATGCGAGTAGTATCAGTGAGGCTCGCTTATGGAGAGTTGCTCATCAGTGGTGCCCCGAGTCCTGATGCCTCTCTAAAGAGAAACGCGACAACTACCAAGTTGGAGCCAGGCATCATTGGCAAGCTGGCACATGAGGTCTCGCGCCGGGAGAGGACGATGCCGCCACTGTTGGATACTGGCCGATTGGGCCGCAACGGACAGCCCGGTGTCCCCTTCGAAAGCGAGTACGTCCAACGGCATGTGAATGGCGTCAAGGTTACAGACCGCGAAGAGATAAGCACATCCTTCAGTTCCGATGGATATGTCGCAGAGTTTTCTGCGCACTGGCCGGGCGAGGATGGGTACGGTCATGGATTGTCCTTCAGAGAACTTTCTTCACGACGTCCGTATGGGTTTTTCACTGACATGACTACTGGGGAAGTGACGGAACCAGGGGCCTCTCTCTACCATCCAGAACTTCTCGCGGATTCCAGCCTTTGGCAAAAGCTCTACATCCCCGCTCCGTGGCGAGACAGGGAAATGCTTGGACAGGCCGTTCTCAACGCACTCAAGTATTCGGACAATCCATACCGGAAGTGGATGACCTCCTTCTTTGACCCAACCAAACCGAAAGGCAGAGTCAAGCTGCATCGCGCGGCCATGGACGGCGATGTGGACGCCTATCCGAAGACGAATCGTACCGGCAAGTCCTATGACATCGCCGATAGCCACGGCAAGACGCCGCTTATATTTGCGGCCGCAAACGGTCATGGCGATGTGATCGAACGGCTGCTATTGCTGGGAGCCGACGTCAATCTTGGGGACTCCGATGGCCGGAGCCCGCTGCACCACGCCGCCGCCAATGGTCATACGCAGACCCTAGGAACGCTCATGCAGGCCGGGGCACACGTGAACCAGTTGGATGAGATCGGCAGAACTCCCCTGAATCTGGCGGCAAAGAATGGATCTATCGACTGCGCCCGGGCGCTGCTAGACGCAGGAGCAATTGTGGGCACCCACGATTGGGAATTCTCGTCTACGCCTCTCCACCTAGCGGCGCGAGGTAATCATACCGACGTTGCAAGAATACTGATTCAGAATGGAGCGGACATCGACGAGACAAATGAAGAAGGCCGGACTCCGCTTCACGTCTCCTCAGCGTACGGGCACCAGGAAGTCATGACTCTACTCCTGGATGCCGGAGCCAAAGTCAACTACCTTGATGACATTGGAGAATCCCCTCTTTCGAGCGCGGTGTTTTTCCAGCACCTTGACTGCATGCGGCTTCTCATCGACCGCGGTGCGAATGTCAACTTGGCAGGCTACCGTGGGTACACACCTCTGCATGTTGCCGCCTACCTGAATCGGGAAAATGCTGTCTCCATGTTGGTCGGGGTAGGCTCAGACTTCGAGGCTAAGGACGATGAGGGACTGTCCCCACTGGACTTGGCACTTGTTCAATCACAGAAGGATGGCATGTATCGCAATTCGGAGGCTATTGAGAGATTCCTCGAGGCCGGTTCCTCAGTTGATCCCATGCGAATCCCTGTGCAGGACAGGCACGCTCACTGGCCGCAATTTACATCCCCCCATATGGTGGAATCCAATGGGTATTACCTAATCTCTTCAGCAATTCCAGATGCTCTCTCCGCTCCTAATCAGGAGATTTTGAATCCCAGAAGATCGCTCCTCTGCGACGTGATTGCCAAGCGAATGAACAGTCTTCTGATTCGTCTCTTGGAGCTAGGAATAGGGGAATCGGTGGACTCCAAGTGGTTCGCCCTTGAGGACGCGGTCGTTGGGTCAAATTCTGAAGCCATAAGGACCCTAGTCGAGTATGGTGCCGATCTCAATTACCCCGGCAATTCGCGAAGCGATGATAACTGGTATCTAAGGTATGATGACACCAATTTCCGCCCGAACATAATTGATATCGCTATTGGAGGTGGTCAGCCTGAACTTGTTCGCCTTTTGCTTGAACTTGGAGCAGCTCCGCCGGTCTGTTACGAGGAACTTGACCATTTCAACCAAACGAGGCGTCCCAGTGAAGTGATTGCACATCCCATCGCGGGTTGCAGCTCGAATGCCGACAAGGATGCAATCGTAAGCGTATTCACCGACTTTGGGATTGAGATTATCTCTCCGCAGTCACTCGTATCTTTCAAGAAAGCCCACAAAAATTACGACGTGAATAAACCCAAGAGTTGATTCGGGAAGCCATACCGAGTCAAGGCGCAGTCACAATCGGCTTCGGCTGGCTCAATGGAGCGCCAGACTCCGGCATGCGGCCAGAATGGCGAGGGAGGCCGGGGTTAGCAGTAACGACTAGCGGTGTTCGGGGACGGGGGGCTCCGGGATGGTTGCGCCCAGAATCCGCTCCAGCGCCATCACGTGACTGCAGGAGCTCCAGCCCGCAAAGAAGTCGCAGTCGCACGTAAAAACGCCGTCATTAAGTTCGACGACGTGATCGCCGTTGTCGCCGGCGATCCGGACGCGAAACGACTCGAACCTGATTCGATCGTCCCGCTCCTCGGCGTACTTCCGCGCCTTCTCGATCTTGCTGATCAGGCTGGAATTCATTGCACCTCCCTGTCATACACGCTTGTGGCAGAGACGTTTAGCCTCTCTTGCCTCATTGTGCCGGAGCTAAAAAATCAGCGCTGCGTATCTCCCCGCGCTGCCATCGGATTGGCTCATGCTACGTTCTGGGTTGATTGGGGTCAAGGGTAGAAGCATCATTTTTCAGCGTCGCTATCGCCTTGAGTGAGACCCGCCGATGTTACGATGAGAACTGCTATGACGCGCATTCGGGCAGTCTCTCTGGATTTCTACAACACCATCGTCAGGTTCGAGCCACGACGCGAGCAAATACAGGCCGCCGCCTGCGCTGAATTCGACATTACAGTTGATACGAATGCGGTCCTCCGCGCCTATCCTGCCGCCGATCAATTTCTCTCAGAGGAGAACGGGAAACTCCCGCTGAGCCGGCGCACGCCCGAGGACGTGAGAGAGCTGTGGGGGCGGTACGAGATGCTGCTGCTTGCCGGTGCGGGAGTGACGGTGGACCTTGAACTGGCGAGCCGCATCTTCGAGCGGGTCTGGGAGACGCGACAGGGCTTCGCGATGTTCCCGGATGTTCTGCCGTCGCTGCTGGCGCTCCGGGAGAAGGGCTACGCCATTGGCGTCGTCACGAATTTCGAGGGAGGTTTGGCGCAGACGCTGCTGGATCTTGGCATCGCCGAGTTCATGTCCTTTGCGGTCACGTCGGAGGAGATCGGTGTTGCCAAGCCCAACCCTGAGATATTTGAGGAGGCGCTCAAGCGGGCAGGGGCGGGCGCCGATGAGATTGTTCACGTGGGCGACCAGCCGCTTTCGGACGTGCAGGGCCCCGCCAACGTCGGGATTCTACCCGTCCTCCTGGACAGGGACGGCGTGTTCGAGGGCTATAAGGACGCGCGCGTGATCAGTTCCCTGGAGGAACTGCCGGACCTCCTCGACCGTCTCAACGCTGAATGGATTTCCTGAATATCTTCATCAGCGTCGTCTTTCCCGTCTTTCTGATGGCGGCGGCGGGAGCGCTTGTTCACAGGTTCAGGCCAATCTCGCCGGAGCCACTGAGCCAGGCGATCCTCTTCATCTTCAGCCCCGCGCTCGTCTTCAACGGCCTCGCCACCACGCAGGTGGCTCTTGAGGACCTCGCCCGCATCGCCGCGTTCAGCTTACTTCTACTTTCTGCTCTGTATGTCATCGCCTACGTCATCGCCCGCGCGATGCGAGTGCCGAAGGACGCTCAATCAACCTTTGTGATCGGGGCGTTGTTCATGAACGCGGGCAACTACGGCTTGCCCGTGGCGCTGTTTGCCTTCGGAGACGAGGGGTTGGCCATCGCCGTGGTGTTCTTCGTCACGCAGGCGATCCTTGCTTGGACGGTTGGCGCGTTCATCGCCTCCCGAGCCCAATCGAACCTGGTAGGCTCCCTTGTGTCCGTGGCCAAGCTGCCCACAAGCTACGCTGCGGTTCTTGGCCTTGCTGTCAGCATGTTGGCAATCGAGCTCCCGGACTTCATCCAGCAACCCGCACAGATCATGGGCGACGCGGCAATCCCGGCCATGCTCATCGTTCTGGGGATCCAGCTTGCCTCAACGCGTGAGATGGCAGGAGCGCGGGCGATTGCGGGTGTCGTTGCGATCAGGCTGGTTCTATCGTCACTTGTGGCGTACGGACTTGTTCAGCTGCTGCAGTTCGACGATCTGACCTCGAAAGTGCTCATTGTCGTTGCCGGAATGCCGACTGCCGTGTTGACCATCATCCTGGCGACGCAGTACAAGGGCAGGCCGGAGCTTGCGAGCGGAATCGTGGTAGCCGGAACGCTTGCGAGCCTCGCCTCCGTTACCGTTGTGCTATCGCTGGTGGGAGCGTCCTAACTAGTAAGGGTTATCGGGCGGGGCGGGCGGCCTCGATCTGAGCCCGGAGATTATCCGCGGCGGCGCGAGCGGCCTCCGCGAAGTCCGGGCCGGTGGAGGCGTACAGAATTCCCCGCGATGAATTGACCAGGATACCACCGCCGTCTGCATCAAGGGTTGCTGACAGGGCCGCTTCAAGCTCGCCGCCTTGCGTGCCGACTCCGGGAACGAGGAAGGGCATGTCGGGGCAAATCTCACGGATTCTTTGCGCTTCGGACGGGTACGTCGCGCCCGTCACGAGGCCGATGTTGCCATTTGTGTCCCACGACTTGCTGAGGTGAGCGACGGCTTCATAAAGGGGCATCGGAACGCCGTCGTAGGCGGCATTGAGGCCCTGCAGGTCCGCGCCGCCGGGATTGGAGGTGCGGCACAGGATAAACACACCCTTGTCCTCATAATCGAGGAATGGCTGAAGGCTGTCTCTGCCGAGGAACGGATTGACGGTAATGGCGTCAAAGCCCATTGTCTCGAACAGTCCCTTCGCATAGAAGCGGACGGAGTTGCCGATGTCGTTCCGCTTGGCGTCGCCGAGCACAGGTACGCGGCCGTTGATGTGATCGATGATTCTCTCAAGTGCTGCGTAACCGGCGGAGCCATGCGCCTCATAGAATGCGAGATTCGGCTTGTAGGCGCAGACGAGGTCGATTGTGGCGTCGATGATTGCAATGCCGAACTCAGCAATGTCGCGCCCGTTCATCTCGGCAGGATCAGGGTCGAGGCCAACGCAGAGCAGGGAGTTGTTGCGCTCGCTCGCGTCCCGTAGCCGCTGCCGGAATGATGTCTTTGTCGCTGTTGTCACTAGCTACCCCCCGTTTGTAACCGTGTGTGTCTTTCATCGTACCGCACGGGCGGCCGCCATATAATCTCTACGTGGCTATTTCAGTGCTGGGAATCGCGGGCGGCACGCGGCGCGGCGGCAACAGCGAGACGCTGTTGGAGCGGGCGCTTGCGGGGGCGCGAGACGCCGGCGCGGACGCGGAACTCATTAGCCTCCTTGACCTTTCCATCAGCCCCTGCATCTGCCCGCAGTCGGAAGACTGCATGCTGACCGGCGTCTGCACGGTGTTGGACGATATGCAGGCACTGTACGCGAAGCTGCGATCCGTGGACCTGATCTATATTGCTTTTCCTATTGCGTTTCGCGGTGTGCCTGCGCAAACGAAGGCCCTTTATGACCGAACGCAGCCAATGTGGATTCGCAAGTACGTCATGAATCAACAGCTGCGGCGTGACAGTGAGGCGGGTAAGGCTTTCATCATCGCCACAGCCAATCGTGACGATCCGACGGAGTTCGACGGGGCGGTGCAGGCCACGCGCTCCTGGCTTATGAGTCTGCATTTCCGTGAGGCGGAGCGCCTGCTGGTTGCTGGTGTGGTGCGCCCGACCGACGTGCAGGGCAAGCCGGACGCCTTGACAGAAGCCTATGAACTCGGCGCGAGGCTTGTTCGTGACAACAACTAGGCCGCGTCGGCGTCGACGAAAGAGACCTCTCGGCCTGCCAGAACTCTACAACCGCCTATTCGCCGCGTATGGCGAGCAGCATTGGTGGCCGGGCGAGACGCCGTTCGAGGTGATGGTCGGGGCGATCTTGACGCAGAACACGGCGTGGACGAATGTGGAAAAGGCGATCTCCGCGCTGCGAGAGGCCGATGCGCTGAACCCGGAGGCGCTGCGGACTCGTCCGATTGATGAGCTTGCCGCCCTGGTCCGCTCGTCCGGGTATTTCAACGCAAAGGCTCGCAAACTCAGAGCGCTCGGAGATTATCTTGCCGGCTTTGACGATGATATTGCGAGGCTGTTCGCTTCCAAACCGCTCAACGAACTGCGCGAGGAGCTCTTAGCCCTCCACGGCGTCGGGCCGGAGACGGCGGATTCAATGTTGCTTTACGCCGGAAACCTGCCGTCGTTCGTCATCGACGCCTACACCATGCGCGTGCTGGGTCGGCTGGGCATTATCGATACAGATGAGCGGCCTTCATATGAAGGTGCGCGCGCTCTCTTCCATGAGGCGCTGCCGACGGACGTGCAGCTGTTCAATGAGTACCATGCGTTGTTCGTAGCGCATGGCAAGGACGTGTGCAAATCACGCAAGCCACTGTGTTCCGAATGCGTGCTGGCGGAGGTGTGCCCGGTGGGCAGCAGGGCTGATAGTGTTTAGATTGCGCGTTGGTGCCAAGCGTGCTGATGCAGAATGACATGGGCGGGCTAGGTCCCCGTTCGGGAACCCCCTTCGACTTCGCTCAGGGCGAACGGGGGCGGCGCTGTGCGCCGCACTGGATTCCCGCTTTCGCGGGAATGACGGGTGGGTTTAGTCGGTGCGGCGTTCGTCGCCGATCGGGTAAACGTCCGTCAGGAACTGATAGAAGTCCGAATCGAGCGGAACCACTAAGGTTGTGCCGTCCGTCAATGAAACTTCATATGCTTCAAGGGTTCTGACGAAGTTGTAGAAATCGCGGTCAGTGTCGATGGCCCGGCCCTGTATGCCGATGGCTTCCGCTTCACCTTCACCACGAATAGTCCGGGCGCGCTCATTCGCTTCTGCGAGAATCTGGGCGCGCTCAAGATCGGCCTCAGCTTCGATCTTGGCCTTCTCCTCGTCACCTTCTGCGCGGAAGCGGTTGGCGATTCGGGTTCGCTCTGAGCGCATGCGGTCGTAGACGCTGGTGGCGACCTCAGGCGGGAAGTCTGCTCCCACGATGCGGACGTCTACAACGGACATGCCGAACTCTAGCGCCTTGACGTTGCTGCGCTCCGTGACGTTGCGCATGAGAGACTCACGGTTATCGCGGATGACTTCGATCTGATCATGCGTGGCGACTTCCTCGCGGATCTCGGAGGAGATGATGGCCTCCAATCTGCCGCGAGCGCCCAGCTCAGTGCGGACGACCTCGAAGAACTGCCGGGCGTTGATAATGCGGTAACGGGCGTAGGAGTCGATGATAAGGGCCTTCTTCTCGGCGGTAAGGAATTCGGACGGCTCCGAATCGAACCGCAGCAGGCGCTTTTCTATCCGGTGTACTGACTCAATGAACGGCGTCTTGAAGTGGAGGCCGGGTTCGGTAGCCTCACGTCGATACTCTCCGACGCGAGTGATAATGACCTGTTCAGTCTCGTCAACAACATAGACGCTCTGGCTAAGAAGGATAAGGAGGGCGCCACCCACCAGGATCAGGGCGATGCTGACCAGTCGCTGTATGCTGGGGCCCCCCTGGCGCTGCATGACTACGAGCCTCCTGTCGGGTCCTGGTCAGTCAGCGGCAGGAACGGCAGAACGTTGCCGCCGATTTCATCGTCGACAACCACAACTTCGACTCTCGGGAGGATACGCTCCATCATTTCGATATAGAGACGCTGACGCGTTGCTTCTGGGTGATTGCGGTACTCGCGCAGTCGCTCAAGGAACCGGCTGGCATTACCTGTTGCCTCACGTACGCGCTCCACTTTGAAGGCCTCGGCAGCCTGGACAATACGAGCGGCCTCACCACGCGCCCTAGGGACAATGTCTTCCCGGTATGCCTCGCCCTCGTTGATGAATCGGGCGCGGTCCTCACGCGCGCTGATGACGTCCTTGAATGACTCCTGCACTTCGTCGGGCGGCTGGACATCCTGCAACTGGACGTTGACAACCATGATGCCGGTGCCGTAGTCGTCCAACAGCCGCTGCAGGAGCTGCTGAGTTTCAACCTGCACCACTTCCTTACCGGTTGTCAGAACGTCGTCAATGGGACGCTGTCCCACGACTTGTCTCAGCGCGGACGCCGTGGCGTCTCGCAGTGTTTCTCCGTCCGGTCGTCCGCCCTCGGACGGATCCTTGACGTTGAAGAGGAACGCGCCGGCATCACGGATACGGTATTGAACAACGAGCTGCACATCGACGAGATTCTCGTCGCCGGTGATCATGCGTGCCTCAGAAGACCGTTCAACAAGGCCCTCACCTGAGCCGATTTCTCCCACGCTTCTGAATCCGAGCTCCATGTTCTGGACGCGCTGAATGCTCAGGACGTCCTGGCGCTCTACAGGCCAGGGAATATGCCAATGCAGTCCCTCTGTCTGCTGATCGCCGTTCCAGTTGCCGAATGTTCGGACGACGGCAACCTCACCGGGGTTGACGATGTAGATGCCGGACCCGAGCCATACGAGGACAATAATTCCGGCAATGACGCCTGCGATCGTCCCAATGGGCATGGAAGGACGCGGCCCGCCCGGGCCAGCCGGGGGCCTTTGACCGCCCTGGTTATCACCTGACCCGCTGCCCCTCAGCCGGCCAAAAAGCTCACGGAGCGGGCGCAAAAGCTCATCGAGCTCGCTGTCGCCCTCTCTGCGAGGTTGCCGCTGGTAGCCCAAAACGCGTGGAATCCGCACTAGAGGGTGTGCCCCGCGCTTGCCGAGAAAAATAGAGTGAACACTTTCACACTCCCATTATAAGCAGATTGAAGGCGTGGTAGGGGAGATTGCACTACACGGCAATCCTGGCTCTTTGAAGCTTGGTGGCTAGACAGACTCGGAGTCTTCAGCAGTGGCGGCGGACGCAGGTTCGCCGATGGTCTGGGCGATCATCTCCGAGAGATCGAGAACTCGCATCGTCTCGTCCTGCCCAGTCACGCGGACACCATCCTCAAACATCTGGGCGCAGAACGGGCAAGCGACGGCGATAACATCGGCTCCCGCATCAATGGCGTGGTGTGTACGTCGGTGGTTGATCTTCTCATGACCAGGGCCGTCTTCCATCCACATATGGCCGCCTCCCGCGCCGCAGCAGAACGCGCGGTTACGGTTCATGCCCATCTCCGTGACCCTTTCGATGCCGGGGATGGCGTCGGCGACGTCACGCGGCGCGTCGTATACGCCGTTGTGCCTGCCGAGGTAGCAGGGATCGTGGTACGTGACGGTGCCAAAGGTGGGGCCTACCCGGGTCTGGTCGAGGGTTAGCCGGCCATCCGCAACGAGACTCTGCAGGTATTGGGTGTGGTGCATGACTTGATAGTTGCCACCGAACTCCGGGTATTCGTTCGATAGGGTATTAAAGCAATGGGGGCAGGTGGTGACGATGGTCTTGACGCCGTAACGATCCAGCGTCTCCACGTTCTGCATGGCCTGCAACTGGAACAGGTACTCCATGCCGATGCGGCGGGCGGGGTCTCCGGTGCAGGACTCCTCGTCACCGAGAATCGCGAACTTGATTCCAGCGTTGATGAGGATGCGTCCGGTGGCACGGGCGATGCGCATGGAACGGTCTTCCATGGATGCAGCGCAGCCGACCCAATAAAGGACTTCCAACTCCTCCGGGTTCTCAACCTCGGATATGAGCGGGACATCCAGCCCTTCCGCCCATTCCGTGCGCGTGCGGCTCATGCCGCTCCACGGATGTCCTCGGGTTTCAAGGCTGCGGAGCGCCGCCTCCGCCGTTTCCGGCAGACGACCTTCGTTCATAACCAGGGCGCGGCGCATTTCAACGATTGTCGGGACGTGTTCGATAAAGACAGGGCAGGCTTCCATGCACGCGCCGCAGGTGACGCAGGACCAGAGGTCTTCCTCGTCAACGACCTCACCGGCCGGAGCCATGATGAGTTCCTGCGGGACCTTTGATTCATCGCCGCCCGCCTTATACAGGGCGTTGCCGTAGGAGCCCACGTAACCTTTAAGGTTCTGGATGACCATCATCGGTGACAGGGTCTTGCCGGTGATGTTGGCAGGGCAGTTGTCGGTGCAGCGGCTGCACCGTGTGCAGGCATCGCCGTCCATGAGCTGTTTCCACGTGAAATCGGTCAGCGTTGCCGCGCCAAACGTCTCCCGCGTCTCAAGGTTCGGGATGGCCTGCAGCTTGCCGCGCGGCTCCAGGTTGCGGAAGAACCAGTTGGCGGGGGAGATCCACGTGTGGCTGAACTTGGAGAGCGTGGCGGCAGCGTAGAGCAAGGAGCCAAGGACGGTCGCCGAGTGGAACCACCAGAGGCCCCGATAGATCGTTTCCGCCGTGTCGGCACGGATGCCGACCAACTCATAGAAGAATGCGGCGAATGCAAAGCCGCCGGGCGACCAGATAGCCCAATCCGGATGGTCGAGATACTCAATGCCAAACGAGGTGTTTCCAAGCTGCCTGAGTCCTTCAAGGCCGAAGCCCTGGAAGATGAGGATGATGGCAAGTGTGAGGATGATCTTATCGTCCAGGAGGCCGGGGTGGTGGGGCTTGCCGATGGCCGAACGGCGGAAGATCGCCATCGTGAGGCCGGCGAGAGCCATGAGTCCGCCAATGTCCCATGCAAGTGAGGAATAGAGATACCAGTTGCCGATCGGCCACTCCAACACTCCCTGGTGCTCGAGTGGGTAGAGGAACTCCTCTTCAATGGTACCCACGGCGGTGCCAAGGAAGAGCATGGACGCGCCCCAAAAGATGAGCAGGTGCATGAAGCCGCCATAGCGGTCTCGCAGGAATTTCTCGTGACCGTAGCCCTGTGTGATAAGGAGACGGGTGAATGCTATGCCGCGGGTGATGGGGTTGCCGAGTCGGTCCGCCGGCTGGCCTAGTTTCCAGAGCTGAGCACGCTCATAGAGTCGGTAGAAGATGTAGGCGACCGTGAGGCCGGCGAGTGCGAAGAGGATCCACTTGAGGTCGCCGATTGTCCAGAGAAATTCCTTTTCAGGAATCACAATACCGCCCCTCCCGCCCAGTTTCGGCTGTCCTTGCCGCCGTTGGGGCAGTATAGCACGGGGTACGGGAATTTTGGCTTGACAAAGGCCGTTTTGGGGGCGCCCGCCGCGTTTGTGCAATTTGACACAATTCAATGCGGAATGCTATACATTGAGTGCCTCCAGATGCTGGGGGCGTTCCCATGTAAAACGGGTTTTTTGGGGGTATGAATGCGCATCATCGTAACCGTTAAACAAGTGCCTGATCCGGAGGCGCCGCAGAGCTCTTTCACGGCGGACCGGGCGGCCAAGAGAGTGGCTGTCGCGGCGAGCGTCCCGGCGGCCGTGAGCGACTATGACAACTACGCCGCAGAAGCGGCACTCCGCATCAAGGACAACGATGCCGATACAACCGTCAGCGTCGTAAGCCTCGGAGAGAGCCACGTGCTGGACGTGATCAAGCGACCCCTCGCGATGGGTGCTGATGATCTCTTCCTGGTGCAGGATCCTGACCTGCCGAATGGCGACCCGGTGACAGTTGCCGCGGCGCTGGCGGCGGCGATTCGCAAGATTGGCGATTTCGACCTCGTTGTTTCCGGCAGGCAGTCGTCCGACCTTGACCAGGGAATCGTCGCAACAGCCCTGGCGGCCATCCTGGATATTCCCGTCCTCACCAACGCGATTGCCGTTGAGGTGAGCGGAGAAGAGGTGCAGATCGACCGCATCGTCGATGATGGCATCGACACGGTGGCTGCACGACTGCCCGCCCTGGTAACCGTTTCCAATGAGCTTGGACAGCCGCGGTACGCAACGATGCGAGGCATCATGGCGGCCCGGCGAGTTGAGCCAACGGTGTGGGGCAAGGGAGACCTTGAGGCGATGGACGCGGCGGATCCGTTCACGGAGGTCGTCGACCTGTTCGCGCCTGAGAAGTCATCCAACGTGGAGATGATTGAGGGCGAATCACCGGCAGAGGCGGCCAAGGCGTTGGCGCTGCGATTGCGCGAAGAGCGCCTGATCTAGGCCGGCTGTAGATAGATAGAGACAATTCCGAATCACGGAACGAGAAGGAGAACGAGAGATGGCCGGTGAGAACGGCATTCTGATTGTTGCGGAGACAGGCGCGGACGGCTCTTTGGGATCGATCACAGCCGAATTGATGTCTGCGGCGCAGGGACTGTCATCAGACCTGGGCGAACCGATTTCGGCGGCGCTGATTGGCAACGGCGTTGGAGACCGCGCGCAGGACATCATTGATCTTGGCGCAGACACCGTCTATCAGGTAGACGGCGACCAGTTCGCGAACTACCTGAACGAGACATACACTCCGGCGGTTATCGCCATTGCCCAGCAGGCAAACCCGCGCATCATCCTGATTGGTCACACGCCTAACGGGCGTGATCTTGGGCCATACCTCGCAGTGCGCCTACAGACAGGAATCGCATCCGACACGTCCGGTTTGAGCATCGAGGGCGGTCAGCTGCAAGCAGCGCGATCCGTGGCGGGCGGCCTGTTCAGGCAGGTTGTATCGTTCCCAAAGATGCCCGCTATTGCCACAGTTCACATGAAGGCATATGACGGCGCGGAGCCGCAGAGCGGCCGTACCGGGAACGTGGTCAACGTTGACGTTGGCCTGGACGCCTCGTCCGTTCGCTCGCGATTCGTCAAGCATGAGGACGCGCAGATTGAGGGCATCCGTATGGAGGATGCAACGATTGTGGTAACCGGCGGGCGCGGCATGGGCGACGAGGCGGGGTTCAACGAGCTCTACAAGCTGCAGGCCCTGCTGCCGCAGTCCGCAGTAGGCGCGACACGCGCGGCAACGGACTCCGGTTTCTGTGATCAGGACCTGATGATCGGCATCACAGGCCGCGTCGTCTCTCCTGATGTCTACATTGCAATCGCGCTGTCCGGTGCGAGCCAGCACATGGCAGGCTGCTCCGGTTCAAAGAACATCGTGGCCATCAACCGTGACCCTGAGGCCAATATCTTCAGTGAGTCGCGCTTCGGCGTCGTCGGTGACTATAAGCAGGTTCTACCGGCGCTCATTGAAGAGGTTGAGAAGTTGATGCAGGGCTGAACGGCTCAATCAACTCAGTTCCCTTTAGAAAAGTCGACGGGGCGCTCCACCGGAGCGCCCCGTCCTTTTGGTCGGTCTGTCTGAGTGCTAGGACTCTGCGCTCCCGTCGATGATCTTCTGAGCCAAGTGCTGTGGCACCTCTTCGTAGTGAGAGAAGCGCATGGTGTATGAGGCGCGCCCCTGCGTCATGGAGCGGAGTTCGGTCGAGTACCGGAGCACCTCAGACATCGGTGCCTCGGCCTGCACCGTTGTCACTTCATTCTCCGTCGTCATGCCCTGTACATGGGCGCGCTTGGAGTTGAGGTTGCCGATTACGTCACCGGTGAAGTCGTCCGGTGTGATCACTTCAAGCGTCATGACAGGCTCAAGGAGAACGGGCTGCGCCTGCTGGATGCCCTGCTTGAGGGCCGTAGACGCGGCGATCTTGAATGCCATTTCCGATGAATCGACAGCATGGAAACTGCCGTCCACGAGTACAGCGCGCACGTCCACGATGGGGAAATGAGCGACTGCCCCCTCCGGCAGCGTTTCACGGATGCCCTTTTCGACGGCAGGTATGAAATTCTTGGGCACCGCTCCGCCGACGACCTTCTCTCCGAACTCAAATCCGACGCCCCGATCCAGAGGTTCCAACTGGAGGACAACATGGCCGTACTGACCGTGACCGCCGGTCTGCTTCTTGTGCTTGTACTCGGCGCGAGTGGAGACACGAATCGTTTCGCGGTAGGGCACCTTGGGAGTGCCGGTCTCCACTTCCACACCGAACTTGCGCGCCAACTTGTGAACGGCAACGTCGATGTGTGAATCACCGAGGCCCGACACGATAATCTCATGCGTGTCGCTTTCGCGTGTCATCGTGAGGCTTGGATCCTCTTCGAGGAGCCTCGCGAGGGCAGGGCCCATCTTGTCCTGGTCGGCCTTGGTCTTGGCCTCAACGGCCACGCTGAAGATCGGCTCAGGAAATTGGATGGCGGGAAGCGCAATGCCTGCCTCACGTGTTGAGAGAGTGTCGCCCGTGCGCGACACGCCGAGCTTGGCAACCGCGCCGATGTCCCCCGGAGCGAGGCTGTCCACATTCGCGTGTTCCTTGCCGATGGGGACGATGATCTGCGCGACGCGCTCCTGCTGGTTCTGGGCTGTGTTCCATGCCTGGCTGTTTGTGTTCATCACACCCGACTGCACGCGGAAGTAGGACAGCTTGCCGACGAACGGATCTGCCGTGGTCTTGAAGATGAGGGCGGCGAGCGCGCCGCCTGAGTCCGGGGTGATGGTCGCCTCTTCGCCGGAAGCGGTCTGGGCGGAGGGAGCGTCCACGTCCGCGGGGCTCGGTGTCAGGTTTGCAAGGACGTTCAGCAGGGCATCCGTGCCGGCCCCGGTTTGGGCTGAGGCGGCGAGCACCGGAAAGACATTGCCCGACGTGACACCCGCCCGCAGGGCCGCTGCCAGTTCCTCGTCCGAGATGTCCTCGCCCTCGAGGTACTTGGTGGCGAGATCATCATCGGCCTCTGCGGCAGCCTCGATAACCTGTTCACGGTACGAGTCGACGTCCACGCCCATGTCATCGGTAACGTCAGACTCCGTGCCGTCCTCCAGGTAGGCTTTCTTGTTGAGTACATCAACAGTGCCGCGGAACGAATCGCCCGCGCCGATGGGAACGATGACAGGGGCGCAGCCATTTCCGTAGCGACCGCGAACCACCGAAAACATGGCGTCGAAGTCCGCATTTTCCCGATCCATCTTGCCCAGGACAAGCAGGCGGGCAAGGCCGCGCCCTGACGCTCTTCTCCAGGCCGCGTCCGTGCCGACCTGCGGACCAGTGGATGCGTCCACAGCGATAAGGGCGGAATCGGCAACAAGCAGGCCGCTAAGCATCTCGCCGAGAAAGTCCATATAACCCGGCGTATCGAGGACGTTGAGCTTCTTGCCTGTCCATTCGACAGGGAGGATGGAGAGATTGACGGAGCCGCCACGCCGTTCCTCTTCGGGTTCGAAGTCGGAGGCGGTCGTTCCGTCCTCGATCTTCCCCATTCGGCTCAGCGCGCCCGACCGAAACAGCAGGCGCTCTGCGAGCGTCGTCTTGCCGTCACCGTTATGCCCCAGGAGCACGATGTTGCGAATGTCGGATGTCGAGTAGTTCTGCATTCCTTCCTCCCCCAACTGCCGGTACGCATGGTGGCGACCGGGTGATTTATCGCACCATTCTACGGCAGGGCGCGCGGTGTCTCAATGCGCCGCGCCTATACTGGCCGCATGGGTTTCGTTCACACGTTGCCCCTCCGAATAGCAATTCTCGCCACGGCGGTTCTGGGGGCGTTATTGGCGCTGCCGGGGTGCGTCGCGCCCGCAGGTGACGTCGTTGCCGGAGTCCGCGCGTCCGCCGCGCATGACAGCTTCAATATCGCGGTGTGGGAGATTCGTCACGGGGCAGACATCTTCGCGGCGTTCAACACACCTCCTGAGAATCCCGGCGCCATCAATGAGTATTTCGAGACAACCGCACGGCTCCGGGAGGCGACGGGCAGGGCAGAGTGGCTTCTGGCAAACCGGCCAGTAGATGACCCCGAACTGCTTGAGGCACTGGAAGAAGAGGAGGCCATCGAACGCGACCTCGAGGAGATTCGAGCGCGGGCAACCCTGGCGCTACGCGGACTGATGATGCGTACTATGCGAGAGGCAGGGCTGGTGTCAGACCCGCCCGTGTTGGGCGAGATTGTTTTCCCTCCGGTTTCATTCGTGATGGAAGACTTGCCGCGAGCGTTAATCGTATCGCCGCGTGACCGAATCGTAGCGATGGAGTCGATGCCTCTACAGCCAGACATCTCGACGGAAGAGGTACTCCGCCTTGAACAGGCATTGACAGATAGGGATCTCTCGGCACTCGTAGTGAACATCGGCGGGATGGGAACGTATCCGGCGCTGGTCAAGGCGACGTCTACGCGTGACTTCACCATACGGACGATTGTGCACGAGTGGGTTCATCACTATCTGTTTTTCTATCCACTGGGTCAGAGGTATTCGGCAAGCGGCGACATGACCACGATCAATGAGACGGTAGCGAACATGGTGGCGGCGGAGACGGGGGCACTGGCTTTGAATCAGCCGCCACCGGTGTTCCGCGTTCCGGAGCCGCCCACCGAGCCACATCGCGATCCCGGCGTGTTCGACTTTGGCACGTATATGAGGGAGACACGAATAGAGGCCGAGCGGTTGTTGGCTGAAGGGCTGATTGTGGAAGCTGAGTCATACATGGAGGAGCGGCGTGTCCATCTGAATGAGGAGCATGGCTACGCGATTCGGAGAATCAACCAGGCGTATTTTGCCTTTCATGGGAGCTACGCTGACTCTCCGGCGGGAGGATCGGTGAGCCCGATTTTTGGGCAGTTGATAGAGGTTCGGAACCAAACGGGGTCTGTGGCCGAGTTTCTGCGAGCGGTTAGGGAGATCAAGAGCCCGTTGGATCTGGAACGGTTAGCGTCGGCGGGGTAAGTACTTGAGCCACAAAAAGGATAGTTCCCGCTGCGCCAAGCGCAGCGGGAACTATTTTCCCTTCTCGATTGTGCGGGATTACGTGACTGTGAACTCAGCCCACATGCCGAGCTGGTAGTGAGTGGCCACGTTGCAGAGCAGCATGTACTCACCGGCATCGAGGTTAAGAGTGAGTTCATCGGAGCTGTCTGCGGGGAGGTCAGCCTCAAGCAGACTGCCAAGAATGGTGCCCACTCCGTCGACCATGTTGCCGCTTTCGGATATCAGGCCGGCCTCTGTAGGAAGGTCGGCAAGGTCTGCTGCCATTCCGGCGTCATTGAGCTTGACCACCTTGAACTCATGCGCGATCAGGCCCACGTTCTCAATGTCAAACGTCACTGAACCGGCGGCGACGGAACCGGGGCTGGTATTCATGGTGTATGTGCCGCCCTGATCATCCATGGAAATTGAGACTGTGTTGCCGCTGCCGCTTGATCCGCCCCCGTCATCGCCATTACCACCACCGCCACAGGCGATTACTGCCAGCGAGCCGACGATGGATAGAACCCCCACAAGATAAACAAGAGACCTGCGCATGTCCTACGGAATCCCCCTTTTTTGAACGTGTTGTCAACTTGTTAAATGTATCACATCTGAGTATGAATGGGGGTGTGGCTGAATACGTTGCAGTCGCTTTATCGAGGGGCGGGCATGGCGTAGGATGGGTTGATGCTGATCAATCAGTCGGTTTCAGGGTCGGCGCTTCGCGCAAGCGGACTCGCGTATTGGGAACTTCTCAAACCACGCGTGACGATTCTCCTGACGTTCCTGGGAGCCGCGGCTGCCGTCGTCGCCTCCGGAGCTGACCCGGCCCAATCCGGCAAGGTGGCGCTGATCACGTTGGCCGTGTTCCTGGGAAGCGGCGGTTCGAACGGCCTGACTAATTTCCTCGATCGGTCGCTGGATGCCCGCATGTATCGAACGCGAGGACGCAGCATCCCGAGCCGTCGCATTGTTCCGGCTGAACGTGGTCTGTACTGGTCGGCAGGGTGGGTGCTCGCGGGCGTAACGCTTGCGTTCCTTGTGCATCCTCTTGCGGCGTTGGCGGGGGCGACAGGCACGCTAGCTGCGTTGTCATTCCGTAAGACGGAAGCGACTCATTTCCTCGGTGGTGTGTCGAGCGCGTCTCCGGTGGCAGCGGGGTGGTTGGCGATGGATCCCTCGTTTGGACCGGTTATCGGGCTGTTGTGCGTGTTCGTTGGGGTCTGGGTTATCCATCACGTGTGGGCAATCATGCTGTTCTACCGGTCAGATTATCTGCAAGCGGGAGTCGATATCTTTCCGCTTCGGTCAGCCTGGAGAAGTGCGCGTCCGCTATTCCTTTCACTGGCGCTGTTGCTGGTTGTTTTAGTGGTGGCGATGGGCTTCGCGGCGGAGCAGGGACCCGTGTACTGGGCCATGGCAGGAGTATTCGCGCTTTACAACGTCTGGGGGACTATGCAGTTGGAGCGGGCGTCCCTGAGTCCTGCAATTCAACGCCGACGATTCAAGACGGCATCGTACAGTCTGCTGTGCGGAGTGTTCACTGCTCTGCTGATTACAACAGCCCTGACCGCCATTCAGTGAGGTTCCTCCGGTCAATGGCCCGCGTGACCGCATGACGACTGCCGTTCCGTATTTCCGTGTGACGAACCCTAAAGACGGCGCTGCGCCGGGACCGCGAACCGGCATCCTCGTCACGCCGCACGGAGAGATTCAGACTCCCGCATTCCTGCCAGTTGCCACGCAAGGGAGCGTCAAGGCGCTGTCTCCGTCTGACGTGGCGGCACTGGGTGGGCAGGTTGTTATCTGCAACGCCTATCACCTTGCTCTCAGGCCGGGTGTGGACCTGATTGAGCAAGCGGGCGGGCTGCATGGATTCATGGGGTGGAATCGTCCAATCGCGACCGACTCCGGCGGTTTCCAAATGACTTCGCTCGCGCACCGCTTGCGTGTCTCGGACGAGGCGGTCACATTTCTTTCGCACATCGATGGGACTCAGTTCCACCTGTCACCGGAATCCGCCGTGGCGCTGCAGGAGCGGCTCGGCGCGGACATGATCATGTGCCTGGATCAGCCTCTGAACTACGGGGTAGAGCGGGATGGTGTAAAGCGGGCGATGGCGCGAACGCACCTGTGGGCCGAGCGCTCGGCGCGCGCTCATCGTCCGGAGACTGGTCTGCTCTACGGAATCGCGCAGGGCGGAACCGAAGCTGACCTTAGGGAAGAGTCGTCACGGTTTATCGCAGGGTTAGACGGGACGCAAGGGATCGCCATTGGCGGCTTGAGCCTCGGCGAGCCGAAAAAGGTGATGTGGGAGATGGTGGATGTCTCTATGCCTCTGCTGCCAGCGTACAAGCCGCGTCACCTGCTGGGTGTCGGGTCGCCGGAAGACATCGTGGAGGGAGTGGCGCGGGGCATTGACACGTTCGACTGCGCGCTGCCGACACGGGTTGCGCGGAATGGCGCCTTTTACACACCGCAGGGTCGGGTGGACATCCTCAACGCGCGTTTCACAAATGAGTTGGGGCCGGTGATGGAAGGATGTGACTGCGCGATGTGCGTGACGCACTCTGCCGCCTATCTACAGCACCTGTTCAAGGCGAAGGAGCTGCTGGCATATCGCCTGGCGAGCATCCACAATCTGCGCTTCATCCATCGCCTGTTCGATGACGCACGTGCTGCTATCGCAGCGGGCACGTATGAACAGTTCAGGCGGGATTTTCATGCCGCATATACGCCAAGTGACGAAGCGGCGCGGGAAGAGCAACGCGGCCTGTGGCTGAGATCACAGCAGGCGCGCGAGCAGACGGAGATGCCGGAAGAATGGGAGTCGGATTCGGGGTTGGACTAGATTCGGTGGGGTAGTGAGGATTAGCCGCCGGCGACGGCGGGGACGATGCTGACCTCATCGCCTTCCTTGAGGGGCGTTTCAAGGCCGCTGAGAAACCGGACATCCTCGCCGTTGACGTAGATGTTGACGAAGCGATGAAGCTCGCCCTCATCATTGAAGAGGCGCTCCTTGATGCCGGGGAAGCGCTCGTTGAGAACCGCAAGCGCGCCGTCTAGCCGATCACTGCTGGCTTCAATCTCATCAACGCCATCCGTCACGCGCCTCAGGGGCGTGGGAATCTTGACTGTGACCGGCATAGACAACTGGCTCCTTTGATTCTGTTTGTGGTTCAGATGTAACAGCGGCCTTTAGGCAGGCGCTTTCATATAACTATAGCGGAACGAAGCAGGAGCGTCTCCGTCAGTCCGGATGCGTGGATTCTAATCCTTCTCGACCAGGCGGCCTGAAAGGTACTTATGGATGACGCTGGACAGCAGCGTCTGATAAGGCATTCCCTCCTCCATAGCGCGAATGTGAGCCACGTTGAAGTCGTGTTCGGTGACACGCAGTGTCACTCGCTTGGATTTCTTCAGTGTATTGCGTGCCGCTAGCTTGGCGAGCGCGAATTCCTTCTCAGGGTCAGCGACTCTCTTTAGTTCGCCGCGCTCATAAGCCTCAAGGATTTCCTGCTCTTCCTCATCCAGTCGATACTTCATGGCTGACTCCTTCTGCCATATCTCCGCATGGCTCTCTGATTCGGGATTATTGTCTTGAGGAACCTTCTTCCTTCGTCCTGCTCCACAAATGGGACCAGATACAAATAATCACGTATATCTACGACGTACACGCTTTGGCCCGGATAGCGCCTCTGATTGGGGTGGACATACGTATCAACTGGGCCATCCCGGACAATGGATTCCACCACGTCGGCAAATGATACCCCTATCTGCTCAATTAGCTGCTGATCTTTCTCGGGGCTCCATTCAAAGACCAGATCCATATATCAATAGTGTCACAATGTGTGCCTTTTGTCAGCACAATTGCTGCCGCGAATGTATGGAAGCACTCCAATTCCCGAAGTACGGGAGGAAGCTACGCTTTACCCGTCGATGACGTCTCCAGGAACGGGGTCGATGCGGACGCCCTTTTCCTTGATCCATTCCATGCCGCGGTCAATCTCTTCCTGAGCGCCCTCGAGTTCAAGGACGACCCAGCCTTGATCTTCTTCAACGTTGGCGCGGCGGATGTTTGTGACCAGCTCAAATTCACGTCCGAGAGACCAGATGATGGGCTCTTGGATAAGTTCTGACGCGAACGTGAAACGGACACGAGCTTTGGCCATTGTTCCCCCCGTTATTTCCCGGTTATTCCGGCTTGGTTATGAATCCAGCGGGACGCGATCAGGCGTCCTCGGCCTTAAGGGCGTCCTCAAAGTCGCGCAGCGAGGCATTGATGTTCACGGTTTGCGCCACGTCCTGTACGGCCTCCTGCGTCTTGAGTCCGTTTCCGGTGATATAGGCGACGGTCACCTCATCCTTTCCGATGAGACCCTTGGCGGCCAGCTTGCGGAGAACGCCGATGGTCACGCCACCGGCCGTCTCGGCAAAGATGCCCTCCGTCTGGGCGAGGAGCTTCATGGAATCGACGATCTCCTCATCCGAGACGGCATGGCCGGTGCCGTCGCTTTCCTCGATAACCTTGAGCGCGTAGTAGCCGTCAGCGGGATTGCCGATGGCAAGCGACTTGGCAACGGTATCGGGCCGGACGGGACGAATGTCTTTGATGCCGGCGTCATAGGCGGAGACGATGGGCGATGAGCCTTCCGCCTGGGCGATGTGCATCTTCGTTTTTGGCTTGCTGATGATGCCGATGTCGTGAAGCTCGTTTAGGCCCTTCCAGATCTTGGTGAACATGGAGCCGGACGCGGCAGGAACGATTGCGTGATCCGGCGCGTGCCAGCCGAGTTGTTCTGCCGCCTCATACCCCAGCGTCTTGGAACCCTCCGAATAGTAGGGGCGCACGTTGATGTTGACGAATGCCCAGCCGTAGCGGTCCGCGATCTCCGAGCAGAGGCGGTTAACGTCGTCATAGCTGCCATTGACGGCAACGAGGGTAGGGCCGTAGATGGCCGCCCCCACGACCTTGCCGAGTTCGAGATCGGCAGGAATGAAGACGTAGCATCTGATTCCGGCACGCGCGGCGTGAGCAGCAACGGAGCCGGCGAGGTTGCCTGTAGAGGCGCAGGCGAGCGTGTCAAATCCGAAGTCGCGCGCGGCAGTAGCAGCAACCGAAACGACACGGTCCTTGAAGGAATAGGTCGGGTTGACGCAGTCGTTCTTGAGATAGAGCTCGTTGAGTCCAAGCGCCTTACCGAGCCGATCTGCTTTGACGAGGGGAGTGAGGCCGGCATTGATGTCGACACGATTCTCTGGATCGGCAGGCAGGAGTTCCGCGTATCGCCACATGGAGGGAGGCCCGCTCTTGATGGACTCGCGGGACATGACGCGGGCTATTGCGTCATAGTCATACTGAACCTCAAGCGGCCCGAAACAGAAGTCACAGACGTTGACGGGCAGGAGCTCAGTTTCCCGCGAACATTCCTTGCACCTGAGCGCTGTTGCGTAGGTCATAGCAGTAGTTCCTGCTTCATGCCCACAGATTGGCCGGCACAAGCCGCCCGTTGTATGGATCCGCGGCCAGAGCGAAACTTTCAAGGGTGTGAGCGCCCAATAGAGGTTGAGCGTTATCGTCCCCGAATGCCACGAGGGCAATCTCTCTTGCACCTTGCAGTGTTATCCACGCTCGCCCCAGCGGGTATTCGACCGGACGGCCATCAGCGAGCCTCATTGAAACTGAACGATGCGGTTGGATGCCAATGGACTGCAGCAGGATAGATGGAATGATCGTGAAACTGGCCCCGGTATCCACCATAGCCTCAAGCTCCAGAGAGCGGTCTCCGTCCTCGTTTTGGACAGTGAGTTCGGAGTAGAAAACCCCCACGTGTTGTTCCTCCTGCGACGCTTGCTTTTTCGGCGCAGTAGGCTCTATCCCGCGACGCTGTCTTGATGTTGACGCCATGATTACCAATCTCTGCTGCCCTGTACGACTGCACCATTGTAACAATCGAGTGGGGCAGTGGGACAAAAGCGAAGGCGGGGCGGCACATTGTGCCGCCCCGCCCGTGGGTTCCTTGTGGAACGCGGAATCTACCGGTTCTGCCAGTTGGGCGCCCGCTTCTCTGCGAAGGCGAGCGGACCCTCCTTGGAGTCCTCGGAACCGCCGACGATCCTGTTGACCCAGCCACTGAACTGGTAGTGCTCGTCAATGACCAGGTTGCGCCAGAACTGGGCAACGGCCTTGACGCCCTGGACGGCGATGGGTGCGTTTTCCGAGATCATCTTGGCGATTTCAACGGCCCGTGGCAGGAGTTGATCCGGCTCACAAACCTCATGCACGAGGCCGATGCGCAGACACTCTTGCGGCGAGATGCGGTCCGCCGTCAGGCCGATGTACATGGCCTCACCGACGGGAACCAGCCGCGGCATGAGGTGCATGCCGGAGCCGGGCATGATTCCGCGCTTGACCTCGAACAAGCCCATGTAGGCCTCGGTCGAGATGATGCGAATATCGCAGTCGATTGCGCGCTCAGTGCCGCCGCCGACAGCCAAACCGTTGATGGCCGCGATGAAGGGCTTGGGTGAGCGGGCGAACTGGAAGAGTGAGCCCGTGGGGCCAGCTCCGCCGCCTCCGGAAATCTGGAACAGGCGACGTGCCCGCTCTTCTGCGTCGATTTCACCCTTGTCGAACGCCTCATTGACCTCGGCTGTGCGGGTGTTTCGATCCGACATTTCTCGCAGGTCGGCGCCTGCTGAGAATGCGCGGCCATTGCCCGTCACAATGCCGACCCACATGTTGCGGTCGTTGTTGAAATCGTGGAGCGCAATCTGGAGCTCCTCGTTCATGCTTCCGCCCATGGCGTTCAGCCGATCCGGGCGATTCATGGTAAATGTGGCGTAGTGTTCCGCCTCATTCTTCTCATATAGCAGTTCAGGCATTTGCTTCCCCTCCCACCTCTGTGGATTCTCCTGCGTAAAGCCGACTAAGCCTAGATTTTTGGTGAGTCCGATGTCAAGTTGACGGCGTGGCGGCGTAGTACGTCGGCTTTGACATGGTTCGCGCGCGACTGGTAGGGTGAATCGGGTTTGGGTAAGCCCATCACGTGGGGGATATTGTACCGTTCCGCAACGTGTGCCGCCCTGAATCAGGAGCAGCGCCGCGTGCCGGGAACAGTCACGAAACACAGGGGGAATGACCATGCGCGTGACACTTTCAGCCATCAAGGCGGACGTTGGATCCATCGGTGGCCACACAAGGCCGACTGAAGAGATGCTCGACAAGGTGCGCTCTGAGGTGCAGGCCGCGATCGAACGAGGGCTGCTTATCGATGGCTACGTGTTTCACGTGGGCGATGACATCGCCATCATCATGTCCCATACGCGCGGCAAGGATGACACGGAGATTCACCAGTTCGCATGGGACAGCTTTATTGCGGCGACAGCCATCGCCCAAGAGTATGGCCTCTATGGGGCAGGGCAGGACCTGTTGGTGGACGCTCCCTCCGGAAACGTGCGCGGCGCCGGACCCGGTGTGGCTGAGGTGGAATTCGAGCATGAGCCGGTGAGTTCCAACAGCGCGCGTCGTGCAGAGTCGTTCATGATCTTTGCGGCGGACAAGTGCGGGCCGGGCGCCTACAACCTGCCGCTATTCCTCGGTTTCGCCGACCCGATGTACTGCGCAGGCCTGATGCTGCCGCAAATGATCCAGGGCTTTGATTTCAACATCATCGATATGAACAACACGGGCGGTGACAGCATCCTGACACTCCACGCGCCGGACGACTACTACCAGATCACGGTGCTGCTGCGTGACAACGAGCGCTTCGGCATTGAGAGCATCACATCACGGACGCATGGCGACCAAGAGGCGGTGGCGGTTTCCGCGCAGCGGTTGCACAACATCGCGGGAACATATACAGGCAAGGATGATCCGATCGCCATCGTGCGGAACCAGGGCATCTTCCCGGCGCCAGAAGAGGTCCTTTCAACATTTACCAAGGCGCATTACATCGGTGGTGATGCGCGTGGTTCCCACAACATGCCGTTGATGCCGGTGCCGATGAATACGCCGGTCACCGGGCCATACTGCCTGCCGATTGTCGAGTCGCTCGGCTTCTCGATGAATGCTGAGGGTAAGTTCTCCGCCAACTTTGTCGATTTCTTTGACAATCCGGCGTGGGATCTCGTTCGAAACAAGGCGCAGGAGAAGGCCTTGTACATGCGCGACCAGGGATGGTCGGGCCCGGCGATGCTGCCGTACACGGAGTTGGAATACGGCGGATTCCGGGACATCGTGACTGGACTGGAGGATCGCTTCGCGATCAGAGCGGAGTAATTTCTCGGTTCGCGAACAGCATTTCTTGGCCTGTTTGGTCGGAGTTCCGCGTTCAGACGCCGGCAGCCAGTGTTGCTATTCAGGATTCCCGCTTGTGAGGGAATGACGGGTAGGGTTGTCCATGAGACTTCTTGTTGGCACGGGGAATCCCGGCAAGGTAGGGGAGTTCCGGGAGTTGCTGGACGGGCTGCCCGTTGAGATTGTGATACCCTCTGAGGTCGGCCTTGACATGGAGGTCGATGAGACCGGTGAAACGCTAGAGGAGAACGCGCTGATCAAGGCGCAGGCATATGCGAACGCGAGCGGGGTTCTGACGCTTGCCGATGACTCGGGCCTGTTTGTGGACGCGCTTGGCGGTGAGCCGGGGGTACGCAGCGCACGCTACGGTGCTCCCGATGCAAAGACGGACGAGGATCGCGTGGAACTCTTGCTACGCAACCTCGCGGACGTGCCAGACGGAGAGCGGGATGCGGCGTTCCGCTGCGTTATCGTCATCGCGGAACCGGATAACGACACCGTTCGCATGGCGAAGGGAGAACTGCGGGGTATAATTGGACAATCTCCAAGAGGGACGAATGGATTCGGATATGATCCGGTATTCGTTGTCCGGGAGTATGGGAAGACGGTAGCCGAATTGGATTCAGAAACAAAGAACGCACTCAGCCATCGCGGTCGTGCGGCAAGCATTGCCCGGGAAATCATCGCTGAAATGGCCGACTCACGGCAGGCGGAAGGAAACGCGTGAGCATGACCGTCGCCGCCCCCATAAGCGTCAAGGATGTGTTCGGACGCCTCCTGCAAGACCTCCGCATCTCCGTCACGGACCGGTGTAATTTCCGTTGCGCTTACTGCATGCCGGCTGAGATATTCGGCGAGCGGTACGAGTTCCTGCCGCGCGACCAAATCCTGACGTTTGAAGAGATTGAGCGACTCACCCGCATCTTTGCCGGTCTGGGCGTCACGAAAATCCGCGTGACCGGTGGGGAGCCACTTCTGCGCAGGGATTTGCCCGAGTTGATTCGGATGCTCGCCGCAGTTGAAGGGATAGAGGATCTTTCTTTGACCACGAACGGCTACCTGTTGCCACCTATGGCGAAGGAATTACAGGAGGCAGGGCTGCGGCGTGTGACAATCAGCCTGGACAGCCTGGATGACGAGACGTTCAAGCGGATGAACGGTCGCGGGTTTGGCGTGGATCGCGTGCTTGAGGCCATTGAGGCTGCGGAGGATGCAGGCCTTGGACCGATCAAGATCAACAGCGTAGTGCAGCGGGGCATCAACGACAATTTCGTGACAGACCTCGCCAAATACTTCAAGGGCACGGACAAGATCGTGCGATTCATCGAATACATGGACGTCGGCACGATCAACGGCTGGAAGCTGGAAGAAGTGGTGCCGAGCAGGGAACTTGCGGCGCGCATCAATGCCGAGACGCCTATCATCCCAATCGATCGGAACTACCGGAGCGAGACATCCTCACGCTATGCGTATGCCGATGGCACCGGCGAGATCGGGTTCATATCCTCCGTCTCAGAGCCGTTTTGCGACGACTGCACCCGTGCCCGCCTCTCCACGGATGGCAAGCTGTACACCTGCCTGTTCACCGGCGACGGCCATGACCTGCGCGGGCCGATGCGGGACGGCGCGACCGACGATGAGATTCTCGCGCTGATCACCGGCGTCTGGGAGCAGCGCACGGACCGCTACTCCGAAGAACGGACCAGTGAAACTGCCGCGCTCGGAGGCAGCAAACCTGAGCGCGTGGAGATGTACCACATCGGCGGGTAGGGCAAGGCGCTCCCGAGAAATCCGATGGCTGACCAGGAAAACCCCGGCCAACTGTCCCACGTCGACCCAACAGCAGGGCCACGCATGGTTGATGTTGGCGATAAAGATGTGACAAAACGCGAGGCCGTTGCGCGGGGCAGGGTGGTTATGTCGTCCGAAACACTCACGGCCATCCGCGAGCAGGCGACACCGAAGGGTGACGTTCTGTCAGTCGCGCAACTGGCAGGAGTCATGGCCGCAAAGCGTACCGCCGAGTTGATCCCGCTGTGCCATCCACTGCAGCTATCGTTCGTAGGCGTTGAGCTGACTCCCGGGGAGGATGGAGCCAGCGTCGAGATTGAGGCCACCGTGCGCACGACAGGGCAGACGGGGGCCGAGATGGAGGCGCTGACTGCGGTCAGTGTCGCCGGACTCACCGTCTATGACATGTGCAAGGCCATCGACCGCTCGATGAGGGTTGAGGCAGTGCGGCTCGTGTCCAAATCCGGCGGGCAAAGCGGGGATCTGCGGCTGGAGGAGTAGAGAAATCCTGAGGCAGAGTCTCAGGAAACTGGCTTATCTACGAGATGTTGGATACTGCCACAAATACGGCTACAAACCCGGCTACCATCGAAGCCCACATGATGCCCATGCCTGTAAACATGAGTATCCGCAGGCTGCGTATATCTGAATGAAGGCTGTCTATCCTGCCATTCATGTCTGACAACCTGTCCTGTACCTGGCTGAATGCGCCTTCGAGAAAACTCACTCGGTCAGTGGTCTGGGGGGCACCACTTGTCATCACCAACTACTCCTTACTTGTGGCCATTATGCCACCTCTTTCACTAGACGAAGGGTTTAGTCCCTGCTGCTTAGCAGGAAGTCGCGGGCGATGTTGGCGGTCTCGTCAGGGACTTGCATGTAGATTGCATGGCCAACGTCCGGCATCACGAGAAACTCGCCGCGGGGCAATGCCTGCGCCAAAGGCCTTTGATGTGACTCAAGCAGGTTGTTCTCCTCAGCCACCACGATGAGGACGGGCATGGTCAGTCGGTCTGCGCCGTCAATGAGCATGAACTCGTCGGTTGCCATTTCCTCCATGTTGTACGAGTTGAGGCTCCATGCCGCCTCCGCGCGGCCATCCGGGAGGACGATGGTTTCCTCATTGAGGACATCCGCAAGAGCTTCCTGCGTCCATACGCTTGTCATGCTATTGGACTCCAGACGGCGCTTGAGGTCTTCCAGAGACACCCAGGAGTTGCGGCGGCCCGGGCCGGGCTTCTCCGTCAGGTCTTCATTGAGGACATTGACGCGCACCCAGTGGGCGGGGCCCTCCGGCACCGGCTCAATCATCACCATTCCGAGCACGCGATCAGGATGGTTCGTGGCGTAGAGTCCGCTGATTGCGCCGCCGTAGGAGTGGGACATGATGTAGTGCGGCGGCAGGTCAAGCTCCTCGGCAATGCCCGCCATATCGCGCGCGCCTTCCATTGCTCGATAGCCGGTTTCCGGGCCGTCCGACTCGCCATGGCCTCGCGTGTCCAATGCGATCACGCGGAAGTCATTGCGGAGTCGTCGCGCGACGGCGTTCCAACTGCGTCCGGTGCGGCGCCCGCCATGAACCAGCAGGAGCGGCGGGCCGTTGCCTCCCCAATCAAGCGCGTGAAACTGAACGCCTTCCACGGTGACGAACAGGCTTGTGCGACCCTCGGATTGCTCGCGTGTGATGACTTCAGGCACAGAACCTCCCGGTGTGTGTTGATGACTCAGTTTAGGGCAGGGAATCAGGCGGGGTACCACTGCCTGCGTTCGAACATACCTTTGAGATAGGACATCTCCCCCGTGTGCATGGAATTATCGTGCATGACGCTAACAAGGCGCACGCCGACCGTCGGCATCGGGTCCCACCGCGGCTCGTTCAGGACACGGTCAAGCGCCTCCGGCGTGATGGTCTGCAGGAATTCCTGCGTGCGGGCATAGACGGCATCGTAGTATCCGATGATGACGGACGCCTCCGGCGACTGGAAGGCGCGCACCTCATCCATGGAGTGGCCCGTGCCGGTATTCTGCGGGTCGGCAGCCATGCCGAATCGCTCGTGCCAGCCGTCGGCAATCCACGCCTGCTCGCGCCCGGCAAGCCCGGAAATCTCGTGGTCCTGTGTTCGCGTCAGGTGCCACCCTGTCCAACCAAGCGGGTTGGAGTTCTCGTCCGGCTGCTGCATCAACTGCTCGATTGTCAGACCTTCAATGCACCTCGCGAGCAGGCCCCTCACGCGGCCAAAGTGATCGATAGTCAGGTCCGTGATGTCCATACGTTCCTCCGCTGGTGCGTGCTGCCGTCGTCGCGTCTTAGACCTTTTGGTGCTGGGTCGTGTACCAGGGCAGGCCGTTCACCATTTCGACCTTGTAGTCGGAGAAGAGAACGGGATAGCGGTCCTGGGCAATCTCGCCAATCTTGGCGAAGACGACGCGGATTTCCTCCTCCGAGCTGGGGTCCGTGCGCGCCTCCAGGATATGGCGTAGAGCGCGGATATTCGTGCTCCAGCCGATGCTCGTCGAGACGCCGATGGGAGCGATGCGCCGCATGGCGGACGTGATCTCCTTCTTGCGAGAGAACTGCGCGCCGTCCTCATCCAGCTGGTAGTGCTCCGCCATCATGATCTGCAGCTCTTCCAGCTTCTTAAAGGTGTCGACGAAGACCTCCATGATGTGCTCGTCTTCGCGGACGGCGGTGGGCGCCCACATGCCAAGGTCATCAAGGCGGACGAAACGCAGGCTCTCCTGCGAGATGGCGGTGCCGGCGCGATGGCGGACCAGCTCATGCGTAAAGACGCGGCTGATGCCGGTGATGGCGAAGTTCAGGACACTGTGCTCCAGCACGGAGCCGTGGCCGGTGGCGATGATGTTCTTGAGGTGGGCGGCGTTGTTGGGGCGGACGCGCGTGACATTAGGGTTGAGGCCGGGTTCAAAGCTCCGATAGCAAAGGCGTCCCATGAATTCGGCGAGCGCTTCAACGTCCGTGGCTGCGTCTGTTGACCAGTTCGGCGCGCCGATGTGCTCAAGATAGGCGCTAAGCCCTTCCGGTATGATCCTGGTCTCGCCGACGAGGAAAACGTGCGGCTCCACGCCGTGCATGTGGTACCCCCTCCCGAACAAACCGTCTATGAAAACTGTAGCACGGCGATTCTGTGGAAACTTAACCGTGGTCATACATGACCTTAACGGTGACTTAACCCCAATTATCTGATAGTGTGGCATTGTGGTTATGTGGAAACTGAATATATTACCTCCACTGTGAATCATCCAAAGGCGATTAGGACAGTCGCTCACCGAGGCGCCAAGGCACTAGCGCCCGAGAATTCTCTACTCGCATTCACAACGGCCGCAGAGCTTGGCGTTGCTGCAATAGAGACCGATGTCCGCCTGACCGCGGACCGGCTGCCCGCCATCATCCACGATCCGACACTGACGAGGACGCACGGCCACAAGGCTCAGGTTGCCGCCACGAGGATGGCTGACCTGGAGACTCTTGGTGTGCCACCCCTCTCCATCATGCTTGATGTCTTTGCCGCCGACTTTGACGTGATCATCGACCTCAAGGAGAAGAGCAGGGAACTCGCCGAGGCCGTGGGGCGCGTCGTTGCCGAGTCAGGCCGGGCTGAGCGGTGTTACGTGACGGGTTCAGACCTCAGCCTCCTGCGCCGAGCGCAGGCGCTTGCGGAGGGGCTGCGGCTCAGTTGGACTATTGGAGCACGTCACGGGACACTGACTCCGGCGGCAGTGGTTGAGGCGTCCGTGGTTGGAGTGTCCGAACTGGCAGTGCAGGCTTCCGAAGTCAGTGCGGAGCTGGTGGCACAGGCCGGATCACTGGGGATCGACGTTCGCGCGTATGGGATCAGAACGCCGATGGGGGCACAAGAGTTGCTTGCTCTCGGCTGCACGACGCTAACACTGGATGACCCGCGCTGGGCAATGATGCCGAGGCAGCTTAGCCTGCCTTTGGGTTCAGCCGCCACATAGGCACGACCCCATCCGTCAGACTTCTCTCAGAGAGAGGGTACTTTTCCTGAAGACTTCGCCGCATATACTGGCCTAGATGGTTGGTGTTGGAGATTCCCGGTTCGATTCTGATGCTGCTGGCGCCCCGGCGTTGGAGGCGCGCCGGTTGCGCAAACAATTTGGCGGCAGGGATGTCGTGAATGATGTCTCTTTGCACGTCAATAGCGGTGAGGTTGTTGGGCTTGTTGGTCCCAACGGCGCAGGCAAGACAACTACGATTCGCATGATGCTCGGCATACTCGCGCCTGATGAGGGCGAGGCGCGAGCGTTTGGCGGGCCGCTCACTGAGGAGACGCAGGAACGCATCGGCTACCTCCCGGAGGAACGCGGCCTATACGAAGGGCTGCGCCTTACCATCGTCCTTTCTTATTTGGGACAGTTGAAAGGGCTGAGCCGCCGTGAGGCTGCGATTCGTGCCGCGGAAATGCTTGACGCGGTTGGAATGGCAGAGCACGCCCATAAAAAGGTGCGTGAGCTGAGCCGTGGCATGACGCAACTCGTTCAGTTCGGGGCGACCCTGCTGCACAGGCCGGACATCCTTGTCCTCGATGAGCCGTTCTCAGGGCTTGATCCGGTCAACGCCCGCCGGATGAAGGAGCTTGTGCTCGAGGAAAAGGAACGCGGCGCGGCAATCATCTTCTCCACCCACCAGATGACGGACGTGGAGGAACTCTCGGATCGCGTGTTGATGATTGATGGCGGGGAAGTGGCACTTGACGGCGCGCCGTCCGAGCTCCGCCGGCGTTACCGTGGCGACACTATCCGCATTGAATCTCCGGACGCGCTGCCGGAACGAATCAGTGGAGCAGGGGAAATCGAACGCTCGGCGGAAACCATCACAATGCGTCTCACGGAGGGAGCTACGGCGGAGCAAGTGCTCAAGCAACTCCTTGATGCCGGTATGCGTATAGAACGATTTGAAGTCGCGTTGCCGACGCTGGAGGAGATCTTCATCCGTGAAGTCCAGGGGCGGAGAGGCACGGTATGAATAAGGCCTTGATTGTCGCCCGCCACGAGTTGACAACGATGTTGTCTCGGACCGGTTTCCTTGTCATGACCGCGCTCGTGCCCATTGGCATGCTTCTGCTCGTGGGTGGTATCGGAGCGTACGTCTTCTTCACCTCCGGCGGCGATGATGAGCCGGAATCCCGGACGGTGGGCTATGTGGACCTCGCCGGCGTCATCAGCGAACCCGGAACGATTGGAAATACTGAATATGTGCCGATCGAGAGGGAGGAACAGGCGCGGTCAGCGGTCGCATCCGGGGAACTCGATGCTGCCTATGTGATCCAGCGCGACTACATCTCCACCGGCAGAGTTGTTGAGATTGTCAAGGGTAGGCAAGGTCTGAACATCACCGGCAGTGGCAGCGGCTCGCTGCGGGAGTTCTTGCGCATCAACCTTGTTGCGGAGGCAGTGGATGATGCCCGGGCTGCGCGCATCCTGTCGCCGGTGTTCATCACCACGCTTGAGGTAGGCGAAGGAGGTCAACCCGAGGAAGACTCATTTGATCCCGCGACGCTGATCTTCTTCATGGCGATGGCGTTCGCCGTAATCTTCTCCGTGTTGACCATCACGGGCTATCTGCTGCAGGGGCTGAACGAGGAGAAAGAGAATCGTGTTATGGAGATCCTGCTCTCTACGGTCAGCCCGGACCAGCTGATGCTGGGCAAGCTGGTGGGTCTGGGCGTCGCAGGCATGATTCAAATGGGCGTATGGATGGGCTCAGCCGTCGGTCTCATGTTTGGGGGGGCGGTTTTCCTTGACGATATTCCAACGCTGACGTTGCCTCCGCTGCCGCTCATTCTTGTGGCGTTTGCCTACTTTCTGCTTGGTTATGCGTTCTTCGCGGCGCTGATGGCGGCGCTGGGCGCAGTCACAACCTCGCAGCGAGAGTCGCAGCAGCTAACGGTCATCGTCATCCTGCCTGCCGTCGCCCCGTTCTGGTTCTCATTCGCGATTATTGATGATGCCGGCGGCTTACTGCCGCAGGTCATGACGTACATCCCGTTCACCGCGCCGACAATGTCATTAGCGCGCCTGGCGCTTGATGCCATGGGACCGCTGGAGATCGCCGCTAGCCTGATTGTGCTGACGATTTCAGTCGTCGTGGCAGTGAAGCTGGCGCAGCGCCTCTTCCGCAGCTATCTGCTGGTCTACGGGCACCGGCCTCCTCTTTTGCAGCTTCTGAGAACCGCAGTGACGGGGCGCGTTTAATTTCCCGGTTCGCGACTGGCCTCGTTACTGTCCGCCTCTACGCAGCAGACGCTCCCCAATGATCAGGCCAAGCACGACGTATATCGCATCCATCAGCGGGAAATAGATGGTGTGCGACACAGCGGCGTCGCCCGTTTCACTGCTCGTGTCCAGCAGCCAGAAGTACTGCCAGTAGAACAGCATCATCAGGACGACGGATGCGTAGAAGAGCCCGTTCGCTATGGCGCAGGTGTAGTTGTCCGTCTGCTCCGGGTCGAGTTGCCATCGATAGAGGAACGTCAGGACAACCATCAGGATCACGCCCAAAGCCATGAAGTAATTCATGATGGTCCAGTACGGGTACTCGGGCGAGCCATCATGAATCAGCGGTGTGATCATGAATAGTAAGGCGACGGCAATTCCTGTCAGCAGGATATAGGCTCCAAAGACGCGGGTCAGTATCTGTGCCATCGTTTACTCCTTCCTCAATCTTGCTCAACTACGATTCATCTGTAGGGTACTCCAGCGGAAAACTGAGCGACATGAGCCTCGGCTAAGAGCGATGTTTTTGAGACCGAATCAAAAATCTGTGGAACAACCGACTATAATGAACGGACAAGATTGGTAGATACACTGGATTTCAATAGTTAGCATGACCGCATCATTGCCCCCGGAAAGCAAGTATGACGGCTCGTACGGTTTGACTATTCCCACCGATTACATCGAGGGGTACGGACATGCCAGTAAAGCGAATAAGGCCGTCGCGGACAACTACATTGCCCATCATCTGATCGCCGACCCCGAGGCGGATGCTGTCATCGCGGAACTCGGTGATATGGATCGCGCGCAATCCGCCATGCTCATTCGGGCGGTAATGGATAATCCGGACGGCAGTGTCATCAAGGATGCTCCTGCGAGCGTTCAGCGTCTCGTTGGCGGACTGGATACCCCCCCGGACTGGGTGAACTACGATGAATTCATGCCGGGATCGCGTATGTTTCTACGCAACGCGCGCATTATCCTCGCAGCGTTTGTGGGTGGAACGCTCGTCGAAGGTTTCACGACAAACATCAGTAAGTCGTTCTTCATTACCGGCCGGGTTCGTGACCAGGGCGTGCGACGCCTGATGCAGAACAATCGGCACATGCTGGAGTCCTTCCTTCCGGGAGGGCTGGATCGCGCCGGTGACGGTCTCAAGCTGAGCATGCGCCTGCGTTTGGTTCACGCGCAGGTCCGCAAGCTGCTGGAGGCATCCGAAGACTGGGATACAGGTGCGTGGGGCGTGCCACTGAGTTCAGCGCACCTGGGGATGGCGATTGCAGGATTCTCCGCGCGCCTTCTCTATCACATGAAGCGGCTCGGCGCGAAATACACGGATGAGGAGAGAAAGAGCTTCATGGCCGTGTGGCGCTACACGGGCCATCTCATGGGCATTCCAGAGACGATCCTGTTCAAGGATGAAGAAGAGGCACTTGAGCTCTACAGAATTGCCGTCATGTGCGAGCCAAGCCCCAGCCAGGAAGGGGTTGTCATGGCTCACGCCCTGATCAATTCCGCGCCGCTGGTTGTGGGTATTCAAGACCCGAAGGAACGGCAGAAGCTGGCCAACTATGTCTTTCGGATTTCCCGCGCCGTGATCGGGGCGGATATGGCTGACAGGCTCCGCTACCCGAGGACGCCGGTTTTTGGCGTTCTTCCGTTCTTCAGGTTCCAGGCCAAGTACAACAACCTGCTGGCACGGTGGATTCCACGCCTCACCAACCAGAATAACTTCACGCAATTCACCGGCCTGTTGGATGCCGCAACGGTTGCGGAAACGGATATTCACTACAACATGCCGGATCACGTTTATTCCGAGAACTCCAGCCCCTGGTAAGAGGATAGTCTCAGGAGAGTGAGGAGGCCGCGGTAGCGGCCGCGAGATTTCCACTGCGGACGGCGGATTCCATCGTCGCCGGCCACCCCGTCTGAGTCCAGTCTCCCGCGAGGAAGAGGCCGAGCACGTTAGTTGATTGCGACGGCCTCTGCTCCTGGATTCCGGGAAGGCATCGAAAGGTTGCTTGCGGCTGCTTGACGACGCGGAAGAATGTCATTGAGGCATTGCGTGTCTCCGGAAGCACTGCGCGCAGCTCCGCCTCAGCCAGGTCACGCAGCTCCTCCTCTGTCATGCCCGCCTCACGCCATGCGGCGCTAATCGACACCAACAAGCGTGAGTCTGCATCGGCTGACTCCTGCATGAGAGAGCGATTGAATATCCACTGAATTGGGCTGTCCACAACCGTCAGGAATGGGTCATTCATCACCGGGCGGTCATAGCCGATGTGAAGGCCGACGATTGGCGCCCATTCCAGCTGTGGTGGACTGACGGCCGATAGAGAGGCGTCCGTGTCCTCGCTGGTTAGCAGCCTCTCAAGTCCGTCCCATGGCACAGCGCTGATCACTGCATCCGCGTCAATGGTTTCCTCGCCAACCCTGACTCCCGTGACACGGCCTTCTGTTACGTGAAGGTCACTCACGCGGCGGCCCATGATGAGTTTGCCGCCGCGCGATTCGATGTAATGACGCGCTCCATCACTGACCAGCGTTGATAGCCCCACGCGCGAATAACCGAGATCAGCCATGCCCTTACCGGCCAACAGGGAGTCCTGGAATGCCATGACGCCCATGTTGGCGCTGGCGGCGTCGATGGTGTCGTTAAGTATTGGCAGGGTGATGAGTTCCCAGAGAGCCACGATGGTCCTGTCATTCTGCCCGTTCTGTAAAAGCCAATCATGAAAAGACATGGACTCCAACCGCTCACGTTCGTGTTCCCTGTTCGTGCGGCGGATGCTCATCATGCCGCGGATGATCCGCAGCCTGTCTCTGAAGCCAAGGTGTGGATAGCGCAGGAGCGAGGGCAGGAGGTCGAGCGGCGCGGGGAGGAACCGCGTTGATGACAGGACGCCTAGTTTTCCGGCCCTATTGGCCACGGGTACGCGCAGCCGCTCCTGAAGCGTTGTCTGACTGAACGCGCCAATCCTCTTGAGGAAGTCGATGTATTCAGTGCAGCAGCGGAGGAAGACGTGCTGGCCGTTGTCCAACTCCATGCCCGTGTGCGGATCAATAAAGGAAAAGGCGCGCCCACCAAGGTAGTTGCGGCGCTCAATCAGGGTGACGGTGACGCCGCGTTCAGCGAGGGCGCAAGCGGCGGAGAGGCCGGCAAGCCCGCCGCCAATCACCACGCAGTGGCTACGCGCTCCATCGGGATGTAACTCTGAATCCACAGTCGCACCGCCAACCCGACTTTCTCGCGGGTTGACAGGCCAACCCGACCTTCAAAGACGTTGTAGTTCCGTGCTTCGATTCTATCGAGTACTCGGCCATAAAGTCCGCCGAGCACGGCAGGGAAGGCGCGCGTGCGGACGGGCAGGAGCTTGAGCAGCCGCTTTCCGCGCTCGAAATACTCCCTGGCGCGAGCCACCTCGAATTCCATCAGGCTTCTGAACTGATCGTTCACAGTGCCCGCCAGCAGGTCTTCCTCGCTGTAGCCGAATCGTCGCAAGTCCTCCTGTGGGATGTAGATGCGGCCGCGTTCGGCGTCCTCGCGGATATCCCGCAGGATGTTTGTGAGCTGCATGGCTAGCCCAAGATCGATGGCGTATTCGCGAGCGCGCTGATCCGTGTAGCCCATGATCTGAATACAGATGAGCCCGACCACCGACGCCACACGGTAGCAATACGTCTTGAGGTCATCAAAGGTCTCATAGCGGGAGATGGTGAGATCCATCTCAACACCGCGCGCCACCTCAATAAGGTCTTCGTAGGGAATGTTGTACTCCGCAGCGGCATGTGCCAGAGCCTCGAATACCGGGCCGTCGGGATTCCCGGCCCGCGCTTCTTCCAGCAATGTGTCGATGCCCTGAATCCGTTGGGTCTTCTCGTTGATTGGCAGGTCATCGTCGGAGAGGTCATCACAGAGGCGGCAGTACGCATAGGCGGCGTACATGGCGCGTCGTCGGTGGCGTGGCAGTGTGACAAACGCATAGTAAAAATTGCCCGCCGCCTCGCGCGTTATCCTGCGACAGTGCTCGTATGCCTCAAGGGGCGCAGCTAGCGATACCATGATGCGTCGCCTTTAGATCTGCCTCGTGATCTTCATCCCAAGCCACGTCCTTGCCAGCAGCCACGTCTTACGTGCCTTTGTCACCGTTGGACGTTTGTAAAGCACGTCGTAGTTCTGGCCCTCGATGGCGTCAAGGACGCGGAGGCCGCCCAGCGTGAATAACTTGACGTGCAGTTTGAAGATGCCGTCAAGCGTATCGACAAGTGGCAAGCCCTCCTCGAACAGCCGTCGTGTCCGGTCCACCTGGAACGCCATGAGATCGCGAAAAGCGGGCGAGCACTCGCCTCGCGCAAGCTCTTCCTCCGTGTACCCGAATCGGCGCATGTCCTCCTGCGGGAGGTAAATTCGGCCCGTGGCATAGTCACGATTAACGTCCTGCCAGAAATTGGCGAGCTGGAGGGCGGTGCAGGTGGCATCTGACAGCGCACGCCGCTCCGGGTCGTTCTTGCCGATCAAGGTGAGATACAAGTCGCCAACGGGGTTCGCGGAATGACGGCAGTAGTGCAGCACGTCTTCGTATGTTGCGTAACGCGTGTTGACCTGATCCATCCGATTGGCCTCGATGAGATTGAGGAACGGCTGCCGCTCTATGTCAAAGGCCGAGATGGTGTGTTGGAGAGCGAGAAATCGAGGCTCGGTCGGGGAGCCGGAGTAGCATTGCTCCAGCTGCGCCGCCCATTCATCCAGCAGCGCAAGGCGGTCTCCTGTTGCCTCGTCGCCGAGGTCATCCACACCGCGGCAGTAGGTATAGATGGCGGCAACGTGAGGAAGCATGTCACGTGGCATAAGGCGCGACGCTACAGAGAAATTCTCGTAGTGCGATCGCGCAATGGCGATGCACTCGCTGTAAGCGGACTCAAGTGAGGCAGGAACTTTAGCTGCCTCGCTCATCCGCATTACTTCTCTCCCTGGACTCCCATCACCTGGATGATCAGCTGGCGCGGGCGCGGGCGATCCAGCTCAATGAAGAAGATCCGCTGGTACATGCCGAACTGGAGTCGATTAGCGATGATGGGAATCGTCTCGCTACTCCCCATGACGATTTGCTGGCAATGGGCATGGCCGTTGGGGGGCTCGTCGTCGTTCATGTTGACGGTCCGAATCTCGAAATCGTTGTGCTGATATCCACCCTCGCGCGGCGCGAAATGCTCAAGGATGTGGCCAACGTCTTCGAGAAGCAGCGGCTCCAATTCATTGATGACAACGGCGGTTGTGGTGTGCTTGGTATAGACGAGCACCGAACCGTACTGGACGCCGGTGTCCTCCACGATATCCTGTACCCAATCTGTGACATCCACAAACTCAGGCGCGCGGCTTGATTGAATGTCGATTTTGTACGAATAAATCTGGTACTGACCCTCACCAACAAGGCCGCCTTGCTGGGCGCCGGACACAGATGCTTGTGCTTCCATAGCGTGCTCCAATCTGCGGGCAAGTGAGATTGCTTTACGATAAGGATACAGCGGCATGCGCGATTTTCAAAACTGTGAAGAAACCGGCACATGCCCAGACAGTGAAAATTCACCGGCACGCGGGATCTGATTCCTCGTCGTCGATAATAACTAAGGGCGCATGCTCTCCGATCACTTTGGGAAGTATACGTGCTACCGGGAAATGCAATACTTCCGATATGGTCTTTTCCTGACAGCGGCGCAGGGTTGACAATGACAACCTGCTCATGGTGTATGTGGGCGAGGGCAGGACAATACCTGGTAAACAAGAAGAGCCTGCCCGGGAGGTAGTGGAGTGTCCATACGCCAAATGCCGTTACACAGGAAGGCCGGTCTGTTGCAGAGAGGGATGGTGCTGGCGGCTATCCTGGCACTGCTCCTTGTCCTGGCCGCGTGCGGCGGATCAGCCGAAGAAACAACCGACAGCAACGATTCTGAAACACGTGCCCCCGCCCCGACGGCCACTGAAGCGCCTCAGGTGGAGCCCACACCAACCGTAGAAGCGGAAGAGGAACCCGCGTCTGGCGAATCAACGGACATCGCCGGGCACCTCAGTGAAAAGACCATGCGCCTATGGGACGTTTACAACATGTATGACCCGGATGCGCTGGCGGTCTTCTACTCGGAAGACTACTGGCAAGAGGAAGTGGAAGAGATCCGGACAAACATGGAGCCCTTCAGGAACCTGAATCTGGCTATAACTGCGGAGGAAACGTCTCCGCCCACGGAGATCGCCCCGGGCAGGTGGGAAGTCAGGCACACCGCGCGTTTCCAGGGAGGCTTGATCTACATGGTGTTTATCTATGAAGAATTCGGGGAAGAATGGCGGCTCACCTACGCAAAACCTGAATAGGGCATAATAACCTCGTCATCGGAGAGAGGGGTCTTCCGTCATGATTGAATGGCTTGGTATCGAGCACCTCTTCGAGCTTTCGGGCGCCGAGGCCGTCGCGGGGTTCTTCACGCCCCTTGCCATCTTCGCCGCATTCCTCTTAGCACAGTTTATTCTGCCCGGCAGAAAAGTACCCGGGTATGTCGTTGATCAGGAAACCGGCCAACCACGCAACTATCGACTGAACGGCATCCTTGTCTTCCTCCTTGCGGTCGCCATCTGGGCGACGGAAATCACGGGTATGCCGCGTGACTGGTTCTATCGGTCGTCCCTGTACGCCATCGCCGGCGGCACCGTCTTCACCCTGATCATGTCCATAGTCGCGGTCTATAGCCAGCCGCAGGGAGACATCAAGAACCCGTTGCTCGCTCTTTGGGAAGGACGAGCGCGAGAGATATCCCTATTCGGGGAACGCGTCGATATCAAGATGTACTTCTACGTCGTCGGCGGCACTATGTTGTCGCTCAACGCCATGTCCGGCGCGGCGTGGCACTACGACCAATTTGGAAGCGACTTCAACCCCGGTGTCTTCCTCTATGCAGCGTTCTTCACCTTCTACGTGTTCGATTACTTCATCTGGGAGCGTGTCCAGCTCTACACCTACGATCTGATCTACGAACGCATGGGATTCAAGATGTTCTGGGGCGGAATCGTCATCTACGGCTGGGTGTTCATCCTGCCGCTCTGGGGTATGGCCGCGCACCCGCATCCCGGATTCTCCGACTTCTGGACCTACGTCTGGCTCATTGGCTCCACCGCGCTCTTCCTCCTGGGCTGGAGTATTGGACGCGGCGCCAACCTCCAGAAATACACCTTTAAGAGGTGGCCGGATCGCAAGTTCCTCGGCATCATCGAGCCGAAGTACATCGAGGCCGGCGAGCGCAAGATACTGTACACGGGCCTCTGGGGCGTCGCCCGCCACTTCAACTACATGGGTGAGGGATTCTTGTCCTTCGCAGTTGGCCTCTCGTTCGGCCACTTCCTGAATCCCTGGGCATGGGCATACTTCGTGTTCGTCGTGTCATTCTTCACGTGGCGCCAGCGCAGCGATGAAACGCACTGCGAGGAGAAGTACGGGGCTGAGAAATGGGCTGAATATAAGTCCCGTGTCAAATGGCGCATCATGCCCGGAATCTACTGACGGCGCAGGGCGGTGCCGTGTGAAGTTCTCTTCCGTTCACGATGTAGCGGGAGGGACAGGTTCAACGGAAGTAGCGTTTGTCCGGGTTCCCTTGCTGGTTCGATTTGGATGATGCGGAACTCAGATTTTAGAGGCGGCGGGGGTGTCAAGGAAGCACGAATACTGCTATTCTGATTGGGAGCGCCTCCGGCAAGCAGGTCACGCGGTCAAAGATGTGATGCCAATCGAGAAGGCCGCGAGTCCGTGCGCCGCGTGAGTCCGTCTCCTTTATGGCGAGGTCATAGATAGTCGAGCGAAGTCCTTGACATTCATGGTATTTCGCTTGAGGATTGAAACAGAGCGTTGGGGTGAGGTGAAAGGAATGGGTATAATGCCAGCCTTGTCAAAGTATGTGAAATCGATTGCGCCCGTGCGAAGCTGGGCGGCGATTGTGGCTATCTCGGCCTTTGCGATAGTCATGATGCTTGCAGCTGCATGCGAAGGAGCTGCAGGAGCTCAGGGACCGCAGGGTGAGCCCGGACCGGCCGGGGCTCAGGGCCCTCAGGGCGTGGCAGGACCTCAGGGCGAGGCAGGACCGTCAGGACCACAAGGCGTGGCAGGACCGGCAGGAGCCACAGGACCGGCAGGACCCCAGGGAGACCCGGGTGGTCCTCAAGGGCCTCGGGGCGCGACCGGTCCGACAGGGCCGATAGGCCCGCAAGGTGAGACAGGCCCGCAAGGTGAGACAGGCCCGCAAGGTAATGTAGGACCTCCAGGGCCTCAGGGAATACAAGGACCTCAGGGCGTGCCAGGACCTCAGGGCGTGCAAGGACCTCGGGGACCTGAAGGCGGACCTGAAGGACCCAAGGGAGACCCAGGGCCGGCCGGATCGCAGGGACCTGTTGGGCCTCGCGGTGCACAAGGTGAGGCAGGCCCACAAGGCCCACAAGGCATACAAGGTGATAGGGGTCCACAAGGATTGCCCGGACCGGCCGGCGCTGTAGGACCGGAAGGCCCACAAGGCGCGGTAGGCCCAACCGGACCTGAGGGACCACGAGGTCAGCAAGGCGAGCAAGGCCTAACGGGCCCCGAAGGACCTCAGGGCCCAGAAGGACCGATTGGCCCGCAAGGTGCGGAAGGACAACGCGGGCCGCAAGGTGAGGCAGGACAACGCGGAGCCACAGGAGCTACAGGCACGGCAGGCCCGCATGGTCCTCAGGGCGAGCAAGGCGAGCCGGGAGTATCCGACCTTCGGATCGCTAGGTCGCAAAGCTCATCGAACAGCGATGCTGACAAGAGTGAATCCGTGCTTTGCTCGTCGGTTGGCTCAGGCTTCTCTGCAATCTCCGGCGGCGCGGAAGTAGATTCCTCTAGTGGCGGCGTAGCCATAACAGAATCCCGCCCGGTGGGAGTGGTTGGTGGAGTTCCCACAGGATGGGAAGCAAGCGCCACAGAGATCAACGAAGTCGCTGGCAACTGGACGCTCACCGTCTACGCAGTTTGTGCCAAGATAGCAGGCTAAACTGGCGCAGTAACACAAAGAACAGCCGTAAAGGGGCCGCTCCCATCTACTGGGAGCGGCCCCTTCGCTTTGGCTTTGCCGCGTCGGCATCCTCGTTCGTCTTCGACTGAGCCATTTGAAGTCTCGTTAGGGCAGTGGTGAAGGAAGCCACGAAGAGAAGGATGGTTCCGAGGACTTAATACAAAGCGCGCATGATGTCCGGCATCTATCAGGGGAACCCGCTGTCGGGTTCGTGCTCGTTGTCTATGATGTTGAACGTGTAGACCAGGAACGAATGCGGTTGCCGCGAAAGAGCTTGCCTGTCACGTCCGGCGGGCGCGTGACAATCCACAGCGCCCCCTGCGCCGATGATCTGGGGTCTCCGGGGCCGGTGGGGGCCATATCTGTCTTGACCCAACCGGGCGAAAGCGCGTTGACGGGAACCTTTCCTCGCAGCTCATTGGCGGTGGCGATCGTAAGCGCGTGCAGGGCCGCCTTGGACACACCGTAGGAGCCGCGCAGTCCCGGCCCAAGGATGCCCGACATCGAACCCACGTTGACGATGCGAGGGTCGTCCGACCGAAGCAGCAGCGGCAACAACCGCTTGGTGCATAGATACACGCCAGTAACGTTCACCTGGAGGGTGGACAAGAAGATTTCGTCAGGCCCTTCCGTTAGGCCTCGCTCACTTGGATCCAGCACACCCGCGTTGTTTATCAGGATGTCGACGCCGCCCCATTCGTTCTCAGCCCACGCAACGACGCGGTCGATGTCCGATGCGATTGAAACGTCGGCAGACAGAGTGGCAAGGGCAGGGAGCTGTGCTTGTGCTTCGGTGAGCTTCTCGGAGTTCCGGGACACAGCCAGAACGTGAGCACCCTCAGCGAGGAAGAGTTCGCTGATCCGGTATCCTATGCCGCGACTGCCCCCGGTCACAATGACCCGCCGTCCATTCAGTTTCATGTTTGACTCCACAATTCACTTTGCTCCGACTGAGGCCATTGAACGGCCATCATGCGCCCGCCGTCAAACGTGGCGCGCGAGTCTACGGGGACAAGCGGCAACTGCCTGAATGGACAATCTTTCTTAAGTGCGTTAACATCGGCAAACGTTGGCTCCCTCATTTCCAACTGTTGCCACCAGAACGTCTGGCACCAAGAGGGGAGCGATTGGGGGAAAACCGTAATGTCTACTTCAAGCAACGGAGCACGCGCGAATGGAAACCGACTTCCGGCCCACGTTGGCAAGGGAGACGTGGTCTGTTTTGGATTACTGACTCACTGCCTTTTACTTAAGGTGGATGAACTGCCCGAGCACAATGGCGGGGCGCCGATCCTGGACTCATTGGAATCACTGGGTGATGATGCCGCCATCGCTGCAAGCGTCCTGACTCATTGGGACGTTCCAACACGTCTCATCACGTCACCGCTAGGAGATGATCAGCGCGGCGAGAGCGTCAAAGAGCAACTCGATTCGTTGGGCGTGAATGTCCGGCAGCACGTCAAGGAAGGTTGGCCGACTCCGTTCGAAGTGTCGATTATCGACCCCGACGGAGGCCGAACGTATTTTCAGCGGAGAGATCCCGCCTCCATGGCAGAACTGAGGCCGCCCGATCCTTCCCAACTCAAGAACGCGGGACTACTGTATGTCGATTGGTATGACGGCGCCAGCGTCGTTCATGCCGTACGGGACGCCGTCTCCCAGGACGTGCCAGTCTATCTCAACCTGGAATCTCAGTACGATGGTGACACGTGGATCACGGACATGATTGGAGAAGCCACCATCTGCCAGGTCTCCCTGGATATTCCCGAAGCATCCGGTGATCCTTCCGACATAGCCCGCAGCCTGATAGACCGTGGGGTGGATATGGCTGTGGTGACCCTGGGGGCGGATGGGTGCGTAGTTGCGCACGGCGATGAGGCATATCTCGTGAGGCCTCCGCAGGTGGACGTGGTGGACGGCAATGGAGCGGGCGCAGCCTGTTCAGCCGGCGTCATGTACGGGCTGTGGGCGGGCTGGTCGCTGGAGGAAATCGGGCGATTCGCCGCCGCCTATGCGGGGCTCAAGTGCGGAATGACCGGAATTGCGGAAGTGTCGGTCAGTGATGTCCAGAAAACCGCCGCATCCCTTGAGGCGCAGCCTCTTCAGCTCTAGCCAGCAGCGGTTCTAGTTCTTTCTGGCCCAGAAGACGCAATAGCGCATCGGCTTGTGGTCGGTGAAGTACAACAGGCCGCCAAGCTTGTCGCTGCCTTCCTCCTCAATGAGAGAGCAGCCGGACTCGTCAAGAATGTCCAGCAGGTGCTTCTCTTCGTAGAGCTGGAATAGCCTGTCCACACCGTCGTTCCCGAATGCCGGGTCACTCACCTCTGCTATGCCGGACCCGACCTTAAACATCAGCTGCAATACGCCTCCGGGAGCCAACACCCGGGCAAACTCCGGGATCGTCGTGGTTTCAACGTCCTCCGGCGACAGATGCTGGATGACTGCATTGCAGAGAATCAGATCGAAGAACTCAGACTCAAACTCCAGGGGCTCCCTCAAGTCGGCGACGCTGATCTTGTTGGCGATCTCCGGGTGCAGCTTTCTGCCCAGATTGATGTTCTCCTCCACGGCATCAATGCCGTACGCGTCAAAACCCCGGGAGTGGAGCAGGGCCACGTCTCGGGCTCCGGCGCCGCATCCGGCATCCAGACTGCGTTTGCCGGACGCCAGGTCAGTTGCGCGATTCAGCAGAGCCATATCGCCTGTCAGCTTGGGGTGGGATATCTCGTCGTAATTCGAATGCGAAAATTCATGAGACATCTGGGAGTATCTCTTGCCATGCTCCTTATAAAACTCTAGCGACTCAAACTGCATAAAAGACCATCCCTTCCATTTAGGTGAGACATCCGACCAAGCCAACGGCGTAAAGCCACATCTGGATTTTACATTGCTTTAACGTTCCTGTAAAATCGACCATCAACATTTAGCTGATTCATTGGTTACCTGTTCCCTAGAGGTCAGGTCCGAGGTGGTGGGGGAAGACAAGATGGTTTTAGTGAACTATAGCGTCCATCAATTATTTGAAAAACAAGTTGAAATCACCCCGGATGCCACCGCAATTGTATTCGGAAATGGGCAGATGACGTATGCCGAACTGAACCGGGCAACGGACACTCTGGGCGCCTGGCTTCGAAACTGCGGGGTGGGAACCGATGATCCCGTGGGCATATTCATGGATACGTGCTTTGAATATATCGTCGGGGCCATCGCAACACTAAAGGCCGGCGGGGCATTCATGCCCATGGCCGTTGACTCACCTGAACCCCTGCTGTACGGCATCGTAGCTGAGGCGCAGCCGAAGGTCGTGCTCACCAAAGAGCGATTCCTGCCCAAACTGGCTGAGTTCAATGGGACTCTGATACTCCCCGTTGATAGTGACCACTCCTGGCGAGGATATGAGCCGGCAGACCGTGCGACGAACACTGATAGTCATGATCTGGCATTCATCCCCTATACCTCCGGTACCACCGGTGATCCGAAAGGCGTGATGCTGAGTGTGGGAGCGATGATGTCCTCCTACGACGCCAGGTACACGTACAGTTCCTACCGCGTTGGAGACCGTGTCGGCTGCAACATCTTCTTTCCCTGGGAGTTCCTGCGGCCGCTTCTAAAGGGCGGGACGGTGTATGTGATTCCGGATGAAGTCATATTCATGCCGAGGACGCTCGCCAGGTACATCTCAGAGAATCAGCTTTCCGAGATTCTGTTCACGCCGTCATTGCTGCAGAGCGCCCTGAACTCAGCAGATCATGAGCAACTCCGGCAACAGATGTCGTCACTGCGCGTCGTTTGGCTGAACGGAGAGGTGGTGCCTGTCAGCCTGCTCAGGCAAGCCCGGGACGTCCTGCCGCCAAACGCCCGCTTGTTCAACACCTACAGCATCAGTGAGACCCACGATGTCTGCACCATTGACCTGACCGATCTGTCGCTGGATGGGATGGACACGTGCCCGGTCGGTTATGCGATGGACGGCGTGGAGCTCCGCGTACGCCCGGAGGATGGCTCCGCCGTGGAGACGAGTGGTGTAGGGGAGCTGCTCATCGGCGGTCAGGGCGTGGCGCGTGGCTACCTCAAGAGGCCCGATCTGGATGCCGAGAGGTTTGTCACTCTGGATGGCGAGCGCTACTACGCTACTGGTGATCTTGCAGAAGTTGCGCCTGATGGCATGACGACGATCGTGGGCCGGACCGATTCCATGGTCAAGATCAGGGGATACACCGTGTATCTCGGCGCCATTGAAGAGATGCTGCGCCGACACTGTGACGCCGCGGATGCGGCCGTTGTTGTTGAAGACCTGGACGAGACCAGTAAGCGATTGGTTGCGTATGTTGTTCGAGGCCCAAACGCCTTCTGGAAACTGGACGCTCGAAGTGGAGCGAGCAGGGATCTGCGAAATCTCCTCGAGCGGTATCTGCCTCTCTACTCCGTCCCGTCTCACTTCATTGAAATGGACGCCCTGCCGATCAATCAGCAGACCGGCAAGCTGCAAAGGAAGGCCTTGCCGTCGCTGCGCAACGGGGCATCGCCTGCCGGGCGGCGAACAAGGCTGACAGAGAAGTCCACGGCGAACGAGCGGCGCGCGGCCCTGCGGGAACTCTGGGCCGAGACGCTGGAACTCAACCTCGACGATCTTGAGGACGACTGGAATTTCTTTGATCTCGGCGGCCACTCGTTGGCGGGCATGTCTCTCACGATTGCCATAGAGGAGACATTCGGAAGAGAACTGAGCGGTGTCGAGGTGTACGAGTACCCCACCATCGGTGAACTGGCGGCATACCTCGAAAATGGCGGGGCAGGGGGAGCGGCGACCGGCGCCACACTGGCCCAGGATGCACAGCTCGACCCGGAGATTACACCCCAAGGCCAGGTTAGCTTTATGCGGTTGAGCGAGGCATCCTCCATCTTTGTCACGGGGACGACCGGATTCCTCGGCGCATTCCTGCTCGATCAGCTGATGCGGTCCACAGGGCCGGATACCACGTTCTATTGCCTGGCGCGTGACGGCGATGCCGGAGAGGGTGGCACGTCCAATCGGGTATTGGAGACGTTGAAATTCTACGGGCTCCCCAGCCAATCCGAGAGTGACCGGATCATCACTGTCTCAGGAGACCTCACCCAGCCGCTAATGGGGTTGGGCGGCGACAAGTATTTTGAGCTGGCCGAAAAGGTCGATTTGGTATTCCACTGCGCCGCCTCTGTCAATTACGTCTACCCGTATTCGGCCTCCAAGCCCCACACCGTCGGTGGCACGACAGAGGTGCTCAGATTCGCCACGACCGGCAGGCCAAAGACACTGCAGTACATCTCATCCAACGGCGTCTTCCCCGGTGGGGACACCACCCCGTACCTGGAGAACAACGAGATTGATTCCTGGGTGAACCGGATGGAGGGGGGGTATAACCAGTCGAAGTGGGTCGCAGAGCGGCTGGTCTGGCATTCCGTCTCACGGGGACTGCCGGTGTGTCTGTATCGACCCGGCAACATCGGCCACCACAGTGGCACGGGCACGGGTAATCCGAATGATTTTCTGCTGCTGATCCTCAAGGCCTGCGCCCGCCTCGGCAGCGCGCCCCACGCGCCGGACTGGTTCTTTGAGATGACCCCCGTCGATTTCCTCGTCTCTGCAATCAGTAAGATCGCCAATGACCCGGATCATCTCGGGAGGGTCTACAACGTGGTCCAACAGGATCCGGTTCCGGCGGACAAGGTCTTTGATCTCATGGAACGCAACGGTCACATCACGGAACGGGTTCCGTTGGCGGAGTGGAAGGTGAGGCTACAAGAAACGGCCGACCACGATGATGACCTTGAGTTGAAGATGCTGCTCCGTTCGCTGGACTCAGTAGAGCCGTATCTGTCGGACACCAGCGTCTACGACATCAGCAAGTTCGCCGAAGCGCTATCGGGAATCGGCCTCACCATGCCAAACGTCAGCGCCGACTACGTGACTATGTTTTTGGAGAAATAGCCGCGGTATCGGACTAGATGAGCCAGTTGGCCGTGTACCCTGCGAGGCAAGGGCCCAGCATCGCCAACAGAATGTACAGGACGAAGACGCGGGCGCGCACAAGGACGGCAATTGCCACTGCGGAATACAGGATGCTCGCCGCCGTATCGCCGGAACAGGATCATGCCCTTCCCAAGCATCTTATCTGTGAACTCTGCTCGCCCCACGGTCCTCCGAGGGCCTTCACTTCAGCGTAGAGGCCATCCGTGCTCCGGGCTTTCAGATTCGTGTTCTTGCGGATGTCCTTTAGTGAAGGCATGGCCGCCACTATACCGCTCAAAAGAAAGAGCCCCCGCACCGAAGTGCGAGGGCTCTGATTGACCGGAGCCTGTTGTTGAGGTCTTACGTGATGGTGTAGTCCACCGTCCAGTCAGCAGTGCCTCCGGCATTCGTCGCACGAATCGTGATCGTGCCTGATCCAGCAGTTGTTGGCGTTCCGCTGATAACACGAGTTGTTGCGCTGAACGAGAGTCCAGCAGGCAGGCTACCGACAACGCCATACGTGACCGCTGACTCAGAGGTCGCTTCAGGAACCGTGATGTTGGTTATCGCCGTTCCGGAAGTCCAGCTTTGATCCGCGCCAGAGTTGGTCGAGAAGGTTGGCGGCGGGAGGACTTCGACCTCAAACACGATCGTCCCGTCCAGGTTGATCTGGTGAATCTTGCCGGTCATGCGATAGGTCGTGCCCCTGTAGACGAGGCTCTGGTGATCGTAGAGCGGGTTGCTCTCGACAGGCCCCTTCAGCGTGTACCATTCATCCAGAGTCGTCGTCTCAACAACGAGGCATGAACCTTGCCCGAACAGCTTATAGAACGCGAGCGCCGTGTCGCTCGTGCCTCGCGGGCACTGCTGGTAAGAGTCCTGATGAATCTCAACGTCCCCACCGCCCGGAATCCGCATCTTGTGCCCGTCAATATGCGTGTACTGCTTGCGCTCGCCGTCCTCGGTGAAGAAAGCCTCGCGCGGCGATCCGGGATGAACTCTATCCCTCTCAAGAGCATTCACTGCTCCATGGGCACGATGGTATCGATCGGGGTCATTCAGAACGCTGTACCTTCCCGAGACGGTCGCAAAGGCAGAGATCGAGATGAGCGTCTTGCCGTCGAGTTCCCGCTCGTGAACATCGACGCTCGGTCGAACAACGATGCGCATGCCGGTCGCATTGGCCCAGGCCTTCCCATTGTCAGCTGCATACAGGTACGCCTGCCTCTTCGCCTCGGCTGTATGGCAAGCAATTGCAGCGGCGCGAGTCTCACCCGACTGAACACTGAATTCAGGGCTCATCCACTCCACAGTTTCAGTGAACGATTCAGTCCTGAGGGACCGGTAGGGCGGGTAAATCACCGTGTTGCCGTCCGTCGAGGCTTGCGCAGGCGCATCATCTGTCCACGTCACTCCCGGGATGTTCTCGGAAAATGCGCCAGACGCTATCCTGACGCGTTGCTGAACGTTGGTGAAGTTCATGATCCGCGCAAAGCGATGAGAGTTACATCCCGCAGGCCCCCCTGCCACGCTACTGGTCCTTTGGGTGGCGATACGCCCGCTGTCACTGTTACGCGGCGTGGGTGTCGCCTGTGATACGGGAGGCGAGCCGGGCGCATCATTCAACCCAGCCGGCTCGGGCGTCGCGTTCGCAACGGGGATACCGGCGTTTACGGGGATACCGGCGTTTCGATAGGCGTTGCCCATGTTGTTCAGGTTGGTTGAGAAATCGATATTCGCAAAGGTATTGACGATTTCCTGCGCAGTTCCAAGTCCCGCGTTGACAGCGCCGATACACGCAGAAATCAGCGTGTTGGGATCCGGATTGCTCCATGCCCTCATGGGTGTATTCTCTACTGCCTCAGTACACTGTTCCTCGACGGTCGGTTCAGGCGTCGCAGTCGGCGTTGGCGCAGCCGTTGCCTCCGGCGTCGCTGTCGCAGCGGCGGGGTCTTGCAGTACAGGCATACTCTGCACGCCAGGCGGCTCTCCGGCGTCGTTCCCCAGTGCGTACGATGCGGCTGTGACCTCGTGGATGGCGTTGGGATGGGGCCCGGGTTCCGCGGCGGCACGAGCAAGATTCAGCGTGACCTTCTCGCCGTGGCGGACAGTGCCGTTCAGGGTCGGGATCGTGCCGTTCTCTACCTCGCGCAGCACGAACACGCTGTCTGTCGGCACCGAGCCGATGTCCAGGGCCTCGCTGACTTCCAGGGTCAGCCCATTCCCGTTCACACTCCCCAACATGAGGACGGGCTCCGACGTATCGGATTGGGCTTGCGCTGTGTTGACCATCAGCAACGTCGCCAAGGCGATGAGGGTAATGAGGGTAGCGATGGCCGCCATCGCTGCGGGCCACGTTGCTTTCCGCGCAGTTGTGCTTCGGACGAGAGACATGTTACACCTCCCCACCCAGTTACGATTCTGCGCATAACTATAGACACTGAATATAACTACTCCGTAACTATTTGACGCTATTTGAACGAACTAACATCACCTTTTGTAATTATTGGGCAAAATGCCGCAGAGTTGGCCCGTATGGGGCGGATTTATGAGTTTTGGGAGAACGAAAGCCGAGCAGGACGGGCTTGCTGATACAGCTCCGGATGCGAAGCGTGGCAGTTTGGTTTGGCGCGTTCTAGCCGATCCAACAAGAGATGGGCGGCAGGGAGTTCACCGGCTCAGGTGGGAAATTGATTGCTGGTTTCTTACTGGGCAATGGCACCGACGCGGCAGACACGGAACATCGGGATCCGGCCTCGTTGTCCGCCGATCCGGGGAGGGTGGGCGGCGAGGGGCTCGAACCCCCGGCCTTCTGCGTGTAAAGCAGACGCTCTAACCAGCTGAGCTAGCCGCCCTCACGTCTCAGGGTACTCCATAGCACTGACGAGAGAGAAAGTGGCGCGCTTGGCGGGACTCGAACCCACGGCCTCAGCCTCCGCAGGGCTGCGCTCTATCCAGACTGAGCTACAAGCGCGTGTCACTCATGGCCGTCTTCGGCCACATTTGCCCAGACTGTCGTGTGGTGCCGAGGGAGAGATTTGAACTCTCACGCCCGCTAGGGGCACTGCGCCCTGAACGCAGCGCGTCTGCCGTTCCGCCACCTCGGCCCGAATATGACGACTGGGTTATCCATTATGGCACGGGATACCACAACATGGGGAATACGACTTCGGGTGGCGGACGCGTTTGACGGCTATTCTGCCAGGTCCTTGAATAGCGAGGTTAACCGCTCCAGCCCGGCCCGTGCGTCCGTGCCAACGTTCACTCGCAACACGCGCCGCCCACGCTGCAGTAATGCGCCGGCGTCGCCTGCTGCCTGCGCCGTAAGGAGCTGCCCAAATGTATAGTCGGTTTCAGGCACAGCAACGTCGTTCGCCGTGGCATCATCCACAATCTGCAGGAAAAGACCATTGTTCGCGCCGCCCTTGTGGAGCTGCCCCGTGGAATGGAGGAATCGGGGGCCATAGCCGGCGGTCGTTGCGACACGCGCCTTGCTTCCCAGGACACTTCGCAGGCTCCGGATGCCCTCCCAGGTCTCATTACTTGGTGCGAGGTAGGCATGCAGCCCGATGTAGTCGCCTGCCGATGCCGATTCCAGCCACTTTGATGCTCCAGATTCCAGACCGGCATCATCAATGGAGATGATGCGCCCCGAATCCTGAGATGAGCCGCCGCCCGCCATCGCTTCACGTGCCAGGTCCTTGGCCAACTGGACGTCCGGCTGATCGAATGGGTTGATGCCCAACACGGCTCCCGCGGCGGCGGTGGCGATCTCCCACCGCATCATGAGCCTGCTGATTTCGTGGGCGTCCTCGATGATCTGCGAAACGTGGGCCCATTCCGGCACAAGGCTCTGCACGTTCTCGCGCTTCTCCTGCTCCGGCTCGGTCCGCAGGCCGATGTAGACTATCACTCGATCATGGCCGTAGTCGGGGTAGTCCCAAACAGGCTCCTGGTCGATGGGAACTATTCCAACGTCGAGCTTGCCAGTGCTCTCGGCGATGAGTTGCTCGATCCACGTTGGCAGACTGCGCAGGCTCGGTGATGTGACAAAGGTCAACTTGTCACGACCCGCCAGCGCGCATTCACCGATCCTTGCCCCCAAGCCGAGTGCGAATCCTAATTCCTCATCCGATGTGTCACGAGCCGAATGAACGGTCGCGAGCAGCTCGCCGACATCAATGCCGATGAGGGCTGCCGGAACGAGGCCGAATTCGCAGAGGGCAGAGTAGCGGCCGCCAACGTCCGTCGGCGCAGAGAACACGCGGCGGAACCCACGCTCCTGCGCCAACCGCTCCAGCGGCGTGCCGGGATCCGTCACGGCAACAAAGTGTGGGCCGGGGTCAATGCCCGCTTCGGTTAGCCTCGCCCAGAAGTAGTAGAAGAACGAAAGCATCTCTGTCGTGGTGCCCGACTTGCTGGACACGACGAACAGCGTTCGCGGTAGGTCAATAGCATCTGCCAGCGCGGTTACGGCGGCCGGATGGGTGCTGTCCAATACGGTAAGGCGAGGATGTCCAACGGCGTTGCCGAACGTGGTCTGAAAGACCTCCGGCGCAAGGCTTGAGCCGCCCATGCCCAGAACGACAACGTTAGTGAAACCCTCGCTTGCAACTTCACGACCAAACTGCGTCAGGTCCCCGATCTTGGGCGCCATGGTTAAGGGAAGATCGAGCCAGCCGAGTCGATTCTCAATCTCAGGCGTGCCGCGTGGCGCCCACAGCGTCGGGTCGCGCTCCAGCATCCGCCTGACGAATCCGTCTGCCGCCCACTGCCGCAGACGCGCCTCAATGCGTTCGGGAACCGCATCCGCTTGTGCCATGCTGCCCCTCACCCTAGCCCTCTCCCCAAGGAGAGGGGATTAGTGCGTGTCAAATATCTCCTGGTACCGCCCGATCTCGGCCAGTAGAAGCTCGCGTTCCTGCGGCGTCGGGTTATCCGTATCCGCGAACGGTGTCAACGGCCCCAGCGTCCGAATCGCGAGGGTCAGCAGCAGCCGTGCCTTGACTCCCGAGAGGTTGTCCCCCGTGATGAACGTGTCCTGCGTCGGCTCCTTGGGAATCCGCCCGCGCAGTCCTCGACTCGTCAGGACGACAGGCATGCCGTGTTTCCGGACAGCCTCTTCAAGCGCAGGCCGCTGGAATCGATGGGGCACGCCGCTATAGGCAAATCCTTCAACGACGATGCCGTGGCCGGGATGGGCTGCGTCCGCCTCGCGTTCAGAAACGGCGCGGTCTATCAGCGCCCGAACCTGTACGTCGTCCGCGCCGGCGTACGTCTTCACGATGTCCACGGTGGGTAAGGCCAACGGCAGGGGGCCCTCGCCTCGCACGCGCGACTCCGCCGTGTGGAGCCGTGTCGGCGCGAAATAGAAGGACACTTGGTCGGCCTCGATGGAGCCAATGGCAGACGCGGAACCGCCCAGCGACGCGAACCCTCCTGGCCTCTGGTTCGTCTTGGTCACCTCACGCGCCGGAAACATCTGCTCGTCCAGCACAACCACCACGCCCTTGCCCACGGCCTCCGGCGACGCCGCCACGCGCACGGCGTCCCAGAGATTCCAGTCGCCGTCATTCCCGACGCTGCCGTGCCTGCGCTGCGAAGCCGCTACGACGACCGGCTTGTGCGAGTTGACGGTGTAGTTAAGGAAAGCGGCCGTCTCTTCCGTCGTGAACGTTCCGTGCGTGACGATGCAGGCATCCACGTCTGGCCGCGAGATTGCTTCGTTGACTGTATTGGAGATGAGAACCAGCTCACGCATTCCAAATGTCTCGCCGCCGCGCCGCAGCTCGCCGCCAGTGTCCGGATCTATGACCATCTCCACGCGCAGATCCGCAACGTCGGACAGCAGTCCGTTACGCCCGTTCGTGTCCACGCTGAAACGGTCAATCTCCTCAATGACGCGCTTGGCGGTCAGATGGAACTGAGAATACGTCTGCGGAGGCTCATGCCCGGGCTCCATGTAAGGCAGGAGATAGAGGCCGTCCTCCGGCGTCAGCGTCACCTCATGGAACTCACCGTCGCCGTCGCCCACCGGGTTGCCGTCACGATCCTCGCGACGAATCCGTACCGTGACCGGCTCATGCAGTCGCTGAGCGCGCAGTACGTTGAGCGGCCCGCCCGCCTTGCTCGATGTCACAAACGGCAGCCCGTTCTGAATCGTGCCGCCCGTCGGCACGATAGCAATTGTCGGCTTGCTGGCCACCCTGTTACCCGCGTTCCTCAATCCCAAACAGCCGCGCCGCGTTGCCGCCCAGAATCGCAGCCCGATCGTCCTCAGGCAGATCAAGCTCCGTCACGTCGGCCTTCATCGGCGGGATCGTCGTGTACGGATAGTCTGTTCCGAACATGATCATGTCGTTGCCCATCAGCTCGCGGGCGAACATGATGGCCGGCCTGAGTCGCGAAACGGTGTCAATATGGACCTTCTTGAAATACTCCCAGGGGCCCTTGTCGTTTTCGCCCCAGTGGCCGGCGCGGGGGCCTCCGGTGCGATTCAGCCGCCCCATGAGGAAGGGCAGGGTGCTGCCGAGGTGGCACAGGACGAACTGCAGGTTCGGGTACTTCTCCATGACACCGCTGAGGATGATGCGCATCATGGCGGTTGATGAGTCAAAGAGGAACCCCATATTGACGGCCATTGTCCAGCCCTCCATGTGGTGAGCCATCACGGGCCAGCTGGGGTGGATCATCATCACGACACCTAACTCCTCCGCCCGCTCATAGACAGGCCAAAGATCCTCTTCATGCAGCTGCTTGCCCGCCACGTTCGAGGTGAGCATCATGCTGCCCAGACCAAGGTCATTCACAGCGCGATCCAGCTCCTTGACTGCCGCGTCCGGGTTGAGCAGCGGCAGCGTTCCCATTCCCACGAATCGATCCGGGCTGTCCTTCTGAATCTGCGCGATGCCCTCGTTCGCCGCCGCCGCAAGCTCCACGTTCAGCACGGGATCATCCGCCACCTCGCCTGCGGGAACAATGCAGCTCATCACGTGCATGTCTACACCCGCCTCGTCCATGTCATCGACACGCGTCTCCAACCGGAACATGCCGGCGGGCATGGTGTAGGTATCCATGTTGCTGACGTGGAAGAGGATGTCATCGCCGCTGCGTTCCATATAGGGGAACGTTTTTCGATTCAGCAGAAGGTTGATGTATTCAGGAACGGCGAAATGATTGTGCGTATCGATGTGCATGAACGAAAACTCCCCAGTCCCTCAAATGCGGCCGGTCAATCATTCGCTATTGTAGCGGCTGGTCGCGCACGCTACCCATCAACCAAGTGAATCAACTGGCGGACTCCCCGTCCGCGTCCTCTGTAGCCATCTCATCGAATAAATCGTGAATGGCATGTGTTGGGACGGAATAGGATTCTCCTACGGAGGCATATCCCTTTGCTGCGTCCAGGCCCGCCTCTCTACAAGTGCCCCTTCCGCTCAAGATGCCCCAATGTACTGCAATTAGATGACCCTGCGAGTTTATGATTGGTGACCCTGATGTGCCCCTGAATGTGGTTAGGTCGTAAACCCAGCTTTCAGTACCCATGATGGTAGAAGTGTCGCAGTATGTTGCAGGAGCAATATGCGTTGTGTTTGCCGCATTGTTCCTGAATAGGCCAAACCATGCCGTCGATGGCGGGTCGGCATCTTTTGGCGCCAGCTCTAACCCATAGTCCGATACATTAAGGCGTTGCTGATTTATTGTTGGAGTCAAAATCGCCACGTCGTACTCTGAAGCGATAGCGATACTCTGTGGTCGCGCGAATCCATAAGCCTCTCCGAATATCCTTATGTCGTCTCTATCCTCTACGACGTGCCGGTTGGTAACTATATATTCTTGCCCTTCGCGCCTGATGATTACCCCTGTACCTATGTAGTAGCTGTAATCGTCGATATACGCTCGGACTCTCACGAGCGAGTTTTGTACGAATTCATCCGAGAAAGACTTTACTACCGGCTCCGGCGTGGGAGTCGGGGGTACCGGGGTAGGCGTTGGAGGCACCGGTGTAGGAGTGGGAGGAACCGGCGTGGGAGTGGCCGTTGGCGGCGGTGTCGCGGTGGCAGTCGGCGTGGGCGTCGGTGTATCGGTGGGCACGGGTGTGAACGTCGGCGCAGGTGTCGCGGTAGCCGGAGTGACAGGAACAGATGTGGAGATTGCGTCCGAGATTACTGTGGACGAGGGAACTGACTGCGTCGAGTCCTCCTCCCTGCAAGACATCGCAAGCAGTACAAATAGTAGAGTGCTTGCTAGTAGGAGAGGGAGTTGCTTCACTGGCGCGAGCTCCTTGAGTGCCCCAACTTAATCAATCGTTATTGTAGCGCCCACGCCCGCACGGGCGCCGCTTGGCGAATCTAGTACCATTAACGGGATGCCGATGGTGCAATTGGGATAAGCAGCGCGGGAAGGAGACCCACACATGGCGACTTTGAGCCGGTCGATTGGCCTGTCGCGTGAGCAGCGCATTACGGAGCTTGGCCGTGATCTGCTCAGCGCCGCCTATCTGCGCGGCAGCTTTGTTCTCCGCTCCGGCCGCACCAGCAACTACTATTTCGACAAGTACCTCTTTGAGACCAAGCCCAGCATCCTGCGCCGTTTGGCGGCGTTCATGGCAGAGCTTGTCCCGCCCGGCACGGATCGCATCGCCGGCCCGGAGCTCGGCGCGGTGGCCCTAGCAACCGCCCTCTCCCTCGAGATGGGCCTGCCGTTCGTGATCGTCAAGAAAGAGCAAAAATCATACGCGACGGGCAACGTTGTGGAGGGTGAACTCTTTGCGGGCGAGCGCGTCCTGCTTGTGGAGGACGTGGTGACGACGGGCAGCCAGGCCATCGAGGCGGGTATCGCCCTCAGAGCCGCCGGCGCGACCGTTTCCGATGTGCTGGTCGTGATTGATCGTGAGGAGGGGGCGCAGCAGTATCTTGCCGCCGCGGGCTACCAACTCCGCGCCCTGTTCAGGCGGAGCGACCTCGGCATCTAGTACTTTTCAACGTCACAACACCTAGACCTAAGAACGAATCAGCATGGCAACAAGTAGCTCTAAAACGAATCGACGTGACAACAGGTAGCGCGCTTAACGAGTCAACGTCACAACACGCTTCCCATGTACAATCGGACGTTGATACAAGTAGTCCGATAAACGCGCTACAGTATTCAAATGAATGAATCGCAGATAGTCAACCTATTGAAGTCCACCGGCTGCCTTATTGAAGGGCAAGCCGAGGACGCTGACGGGCAAAGCGCTTTAGTTGCCGGGGCTATGGAGCCGCTGGCCAACCCCACGGCCGTCTCCGAACTGGCCGAATGCCTCTCGGAGGCGCTGCCGTCCCCCGCGCCTGATATCATCGCCGCGTGGCCGGGGCTGGGCAACATCGTTCTGGCGTTCGCCGTCGGTGTGCAGGCAGACAAACCCGTCGTCCTGCTGTCTGACGCAGAGGGGCTTGTTACGGCTTCCGGCAACGTTGAGGCGGGTCAGGAAGTCGCCCTCATCGGCGTGACACTGAGCGAACGCGATGCCAATCTCGCAAGAGCATTCGTCGAGAACAGAGGCGGCAGGCTGGCGGTCACCGCGTCTCTGGTTGGGGTGGGGGCGATCGCAGGGGAGCTTTCCCTTGTGACGATAGAGGCAGGAACTGATGGCAACGACTGAGCAGGAACGGAACGCGGAATCGACGGACGTGGCGGAGGAAGCCGAGGCCGTTGCTGCCGAGTTGCGCGCCGATCCCGGCCGTATCTCCGCCGACTTTGAACTCCTCTCCGCGATAGGCGCGGAGCCGGGAGGCGGCGTCTCTCGCATTCCCTTCTCGCAGGAAGAACGCGCCGCCCATGAACTTGTCTCGGGATGGATGGTAGACATGGGCCTCTCCGTCCGTACGGACAGTTTCGGCAACACGATCGGAACGCTCGCCGGAACCGACCCTGCGCGCCCCGCCATTGGCTTCGGCTCGCACCTAGACTCCGTGCCGCACGGCGGACGATTCGACGGCGCCATCGGCGTGCTTACCGCATTGGAAGTCATCCGCATGTTCGCTGAGGCGGACATCAAGACGACCCACCCTCTCATGGTGGTCGCCTTTGCCTCTGAGGAGGGCGCGCGATTCGGCGAGCCATGCTTAGGCAGTAAGGCCATCGCCGGCGTACTGCAAGACGCGGATATGGAACGGCTCCGGGACGCGAACGGTATCACGCTGGCGCAAGCCATGAGAGCCGCGAATTTCGATCCGCTTGCCCTGGCGCAGGCCCGATGGGCGCCCAACACTCTCGCCGCGTTCCTGGAACTGCACATTGAGCAGGCACGATCGTTGGAAGAGGGCGGAGAACGCATTGGTCTTGTCGACGCCATTGCCGGGAACACCCGAATCCGTCTTGCGATAAAGGGCCGGCAGGACCACTCCGGCGGCACGCCCATGTCGCAGCGTCGTGACGCCCTGGCCGCCGCCGCCGAGGTCATCCTTGCCGCGGAATCCATTGCCAACGAGCCGCGCCGTCGCGCCACCGTTGCCACGGTTGGACGCCTGCACGTCTTTCCCAACAGCATCACCACCATTCCCGGCGACGTAGAGTTCTATCTTGATGTGCGCGACGTGGACAGCGACCGTCAGCGCCTGACGACGCGGGACATCGTCTCCCGCGCAGAGGAAACAGCCGCGCGAAGAGGTCTGCGGTGCGAGTGGGAGGTTGTGTCCGATACGTCGCCCGTGGTGCTGCCCAAGTGGCTGCGTGATCTGACGACTGCAGCCACAGACCGCCTTGATGTTCCGCACCGTGTGACAACGAGCGGGGCAGGTCATGATGCCGGCATCCTCTCGCGCGCTATTCCCACCGCAATGCTCTTCGTGCCCAGCCGCGATGGTCTCAGCCACTGCCCGGAGGAGTGGACGAGTATGGATGACATCACCATCGGAGCGCGGGCGCTCGGGGAGAGCATCCGGGACATCGATACTTTCCTGACGAAAGAGGTTGCCGAATGACATCAGAACTCATGGACGCCAACGGGACGATTCCCGTTTTTGCGGGCACGCATGTCCCGCAACTCCGTCTGCCCTCCAGCGTGCGGCTTGAAGTGATGCAGACGAACGGCCATCAAGCGCCCGCCGCGACGTTCGTTGAAACCGAGATTATTTCCAACGACGAGATTGCGCCGGAACACTATCTGATGCGCGTGCGCTCCGAGGCACTGGCGAACGGCGAGCCGGGGCAGTTCGGCGTCATTCGACCCGGCGCGGCCACCGATGTCCACCCCATCCTTCCGCGTCCCATGGCCGTGTACCGCTATGACAAGGCTGCAGGGACTGCCGACTTCGTCTACCGCGTTGTGGGGTATGGCACGGCTGCCATGGCCCAACGCAGGGCGGGAGATATTGTTGAAATTGTCGGTCCAGTTGGCCGGCCCTTCCCGATTGCTGACGATGCCAACGGCATCCTGATTGTTGGACGCGGGATAGGTGTCTGCTCATTGACGACGCTAATCGACGCAGCACGACAGCAAAACACCGAGGTCTACGCTGTGTTCAGCGCGCGCAACAAGGACGTTGTGCTCGGGAAAGACATCATCAAGAAGGCGCGTGGCAACGCCCTCTATGTCGATGACGCGGACGGTAGCAGTGATGTCAGGAACGTGGAGCCGTGGATCAGCGAGATCATCGAGTCGGGCCGCGTGCAGCAGGCGTACGTCTGCGGTTCCAACCGCCTGATCGAGTTGACAACCCGGCTTGCAGCTCCCGCTGACGTTGAGACCTATGTCTCCCTCGAGGCCCACATGGCCTGCGGACTGGGCTACTGTCATTCCTGCGCGACGGGCGCGTTTGGAGAGTCGGCGGAGTCGCCGCTGGTGTGCCGCGACGGCCCCGTCTTTCGCTGCCACCCGGCAGGCGTTACTGTATAGGGGATGGCCGTACAGGATACTGAGACCGATAGCAGGCTAGGGGTTGACCTCGGAGCCGGGCTGACCCTCAAGAACCCGGTCATGCCTGCATCCGGCTGTTTCGGGCCGGAGATGGGAACCCTGTTCGACCTCGGCCAACTCGGCGCGCTCGTTCCCAAGACCATCTTTTACGGCGAACGGGCGGGCAATCCCGCCCCCCGCACCGCCGAATCCCCCGCCGGAATGCTCAACTCCATCGGCATCCCGTCGCGCGGTGTCGAGAATTTCCTGACCGAACTCTTGCCCGAGTACACGAAGTATGATTCACCCGTCATCGTGAGCATTGGCGGGTTGGGGATCGAGGAATACGACCGACTTGCCGAACGTCTGAACGGCGAGTCGGGCGTCGCGGGACTTGAGGTCAACATCTCATGTCCCAACCTTGAGGCGGGCGGCATGGAGATCGGCGCGAGCCCGGCCAATGTCGAACGAGTGGTGCGCGGCGTGTCCGACCGTTTCGATGGCCCTGTCATCGCCAAGCTCACCCCCAACATCACCAACATCGCAGACATCGCGCAGGCATCCGAGCAGGGCGGCGCGACGGCCATTTCAGCCATCAACACGCTGTCCGGCATGGTCATTGACGTGGATAACCACCGAACCGTTACGGGTACCATGACCGGCGGTGTTTCCGGCCCTGCCATCCGTCCCATCGCCGTCCGAATGGTGTGGCAGGTGTGCGCCGCAGTGTCGCTGCCCGTCGTCGGCATCGGCGGTATCACGTCCACCAAAGATGCGTTGGAGTTCATCCTGGCGGGTGCGACGGCCATTGCTGTCGGCACTGCCAATTTCACTCGCCCCACAACGATGCTGGATGTCATTGAGGGCCTGAACACCTACGTGGAGACGCACCGCCTCAACAGCATCAACGATATACGCGGCCAGCTTGAAGAGGGAATGCGCGTGGCCATTGAACCCCCGCGTCCGGCTACTCCCGTCGCGGGGCGGGCCGACTAACCCGCATGAACATCACCGGCAGCCACACTGTCCCCGCTTCGCGTGAGCGCGTGTGGGAACTGCTGCATGACCCGGATGCCCTGCAAAGAATGGTGCCGGGATGTCAGTCGCTGGACGCTGAAACGCCCCAAAAATTCTCCGCGACATTGGCCGTAGGCGTTGGGCCAATAAGGGGACGGTTCAGCGGCTCGGTTGAAATCGAGGATGTGGCCGTGCCGGAGACTTACAAGATGACCTTGAGCGGTCAGGGGCCGACGGGCTTTGTGTCAGGCGAGGGGAAGATCAACCTCACCGAGGACGGCGACAGCACTCTCGTTGAAGTTGAGGCGGACGCCCAGGTGGGTGGAACGCTGGCGCAGATCGGCTCGCGCATGATCCAGACCGCGGTACGGATGCTGATGGGGCAGTTCTTTGATGCCCTCTCGCGGGAGGCCGCCGCGTCTCAATAGACGGTCAAGTGTTGACCGCCCGCGCCGCGTGGGAATAGCATCGCCACAGGTGCGATTAGGAGGGGAGACTTACCGCGCTATGGCTGAATCAGTGTCAATCACGCTAACCGTCAACAATTCCGAGCATTCCATAGAGGTTGAACCACGCTTACTGCTTGTCCACGCCATCCGGGATGTCATCGGCCTGACCGGAACGCATGTCGGCTGTGATACGTCCCAGTGCGGCTCATGCACCGTTCTGCTCAATGGAGAAGCGGTCAAATCATGCTCCATGCTCGCCGCGCAGGCGGACGGCCAGCAGATCGAGACCGTGGAGGGGCTTGCTCACGCGGACGGGACGTTGCACCCAATTCAACAGGCGTTCGCGGAGAAGCACGGCCTTCAATGTGGATTCTGCACGCCCGGCATGTTGATGATGTCCAAGGCACTCCTCAACGAGAACCCGAATCCGAGCCGCGACGAGATCCGCCACGCGCTTGCAGGCAACATGTGCCGATGCACGGGATACCAAAACATCGTCCTCGCGATTGAATTCGCGGCGGAACAACTCTCCAGGTGAGGTGAGTGCCATGACCACAAGCAGCCCGCCTCGCCAGGTCGGTCAGTCGCCACGGCGCAAGGAGGATGATCGCCTTCTGCGCGGGCAGGGAGCGTTCTCCGACGACATCAACATACCCGGGACTGTTTGGGCGCACTTTGTCCGCAGCCCGCATGCCCACGCCCACATTCTTAGCATCGACTCCTCAGCCACGATGGCTCATCCTGGCGTGCTGCGCGTTATCACCGGAGAGGATGTCCACCCCCGCTATAACCCCATTCCGCCGGTTCTCGCTGTGCGAGACGCGGAGAACCCTGACAGCACGGCCGGCGCGCCCGCGTTCACGCTCATCGCCAGGAGCAAGGCCAAGTATGCGGGGGAAATCGTCGCCATCGTGGTTGCGGAAACGCGAGAGGCGGCTCGAGATGCTGCTGATCTACTCATGGTCGACTACCGGCCGCTGCCGGTGGCCAACACACCGGAGCAGGCGATGGAACCCGATGCGCCGCAAGTGCATGATGACCGCTCTAATGAGCAGGTTCGCTGGCTCAAGAGCACGGAGAACGTGTCCAGCACCTTTGAGGACTCGGAGATTATCCTGCGGCATGACTTTGTAAACCAGCGCATTCACGCCGTCCCTATGGAGCCCCGCGCCGGCATCGCCCACTGGGATCCTGCCACACAGTTCCTCACCATCTGGGCGTCTATCCAGGGCGCGCATGAGCTGCGAACGCAGATGGCGGAGGTGCTGGGGCTGTCTCCTGATCAGATTCGCTCCGTCGCACCGGATGTCGGCGGCGGATTCGGCGCGAAGCACGGCGGGGAGGTGGAGTACTTCCTCCTTGCCATCGCCTCGATGGAACTCGGGCTGCCGGTCAAGTGGGCCGCCTCGCGTACGGAGGAATTCCTTTCCCTCAGCCATGCGCGCGGCAAGACATCCGAGTTCGAAGTAGCGGCTGACCGTGATGGTCGTGTCAAGGCGTTGCGCCTTCGCCACACCACGGACCTGGGCGCGTTCCCCAAGGGCGCAACCCCAATCGTCGCGCAAACATCTGCCATCATCGCCACTGGCGTCTACGGTATCCGGGAGGCCTCGTTTGAGGTCCACTCCGTCTATACCAACCACACGCCGGAGGGCGCGTACCGTGGGTACGGTCGACCTGAGGGCATCTACCTGATCGAACGCGCCATGGACATGCTGGCGCGTGATCTTGACATCGACCCTGCCGAGATCCGCAGGCGGAACATGATCCAGCCGGAGGAGTTCCCGTACTACCGCACCCCCGGTGGGGACATTTACGACAGCGGCCACTACCCCGAAGCGCTGGAGCGCGCGCTCGAAGTCAGCGACTACGAGGGTTTGCGGGCGCGTCAGCGCGAAATGCGTTCAGACGGGAAATATTTGGGGATCGGACTTGCGTCGTGGGTCAAGACCGGCGGTTTTGGCCCGTCCTCTCTTGACCCATCCTCGTCCATGCCTGAGTGGGCGCGCGTGAAAGTGTCTCCCGCAGGCGCGGTCACAATCTACACCGGCTCCTCGCCACACGGGCAGGGCAACTACACCACTTACGCCCAGGTGGCGGCGGATACACTCCACGTCCCGATCGACGATATCTCCGTGACGCACGGTGATACGGCGACAGTGACCTACGGCTCGGGCACGTTCGCCAGCCGCAACATGGTGGTGGGCGGAATGGCGGTGCTCCAGGCCTCTCAGAAGATTCTCGAGAAAATGACGCAATTCGCCGCCCATGCGCTGAGCGCAGATGCGGACAGTGTGACGTACACGAACGGCGTGTTCAGCGCCAACGGGTCGTCCATCACCTTCCGTGAAGTTGCCGCCAACATCAACCGGGTATTGGAACGTCCCCCCGGCATGGAAATGGGGCTGGACGAGTCATCGTTCTACCAACCGACCCATCTCACCTTCAACTACGGCACGTATGTGGCCGTCGTGGAGGTAGACCCGGAAACGGGCGACGTTGATCTGCAGCAGCTGTTCTGCGTGGATGATCAGGGCGTCGTCGTCCATCCGGTCATCGTGGAAGGGCAGGTTCACGGCGGCGCAGCGCAGGGAATCGGTCAGGCGCTTTATGAGGACATCATCTACGACGAGAACGGCCAGCTGCTTAGCGGGTCCCTGATGGACTACGCACTGCCGACGGCGGAGATGATGCCGGAGTTCATCTCTGAATTCATCGAGACCCCGTCGCCAACTAACCCGCTGGGCGTGAAGGGTATGGGAGAGGGCCCTACAACAGGCGCGCCCCCCGCCGTGGTCAACGCAGTTGTTGACGCGCTCGCGCCGTTCAACGTTCGTGACATCGCGATGCCGCTAACACCGGAACGGGTGTGGCGCGCCATCCAGGACGCGCAGAATGGAGACCAGTCATGATTCCCGGAGCATTCGACTATGCAGCGCCAGATACCGTCGCGGCCGCCGTCCTCCTGTTGAGAGAGCGCCCCGGCGAAGGCAAGGTTATCGCGGGTGGTCAGAGTCTCCTGCCGATGATGAAACTCCGCGTCGCCATGCCCGGCCTCATTGTTGATCTGCGCAAGACGCGCGGCGAGTTGTCTCATATCAGCAACGACGGCAACAATCTGCGAATCGGCTCGATGACGAGCCACGCCCACGTCGCAGGATCCGACGTGGTGCAGGATACGCTTCCGGTGCTTGCTGAAACGGCTGCGGAGATTGCGGACGTTCAAGTGCGGAACCTGGGCACAATCGGCGGCAGCATCGCCCACGCCGACCCCGTCGCGGACTACCCCGCAACGCTCCTTGCCCTAGATGCACAGGCGGAGGTTGCAGGGCCGAACGGCGTGCGCGTCGTATCCGTTGATGAACTCATCATGGACGCGTTCATCAGCACGCTGGCCGAGGACGAAATCATCACGGAGATCGTCATCCCCATCACGGAAGGACGCACTGGCGCGGCGTATATCAAATTCGCAAACAAGGCGTCCCACTTTGCCATCGTCGGCGTGGCTGCTCACGTTGTACTGGATGATAGCGGCTATCTGTCCCGCGTTGCCGTCGGCATCACCGGGGCTGCGTCACGCGCAGCCCGCGCAACGGCCGTCGAAGACACGCTGAGAGGACAGGTGCCGACACCGGAGGCCATCGCAGCAGCGTCTGCCCTGGCGGCGGACGGCCTTGAGTGCATTGCAGACCTGCACGGCTCGCCGGAGTACCGGCAGAACCTGTGCCGCGTGCTGACTCGGCGCGCGCTGACGCAGGCGGTGGAGCGCGCCCGGGAATAGTCGCGAGAAAGGACGGAGCCATGGCCACGGATACTAAACTCGTTGGTCAGTCGGTTGCCCGCCGCGAAGACGACAAGCTGCTGCGTGGCCGTGGCGCATTTGTTGAGGACATCAAGGTTCCCGGCACCCAGTGGGTAAGCCTTGTCCGCAGCCCGCACGCGCATGCGCGCATCCGCAGCATCGACACATCGGCAGCCCTGCAGACGCCCGGCGTCACCGCAGTACTGACGGGAAAAGATATTCACCCGCGATTCGGCACCAATCCGACCATCTCACTGAAGTTCTACAGCGCGGAATCCGCTCCGTATGACCTGATTGCAGTCGATAAGGCGCGACATGTTGGAGAAGTTGTAGCCGTAGTCGTTGCGGATACCCGTTATGGCGCGCGGGACGCGGCAGATCTTATCTTTGTCGACTACGAGCCTCTTGAAGCGGTCGTAGATATTGAGAGGGCGCTAAGAGATGATTCGCCTCGCGTCCATGAGGACCGACCGAACGGAATCGTCCACTGGCGCTATCAGCTCGGGAACGTCTCCCAGGCCTTCGAGGAGGCCGCGGTCATCGTCCGGGAACGAATCGTGAACCAGAAGATCCATGGCGTGCCGATGGAACCCCGCGCCGGCCTCGCACACTGGGATCCCGTGCAGGAAACGATGAGCCTGTGGGCGACGGTACAGACGCCGCACGCGCTGCGTGACCATCTCGCCGAGATTCTGCACCTGTCATCGGACAGCGTCCGCGTGGTTGCGCCGGATGTTGGCGGCGGTTTCGGAGTGAAGCACGAGGATCCCGAATATCCACTCCTCTGCATTGCGTCGATGCATCTTGGTGTGCCCGTTAAGTGGGTTGCCACGCGCACTGAGGATTTCCTGGCGATGCACCAGGCGCGCGGCAAGACGTCCTATCTGGAAGTTTCCGCGGACGCGGATGGCAAGCTAACCGGCCTCCGGGTACGGCATCTGCACGATCTGGGCGCATACGCCAAGGGACCGGAACCGACACATTCTGCCTCATCGGCGATGATTTCGACCGGCGTGTACGACATTCCAAACGTCGAATTCGAGGCTGAGAATGCCTACACGAATAAGACTCCACAGGGTCCGTACCGCGGCGCGGGCAGGCCGGAGGGCATCCACCTCATTGAACGCGGACTGGATCGCCTTGCCAGTGAACTCGGCCTTGATCCCACCGAGATTCGCCGTCGCAACTATCTCCCGCCGTTTGACCAGCCGATGCGCTCAGGGGGCGGGGATGTCTTTGATAGTGGAAATTATGAAGCCTCCCTTGACCAGGTCATGGAACTCAGCGGCTATCAGCAGTTGCGCGAACAACAGCGACAGGCGCGTGCCGAGGGCCGGCACATGGGAATCGGCGTCGCCTCGTGGGTCAAGACTGGTGGCTCCGGCCCCAGCCCGCTTGATCCCAGCAGCAGCCGCTACGAATGGGGCAGGGTACGCGTTAACCGTGGTGGCAAGGTGACTCTGTTTACCGGCTCATCCCCGCACGGGCAGGGCGGCGAGACTGTCTTCGCCCAGATCGTCGCCGACGTTTTCGGCATTTCTGATGATGACGTTACCGTTCTGCATGGCGATACGGCGACCGTCGCGCACGGTGTCGGAACATACGGCAGCCGCGCGCTTGTGACAGGCGGCATGTCCGCCAAGATTGCCGCCGAAAAGGTGCGCGACAAGATGCTGAAACTCTCCGCCCACATGATGGGTTGCCAACCCGATCATATGTCGCTGGAGGGCGGGGAATTCATCTGCACCATGAACAAGGAGCGCCGATTCTCGTTCGCCGAAGTGGCGGATGCGTCTTTCCAGGTGCTCGCGCGCCCGGCAGACATGGAATTCGGTCTGGATGAGGACTCCTTCTACCAACCCAGCGGCCTGACCTACAACTTTGGAACGTATATCGCCGTCGTCGATGTGGACACGGAGACCGGCGATGTTGACCTCCAGCGCCTCTACACCGTTGATGATCAGGGCGTCATCGTGAATCCAATGACTGTGGTGGGGCAGGTGCATGGCGGCGCGACACAAGGAATTGGCCAGGCGCTGTACGAGATTTCCGAATACGATCAGGCCGGTCAGCTTCTGAACGCCTCATTGATGGACTACGCGATACCGACGGCGGAGATGACCCCCGAATTTGTCGTGGCGTTCTCGGAGACGCCGTCTCCACTGAACTCGCTGGGAGTGAAGGGAATGGGGGAGGGCCCCACGACGGGCGCCCCGTCCGCTGTTGTGAACGCCGTCGTTGACGCGCTTTCGCCCCTTGGCGTCAGTCACATTGAGATGCCTCTAACGCCGGAACGGGTATGGCGCGCCATCCAGGACGCGCAGGGATAGCTGCCCTCTAGCGCCCGGACACGTTGAACAGGAACGTCACCACGTCTCCGTCCTGGATGAGGTAGGTCTTCCCCTCCTGCCGGAGCGTGCCACGCCGGCGCGCCTCAGCAAATTTGCCCTCCACTGCGATGAAGTCGTCATAACCTGTGACCTCGGCGCGGATGAAGCCGCGCTCCATGTCCGTGTGGATCTTCCTGCCCGCTGCTTGGGGGGCAGGGGTGTCCGTCTCAAGCTGCCATGCGCGTGTCTCGTTCGGCCCGACAGTATAAAACGTGATCAGGCCCGCCACGTTCTGGGCCAACCTTGACAGCTCACCGATGGCATCTGCAGGCGCGCCCATTTCCTCTCTGAAAGCCGCAGCCTCCTCCGGCTCAAGTTGGGAAAGTTCCTCCTCGAGCCGAGCGGAAAGCGCGATGCAGCCAGTCGTTGCGCTGCCGTGCTTTGCGTTCCAATCATCCGACAGTTCATTGCTGCGTGACAGATCATCCTCCGCAATATTCAGAGCGATAATCAGCGGCTTAGTCGTCAGAAATGTGAAACCGGCAATCATGCGGGCTTCCTCAGGGGTCATATCTACGCTTCGGATAGCATTGCTATTTTCGAGCGCGGCGTGGAGTCGACGCAACAGGTCGGCCTCGGCCAGCAGGCCTTCCCGCTCTGTGGCGCGCGCTCCTTTCAGAGAATCCTCGATGCGCTCAAGCCGCCGCATGACGATGGCCATGTCTGCGAACACCATTTCCATGAGCATTGTTTCGATGTCGGTGTCCGGTGTGGGATCGGGCAGGGCCGGTGAGCGGAAGCCGCGAACGACAAGCAGCAGCGCGTCGGCCTGACTTACCTCCAACAGGTATTGCCCTTGGATTCCGCGCGACTTGCCCATCTCCGGTGGTTGCCCCGGAATATCGATGAACGAAAGCTCCGCCTGCACGACACGTTTCGGCTGGACAAACCTCGAGATACGGTCCAGCCGTGGGTCAGGAATGCGGACGACTCCAAGGTTGGGCTGTGTGGCGGCGCTGAATGCGCCCGTCTCCGCGTGGGCATGGGTGAGCGCGTTGAGCAGGGTGGTCTTGCCGCTTGAGGGAAGCCCGATAATGCCAACGTCCATTGCGGAGCTACTCGAAAGCGTAGAGCGTGCCGTTGTCGGTCAGCACAAAGAGGCCGCCGTCCGCATAGGCCGGCGCCGAGGACACGGAACCCCCGAGGTCAATGTTCCACAAATGGTCGCCTGAGACGGTATCAAGGGCATAGAGCCGCCCGTTTTCCGCCCCGATGTACAGCGTGTCATTCACAACGGTGGGGGAGCCGGTCCACGTGGGTTCGTCGTCCAGCGCCGTCTTCCACAGTTCCTGGCCGCTGCCGAGTGCGAAAGCGTAGACATTGCCCTCTCGAGTTGCAAAGAACGCGCGATTGCCGGAGATGGCTGCATCCGCCCATACCTCTTCCCGAATGCTCCGTGTCCACACCGTGCCACTCTGCGCGGGCGGGAAGGGAGCGAGGCCCCAGATATAGAACTGCGACCAGAATCGAAGCACTGTCTTTTCAAGTGGAAGATTCTGCGATCGGATATTGATCGCCCGAACGAATCCGCGTGAATCACCAAGCGCAGCCGTCCCGTGGCTTATTGCAGCCGCTCCGTCAACGTTGCCGGGAACGACGTAGCTGAGCCGCGTCTGCCCCGTCTCACCAACGAGAACGAGGACCTGGTTGCCCCGCGTCGGTATGATGACCAGCCCCTCGCTGATGGACGGAGGCGCAAACAAGCCGTCTCCTGTATCTATCTCCCATCGCTTCACGCCTGTTCCCGCGTCAAACGCCTGGATCAGGCCGTCCTGGCAGGAAACGTAAACGCTGCCGTCAGCGACGTTGACCCAGGAAAAGGCAGGATTGGAGATAACGGATTCCCAGATCACTTCTCCGGTGTCAGCGTCAAGCGCGGCCATCCTCGAATTCCTGAATGCGATGTAAAGACGATCGTCCGCAACGATGGGCGATGTGTCCACCGGCCCGGGCCCCTGTCGTTCCCAGAGCAGCGAGCCGTCTTCTGTCGAAAACGCGAGGATTCGAGAATCGAGAGTGGTGACGAATACACGCCCATTGTCGACCGTCGGTGACGACGTTATCTCTGCGCCGAATTCCATGCGCCAACGCTCAACTCCCTGCGGCACCGCGTCCACATTGCTGGCGCTGCCTATACTGGCGGCACCGCCCCGCGGAGTCGTCCAAAGGCCGTTGCCGACTTGAGCCGTCAGCGTGGTTGTTGGGGGACCGGTTAAGAGGCCGGGTGGAGCGCCGCGGTCATAGATGAACAGGACGAGCAGGGCAAGTACGGCAAAAGCGATTGCCCCACGGCGCACCCATTTCCGTGTTGTTCGCTGTCGCTGTGTGCGCTGCGCGAACTCTTCCGCATCAGCGCGACTGTGAATCGGGGCGTCGCGAATATCCCGCCAGCACACGGCGCAGCGCGTCACGCTCGAAAGATTGATGGCCAGACATTCACTGCAAACGCGGAACTTTCCCGTTCCGTCGCCATCCACGCTCAAGCGTGATGGCTCGAATTGAGCGATGTCGTCCAGGATCTCCTGCCGCGCGGCCTCCTCGGGCACTACGATCTGCGCCTCCGGCATGGAGAGGTTGTTCCGGAACTCCAGGAGCGTTTCCCGCATCTCCTGCGCCGACGCGAAGCGTTCATTCGGATCCCACGCAAGCGCCTTGCCGACAATGTCGTCGAGCGCGGCGGGTAGCGCAGGGTTCAGCGCGGTGACAGGGGCGATGCGTCCCTCCTGCTGCTTAACACGCACGGTGTCGCGATTGTTGCCGGTGAATGGCAGGTGGCCTGTTAGCGTCTCATACAGCACCATTCCCAGTGAGAATATGTCCGACTTTGTCCCCGGCTCGGAGCCCCGCAGGATCTCCGGCGCCATGAATGACGGCAGAGGAATCTGCAGCGACGACTGCAGGCCGCTCATACTGATAGACAACTCGGACAGCCCGGCGTTCCGTAGTTGCGCGCCGGATACGGGCGTGACGAAAACGTCCCGAGAATTAACGTCGCCGTGAATGAGGCCTGCATCATGCAGCGCCTGTAGTCCCGATGCCGCTTGAGCTATGAGTTGGAGCGCCTCATCGAGCTGCAGTCCTCGCGTCAGCCATCCGCGTAGCTGCTCGCCGCGGGCGGGCTCATAGACCATCCAGAATGTCTCACCATCAGGGTGGATCTCCAGCAATCTGCCGAGATGCGCATGATGGACATCCAGGTGCTGCTCCATGAGCGAGCGAAACGGTCCAAGAGTGTCTGTGTTCTCAAGGGCGCGAACGCGCGGCTCCCGGATTTCTACCGCATCGTCGCTTTCACGTTCGATGGCGGAATAGACTGAATAAAGAGATGTCCCGGGAAGGGCGGCAATGATGTCGTATCGCTCTTGCAGCGACGCGGGCGATGATGTCATGGGTATTGCGGCATATTGTACGGAGACGCGCGCCGCGCGGCAATATGGAATCTGGGGAAGCCAGTGCTTGAGATCTACTACGGGGAGGACGACTACTCTCGTAAACGCGCTATTGATGCGCTCCGGGAACAGCTGGGCGATCCGGAGATGGCGTCTCTCAACACCGTGACCCTCAACGCAGCCGACACAACTCCGGCGGAGGTTGTCGCACAGGCGGGCGCCGTGCCGTTCCTGGCCAACGGCCGCTTGGTGGTCGTTGAAGGACTGCTGACCATGTTCTCCCGTTCACAGGGAGGTGGTGGGAGCAGGCGATCTTCGCGTTCCCGGCAGGCTGTGCTCGAAGACAACGAGTCACAATCGACGGATTCGTTCCGCGGCTGGGGCCAGTTAAAGGACATCGCCCCCGGCCTGCCGGAATCGAACATCCTCGTGCTGTCAGATGAAGCTGCCGCAGACTCCAATCCGCTGCTCCGGCACCTCGCGCCCGTGGCCAACGTCCGTGTGTTTGCGCCGCTGCGAGGCAACGACCTGACCGGATGGATTGGCCAAACTGTCCATGAACGAGGAGGCCGGATCGAAAATGCCGCGCAGCGCGCCCTCGGCGACGCGCACGGCAGCAACCTCTGGGCGCTTTCCAACGAGATCGACAAGCTCCTGCTCTACGCGGGTCCCGACAGGCCGATCACGGTTGAGGACGTCAATGCTATGACCGGCGCAACCCGCGAGGAAAACATCTTCGCGATGGTCGACGACGTGATTGAGCGCCGCTACCCCCGTGCCCGGGAGCGCATCGAGAGACTGAGAGAAGATTCAGGGGCGGCAGTGCCGCAGATTATGGCGATGCTTGGCACGCAGGTCAGGCGACTCCTTGCCGCTAAAGACGCGACTGAGCGCCGTGTCTCGCAGTCTGAACTCCAGGATGCCATCGGCTCGCGTTCCGATTTCGCCATCCGCAAGACGGTGAATCAGAGCCGCAGTTTCACCATGCCACGCCTGCGGGAGATGCACCGCGCCATCCTGGACTATGACATCGCCCTCAAGACAGGCCAACTAAACGAGGACACGGCGCTGGAGTTGCTCATTGCAGACCTCTGCGGCATCGGAACGCCGGGACGGGGCCGATAAACCGCGTCAGCTAACCCGCGGCTCTGTGATGGGGTTGTAGCAGGCGAGGGTGTGCCCCTCATCGATTGTCACTAGCGGCGGCATTGGGTTAGTACGGCAGACGACTGTTGCCTTGTTGCAGCGGGGCAGGAACGGGCACTCGTCCGGAGGATCGAGAAGGTCCGGCGGCGCGCCGGGCACGCCCCGCAACGGCCTGGTTTCCCTGTCCAGCCGCGGCATGGCGTTCAATAGGGCGGACGTATAGGGATGCTTGGGGTTGTGGAAGAGTGTTACGGTGTCCGCCGATTCCACGATGCGCCCGCCATACATCACGAGTACCTTGTCCGCAGCCCGAGCGATGACTCCCATATCGTGAGTGATAAGGATAACCGCTGTGCCGGACTCCTTAGCCAGCCCCATGATGCGTTCGAGAATCTCGGCCTGCAGCGTTACGTCCAACGCCGAAGTCGGCTCATCGGCGATGAGCAGTTCCGGTTCGAGCACCAACATCATGGCCAGCATCACTCGCTGGCACATGCCTCCGCTCATCTCCCATGGATAGCTCTGCATCACGTACTCGGGGTCCGGCAAGCCAAGCGAAGCGAGGGCAACCAGCGTCTCCTCACGCACCTCGTCGGCGTCAATGCGCCCGTGAGCGTTGAAGATCTCCGCGATTTGGTCGCCGATGGTGATGAGTGGATTTAGCGCGGCCTGCGGGTCCTGGAAGATCATGGCCATCGCCTCGCCCCGGAGGATGCGACGCTCATCCTCGTCCATCTCATCGAGGTCGGCTCCCCGGAAATTGATGCGCCCGTCCACCACGCGGCCGGGGTAGGGCACGAGTCCCATCACCGAGAGGCCGGCCGTCGTCTTGCCGCAGCCGCTCTCGCCGACGATGCCGAGAATCTCACCCCGGCGGACAGCAAAGCTCGTCTCCTGGACGGCCTTGACGGTGCCGTCCTGGGTGAAAAAGGACGTGTGCAGATTCTCAACGCTCAGCAGCGGATCGACTGACGTGGACATAGCTAAAGGTTACGGCAACAGGTTGGCGTGCGCCATTTGACATGTACGCGCGCCGCTCCATAGAGTGAGCTATGTTGGCAAGCGGAACCCAACCTGCCTAGGGGAGCCTCGACAGTGGTTGAGAGTGGCAAGTATTGGATTATCGCGGCTATGGGTGTCGCCGCCGTTCTCGTTCCCCTGAGCCTCATGATTTTCTCCGGGATGCTTCAGCGCATCCGCATCCGTCCGTCCACACCCGCCGACCAGGAGCCACGATTCATGCGCATGACGTATGAGTCCGGCATGGTCCCGACAGGCGAGGCGAACGTCCAATTCAACTTCCGCTTCTATTTGTTTGCCCTGCTATTCGTCATCTTTGACGTGGAAGTGATTTTTCTCCTGCCATGGGCGGCGCGATTCCTCTCACTGGGTTGGGTGGCGTTCATCGGCATGGCGATATTCCTCATACTTGTGCTTGTAGGATTCCTCTATGAATGGAAAAAGGAGGCGCTTGAGTGGCAGAAATGACCCCCACGCCGCCCGGCCCTGAGCAGTTGCCGTCGCCCTATGGCATCCCCCTTACCGTCACGACAAACCAGTTGGACAACGAAGAAGGGGAGGTTATTGAGCGGCTGCGCGCCCTTGCGACGGAGCAGCACGTCGATGAACCGATTGAGGTCACGGAGGAGCTAAAGCGCTCTGTCCTTGTCACGTCTCTAGATGCACTGCTGGACTGGGGACGTTCCAACTCCGTATGGCCGGTCACGCTCGGCCTCGCCTGCTGCGCCTTTGAGATGATTGCCGCCGTGATGCCGCGATTCGACCAAGCGCGATTCGGCATGGAGATCTTTCGGGCATCGCCACGGCAGGCCGATCTGATGATTGTTTCGGGCACTGTCACGTGGAAGATGGCGCCGGTTGTCCGTCGCATCTATGAGCAGATGCCGAATCCCAAGTGGGTTATCTCAATGGGTGTTTGCGCGACCAGTGGGGGCCCCTACTACCAGGGCTACAGCGTCGTCCCGGGCGTCAACCGGCTCGTTCCCGTTGACGTCTATGTGCCCGGCTGCCCGCCACGGCCCGACGCGCTGCTCCACGGCCTGCTCAAACTCCAGGAAAAGATAAAGCGCGACTCCCTCGTGCGCGAGCGAGAACCGCGCCTGAGAAAACTCATCTCCTGAGGCCGCATGACAACCACCCTTTCAGGTCACGACATCGCCGAGAAACTCCGCGCCGCGCTGCCGGACGCAGTTGAAGAGGAGCGCGAGGAGTGGGTCGTCGTCTCTCCTGAGTCCATTGCCGATGTCTGCCGCCTTCTCCGCGACGACAACGAGACCGATTTCCGGATGCTCCGCTCCATCGATGCCGTGGATTTCATCGACCGCTTTGAGTTGCGCTACGGCTTGCTCTCTATCCGCCGCAATCAGGAAGCAACGCTCAAAGTGCGCGTGTGGGGCAGGGACGAGCTCAGTGTTCCCTCCGTGACTCCGGTTTGGGAAGGCGCAAACCTCCAGGAGCGCGAGATTTATGATCTGTTCGGCATCGAATTTGACGGCCATCCGAATATGAAGCGGATTCTGCTGTGGGAGGGCTTCCCCGGCCACCCCCTCCGCAAGGATTTTGCGTAGGTCCCCCATGCAGTCGCCACAACAACCCAACACGGCAGACTCGCCCGACTACAACATCGAGCCGGTACTGCTCAATCTCGGGCCGCAGCACCCGTCCACGCACGGCGTGTTCCGCATCCGGACGCTGCTGGACGGCGAGGAAGTCGTGGACGTCGAGCCGGTGTTCGGCTACCTGCACCGAGGCAGTTCCAAGCTGGCAGAGGAGCGCAGCTACACTCAGGTCATTACCCTGACGGATCGCCTCGATTACCTCTCCGGCATGACCAACAACCTGGCCTATGTCCGTGCCGTGGAGGCATTGGCAGGCGTGGAAGTGCCGGAGCGCGCTCAGTATCTCCGTGTGATGACCGCAGAACTGATGAGGATTGCCAGCCATCTCATGGCGATGGGCTTCCTCATCAACGACCTCGGCGCGTGGGTCACGCCGCTCATGCACATGTTCCGCGAGCGCGAAAAGGTGCTCGATCTCTTTGAGATGATCTGCGGCGCACGCATCACGTTCAGCTATATGCGCATCGGCGGCGTCTCCCATGACCTGCCGCCCGGATTCGACGCCGCCGTCAACGGTTTCCTCGATGATTTCGAGGAGCGCGTGGCGGAATACGAGAAGCTGCTGCTGGAGAATGAGATTCTCGTTTCCCGCATGAAGGGCATCGCCCCGCTGACCGGCGAGCGCGCCATTGAATGCTCCGTTACCGGCCCCAATCTCCGGGCTTCCGGCGTCAATTTCGACCTTCGCAAGCAGGACCCGTATGAGGTCTACGACCGCATGAACTTTGATGTGCCCGTGACGCAGAACGGCGACAACTGGGATCGCATGTGGGTGCGACTGCAGGAGATGAAAGAGTCCGCGAAGATGGTGCGGCAGTGCATGGCTGACCTGCCTGAGGGCATCACGCGCACTGAGGCGGACTTCTTCATCCGTCCGCCCGTTGGCGAGGTCTACAGCGCCATCGAGGCCACCAAGGGCGAGCTTGGCTTCTACCTCGTCAGCGATGGCACCATTGCCCCGTACCGCTGCGGAATCCGCGCCCCGTCCTTCATCAACCTCACCGTCCTGCGTGAACTCTGCATCGGCTGGAAACTCGCCGACCTCATTGTCAATTTCGGCACGCTCGACATCAACGTGGGCGAGGTTGACCGATGATTGCCGAGCTCACCCGCGAGACCCTCGAGAATTACTTGTCGACCGATCTGGTCGACATACTGATGCCGCTGCTTGGCCTCTTCATCGTCGTGAATGTCCTGCTTGGCAGCGCCGTCATGCTGACCTACGCCGAGCGGCGTATCGTCGCTCGGATGCAGAATCGCATCGGCCCCAACCGCGTCGGTCCGTTCGGCCTGCTGCAAGGCGTGGCCGACCTCATGAAGCTGGTGCTCAAGGAAGACCTGACGCCACGTTCCGCGGATCGCCTCGTCTTTCTTATTGCCCCCATCCTCTTCTTTGCCCCTGCTATCGCCCTCTTTGCAGTCGTGCCGTTTTTCGATGGCTGGACGGTCGCCGACCTCGACGCGGGAATTGTCTATGTCATCGCTGTCACGTCCATCTCGTCACTGGCCGCGTTCGCCGCAGGGTGGGCATCCAACAACAAGTACTCGCTCTACGGCGCGGTGCGCGGAGTGGCGCAGCTGGTCAGCTATGAAGTGCCGCTGATCCTTGCCGTCACGTCCGTCGTTGTGCTGGCCGGTTCCTTGAACCTGCAGGAGATTGTCGAGGCCCAGGGCATCCCGTTTGTGCTCGTCCAGCCGCTCGGGTTCCTCATCATGCTTATAGCCGTCACGGCGGAACTGAATCGCACGCCGTTTGACATCAATGAGGCCGAGTCGGAGATCGTGGCGGGATTCCACACGGAATATACGGGCACCAAGTTCGCGCTCATCTATGGTGCTGAATACGTCGCCGCGCTCGGCTGGTCCGCCGTCATCGTCACTCTGTTCTTTGCTGGCTGGAAGCCCGACCTCGGTGGCGTCATCTGGTTTGGACTCAAGACGTCCGCCATCGTTTTCCTCTTCTTCTGGTTCCGCGGCACGTGGCCGCGCGTGCGCATCGACCAGATGCTTGCGTTGGCGTGGAAGGTGCTCTTCCCGCTCGCGACGGTCAACATCCTGGTCACAGCGGGTGAAGTTCTGGCGATGCAGGCGCTGTTCTCACTGGAACCGGGCGAGGCGCTACCGACCGCCGCGCTGGCCGTCATCGCCGTTATCAACATCGGCCTGACTGTCGTGACGCTGGCGCTGCTGGGGCGCGTGCCTGGCCTTGCGAAATTCGATCAACAGATGGCGACCCCCGCCGAGGCGAGGGCGTAGGAGGCGGTTATGGCTCTATTCGGTACGGGAGCGATCAAGGGGCTGATGGTGACGCTCGGCTACATCCGCCGCAAGCCTTTTACCACCCAGTACCCGGAGGACAAGCTGGAGCAGTCGCCGCGATTCCGCGGCAATACCTTCGTCTGGTACGAGGAACGCTGCACCGGCTGCGCCACATGCGCCAAGGGTTGCCCCCTGGGCATCATCCGCATCGTCACGCATCCGGAACCGCATTCGCAGGTTGGCAGCGACTACCACGTTGACGTCTTCGATATCGACACGGGCCGCTGCATGTTCTGCGCGCTCTGTGTGGAGGTCTGCCCCTACGACGCCCTGCACATGGGCGGCGACTTCGAGCAGGCGTCATACGGTCGCGAAGACATGGTTATCAGTGTCGAGGACCTCAAGGCGATGCCAAAGAAGCCGCGCACGCAGTTCCGCCCGCAGATGGAGATGATCGGCCACGATGGCAAGGATGAGCTTGAGGAGCATGAGGCGGGGCGTTGGTCACTCTAGCATTCTTCTTTCTCGCCACTGCCGCCATGATCGGCGCGCTCGCAGTAGTGACTGCGCGCAACCTCTTCTATGCCGCGCTCGGCCTGCTTGTCAGCCTCGCCGCCGTCGCGGGCATCTACGTCACGCTTGACGCCGACTTTCTCGCGCTCGCGCAGTTCCTCATCTACGTCGGCGGCATTGCCGTGCTCATCGTCTTCGCGGTGATGATGACGGCGCAGATCAACCGCGCCAGCAGTTCTCATCGGCTGTGGCCGCTTGGACTGCTGACCGGAGCCGCAACGCTGGCCGGGCTGGCCTACGTCATGATCAACACGGAATGGCGCAGCGAGAGCAGGGGCGAAACGATCTCTCCGATGGTCGGCGACGCCTCCTCGGCCGGCATCCACCTGCCGGATCTCTTGTTCAGCACCTATCTCCTGCCGTTCGAGCTGGCGGGACTTCTATTGCTTGTGGCGACGATTGGCGCGCTCGTGATTGCGCGGGAGCGGTGAGGCGGGCAGGGAATGGACACGCTCGCGCTCGAACACTATCTCCTGCTTTCCGCTGGACTTTTTGCGGTCGGACTGATTGGCGTCCTTGCCAAGCGCAACGTCGTTGTGATTCTCATGGCCATCGAGCTGATGTTGAACGGCGTCAACGTCGCGCTCGTCGCCTTCTCTCGCTACTCCCCGGTGGATGAGCTTGCAGGCCATATCTTCGCCATCTTCATCATCACCGTTGCGGCGGCGGAGGTCGCAATAGGCCTTGCCATCCTGCTGACGATTTTCGCGCGGCGCAACACGGTGGACGCTGCCGAGATCAATCTCCTGAAGTGACGGAATAGGGAAGCAAATGAAGATTAAGACTCCCGTTTTCGCGGGAATGCCAGGTAGATTGGGTGGAACAAAAAATGTGGGTTGAATTCAAACGCGTGAAGGGCCTGAAAGCCGCGGAGATGTGGAAGACCCTTTACGAGGGTGAGGGCCTCCCCACGCGCATCATGCCCGACCGCGTAGAGCAGTGGGGCGATGAGTTTGCTGAGTTCAAGGTCTGCATCCCCCGCGCCCGCGAACACGTTGCCGAAGAGATCGAGCGCAAAGTCTAGTTCAACACGCAACGGAATCTTCACCACCGAACAATGAAACTATTGCGAGAGGGCCAAGTCTAAAAAATGCCAGAAATACTAGTCTGGCTGATCATTGGCGCGCCGCTCGCGGCGGCCGTTTTCAACGGCCTGGTTATCCGTCCTCTGTTCGGCCCGGTGTCGCGGGTGGCCTTCGACGCGACCGCCGGCTCTATTGCCATATCGTTCATTCTTTCGCTCTGGGCGCTGTCCGCCGTCTGGACAGACCAGGAGGCCGTCCTGCCTCTGCACGAGATTATCCGTGTTGATGAGTTTTCGCTTCGGATAGGACTACTCCTCGACGGCCTGACTGCCATCATGTTGGTTGTCGTCACGTCCGTGAGCCTGCTTGTGCAGATCTACTCACACGGCTACATGCGGGATGACGCAAGCTACGTTCGCTATTACACCTTCATGGCCCTGTTCACTGCAGCGATGCTGACGCTGGTGCTGGCCAACAACCTAATCCTGCTATTCGTCGGATGGGAGCTTGTCGGCTTGTGTTCATACCTGTTGATCGGCTTCTGGTTCACACGACCCACCGCGGCAGCAGCCGCCAAGAAGGCATTTATCATCACCCGATTCGGTGATCTCTTCTTCCTGCTCGCCATCCTGGGCATCTTCCTGTCGTGGCCTGACGACACGCCTGTCACGTTCGCCCTCAGCGACCCGAACGCATCCGTGGACCTGCTCAGCGCGGGCGGTGCGGCATTGACAGGAACGGGGCTGACACTTATCTGTCTTGGGATCATGGCGGGAGCGGCGGGCAAGAGCGCCCAGTTCCCGCTGCACACGTGGCTGCCGGACGCGATGGAAGGCCCAACGCCCGTCAGCGCGCTCATCCACGCCGCCACGATGGTCGCCGCAGGCGTCTTCCTTGTGGCGCGGTTCCTGCCGCTGTTCGAAGAGGCGGAAACCGCGCGAACCATCGTTGCGCTCATCGGCGGATTCACCGTCGTCTTTGCGGCCTCGATGGGCCTTGTCATGAACGACATCAAGCGTGTACTTGCCTATTCCACCGTGAGTCAACTGGGCTATATGTTCCTCGCCCTCGGCTTGGGCGCGCTCGGCCCCGCATTGTTCCACCTGTTCAACCACGCCTTCTTCAAGGCGCTGCTGTTCCTCGGCTCCGGATCCGTCAACCACGCCACCGGCACGTTTGACATGCGGCTGATGGGTGGGCTGCGCCGCGTCATGCCCTGGACCTACGGTGTCTTTCTCATCGGCGCGCTGAGCCTTGCGGGCATCCCGCCGTTCTCCGGCTTCTGGAGCAAGGACGAGATACTCGGCGTTGCGTGGTCATACGGCGGCGCGCTGGGCACAATTCTCTTCCTGCTCGCTCTTGTCGGCGCGTTCATGACCGCCGCCTACATCTTCCGCGCGCTGTTCATGACGTTCCATGGTCAGTACCGAGGAGGCGAGGCGCAGGAGACGCACGATACAGCCGATGCCCACGAGACCCACGACGAGGGTCATGGATCAACGCCGCATGAGTCGCCGTGGGTCATGGTGGTTCCAATGGCGATTCTCGCCGTGCTGGCAATCGGCTCCTGGTTCATCAACTTCCCTGTAACGCACTGGTTCACCGATCTGCTGAAACCGCTCGGCGCGCACGTCGAAGAAATCCAGGTTGTTCCTGCGGCTATCGGACTCGTTGCCGGGCTGCTCGGTATCGGCGTGGCAACGGTTCTCTACCGCCGTGGCGCGACGAGCGCCCCGTCCGTAAGCGGCCCGCTCGCTCCCATCACAAACCTGCTCACCCGCAAGTACTACATGGACGAGCTGTACGAGAATCTGTTTGTGGGCAGAGTGCTGTATGGCTGGATGTGGCGATTCCTCGCGTGGTTCGACAGCGACAAGGGAGTGGTCGACAGAGCAGTCAACACGCTTGGCCTCTTCGGGCGCAACGTGGGCAAGGGCATCCGCGTGGTTGAGAACGGCCAGCTGCAGATGTCCATCACGGTGCTGTCCATCGGCGCGGTAATCATCGTTGCTGCGTACATCGTATGGGGAGGCGTGGGCTAGGACATGCAAGCCTTCGACGGCCTCATAACACTTATCGTCTTCCTGCCGGTTATCGGCGCGGCGGCAGTCGCCATAGCCGGTCGCGAGCAGATGCTGGTACGGCGCATCGCGCTCGGGGCGATGATTCTCGATCTGATTCTCGCAACCTACGCCTGGCTCTCCTACAACGCCAATGGCCCGATCATCGAACAGCTTGGCCAATATGGGTCAGACCCGTGGATTCCCGGCGTCAACGCCTCTTATTTGCTGAGCATCGACGGCCTCTCGATGCCGCTCGTTTTCCTGACTGCGCTGCTCGGCGTCGTGGCCGTGCTCGGGTCGTGGCACGTCAAGGAGCGCGTCCGTGAATACCACGTTTGGCTGTTGCTGCTGCTGACCGGCGTACAGGGGGTGTTCGTAGCGGGCGACCTGCTTCTCTTCTTCCTGTTCTGGGAGGTGGAGCTAGTGCCGATGTATTTCCTCATCGCGATGTGGGGCACCGGCCATCGCGAATACTCCGCCATGAAATTCGTTCTCTACACGCTCTTTGGGAGCGCATTCATGTTGGTGGGCGTGCTTGCGCTGCGATTCGCCATCGGCTCGTTTGACATGAGCGCGATGACGTTGGCAGGGCAGGAGGGCACGCTCCACGTCGCTTTCCTCGGGCTGGACGCCATCTTCCTCATGTTCATGGCTGCGTTTGCCATCAAACTCCCTGTCTGGCCGCTCCACACGTGGCTGCCGGACGCGCACACGGACGCGCCGACCGCAGTCAGCGTGCTCCTTGCGGGAGTCCTGCTAAAGATGGGCGGCTACGGCCTGATCCGCATCAACATCGGTATGTTCCCCGGCGAGATGGAGCAGTGGGCGCCGCTGTTGGTTATCCTCTCCGTCATCAGCGTCCTCTATGGCGCGGCAGTGGTATTCAGGCAAACCGACCTCAAGAGGCTTATCGCGTATTCGAGCGTGAGTCACATGGGACTGGTGTTATTGGGAGTGGCCTCGCTTGGTGCTGTGAGCGTGACGGGCGCGGCGCTGCAGATGTTCGCGCATGGCACGATTACCGGCCTGCTTTTCCTTGTCGTCGGAATAATCTACGAGAACGCCCACACGCGCCACATTCCGGATCTCGGCGGACTGATAGGGCGGATGCCGGTGGTGGGCGCGGTATTCGTCTTCGCCGGCCTCGCGAGCCTTGGCCTGCCGTTGTTGAGCGGATTCGCGGCGGAGCTGATGGTCTTCCTTGGCAGCTTTGACGCCTACCCGTGGCAGACGGCGTTTGCAGTGCTCGGCATCGTCCTGACCGCAGGCTACATTCTCTGGACGGTCGAGCGCGTGCTGCTTGGCCCGCTGAAGGAGCGCTGGCAGTCCGTCAAGGACGCCTCGCCCGCCGACTTTGTCGCCATGGCATTGCTTGTGCTGCCAATCATTATTGTCGGGGTCTATCCTGCGCTTGTGGCCGACGTGTTCCGCGACACGGTAACTCTGCTGGTAGGCGGAGGGTAGGCGGTCATGCCAACGCAGATTGACGCCGCCTCCCTGGGCATCGACTTCGGCCATCTTGCGCCGGAGATTATCCTGACTCTCGTTGCCATCGCCGTTGTCCTGGTTGATCTGGTCGCGAGAGACAAGAGCGTTCTCGCGTGGCTGAGCGCGCTGGGTGTGGCCATGGCGGGCGGTGCTGCCGTATGGCTGTGGACGTCCGACGCCTCCGGCGCGAGCTACTCCGGCATCGTCATTACGGACCTCTTTGGCACGATGTTCAAACTCATTGTGCTTGGGGGGGCGCTGCTGGCCATCCTCTTCTCGCCCCCATACGTTGAGCGCCGCCTCTCCCGTTTCCACGGCGAATACTACGGCCTCCTCCTTCTCGCAACAGTTGGCATGATGCTGCTCGTCTCCATGGGCGAGCTGATCTCCATCGTGCTCGCCTTGGAGATTCAGACCTTCGCTCTTGTGGCGCTAATCGCTTTACTCAAGGATGAGAAATCGACGGAATCCGCCCTGAAATTCCTGCTTCTCAGCGCCGTGGCCACTGCTGTCATGCTGTACGGCATGGCCATTTTGTTCGGCCTCACCGGCACAACGTTCATCGCGGATATGCCGGGCATTGTGGCAGAGACCGTCGCGGAGGGCGGCACGGCCAACAACCTAGCGTTGATCCTGGCTGGCGTGCTGATAATCGTGGGATTTGGATTCAAGATTTCCAGTGTGCCCTTCCAGATGTGGGTTCCAGCCGTGTATGAGGGCGCGCCCACGCCCATTGTTGGCTACCTCTCCGTTGCATCCAAGGCCGCTGGATTCGCCGTCCTCCTGCGCCTGTTCATCGTCGCGTTTGAGGAAGCGGGGCTGGATGCCCTGGACTGGCCACTGTTGATTGGCGGACTGGCCGTCGCCTCAATGACTATCGGCAACGTGGTTGCCATTATTCAGACCAACATCAAGCGGTTGCTGGCCTACAGCACGATAGCGCAGGCCGGATACATCCTCATCGGCGTCGCGGTAATGGGCAATGGCGCGGCCAACGTCTACGAACTCGCCACGAGTGGCGTGATCTTCTATCTCGCCGCCTACACCTTCTCCAACCTCGCGGCTTTCGGCGCGCTCATCGCTCTCAGCCCGCCAAACGGCAACGACTCCATTGAAGAGTTGACGGGCGGATTCTCGCGGTCGCCATTCGCCGCAGTCGTGCTGACCGTGGCTCTCATCTCGCTTGTTGGCCTTCCGCCCACAGGCCTCTTTGTCGGCAAGATCTATCTCTTCTATGGGGCGGTGCAGGGCGATCTGTGGTGGCTGGCGTTGGCAGGCGCGCTCAACAGCTTTGTCTCCGCTTACTACTACCTGCGTCCCGTCCGCCGACTCTGGCAGTCGGGGGGTCCTGATATGGCCGCAAGCGAGTCCGCCCGCTCCCTCTCGTTGAGAGCATCCATGGTCGTCAGCCTCATCGGCGTCATCATCCTTGGTATCGTCCCGTTCTGGCTAATCTCCCGCGCCACGGAAGCCGCCGCCTCGTTCACGCCGTAAGACGGGTTTCCGTATCACGGTGTCGCCGCGATACGCTATGCTTTCCTAACAAGTGACGGCAATGGCGATAAAGCGCCCGGAGTCTGAACACAAACCTATTGGAGGTACGCAACTATGTTTGACCGCGTTCACCATGCTGGTATCGCAGTTGGTGATCTTCAAGGCGCGACAGATCTGTTCGCTGATGCTCTCGGGCTTCGCGTCGACGGGATTCGCTCCCCACGGCCCCAGGGTCGAGCACAGCGGGGGGCGGACCCCACGGACATCATCGACATTCCCATCGGCCATTCCGAGCTTGAGCTAAACGCGGCTGCTGCCGAGGGCACAGGAGTCCACCGGTTCGTGGAGTCACGCGGCGGGCTGGGGGCGCTTCATCACGTCTGCCTGCACACCACAAACATGGCCGATGACGTCGGCCACCTGCGAGCCTCCGGCTTACAGCAGGTTGCAGCTCCGCCGGATGTCCTTGCCGAGAACGAGCCGTGGACCGATGTCGCGTTCTTCCATCCGCGTGACTGCATGGGCATACTCTTTGAAATATGGCCGACTGAGAATCACCGCGTCGATATGCGCTATCAGGGCGAAGGCTTGTTCACTCGCATGGCGCACATCGGCGTTGTTGCCTCGGACATCGAGAAGTCGCGCCACTTCTGGACGAATATCATTGGCTTCCGCGTCGATATGTTCAAATCCAATGTCCTCAAGGGCGGCCGTCATGTGGACTCTGACAATGTGACCGTCCTCGAACTGCCAATGGGCGACTCCGGTATCACGTGTGTTCATCCGAACGACAGTGAGAGCGGGACGGCGCGCTTCCTTGAGAAGTACGGCGCGCGGGCAGGGGGCACGATGCACCACATTGCGCTGGCCACTAAGGATGTCAAGACTGCCGCAGACATCGTGCAGTCGCGAGGCCTGCAGCTCATTGGGCCGGCGACCGATGACAGCGCATGGATTCACCCGAAGAGCGCGGCCGGCGTGCTGATCCAGATAGTCAAAGACGACTTGGGCAAGCCCAGGCCGCTGAGCCCCTCCGAGCGCGCTCGTGCAATCCGGCAGGGCAAGACGGTGGGCCGAACGAACCAGGAACTTGCGAGCGAATACGGCGTCAGTGAAGCTGAAGTCGCCGAGATTCTGGGCGAGTAGGGCAGGCGGAGCTGACGACAAAAGACACGACCAGTGACGGCTCTAGCCGTGACAGACAATCCATGAGGAAGTACTACATTGTTTGACAGAATTCACCACGCAGGCATCGCCATTGCCGACATTCCGACGGCCAAGAACGTCTTTGCAGACATGCTTGGTCTGGTTGTAGACCAAACCCGCTCGCCGTTGCCGGAGGGCAGCAAGCAGCGAGGCCCCGATCCAACGGACATTCTCGATATTCCTATCGGCAACGCCGAGTTGGAAATGAACGCCCCGCCTGTGGACGGAACCCCGCCCGGCGGCACGCACACATTCATCGAGCGGCGCGGTGGTGTCGGGGCGCTCCATCACGTCTGCCTGCACTCTACCAACGTGCCAGATGACGTCGCGCATCTGCGCGCCTCCGGCATCCAACAAATCGCCATCTCACCTGAGGAGCTGGCGGCCAATGAGCCGTTTGACAGCGTCGCCTTCTTCCACCCACGCGACTGCATGGGCATCCTGCTGGAGATTTGGTTCACTGACGACCATCACGTCGGCCAGCGTTACCAGGGCAAGGGCCTGTTCACACGCATGAGCCACATCGGCGTGGTCGCGGCGGACATGGAGAAGGCCCGCCATTTCTGGTGCAACATCATCGGCATGCGTGCAGACGTGTACAGGACCAACGTCCTCAAGGGCGGCAAGAAGATTGAGTCGGACAACGTCCGCGTCTTAAGCATCCCAGTTGGGGACAACGGCGGCGGAATCCTCGCCGTCTCTCCGGACGACAGCACCAGCGGCACGGCTCGCTTTCTTGAGAAGTACGGCGGAAGCGCCGGTGGCACAATGCACCACGTCGCCTTTGCGACCAAGGATGTCAAAGCCGCTGCCGATTTCGTGCAGGGCAACGGCATGAAGCTTATCGGCAAGCCGAATGATGAGTTCGCGTGGATCCATCCCAAGAGCGCGGCGGGAGTACTCATTCAGATAGTGAAGGACGAGGCATAGCGGCGGGTTAAGGGCGCGAGACGGTTATCGCCTGAGGAAACCGCGCCGACCGTCTGACGCCGCCGCGCAATCTCGGCATAATGGCGTTCTCATGAAACGAGTCGGCATCCTCTACCAGACACGAACGGCGGAACCGGAAACGGTTGCGTCGATGTTGGCCGACCAAACACGGGCGTTGGGCCGCGACGTCTGGCTGCAATCGTCATGGGATGACGGCATCGATCAGATCAATGGCGATACCGACTTGATTGTCAGCGTGGGGGGCGATGGAACCCTCCTGCGCGTCGCACGCCTGGTTGCCCCCTCTGGTATCCCCATCCTCGGCGTCAATGCCGGCAGGCTTGGATTCCTCACGGAGGTTGATGCTTCCGGCGCGTCCGAACTGCTGCCGCGCGCCCTTGATGGTGAGGGTCGCATCGAAGAGAGGACGATGTTGGCAGTTAATCATGACGGCGCAACGTCCTACGCCCTCAATGACGCCATCATCAGCCGTGGTGGTCCTGCACGCACCGTGCAGGTCGGTGTCACCGTGAACGACATTGAACTGCTCGCCTTTCGCGGCGACGGCGTCGTTGTCGCGACCGCCACGGGCAGTACTGCCTACAATCTTTCCGCAGGTGGACCCGTGTTGCCGCCCACGACGGCCGAGTTGATCATCAATCCCGTTTCCGCGCATCCGGCGTCGGAGTCTCCCGTCCTCGTTGAACCTGACGCAGAGATCGTCATTCACATCAGGACGGATCACGGCGCCACACTCAGCCTGGACGGTCAGGACGATTTCAACGTTAGTGATGATGCAGTGATCACCGTCCGCCGAAGCCCATATCACGCCCGCCTGTTGAGATTCCGCGACCCAGGCTATTTCAACCGCAGCCTCAGCGATCTGCTCAACCGCCGTCGCCGTCACCCGGATCTGCCCGACGTGGACGGCGCGCATGGTGACGTTCCTACACCGCAGGGAGTTACGGTGCCATGACCACTCTTGCCGAAGCGCTTGCCGCCAGGGAAGCCGCGCTCGCGCAACGCGGGTTCCGTGTCCGGTCGGCCCGGCTTAGCGATGTCCCCCGCATGGCCGAGATGATTAACAACTTTGCCAGCCAGGGCGAGATGCTGCCGCGCAGCGCGTCCGAACTCTATGAGAACATCCGCGACTTTCTCATCATCGCCGACGAGAACGATGAAGTAGCAGCCACCGCATCGCTGCACATCCTCTGGGACGATCTCGCGGAGATTAAATCTGTTGCCGTCAGTGAGGCGCTGCACGGGCAGGGCATCGGCGCATATCTCGTCGAGAAGTGCGTCGAGGAAGCGGCGCGGATGGAGCTGCCAACCGTCTTCGTGCTGACGCACAAGCCCGGCTTCTATGAAAAACTGCAATTCGAGCGTGCGGACGTGCTCGCATTTCCGCGCAAGGTGTGGTCGGAGTGCATCCGCTGTCCCAAGTTCTCCAACTGCAATGAAATTGCGATGAGCAGGCCCGTGGCGCGGGAGTTCCCGGCTGACCTCCCTGACGATGACGATTTGCTAGACCCGATTCCAACTCGCGCTTAGCCACAGACTAGAGAACCCCCTCTCCCTCAGGGAGAGGGCTGGGGTGAGGGGGAACCATGGAACGTTTGTCACGCCGCGCCGTCTATGAGGGCCGCATCGTAACTGTCTATGAAGACCACATGCGACTGGACGGCGGACGCGAGCAGATGTGGACGACAATTCAGCATCCGGGAGCCGTCGTCATGGTGCCCGTCGATCCTGATGGCAACATTCTCCTCGTCCGCCAGCCACGCCCATCCGCCCGTGATGTCCTGCTCGAACTCCCCGCCGGAACGCGCGAGGAAGGTGAAGAACCGGTCGTCACGGCCCGCCGTGAACTCCAGGAGGAGATCGCCCATGACCCCGGAAGGATGACGCCGCTCGGCGGCTTCTATAGCGCCCCCGGCTTCTGCGACGAGTTTCTGCACCTCTTTCTCGCCACGGACTTGTCTCCAATCGAGGGTGTAGAGCCGGACGCGGACGAAGAGATCACCGTCGTGCCCACTCCCCCCGCCGCCATCCCGGAACTCATCCGCAAAGGCGAGATCCGCGACGCCAAATCCATAGCCGGCCTCCTCCGCTACCTCTACATGGAAGGCGGACTCACGTAAAGAGACTATTGGAGACGGCACCGCCGCCTATCCAAACCCCGCCCCCGTTGCGCTACTATATCTGTGACTAATACGGAGGGCGGGATGCTCTACATATATCTGTGTACCGTCACGGAAGAGGGCCAGCAGGCAATGCTGCGCGACCCTGAGATGTTCACCCACGTCGCCGATGACGTGCATGTGGACGGCACCCAGATCCTGGCACGCTATGCCGTCCTCGGACAATACGACTACGTTGCCATGGTTGAGGCCCGCACACATGAGGATGCTGCCCGCCTCTCCCTTGAACTTGGTGCACGCGCCCACGTTCACATAGAGACGCTCGTCACCATTGCCGTTCGACAACTCGCGGACGGGTCCGATGAGGCGCTCGAGACGCTGACCTCCGTGCAACGCCCTGTTCTTGCGACTGATGATGGGGATGATCCGCCAGACTTTGCAGGGCCGATTTCTACGTGATGACGGGTTAACCTATACTTTGTTACAAGAATCACACAGTCGCGGGAGGCCGGTTGGCCTCCCTTTTAATACCGCAAGCGGGTAGGGGAGAAACACACAATGGCAACAGCGCAGCAGCCTGCCGTCGGAGCGCCAATCGGTCGCAATGACGGCCCGGACAAGGTCACCGGACTTGGTCAGTACTCGCTCGACGTGACGCTGCCGGGGACGCTGTGGTGCAAGGTCCTCCGCTCCCCCTATCCCCACGCCCGTATTAAGTCCATCGACGCTTCCGCCGCGCTCGCGTTGCCGGGCGTCCATGCGGTTCTAACCCCGGATGATGTGCAGGGACTGCGATTCGGCAAGCGAATCATGGACGAGCATGTGCTGGCATACGATGCAGCGCGCTATATCGGTGATGCGGTCGCAGCTGTTGCCGCTGAGGATGAGGACATAGCCGAGCGCGCGCTGGAGATCCTTGACGTTGAGTACGAGGAGCTGCCTTCCGCGGTCACGATGGACGAGGCGCGGGCGGATGACGCGCCGATTCTCCACCCTGAGTTCAATTCCTATTTCGGCATCCCGGGTGAGCAGGAAACGCCCTCTAACATCTTCGCGAAGGGCACATGGGGCAAGGGCGACGTTTCTGAAGGGTTCGCGCAGGCCGACCTCATCGTTGAGCGCGAGTACACAACCCCCCGCACCCACCAGGGTTATCTTGAAGTTCACAACACAATCGTCTGGGTGGATGAGACCGGGCACGTGCAGGTCTGGCTCGGATCGAAGTCGCCTTTCGCCAACAAGCGTGCGCTTGCCCTGGTTCTCGGTGAAGAGGAAGAGAACATCACCGTCAATTACGCCTACGTGGGCGGCGATTTTGGCGGCAAGGGCGACATCAACGGCACACCTATCTGCTATTTCCTTGCAAAGAAGACGGGCAGGCCCGTCAAGCTGGCGTTCGACTACTCGGAAGAGTTTTCAGCGATGAATCCCCGCCATGAGAGCACCATGCGCGTCAAGGCGGGCGTCAAGCGCGACGGCACTCTCACGGCATGGGAGGCAGAGGTCTATTTCAACTCCGGCGCGTACGGCAGCTACAAGCCCGTGCCCGGCTCCAATCTCCCAGGCATCGCGGAGATCGCCGGTCCCTATGTCATTCCTCATGTCCAGATCGATGCCTACCAGGTCTACACCAACACGGTTCCATGCGGCTTCCATCGCTCACCCGGCGAGGTGCAGGGCATCTTTGCAGGCGAGTCCCACATGGACCTAATCGCGCAGGAACTCGGTATGGACCCGCTGGAGCTGCGGATCAGGAACGTTGTTCATGACGGTGACGAGACGCCCGTTGGCCGCGTCTTCCTCGACGTTAAGGCTGAAGAAGTTCTACGTGAGGCCGGCCGGCTGTCCGGTTGGGACACCCCAAAGGCCGACAATGTCGGGCGTGGCATCGGCTTCGGCCACCGCACGCAGGGCGGCGGTCAGACCACCATCGCCGTCACCGTCAACGCGGACGGTAGCGTCCTCGCCGCAAGTTCCATCTACGACCCCGGCATGGGCAACCACACAATGATGCAGCAGGTCACGGCAGATGAGTTGGGTATCGACATTTCTCGCGTGACTGTGGTTCCGCTCAACACGGATCAGGCTGATTTTGACACCGGCGTCGGCGGCAGCCGCGGCAGCTTCATCATCACGGAGTCGGCTTTCATGGCTGCAGACGATGTCCGTGGCAAGCTCAAGCGGCTTGCAGCAGAGTTCAATGGCTGGGACGAGGAGATTGTCGAATTTGAGGCGGGCGCGCTGGTCAACACGCGCACCGGCGAGTCCGTTCCCATGGAGCGCATTGCTGAAAGATCGGGCGAACCCGTGTCCGGCCTCGGAAGGTTGGAGGAAGCTGCTCAAAGCCCCTACACGTCCTTCGTGGCACAGGTGGCGGAGGTTGAGGTTGACCGCGAGACAGGTGAGCCTCACGTCAAGGTCATTACGGCTGTCCATGACACGTCCCGCATCATCAACCCAGTCGGGTTCTACGGACAGATCGAGGGTGGAATGATCAACGCCTACGGCTTCGCCATGATGGAGGAGCTGACCGTCGACGAGGGCGGCCGTGTGACGAATCCCTCGTTCGCCGACTTCAAGATGCCCACCGAGCCGGACATCCCCGAACTCCGCATTGGACTTGTCGAGACGAGCGAGGGCAGGGGCGCGTACCGAGTCAAGGCCGTCGGCGAGCACTCCAACATCACGACCCTTCCGGCCATCGCCAACGCCATTGATGACGCCGTCGGCATCAGGCTGAACAGCGCGCCGTTCACAGCTGAGAAAATCCATCGCGCCCTGAGCGAGTAACTACGTTACGGCTCTCGGTTCGTGATGGGATTGGGTGACACGACCGGAGCGTGAGTGATGCCGGTCAGCGTTGAGTCGATTCTGGCGTCGTTACGGCAGGCTGAGCGTCCGCTGCGCACACCCGCCATGAGGGCCATCGCCACCGATGCCGCGAAAGACTTGCGGCAAAGCCGCGCAGATGCCGATTCAGTTTTCGCGTTGTGCGACGCGTTGATTGACGCTGACTCTCAGACTGAAGGCGCGAGAACCGTCGCCTTCGAAATCGCCTATCGCCATCGTGGCATGCGTGACGCGCTCGACGTGCAGAAACTCGAACGGCTCGGGCGGACGCTTGACGGCTGGGCATCGGTCGATCACTTTGCGCGCAAGCTGAGCGGCCCCGCGTGGCAAAGAAATCAAATCTCCGATGAGTACGTGTTGAAGTGGGCCTGCTCAAAAGACTTCTGGTGGCAGAGGGCAGGGCTGGTTTCAACCATTGCACTGAATGAGCGGCATCTCGGCAAGGGCGATGCGGCGCGAACGCTTGCGATCTGCGAGCTATTCGTCGATGACCGCAGAGACCTCCACGTCAAGGCGCTGAGCTGGGCATTGCGGGAACTTGGCCAACGCGACCCCGCACCCGTTCGGGCATTCATTGAACAGCACAGGGATAGGCTCTCCCGCAAGATCATCCGGGAAGTCCAGAACAAGCTCACCACCGGCCACAAGATGGCCAAACCCTCGGAAGCGATGCGGCGCCGAATGCAGTAGCTGCGCTACGGCTCTCGGTTGCGAAGGAATTGATGGCCTCTCAGATTAGGCTGCCGCGTGCCGTCTCCGGTTGTGCAAGAGGGTTGGAGTACGTGACACAATACCGGCATGACGGAGCCCACTGAGGATCGTTTGGTCGCGCCGGAACCGCAGAACGAGGAATCCGCGCTTGAGAGCGGACTGCGCCCACGCCGCTTGTCGGACTACGTCGGCCAGAGCCGCGTCATTGACAACCTCAAGGTCTCTATACAGGCCGCCTTGCAGCGCAATGAGCCGCTGGATCACGTTCTGCTGCACGGGCCGCCGGGACTCGGCAAGACAACGCTCGCATTCATCATCGCGGCGGAGATGGGCGTCAGCGTCCGCGTCACCGCCGGGCCGTCATTCACCCGCGCCGGCGACCTCGCTCAGATGCTCACGCAACTTCAGCCGAACGACGTGCTTTTTGTAGACGAGTTCCACCGCCTCCCCCGCTCCGTGGAGGAAGTCCTCTATCCAGTGATGGAGGATCACGTGCTCGACATCATGATTGGCAAAGGGCCGGGCGCGCATTCCGTTCGCGTCAGCCTGCCACCGTTCACGCTCGTTGGCGCAACCACGCGTTACGCCCTCCTTAGCAACCCCCTCCGCGACCGTTTCGGCGCGACGTACAGGCTGGACTTCTATACACCTGAGGAGATCGGACGGATTCTCGTTCGCTCCGCTAATGTGTTGAACGTTGATGCGCGGGAGGACGGCCTGGTGGAAATTGCCGGGCGGTCACGGGGAACACCGCGCGTTGCCAACAGACTGCTGCGACGCGTCCGCGACTATGCCCAGGTGAAAGGCGACGGCACGGTGAACGGCGAGGCCGCGAGAGAGGCGCTGGACAGCCTCGGCATCGACTCACTTGGCCTTGATGACACGGATCACCGCGTCCTGGATAGCCTCATCAATACGTTTAGCGGCGGACCAGTGGGGCTGGAGACATTAGCATCATCCATCGCAGAGGAGCCGGACACCGTCATGGACGTGTATGAGCCGTACTTGCTGCAACTAGGCTTCCTTGACCGCACGCCCCGCGGCCGCCGCGCCACCCGCCGCGCCTATGAACACTTGGGAGTTGAACCCCCTACCCAGGACGGCGGTCCGGACCCAAACCGCCCCCAACTGCTATAGCTACCTCCGTCATCCCCGTGACAGCATTGACAACCACATCACGCACGGCAATTCTGAACGTGAATAGAAGTTTGAGAGGGAGAGCAGTCATGGCGACTGTGGCTGAGATACAGCAGGCGATCGAGGAGCTGCCGGAGGCGGAATATGCCCAGTTGGTGCAGTGGCTCCGGGAGCACGATTGGGATAAGTGGGAGCAGGAGTTTGAAGAGGACGTGCGAGCAGGGAGGCTCGATGCCTTGGCCGCAAATGCGCTTGAGGCCAAGGCCAGAGGCGAACTCAGGGACCTCTAGTTGCATCGTAGTGAACCCGCCTTCTGGCGGCGCTTTGACGAGTTGCCTGCCGCCGTTTAGCAAATAGCCCGCAGAAACTTCGATCTCTTGAAGTCCAATCCCAGACACCCCTCGCTACGATTTAGGAATGTCGGATCGTACTGGTCTGCCCGCGTCGGCGCATCCCATAGAGCAGTAGCAATTCAGGATGGTGATGATTTCATCTGGTTCTGGATTGGTGACCACGATGAGTACCTTCGGATCACTCGCAGCTAGAAGCGGATGCGCCTCCTCCCATTCAACCTGAGCTTGTCGAAGAGTGAGCCCTCCGTTCACCCTATCTCCCGCCTGCCGTATAATCTGAATTGCCGCTTATGAGTGTCATTCCGGTTCGTCACATACCTGACCCCGTCCTGCGCGAGAAGACGAAGCGCGTGCCAAACATCACACCCGCGCTGCGTGCGCTTGTCGATGACATGATCGAGACCATGTATAAGGAGCACGGTGTCGGCATCGCCGCAAACCAGGTCGGTCGCAGCCTGCGCGTCACCTATATCGAGATACCGGAGGAGCGTGACGAGGACGGCAACGTCGTTCAGGAACACTCTTCGCACGTCTTGATCAACCCGGAGATCATCCGCCGCGTCGGCGAACGGGAGGTTGAGGAGGGCTGTCTAAGCATCCCCGGCTGGCGGGGCAAGCTGATTCGCTCCGAGCGCGTGACTGTCAAGGCGCTCGATCTGGATGGCCGGGAGTTCAGGCTCAAGGCGGATGGACTGCTGGCGCAAGCCTTGGAGCATGAGACCGACCACCTCAACGGCATTGTGTACATCGATCGCATGGAGAAAATCGAAGACTTGTATCCGCTGGACATGAGAGCCGGTGAAGACGCTGAAGGGCAGCTCGCTGACAACGGAGAGCCAACACCGCCGCCCGATCCCAACCTCATCTGGCGTCTGCGTCAGCCCGTCGCCCCGGTTGTGCGCCGGCGGTGAGCGTGATGACGTCTCCCCCCGACATTCGAGGGACTGCTATCGGCGAGATGCTTGAGCGCGCTCGCGTCTTTTTTGCCGGGCGCCAGGTGACCACTTGGGTGGTCGGCGGTTCCGTCCGCGATATGCTCCTCGGCGTTACGACCGCGGATGCCGATCTCGTGGTGGATGCGCCTAACATCCCTCAATTGGGAAGACAACTCGCGGATGAGATTGGCGGCTCGTTCTACCACCTGGACCAGGACCGCAACTATGTCCGTGTGCTTTCTGCGCCGGACGAGGCAGGAGATCGTGCGCGCCTGGATATCACGCCGCTTGGCAATCAAGACATCACTGCTGAGCTTTCACGGCGCGACTTCACCGTTAACGCGATAGCCCTGTCACTGGAAAACTGGCAGACACCGGACAACCTCATCGATCCGCTCGATGGATGCGCTGACCTCAGAAAGCGTGTCCTTCGCGCCGTCACACCCACCATCTATAGCGATGACGGGATTCGACTCATGCGCCTGGCGAGGCTGGCAGGGCAATTGGAGTTCACTGTCGATGAAGAGACAGCGGCCCTGGCAAAGCGCGATGTCGCTCACATCGCGGACGTTTCACCTGATCGGCTGCGTGACGAGTTATGCAAAGTCTTGGGGCTGGGCGATGCAAAATCCGCCCTGCGCCTGCTTGATGACATCGGTGTCCTCAGCCGAATCATGCCGGAGCTTGATGCCGCGCGCGGTGTGACGCAGCCGGTTGAACACTACTGGGACGTGTTCAACCACCTCATAGAGACTGTGGGATTCATGGATGGCCTGCTTGACGCGGAGAGGCGGTTGGCTGACCCCATCCTCTCGCAGATGCCATGGGGTGAGCACGTTGCCGACTATTTCGCACAAGCCGTGTCCGGCGGCATAGACCGTGCCGTTCTGACCAGGCTCGCGTGTCTGCTGCATGACGTGGCCAAGCCGCAAACAAAGACCGTCGAGGAGTCAGGCAAGACGCGGTTTCTCGGCCACCCGGAGCAGGGGGCCGAGGTGACAGAAGCAGTGATGGAGCGGCTGCATTTTAGTCGCCACGCCAACGCATACGTCTCACTTCTCGTGCGGCAGCACCTGCGCCCCATGCAGTTGAGCAACAATCTTGAGACGCCAACACGCCGTGCCCTCTATCGGTTCAGGCGTGATCTCGGGGATGCTGCAATCGGGGCGGTGTGGCTGAGCATGGCCGACTTTCTGGCAGCAAAGGGCCCAATGCTCGACCCCAATGAGTGGCGAAGGCGGGTCAGCCACTGTAGCCTAGTGATGGAGTCGATACTCGCTGAGCCTGCTGATGACATGGCCGCGCCACAGTTGGTGAATGGCCACATGATTATGAAGGCGCTTGGCGTTAGCCCCGGCCGGGAGCTGGGCCAGATACTTGAAGCTGTTAAGGAGGCATTGGCCGCAGACGAAGTGTCGACTCCAGATGAGGCGCTTACGTTTGCCCGCCGGGAATGGGAAGCACGATTCGGCCCCCCGGCAGGTGAGCGCGGGGAGACAGTGCAGTGAGGAGAGGAAACTGATTTGGAGCGAGTGAGCGGCTTACTCGGTGCAGTCGCCCGTCGGCTGCAGAGATGGATCATTCCCGGTTTCATCGTCCTTTTTGTCCTGTTCGCGGCGCTCAGCCTCGTGCGCGATGAATGGCGCATCCCTCTGACGGACATCGAGCGCGGCCAGCAAGATACCCCGCTCGGCCTGACCCTCGGTCTCGATTTGCAGGGCGGCGTCCACCTCGTCTATGAGACCGTTGATCCGAATCCCACTCCGGAGCAGCTGCAGGGCGTGGTGCAGATTATCCGCACGCGCGTCGACCAGTTCGGCGTCGCGGAACCTCTGATTCAGACACTTGGCGCTAACCGCATCGTCGTACAGCTGCCCGGCGTGCAGGACGTACAGGCGGCCAAGGACCTTATCGGAGCGCCCGCCGTCCTTGATTTCCGTGAGTTAATCACCATCCCCATCGAACCCGGAGAAGAGACGGGTGTCGCAACCGAAGTGCAATCTGATGATACGACTATTGAAGCGGCCACTCCTGAAGCAGAGTCAACTCCGGAGCCGGAATCAACTCCTGATGCATCGAGCGAAACATCTTCTGACACCGCAGAGTCAACCGCTGGCCCATCAGGAGGAACAACATCTGCGCCCAAGATTGCAAACGTCTCTCAATCGATAGCGGCTCAGACTACCCCGGAGACGACCCCTGAGCCAACCGTCGCCGTGGAAACGACGCCTGAGGCGGCAGCGACGGCAGACCCAACCGAAGTGGTCGTTGAGACACCCCCCGTTGAGCCCGAACCGCAATTCCGCCTTGAATGGCAGATTGCGACTGAGGTTGTCGACGGTGAGGAAGTTGAACTGACGGGAGACCGGCTTGAGCCCGGCTCCGCGCAGGTGGGATTTAACCCGACGACGGGCGCGCCGGAAGTTTATTTCCAGATGGACAGCCAGGGCAGGGAGGCTTTCAGGCTGTTGTCGAGACGCCTTATCGGTCAGCCATTGGGCATTTTCCTTGACGGTGAGGCAATCCTGTCACCGACAATCCAGGCGGAGATTCCCACGAGCCCGCGTATCACCGGACTCGATCTTGAAGAGGCGCAGATCCTCGCCATCCAGCTCAACGCGGGCGCGTTCCCCATCCCGCTGAATAAAGAGCCAATCCTGGAACGTGACGTGGACGCGTTCCTTGGCGCGGATGCCCTTGAGCGCGGACTGCGCGCCGGCATGGTTGGTATCCTCCTCGTCGCGCTGTTCATGGTGCTCTACTACCGTATGAACGGCGGCGTGGCAGCGGTTGCGCTGATTATCTATGCAATTCTCGTGCTCGGTGTGTTCAAGTCGATTCCCGTCGTGCTCACGCTCTCCGGCCTGGCGGCGTTCGTCCTGTCATTCGGTCTTGCCGTCGATGCCAATGTCCTGATATTCGAACGAATGAAGGAAGAATTGCGGGCTGGTCGCAGCATGGGTTCGGCGATTGACATCGGATTCAACCGCGCGTGGCCCGCCATCAGGGACGGCAACTTCACGACGCTCATCATCGCCGCCATCCTCTTCTGGTTCGGCGAACGGCTCGGCGCGAGTCTCGTGCAGGGCTTCGCCCTCACGCTCGCCATCGGCGTCGTGCTCAGCATGTTCAGCGCCCTGGTCATCACGCGCCGCCTGCTGCGCCTCGTGACCGGCTTCGAGCCGCTCCGCAAGACGAGGCTCTATGTTCCGTAAGGGGAAGCCAAGAATATGATCAACTTTGCGAAATACCGCGCCACATACTTCCTCTTCTCCCTCGGCTTAATCGTCGCCGGCCTGGCCGCGCTGTTCCTCGGCCCCGGCCTGAGCTTCAGCATTGAGTTCAGCAGCGGCGCCGCAGTCGATGCCACGTTTATGAATCCGACTCCACAGGAGCATGTTGACGAGGCCATTGATTCGTTGGGGTATGAGGGCGCGGTAGTGCAGGGGTTCGGCGACCGCGAGTATTTCCTGCGACTGCCGCTGGCTGATGCATCGGAGCGCCAGCAGTTGGACGTGCGCAACGCGTTGGAGGAATACGCCGGGCCTCTGCAAGGCTACAGCTTTGACCTTGTCTCACCCGCCGTGGCGCGCGAGACGGTGCGGAACGGTCTAATCGCCGTCCTCATCGCCGTCGTCGGCATCCTCGGCTACATCGTCTATGCCTTCCGCAGCATCCGGCACCCGTTCCGCTACGGCATCGCGGCCATCATTGCCCTTGTTCATGACATCGCCGTCGCCTTTGCGGTGGCGGGACTGTTCATGCTCGTCGGCTCGCAGTGGCTCCATCTGGAAATCAGCAGCATGTTCCTCGTGGGCGTGCTGACCCTGCTCGGCTACAGCATTAACGACACCATCGTCGTCTTCGACCGCATCCGTGAGAACATCCTGCGGGACACGAATAGGGATATCGTCGCCACGGCCAACTACTCGATCATGGAAAGCATGGGGCGCTCCATCAACACGAGCTTCACGACGCTCGTCGTCTTGCTGGCACTGTTCCTGCTGGGCCCGATAACGATTCGTGATTTCCTCTTCGTGATGATCATCGGCGTCGTGTCCGGAACCTACAGCTCAATCTTCACCGCCTCGCAGGTCATCGTCTCGTGGGAAACACGGAGCTTCGGCAATATCCCGTTCATTGGCGGCGGGCGCGGCGGATCGACTCCCGCAGCAGCACCGTCGACGAGCACGTCTTAACTTGCAGGCATAGCGAGGGTAGGGCGTTCACGGAGGCAAGACCATGCCCGTCACGACTGAACGCATAAACATCGACAGCGATGGCATTGAGCTGGTTGGGGCGATTGCCATACCGGAAGGGCAGGCGCCGCATCCCGCCGTCGTGATTTGCCACGGCCTTCCCGCCGCCCGCCCCACGCCAACGTCGGACATCACTCTCTCCGCCCCAACGGATGAAGGCCTTACATACGCCGAGATTGCGGAGCTGTGCGCCCACCGTGGCCTTGCAGCCGTCATTTTCAACTTTCGCGGCACGGGTGAGAGTGGTGGCAATTTCCATCCTCTCGGATGGGCGCAGGACCTTGAGGCCGTGCTGTCATGGGTGTGGGAGCGGTCCGAGGTGGATATCGACCGCATCGGCGTGCTTGGCTCAAGCATGGGAGCGCGCGTAGCGATTCACGTGGCGGCTCGTCGTCCTGAAGTTGCAGCCGTTCTTTCCTTCGCCTCACCTGCCCGATCGCGGTGGAATCGCTCGCCGGAGGAGATGGTGCAGAACGCGCGCGATGTCGGTATCATCCGCGACCCCGACTTTCCGCCATCAGTCCAACGATGGGCCGATGAATACCAGGAGATGGACGTGACGCAGTCGGTTGCGCGTGTCTCTCCACGGCCTTTGCTGCTGATGCACGGCGACGCGGATGATGTTGTGCCGCCTGAGGATGCTCACGCGTTGTTAGCAGCCTCTGATCAGTCCACGACGGAGCTGATGATGCTGCCGGGAGCGGGACACCGGTTTCGCAGCAACGTGGAAGCCGTGGATATCGCCGTCAACTGGTTGGTGGAGACTCTTAAGGCGTAAGCCGTGACCGGCATCATTGAGGCTCTGGGCGGCTGGATCCAGGAAGTGATCCTTGCCATCGGCTACCCCGGAATAGTCTTTCTTATGGCCGCCGAAAACATTTTTCCGCCCGTGCCGTCCGAGTTCGTCCTTCCATTCGCCGGGGCGCTATCCGCAAGAGACGAGATGAATTTCTGGGGGGTTGTTGCCGCCGGCACGGCAGGCTCCGTCATTGGCGCATTGGTTCTCTATGCGGTCGGGTACTTTGCCCGGGAAGCCGGTGTGCGGCGCATCGTCGCCACATATGGAAAATATGCGTTCATATCTGAGAACGACCTTGACCGCGCAACTGCCTGGTTCGAACGCTACGGCGAATTCGCCATTCTCTTTGGGCGGCTCATCCCAATCATTCGCAGTGTGATTTCGATTCCGGCGGGCTATACCCGCATGAACCTCCTGAAATTTCTCCTGTATACAACGCTCGGAACATTCATTTGGAGCCTCATCCAGGTTTATATCGGCCTTGTCCTGGGAGAGAACTGGGAGAGAATCACAGAGATAACCGGTCCCTACCAAAACGTGACGCTCGTATTGATGGCGGTGGCTATCCTGGGTTTCTTCGGTTGGCGCGCCTACAAGTGGAGGAAACACAGAAGTGATTAGACAAGTGCTTGTCCTCATCTTCGGAATGGTCATCGGCATGGTGCTGGCATCGTCGATGTGGCCCAAGAACCGCAGCCCTCTCATCCAGTTCAACGCCAGGGGTATCGTGCGGATTGTCGTAAATCGACCGGAGCAGGCGAGTGAGGGCAGCGAAAAACCTTAAGGAGTCCCCAGTCTGGCGAAACTAGTGCGCCAGCGGCGATAGATCGGGCATGTGCTCCCCGGTGTGGCTGCGCGAGCGACGCGCAACACCGGTACGAAGCGCCGCCTTGCTCACGGCGCGCGAGACTGTCGTCACCACTCGTGAATTGAAGAGGCTGGGGATAATGTTCTCCTCGCTCAGTTCGCGGTTGGACACCACAGCAGCGAGAGCCTGCGCCGCCGCCAGCTTCATATCCTCATTGATGCTGCGCGCGCGGACGTCAAGCACCCCGCGAAACAGGCCGGGGAAGCAGAGGGCGTTGTTGATCTGGTTCGGGTAGTCAGAGCGCCCCGTTGCTACCACGCGCACATATCGATGAGCCTCTTCCGGTGATACCTCCGGGTCGGGGTTGGCCAGTGCAAAGACGATACCGTCGCTGTTCATGCGCGCCAGGTCTTCGGGTTCAATGACTCCCGGACCGGAAAGGCCGATGAAGAGGTCTGCATCGTTCAGGCCCGCACGGATATCACCGGCGAAATTGCGCGGGTTCGTGTTCTCCGCCAGCCACATCTTGCCCGCGTTGCCCTCAATGTCTCCGCGGTCGCGGTGAATCGCTCCCTGCCGGTCAAACACGATGATGTCCCGGAGGCCCGCGGCAACAAGCATTCGCGTCGTCGCCACGCCACTAGCCCCGGCACCCGTCATCACGGCCCGAAGCTGGCCGATGTCTTTATTGACAATCTTGAGCGCGTTGATGAGAGCCGCCGTCACGACGACCGCTGTTCCGTGCTGATCGTCATGGAACACCGGAATGTCCAGCTCCTCCTTCAAACGCTCCTCGATCTCGAAACAGCGTGGCGCGGAGATGTCCTCCAAATTGATGCCGCCGAACCCGACAGCCAGTGCCTTGACCGTGTCGACAATCTGATCGGTGTCGTTGGTGTCCAGGCAGATCGGCCATGCGTCCACGTCAGCGAGTTCCTTGAAGAGAATCGCTTTGCCTTCCATGACGGGCAGGGCGGCCTCCGGGCCAATGTTCCCAAGACCCAGCACTGCCGTCCCATCCGATACAACGGCCACCGTGTTGGCCTTGGACGTCAAGGACCACACAGACTCCGGGTTCGCGCCGATGTAGGATGCCACACGACCAACACCCGGCGTGTACACCTGCGAGAGATCGCGGTGATTCTCCACGGGCGTCCGTGTATGCATCTCGATCTTGCCACCTGTATGGACGAGGAACGAGGGATCCGTGAAGGCGATGATCTTCGCGCCGGCCTTGCGCAGCGCTCGTGCCACACGCTGGCCGTGCTCTATGTTCATCACCCCGATGGTGAGATCACGGACGATGCGCTTGCCGCGCGTTCGCACCAGGTCAACTGCGGTGATGTCGGCCTCATGCTCGCCGACCGTGGTCGTTATCATGCCGAGCATTCCGATCTTGTTCGGATACTCAAGGCGTATGGTGACGGTGTAGCCGTACTCAGGATAGTCGGATGAGACCACAGTCACCTCCCCCGGGCGCTTCGCGCTTGAGCAGTCAGTATAGCCGCCGCCACCCCAAAACGTCATTCAACCGTGTCATATTCCGGTCAATTCCGTGTGGGCATCACTCCCCAAACGTCACCGTTTGCGCCGCGTCCGCGCTCATCCTGACCAACTCGTCCACGTCCAGCGCGGTTTCCATGCGCTCTGCCTCGCCCAGAGAAGATCGCAGGATGGGATGTTTCGGCACGAAGAGGGAGCAGCAGTCCTCGTCCGGCAGGATCGAGATATCAAACGTTTCGAGTTTCCGTGCCTCGGCGATGATTTCCTGCTTGTCCATGCCGACCAGCGGTCGCAGAACGGGCATCGTCGCCACTGAATCAATGGTGGCAATGTTCTCCACGGTTTGGCTGGCCACCTGCCCGATGCTCTCACCGGTTACGAGCGCCAGCGCGCCGACACGCCGCGCCAACTCCTCCGCCACGCGCACCATGAATCGCCGGTAGGCGACTACCCGATACGCCGGATTGACCGCCGCGACGATCTGCCGCTGCGCGTCTGCGAAGGGAACGAGGTGTAGCCGTGATCCGAACTGTGATTCGTCCAGCACACGCACGAGGTCTCGCGCCTTGTCCCGCGACGAGCCGTCCACAAGCGGGAAACTGTGGAAGTGAACGAAGTCCACCGTGCATCCACGTCGGAACATGCGCGCCGCTGCCACCGGCGAATCAATACCCCCGGACAACAAAGCCATAACGTGCCCGGAACTGCCAACCGGCAGTCCACCTGCTCCGGAAACCGACTCCACGTAGACGAACGCATCCTTCTCCCGAACGTCAACGCGCAGATCAATGTCGGCCCCGCGCAGCTTGACCGCCGCGCCGGTCTCCTCCTCAACAAGAGTGCCGATCCGCTTGTTTAGATCAACGGAGGTCAGCGGATAGCGCTTGTCGGCCCGCGATGCTGAAATCCGAAAGGTCTCTGCGCCATTCCATTCGGCGCGAATGATTTCCTTCACACCGTCGACAATCTCCTCGAACTCCAGGCCCGTACGGAGAGCCGGTGCGATGCGGGCGATGCCATAGACGCGAGAAAGGACGCCCAAGGCAGGGGAGGCATCCAACCCGTCCGGCAGATCCACACGAATCTGGCTGCGTTCTTGTCGAACAGGGTGATCCAGCCCTGCCCGTGCCAGCGCCTTGCGTACGTTGTTGGCCAGCGCGCCGGTGAACACGCTGCGGTTCTTTCCCTTGAGCGCCACCTCGTGGTAGCGAATCAGCAGGTGTCGTGACATTCTTCCTGCGCCATTCCCTGTTCCATGACCGCCCATCAATACTAAACCCACTTCTTGACACGTAATTGAACGGCGGCGTACAGTCGGCATGACTTTATTGCCTTGAACACGCAGAAAGTGGGGGAGTGGGGATGGCTGAGACTGATCCTGTTACCGGTTACGAGTTTTCCGACAGCGAGGTTACGGAGATCGACAACGGCAACAACCGCGTCGGCACCAAGTTCCGGCACGATGGCAGGTGGTACTACTTTAGGAGCCTGTCTGAGCGGCAGAAGTTCATCGGCAACCCCGAGGCGTATCTCGGCGGCGGCGAGGATTCTGACAGCAACGACTAGGCGCGCTCACACTGCGGGCGCAGGCATTAGTTCATCAATGAGGTCCCAGTAAGCTGTCGCCAGCGACGGGTCCCGATCGTTTAGGTAATCACCAAGTGTGGGAGAAATCAGTACGTTCGGGATAATTCCCGTGTCCTGAATCTGACGCCCTGACGGCGTGTGCCATTTGGAGACCGTCACGTACAGCGCGGAGCCGTCACTCAACTCCTGGAACGCTTGAACGCTGCCCTTGCCGAACGTTCGCGTCCCATACACTGTGGCGCGATCATGGTCCTGCAGAGCACCGGCCACGACCTCAGACGCGCTGGCCGAGAACCCGTTGACGAGTACGGCTAGAGGCAGATCATATGCCTGGCCGTCATCATCAACCTCCCAGTCGATGCGACGGCCTTCGCGCGTCTCCTCGTACATCGCGAGTCCCTCCGGCACGAATTCCCCGACGATACTGACGGCCCCGGATAGTGAGCCGCCCGGATTTGAGCGGACGTCCAGAATCAAGGCCTCGATGTCCCGCTCGAGCAAGGTGCCAAGCGCCTCACGGAAATCATCATCCGTCTCCCGGTGGAATCGTTCGACCCGTATGTAGCCAACGAGCGGACGTCCCGTGTCCTCGCCGAAGATGCGTGTCTCAATGGATGTCGGAACCACTCCGCGCACAACCGTGACGCTCATCTGGGTAGCGGGATCGTCCCATGGACGCCGGATTTCAAGCACTACTTCCGTGCCACGCTCACCCTTGACGATTTCTACCAGCTCATTGACCGGCATTCCCGTAACATCCACGCCGTCTACTGACACGATGCCGTCGCCCGCTTGCAGGCCTGCCGCCTCTGCAGGTCCGCCGATGAATACGTTAGAGATGACGTTGATATCGTCTGTCCGTCCGACCCGCGCCCCGATGCCTTCATACGAGCTCTCCGCGAAGAACTCCTGCGCGCTCTCATACTGTCCGGCATCCAGAAACGCCAGGGCAGGGTCCTCGCCGCGCACAAACAAGCCTCGCCGGGCAGCCTCCGTGACCTCCTCAAGCGGCGCGTCGGGATATTCCCTTTGGAGGATCTGCATCGCTCGCCAGATATCCTCAAGTCCCGGCGGCACACCGGACGGTGCCTCTTCGTCAAAGTTTTCCACTTCGGAAAGGATGCGGTCTGCCGTATTGAAGCCCCGTTCGCCGGATGCCGCAATAGTCATGAAGTAAATGGTGCGGTCGATGTCGTCTTGGTCGGGACTGAGTGGAATGCCCGTCGTTTCCTCGAAGACGCGTATTGCCTCCGTGAGAATGCCGAAGTTTCCCGGGCCGCCGAACGATATTCGCTCTGCGCCCGGCGCGACGAATGTCTCACGCACACCGGCAACCAGAACAATGAACGTCAGGAGCAGTGACAACCCAACCGTGAACGACAACGCGCGGCCCGGGTTCCGGCGGGCTTCAGGGCGATGTTCCGACTCAGGTTGATACAGATTCATAACCTGACTTCATTCTACGCTTGTCCCATGGAGACACCCGTGAAGTGGGTTCGCTGCCGTTGCATCGTATACTTGAACGCACAAAGTGAACGCACAAAGCCCCTTGATGTTACTGATCAGAAGCAGTAAAAGCGGAGGCAGATGAGCAAGAGACGCAATGGTGACAGACATGGATCGAACGGACACTACACCGTTCGCCCTGAGGTCACCGCGCGCCCCCCGGAGCGCGCCCTGCTCATCGGCGCGGCGGTCAAGGGTAGGGGAACGTCGGGGTCGCTCGACGAATCCCTTGAAGAACTCAGCGCTCTCGCCCAAAGCGCAGGCGCCAAAGTCGTGGCCGTTGAGCGCCAACGACTTGATCGATTCACGCCTCACTACATGGGTAGCGGCAAACTCGACGAAATGCTTCTTCTCGCGCGGGATGAGGAGATCTCCACTGTCATCCTCGACGACGAACTAACCCCAACGCAGCAGCGCAACCTTGAGGAGTCTTTCAAGGTCAAAGTGCTGGACAGAACGGCGCTGATCCTGGATATCTTCGCGCAGCGAGCCCAGTCCATGGAGGGACGCCTGCAAGTTGAATTGGCTCAGCACGAGTACCTATTGCCTCGTGTCCGCGGGCAGTGGAGTCACCTTGAGCGCCTTGGCGGCGGCATTGGAACGCGAGGCCCCGGCGAATCCCAGCTGGAAACAGATCGACGCCTTGTTCGCAACCGCATCCATAGGCTAAAAGGGCAGTTGGAGGACGTGCGCCGCCGCCGTGCTCAACACCGTGAATCGCGCAAGAACAAGGGCCTGCCCACAGTCTCACTCATCGGGTATACGAACGCCGGCAAGAGCACGCTGATGAACGCTCTAACGCGTGCCGACGTGCTTGCCGAGGATAAACCGTTCGCAACTCTTGACCCCGTAACGCGTATGATGCGGCTTCCGGCCGGAGGCGAAGTACTGCTCACAGACACGGTCGGTTTCATCCAGAAGCTCCCGCACAGCCTGGTTGCGGCTTTCCGCGCAACACTTGAGGAACTGGAGGACGCCGATCTGCTGCTCCACGTGGCGGACGCTAACGCGCCTGCCGCCTCGATGCATTACAAGTCGGTACTCTCACTGCTGGATGAGCTTGAAGTGGCGGGCAAGCCGCGCATCCTCGTCATGAACAAGATGGACCTCGTTGATGCCGAGTCGTCACCCGAATATCGTGCCCTTGTGGATCAGGCACTGGACAAGACGCCTGACCTCTCCATCATCCCCGTATCGGCGCTTTCAGGCCGCGGACTTGATGACCTCCGTAGCGCCATCGAATTTGGCCTGGCCTCTGCCGTCCGCTTCTAATCTCCCAGCCACTCTAAGTAGAGGCGCGTACACAACGATCCCTGTTTGGCCGCCTCTTGCAGTTCCTCCGGCGCGGCCCAGCGCCAGTCCTCGTAGAGCGTGACCTTCGATTCCGAATCAGCCGGGCGCGCAGGCAGTGAGATCGGCAGGGCAGATTTCTCATCCCAATCGAGTGCGAAGACTGTCATCGACTGAGAACTCACGCCATCATCCCGCCGCCCCTCATTGATACGAGTAAGCCCTTCAGAGGAGAGCTGAAGCCCCAGCTTGTCCTTCAGGACGCGTGACGCGGCTTCGACCTCCGATTCGCCGTCCCGTGCAGTGGCCGCAGGCAAACCCCACAGCCCGCCGAGCGGATCATCCGGAACCCGTGGCCGCAAGACAGCGACAACACGCTCAGCGCCATCCGGCTGCACGGAACGAATCGCCACCGATACAGAACGTTTCACAATTCACGCCTTTTCTTGCAATTCATGAGGGAAACTGTCGGGCAGTGGACTTATGGCCTGTTTTCGTAGTGTCATATCCAACTTCGCACAATAGATATTATGTTGCTTTTACAATAGGAGCGAACAACCTGAGGCGAGCCTGAATCCGAAACCCCTCCGTTGACATCCCCTAACCCCAAACCTCACGATAATCGTCGTGAACAAAGTTTACCGAAACTACATCATCGGCCTTGTAGCGGTGGGCTTCATCGTTTTGAACCCGCTCCACCTGCCGTGGTCGATGCAATGGGTCATCGAAAACCGCGCCGGCACTCCACTAGGCGATTTCGTCGCCACGTATGAGTCGCAGATTATTGTCGGCGCGACAGTCTACTTCACGGCGGTGATGATACCCGTCTACATCTGGCTATGGCGTCGAAGACGCAACGCTGGAAAAACTCCTCGTAGAGAGGCGCCCGCGCCTGTTGAAGATCTCGAACCGGGTGAGCCGTCCTATCGCGGTCCCGGCGGCGGCAAGCGCCTTCCCCCCAATATGAGGCCCAACGCTAACCGAAGACGCCGCCGCAGGCGCTAAGCATCCGCCCATCATGAGGCGTTACGAGCCGGAGACCGTCAAAGACGTCGTTCTCGGCTACCTTGGGCGCGGCGGCTATATGCTGCCCACCAATGAGTCTGGCGAAGAGCCGCCCATCGGCGACCTTGTTATCCTCCACGGTCGCGGCCACCGAGCCGTTGCGCGATTCGAGTTCGGCGTGTCGCCTGAAAAGCTGGCCCGGGCAGTTGTGGAGGAATTCAGCAACCAAAAGGAGTCGCTCCAGGCGTCGGCTGCCTTTCTAATCACTGATGGAGAACTTTCGGACACATCACGGGAGCGCGTGGAAGAGGCCGGAATCACCGTCATCGCCGGCAAATCATTGGAGAACCTGGTGCTGGCTTATCGAGGCGCGACGTGGCCGCCCTTGCGACGACCGGAGGAACCGCTGCCGTTCCAGAAATACATCCCGTGGTTCGTTGGAATCTCGCTGGTCGTGATCGTGGCCATCGTATTGGCCCTGATCTCCTTCGAGCTAACCATCAGGCCGCCGGACCTGGGGAGTTAGCCGCGTCGCGCCCGCTGCCTGTCCTCGCTGTCGATGATGATTGTCACCGGCCCGTCGTTGACCAGCTCCACGTCCATCATCGCCCCGAAGCGTCCCGTCTCGACGCTCAGCCCCTGACTTCGCAGTTCGCTGACCAGCAGTTCATAGAGGCGCTCAGCCTCCGCGGGCCGCGCCGCCTCCACGAAACTTGGCCTGCGCCCTTTGCGCGTATCCGCGTACAGCGTGAATTGGCTCACAACAAGCGCCGAGCCGCCCGTTTCCATGACGGAGCTTTCGAAATGCTTGTCGCCTTCGGCAAAGATACGAAGGTTGGGAATCTTCCCCGCGATGTACCGGACATCATCCTCGGTGTCGCCGTCTTTCACGCCGGCCAGGATCAGCGCCCCCTGCCCGATTTCACCGACAGTCTCGCCATCGATGCGCACGTTCGCCCGTGAAACTCGCTGAATAATAACCCGCATCAGCTACCCTGCCCCATCCTCGTCATTCCCGCGAAAGCGGGAATCCAGTGCGGCGCGTAGCGCCGTCCCCCCGTTCACCCTGAGCCTGTCGAAGGGGGCTCCCGAACGGGAACAAAGCGCAATCGAGGAATCTAATGCGGATGGGGATGCGGGTGCGGATGAGAGTGCTCAGAAGCGCCGTTGGCGGCGTGGTCGTGATCATCCCCGCCGGAGCTGTCTCCGCCGGAATCACCGCCGTTGTCTGAGTCCCTGGCAGGCGGCTGTCCGGTCTTCCTGCCGCCGTAATCGTTCACATAGAAACCGCTGCCCTTGAACACGACGGCCGGCATGGAAATACGCTGTTTCCCCTTGCCGCCGCACGTCGGGCAGGTCGCTACTCGAGGGTCGTGATACCCCTGCCGCACGGTAAACTCATGCGGGCAGTCTTCGCACACGTAGTCATACATCGGCATAGCTGGTATTCCCGTTGACTGGTAGTTGAATCGAAAAGGCCTGTGATCCGAAGGGCCTCACAACCTAGTAAGCGCCGACTCCTGTTTCCGGATCCATCTTGCCCTGGTCCTCGGCCTCCGCCTTGCGGTTCCAATAGCTGCCGAAGCCGGTCTTCTTCTGCTCGCTTGTATAGAATCCGTCCGCGTTATAGACAACCTGGGGAACGTGCAGCACCCGCTTGCTCTCTGCCTTGCATGTCGGACACGGTGCGACAGGTTCGGCATCGAAACTCTGTCGAAGCTCAAAGCGCAGGTCGCATTCTGGGCAATCGTAATCGTATCGTGGCGCCATTATTTCCCCGTTTTTCCCTGTCGGCGGCACATAAGATTGTATGTGCGGTCGTATCTGAGGTCAACCTGAGCGCCTCATGGCTTGCGTGCTATACTGAGCCGACTACACATTTGCGGATTCAAAGAGGTGGCTCTTGACGACTGACGGTGGGACAACAACGGCCAGCGAGGAAACGACGACGATTCAGGCCGCGGCGGACACGCCGCCGACTCCCGAAAACGGTGATAAGCCTGAAATCACGATGAAGACGCTGTTGGAGGCCGGAGTACATTTCGGACACCCTACTCGCCGCTGGCACCCCAAGATGAAGCCGTTCGTGTTTACGCAGCGCAACGGCATCCACATCATTGATCTCCAGAAGACTCTCAATCGCCTTGAGGCAGCAGCCGAGTTCGTCCGCGAGGTGGCACTGTCCGGCAAGAAGGTGCTCTTCGTCGGCACCAAGAAGCAAGCGCAGGACGCAATCTCGGCGGAGGCCATACGCGCCGATCAGCCATGGGTCAACCAGCGCTGGCTGGGGGGCACCCTTACTAATTTCCGCACCATTCAGTCGCGCATTGACTACCTCGTCAAGCAGGAGGATCGCCGTTCCAAGGGAGAGTTCGCCTTTCTGCCCAAGAAAGAGGCCGGACGCCTTGAGGACCGCATCGCCAAGCTCAACCGCTATCTGGGCGGCATCAAGGAGATGACGGAGATGCCCGGCGCGATCTACGTCATCGACGCCGCCCGTGAGAAGATCGCAATTGCCGAGGGACGAAAGATGGGGATTCCCATCGTCGCCATCGCGGACACCGATTGCAACGTCGACCTCATTGACTACCCGATTCCAGGAAATGATGATGCGATCCGCGCCCTCCGCTTGATGACCGGCCACATCGCCGACGCCATCATCGAGGGCGTTACCGAGGGACAGAACATGAAGCAGGAAGGCGAGGCTGCTGCAGCGACCGCCTGAGCCTCCCCTGCCCTGATTCAACGAGTACGCAAATGCAAGCCTGCAACCGCGCGGGCTCCGGCAAGAAAAAGGCAACTAACCGCGCCGCCCGAGATAGACGGCGCGTGAAATATAACGACAGGAGTGTGGAGTGACGACAATCTCGGCGGATGCCATCAAGGAACTGCGAGAGCGCACCGGCGCGGGCATTATGGACTGCAAACGCGCCCTTGAAGACGCGCAGGGCGACATGGACAAGGCAAGTGACTTGCTTAAGGAGCGTGGCATCGCCACGGTTGCCAAGAAGGCATCCCGCGCGGCAAATGAAGGACTCATTGAGACCTACGTCCACGCAGGCGGGCGCATCGGCGTCATCGTTGAGCTCAACTGCGAGACGGACTTCGTTGCCCGAACTGAAGACTTCAGGGAGCTCGCCCACAATATCGCCCTTCAGGTCGCTGCGATGAATCCTCAGGCCATCAATGATGAAATCCCTGTCGATGACCTCGACACGTCCTCCGGAGAGCCACGCCTCCTCCATCAGCCATTCGTCAAGGATGCAAGCCAAACGATTGCCAACCTTCTGACTGACACCGTTGCCAAGGTCGGCGAGAATATCGTCATCAGGCGCTTCGCTCGCTACGGCATCGGCGAGGAATAGTACGCGGACCCGAAGACGCAGAGAAAAGAGGCTGCCACGCTAGACGGCGACGAACCGCGGCGAGTCCTCCTCAAGCTCAGCGGCGAGGCGCTGATGGGCTCTCGACAGTCTGGCATTGACGTTGATACCGTCCGTGTCGTTGCATCAGAGATATCTGACGTTCTGCAGACCGGCGTACAGATGGGCATCGTGGTCGGCGGCGGCAATATCTGGCGCGGCAGGATCGCCGAGGAATCCGGCATGGATCGTGCCACTGCCGACTACTCTGGCATGTTGGCCACCGTCATCAACGCCCTTGCGCTCCAGACCACCCTCGAGAGCCTCGGCGCGGACGTCCGCACCCTCTCCGCCATCGCCATTCAGGCCGTTGCGGAGCCATACATCCGTCGCCGCGCCATCCGCCACATGGAGAAGGGACGCGTCGTCATCTTCGCCGCCGGAACCGGCAACCCGTACATGACCACGGACACGGCGGCCTCTCTGCGCGCAGTGGAAGCGGGCGCAGACGTGCTCCTCATGTCCAAGAACAAAGTGGATGGCATCTATGACGCCGATCCCAACGAACAGCCGGACGCGAAACGGTATTCCGCCATCAGCTATATGGAAGCCCTCAATCTACGACTTGGCGTCATGGACAGTACGGCATTGACCCTCTGCATGGACAACAGCCTGCCCATCGTTGTCTTCGATATCTTTGACACGGGAAGTCTTGGCAGAATACTGAAAGGTGAGACGGTCGGCACGCTCGTCAACTCAGACGGCACACGGTGAGCACAGCAGCCCCGGGGAGGACAAGCCATGACGCAGCAAATTCTCGATGATGCCGAGCATCGAATGCAGGTCACCTGCGACGTTCTCAACCGTGAGCTGGCAGGCATCCGCACGGGACGCGCCTCCCCTACCCTAGTTGAGGAACTCCGAATCGATTACTACGGCACGCCCACTCCGCTCAAGCAGCTGGCGACCATTACCGCGCCGGAGCCGCGCCTACTCGTCGTTCAGCCCTATGATCGCTCCGCCACGGTCGCAATCGAACGTGCCATTCTCCAGACAGACTTGGGGTTGTCACCCGCGGTCGACGGCCAGCTGCTCCGCATCCCCATCCCGCAGATGACGGAGGAACGCCGCAAGGAGATGAGCCGGCTCGTTCGCTCCAAGGCCGAGGATGAGCGTGTGGCTATCCGCAACGTCCGACGCGACGCCATGGATCACCTCCGCCGCCTGCAGCGTGACAAGGAAATCTCAGAAGATGACGAGCGCCGGGCGGAAGACCAGCTCCAGAAGATCACGGACCGCTACACCGGCCAGGTCGATGAGATGGGGGCGGCCAAGGAAGCGGCCGTCATGGAAGTCTAGCGCTGAAATAGCCCGCGCATGACGCCGCCGGAACACGTAGATAACGCCGCCGCCCCGCAGCACGTCGCCATCGTCATGGATGGCAACGGACGGTGGGCGCGAGAACGGGAGCTCCCCCGCGAACAAGGCCATCAGCATGGCCGCGTCAAGCTGCATGATGTCGTCCGCGCATTCTCTGAGCGCGGCGTCCGTTACCTGACCCTCTACGCCTTTTCAACCGAGAATTGGCGGCGTCCGTCCGAAGAAGTCGAAGGTCTGATGACGCTCGCCGCCGAGGCCATCAAGCAGGACGCCCCTCGCCTGCACCAGGAGGGAGCGCGGCTCGTCCACCTTGGACGCAAAGACCGCATCAGCCCCGACATCGCCGCCGCCATCGACCGCGTCGTTGACATGACGAAGGACAACACCGGCATCACTCTCAGCGTCGCGTTCGACTACGGAGGCCGCGAAGAGATCCTTGAAGCGGCCAGAACCCTGTTGCGGGATGATATCACTCCCGACGACGTAAACGAATCCACCTTCGCCAGTCGCCTGTTCACCAACGGCCTGCCCGACCCGGACCTCATCATCCGCACCGGCGGAGAACTGCGTATCAGCAACTTTCTGCTGTGGCAGGCCGCCTATGCGGAGCTCTACTTCACCCCAACCCTCTGGCCGGACTTCGGCCCCGAAGAAGTGCGAAAGGCCCTCGACGCCTACGCCGCCCGTAAACGCCGCTTCGGCGCCCTGGACGGAGAGTAGAACGCGCCCCATCGCTCCCTCCCCCATAATCTCCCTATGGGTACAGACCAGCAGAACACAACGGGCGTGCGAGATTCCCTGCCCCTCCGCCTCGCCACCGCCGCCGTCGGCATCCCGATCCTCGCCGCCGCCGTCTGGCTGGGCAGCATTCCCCTCCTGCTCGTCACGGCGGCAGCAACATTCCTGGGCATCTGGGAAGTCCGCACCCTCCTGCAGCCCATGGGCCGTGTCGTCTGGCCCGTCTCAGCCCTGCTTGCGGGCGCGTTTCTCTTTTCCGCTTCAACCGAAGACCCATCCCCTGCCCTCATTGCCCTGACTGTCATCGGCGGCGGAACCCTCGGAGCGGCGCTGTTCGCGTTCAGACTCCGAACCTGGAGCGGCGCACAGGCTTGGGTTGCTACCGTCGTCGCCGCCGTCTATCCTGCCGTGTTCCTCGCCGCCGGCCTCCTGCTAAGAGAGGAGCCGGACGGCCTCGCCTGGCTTGGGTACGCCCTCCTCATCACGTTCGCCTCCGACACCGCCGCCTACGCCATCGGCACCCTCATTGGCCGCCATAAACTCGTCCCGGCAATCAGCCCGAGCAAGACA